>NZ_JARUXQ010000001.1:792469-1306453 GCF_031451265.1 Caballeronia sp. LZ033 | reverse complement strand
CGGTGACCGCGAACGCGGCCCGCGCAAATCGTTCGAAGGCCGCCCGCCTGCGCGTGGCGAGCGTCCTGCGGGCGATGAAGAGCGTCGCACATTCAAGCCGCGTGGCGACGATTCGCGTCCTGCGTTCGGTGACCGCGAACGCGGCCCGCGCAAATCGTTCGAAGGCCGCCCGCCTGCGCGTGGCGAGCGTCCTGCGGGCGATGAAGAGCGTCGCACATTCAAGCCACGCGGCGACGACACGCGTCCGTCCTTCGGCGACCGCGAGCGCGGCCCGCGCAAGTCATTCGGCGCCGATGCGCGCTCCGGTCCAGCCCCGCGCAAGAACACGGAGAGTCGCGCACCCGCGCGCGCAAGTCACACCGACACGCGCCAGCCGCCCGCCGCCGAATCCGCACCGAAGCATCGCGATCACGACCACCACGACGGCCTCGTGCGTCTCTCGAAGGTCATGTCGGAACTCGGTCTCTGCTCGCGCCGCGAAGCCGACGAATGGATCGAGAAAGGCTGGGTCCTCGTCGATGGCGAAGTGATCGATACGCTCGGCACGCGCATCCGTCCGACGGCGGAAATCGACGTGCTGCCCGCAGCGCGCTCGGCGCAGTCGCAACGGGTGACCATCCTTCTGCACAAGCCGGTCGGCTATGTGTCGGGTCAGGCGGAAGATGGCTACGAGCCGGCCGTCACGCTGATCACCCCGGCCAATCGCTGGGAAGAGGATCGCGCTGGCATCCGCTTTGCGCCCAGCCACTTGCGCACGCTCGCGCCGGCCGGACGGCTCGACATCGATTCCACCGGCCTGCTGGTGCTGACCCAGGACGGCCGCATCGCGAAGCAGCTGATCGGCGGTCATTCGGAAGTGGACAAGGAATATCTGGTGCGCGTGCGGCTCGGCGACCATACCGTCGATGTCGACAAGCATCTGCCCGCGGAACAACTCGCGCTGCTGCGCCACGGCCTCGAACTCGACGGCGTGCCGCTCAAGACCGCCCAGGTCAGCTGGCAGAACGGCGAGCAACTGCGCTTCGTGCTGCGCGAAGGCAAGAAGCGGCAGATTCGCCGGATGTGCGAGCTCGTGGGGCTGGAAGTGGTCGGGCTGAAGCGCATCCGCATGGGCGGCGTCACGCTCGGCAACCTGCCGCCGGGACAGTGGCGCTATCTCGGACCCAACGAATCCTTCTGAACGCCGCGCGTCGGGACCTGCCCGGCGCGTGGCGTACACGCCACTTTTACCGCTCTGAAAGGCACGATCCATCGCGGATCGTGCCTTTTCTTTTTTGACCGCTTTTTGGTTAAAGAAAATGAATCATCGATCCGTTACATCTGGCAGGCCAGGGCGCGACGCGCATGGCCGCGCCGGCCAGATGAACGGCGGCAAGCATTGAACGGCATCGAAGGAGAATGGCCATGTCAGTTGAAATCATCGTGCGGGAAACCGGAACCGGCCTCGAAATCGTCAGCGGCCGACGACGGCTCGAAGCCCTGCTCGCCCTGCGCGACGAAGTCGTCGTGATGAGTCCGGGCGTCGGTGAAATGGTGATCGCACGCCTGCCCGATGGCCGCCTCCAAGCCACCGCCAATCCCGAACACGTCGCGCTGTTCCGTCAGCCGGACATCTCCGGCATTTCCAAAACCCTCGCCTGAACGCAAGGCCGCGTTGTGTGAAGCGGCCTCCCGTCCAGCGTCCTTCCAGGCCCGGGCGGCGCATGCAGCCAGCGCATGCCGCCGGCCCGGCGTCAGTCGTCGTGGGCCGGATCCAGTCCGGGGAACAGCACTTCGGTGAAGCCGAACTTCGAGAAGTCGGTGATGCGCATCGGATAGAGCTTGCCGATCAGGTGATCGCACTCATGCTGCACGACGCGCGCATGAAACCCCTCGGCAAGCCGCTCGATGGCATTGCCATATTGGTCGAAGCCCTGATAGCGGATCATCGAGAAGCGCTGCACCACGCCGCGCAGCCCCGGCAAGGACAGGCATCCTTCCCAGCCCTCCTCCATGTCATGCCCGTTCGGCGAGATGATCGGATTGATCAGCACCGTCTCGGGTACCGAAGGCGCGTCGGGATAACGCTCGTTGTGGCCGAAGCCGAAGATCACCACCTGCAGATCGACACCAATTTGCGGCGCGGCCAGTCCTGCCCCGTTGGCGTCGCGCATCGTGTCGAACATGTCCTGCACGAGCGCGTGCAGTTCCGGCGTGTCGAAGTGCTCGACCGGCTGCGCGATCCGCAACAAGCGCGGATCGCCCATCTTCAGAATTTCGCGAATCATTGAATGGCTCCTTCCAAGAGCTTGCGCATACCGTCTTCGTCGAGCACCGGAACGCCGAGTTCCTCCGCTTTTGCAAGCTTGCTGCCGGCTTCCGCGCCCGCCACGACATAGTCGGTTTTCTTCGATACTGATCCGGCGACTTTCGCCCCGGCGTTCTCCAGTATTTCCTTGGCTTCTTCACGCGAGAGCGTGGGCAGCGTGCCCGTCAGCACGACGGTCTTGCCCGCCAGCACGCCCTGCGGCGCCTTCGGTGCGGGCGGACCTTCGGGCCACGACACCTTCAGACGCAACTGTTCGATCACATGCTGGTTGTGCGCCTCGCTGAAGAAGTTGTGGATGGCCTCGGCCACGATCGGGCCGACATCGTTCACTTCGAGCAGCTCTTCGACCGTTGCCTTGATGATCGGGTCCAGCGACCCGAAGTGCTTCGCGAGATCCTTCGCAGTCGATTCGCCGACGTGCCGGATCCCCAGCGCATAGATGAAGCGCGCGAGCGTCGTGTTGCGCGCTTTCTCAAGCGAGTCGAGCAGGTTCTGCGCGGATTTGTCGGCGAAACGGTCGAGCGCCGCGAGCGTCGAGAAGCCGAGGTTGAAGAGGTCGGCGGGCGTGCGCACGAGATTCTCTTCGACCAGCTGGTCGATGATCTTTTCCCCGAGTCCGTCGATGTCGAGCGCCCGGCGCTGCGCGAAGTGCCACAACGCCTGCTTGCGCTGCGCCGGGCAGAACAGCCCGCCGGTGCAGCGTGCAATGGCTTCGTCTGGCAGGCGTTCGATCTTCGAGCCGCATACCGGACATTCCGTGGGCATGACGAACTCGCGCGCATCAGCGGGACGCCGCTCGAGAATCGCGCCGACGACCTCGGGAATCACGTCGCCCGCGCGCCGCACGGTGACGGTATCGCCGATGCGGATGTCCTTGCGCCGCACTTCGTCCTCGTTGTGCAGCGTGGCGTTGGTGACCGTCGCGCCGCCGACGAACACCGGCGCGAGCCGCGCGACCGGCGTGATGGCGCCGGTGCGGCCGACCTGCACGTCGATGCCGACAAGCTGCGTCAGCGCTTCCTGCGCGGGAAACTTGTGGGCGAGCGCGAAGCGCGGCGCACGCGACACGAAGCCCAGTTGTTCCTGCTGGTCGCGCCGGTCGACCTTGTAGACGACGCCGTCGATGTCGTACGGCAGCTTGTCGCGCTTCTCGCCCACCTTGCGGAAGAAGCCGAGCAGGCCGTCCGCGCCTTGCACCACGGCGCGCTCCGCGTTCACGGGCAAGCCCATGTCCTTGTACCAGTCGAGCAGGCCGGTGTGCGTGGCCGGCATCTCGGCGCCGTCCAGCACGCCGATGCCGTACGCGAAGAACGACAGCGAGCGCTGCGCGGTCATCTTCGAGTCGAGCTGGCGCAGGCCGCCCGCTGCCGCATTGCGCGGATTCGCGAACTCACGCTGCCCGGCATCGCGCTGCCGCTGGTTCAGGCGCTCGAAGTCGCGCTTGAACATCAGCACTTCGCCGCGCACGTCCAGCCGTTTGGGCACATGCTTGCCCTTCAGCGTGAGCGGGATCGAACGGATGGTGCGGACGTTGGCCGTGACGTCCTCGCCGGTCGCGCCGTCGCCGCGCGTGGCCGCCTGCACGAAGCGGCCGTCCTCGTAGCGCAGCGAGATGGCGAGGCCGTCGAACTTCAGTTCGCACGCATAGTCCACGGGCGCCTGGTCCAGCGCGTCGGACACGCGCTTGTCGAAGGCGGCGATGTCCTCGTCCGCGAACCCGTTGTTGAGCGACAGCATGGGCACGTCATGCACGACCGGCGTAAAGCCTTCGGCCACTTCGCCGCCGACCCGCTGGGTGGGCGACTCCGGCGTGACCAGGTCCGGATGCGCGCTCTCGATGCCCTGCAGTTCCTTGAACAGCGTGTCGTATTCGGCGTCGGGCAGGTCCGGCTGATCCAGCACGTAATAGGCGTAGTTCGCGCGCTCCAGTTCCGAGCGCAGCCAGGCGGCGCGTTCGGCCGGATGATCGGCGCTGGGCACGGCGGCGCCCGACTTGCGGCTGGCGGCGGACTCGGCTTTGGTTTTTGCGGACATGCTTGTGGAATGATTGAGATCGATCGCGCCTGTCCGTGATTGCGATCCTGCAACCTGACAGGCAGTCGTTCGATTGTCGCAGAAGATCGGACAATCGGGGCATCGGCCGAACGGCCAGCACATGCGGCTCGACACGCCATTGCACAGGATAAGCAGGCAAAAGAAAGCGCCCCGGTCGGGGCGCGGTCTTCACTGCCGGAACAGCGCGTGCAACCCTTGCGCTTACTGGCTGAACAAACGCCGCGTCGCCGGCGATCCGGCCGGCATGCCCGCCTGCTCCAGCTTGGCATACAGCGTCATCAACTGCTTCTCGATGGCGAGCAGCGCGGACTCCGGCAGCGGCCGGCGCTGATCGTCGACGACGCGCGCGCCGATGCGCTCCGACAGCGACTTCGCGTAATCGCACATGAGGCGGAACGGCAGGATGTCTTCGTCGGCGACCGGCACGTCGAGCACCAGCGTGATCATCTGGCCGCCCTTGTAGGTGAGGTCGTCGCGCAGGAAGTTGGTGTCGCCGAACAGCAGCATGAACACCGGGTTCTGCTTCGCGTCGAGCTTGACGAAGCGCGTGCCGTCGCGCGACAGCAGCAGGCCGTCCTGCGACGCCACCGCCTGCACGTAGTTGGCGGACCACGGCGCGCCGTCGGAGAGAATGTTGATCGACAGTTGCGCGTCGCATTGCGCGGCGAAGCCGTCCAGCTCGCGCGCCATGCCGACCGTTTCCATCATGTCGGGGAATTCGGGCGCGCCGTCGAGCGCGTCGGCCAGACGCTGTACGCCCGTCACGAATTCCGAGAATTCCAGTTCATTCAGCGGCCCGCTGCGATTCGCCAGTTGCGCCGCCGCGCGCAGTTCCTCATAGCGCCCGCCGTTGCGCGGCAGTTCCCACGCGCTGTCGCCTTCGGACTTGCCTTCGATCGTGACGGGCTTCGTGCCCGCGCGGCGCAGACGCTGCGCCAGCGGAATCACGCGGTCGCCCGCGACCGGCGCGGCAAGTCGGATAGGCACGACGCAATCGATGCGGCGATCCACGACCGCCGGCAGCGCCGACGAATGCGTGGTCGCGGCAGGCATCACCGGCTCGGCGCGGGTTTCGTCGGCGTCATCGCCAGAGATTTCGGCTGCGCCGTTCGGCGCCGTCGCTTCGGCCTGGAGATCGACGGCCGTGTCAGCCGGCGGAACCGGCACAACAGGCGGCGTCGAGGCTGCCTGCGTGGCCTGCGCCGTGCCGAAGCTCGGCTCGACGCGCGAATCACGCTCGGCGGCGCCGTCTCCGGCGGCCGGCTCGCGGCGCGGCTGGCGCACCGGCTCGATGAACGGCTGCTCGTCGTCAGCGTCCTGGCGCGCGAGCGCGTCGGCGGCTTCGTCCGGCATCGGGCGCGGCATCTTGCGCCGCACCTTGGCGTTCTGCCACGCGTTGTACACCACCACGCCGCCCACCACCACGGCACCGGCTCCAATCAAACCGAGCGTCAACTCATCCATGCAGGCTCCATCATTCTTTTACGTTACGAAGCGCCGCGCGATCTGTCGCCCGCATCGCACCGCGTTCCGGCTTGTCGCCGCCGCCTGGCCGATGCGCGCCACTCCGCGCCTTTGCGCACGCCGCCGGATCATCGTCCGGCCCAATCAACCCATGACTCAGTGAAACAGTGTCGCGAACCGCGAGACCTTCAGCCGTTCTGCGCGAAACCCGCCGCCGATTCCATGTCCACCGCGACGATGCGCGACACGCCCTGCTCCTGCATCGTCACGCCGATCAACTGCTGCGCCATTTCCATCGCGATCTTGTTGTGCGAGATGAACAGGAACTGCGTCTTGACCGCCATCGCGCGCACCAGGTTCGCAAAGCGTTCGGTGTTGGCGTCGTCGAGCGGCGCGTCCACTTCGTCGAGCAGACAGAACGGTGCCGGATTCAGCTGGAACATCGCGAACACGAGCGCGGTTGCGGTCAACGCCTTCTCGCCGCCCGACAGCAAGTGAATGGTCGAATTCTTCTTGCCGGGCGGCTGCGCCATCACCTGCACGCCGGCGTCGAGGATTTCGTCGCCGGTCATGATGAGCCTCGCCTGCCCGCCGCCAAACAGCCGCGGGAACAGTTCGCCGAAGTGACGGTTCACTTCATCGAAGGTGCCTTGCAGCAGCGCGCGGGTTTCCTGGTCGATCTTCTGGATTGCATCTTCCAGCGTGTTGATGGCGCCGGTCAGGTCGGCCGACTGGGCGTCCAGGAAGTGCTTGCGCTCGGTCGCCGAGGCGAGTTCTTCCAGCGCGGCCATGTTGACCGGCCCCAGCGCGAGGATCGCGTTGTTCAGGCGCGTGACCTCGCCCTGCAGATACGACGGCTTCATGTCCGGCGCGAGCTTCTGTGCGAGCTCGGCTTCGTCGACGCCCGCCGCCTGCAACTGCTCGACGAACTGCTCGCCGCTGATGCGCGCCGCCTGTTCCTTCAACTGCAATTCGTTGATGCGGTCGCGCAGCGGCTGCAGCGAGCGCTCGGCCAGCAGACGCTGTTCGTCGCACTGGCGCAGGCGCGCGGTCAGGTCGTCCAGTTCGATGCGCGCCGCATGCAGCGCTTCCTCGCGCGCGCCGCGCACTTCCAGCGCGTCGTGCAGGCCGGTTTGCGCGGTCTGCTCGTTGATGGTCTCGAGCTCGGCGCGGGCGTCTTCCAGCGTGGCCGCGATCTGCTCGCTCTGGTCGTGCGCGGTGTCGATGTTGCGCCGGTACTCGTCGATCTTTGCGGACAGGCCGCGCACGGCAAAACCGGCATCGCTCGCGGCGCGTTCCAGCTCGCGCAGTTCCTGGCGCGCGGCCGTGAGCTGTTCGTCGAGGGTTTCGAACGCAAGCTGGTTGTCCTCGAAGCGCGCCTGCAACTGGGCGATCTCGCCGTCGTGACGCTCGAACGCGGCTTCGGACTCGGCGCGCAACGCACGCTGCTCTTCGACCTGCGCGGCGATCTCTTCCAGTTCCTCGCCGATCTGCGTGTTGCGCTGCGTATAGCGCTCATGCGCCTGCGCGAGCTTCAGCACGTCGAGCTGCAGTGCATGGACGCGCTGGGTGGCGCGCTCGGCGGCGGCGCGGGCTTCGGCAAGCGCCTGCGAGGCCTGCGTATGGGCGGCATCGGCACGCACGGCGTTGGACTTCGCTTCGTCCGACAAGAGCGCCTGCGCGCGTACCTGCCTGGTCAGATTCTCGATTTCCTGCGCCCGCGCGAGCATGCCCGACTGCTCGGAGTCCGACGCATAGAGCTGCACGCCCACGCGCGTCACCACGTGCCCCGCCTTCACGACGAATGCGCCGCCATCGGGCAGTTGCTGACGCTGGGCCAGCGCTTGCGCGAGGTCGTCGGCGACGAAGGTCGCGGCAAGCCATTCGTTAAGCACGGCACGCAGGCCCGGATCGTCGATGCGCACCAGCGACAGCAGCGGCCGCAAGCCCTGCGGCGTCTCGACCGGCTTGCCCGCGACGGGCGGCGAATAAAATGCGAGCTTGGCCGGCGGCGCGTCGGTGGCGAAGGCCTTGATCCAATCCAGGTTCGACACCTCGAGCGCAGCCAGGCGTTCGCGCAGCACGGATTCGAGCGCGGCTTCCCAGCCCGCCTCGACATGCAGCTTCTTCCACAGACGCGGCAGCGCGCCGAGCTCATGCTTGTCGAGCCACGGCTGGACCTTGCCTTCGGTCTGCACGCTTTCCTGAAGCTGCTTCAATGCCGCGAGACGCGCTTCGAGCTGATGAATCTGCGCGCTTTCCTTCTGCACGCGTTCCTGCGCGGCGCGGCGTTCAGCGTCCAGACGCGGCACGGTTTCCTGCGCGTCCGTGAGACGCGCCTGGGCTTCCGCGAGAATCTCCTCGTTCTCGGCCAGTTGCATGCGCAACTCTTCGAGATGCGCTTCATCCGGTGCGTCGAGGCCGCTCGCCTCGTTCTTCAGACGTTCCTGGCGCTGCTGCAACTGCTGCAGTTGCTGGTCCGCGTTGCGCTGATGGGCGGCTTCGAGCTTGAGCGCCTGCTCCGCCCGCGCGATGCCCGCACGCTCCTCGTTCAACTGCGTCTGCGCGTCGCGCCAGCGGGCTTCGAGCGCGGGCAGTTCATCGTGTTTCGTCGCGGCGTTTTCCTGCGCGATGGCCGCCTTTTCCTCGCCCTCGGCCAGTGCTTCGGTCGCCGTATCGATTTCGTCGCGCGCCTTCTGCGCCTGAACCTGCCATTGTTCGCGCTGCGCGGTAAGCGCGGCGATCTGCGCCTGCACCCGGTTGCGCGACTCGACGATGAAGCGGATCTCCGCTTCCAGCCGGCTCACTTCGGCATTCGCCTCATAGAGCGCGCCCTGCGCGCCCTGCATCGAATCGCTGGCGCTGTAGTGCGCGACGCGCAGCGTTTCCAGCTGCGCCTCGACTTCGCGCAGACGCGCCGTCTGGGCTTCGAGCTCGACCTGCGCCTCGCGGATCGCGCGCTGCTGGCGCTCGGCCTCGTTGCCCGCTTCCTTCTTGCGCAAGAGCCACAGCAGACGCTGCTTCTCTTCGCCTTCGGCCTGCAAGGCCTTGTACTTCGTCGCGACGACGGCCTGCGCCTCGAGCTTCTCGAGATTGGCGCCCAGTTCGCGGACGATATCCTCGACGCGCGTCAGGTTCTCGCGCGTGTCGTGCAGGCGGTTCTCGGTTTCGCGGCGGCGCTCCTTGTACTTCGAGACGCCCGCGGCTTCCTCGAGGAACACGCGCAGCTCTTCCGGCTTGGCTTCGATGATCCGCGAGATCATGCCCTGCCCGATGATCGCGTACGCGCGCGGACCCAGGCCCGTGCCGAGGAAGATGTCCTGGATGTCGCGGCGGCGCGCCGGCAGATTGTTGATGTAGTAGCTGGAGGTGCCGTCGCGCGTGAGCACGCGCTTGACCGCGATCTCGCCGTAGCTGCTCCATTGGCCGGCGGCGCGGCCGTCGGCATTATCGAAAATGAGTTCGACGCTTGCCCGGCTGCCGGGCTTGCGCGCCGTCGAGCCGTTGAAGATCACGTCCTGCATCGATTCGCCGCGCAGCTCCGAGGCGCGCGATTCGCCGAGCACCCAGCGCACGGCATCGATGATGTTGGACTTGCCACAGCCATTCGGCCCGACGACGCCGACCAGCTGGCCGGGGACCTGAAAATGCGTGGGATCGACGAAGGACTTGAAGCCAGCGAGTTTTATCGAGGTCAGACGCACGGCGATATCGCTGTTTTGAATGAGACGGAGGATGAATGGCAGACAGGCCGCAGTGCGGCCCGTCGATCGTCATGGGCCGGTACGCTGCATGGATCTGCGCCCGGGCCCGGCGAAGCGGACACCATCATACCATCGCGCGAACCGATTTCTTTTTGCTTTCCGGCGCGTGTTCGCTCGCGCCGGACGCCTCGGACGCGTGCGGCGAACGCGGTGAATCCGACGATCGCGGCGCGCTGGGCGGCACACGCCGCCGGTGCACCCACGCCGACAGCACGCACGCCGCGACGATGCACGCACCGCCCGCCCATTCGCGCGGACCGGGCACCTCGCCCGCGAAGAGCCAGGACGACAGCGCCGTCACCACGAGTTCGAACAGCATGATGATGGACGCGCGATTCGGCGGCACGCGCGCGAGCCCGAGCTGCACGATCATGTTGTTGCCCGCGAGCACGATGCCGAGCCCGATCACGATGCACGCGACCATCGGCCAAAGCGCGGCGGCGGGCGGCGCGGGCATCGGCTCGAACAGCGTGGCGAGGGACGCGAGCAAGGCCGCGCCGCCGAAGATCACGGCGGTGCGCATCTCGGCCTTCATGGCGGGCAGCGTGCGGGAGACCTTGACGATCAGCACGTTGCTCATCGCGAAACCCATGCCGCCCATCAGCCCTGCCCACTCGGCGAGGCTGGCGGGCAGCGGAAGCCCCAGCTCGGGCGACCAGAGCATCGTCACCGCGCCTGCGAGCGAGAGCAGCGACAGGCACGCATCGGCGCGCGTCAGGCGTTCCCTGAGGATGAAGTGCGCGAAGACCGCGGTCCACGCGGGTGTCAGATAGAACAGCAGCAGCACGCGCATCACCTGGCCGTGGATGGCGCCCCACACGAAGCCCAGGTTGGTCACGCCCGACGCCAGCCCGAGCGCGACCAGCAGCCAGTGCCAGGACAGCGTGCTGATCGAGCGGCGCCGGACCAGCAGCACGAACAGACAGGCGGCGGCGCTGGTGGTGGCGCTCGCGGCGGTGCCGGTGAAGCCCATGGCGGCGAGCATGCGCATCGGATACCAGACGAGTCCCCAGACGGACGCGCCGAGCATGATCGCGAACGTGGGCCATGCATTGCGCAGACTGCCGGTCATTGCGGCGCGCCGGTCATGGTGTGCTTCTTCACTACTGTCTCCGGTTTGATGGTTCAGCCTCTTGAGGCGGCGGACCGCCGGCCGTTTCACGCATACGGCCCCGCGCTATAATCTTCAGCTTGCCTTGCGCGCGCGTTCAAAGCACTCGGTGGCGAGTGTCTGTCTCGTTCCGTTCGATGCCCTTCGGATGCCGCTCGCGCGTCGACCCCTGCTTATCGATCACGCCGTGAATCCACTTCTCAAGACACTTCAGCCCTATCCGTTCGAAAAGCTTCGGGCGCTTTTCGAAGGCATCGAACCGCGCGCCGGATTCACGCCGATCGGCTTCGGCATCGGCGAACCCAAGCATCCGACGCCGCCGCTCGTCCGCGACGCGGTGATCGCCGCCCTCGACGGCCTCGCATCCTACCCGGCGACGCTCGGCAGCGAGCCATTGCGCAAGGCGATCGCGGCATGGGTCATGCAGCGCTACGGCCTCGAGAAAGTGAATCCGGCGACCGAAGTGCTGCCTGTATCGGGTTCCCGCGAAGCGCTGTTCTCGCTCGCGCAGACCGTGATCGACAGCCGCAGCGCGGGCATGGCCGAAGCGCCGCCCATCGTACTCTGTCCGAACCCGTTCTATCAAATCTACGAAGGCGCCGCGCTGCTCGCTGGCGCCGAGCCCTACTTCGTCAACAGCGATCCGGCGCGCAACTTCGCCTGCGATTACTCCGCTGTCCCGGAAGACATCTGGGCCCGCACGCAACTGCTCTACGTGTGCTCGCCGGGCAACCCGACCGGCGCGGTGCTCACGCTCGACAACTGGCGCGAACTGTTCGCGCTCTCGGACAAACATGGTTTCGTGATCGCCTCGGATGAGTGCTACTCGGAGATCTACTTCGACGAAGCGCAGCCCCCGCTCGGCGGCCTGGAAGCAGCCCGCCTGCTCGGCCGCGGCTTCGAGCGTCTGGTCATGCTGTCGAGCCTGTCGAAACGCTCGAACGTGCCGGGCATGCGCTCGGGCTTCGTCGCCGGCGACGCAGCGATCCTGAAGGACTTCCTGCTGTATCGCACGTATCACGGCGCGGCCTTGTCGACGATGTTCCAGCGCGCGAGCATCGCCGCCTGGCAAGACGAAACGCACGTGCGCGAAAACCGCGCGAAGTATGTGGAGAAGTTCACGACCGTCACGCCGATGCTCGCCGAGGTGCTCGACGTGCGCCTGCCGGACGCCGCGTTCTATCTCTGGGCGAACGTCGAACGCACTGGCCTGACGGATACCGAGTTCGCGGCGCGCCTGTACGCCGACTATAATGTGACCGTTCTGCCGGGCTCCTTCCTCGCTCGCGCGGCGCATGGCACGAATCCCGGCGTCGGCTTCGTGCGCATCGCGCTGGTGGCCGAAACCGGGGAATGTGTCGAAGGCGCACGCCGCATCGTCGAATTCTGCCGCTCGCTCGCGTCCTGAGCTTGAAGAACTGAGTCTCACGGACCCATCGCCAGCCGGCCCGATTACCCATCCTCGAACCCTACTATGTCGCAACAACTTCAGAGCATCATCGATACCGCCTGGGACAACCGCGCCGAGCTCTCGCCCAAGGCCGCGCCCGCCGAAGTCCGCGAAGCCGTCGCGCACGCCATCGAACAACTGGACAAGGGTCACATGCGCGTCGCTGAAAAGCGCGACGGCGAGTGGACCGTGAACCAGTGGCTCAAGAAGGCCGTGCTGCTGTCGTTCCGCCTCGAAGACAACGCGCCGATGCCCGCCGGCGGCTACTCGCAGTTCTACGACAAGGTGCCCTCGAAGTTCGCGAACTACACCGCGGAAGACTTCGCGGCAGGCGGCTTCCGCGTCGTGCCGCCGGCCATCGCGCGCCGCGGCTCGTTCATCGCGAAGAACGTCGTGCTGATGCCGTCGTACACCAACATCGGCGCCTACGTCGACGAAGGCACGATGGTCGATACCTGGGCCACCGTCGGCTCGTGCGCGCAGATCGGCAAGAACGTGCACCTGTCGGGCGGCGTGGGCATCGGCGGCGTGCTGGAGCCGCTGCAGGCGAACCCGGTCATCATCGAGGACAACTGCTTCATCGGCGCGCGCTCGGAAGTGGTGGAAGGCGTGATCGTCGAAGAAAACTCGGTCATCTCGATGGGCGTGTACCTCGGTCAATCCACCAAGATCTACGACCGCGAAACCGGTGAAGTCAGCTACGGCCGCATCCCGGCGGGCTCGGTGGTGGTGGCGGGCAACCTGCCGTCGAAGGACGGTTCGCACAGCCTGTACTGCGCCGTGATCGTCAAAAAGGTGGACGCCAAGACGCGCGCCAAGGTCGGCCTGAACGAACTGCTGCGAGGCGACTGAACGTGGCCCGCGGCTCGACTCCAACCACCGTCGTCTACGGCATTCCGAACTGCGACACCGTGAAGAAAGCGCGCGTGTGGCTGGAAGAGCACGGCGTGCCGTTCGAGTTCCACGACTTCAAGAAGGCCGGCGTTTCGACCGCGCTGATCCAGGACTGGCTGAAGGACGTGCCGCTGGAACAGCTCATCAACAAGCGCGGCACCACCTGGCGCGGTTTGTCGGAGGTCCACAAGGCCGAGGCCGGCACCACGGCCGGCGCCATTGCGCTGATGATCCACAAGCCGTCCATCATCAAGCGGCCGGTGGTCGTCGTGAACGGGCGCGTGAAGACGCTCGGTTTTTCCGCCGAGCAGTACGACACGCTCTTCGCCTGAGTCCCCGCGATGACTGTGCCTCTTACGGTCATCGCCCGCTTGCTTCGAGTGCCGGCCCGCGCGCCGGCATTTTTCATCGCACCTACGTGAATTCACCATGTCCGGCACCCTTTCCCTCACCGAAGCGCTGATCGAGCGCGCCTCCGTCACGCCCGACGACCAGGCCTGTCAGGCGCTGATGATCGAGCGGCTCGCCGCGCTCGGCTTCGACTGCGAAACGATCGAATCGGGCGGCGTCACCAACCTGTGGGCCGTGAAGCGCGGCACGGACCCGTCCGGCAAGCTGCTCGCCTTCGCGGGCCACACCGATGTCGTGCCCACCGGCCCGCTCGAACAGTGGACCTCGCCGCCCTTCACGCCGACCCACCGCGACGGCAAGCTCTACGGCCGCGGCGCGGCGGACATGAAGGCGTCGCTGGCGGCGTTCGTCGTGTCGAGCGAAGAGTTCGTCGCGCAGCATCCGCAGCATCGCGGCACGCTCGCGTTCCTGATCACCAGCGACGAGGAAGGCCCCGCCACCGACGGCACCATCAAGGTCGTCGAAGCGCTGAAGGCGCGCGGCACGCGGCTCGACTACTGCATCGTCGGCGAGCCGACGTCGAGCGCGACGCTCGGCGACATGGTCAAGAACGGCCGGCGCGGCTCGATGAGCGGCAAGCTCATCGTCAAGGGTGTGCAGGGGCATATTGCCTATCCGCATCTGGCGAAGAATCCGGTACATCTGCTGGCCCCGGCGCTGACGGAACTCGTCGCGGAAAAATGGGACGACGGCAACGAATACTTCCCGCCGACCACCTGGCAGGTGTCCAACCTGCACTCCGGCACCGGCGCCACCAACATCATTCCCGGCCTCGCGGACCTGATGTTCAACTTCCGCTTCTCGACGGCGAGCACGGTGGAAGGACTGCAGGCCCGCGTCCACGCGATCCTCGACCGGCACGGCCTCGACTACGACCTGACGTGGACCGTCAGCGGCCTGCCCTTCCTGACGCCGCGCGGCGCGCTGTCCGACGCGCTGGAGCAGGCCATCCACGACGAAACCGGCGTGCGCACCGAGCTGTCGACGACCGGCGGGACGTCGGATGGACGCTTCATTGCGCAGATCTGCGATCAGGTCGTGGAATTCGGCCCGCCGAACGGCACCATCCACAAGATCGACGAGCATGTGGAAGTGCGCTTCATCGAGCCGTTGAAAAACGTGTACCGCCGCGTGCTGGAACGGCTCATCGCCTGAAACGGTCCGCTCAATCCAGTCCGACAACAAACAGGAGCCTTCCATGGCGCTACCCTTCACGACCGTGCGCGACCTGCTGCGCTTCGGCGTCTCGCGTTTCACGCAAGCCGGACTCTCGTTCGGCCATGGCACGACCAATGCCTACGACGAAGCCGCCTATCTGATCCTGCATACGCTGCATCTGCCGCTCGACACGCTCGACCCGTTCCTCGACGCGCGCCTGCTCGACCATGAAATCGACGCCGTGATGAAGGTGATCGAACGCCGCGCGACCGAGCGCGTGCCCGCTGCCTACATCACGCAGGAAGCGTGGATGCACGGCAACCGCTTCTACGTGGACGAGCGCGTGATCGTGCCGCGCTCGTTCATCGGCGAATTGCTGCAGGACGGCCTGCAACCCTACGTGGCGGACCCCGATCAGGTGACGCGCGTGCTCGAACTCTGCACCGGCTCGGGCTGCCTCGCGATTCTCGCGGCGCACGCGTTCGACCATGCCGATGTCGACGCCGTCGACATTTCCGCGGACGCGCTCGCGGTGGCGCGCCGCAACGTCGACGACTATGGACTCGACGCGCGCGTGACCCTGTACGAAGGCGACCTCTACGCGCCGCTGCCGACCACGCGCTACGAGGTGATCCTCTCGAACCCGCCTTACGTCAACGCCGAGTCGATGCAGGCGCTGCCGCGCGAGTACCAGCACGAGCCGGAACTGGCGCTGGCGGGCGGCGCGGACGGCATGGACGTGGTGCGGCGCATCGTGCGCGAAGCGGGCAAGTGGCTGACCGAAGACGGCGTGCTGGTGGTCGAGATCGGCAACGAGCGGGCAAATGTGGAAGCGGCGCTGGGCGGCCTCGATCTCGTCTGGCTCTCGACCAGCGCCGGCGACGACAACGTGTTCCTGATCCAGGCCGCCGACTTGCCGGCCTGAGACCGCACGACCGGGCGTCGCGGCACGACTTCGCGACACTGCACGGCGCCCGCTGCAACGATTGCTGACACTTCGCGCGGAAGGCTTGGGTAAGATGGCGAATCGCCGTCAGCCTACCCTTTTTCCTCTCCCGTTTCGCGTCTATGCAAGCATCGGACTGGCTCCACATAGGCACGCTGGTGATCGCCGCGCACGTGCTGGGCGTGATCGCCGCGATCCATGCCGTGATTCATACGCGCACCTCGCAAGGCGCGGTGGCGTGGGCCGTGTCGCTGGTCGCGATGCCTTACTTCACGCTCATCCCCTACCTGTTCCTCGGCCGCAGCAAGTTCGCCGGCTATATCGACGAGCGCCGCCTCGAACTCGATATCCTGCGCAGCCGCTCGAAACCCGCCGAATGGGATTCCGGCGCACGCAGCGATGCGCCCAACACCCTGCCCGCTCTGGATTCTTCAGGCGCGCGCGGCGAACTGGCGCCGGGACCGGCCGCCTATCTCGGCAACCCGACCATCCGCACGCTGCAGCGCCTGTCCGGCATGCCGTTCCTGCGCGGCAATTCGGTGCGCGTGCTGGTGAACGGCGACGCCACCTTCGCCGCGATCCTCGACGCCATTGCCACCGCCGAGCACTACGTGGTCGTGCAGTTCTTCATCGTGCGCGACGACGCCCTCGGCGAGATGCTGAAGGACGCGCTCATCCGCCGGGCGCAGGCAGGCGTGCGCGTGTACTTCCTGTATGACAGCGTCGGCAGCTTCGACCTGCCGCACCGCTACGTGAACGCACTGCGCGCGGGCGGCGTGGAAACCCATCCGTTCGCGGCCAAGCGCAAGTTCGTCCACCGCTTTCAGATCAACTTCCGCAATCACCGCAAGATCGTGGTGGTGGACGGCAAGCGCGCGTTCGTTGGCGGTCACAACGTGGGCGTCGAGTATCTCGGCGGCAATCCGCGTCTCTCGCCCTGGCGCGACACCCATGTGGAAGTGCGCGGACCGGCCATCGCCAGCATCCAGTTCGTCTTTACCGAGGACTGGTACTGGGCCACGCAGCGCCTGCCCGAACTCGGTCCCGCACCGCATTCGGACGAGAACATGCATTGCATGGTGCTGTCGAGCGGCCCCGCCGACAAGCAGGAAACCTGCTCGCTGTTCTTCGTGGAAGCGATCAATGCGGCGCGCGAGCGCATCTGGATCACTTCGCCCTATCTGATTCCCGACGAAGCCGTGTTTTCCGCGCTTCGTCTCGCGGTGCTGCGCGGCGTGGACGTGCGCATCCTGATTCCGAGCCGGCGCGATCATCACGTGGTGTTCGCGGCGTCGAAACTCTTCGCCTACGACCTCGTGCAGGCGGGCGTGCGCATCTTCCGCTACCAGCCGGGCTTCCTGCATCAGAAAGTGGTGCTCGTGGACGACACGGCCGCGTCCGTGGGCAGCGCGAACCTCGACAACCGTTCGTTCCGCCTGAACTTCGAAATCACGGTGCTCACCGTGGACCGCGCTTTCGCAGCCGAAGTGGAAGCGATGCTGGATGCCGATTTCGCGCATTCCGTCGAGATCGACACGAACGATTATCGCGGCGCCGTGTTCTGGCGGCGCATGGCGATGCACGTGGCGCGGCTGTTCTCGCCGATCCTCTGAAGCCTCAGAGCAGCTTTTCGATGTCCTCGACGATCGCCTCGGGCTTGGTCTGCGGCGCATAGCGCTTGACCACGGCGCCGTTGCGGTCCACGAGGAACTTCGTGAAATTCCATTTGATGGCCTCGATGCCGAGCAGCCCGGGTTCCTTGTCCTTCAGGTACTTGAAGAGCGGATGGGCGTTCGCGCCGTTCACGTCGATCTTCGCGAACATCGGGAAGGTGACGCCGTAGTTCTGCTCGCAGAACGCACCGATCTGCGCGGCGTCGCCGGGCTCCTGCTTGCCGAACTGGTTGCAGGGAAAGCCCAGCACCTCGAAGCCGCGCGCGGCGAGCTTCTGATAGACCGCCTGCAAGCCCTTGTATTGCGGCGTGAAGCCGCATTCGCTCGCCGTGTTGACGATCAGCAGCACCTTGTCCCGGTACTGGTCCAGGGTGACGGTGCCGCCGCCGAGGGTTTCGGCCGAGAAACCGTAGATGTCCGTGCCGGGTGTGCTCATGGATTCGCTCATGATCCTGCTCCTGAAAGGCGCGCTATGCGCATTCGATGAAAGTCCCGGGATGCTAACCCGCCGCGCGAATGCCTGCCATCGGCCGAACGGACGACCCCTGTGGCGCGATCGGTCCGGTCTAAAATAGCGCTTTCTCTTCAAGCCGCGCCCCCTTTCGCCGCCCTACGCACGTGATCCGCTTCAACCAGTTCAGCCTGTCGCGCGGCACCAAGCCGCTTTTCGAAGACACCAGCTTCACGCTCAATCCGGGCGAAAAAGCCGGTCTCGTCGGCGCCAATGGCGCAGGCAAGTCCACGCTCTTCTCCGTGCTGCGCGGGGAACTGCACGCGGACGGCGGCGACTTTTCCATGCCGCCGTCGTGGCGCATTGCCCATGTCGCGCAGGAAACGCCCGCCGTACACCGTAGCGCGCTCGAGTACACGTTGGACGGCGATACCCGCCTGCGGGACATCGAAGCCCGCATCGCGGCTGCCTCTGCCGCGCACGACGGCGCCGCCGAAGCCGAAGCGCACGCCGCCTTCGCGGATGCCGACGGCTACACCGCCCCCGCTCGCGCCGAAACCTTGCTGCTGGGCCTCGGCTTCACGCTGGAGCAAACGCGTGAGCCCGTTTCCAGCTTTTCGGGCGGCTGGCGCATGCGGCTGAATCTCGCCCAGGCGCTGATGTGCCCGTCGGACCTCCTGCTGCTCGACGAACCGACCAATCACCTGGATCTGGACGCCATTGTCTGGCTGGAAGACTGGCTCGCGCGCTATCCGGGCACGCTGGTCGTGATTTCGCACGACCGCGAGTTTCTCGATGCGGTCTGCAACGTCACGCTGCATCTGGAAAATCGTCAGGTCAAGCGCTACGGCGGCAACTACAGCCAGTTCGAAGTGCTGCGCGCCCAGCAGATCGCGCTGCAGCAGAGCGCCTATGAGAAGCAGCAGAAGACGGTCGCGCACCTGCAAAGCTTCATCAACCGCTTCAAGGCGAAGGCCACCAAGGCCAAGCAGGCGCAGAGCCGCGTGAAGGCGCTCGAAAAGATGGAGCTGATCGCGCCGGCGCACGCGAGTTCGCCGTTCACGTTCGAGTTCCGCGAACCCGACGCGGCGCCCAATCCGATGATGGTCATGGAGGACGTGCGCTGCGGCTATCACAGTGAGGAAGGCGGCGAGATTCCGATTGTCGAGGGCGTGTCGCTGTCCATCCAGAACGGCCAGCGCATCGGCCTGCTCGGCGCCAACGGCCAGGGCAAGTCCACGCTCATCAAGACCCTGGCGCACACGCTCGCGCCGTTGTCGGGCGACGTGCGCCAGGGGCGCGGTCTGCAGATCGGCTATTTTGCGCAGCATCAGCTGGAAACCCTGCGTCCCGACGATTCGCCGCTCCAGCATCTCGCGCGCCTCGCCCCCGACGCGCGCGAACAGGAATTGCGCGATTTCCTCGGCAGCTTCAACTTCTCCGGCGACATGGCCACGGCGAAAATCGCGCCCTTCTCCGGCGGCGAGAAAGCGCGGCTGGCGCTGGCGCTGATCATCTGGCAAAAGCCGAACCTGCTGCTGCTCGACGAACCGACCAATCACCTCGACCTCGAAACCCGTCATGCGCTGACCATGGCGCTCGCGCAGTTCGAAGGCACGCTGATCCTGGTGTCGCACGACCGCCATCTGCTGCGCGCGACCACGGACACCTTCATGCTGGTCGCGAAACATCGGCTTCATCCGTTCGAAGGCGACCTCGACGACTACCGCGACTGGCTGCTGCAACATGCCGCCGAAACGCGCGCGGCGGCTCGGGAAGCGGGCGCGGCGGCGGCGGGCGAGGCGCAGGACAGCGGCGTGAACCGGCGCGAACAGCGTCGGCAGGACGCGCAGGAGCGGCAGAAGCTTGCGCATCTGAAGAAGCCGCTGCAGACGCGCATCAAGAAGATCGAAAAGGAAATGGACACGCTCAACGCCGAGAAAGCCGAACTCGATGCGTTCGTCGCCGATCCCGCGAGCTATGACACGGCCTTGAAGACCCGGCTGACCGAGACGCTCCGTCGTCAGGGCGAAGTCGGTGCGCGTCTCGAAACGCTCGAAATGGAATGGCTCGACACGCACGAGGAACTGGAGCAGATCGGCTGATGAGGAGACCCGCCACGTGACGCCTGCACTCACCGGCCTGCGCGTCCTCGACCTGACGCGGCTTCTGCCCGGACCCGTCGCCACGCTGCGGCTGGCGGAACTCGGCGCCGACGTCCTCAAGATCGAACCGCCGGGTGACGGCGACTATGCGCGCACGATGCTGCAAAGCCCGGCCGACCGCGCGCGCGGCGTGCCGAGCGCGTTCTATCGCATCGTCAATCGCGGCAAACGGCAGCTCACGCTGGATCTGAAAACGCCGGAAGGTCGCGCCCGGCTGATCGAACTGGCGCGCGACGCGGACATTCTGGTGGAAAGCTTCCGCCCAGCGGTCATGGCGCGGCTGGGTGTGGGTGACGAGGTGCTGCGCGAGGCCAATCCGAAGCTCGTCTATTGCGCGATCACGGGCTTCGGCGCCGAGGGACCGTTTGCGCACAAGGCCGGTCACGACCTGAACTACATCGCCTACGCTGGCGTGCTCGATCAGCTAGCCGCCCGCGACGGCACGCCCATCGCGCCGAATTTCCAGCTGGCCGACCTGCTCGGCGGCGCGTTGACGGCAGTGACGGAAATGCTCGCGGCAGCGTGGCAGGTGGCGCGCGGCGGCGCGGGAAGGCGCATCGATATATCGATGACGCACGCGATGCACGCCCACAACGTGATGGCCCACATCGCGCTCGCCAATGAAGACCCCGCGGTCACGCGCGCCGGCGCGGGTTTGCTGAACGGTGGCGTGCCCTGTTACGACGTGTATCGCACGCGCGATGAACGCTTCATTGCCGTCGGCGCGCTCGAGTTGAAGTTCTGGCGAACGCTGTGCGAAGCGCTCGGCCGCCCGGACTGGGCCGGCCGTCACTGGAGTCTCGGGCAGGCTATCGGCGGCGTGGATGCGGCGCAACTGTCGGCGGAACTCGCGGCATGCTTTCGCGAGCGCACGCGAGACGAATGGATGGCGTTGCTGGAGCCGCTCGATTGCTGCGTCGCGCCGGTGCTCACCCCCGCCGAAGCGGCCATGCATCCTCTCTTTACAGCGCAAGCACGCCAGACGCCAGACTAGCGGCGAGGCAGAACCTGGCGCGGCTCGCGTTCGTCATCCACCAGCACGTGCTTGCGGCCGGTCACATGCTTGCGGATGGTGGCGACCACTTCGTCTTCGGTGACGTCGGCGGCAACGGCGCGGCGCGAAATCTGGCCGTTCTCGTCGATCCATTCCACGATCCTGCAGCCGCTGCCCCACGGCTGCTGCAGCGGCGCGGAGACACGGCAACCGCGCAGATGGAACGCGGGCTTCGGCCGGGTAGATTTCAGGTGTTTCAAAGCGTGGTCCTCTCGATCCTTCCAGTCACCTCGCTTCTTGAGAGGCGTGAGCGAGGTTGCCGGGTCCGTAGCTCTGGAAGGATAAGAAAAGCGCGCTTCGATTGGGTTACATTGCGCAACGATAATTTTACGACGCGTTACGAGGGGCCCGATCATTGCAGGTTTCCCTGCCGCACGGCGCGCGCTACGCGAACGTCCTATTCGAGATCGCGCACCCGGTCGATCGCTTCCTCGATGCGGTCCACAGCCACGACCTTGAGTCCGTCGATCGCCTGTTTCGGCGCATTCGCCTTCGGAATCAGCGCGACCGAAAACCCGAGCTTGGCAGCTTCCTTCAGACGGTCTTGGCCGCGCGGCGACGGCCGGATCTCGCCGGCCAGTCCGACCTCGCCAAAGGTGATGAGCCCCTTGGGCAGCGGCTTGTTGCGCAGCGACGAGTGAATGGCGAGCAGCACGGCCAGATCGGCCGCGGGTTCGGTGATCTTGACCCCGCCGACCGCATTGAGGAACACGTCCTGGTCGAAGCACGCAATGCCCGCGTGCCGGTGCAGCACCGCGAGCAACAGCGCCAGACGGTTCTGCTCCAGGCCGACGGCAAGACGGCGCGGATTGGGAACATGGGCGGTATCGACCAGCGCCTGCACTTCCACCAGCAAGGGCCGCGAGCCTTCCTGCGTCACCAGCACGCACGAACCCGAGACGCTCTGCTCGTGCTGCGAGAGAAACAGCGCCGACGGATTGGCGACGCCGCGCAAACCCTTTTCCGTCATCGCGAACACGCCGAGTTCGTTGACCGCGCCGAAGCGGTTCTTGAACGCGCGCACGAGCCTGAACGACGAGTGCGTGTCGCCCTCGAAGTACAGCACGGTATCGACGATATGCTCCAGCACGCGCGGCCCCGCGAGACTGCCTTCCTTGGTCACGTGGCCGACCATGATGATCGCCGTGCCGGTCTGCTTCGCGATGCGCGTCAGTTGCGCCGCGCACTCGCGCACCTGCGCGACCGAACCGGGCGCCGAGGTCAGCGCTTCGGAGTAGATGGTCTGGATGGAGTCGATCACGGCGACTTCGGGCCGCTGCTCGTCGATGGTCGCCTGGATCTTTTCGAGCTGGATTTCCGCGAGCAGCGCCAGATCGCCCGCGCCGCTTGCGCCGCCGATCAACCCCAGCCGCTGGGCCCGCAACGCGATCTGCGCGCCGGATTCCTCGCCGCTCACATACAGCGCGGGCCGCTTGCGCGCGATCTCGGCAAGCGACTGCAGCAACAGCGTGGATTTACCGATGCCCGGATCGCCGCCAATCAGCACGACGCCGCCCGGCACCAGGCCGCCGCCCAGCACGCGGTCGAATTCGCCGACACCGGTGGTGAAACGCGGCACGTCGGCGGCCTCGATGTCCGCCAGCTTGCGCACCGCCGAGCTCTTTGCCAGCGCCTGGAAGCGATGCGCCGACGGCGCCTGCTCCACGGTTTCCACCAGCGTGTTCCAGGCCCCGCATGCGGCGCACTGGCCTGTCCATTTCGGCGACTGCCCGCCGCATTCGCTACACGTAAAGAGCGTTTTCGCCTTTGCTGCTTTTGCCACTGAGTGCCTTGCCTTGTTCTAAAGTCGTTCGGATTGCCCAGTCAGAACCCGTCATTCCGCGCGCACCGGCACGCGCTGCGCGATCGCGCACATGAGCTCATAGCCGATCGTGCCCGCCGCGCTGGCGACGTCGTCGATCGGCAGACGCGGGCCCCACAGCTCGACGCGCGCGCCGACGCCCGCATTCGGACACGGTGTGAGATCGACGGTGAGCATGTCCATCGAGACGCGGCCGACGAGCTTCGTGCGCACGCCGTCGACGATCACCGGCGTGCCTTCCGGCGCCACGCGCGGATAGCCGTCCGCGTAACCGCACGCGACCACGCCGACGCGCATCGACTGCCCCGCCGTGAAGGTCGAGCCATAGCCGATGCTGCTGCCCGCATCGACCGTCTGCACGGCGATCAGCTCGGATTGCAGCGTCATGGCGGGCTTGAGTCCGATGGCGGCAATATCCGCGGTCACGCCCGACGGCGAAGCGCCGTACAGCATGATGCCCGGCCGCACCCAGTCGAAATGCGCGCCTTCATGCCACAGCAGGGCCGCCGAATTGGAGAGGCTGCGCGCGCCGGCAATGCCCTCGGCGCCGCGCTCGAAGGCCTCGAGCTGATGAGTGATGCCGCGCGGGCCGTCGGCATCGGAGAAATGGGTCATCAGCGTGATCTGGCCGATGCCCTGGCACGCCCGCGCCCGCTCCCACGCCGCGCGATACTTCTCCGGCCGGTAGCCCAGGCGGTTCATGCCGCTGTTCATCTTCAGCTGGACGTTGACGGGCTTCGAAAGCCGCGCCATTTCCAGCATGCGCAATTGCTCGTCGCAATGAATGGCGGTGGTCAGGCTGTAGCGGTCGATGACGTCGATGTCAGTCGGGCGGAAAAAGCCTTCGAGCAAAAGAATCGGCCCCGCCCAGCCCAATTCACGCAACTTCGCGGCTTCTTCGAGGTCGAGAAGCCCAAAGCCGTCCGTCGCGCGCAATCCCGGGAACGCCCGGGCAAGACCATGGCCATACGCATTGGCCTTGACGACGGCCCAGATCTTGGATTTCGGCGCGAACTTCCGGGCAATGGCGAGATTGTTGGCGAGTGCGGCGGTGTGGATGGTTGCGGATAGGGGGCGCGGCATGAGTGTCTGGTTGAAAGGCAATGAAGGCGGCCGGAACGGCGAGCATACGCCAGCGGGATGCATCCCGCTGCGCCGCTCAGGCGCCTTGCGAATCAGTAAGTTATGACGAATCTTCGGGACGGGCGTGCCATTTCGCACGTCATCGAGATTACTGCTAGTCAGAATGCATCTATTTTCGTGTTATAAAGCCGTGCGCACAACCCATTTCGAAAGGCATAAGCCCGGTCACACACGACGTGCCCGGGGCGGATCACCCGCAGTGAGGAAAGCTTCGGATCAGATGAAAAAAGGTTTTTACACCATCATGGCCGCGCAGTTTTTCTCATCGCTGGCCGACAACGCTCTACTGATCGCTGCCATTGCACTGCTGAAAGATCTTCACGCCCCGAACTGGATGACGCCGCTGCTCAAGCTGTTCTTCGTCCTCTCGTACGTGGTGCTCGCGGCCTTCGTCGGCGCCTTCGCGGATTCCCGGCCCAAGGGTCACGTGATGTTCGTGACCAATTCCATCAAGGTGGTCGGCTGCATCACCATGCTGTTCGGCGCGCATCCCCTGCTCGCGTACGGCATCGTCGGCTTCGGCGCCGCCGCCTACTCGCCCGCCAAGTACGGCATTCTCACCGAGCTCCTGCCGCCCGACCGTCTCGTGGCGGCGAACGGCTGGATCGAAGGCACAACGGTCGGCTCCATCATCCTCGGCACCGTGATGGGCGGCGCGCTCATCAGTCCGCATATCGCGAGTCATCTGCTGTCGCTGCACATTCCGCGCATCCATACGCCCGCCGAAGCCGCGATGCTCGTCATCATGCTGATGTACGTGATCGCCGCGATGTTCAACCTGCGCATTCCCGACACCGGCGCGCGCTATCCGAAACAGGAAACGCGCCCGCTCAAGCTGATCACCGATTTCGCCGACTGCTTCCTCATCCTCTGGCGCGACAAGCTCGGCCAGATTTCGCTGGCCGTCACGACGCTCTTCTGGGGCGCGGGCGCCACCCTGCAATTCATCGTACTGAAATGGGCCGAAGTCTCGCTCGGCATGACGCTTTCGCAGGCGGCCATCCTGCAGGCCGTCATCGCGGTCGGCGTGGCGGTCGGCGCCGTGCTGGCGGCGGCCCGCGTGCCGCTCAAGCGCTCGCTCTCGGTGCTGCCGGTCGGCATCATGATGGGCATCGCCGTCATGGTGATGGCGTTCTACACCCGCCATCTGTTTCCGGCGCACTGGGGCATCTACTTCGGCAAGCTGCACTTCCCGGGCTATCTGCTGATCGCCTATCTGTTCCTGATGGTGGTCGGCGGGCTGTCGGGCTTCTTTGTCGTGCCGATGAACGCGCTGCTCCAGCATCGCGGGCACGTGCTGCTGTCGGCGGGACATTCCATCGCCGTGCAGAACTTCAACGAGAACCTCTCCGTGCTCGTCATGCTGTGCCTGTACGCGGTGCTCGTCTGGCTCGACATGCCGATCCAGTTCGTCATCGTCATGTTCGGCTCGTTCGTCTGCCTCATGATGTATTTTGTGATGCGCCGGCATCAGGCCAACCAGCGCGCGTTCGATTCAGTCGCGCTGATCGGCGAGGCGCGGCACTGATGCGTCACTGACGCGCCGCTTCATCGACATCACCTCATGCTCGCCGCCGACCTCTACGCCTTCGTTTCCCGTGTGCGCGAGCGCGCTCCGCTGGTGCATTGCCTGACCAATCTCGTCGTCACCAACTTCACGGCCAACGTGCTGCTGGCGCTCGGCGCGGCTCCGGCGATGGTCGTCGCGCGCGAGGAAGTCGCGGAATTCGCGCCCATCGCGCAGGCGCTGTCGGTCAATCTCGGCACGCTCGACGTGCCCCAGACGCGCGCGATCCGCGCCGCCGTGCACGCCGCCAACGACGCGCGCACGCCGTGGATCCTCGATCCTGTCGCGGTCGGGCCGCTCTCGTTCCGCACTGATTTCGCGCTCGACCTGCTCGATGCCAGACCTGCCGTCATCCGCGGCAACGCTTCCGAGATCATCAGCCTGTCGGGCGGCGCGGCGAGCGGACGCGGTGTCGACAGCACCGCGGCCACCGACGCCGCCCTCGATGCCGCCCAGATCCTCGCGCTCAAAACACGGGCGGTGGTTGCCGTGACGGGCCAGACCGACTACGTGACCGATGGCCGCCGCGTGATCGCGCTCTCGAACGGCTCGCCCTTGATGACACGCGTGACGGGCGTCGGCTGCGCGCTCTCGGCGACGGTCGCGGCGTTCGTCGGCACGGCGTCCGATGCCAGTGAGTTCTGGGCCGCGACGGTGGCCGCCGTCGCGTATTCGACCATCGCCGGCGAACTCGCCGCGCGCGACGCCGCCCTGCCCGGCAGCTTCGCGGTCGCGTACCTGGACCGGCTTGCATCGCTCGATCAGGCCGCGTTCGGCCAGACGCTCGTGCAGCGCGACGTCGTCGCGAGCTGACGATGCGCACCGCCTTCGACCTGTCGCTGTACCTCGTGCTCGATCCGGTGCAGTGCGGCGGCCACGACGCGACCGTGCAGGTCGCGCGCGCGGCGCTCGAGGGCGGCGCCACGCTCGTGCAACTGCGCGCGCCCGAGTGGCACAAGCGCGCGTGGTTCGACCTCGCGCGAGACATCCTGCCGCTGACGCGCGCGCACGGCGTGCCCTTCGTCATCAACGATCACGTCGATGTCGCGCTCGCCGCCGGCGCCGATGGCGTGCATGTCGGCCAGCGCGACCTGCCGGCCGGCGTCGTTCGGGACATGCTCGGGCCGGATGCGCTGATCGGGCTGTCGGTGTCGAATCTCGAGGAGACCGCCGCAGCCGACGCGCTCGCCGGCGTCATCGATTACCTGGGCGCAGGGCCGGTCTACGCGACGCCGACCAAGACCGACGCGTCCACGCCATGCGGCATCGACGGCCTCGCGGCCATCCGCGCCGCCGCGCGTTTTCCGACTGTGGCGATCGGCGGCATCCAGGCGAATAACGCCGCCGACGTGCTGCGCGCCCGGCCCGCCGGCCTGGCCGTGGTATCGGCGCTCTGCCGGGCCGCGGATCCGCGTGCAGCCGCGGCGGCCCTGCGCGCGACGATCGCCCGCGCTCCAACCTGAATTCGCCATGTCCGACATCTCCGCCACGCAAACCATTCCCAACGTGCTCACGATCGCCGGTTCCGACTCGGGCGGCGGCGCGGGCATCCAGGCTGATCTCAAGGCCTTCTCCGCGCTCGGCGCCTACGGCGCGAGCGTCATCACGGCGCTGACCGCGCAGAACACGCGCGGCGTCACGGCGGTCCATGCGCCTGAGCCGTCGTTCATCGGCGCGCAGCTGGACGCCGTGTTCGACGACATCCGCATCGACGCGGTCAAGATCGGCATGCTGGCGAACGCGGGCATCGTGCGCGCGGTCGCCGACGCATTGCGGCGTTACCGGCCGAAGCATGTCGTGCTCGATACCGTGATGATCTCGAAAAGCCATCATGCGTTGCTGGCGCCGGAAGCCGTCGCCGCGTTGCGCGACGAACTGCTGCCGCTCGCGACGCTCGTCACGCCGAATCTGCCGGAAGCGGCCGCGCTGCTCGGCACCGAATCCGCCGCCGACGAAGACGCGATGGTCCGTCAAGGCGAAGCGCTGCGCGCGCTCGGCGCGCAGGCGGTGCTGATGAAAGGCGGCCATCTGGCCTCGACGGAAAGTCCGGACTGGCTCATCGAGGAACATGGCGCGTTGCGGCTCGGCGGCGTGCGCGTGCCGCTCAGGAACACGCATGGCACGGGCTGCACGCTGTCGTCGGCGATCGCCGCGCTGCTGGCGCACAGCGGCGACCTGGCGAGCGCCACCTCGGAGGCCAAGCGCTACCTGACCGGCGCGATCGAGGCGAGCGGGCAACTCGACGTGGGCCACGGTGTCGGGCCGGTGCATCATTTCTTTCGCTGGTGGTGAGTCGCGTCCTGATTGACGTCAGACTGCCTGTCGGGCGAAGGCGCGCGCGGCGTCCGGCCATCCGTCCGGCACGATGAAGCCGCGCGATTCCTCGACCCAATCTTCCGCCTCGTTGCGCGCGTAGGTGGCGATCATCGTCGGCGTCGCCGCGTGAGCGAGGCGCAGGGCGATTTCGTCCGATTCGGCCACGAGCGCGTCGGCGGCCGCTGCATCGATCCGGCGCGACGCGAGCCACGCCATGCGCGGCTGCACGACCCAGGCGCGTTCGCCGTGCGAAGACGCGGCACGCGCCGCCCGCCATTCCGACGCCGTCAGCCACCAGCCGCGCACATGGTTCGCGCCGATCTCGGGCGCAGGCCTGACCGCCTCGGCATGCAGGCCGTGATAGAAGAGCCGGCCCTTGATGAAGGATTGCGCCCGCCAGGGACCGTCGAAGCCGAGCGCCGCGAATTCGGCGCGCGCGGTCAGCCCGAGCTGATGCGTGAGCAGACGCGCGTGCTTGAGATCGAAGCGATCCTGCAGGTTCGGGCCGACATAATCGGACAGCCGCGCAGTAGAGGCGGGGTCGCCCGAGCCGTCGCCGATATGCAGATAGAACTTCACCGCCAGTTCCCAGTGCAGCTTCGCGCCATTGGCGCCTTCGAGCAGGAAGTCGCATTCGCCGATGGTCTGGCGCTGGCGCCGTACCGGCACGTTCGCCGCGACGAGACGCGCCGCCGGCCCATGAACGAGAAAGTAGCGCAGCAGACTTTCCGCGTAGATGCCGAGACGGGTGAAGCGCGGATCGCGTGCGTGTTCATGCAGGCTCTGCGGCGCGGTGTCGAGTTGCGTGAGCCAGGCGAGCGTCGCGTCGTATTCGGCGGCGGACGCGACCGGCTGTGCCAGTTCCGCGTCCGCGCCGCTCAGCAGATCCGGCGCGAACAGCAGCCAGGCGAGGTCGCGCACGGTGACGTCGTCGAAACGTTCGACGAGGCGCGTCAGTTCGCTCGCCGTGACCGCCATCAGCGGCCGCCCTTCCCCGATGCTTGCCGCGCGTCTTCCCCGGCGCCGGGCTGGACGCCGAGCGCCGTGAGCGCGTCGCGATGGGTCGCGCGCGCGAGACAGAGATCGGCCCAGGCCTTCGACTTGTCCTGCAGACTGCGCAGCAGATAGGCCGGGTGATACGTGACGATCACCGGCACGCCCTGATACGCATGCACGCGCCCGCGCAGCGACGCAATGCTGGCATCGCTCTTGAGCAGACTTTGCGCGGCGAAGCGTCCCATCGCGACGATCACCTTCGGCTTCACCAGGGCGACCTGCCGTTGCAGATACGGCTCGCAGCGCGCGACTTCATCAGGCTCGGGATTGCGGTTGCCGGGCGGACGGCACTTGATGACGTTGGCGATATAGACGTTCGACACGCGCGACAGCGTGAGCGCGCGCAGCATGTTGTCGAGCAGCTTGCCCGCCTGGCCGACGAACGGCTCGCCCTGCTTGTCCTCGTTCTCGCCCGGTGCCTCGCCGATCAGCATCCAGTCCGCCTCGCGATCGCCGACGCCGAAAACCGTGTTCGTGCGCCGCTCGCACAAACGGCAGCGCTGGCAGTTCGAGACACGGTCGGCGAGCGCATCCCAGTCGAGCGTGGCGATGTCGAGGTCGCCGGGGGCGTCGGCCAGCGCGGGTTCGGGGGCGGCGGGCGCTTCGTCGGCCCAGGGGAGATCGTCGTAGGCGTCGAGCGGCGGGAGGTCGGAAGCGGACGGCGCTTCCGGCCGCTCGGCTTTCGGTTGCGCGGCTTCGGGCCGTGAGGCCGGCAAGGGCGATGCGGCATGCACTTCCCTTCGATCCGTGGGGGGCGGCGCTTCCCCAACCCCCGCAGCCGTTGCTTGCACTTCGGGCGCGTCCGCCTGCATCGCGGGCGCCTTGGCCGCCGCGCGCCGGACCCACACCGGCCCGATTCCAAGTTCTTCGATCAGCGATTCATCGAGCGCCATGCGCACTCTCCTTCGAAAACGACAGACGCATGACGATTGCGTCCTCGCGCGAGCGATGCCGCGCGGGGTAATAGTTCTTGCGGCGCCCGATGGCGGTAAAGCCGAAGCGTTCGTATAGCTGGATGGCGCGCGGATTGGACGGCCGCACTTCGAGCAGCACGCCTTCGAGCTTTTCAGAACGCGTGATGCGCACCGCCTCGCGCAGCAGCGTGAGCCCCGCGCCCGCGCGCTGCGCCGCCGGCGCGACACACAGGTTCAGCAGATGCATCTCGTCGACCACCGGCATCAGCACGCAATAGCCGATCAGCGTGCCCGTCACATGCCGCAGGCAGACGCCGTAATACCCATTGCGCAAGGAATCCTGGAAATTGCCGCGGCTCCACGGAAACTCATAGGCGAGTTTCTCGACCGCGGCGACTTCGTCGAGGTCGGCTTCGGTCATCGGCGTGAGATACCGGTCCGCCAGCAGCACGCCGCTCACCGCAGCGCCTCCTCGCGGGCCCGCATGCGCTCGGCCGTGGTCTGCGCGACCTTGTCGCGCACGTATTCCGGCGCCGCGTGTTCGGGTGCGACGGTACGGCCCGCGCGCCACGCCCGCAAGCCGAGCAGCGCGACGGGCAACGCATGCGGCAGCGCCTCGCGATCCACGTGTGCGGCGGCGGCAAGCGCCGGCAGCCGCTCGCTGAAAGCCGCCGCGGCGTTGCCGGCCAGCGTGAACGGCACATCGGGCAGCGCGAGCGCGCCGGGCGCATCGAGCGCGGCCGGATGCAGCGTGCGCCACTCGTCCGACGCGGCGTCGTAGGCGTAGTCGGCCCAGTAGACCTCGTCCATGCGCGCATCGAGCGCGGCGAGCACGCGCTGCGGCGCGGCGGGATCGTGCAGGCGCGCCGCTTCGGCGCAGGCGAGCAGCGTGCTCACCGGCACCACCGGCACATTCAGTCCGAACGCCAGCCCCTGAGCGACGCCCGTTGCCGTGCGCAGACCGGTGAACGACCCCGGACCCGCGCCGAACGCGATGGCGCCGCAATCGGCGAGTGCGAGGCCCGCGTCGTCGAACAGCTCGCGCACCGCGGGCAGCAGGCGGGTGCTGGACACCGCGCCGGTGGCCTCGTGGCGGAACCAGGCGCGCACCGCGCCGCTCGCATACTGCGGCGCGACGGACGGGATGGCGGTGTCAGGGGAAGGAGAAGCGGAATCGGCGAGTAACAGCGCGACTGAGCAGAACTCGGTCGATGTGTCGAGAGCCAGCAGGACTGTGCGTGTGGCTGTGGGCATGGCAGTGCGTGTCATAGCCGGTATTGTAATGCGACACCTGCACCGGTTTCGCGCCATCGACGCTTACGACAGGAGGCGCGCGCGTCTGGAAGGCGTGCCCGGTTCGAAGAAAGCCTCGACAGGCAAAGCGCGTGGCGCTTGCTAAGATCGACCGCAGCCTTTTCAACCCGAATGGAGCACGCATGACCGAGATCGAGCAGCAATTCGTGCAGGCCCAAACCGACGTCACCGAGTTGCCCGAGCGGCCCGGCAATCTCACGCTGCTGCGCCTGTATGCGCTCTTCAAGCAAGGCAGCCTCGGCGACATCCAGGGCGAAAAGCCCGGCTTCACCGATATCGCCGGCAAGTTCAAGTTCGAAGCGTGGGAAGCGCTGAAAGGCACGCCCGCCGACGAAGCCAAGGCGCGCTACGTCGAACTCGTCGAATCGTTGAAACGCGGCGAAGCGACCTGAGCCTGCGGGGCTCGCTGCGTCATTCAGGCGCGAACATTCCCCGAAACGAACCGCACCGCATCTGCTCATGCCCGTCCCTGGCGCGCGAATGCGCCAAAACGGCGTCATGATCTGGCGCGGTGCAGCAAATTCCTATATACTTACGCTTCTGTGTCGTGCGGCGGCTGCCCGGCTTCTCAGCCAGGCCTCTTGCAGCAAGGCACATCGTAGCGTTTCGCTCCAATCCAGTTTAGAAACTGTCCCCTCCCTGCTAGGCCGTTTTGCGTTGCTTTGCACGCAGTCAGTGTCCCCGGCCCGTCATGCATCAGGCTGACGTCAGCGCCCATCGCTCGGTTCCGGCCGAACGGGCCTGCCGTATCCGATACAGCTTCTAACAAAGAGACTCACCGCCCGTTCGCGTGAGTGACCTTCGTTTTTCGATTTGCTCGCTGTTTTTTCGCTCGCTGAATCCAACGACTTGGGTATGCCGATTGGCGCCGACGCCTTATTCCTCGTTTCAAGGATCGACATGACTTCGAGCTTCACCGCTAGCCCGTTGGACAACCTCGCAGCAGACATTGGCCTCACCCCCACCACCGACACGCCCGTCGCCGCAGCCGCCCCGGCAGCCGACGTGCCCACCGGCCCCACTTTCGAATCGCTCGGTCTTTCGGAAGACATCATCTCCGCATTGACCGCCGCAGGCTACGCCAGCCCGACGCCCGTGCAGCAGCGCGCGATTCCCGCCGCGCTCGCCGGCCGCGACCTGCTCGTCTCCAGCCCGACCGGTTCGGGCAAGACGGCCGCGTTCATGCTGCCCGCCATCGAGAAGTTCTCGCAGATGCAAAAGCTGGAAGCCCAGCAACCGCGCCCGCCGCGTGACCCGAACGCCGCGCGCGGCCGTCGTCCGCAGCCGATCGCACGTCCGAAGCTGCTCGTGCTGACGCCGACCCGCGAACTCGCGATGCAAGTCTCGACCGCTGCTTCCACCTACGGCAAGCACCTGCGCCGCCTGCGTACCGTCAGCATCCTTGGCGGTGTCGCGTACGGTCAGCAATTGATGCTGCTCGCGAAGAACCCCGAGATTCTCGTCGCCACGCCGGGCCGCCTGATCGATCACCTCGAGCGCGGCCGTATCGACCTGTCCGAACTGAACATGCTCGTGCTCGACGAAGCCGACCGCATGCTCGACATGGGCTTCATCGAAGACATCGAGACGATCGTCGACGCCACGCCGGCCTCGCGCCAGACGCTGCTGTTCTCGGCGACCATCGACGGCAAGATCAGCTCGCTGACTGGCCGCCTGCTGAAGGATCCGGAGCGCATCGAGATCGTCCAGAAGCTCGAAGCGAAGAGCAACATCGCGCAGACCGTGCACTATGTGGATGACCGCGATCACAAAGACCGCCTGCTCGACCACCTGCTGCGCGACGACGCGCTGGACCAGGCGATCGTCTTCACGGCGACCAAGAGCGACGCCGACCTGATCGCCAACCGTCTCGCCGACGCCGGCTTCGAATCTGCCGCGCTGCACGGCGACCTGCCGCAAGGCGCACGCAACCGCACCATCCGCGCGCTGCGCGAGCGCCGTGTGCGCGTGCTGGTGGCGACCGACGTCGCGGCTCGCGGCATCGACATTCCGGGCATCACGCACGTCTTCAACTACGACCTGCCGAAGTTCGCTGAAGACTACGTGCACCGCATCGGCCGCACCGGCCGGGCGGGCCGCAGCGGCACCGCCGTCAGCCTCGTGCATTACGCCGAGATGGGCGCGCTCAAGCGCATCGAGCGTTTCGTGCGTGCGCCGCTGCCGGTGAATGTCGTGGTCGGCTTCGAGCCGCGCAAGAGCCCGCCGAAGGGCGGTTTCGGCGGCGGCCGCGGCCGTCCGGGCGGCAACGGCGGTGGCGGCCGACGCTTCGGCAATGGCGGCGGCAGCAGCAGCGGCCGAGGCTACGGCCCGAGCAACGCCAGCGGCTACGGCAACAAGCCGAATGCCGGCTCGCGTGAAGGCGGTTATCGCGGTGGCAACAGCGAAGGCGGCTATCGCGGTGGCAACAGCGACGGTGGTTATCGTGGCGGCAACAGCGACGGTGGTTATCGTGGCGGCAACAGCGACGGTGGTTATCGTGGCGGCAATCGCGGCGAAGGCGGCTATGGCTCGCGCGACGGCTACAGCGCACGCCGCAACGACGGCCCGCGCGCACCGCGCCGCGGCAACTAAGCCCTCGTTTGACAGGAAGCGGCCACGCGCCGCTTCCGGTTTCACCAGAAAACCGATGCCCCGTGCATCGGTTTTTTTTCGCCTTGTCGCCATATTTCACGATGCGCAATGGCCTTTTGTGTCGCAAAAGATGTGCTGCGCGGCACAAATTTACGCATTGCAACATAGGAAATGCAATTCCGAATGACGAAATATAAATCTTAAATTACTGATTCTAAACAATAAAAAGATTCGCAATTTCTGCTCACAAGGGGTGTTTCGCGCGGCGTCGTTTGCCTAGACTCTTATATAAGAGTTGAGCAAACACACAGCGCCCGATACGGCGCACCAAGCTCAAGTCCAGGAAAAATCACCGCTTCACGAATCGCCGTTCATTCCAATCTCAAGGAGAAACGCCATGACCTCACGTCAACAACTCGCTCAGCAACTCCATCAGCAATGGGAAAGCGACCCGCGCTGGAAGGGCATCAAGCGTGGCTACTCGGCGGACGACGTCGTGCGCCTGCGCGGCTCGGTGCCGGTGGAGCACACGCTCGCGCGGCGTGGCGCGGAGAAGCTGTGGGCGTCGATCAACGAAGAGCCGTTCGTCAACGCGCTCGGCGCGCTGACCGGCAACCAGGCGATGCAGCAGGTCAAGGCCGGCCTGAAGGCCATCTATCTGTCGGGTTGGCAGGTGGCGGGCGACGCCAACGTCGCGGGCGAAATGTATCCCGACCAGTCGTTGTATCCGGCCAATTCGGTGCCGCTCGTCGTCAAGCGCATCAACAACACGCTCACGCGCGCCGACCAGATCCAGTGGTCGGAAGGCAAGAATCCCGGCGATGAAGGCTACCTCGACTACTTCGCGCCGATCGTGGCCGACGCCGAAGCAGGCTTCGGCGGCGTGCTCAACGCGTTCGAACTGATGAAGGCGATGATCGAAGCCGGCGCGGCCGGCGTGCACTTCGAGGATCAGCTGGCTTCAGTCAAGAAGTGCGGCCACATGGGCGGCAAGGTGCTCGTGCCGACCCGCGAAAACGTCGCCAAGCTGACGGCCGCGCGCCTCGCCGCCGACGTCTGCGGCACGCCGACGCTGCTGATCGCCCGCACGGACGCCGAAGCCGCCGATCTCGTCACCTCCGACATCGACGACAACGACAAGCCGTTCCTCACCGGCGAGCGCACCGTGGAAGGCTTCTTCCGCACGAAGCCGGGTCTGGAGCAGGCGGTGTCGCGCGGTCTCGCCTATGCGCCCTACGCGGATCTCGTGTGGTGCGAGACGGGCAAGCCGGACCTCGAATACGCGAAGAAATTCGCCGAGGCGATCCACAAGGAATTCCCGGGCAAGATGCTGTCGTACAACTGCTCGCCGTCGTTCAACTGGAAGAAGAATCTCGACGACGCGACCATCGCCAAGTTCCAGCGCGAACTCGGCGCGATGGGCTACAAGTTCCAGTTCATCACGCTCGCGGGCTTCCACGCGCTGAACTACTCGATGTTCAACCTCGCGCACGGCTACGCCCGTTCGCAGATGAGCGCGTTCGTCGAACTGCAGCAGGCCGAGTTCGCCGCCGCCGACAAGGGCTTCACGGCGGTCAAGCATCAGCGCGAAGTGGGCACCGGCTATTTCGACGCGGTCACGCAGACGGTCGAGCGCGACGCATCGACCACCGCGCTGCACGGCTCGACGGAAGACGAGCAGTTCTTCGACAAGAAGGTGGCTTGACCCTCGCGTCGATCATCACGCGGTAACAGGCTGAATCAGGGAGCGTAGTGAAGAAAGCGGCGGCCGCCGTCCTCGCGAAAGCGGGCGGCGGCCGCTGCGCACTGGCCGGTTCTCAGCGATACACGATCACAGGAATCTTGGTGTGCGTGAGCACGCGCTGCGTCTCGCTGCCGATCAACAGGCTGCCGAGCCCGCGGCGTCCATGCGACGCCATCAGGATGACGTCGCAGCCATTCTGCTCCGCCGCTTCGATGATGCCGATATACGGCGCCGCCTCGATGCTCGTGACGCTGTTGCAGGGCACGCCGGCGTCGTCGGCGGCGCGCATGACCGCATGCAGATGCTCGCGGGCTTCGTTCTCGGCGCGGGCGTGGAAATCGTCGGGCGGCTCGACGGCGACATCCGCGAACGGCGAATACGGATATTGCGGCAGACACGCATAAGCCGTGATGCGCGCGCCAACGGATTGCGCGAGATCGATCGCGCCGTCGATGGCCTTCTGCGACAGCTCGGAGCCGTCGGTCGGCACCAGGATGTGCTTGAACATGGCGTCCTCCTTCGAACCTCGGGGCACGCTTCATTGTAGTCAGGGCCGCGCGGCGGCGAGACGTTTCGCGCCGGACTGCCCGGCGTGCCGGAGCGAACGTCCCTGCTACGCCTCGTCGCCCCAATATCCCGGAGCGTTGTACGTATGCTTGAGCAGATCGAGGAACAGGCGCACGCGCAGCGGCAGATGCCGGCGCTGCGGAAACACCGCGTGAATGCCGATGGGCGGCGCAGCAAAGCCTTCGAGCACGCTCACGAGCCGTCCTTCACCGATGTCCTCGCCGACCTCCCACCACGAGCGCCACGCCAGTCCACGGCCTTCCAGACACCATTCATGCAGGACCGCGCCGTCGGAACATTCCATCGTGCCCGACACCTTGATCGTCACGACCCGGCCGTCCTGCTGGAACACCCAGCCGCGCTGCTGATTCGCCGATGCCCCGAGCGCCAGGCAATTGTGCTGGGCGAGCGCGGCGAGATCGGCGGGCGTGCCGCGGCGCGCCAGATAGTCCGGCGACGCGACGCACACGCGCCGGTTCTCGCCGAGCTTCAGCGACACCAGCGACGAATCCGGCAATTCTCCGAGCCGCACGGCGCAGTCGAAACCTTCATTGACGAGATCGACCATGCGGTCGGTCAGGTCGAGGCTCACCGACACATCCGGATGCTGCGCGGTGAAGCGCGGCACCAGCGAGGCGACATGCCGCCGGCCGAATCCCGCCGGCGCCGACACACGCAAGTGCCCGCTCGCCTTCACGCCGCCCGCCGATACGCTGGCCTCGGCGTTCTGCATGTCGTTGATGATGCGCTGGCAATCCTCCAGGAACGCCGAACCTTCGAAGGTCAGCGTGATCCTGCGCGTGGTGCGCACCAGCAGCTTGACGCCAAGACGCTCTTCGAGCGCGTCAAGCCGGCGTCCGATCACGGCCGGCGCGATGCCTTCCGCCTGCGCCGCCGCCGAGAGACTGCCTTTCGCTGCCACCGAGGCGAAGGTTTCTATCTGCTTGAACCGATCCATGCGTTTTCGTCGTCATTCAGGGAGACCGGACACAGATTAGGTATTAAAAAGTAAAAGATCAAGTGATGTCGCGGTGCTTTTTCCATCACCTGGATCACGAATAGAATCAGTCCTGACCTCTACACGGAGCGCACGGCTATGTCGGCCAGAACGACACTCACCGCAAACGCGACACCCCTGTCTCTCCCCGACATGGCCCGGCTTCCGCGCGCCGTCATCTTCGATGCCTACGGCACCCTCTTCGACGTCCATTCGGTCGTCGCCGCCGCCGAACAGCTGTTCCCGGGACGCGGCGTCGCGCTGTCGCGGCTGTGGCGCCGCAAGCAGATCGAATACACCCAATTGCGTACGCTCGCCGACCCGGCCGGCACGCACTACGAGCCGTTCTGGAAGATCACCGTCGATGCGCTGCGCCACGCCGCCGCGCGTCTCGCGCTCGCCGACGCGCTGACCCGCGCCGCCGAAAAGCGCCTGCTCGACGAATACGCGTGCCTCTCGACGTTTCCCGACATCGTGCCGGCGCTCACGGCGCTGCGCGACCGCTTCAACCTGCCGCTCGCGATCCTCTCGAACGGCAGCGCCCCGATGCTCGAGGTCGCCGTGAAAAGCGCCGGCATGAGCGGCCTGTTCGATCACGTGCTGTCCGTCGATGCCGCGCGCGCCTATCCGCCCGCCCCCGCCGCGTATGCACTCGGCACGCGCGCCTTCGACGCGCCGCCGCGCGACATCGTGTTCGTCTCGGGCAGCGGCTGGAACGTCGCGGGAGCGACCTGGTTCGGCTACACGAGTTTCTGGATCAATCGCGCGGCGCTGGCGGCCGAAGAACTCGGCGTCGCGCCGCATGGACGCGGGCGCGGCATGGCGGATCTCGTCGCGTTCGTCGAAGCGAGCGCGGTGCGCCCGCCCGCGCGAGAGCGCAGCCGCACAGCGGGCAGTACGGCAGGCAGCGCGCGCCGTTCGTCCGCGGTCTGAATCGCCACGCATCAATCCCACGCAAGCCACTACGCAAAACCAGCAAGCAAAACCGTCTGACCGACCAAGGAGAAAACAATGACCTCAATCTCGAACCCGCTCGCGCTGCCGAAGGGCATGGCCATCTCGGCCGACATCAAGCCGGACTACCAGGCCATCCTGACGCCCGAAGCGCTCGAGCTGGTCGCGGCGCTGCACCGTCAGTTCGAACCGCGCCGCCAGCACTTGCTCGCTGCACGCGTCGAGCGCACCCAACGCCTCGACGCCGGCGAGCGCCCCGATTTCCTCGACGCCACGCGCTCGATCCGCGAGAGCGACTGGACCGTCGCGCCGCTGCCGAAGGATCTGCAATGCCGCCGCGTCGAGATCACGGGTCCGGTCGAGCGCAAGATGATCATCAACGCGCTCAATTCCGGCGCCGATTCGTACATGACCGACTTCGAGGATTCGAACGCGCCGAACTGGGACAACCAGATCGTCGGTCAGATCAATCTGCGCGACGCGGTGCGCCGCACGATCTCGCTGCAGCAGAACGGCAAGTCGTACACGCTCAACGACAGGACCGCGACGCTGATCGTCCGTCCGCGCGGCTGGCATCTCGACGAAAAGCACGTGACCGTCGACGGCCAGCGCGTGTCCGGCGGCCTGTTCGACTTCGCGCTCTATCTGTTCCACAACGCGCACGAGCTGATCGCGCGCGGCAGCGGTCCTTACTTCTATCTGCCGAAGATGGAGAGCCATCTCGAAGCGCGCCTGTGGAATGATGTGTTTGTCGCGGCACAGGAGGCGGTCGCCATTCCGCGCGGCACGATCCGCGCAACCGTGCTCGTCGAGACGATTCTCGCCGCCTTCGAAATGGACGAGATCCTCTACGAACTGCGCGAGCACAGCTCGGGCTTGAACGCGGGCCGCTGGGACTACATCTTCTCGGCGATCAAGAAGTTCAAGAACGACACGGACTTCTGTCTCGCCGACCGCGCGAAGATCACGATGACCTCGCCGTTCATGCGCGCCTATGCGCTCGAACTGCTGAAGACCTGCCACAAGCGCAATGCGCCGGCGATCGGCGGCATGTCGGCGCTGATTCCGATCAAGAACGATCCCGCGGCGAACGAGCGCGCCATGGACGGCGTGCGCTCCGACAAGACGCGCGACGCCACCGACGGCTACGACGGCGGCTGGGTGGCGCATCCGGGCCTCGTGCCGATCGCGATGAAAGCGTTCGTCGACGTGCTCGGCGATCAGCCGAACCAGATCGGCAAGCAGCGCCCCGATGTCCAGGTCACCGCGCACGATCTGCTCGACTTCCGTCCGGAAGCGCCGATCACCGAAGCCGGTCTGCGCAACAATGTGAACGTCGGCATCCACTATCTCGGTTCGTGGCTCGCGGGCAATGGCTGCGTGCCGATCCACAACCTGATGGAAGATGCCGCGACCGCCGAGATCTCGCGCTCGCAAGTGTGGCAGTGGATCCGCTCGCCCAAGGGCTCGCTCGACGACGGCCGCAAGGTCACGGCCGCGCTGGTGCGCGAGATCACCATCGACGAGCTGGAGAAGGTGAGAATGAGCGTCGGCGCAACGGGCGCGGACACGAAGCCGTATGAACGCGCGGCGAAGATCTTCGAGGAGATGTCGACCTCGGCCGACTTCACCGAGTTTCTGACGCTCCCGCTGTACGAGGAGATCTGAGCGCGTCGTCCGCAACGAAGCTTCAGCGTGCGAGAAAAACGGCCTGCGGGCCGTTTTTTCGTTTGAGGCGCATGATGGACCGAGCATGGCGTGTGCTACATTGCGCATCGCCTTTTTCAACGATTCAACCGTGGAGCGCACTCACCGTGCGAACGACAGCATGAGCAACATCCAGCTCGATATCGAATGGACCGAAGCGGCATCGCGCAAGATCGAAAAACTGATGCCGCGCAACGCCAGCAAGGACGCATACCTGGCGCTGCCGCCCATCGAATGCCTGCCGATGGAAGGCGACGTGCTCTTTCTCGGTCCGGACGGCAAGCAGCAGCCGTTCATCGTCGCGGAACGCCAGTACCATCACGAAGGCGACGCCGACTGGACCATCATCCTCATTCTCGACGTGCCGCACGAAACGCACTGACAACGTCCCGCTCCTGCGGGCTCAGAGGAGCTTCGTCGCCTTGCGCACTTCGCCGTGTTCGCACAGCGCCGGCGCCTTCGCGCGGAATGCCTGGATGTGCGGCGCCTGTCCGTGTGCGTCGAGCGCGTCCTGGCTCTCCCAGCGCTCGACGAAGATGAAGCGGCGCGGCTCCTCGTTGTCGCGATGCAGGTCGTATTGCAATGCGCCGCGCTCCTTGCGCGTCGGCTCGACGTTCGCTTCGAGCACCTGCTTCAGTTCCTCTTCCTTGCCCGGCTTCGCGACGAATATCGCGACAACGGCGACTTCCGACATGAGCTTCTCCTGTCTTCGTTGATTGACGAAGCACGAGCATAACCGTCCGCGTCATGCGCTGCCGGAATCACATGAGCGCGACACAGGCGCAAGCCACAAAGAAAAAGCCCGCGTTTCGGTGGAAACGCGGGCAAAAACCGTCGCCCTACGAGGATAGGCGACGGGGCCATCGGGGCTCGCTGCATGGCGAGCCAATGTTCGGCATGTCTGGTGCATTGCGCGGGATGACTCGCTTGTCGAAGAAGTTCAAGCGGCGATTCGCGCCATTGATGCAATGTACTATCCATGGGCCTATTCTTTATAAGCTTTTGCGCACATTTCCCGATCGAAAGAATTGTCTGCGCATATCGAAGGCGAGTTTCGCATTAGCGCGCATTACGAAACGAGCATGCGATGACCGCTTTTGCTGGAATCTTCGCGAGCGATGCAAACAAAAACGCCTCCCGGAGGAGGCGTTGCGAAGAGTAGCGTCTTGCGGGAGAGATCAGCTGATCTGCCCGGCGAGCAGCGCCATGATCTGACGCGCTTGCGGCGACGAATCCGGATTGCCCTTGTCATCGACAATCGCGACGCGCGTCTGCGCTTCCGTCACGGCCCGCACGTTGACCTGATACTGCTTGGCCTTCATTTCCTTGCGGCCGTGGAAGACCTGGCTCCAGAAGCCCTGCTCCGCCGACGTCTTGTCGGTCGGATCGACGTAGCGCACGTAGTACATGCCCTTGGCGCGATCCCGGTCATCCACGGTGAAGTTCGCGCGATCGAGCGCGGTGCCCACGCGCAGCCACGCGCGATCGTAGGCTTCCGGCAAGGTGATTTGCGAGGTATCGGCCTCGGGCACGACTTCGTTGCGGATCGGCGTGTTGCCGGCATTCGCGACGTTCTGTGCCGCGACCGAAGCCGCCTTGGCATCGCCGCCCTTCGCAGCTTGCGCGCTTGCACCTGCCGCGCCGACGGCGGCCGGCGTATCCAGCGAAGTCGCGCCGCCTGAAGCCGCGCGCTGGTCGGACAACGCGAGCGAGGACATCAACCGCTTCAGATATTCGTTCTCGAGCGCGGGATCGTTGGGACGCGCCTGCCACTGGCTCGAATCGTTGTTGACGCCGGTGAGCGCCTCACGCATGCCCTTCTGGCTGACGAACACGTAGGTGCCGCCGTCCGGCGCTTTTTCGAGACGCGTCCGGTACTTGTTGCGCTCGGCCGTGACATACGAATTGCCGGTGGCCTTGGCGAGCGTGTCGCGAATCAGGCCGTCGGAAATCTGCGGATGGGTTTCGTTCCAGTCCGTTTCCATCACGCCCTTGTCGCGCTGATCCACCACCAGCAGAAAGCCCTGCTCCTGCCAGAAGCGACGGATTTGCGGCCACACCTGATCAGGGGACTTGCCGTCGACCACGAGCCAGCGCTCGGCGCCGTCCCGCTGGATGTGCATGCCCGAGACGGGCGGCACGACGGTCGGCGCGTTCGGGGCGACTTTCTGTACTTGCTGGAGATCGGAGAGCGAGGCCTGTCCGCCTTGCGGCGGCAGCGAGCGCGAGTCGGATGCTTCGTCGATCAGATTCGGCGGCACGGCGAGAGACACCTGCTTCGAACGCTGATCGCTCTTGTAATTGAACGCATTGGGATTGGTCGAGCCGCATCCCGCCACGATTCCTGCCACCGCGAGCAGCGCAGCCATGCGCGTGGCCGCCCGCGTGGTGAGCTGCTGGGTTACCCGCCTGGTTACACGAAAATCTGTCATGTCTGGAAAGTCCTTCCGCTACGCCACGGGCGTTCTTCCGTGGATCAACCCGTTATTTTACCGATCCCGCGCGCGCTGGTGCAAAAACACGGGATATCCCTCATGACCGGCACGGCGGCATGAGTCGGCAAGCCTGTGTTGCATTCGATCTCGGTCCTTCGTTGCGACGCCCGACGCCGATGGACCATTCGGACGAGCTGCCAAAGCGACCCGACAAGAAATGACAATTTATGACGATTGATCAAGGCGGCGTTTGCCGTTCGTGTTCGCGCCAACCCGCTGATTCATATTGGATTTTCTTGATGAGCGCAATATTCGGCGTATACCTGTTCAAAAGCAGCCATCTATTGCGAAGGCTAACCATAACCCTAGAATCTCCTCTCAAACAATACGAAAACTCCCAATCTGAGAGAGAGATTCGATGGCCAAGATCAGACATCCTAAAAATATCGCGCGGGGGCTTGCGGTATGTTCTCTACTGCTGACGGCGACCGCGACGGCTCATCTCGGCGGTACGGTGCGCGCGTCGGACGAAACGTCGGACGCCGTCATGCGGCGGGCGCAATCGGGCCTGCCGGCCTTCAGCGAAACGACCGACGCGAACGGGATCGTCATCCGCGAGTATGTCGATGGAAACGGCGCGGTCTACGCCGTATCCTGGCGCGGGCCCGCGATGCCGGATATCCAGGCGCTCCTGGGCGCGCATTTCGAGACGTTCAGGGAAGGCGCGCTGGCATCGATGGGCGCGCTCGGACTGCACACGGCGCAGGTGGCGACAGGAGACCTGGTCGTCGAGAACCACATGCGCCTGCGCGAGTTCAGCGGACGCGCGTGGCTCGCGAACGCGCTGCCGCCCGGCGTGAACGCGTCGGACATTCAGTAGGAGGCCGCCATGCCCTGCCTCGAAGCGTTTCGTGAAGCCTGCGCGCTGCTGCTCGTCATGACGCTCTGCTCGCTGCTGGTTGCCTGCGGCGGCGGTGGCGGAGGCGATGGCGCGGCGGGCGGGGCCAGCGCCCGCGGGACCGCCACCGCCCAACCCGCGCCACCCGCATCTTCGGCTGCACCCGCACAGGCAAGCGCGCCGGACGCGGCGAGCACGGCCGTCGTGCAATCGTCGTTGCCCAACGTGCAGCCCGTCACCGTGTCCCGCACCTCCACCGACACGCGCAACATGCTGCAAACCAGCGTGACGCTCTGCGTGCCGGGCACGAACACCTGCCAGACCATCGACGGCATTCAGGTCGATACCGGATCGCACGGTCTGCGTGTCCTGGCCTCCGCGCTCGATCCGACGATGGCGCTGCCGCCCGTCGCGGGCAGCACGTCCGGCTCGGCGATGGCGGAATGCGCCGTGTTCGGTTCCGGCTACACGTGGGGCGCGGTGCGCCAGGCCGACATCCGGCTCGCGGGCCAGCTGGCGGCCTCGACGTCGGTGCAGATCATCGCCGACCCGGCGGTCCCCGCTGTTGCGCAGGATTGCAACCAGTCGGGACTGTCGATGCTCAACGCAACCACGCTGCGCGGCAACGGCATTCTCGGCATCGGGCCTTTCGTCGCCGATTGCGGCGCGAACTGCGCCAGCGCGCCCATGCCGCGCTGGTATTACCAGTGCACGTCGGGCGCGTGCGCCGCAAGCCCGCTCGCGGTCGCGCAGCAGGTGACGAATCCGGTCGCGAACTTCGCCACCGACAACAACGGCGTCGTGATCGAACTGCCCGACGTGCCGGATGACGGCGCCTTCAGCGTCAACGGCACGCTGACCTTCGGCATCGGCTCGCAGGCGAACAATGCGCTCGGCTCGGCCACGGTGCTCGCCGCGAATGCGTCGAGCGCCTACGTGTCGACGGATTTCGGCGGCACGACCTATGGCGCGAGTTACATCGACAGCGGTTCGAACGGCCTGTTCTTTCCCTCGACGACACTCGCCCGCTGCGGCGCATGGTTCTGTCCGGCGACGACGCAGTCGCTCAGCGCGACGATCCGCTCGCCGGCGGGCGCGCAAAGCACGGTGAATTTCAGCGTCGCGTCCTCGACGAGCCTGTTCGGCAGCGGCAATTACGCCTTCGACAATCTCGCGGGGCCGTCGAACAGTGGCTTCGCCTGGGGCTTGCCGTTCTTCTTCGGCCGGCGCGTCTTCACGGCGTTCCAGGAACGCGCGACGCCGGCCGGCGCCGGTCCTTACTACGCGTTCTGAACCGCGCATGAAAAAAGCCGTCCCGGTTTGCGCCGGGACAGCTTCAGGATCCGCTTCGATATCTGCTTCGAGAACGCGCGCGCGGCTAGGCCTGCTTCTGCTTCTCTTCGTCGAAGATTTTCTGCGCCAGGTGATACGCCGAGTTAGCTGCCGGCACACCGCAATACACGGCCGTCTGCAACAGCACTTCCTTGATCTCGTCCTGCGTCACGCCGTTGTTCTTCGCGGCGCGCAGATGCAGCGCGAGTTCCTCGCTGCGATTCAGCGCGACCATCATCGCAATCGTGATGAGGCTGCGCGTGTGCCGCGGCAGGCCGTCGCGCGTCCAGATCTCGCCCCATGCATAACGCGTGATGAAGTTCTGGAAATCGGTCGTGAGTTCGGTGCGGTTCGCAAGCGACCGGTCCACGTGCGCGTCGGACAACACCGCGCGGCGTACCTTCATCCCGGCTTCGTAGCGTTCGTCATCGGTCATGCTCATGCTCCAAGAAAGTCGAGAACGGCGCGGGTGTATTCGTTGCGCTTTTCGATGTTCGACAAATGCGCCGCGTCCAGTTCGAGATAACGCGCGCCTTCGATGTAACCCGCCAGCTCGCGGCCCTGCTCGGCGGTCGTCGAGAGATCGTGCGTACCGGCGATCATCAGCACCGGCAGCGTGATGGTCTTCGCTTCGTCACGCAGGTCGGCGTCGCGGATCGCTTCGCAATTCGACGCGTAGCCTTCGCCCGACGTATGGCGGAACACATCGCGGATGTTGGCGAGCGCAAGCGGCTCGCGCTCGATGAACGGCGCGGTGAACCAGCGCGCGATCACGGCGTCGGTGAGCGCGGGCATGCCGCCCGGCTCGCGCGCTTTCGCGGCGCGCGGCGTCCACACCGCGTCCGAGCCGATCAGCGCCGCCGTGTTCGACAACACGACGCGCGCAAAGCGCTCTGGATGACGCGCCGCGAGGCCGATGCCGGTGAGGCCGCCCATCGACAGGCCGCAGTAGTGCGCGCGCTCGATCTTCAGATGATCCATGAGGCCGATCACGTCGCCGATCAACTGATCGATCGTGTACGGCCCGGGCGGCACGTCCGAGTGACCGTGGCCGCGCGTGTCGTAGCGCAGGACCCGGTAACGCTGCGCGAAGGCCTCGATGTTCGGTGTCCACATCGACACATCCGCGCCGAGCGAGTTGGACAGCACGAGCCACGGGGCGCTGTCGCCCGCCGTGGCATCGACGCGATAGTGAAGCCGGGTTCCGTTGACTTCAGCAAGAGGCATGTCTTAACGCTCCTGTTCTTTCGGTTCTTTCAAATGGGCGTTCGCGATGGCCGCATCGACGAACGACTGCGCCTGTCCGACGTAGTTCGCCGGATCGAGCAAGGATTCGAGTTGAGCGCGCGACAGATGGCGCATCACGGTTTCGTTGGCGGCGAGTGCTTCGAGCAACGGGCGGCCGTTCGCGACCGCCGCCTTCGATGCCCCTTCCACCAGCTTGTGCGCCTCCATCCGGCCGATGGCATCGCCCAGCGCCAGCATCACCGCTTCGCCGAGCACGAGGCCGTGGGTGGCATCGAGATTCTGCGCGAGCCGTTCCGCGTTCACTTCCAGCCCCGCGACGATGCCGTTGAGATTCGCCACCGCGCCCGCCGCGAGCCGCGCGAGGTCGGGCAGCGCTTCCCATTCGGCCTGCCAGCCGCCGAGCGCGCGTTCGTGCTCCTGGACCATGCCGGCGAAGATCGTCGCGACGAGATTCGGCGCGCGCGTCGCGGCCGTCAGCACCGCCGCGCAGCCGACCGGATTGCGCTTGTGCGGCATCGTCGACGAACCGCCCTTGCCCGCCGCCGCCGGCTCCGCGACTTCGCCGACCTCGGTCTGCATCATCAGCGAGATGTCGCGCGCGATCTTGCCGAGCGTGCCCGTCAGCATGCCGAACCAGGCCGCGGCTTCCGCAATGCGGTCGCGCTGCGTATGCCACGGCAGGACTGGCAGCGTCAGATGGAGATCGTCCGCGAGCGACTGCGCGACCGGCAGTGCGCGGTCGCGCAGACTCGCGAGCGTGCCAGCCGCGCCGCCGAACTGCAGCACCAGCGCGCGCGCTTTCAGCTCGCCCAGGCGCGCGCGCTGGCGCGTGATGGCGTCGAGCCATTGCGCGAACTTGAGACCGAGCGTGATCGGCAGCGCCTGCTGCAGCCACGTGCGCCCGATCATCGGCGTCGCGCGGTGCGCCTGCGCCTGCGCGGCGAGCGCCGTGGCGAGCGTGCGCAGGTCAGCATCGAGCTGATCGAGCGCGGCGCGCAGTTGCAGCATCAGTCCCGTGTCGATGATGTCCTGGCTCGTCGCGCCCCAGTGCACATACTTCGCGGCCTCGGCGTCGCGCGCCTTGACCACGGCCGTCAACTGCTTGACGAGCGGAATGGCCAGATTGCCGCCCGCCTGCGCGCCGCTCATCAAGGCTTGCGCGTCGATCTCGTCGGCCTGGCACGCGGCGACGATCGCGTCCACGGCGCTCGCCGGAATCACGCCATGCAACGCCGACGCACGCGCGAGCGCGGCTTCGACGTCGAGCATCGCCTGCACGGTCGCGCGCGGCGACCAGAGCGCGTTGGCGGCCTCGGTGCCGCAGATCAGATCCGTGAGACGTCCCGTGGCTGCGAACATGCGCTTACACGCGCTCGATGACGATCGCGATGCCCTGGCCCACGCCGATGCACATCGTGCACAGCGCGTAGCGGCCGCCGGTGCGATGCAGCTGATAGCTCGCGGTCGTGACGAGACGCGCGCCCGACGCGCCGAGCGGATGGCCCAGCGCGATGGCGCCGCCGTTCGGGTTGACGCGGGCGTCGTCGTCGGCCACACCGAGCATGCGCAGCGTCGCGAGACCTTGCGCGGCAAACGCTTCGTTCAGCTCGATCACGTCCATCTGGTCGATGCTCATGCCGAGGCGCGTCAGCAGCTTCTGCGACGCCGGCGCCGGACCGATGCCCATCACGCGCGGCGGCACGCCCGCCGTGGCGACGCCGAGAATGCGCGCGCGCGGCGTGAGGCCGTGACGCTGCGCGCTTTCTTCGTCGGCGATCAGCATGGCGACCGCGCCGTCGTTCACGCCCGACGCATTGCCGGCCGTCACCGAACCGTCCGGCCGCACGACGCCCTTCAGCTTCGCCAGCGCCTCGAGCGTGGTTTCGCGCGGGTGTTCATCGCGCCCGACGACCAGCGGGTCGCCCTTCTTCTGCGCGATCGTCACCGCGACGATCTCCTGCGCCAGCGTACCGTCCTGCTGCGCGCGGGCCGCCTTCTGCTGCGAGCGCAGCGCGAACGCGTCCTGATCGGCGCGGCTCACCTTGTAGTCGTCGGCGACGTTTTCGGCGGTTTCCGGCATCGAATCGACGCCATATTGCTTCTTCATCAGCGGATTGACGAAGCGCCAGCCGATGGTCGTGTCATGGATCTCGGCGGCGCGCGAGAACGCGCTCGTCGCCTTGCCCATCACGAACGGCGCGCGGCTCATGCTTTCCACGCCGCCCGCGATCATCAGCGTGGCTTCGCCCGCCTTGATCGCGCGCGCGGCAATGCCGACCGCGTCCATCCCGGAGCCGCACAGGCGGTTGACGGTCGAGCCCGGCGTGCCGACCGGCAGGCCCGCCAGCAACGCCGACATGCGCGCGACGTTGCGGTTGTCTTCGCCCGCCTGGTTGGCGCAGCCGTAGATCACTTCCTCGACCGCGTCCCAGTCCACGTCCTTGTTGCGTTCGATGAGCGCGCGCAGCGGCACGGCGCCGAGATCGTCGGCGCGCACTGACGAGAGTGCGCCGCCGTAACGGCCGATCGGCGTGCGGATCGCATCACATACGAAGGCTTCTTTCATTGCTTGGCTCCAGTATTGTCTTGTGTCTCTCAGGCTCAGGCTCGGGCTCGGGCTTCGGCTCGGGCTCGGTATGCCGTTCAGGCGGCTTCGCTCAGCGGGGCATATTGCAGCGGCACCTGCGCGAGCTTCTGCAGCTCATCGAACGACAGGCCTTCCACCATTTCCCGCACGACGAAGCCTTGCGGCGTGACGTCGAACACGGCGAGGTCCGTGTACACGCGATCCACACACTGCACGCCCGTCACCGGATACGAGCATTGCGCAACCAGCTTGCTTTCGCCCTGCTTGGTCAGCAGTTCCATCATCACGTAGACCTGCTTTGCGCCAATTGCGAGATCCATCGCGCCGCCGACCGCTGGAATCGCATCCGGCGCGCCGGTGTGCCAGTTCGCGAGATCGCCGTCCGCCGACACCTGGAACGCGCCGAGCACGCAGAAGTCGAGATGGCCGCCGCGCATCATCGCGAACGAATCCGCGTGATGGAAATAGGCGCCGCCCGTGAGCAGCGTGACGTGCTGCTTGCCGGCGTTGATGAGTTCGTCGTCTTCCTCGCCCTTGGCCGGCGCCGGGCCCATGCCGAGCAGGCCGTTTTCGCTGTGCAGGAAGATCTCGCGGTCCGCCGCGAGGTGGTTGGCGACGAGCGTCGGCACGCCGATGCCCAGGTTCACGTAGGCGCCTTCGGGAATGTCCGCGGCCACGCGCCGGGCCATTTCGTCACGAGTGAGTTTCTTCATGGCTAAATCCTTCCTCAACGTTCATTCAGGCAGCGAGTTCGGCTTGATGCACCGCTTGCGGCACTTCCACCACGCGCTGCACGAAAATGCCCGGCGTCACGATATTCTCGGGGTCCAGTTCGCCCAGCGGCACGACCTTCGACACCTGGACGATGGCCGTCTTCGCGGCGCTCGCCATGATCGGGCCGAAGTTGCGCGCCGTCTTGCGATACACCAGATTGCCCCAGCGGTCGCCCTTGAATGCCTTCACCAGCGCGAAGTCCGCATGCAGCGGCGACTCCAGCACGTAGTGCTTGCCGTCGATCTCGCGCGTTTCGCGGCCTTCCGCGAGCTTGGTGCCGTAGCCCGTCGGCGTGAAGAATCCGCCGATGCCCGCGCCCGCCGCGCGGATGCGCTCGGCCAGATTGCCCTGCGGCACGAGTTCGAGCTCGATCTCGCCCGCGCGATACAGCGCGTCGAACACGTGCGAATCGGTCTGGCGCGGGAACGAGCAGATGATCTTGCGCACGCGCTTCGCCTTCAACAGCGCGGCCAGGCCGATGTCGCCATTGCCGGCGTTGTTGTTGACGATCGTGAGATCGCGCGCGCCCTGCTCGATGAGCGCGTCGATCAGCTCGGACGGCATGCCCGCCGTACCGAAACCGCCGATCATGATGGTCGCGCCGTCGTGGACGTCGGCCACGGCCGAGGCGAGCGAATCGAAAATCTTGTTGATCATTGCCGTTCTTCTCCAGTCTGGACGCCCGAGGTCGCCGCAGGCATCCGTCCCGTTCCAGGGTTTATCTGCTCGAAATCAGACTTGCAGCTGACTCGCGAATCAGCTTGTCAGCGAATGTTCGATATGCGAACATGGATTCGTTTAGCGAACATCGGCATGGTAGTCCCGCGTTTGTTGCCGTGTCAACGAAGCACTGTCGAAGTGCGGGTTTTCACGGAGCTGCCGCTGCTTCGCGCCACCTGGATCATGCCTATGAAACCCTCAGCCTCAGCCTCAGCCTCAGCCGCTCCCGGGATCGACACGACACATGCGCCGGATGCACCGGATGCACAGTCGCGTCCCGGCGACGCGTATGTGCAGTCCTTCGCGCGCGGGCTGTCGGTGATCCGTTCCTTCGACGCCAGCCGGCCCGCCCAGACCCTCACCGACGTCGCCGCGGCCACCGGGCTCACGCGCGCCGGCGCGCGCCGCATCCTGCTCACCTTGCAGGCGCTCGGTTATGTCGAGGCGGACGGCCGCCTGTTCCAACTTACGCCAAAAATCCTCGACCTGGGTTTCGCGTACCTGACGTCGATGCCCTTCTGGAATCTCGCCGAACCGGTCATGGAAGATCTGGTCGGACAGGTGCACGAGAGCTGTTCGGCGGCCGTGCTGAACGGCGCGGAGATCGTCTATGTGCTGCGGGTGCCGACGCACAAGATCATCACGCAGAACCTCTCGATCGGCAGCCGGCTGCCCGCGTTCTGCACGTCGATGGGCCGGGTCCTCCTCGCCGCGCTCGACGAAGCCAGCCTCGACGCCATCCTCGATGCCAATCCGCTGGTGGCGCGCACGCCGCGCACGATCGTCGACCGCGCTGCGCTGAAGGAAGCCATTGCGGTCGTGCGCGCGCAAGGCTGGGCCATCGTCGATCAGGAACTGGAAGAAGGACTGATCTCGATGTCGGCGCCGATCCGCGACCGGCAAGGCCGGGTGATCGCGGCGCTCAACATCAGCGGCAATGCCCAGCGCAAGAGCGCGAAGCAGATGGTGAAGGCCTTTCTCGAGCCCTTGCTGGATGCCGCGCAGCGCGTGTCGGACATGGTCGCGCGGCGCGGCTGATGGGTTTTTCCGCAGGTTGAAGCATTGGACGCAGTGAGCGCCATGAACGATCTCGATCTGAACCTGATCCCGTACCTCGTCGCCATCGAGGAGACGCGCAACGTAAGCCGCGCGGCCGAGCGGCTCGGCGTGAGCCAGCCGCGTGTTTCGACGGCGCTGGCGCGGCTGCGCGAGTATTTCAACGACCCGCTGTTCGTGCGCACCGCACGCGGCATGGAGCCGACGCCACGCACGCTCGCGCTGGTGCCCGCCGCGCGCGAGGCGCTCGCCCGCATCGAGCGCGGCATGCTCGACCGGCAGCATTTCGATCCGTCCACGAGCTCGGAAACCTTTTCGATCGCGCTGTCGGACGTCGGCGAGATCGTGTTCCTTCCGCGGCTTCTGCAGGCGTTCGCGCAACAGGCGCCGAATGCGAATCTGCGCTCGGTGTCGGCTTCGCATGGCGATGTCGGACGCGGGCTCGAAGCCGGTGAAATCGATCTGGCCATCGGTTACTTTCCGGATCTGCGCGGCAACAACTTCTTCCAGCAGCGGCTCTTTTCACACCGGTTCATCTGCCTGATGCGGCGCGATCATCCGTTTGCACGCGAACCGCTGACGCTGGAACGCTTTCTCGCCTGCGGACACGCGGTGGTGCGCGCGGAAGGCCGCAGCCAGGAAATCCTCGAGAATCATCTCGACCGCGAACGCGTGCGCCGCCGCGCCGTACTCGAAACGCCGCACTTCATGAGCCTGCCGTTCATCCTGTCGCGCACCGACCTGATCGCCACGGTGCCGCATGCGATCGGCTTCGCGTACGTCGCCGAACACGCATCGATCACGCTCGCCGAACCGCCGCTCGCGCTGCCGCGCTTCGATCTCAAGCAGCACTGGCATCGCAAGTTCCATAACGACGCGCGCACGAAATGGCTGCGCGGTGTCGTGGCCGCGCTGTTCAACGACGAGCTCGACGAATGGCCGAAGTGAGCTTCACCTCGCGGGCGATGAATCCCGCTAACATCGCAGTTTTATTGCCCGGCGGAAAATGATCGATGGATGCGCTGACCAGTCTGCGGGTGTTTCGCGAGGTCGTCGAGGCGGGCAGCTTCGTGAAGGCCGCCGAGCGCCTCGACATGTCGACCGCCATGACCAGCAAGCATGTCGCGAATCTGGAGCGGCAGTTGCGCGTGCGTCTCCTGAACCGGACCACGCGCCATCTCAGTCTCACGGAAGCCGGCAGTGTGTATTTCGAGCAATGCAGCGAGGCGCTCGATATCCTGCAGGCCGCCGAGGCGGCCGTCGGCGCGCAGACGGCGCAGCCGCAGGGCGTGCTCAAGGTGACCGCGCCGGGCTGGTTCGCCAATCCCACGTTCGCTGAACTCGTGGTGGCCTATCAGGCGCGCTATCCCGGCGTGCTGGTGGACCTGCGGCTGGAGAACCGCTTCGTCGATCTGGTCGAGGAAGGCTACGACATGGCCTTGCGCGCGACCTCCGATCCCTCGCCTTCGCTGATCGTGCGGCCGCTGTGCAGGATGCCTTTCCTGCTCGCGGGCGCGCGTGGCTATCTGGAGCGGCACGGCCAGCCGCGCCATCCGGACGATCTCGCCCGGCACCGGCTGGTGTTGCCGACTTACACCAATATCGAATCGGTGACGCTGACCGGACCGGACGGCGCGTTCACCGTGAAGCATCAGGCCGTGCTCAAGACCAACGACACCGCGATGGCGCTGCAACTCGTGCGCGCCGGGCTTGGGCTCGCCTACTTTCCGGCGTGGATCGCGGAACCGGAATTCGCATCCGAAACGCTGCTGCGCGTGTTGCCGGACTATTCGGCGTTCGCGCCATCGGTGTACGCGGTGTACACCAGCCGCAAGTTCATGACAAGCAAAGTGCGCACCTTCATCGATTTCCTCTCCGACGCGCTCAGCGATCGTCTGCCTTATTAGGATTACTCGTATTCGTGCTTGAGAGACGGCGTGCCATCATCGCGCCGCTTCCCGAAGCGTGCGCGCGATGTGGTGTGTCGCAGGTGTGTCGCGATCTCGCGCGTCGCCGGGACTTTCCCTCACTTCGTCTGTCACGAGGTTTGCGCGACATGGTTTTTCCCTGGCTTCCCCTGGCGCTCGGGCTATGCCTGCTGGCGTTCGTGATATTCGTGTGCCGTACGGTCAATGCAGCTTGCGGCGTCCCGCGATGGAACGGCGCGCTGTTCTTCTTTGCACTGTGTGGTCTGGCCATGCTGCTGGACTTCGCCCTCACGATGATCTTTGCTTCGGCCAGCTTCTACGAGCGCACGGAGTATGAGCGCTATGCGTCCCGGAACGAATGGGGTGAACGCGCTGTGACTTATCTGATCCAGTTGACGATCGCACTGGCGCTGGCGGTGCGGTTCCGAAGGCGTCAGCGATTCGCGCGATGTCGTGCGGGCGGGAGTGCGAGGGCTTGCGCGAAATGTCCGGTGGAGCGACGCGCGCAGTGCAAGCAGCGCGATGTCGTGCAGATTCAGACGTCGGCTTATACGCGGTCGGAGTTGCGGCTGTAGGGGTCTTGTACGGTGACTGTCTGTGCGCGTTGAACCCGTTTTCGTGAGGCAAGTTTCACATCTACAACAGAGACATCCAATGAGACGACATGCACCTATCGCCGCCGCTTCGGCCGCGATCATCCTGACCGCATGCGGCGGCGGTGGAAGCGACAACGGGCCGTCGACGCCCGTTTCCACGGCGTCTGCGGCAGGGCTTTACTCGGGTAAAACAGACAGCAACCGGCAAGCCTCCGTGCTCATTCTCGACGACGGGCGCCTGTATTCGATCTACTCCGTCGCTGGCAATACGAACTTCATCGCGGGCGGGGTGATTGGAGCGGTCACGTCGAGCAACGGCAAGTTGTCAAATGGCAGCGGCATCGACTACAACCTCGAGGGTCAAGGCAGTAACGCAGTCACGCTCTCTGGCGCTTATTCCGCGAAAGCCCTCCTCAACACCACGCTCCTCTACGCAAACGGAGCGAAGACCACCTTCGCGGGCACGTACGATCCGAGCTACGACACCGTACCCATGCAGGCCACGGTCACAGGTATCTTCAAGGGAGAAAGCGTGACCAACGGCGGCAACGACCCAAACGTCACGCTTACGGCAGACGCCACCGGTTCGATCACGGGTACGGGCACGAGTTGCAATTTCACCGGGTCCATCAAGCCGCATGCGTCGGGCAACGTCTACGACCTGACGATTCGCTTCGGTGGTGACAACTGCGCCTATCCGAACACCACTGCATCGGGTGTTGCGATCATGACCGGAACGACCATGCGTGCTGAACTTCAGACGCTTCAGTCACCGACGAAAGCGGGCGTGCTCTTCGTTGGCGCAAGACAGTAATTAGCTGGCGGCACAAAGGGCCGGCGCGCTTGCGGCCGGCCCGCCGCCACGCTACAATCGCCGTTCTTTGCTACACACCCTGCTGCCTCACAGCGCAGTTCGGGATCGTGGCGAAGGGTCAGACGGCAACGCCAGACCTTTCGCAAAGGCAATCGGGGCGTAGCGCAGCCTGGTAGCGTACCTGCATGGGGTGCAGGTGGTCGGAGGTTCAAATCCTCTCGCCCCGACCAAACAAATCAATGGGTTACGAGCTTCGGTTCGTAGCCCATTGTCGTTTCAGAGCCTCAATTGTCGGTTTGGGGTTACAGCTGGGGTTACGGGGAGAACGCGCTAGCAAACTAGGCTCAGGGCGCTGCCTCGTGCTCAGCTTTGTCTCTACAACAGCGCAAAGACATGAGCACATTCTGGAAGCACCCGGCTACTGTTGGTATCGCCTACCCACTCTTTGTCGCTGCCGTGTCGGCGATTGCTTCCTTCTATATTCCATCCTTGGCTCCTATGGCCAGGATGATCGTCACGCTTATTCATTTCCTCGCAACAGACGTTACTCTGCCCCGGTGGGTCTTCTGGATCTGGCTCGTCGCAACGGTCGGCGCCATTGGATTCGTTGCTTATATGTGGTGGGACGTCAAGAGGGATGAGGCCTCAACAATCCCGACTAGATACGAATCGGACATCCTGTTCGGACTGCGTTGGCGCTGGCGAATTACTGCGTTCGGTTGGGACGACTTCACCGCGTTTTGCCCCAGTTGCGATAACCAATTGACGATGAACGACTTCCAGCCGCTGATCACCGGAGGCTCAACCTATGTCTGCGATTCCTGCGGCCGACCTGGAAGAATGGACGAGCATTTTATTCAGGAAACCGCGAAGCGCGCGGAGAAAGAGGCACAGCGCCGCTATCGGACCGGTGGATGGAAGGATGCGCAGAAACGTATAGAGCAAGCGAAGTAGTTACCCTGCTATCCGCGGTCTCCGAAGTACCAACAAAAAGCCCGCCATCGCTGACGGGCCAAGTCTTTCCGAGGGCTACAACGCCGTGCGACCAGCGCCCTTCCAGTATGTGCCAGCGAACGCAACTACCCAAGTGCAGCGGTTAAATGCTGCGTTTCATTGCTTGAAATAGCCCGCCGAGTTGCATCACTACTGAGTACCACCCACTTTTGCCGGTCTACCCGCGTCCTCGTCGATGTAAACTTCGGGGATACAACGGCCGTTCGTCTGCGACGCTCCGCAAAATTCCCTTTGTTAGCCCTTCCAGCATCGCGTACGTCATCAAGGTGCTCGAAATTACTAGCTGAACGCGGCATGAATGTGATCGACAAATTCTTTGAGCGAACTAGATCTACTGGGGCCTTCCAACACCAACTCCTCATAGTTCAGCTTCGAGGTGACTCGATAAGTATCACCTTTCGACTTGTTATACGCTTCGCCGATCGTAGCGAAAACCTTTTCAATGATGCGGGCAGGATGGGCAATTGCTTCGATTTCTGTCTTTGACAAGTCCATACCAGCCGCCGCCGTCACTGCTGCTGAATCAAGCGCATGGTTAATCTTCCCAAAAAAGTCTGGTGCGCACAGAAACCAAGCCTCTATTTCCATGACGGCAATGAATACCTTGGACGAGATCAGGCAGCCTTGCTCCGCCAGATACTCATCAATCTCCGCTTTCAGGTCAGCATGAGTGACGCCTTTAGACTTCGGATTGAACAGGTCACGCAAACCTATTACTTCTGAATAGCCCTGCTTGTGCAAGTATCCCTGCCGATCTACGATTGCCGAAAGCACTCTATTGTCACCTTGGCAATCCAATACGAGGATGTCATATATGGTGTCTTGGGGCGGGCTGCCTCGCACTCCGATCTCAACCACATCATCTCCGATCGCTTGTCTGTGCGTTACACGAAGACTCTGATAACTGAAGTAAGCAAAAAGCAACTCCGTCAAAAAAATGGCTTCGGTTTGCCCTTCAACGAAAAAAGCCACCTTTTTCTTGTTATTCATAATTTCATCAGCCATTTTTGGTTTTCGTCGTAGCCTTGAACAAATCGAAATTTGAAAGACCTAATCTTTCATATTTATCAAATAGCTTTTGATCAGTGTAGCGATCACGCACGGAAATGACACCGTTACTCCTGTTCAAGATGACCCAGTGCTGCAATGGCACTTCATTCATCACAAATCTGTCGTTCGTGGTCATGAACAACTGGATTTCCGATTTTTCCGCCTCGCGTAACAACAGATTTATAAGTTTGACAGATCTAGAGTGATCCATACCTTCGCCGATATCGTCGAGCAACAGTGTCCCGACCTTTCCAGTTTGAGCAGTCCGCAACTTAATAATTGCAGCTAAGGCGCGTAACATGCCGGAAGACATCTCATTCTGAAACGTCGGGTGCAACCGGCCTTTCTCATAAGCGGCAACCCCGATCATCGGCACGCCCGCGCCTGCCGGAATAGGTGCAGAAGCAAGTTCAATCTTCGAGATATGAAAGTCAATCACATTCATCGCATTGACGATAAAACTTCCAAACTCTGTATCATGCCTCCTGGCTGCCTCCATAAAATAGCCTGAAAGAGGGATTGGGCTTTGATCTGCTCGCTTTGCGGCCGCGAAATCAAACGCTGTGCCAAGCTGCATCATAACGTGGAAACCCGAGCCTTCGGTCGTAAACGAAAAATGCTCGACATTCTCAGCCCATTCAATAAGCGGCTCCAAAAACGGATACTGGATAGTGTCGCGCTTTGCAGCTACCACCCCTTGATTATCTGCGATTCCGATGACATCCCACGGATCGATTCCATTCTGATAAAGTTTTGGCGAGAAAATTCTAGTTTCACCACCTGCCTCACGGATAATCCGATCTTCCCCGTTGATGACAAGCCGCTCTTCCTTTACAACTCCATTTTCACGACTAATCTTATACCGATATACCTCTGCCGAGCCTGAGCCCTCGTCCGAAAATTCGGCCTCAGTAATCTCCGTTCCGACAACCATTAGAAGGCCTGACAGAGTTTTCGCAAAACCTTTCAGCGTATTCAGCAGTCGTGTTTTCCCGGTTGCATTAACACCAACAATCATTGCCAAATCACCAATCTTATTCCAGCTGTATGACCAGCTTTCACCTTGATTGATCTGCTCGAATTTGAAACTTCTAAGTCGTAACATCGTGATTTACCTATCGCTCAGTCATGCACAATTGCTGCCGCTTCGATTTAAAAATACTGGCGTCGAACCACACCTTCGGCGTGCTGGTTGGTGGATTTTGCCAAATATCAACGTCCACTGCACTTAGAGTTTTCTTACTGCAACTACGAGCAAGAGCCGCCGAGCGCACCGCAGCGGCTAGCCCTCTCCGCCTGCGGGGCCGCGTATAACCATGACTGACGGCCGCCTCCCGCGGGGAAGTGACTCCTGAAGGTCCGAGCGGCAGAAGCGGTAAATGACGCTTTCTGGCCGACTGCCGCATACGAAGCCGCACTATGATTGTCTCGTAATCGCCAAGCGCCCTTCAGCTTCAACTGAGTCCGCCGTTATTGCACCGATGAACAAACTGCAAGCTCAAACTCTGCTCGACTTCGCCGACGCCGTTGCGATGGCCGACGTAGCCATCCGATACGGTGGCTATGATCCGTTCAACAAGGACCAAGGCGACCTCTATTGGCGCTCTTTCATCGGCACGATCGTAGAACGTGCGCCGTACATGACACTTCCGGACATCATGGCGCTTGCCGAGTCGTAGAGCGCCGGATACTCGCTGCCTCCCTAAGGGAGTGCTGTCACACCTGGCAATTCGCATCGCAGGCAGGCCGGCCTTACACCGACGAATTTCCGCTGCCAGTTCGCCGTTGCGCCATCTCGGCATCCGTCAACGCGCCGAATTCACGAAGCACGGTTAGATAGTCCGGACGCCTCCGGCCATACTTCACCGCCAACCTGTCGAAGAATGCGATCCAACTCTCTTCGCTCACTTTGTCTATCTCGGACGGCTGCTCAGGCAATGGATTGCCCATCCAGACTTCAAGCTGATAGTCGGACCATGCCCACCCGTAAAGCGAGATGGGCTTGCCCTCGTCAATCAATGCGTTGGGATCAGCGCCGCTTTCGAGTAGGAACCGGAGCACTTCCGTGCGCATCCCCAGCATCGCGCCAACGAGCGGCCCGAAGACGTCATGACGATCGACGTCTGTCTGGCGCGGATCGGCGCCTAGTCTGACCGCCAGCTTGACCATCCTTAAGACGTGTTCCTCAGGACTGTACTGTAGATGCTCAATCAACTGCGTCAGCGGGCTATCACCAAAGCGGTCAGGCTTCTTCAGGTCCACGCCCTGCGCAACGAGCATCGCCATGCCGCCCTCGTCGCCTTCGAGCGCGCACTTGAGGAACGCCGACATATCAGGTTGACGAGTGCTCATTGACTGGTTTGCTTTCGCATTGAATCGATTGCAAGCATCTCACGTTGCGGCACTTACGGCAGCAGGGCCGGAAGATCAAAAGCTGAAATGCTGCGTTTCAGGATTCGTTACGACCTGCAGCTGTCAACCGTACGCGAAGGCAAGCAAGTCTGCCGCAGTCCAGCGGTGGAACTGCATCCGCTCGTCGTCAGCAAGAAGAGCATCGAGATTCTGAACGAACGCCAAGCAGTGCGCCGTATTGTCGGCGTCGAAAGCCGAGCCGAAGGCTGCCGCGACCGTTATCTCTGCCGCGCTCTTGCTTACTTGGTAGAAGTCGCGAGCTTCGAAGGGTCCATGGAAATAGTTCATGTCCGGAATATCGGCGGATCCCGCTCGACCTTTAGTAACGTGTTGTCAACGATTGTGCTCCAGTTCGTAAACCAGCGCACTTAAGTTTTGGCTGCGGCGCCCGATATTCTGATCACAACCAGAATCGAGGGCATACAGATGAAACGGGTCTTCATCACGGCTGCGATATTCGCCTTATCCGCCTGCGCGCAAGTCTCAACTATCCCAGACGCGGAACACTGGGCCGACGACCATCGCTGGGAGCTTCGCTCCGGATCCATGACATGGGTCCAGTTCTACACCGGCATCCGGAACGCTCTCGGTCCAGACGATCACAACCCACTGAATCAAATCGCCCGTAAGCGTGCCGACACAATGATTCGCGTGGCACAGGCTTACGAGGCCGGCAGGATCTCTATGGACGACATGACCCAGACCGAGCGCGAGCAACTGTCTGGAATGCAACTCGACATCAATCGAGACGCCGCAGAACGCCAAGCCTCTCGAGAACGCGCGGCGAGAGTTGCCGCGGCGCTGAACAACGCCGCGACGATCATGCAGAACCAACAGATGATCGACAACATGAACCGGCCGATAAATGTCTACGTACACCAATATTGAGGGCGCACTGAGCGAATGGTGCTCAACTACCTGAAGGACGAGCGCTACCAAACTTCACCACAACATTCAAAATGAAAAAAAAACTATGCGCGTTGATTTTGTCGGTGCTGTCCTTGTCCGCGTTTGCCTACGAGGGGAACATTGACGGCGAGTTTCATGGATGGGACGGCGAAACTGTGTACAGGCTAGCGGACGGCCACATCATCCAGCAGAAAAGTTACCACTACCACTATCACTACGCGTATTCACCTGCCGTCATCATTTTCAAGTCACGTTCCGGCGAATTAAAGATGCAAGTCGAGGGCGACGATGACGAGCCGATTGCCATTGAGGTCCTGAAGTAACATCGGGCTTTGTCGTATCCCTCGGGTTCATCTTACGCGTTTCGATCAAGTTCGGGAGCATCCAGCCGTTAACCCTTGCTTGAAGAGGCTCAACAGGATATACGCTATGGATTGGTCGCAAACGCTGCGCAACATTGGGACTGCTTTCGCGGAGCGGATTTTGGTAAGGCTGACACGCGATGATGAACCCGCGAAGGAACCCACACGAGAGCAGTTGCACGCAGATCCCCAATTTCCCGAGGTAGCCGACCAGCTTCGCACTGCGTTGAAGCAGCTGTCGAAAAAACTGGAGACGATCGCTCCAGATGTTGCCCGCCAGGTTATCGACAAGCTTGAGCAGGACCAGTACGAGCTTCTAGAATCTCGGATCAAGGGACTAATCGAGGCACTTGAATTCGGTGATCACTCGCTGATATCTAACCGACTCGGTCCCATAGGTGAGCAAGCGCAGTACGCCCGGAACCGAATCAACGAGGGCAAAACGCACTGGGAAGGTCAGTGGCTGATCGCCGAGAATTTGAGACTTGCTGGGATGCATGCAATCGCAACCTCCGAGCAGCAGAAAGCGTTCGTCAAGCTGCAGGCGGCAGAGCTACGCAAAGCCATTCTCGACGTCTGGGGAGAGCGACTCGTGAAGGCCAAGACGGACTGGCAGCACATTGGAGAATTCATCGACGGACGGGGCGAACGCATCCTTACTGAGATTCCAAAGCTTTCTCTGCCGCGGATCGAGCCTTCGGCAGGTGCACAGCCGGCGAATAGAATGCACGCAGTGATCGTGCGGGAGCTTAACGAAGATGAGCAAGCCGACGTCATCCAAGTTCACGTGAACCGAGGCGACAGGGTCGAGCTTAACCAGGCGATCGCGACGCTTGAGACGGACAAAACGACACTTGACGTTGTCTCTGAAGCAGCCGGCGTCATTCTCAAACTCAACGTGCAGGTCGGTGACAAAGTACGCAATGGTGACGCGATCGCAACCTTGTAACGCTTATGCGTGCGTATACCAGCGCACTTAAGATTTGCGGCTGCTGTCCGATACTACGGCGATAATCAAAAATATGGGAGGGCGCATCATGCAACGCGCAAGCAAGTGGATCCTCGGCGTTGCTGTCGCAGTGGGCGTAGGTGTAGCCGTTATTCCGACCTATACCGAGAGGAAAGAATGCGCCACGCGATACGCCAGTTGGAAGTCCGCCCACGACGAGTTAGCCCTCGCGAAGGCCGAGAAACGTTCCGTTGACCAATTGAGCGACGCCGCCTTGGATGTCGCCCTTCGTGAAGTTGACTACGGCCCGATCGCAGCGCCGAATTGCGCAGTGTCCGGCATTGCCGGCCCTTACGCGGCCCTCGGAGCGTTTTTATTCATCGCCATTTTTCTAGGCTCCCACATCTGCTGGCTGATCGGGCGTGCTTACAAGAAGACCATGCAGAAGCTGGCTTGACACGGCCCGCGAGAATACATCGCGGGTTCGTTGGCCGAGATCCAAGCAATGAAACACACCGGAAAAATACTACTGTGACCATCAAGGCCGTGAGTGAGAGGCGACGCGAGAATCTGGAGATGCAATTCGAGTTGTTCAAGCGAAAGCGTCGCGCCGCCTTCCCCTCAGATCCGGAAAAAGGCATGCTCAAACGCTTCGCCGAACATGTCGGCGTTGATCCAATTCAGATGTCGCAACTGAGGAACGGCCACAAGGATCTGGGCGCCCTGCTGCGCGACCGAATCGAGACGGCGCTCGCCCTTCCTTCGGGTTGGCTCGACACTGATCACGCCATGCCGGCAGACGCCGATGCTCAAGCGTTCCAAACAGCCATCATGGAACTATATCGGCGAACGCCCGACGCGTCGCGCGGAGCGCTGCTCAAGGTCTTCTCCCACTTGGTCGCTGCAAAGCCGATCGAAGAGTTGTTGCCACCTTGCGACTGAACTGCCTGACTTGCTCGCGAAGCGGTTACGTCAATGGCTGGTGCTGTCGTGTCCGGCCTAGCGGTTCCGGGTAAAGCCGCTCGGCTCAGAGCGTCAACGCCATTCCTGCGCCAATAACGACGGCCCCAGCCATGAACGCAACAAATGACAGACTCAGACCAAGGTAGGACCTCATAAGCTCCCGATGCAGGACGTCTTGCAAGTCAAGGCGCCTTGTCCGATCGTCGCACTCCAGGCGACGCGGCGAACATTGAATGCTGCGACTCCAGTGCAAATCCCAAAAAGAAACACCCCTAGCGCTTACAAGAGAAACGGCTTGAGCGCCCCGAAATGCCCATTCGCCAAGAGGGCTTGGGACATTGCCAACAACGCCACGATCGAGCCGCTGTTAAGCGTAATCCGTAGCTTCCCAGTATTCAGAAACCACTTGTCTTCCGTTTCGATCGCAGCGACGAGAAACTCCATGGACTTCGTATTGGTCTCGGGCATCTGAGCGCCTAGGCTCCCGCATTAATCACCCTCGCAATAACGGTCGCTGAGGACACAGCTTTAGCCCCAGTTCTCGCCTGTCTGCGGATTAACCCCTACATTTCCTGTCTTTTTGGACGCCAGCGCGTTCGCGCGCCAGTGGTGAACCCCGATGTACCTTGGTGAACCCGGGGGGTTCACCCGTCAAAGCCTTATCCAGCAAGGCTTCCGGGCAAAGGTGAACCCCGGTGAACCCCCTATTACTACAATCCCTTATAGACGCACCAATGCGTCCTTGCACCGCCAACTTTAGATTTTTTCTATAATTTTCATAAAAAGGGGGTTCACCGGGGTTCACCATCCCGCAAACCCATGTCCAGTAAGGCTTTGAGCGGTGAACCCCCTATACACCAGGGGTTCACCGGGGTTCACCTACCTGACCCGAACCGCGGACGCCGCAGCATAAATTGGTATAGTTCAGTCATTTTTCAGCAGATTGAACTATACCGAATGATTCGCGTGAAATTTATCACCAACTTGGGCTTGTTAACTTGAAAAAGTTGGGTTACAGTTCGCATTAAGGCATGCGAACTGTATGAGCGGCCGATAAAAAAAGGGCCGTCCGCGAGGACAGCCCTTAAATAACACTAACGATGGAGTTGATTATGCTTGAATTTCAAGCAGTTAACAAGCGTGCGCCTGGCGTTGATTGGAATATCGTCGTTTCAATGCACGGCAAAACGACCAGCGGATTCATGGTTGACGACGACGAGTATCGCCGAAACATTCGTGCTGAGCGCCGTGCTCACGAAGACGCCGAAGCCTTCGATAACGAATACGAGTCCAATCCGGCATTTGCCTTGGAAATCGATGCAGAGTACGAGCAGTCGCGCGGCGAGATGTTTGCCGGCATGAGTGCAACTGAACGCGTGGAGCATCTTCGCCAGGAGCAGCGCTTCCGCAAGTCGTTTGGTCGCCATGCGCGTCCCGCCGCCCGTGTTCGTCGTGCCGCCGCTCACCCCGTGCGCTTTGTCCGCACCGCCCGCCGTACACGCGCCGCCCACCGGCCCACAGCTCGTCGCACCACGTCCTCCGGCGGATCCGATTCTGACGGGCCTGGAGAACCGCCCGCGGTAGAACGTCCGACGCGCGTCAGCCGTCTGGGAGGTGTCCTGTGAGCGCCATCCCGAACTACAACGATCAATTCGCAAAAGCCCAAGCAGCACTTTCCTATCTCGACCTGACCGACCGCGAAACGTGGACGAAGGCCGGAATGGCAATTAAGGCCGAACTAGGCGAAAAAGGCAAACAAATCTGGCTCGATGCAAGCAGCCAGTGCGACAACTTTAAGCAGCGCGACGCAGAGGCTGTCTGGAAATCGTTCAAGCGCGCCGGGACTGGCGTCGGCTTTGGAACGTTGATTTTCTTGGCAAAGCAAAACGGCTTTGATCCGAGCCGTTTTAAAACGGCGCCTGATTCGTCCGCGAATCGCGAAGCCCGTCGCGTGGAACGCGAGGCCGCTGAGGCGAGGGAAATCGCAGAGTGCCAGCGCAGAGAGAGCGAAGCCGCTGCTCGAGGGATTGCGCAATGGGAGGCTTCCCACGAGGTCGATCCGTCCCATCACTACGTCATCGCAAAAGGGATTGCCCCAACAGGTGCAAAGCAGCTTGGCCCAAATCTCGTCTTGGCGATCCGCGACGTGATCGGCGCAATTCATAGCGTTCAAACCATCGCTCCGGACGGCCAAAAGATTTATCTGAAAGACGGCAAGAAGTCCGGCAACTTCGTTCTCGCCGGCGACGCGCCCGGAAGCGAAACCGGAGAGATCTTTGTCTGCGAAGGCTGGGCAACTGCATGTTCCATCTACGAAGCCGTGGGCGGTGTCGTAATAGCTGCCATGGACGCGGGCAATCTCTTGCCTGTTGCCAAGGCATTGCGTGAAAGTTATTCCGCCGCACACATCATCGTTTGTGCGGACAATGACTGGGCCACTCCTGGGAATCCGGGACTGACAAAAGCGCAGGCCGTCGCCAAGTCCGTACCGGATGCCTCGCTGTGCTTTCCCCATTTTGACGATGTCGTTTTGCCGGCCGTTGATGACGATGCCGCCAAAACATTTGTTGACTTCAACGATTTGCACCGCGTCCATGGCTTGGAGCGCGTGCGTATGTGCTTGGGCGTAGATCAGCGGGCGACCTTTGATCAATCCGCTGTTCTACCAACAGAAGATGTGCCGGCGCTTGCTCCTGTCGTCGGCATCGACCGCCGCGTCCTCGTGGCCGAGCCAACCGTCGAAAGTGACCGCGATAACCTTGCCCAAAAGATCGCGGACCATCGTCAGCAGATCGCTGCATGTGGCGACGATGCCGTTAAGATGCAGCAGATTGCTGCGGCGGTTTCACGCACATATGGGCTGACACCCATTGACCGCGACGCACTGGCGAAGGCGATGAGCAAGGCAACCGGCGTCGGTATCGGCCTTTGGCGCGATGCGTGCAGGCCCTTGAAGCAAGTTGTGCAGCGTCAAGAGGGAGACTATCTACTCGATGAGGAAGGAGCGATTGTCATCTGCAACACCAATGTCGCTCTTGGCATTCGGAGTTACGGAGAGTTTCGCCGCGACACGTTCACAGAAACGATAAGCGTAAGCGGAACTCCGGTTGACGATGAGGATTATCACCGCATTGCGTCCCATGTTGAGCAGCTCGACGGATTTAACCGATACGTTTCGGAAACGCTTGTCCGCAACGCCGTTCGTGAAGCAGCCAGCACGAATCAATACGACAGTGCGCAGAATTGGCTCAACAGCCTGGAATGGGATGGCAATGAGCGGGTAGAGACGTTCCTGATGCGAGCGTGTCACCTTAAAGATACGCCATATCACCGCGCCGTTTCAAACTACCTCTGGACAGCAATGGCGGGGCGCGTGCTTCATCCTGGCGTGAAGGCAGACATGGTGCCAATTCTGATTTCTGACGAAGGCATGCGCAAATCCACCTTCGTGGAACTCTTGTCGCCAGATGCGAAGTTTTACGGAAAGATCGACTTCTCGCAAAAGAGTGAAAACCTGTCGCGCGCCATTGTCGGAAAACTCGTTTTGGAGCTTGACGAGTTGAAAGGTCTGAAAACGGCCGGACGGGAGCACGTCTTTAGTTTCATTACCTCGACAGTTGAAAAGTGGACGCCGAAGTATCGGGAAACGGAACGCGAATATCCGCGCAGATGCATCTTCATAGGCTCCACCAACAGCACCACCCCCCTTCCCGCTCATGGACGTGCGCGACGTTGGCTTCCATTAATCATCAATGATGTCATCGACACCGACCTGGTTAGCGCCGAACGAGACCAGCTTTGGGCGGAAGCGGCCGAGATATTCAGGCGTACCGGCGTGCAACATGAGGAAGCAGATCAACTTGCAGGAGCGGTCCGTGACGACTTCCGCGAAGATGATGTGACCGAGAGCTATGTCGAAGACTACCTTGCGTCGTTGTCTTCAGACTACAGTCATCCTTGGCAGCACAAGTTCAAGATGCGTGACCTTGAATCGTGGGTGAAGCAAAACCGCCGTTTGAATTTTTTCAACCAGAACGAAGCAGCCGAGATATTGAAGAAAATGGGCTACACAAATTTCCGGCAGAAAGACGGCAAGTATTGGTCAATCACGAAAAACAGCTAAGGAAACGATTATGAGAACGCCAGAAGAAGCCAAAGCCTATTACCAATTGAACCGCGAGCGGATCCTCGAACAGCGCGCGAGGCGCTATCGCGAAAACATTGAAGCGGAAAAAAAGTATTACGCCGATTACTATCAAAAAAATAAACAGCGCATTCTTGAAAAAGCGCGCCTGAAGAGGGGGGCACTTGCCAATGTCGTTTAACTTCAATAGCGAACAGTTAGCTGCTATTAGCAAAGCGGTAGACTGGTTCAAGAATGGCGAACAGCAGTATTTTTTCCTGTCCGGTTATGCGGGTACTGGAAAGACAACTATTGCCAAAACGATCGCCACCAAGTGCTGCCCCGATGGGGGAGTAATCTTTTGCGCATTCACCGGAAAGGCTGCAAGCAGGCTTAGAGATAAAGGCTGCTCGGGCGCGCGTACTATTCATTCGCTAATCTATGACTGCAAAGGTGAGGACGCGAAAGGCAATCCGATCTTTGTTGACAAAGAAGACTTAAATCTCAAAGCAAATTTAATCGTTGTCGATGAAGCATCGATGGTGAGCCAAAAAATAATGGAGGATATTCTGCAGTATGGCATTCCCGTGCTGGCTCTTGGGGATATTGGTCAGCTAGGACCAGTCCTCGGAGACCCGTTTTTCACAAGGCTCAATATGTCCATATTGTTGGAGAAAATCGAACGGCAAGACGAAGGTTCAGGCGTACTGGAATTTGCAACACGCGTCAGAAAAGGCGAGGTCTTGCGAGACGATGTGAAGATCGGAGACGTAACGATCGAGAGCGGATTTCCATCTGATGACGTTATTCGAGACCATTGCGGTGACGACGCCATAATGCTTTGCTTTTTCAACGACGACCGCATGCATTTGAACAACCGGGCGCGGACCTTATTAGGGTTCAGCGGAACATTGCCGCAGGTGGGGGAGAAAATTCTGTGTCGGCGGAATCAACCGTCGTGTGGACTGATGAACGGCGAGATTGGCACCGTCTTGTCAGAACCCTATGGATCAAGAATCAGCCTGCGCGTTGGCAACAGAAATATCATCGCAGAATGGGATTCGAGTACGTTCGGCGGCAAAAGCAAATGGCCCGGTGTTTTCCATTTTGGATATGCAGCGACGATCCACGCCTCTCAAGGCAGCGAATGGCCGAAGGTTTTAATTTACGACGACATAACCGACAGCTACGCTAAATGCATGTATACGGCATTAACTAGAGCCACTACAAGTGCTCGGATTTACATCTCAAAAAGAGCTACCAATTTTCGAAGTGAGGCAATCGCAAATGTTTAAGCTACCTGTGATTAGAACTGATATCCACGATGCCGATTCACTCACGAAGATGTGTGGACAGGCTATCAACGGGCTGGACAATGAGTTGGGCATAGATTACGCAGACGTTGAGAGCGATTTAGCGCATTGGGTTAACTTAGAAGCTGTTCGTGAGTGCGTTCTGTTCTTGGAACGTAGCTTCATTCCCAGCGATATGGCGTATCACCTAAATACCGATGATTTGGTTTGCGGAGTACTGGAACACTTACGAGTGACCGAGCGCGAGCTGATATACGCCGCATCCATCGCTGGCATCGCCATGGAGCGCGATGTCGAAGACGATAGCAGTCCAACGGTAATGCGTCTATTCATGAGTTTGCGTCCATCATCAGGGACGCTGCCTAAGGTCGAGATACTGTCGAACTACGGCGCAGTACTGAAACACTTCGACCAGGATGGCGGCCATGACTGATCCGTTCGTTGATGCTCTCGACGCCGCCGATAATGACGAAGCCGACTTTCGGCAGGCGGTCGATGATCTTGTGCAACTGGCGGAGACTGAAGCCGCATTCGCTTTGACGCGTGGCGTCGATCCCGGCGATATTGCCGCGTCGATGTGATGTGACTAAGCCAGCGCTGAGCTTTTTATTGATACTCTGCCCGAGGTGCTGGCATGACCTTCGACACAGGCAGTTAACGCGTTCGCCACTGAGCCGTGACGGCCAGGCCACGTCTACACGAACGAGCCTCAACGCTGAGAGCAGCTTCGATGCAGAACGTCTGCTTCGAAGACGTTCATCGTCGCTCCTCGTGGCCTGGTGTTTCTCATGATTTCGAGCGGTTCCGTGGCAAGATACGGCTACTCGAGTCAGCGATTCCTTTAGGGCGTGGAATTTGCTCAAGTTTGAAGGCTAACGCGTCGTTAAAAAGTGTTTGCCGTAATCACATAGTGATCGGCATGGATTGAAGGCACCGAAGAGAGAAGATCGTGGACTCGCGACAACCACAAAGCGAATTGCTAAGGCTGGAGGTGCTACGCTCGTTGAGGCTTTTGGATACGCCAGCAGAGGGCTTCTACGACAATATTACCGATCTGGCGGCGAATGTCTTCTCGGTCCGCTCGGCGCTCATCACCTTTGTGGACGCCGATCGGCAGTGGTTCAAGTCGCGGCATGGATTCGGACGCGATGAGACTCCCCGATCTGTATCGTTCTGCTCGCATGCGATCCGCGAATCGGGACTCACCATCGTCCTCGATGCATCCAAAGATATACGGTTCTCGAGTAATCCTTTGGTTCTCGGAGACCCGGGCATCCGATTTTACGCCGCGGCACCCCTTGTAATTAATGGAGGGGTCGCCGTCGGCACACTGTGTTTGATCGATGATCTGCCGCGGAGCGACTTCAGCCCAAAAGAACAATCCATGCTGTGGGCGCTGGCGCAGGCGGTTATAGAGCGCCTCGGCGCACTCAGCTCGTTGGCATACAGCGACGAGGCTACAACACTCCCTAATCTTGCCCGCTTCAACCTTGACGTCGCTGCTTTCACTGCGAGCAGTGCTCAAGTGAAATTCACCCATGCGGTAATGATCGACATTTGTCCTTTGGAATATGTCAACCGAATGGTAGTCGCGTTAGGTGTTGAGACAACAGTACATGCGGCAATCCTCACGACGGAACGACTAAGCGCCGTACTGCCTAGGGGCATCACTCTTTACCGCGTTGGGTACGCGCGCTACGCATTCTTGGTGAAAAGCGGCCTTGAAACCGCGTGTCTGCTTGCTGAGCGATGCGTAGCGAGCCATGCGAGTGCTCTGCATCTCAATCGTTCGATTCCTGTAGAAGTCATTTCTTCAGCGGGGATCGCGGCGCTCGCCGTCCCGACTGACCCCGCACGGTTACTAGGTGCGCTCATCACCGCTGCCGACGCGGCGCGAGAATCGAGCGCGGCGGTTCTCCTCTATGATGACGAGATGAAGCGGAGCCGGGAGCGAGCCTTCCTCATCTTGAACTCGATCAAGAGCGGTCTTCGTTGCAAGAATCAGTTCTACCTTGTCTTTCAGCCGAGGCTTCGTCTTTCGGACAACGCGTGCGTAAGCGCTGAAGCGCTTTTGCGCTGGCATCACCCGCAGCTTGGTGAAATCTCCCCGGTCGAGTTTATCCCTATTGCTGAGCAGACGCTGCTAATTGCGCTCGTTACAGATTGGGTTCTGGAAGAGGCTATACGGCACTTGGCAGGATGGCGCGACACCTTCCCAGGGTTGCTAATCTCAGTCAACATCGCAGCGTCTGACCTCTGCAGAACCGATTTCGTTGGAAACATTCGTACCTTGCTGTCCCGTAACGGTGTGCCGGCATCGTGCTTGGAACTGGAAGTGACAGAAGGCGCCATAGTGCAAAGCCCTGAAGTTGCCGCGGCCACGCTCGAGTCGTTGCGGAAGTTGGGCGTCAGCATCGCAATTGACGACTTTGGATCGGGATTCAGTAATCTGACTCAGCTTCACAAACTTCCTGCAGATGTTCTGAAGATCGATCGGACACTTGTCTCATCGATGCAAGATGATTCTCGGGACAGGTTGATCGTTCATTCAACGATGCAACTCGCCCATGACCTCGGATATAAGGTGGTTGCAGAAGGTGTAGAGAACGCCGACCTTTATGCTATGCTGGCCGCGAGCCGGTGCGATGAAGCACAAGGCTACTTCGTAAGCCGCCCCTTACGGAATCACGTGTTTGAAGAATGGGTGCGGATGCATACGAGGACATTGATTTGGCCGACGCTGGGCGAAAAACGCTAACTGAACGCGGGGCGGAAACAGTGAAGTCCAGGCAATCCTATCTCGGCGTTTACCCAGATAGCATTGGTCTCAGGGTTTCTGGCATGCATCCTCGGAGCCAGAAACTTTTTAGACCGGCGTGCTACTCGCCGGTCTTTTTTCTTTAACACGAGCGCAGCGATGGACGCTTACCGTCTGGCTATGCGCATGCCGTTCTCCCAGCATCTTTCACTGCATCCCTTGATGGTTGGCCAATCGTGCCGTTATACACTTCTTGATTGTGAGATTGTGGCCTAGCCCAGTCTTGGTTATAAGGGTGTCCTTCGGGACGCCCTTTTTTCTGACCCTATGGCGCGGCGGACCACACCTGCTGACTTCATCCATCTGTAGAATTGCGACGCCACTCCTCTAAAGCGGCTCGTGCATCGTCGTACGCTGCTTCATAGGTTTGCAACGCCGCCCGTGACTGGCGGACTACTCGGGTGATTCGGGTAATCGGATCGTCAGCCAAGATTGCCCAGACCCAACCTCCCGCTTGTCGACGAACGGACACGATTTCGGATTCGCTGAACATCCTTGGATGTTAATAGCGCCAGGTCAATTACGGGGCGAATTTTACTGACCGTTACCCATCCCTGACTACGTTCGATGACGTAATTCCTTGTGGTTGCCCCGCAGTCGAGTAAGCGACGGCCGAGGAACGATTTGTGCTACCGCGCCCCTTGTTTCCGAGGGAGGCGGAGAAGTGGACGTACAAGTGACAATTCTTGCTCACGAAGCAGTGTGCACTGGCACGGGCGAGTTGCATCGATTTGTCTTCGCAATGTCAGATAGCTTAAATCCGAATCCGATCCGAAATAGCATTTCCTTACGTACGGCACGCGCTTTGGTCGACGACATCATAGCCGCCACTGCCTTTGGGCAAATGATAATCGCCATCGCTGATGCGGATCCCGCTGACTATGACGCGCTAGTTGGAAAAACCTTCAAGCACTTATGATCGCGGCTGCCCAACGAGGAATCCAGTTGTCCTGCAAGGTGTCTTATCTATGCTGCGACCCGTTTGTTTCGCTGACCTGCGTCTTCGAGCGTCGCCTCGATTGAGTGCAAGTCTCGGCGTAAGCAGTCTATACGTCGTCGTTGACTGGCAATCAAAATATACTCGGTCGCCACCGCGGCAACGCGCGCATGCCAATAGCTGCACGAGAGGCGCGTCGTAGCCAAACGAGTCTGGCGAAGTGCACTAATCACCGCCGACAAATGGTCGAGTTCGCGGTCTGCGAGACTCGTTGCGCGTTTTTCGCTTCTGCTCAGCACCGCTGCTCCAATCCTTTGCTAATTTGCAGATGCCCAAGACGGGATCGAAACATTGGCAATACGCGTACCAAATGTGTAGAACGTTTAATCTAACCTCACTGGCTTACCACAAATCGTGCGAAAACGTTTGCCGTAGAAAAAACCTGGAAAGAGCGCTAATAGTGAATGCAAAAAGTCGCGAACCGAGCATGGGTGGTGATTGGAAGCTGCCTGAGCCTTATAGCTTTTTTACGGGAATTGTAAAAAATTCACTTCATATGATGTTGGCAGTGGCTTGCGAAACCCCTGCATCGGCCTCTGCGCATTCGCCTGTGTTGCGAGGTCGGTCAGCTCGATTGCGTCAATTTCATCTGCGTGAACCCACCAGATCTTTTAACCGCGTGTCGCGCGAAGTGATGCTTTCGCCCGCGTCCGCTGTGCCCTCGAACTGCACTACCATTGTGATCTCTGGCAAGTGCCCGTGCTCGCCAAAGTAACGATTCAGCGCGCCATCTCGATCACCGTCCAGCACCAGGCACATCAGGGAATTTTCAGGCGGCTCGAGCAGCGCATCCAGCTCCGCAAGAGCGTCCTCGCTCAGCCGGCCGAGCGCTTGCCGCACGTCATCGAGCGTCACGGTTGCTCCTTGAAATCGACGTCCTGCGCGGTCTCGGCGGTTGTCTTCCCGGCAGCGCGCAACAATGCGACGACCGCTTCAAGACGTTCCGCCGGGCTTCGCTCGTCGGTCACGTTCACGTCGGCTTTGATTTCGGCCGGCAACATCTTCGACCAGATGCCATAGAACGCGCCAGGGTCGGATTTGCCCCATTTCACTAGGGCTGCCACGCCTCCAAGCTCGTCGAAGGCTTCCTGCAACGCTTGTTTGACGCTTGCCGTGGCCTTGTTCGGGCCACTGCGCCCGACTCGTCCCTTGGCTAGGTTCGCCAGGCTGTTCTCACTCATTCCACGTGGCATATCTCCCCCCTTACCATCCACTCGGCGCAACGATCACTACACTGGGCGCTCCTATCCCTGCGGGCATGCCGCGCAGCCGATCTAGTCCCGCCTGACTTGCCTCGCATTGCATGACGCCGTCGTAGCCCGGGACTACCGGCATGCCTACGCACTCTGCATGCGGCGGATTACGGTGCATCCGGTCGATCCACTGCGCCTGGCTCAGCGTTGTATGAACACATTCACCGGCAAAGGTGAATGTCTGGCACGTCCGCGCTTGCTCCCTCGGGCGTGGCGCACCACATGCCGTGAGCGCTGCAGCAAACAGGATTACGGTCGTTCTCATCATCGCTCCATGAACGCAAAGCCGCTGCGCCTCTCGAGAGCTGCGCAATCGACCTTCTCAACCTTTGCCGCATCTTCATTCGCGGCAATTCGACAGATCCACGTTCCGTCACCCGTGCGGACGGCCTTCCAGAAGGCTGTTGGCACCATCACACGCCCGACCGTGTGCAGTGCCGCGCCTTCAAATAGCGTGCCGGTCATTACCCAAACATCGCCCATGCGCCGCACTGCGGCTTCAAGATGCGACCACGCTCCACGATTCAAACGAGGCGCTTGTGGTGCGATGTTCGCCAGGCTGAACGACTGAGCCATCTGTTCGGACGTCGCCGCATCACCGGCCGGCGTCAGGTGTCCGCGGTCGAATCCAGAGCCGCGATAGTCCTCGAGCGTTGCGCGGTCTTCAGTTAGAAGACGCGCCTCCTCATGGAATCGATTTGTGCGGGTCAGCGGTTCATGAGAAGCGAGATGCTCACTCGTTAGCAGAGGTGTGTGCGTCATGCCCGAATGCAGAACGACAAATCCCGAAAAACACACCTCCCGCAGCCGAACCGCCACCTTTGTGTTGGAGACTGCAGGCGCGGCACCGTTCGGCCAAAGCGTCGGGCATTGCGATGACTGTGCCGCACCAACGGCCTGTGCGGGCGGTACAGGCGCCTTCGGAGCCGTACACGCGGCGAGTGAGATGCACAGACTCGCCAGAAGCGTCTTAGCGAGCATGGCGCCCCCGCTTGGATGGTTTGGTGAAGACCGGCTTCGTGGGATACGTCGTCTCATCGCGCAGCGTGAAGCTAATTTCAGAATCCAGCACGAGCTGCGTGATGACGAACGTTCCCACAATCCGGCCTTGCTTACGCAGAATCACGCGCTCACCGTCGAACGAGCACTGCTCGTGGTCGGGGAACGGCACTTCGCTCGCGCCATTCTCGAGATATTGCCGAATGCAGTCATCCAACAGGACTTCCCATGCGCGGCCGAGGAACTCGAGTTGCATGATTAGATGCTCGGCACAAAGGAGCCAGTCATCACGTCCCGCTGTTCATCCGCGAGCCATCCACGATGCAGGCTGGCCAGATCATGACGACGCTCTGCAATCTCTTCATCACTGGCCTCGACCGCCATCAGCCGCACCACACCGTCATCGCGCAGGCCGTGATACACCCGGCCCCGTCCACGGTTGCGGTCACGATCACGGTCCGCGTCAGCTTCAGGCGGGACAACAAACAGCGCGGGAGCCGGCGCAACGGCATCTGCGAAGAATTGGGAGAGCAGCATGGTCAGACTCCCGCGCCGGAATAAAAGAGAAAGCAGAGTGCGTAATACGGCGGTCGATTTTCGTGCGCCGTGCCAGATCCATTATTCAGCGTTGTGATGCCTGTTGAGGACGCACCGATGACGATGCCCGTACTTGAGGGAGTAATCTGAATGCCAGTCACAGACGGGCCGGTGTTCTGGGCGATGTGTGCCTGCTGAATCGTTCCTTGAAACGGAACGGTCGAGCCGCCGCCGTTATCGGACCAAAGATTCGTCGGCAGTGTGTGGCTGTGCCCTGGATCGGTGTAGCCGTGGCTGTGACCCGGGTCGCTATATCCGTGCGCGTGACCAGGGTCACTCACGCCATGGTTGTGCGCGGCCAGGTTGGCCACTGTCAAAGCGACGCTGTTCGCTCCACCGATGGCATTGACGCTGTAACTGCTGCCGGCGCCAACAATAAATCTGTCTCGCAAGTCGGGCGAATTGTTTGTTCCGTCTGCCAACTGCCAGCCCGCGCCCCAAACGCTTGCAATGTTCGCCGGCGCACCGGCCCAAGTACGAATCTCACCGTACTTGTATGAGAAGGCTCGAAGTTGAGAGCCATTCACGGCGTCCGTGCTCGCTGGGCTTGTTGACCCTGCTGCAAGTCCGGTCAGCTTCTGCCCGTTCCAATTGGTGGCAGCCAATGGCTTCAGTGTGCCGTCGTAGATCTGCCGGATGAACGCAAAGGCATACTGGAAATACTCGTTCATCGACGTCCCAACAGGCTCACTACCCTGCGGGCTATTGCTAGCAGGCGTCTCGGACAGGTCGGTTATTGTGGACGGCAGTGGCATGGTCTCTCCCTTACTTGCGCTTCGCTTCTTCGTTCATCAACGCAATCTTGGCGTTGATCTTGTTGACCGCATCGACACCGAGCACGGCCCCCAGCGTTCCGTCTGCCGGCTGGCACTCGAACGCCACTTTCTGCTGCTCCGGCACCTGCACGGTCACGCGCTGACCCACTTTCGCCGTGACTACCGGAATACTGCCCTCGGCCCACGCAGCCGAAGTAACTGCAAGAACCGCCACTACCGCTGCGTGCTTCATTTCCTGGTCCTGTTAATGCCCCGCCGTCGCGGGGCGTCATTCGAATGACTACCCACCGTCTGAGTCGGCCAACTCATCGGGCTAAGGCTTTGCGCTCTGGACTGGCCGGTCTTTCACGCATCAATCACACACCACAACTACGGCACTCACTCATCAACTCGTGCAAAACATCAGCTGGCCTTGCGGGGCGGTATAGTTCAGCAACTCATTGATTTGCTTAACCTTTATTTTACTAGTGCACATACACACTGTACAGTGTCAGTTAACAACAGTCACATCGTTAGCAGTGCTGATTTGTGTTGTTTACGCACCGCGAAGTGCGTAAACTTCTATTTACGGAGATTGGAGGTTTTAGATGGAACGCTTCAACGTGAACATTCCGGCGCACATCGCGGAGCAGCTTCGCAAGATCGCGCAGGAGACGGGCGCAACGGTCGCGGAGTTAATCCGCCGTGCGACATATGAGTTCGTGAAGAGTCAGCCGAAAGGCTGAAAAGGCGACGGCCAGATCGCGGGAACGATCCAGCCGTCATTTGATGCAGCAAAAACTGTTAGGGAGTTTTCGCCATGGGTATTCTCGCATGTTTTATCGATCCGGCAGCAGCAGACGCATATCTGCAAGGGCTGTCCGAACGTAACGCAGCACTCGATGCGCAGATCAGTGCGCTGATGGACGAAGTCTTGCTAGACCAAGCTGCCGCACTTTTTGAGTAACTGAGACGGCGCGCAATGTGCTCGCAACACAGAGCGCGCCTGACCATCAACCGTTTGGGGGGCAAACGATCATGGCTGCACTAAGTTTAATGCTTCTGCGCGACATTGAGCGCAGCGCTCGTGAGGTATCGGCACAACATGCAATGCTCTGGTTGCAGATCGACGCAATCGAGCAACGGCTAAAGATCTTGCATAGACAACGAGAGGCGGCATGAGTCGTTCACTACTTTCGGTTATGTTCGCAGCGGCTTTAATGCCGCTGTCTTCATTTGCAGGCGCGCCAATCTCGTGCGACGTCCAACACTTCGAAGTGCGTTGCCTTGACGACATACCGCCCGCGCCAGGATCTGCAGCATGGAAACAGGCGCAAACGAAAAAGGGCAACACCTATCGCGCCGTCATAAGCGGCTCGTTCGCGCTGGGCGTGATGTGCGGACCATTGGTGTTCTGCCGCCAGAAGCGGCGCAAGGTGCTCGCACTGCCGTCCGGCGTGCGCCATGATATGACCGTGACGGACGTTCAATTCAAGGAACTAGCATGAGCATCATTGCTATCGCTGTACTAGTCGCGGTCCTGTTGCCGGTCGTCCGTGTCGTCATGCGCTCGCTGGGACTAATTGGAGTTGTCGCTGCCGTGCGAGTAGCGCAACAGCCTGAACTCAGGCGACGGGCGTCCGACAATGCCCGCGCCTTCGTCATCTCCGTCCTGATCCTGCTAGGACTCATTGCAGCGCTGCAAGCCTACTTCGTTGCCGCAGGCGTTTAACCGCCCGTCATCATTCCAAGCAAGCCGGCAGGCTGTCGAGGCTGGCTCTGTTGCTGTGCCTGTCCCTGCGCCAGCAGACCGCCTGCAGCGCGTGGCACAACTTTCCCGGCAGCCAACAGGAACGGCCTGATTGCCGCCAATGCCTTGGCGCTGAGCCTCGTGCTAACGGCCCGCTGGGCAGCCGGCGACGCATTGCTGATGGTCTGTGCAAGGTGCTGGGCGGCTTGCGGATTCGACGCCGCAGCCTCTCCGAGCGCGCTAATCGCTTCCGCTGAAGCCTTCGCGGCCAAAGCTTCGGCGCGTGCTTTGCCCGGCTTCGTGGCCAGCGATTCGACCAACTCTGCGAGCGCTGCCGGCCGCGTCAGAACGTCCTGCACGATGCTCTGAACGGCCTGTGATCGACCCTTGGCGATCTCGCCAGCAACGGCTTTCACGCCTGCGATGACCGGCGCCGCGATCGGATGCGCGGCACTAGCGCCGATCGCGCCCAAGGAGAATCCTGTGTCGCTCGATGGCACGCCAAGCGCACGTCCCAAGAATCGAGCACCTTGGAGGTTCTCCGCCGTGTCGCTGCCCGCCGCGGTACGGAACGGCTCTGTTCGATTGATCTGGCCTTGCAAGCGGTCGAGCTGCGTCTGCATCTCAGGACTCACGCCGAATCCATCCGCGGCTTTCATCGCCTGCCCGCGCGCCGTGTTGAACCGGGTCTTAGTGACCGGCAGCGGCTGGCCCGCCTGATCGACGACCCGCGCATCGTTCTGCAGCGCTTCCGCCACGCGCATGTCGTTGACAGCAGGCGATGCCTGGCGGAACGCTTCCTGAGCCTTGGCGTAATCCGGCGAGAGATCGCGGGCGAAGCTCTTGAAGGTTTGCATCAGCGATCGAGCATCGGCCGCCTCGGCAGGATGAACAGCAGGACCTCCACGAGATGATAAACGCAACGTCTGTTCGATCTGTTGCAACTGCGCGCCAGTCAGAGCGGTCGGCGCCACGGTCGAACCGTTAGGGCCGTTTCGGAACGTGGCCTCAGGCGGAACCTGCACGCCTGCATCAGCCAAGCTGCTGTTGGCTCGCGTCAGTGCTTGTCGCGCTGATGGACGGCTGATCAGATCTTGGCCGGCCTGATCTAAGGCGAACAGCCTATTGGCGTTCGCGTCATAGAACGGCTGCGCTGCCACCGCACGGGCCTTTTCTGCTGCAGCCACCGCGCCATCCGGGCCGAGCGCACCGATGTTTGTGCGGATGGCCTCCTGCTGAGCCGTCTTAAGATTCGCGGCGACGTTTCGATACTGCTGACTGAAGTTCTGGAAATTCTTGTCAAGGATGCTCACGCCGGGGATGCCGAACTGCTGCGCCGTGCTCAACGGCACATCGACACCGCCGCGCACAGGAGGTGCAGCCGGTCCCTGAAAGTCCCGCGCGAACTGCGATTTGGCAAGCGCCTGGTTGAAGTCGTCGCCAGTCTGCGCACGGATCGCGGCAAGCGCTCGTTGATCAGCCGGCATCGTCCACACTGCCGCACGGTCTACCGCGTCCTGAGTGGCGGCGCGCGTCGCATTTCCCACAGTGGCATCGAAGCCACCAATGACTGGGCGCGCTGCAGGCGCCAAGAGTCGATTAACGGCGCGCGAGCCAATTTCACCAGCGCCGCCCAATGCACCACCTGCCAGCGCACCGTACGCGCCGCCTTGCAGGGCAGCATCAAGCATGCTGCCGCCATTCGCATAGGCGTCCACCGCAGCACCCGAGCTGCCTTGCAAGCCACCCACCAGTGCTCCACCTGCCAACCGGCCGGCAACGCTGCTACCAGGGATAGGCAGGTAGGTCGTCGGATTGGCCAGCACGGCGCCGACACTTGCGCCAGCGCCACGAGCTGCGCGGACATCAGGCGAGACGGTTGGATCGTTCTGGAAGTCGCGCTCAGCGTCCGAGTACTTCTGGAAAGAGGCACGCTCCGCCGGATCAACCTGGATGCCAGTCAGATTTGAGACGCCCTGACCAATCGCCATACTGGCATCGTCAAGGAACTTGCTCGCGCCAGACGCCACACCACGCGCTGCCTCGACAGGATGCGCCGCTGCATTGTTCACGGCGCCAAAGAAGCCCGAACCCGGATTAGCTGCCTGCTGCGTGCCGATCCGATTACCGGAGGCGTCGTAGATTCCGCTTGCATCCCGCGCGGGAGGAAGATCGTCGAGCTGCGACAGGTCGAACGGCTGAGAACCCGTCGCCGCGTTCGCCGGGCTGATGATACCGCCGCTGCTGGTCGTGGGATCGCCAGGACGCGCGCCAATGGCCTTTGCAACGCTCGCCGTTGCTGCTGTGACCTTGTGCGCATAGTCCTTATCCTCGGCATAGCCGCCGCTCTGCAAGGCTTGGCCAAAGCGGAAGGCGTCGGGCCCGGAGTTGAGTGCGCCAGCGTAACGACGATTGAGCAGGCCCGCGTAGGCATCAGCGAAAGCGTCAGGCGAGTCGAAGTCCTGATATCGATCGCTGCTGCCGGTCATATTGTCCGTTCCGGCAGTGCCGGCGCCGTCCACGCTCTTGATGTTCCCTAAATTGTTCCGACCGGTCACGCTCTTACCCCAGCCGGTTTCATTGCCCAGCGCGCCAAGAATCACAGTGCGGTCAACGCCCGTCCTAGACGCGATCTTGTCAGCCATATCTCCGTACGCAGCCGCAAACGTTGCGGGCGTGTATTGAGCTTGCGGCAAGCCGTCCAGGCTCGAAAGATCAAAGTCACTCATTGCACATACCCCAGGCTGCGAAGTTTCTGAATTGCTTTCGGATCGCCCGACGCGAGCGCTTTGCTAACGGTGTCGCGTTGCGCCGGGGTGAGGCTGGCGGTTGCCTGAGGATTGAGGGCAGGCGTGCTGCTGCTCGATTGGCCGCTCTGCTTGGAGCCATACGGATTGCCGGCCTGCACCATGTTCTGCGTAATTCGTGCTCGAGCTTCCGCTTTCTGCGCGATGGCTTCCGGCGTGTCGCCTACTTGCGGGAAGTAGACGCTCTCGAATCGCTTGTATTCGCTCTCGCCAATCGCGGCGCCAGACTCCTGCCGCAAAGCGGAGGCAATCCACTGGTCCTTGGCCTGTTGATACTTCTGCATTTCCGGCGTCTTGGTGCCATTACCGCCCAGGTTTTTCCAGTAGAGCGGATCCAACTCGGCGTTGCTCGGCGTGTACTGGTTCAGCGTGGTGCTTGCGTCAACCATCCGATCACCGAACATTCGGTCCTTTGTCTGCTGCTCGGTAAGCGGCTTGGAACTCTGGTCCGCAGGACCGCCAGGAATGGCTGTCAGTCCGCCGTCAGTGCCCCAGCGATAGCCCGCGGGTGCCGTGCTTGTCCCGGCGCTGATGCGGCTAACGACGTTGCCTTGCGCATCCGTGCCGATCGCAATCTTGTTACCGGCAGCGTCGTTGCCGTCATGCCATGCGACGACCTTCGGCAGCGCACCGGAGAGCGGACCGTATTGACCGTCAGAACCCATTGCGTAGGTCGTGCCGTTCACGTCGTAAGGCTTGCGTGCGTTAGCGAGTTCGAGCTGGAAACGTCGTTCAGCGAGACTGCGCTCCGCCTGCTGATTGGCCGTTTCCTGGGCGAGCTTTTGGCCTGCGTAGGCGTTCGCCGCTTTCTGTTGGCCCAAGGCGTCATAGGTTTGCAGGCCGGCAATCCCGCCTTCCGCCGCAACCTGGCCGAAATTGCGCGAGCCGTCATTTGCACGCAGCATTTGCAAACCTGCAACGAGAGTTCCTTGCGCCGCTTCAGGGCTAAGGCTCGTCAGCTTGGCGCCAACTTCTTTCAGCCGCCCACCAAGCGCGCCGAGCAAATCGCCGGATGCTTCCGGGCTCTGCGATGCAGTTTGGAGTGCGGAAGCCGTCTGATTGAATGCCAGCAAGCCACCCTGCGCAGGTTGGGCATCTTGACCAAGCACGCTCGAGTCATCGCCCGTAGTAGGCGGCACGAAATTGCTGTTAGCGGTTGCGTCGGACGCAGTAGGTAGGCCAGCCAGCCCCGCGGTCGTCGCGTCGTTGGCCGTAGCGGTTCGGAACGTACCGTTGCCCGCGGGGACGATGACTGACGAGCTATTCGCTTGCGCAGGTGTGGCCGCCTCGCCATGGGTCCCCGAGCGTAGTCCAGTCGGCTGCTGCGGCTGCGGCTGCGCGGTCTGAGAGGTGAAGGCGCCGAGCAAGCCGCTCTGCGGTTGCTCATTGGCAGGGGGCGCCGCATCTTGTCCTGCGGCAGACGAGATTCGCGCAATGTCCGCGTCGCTGTAGCCCAGTGACCGAAGAGATTCAAGGATTCCCATAGCAACCCCTTACTGCGTCGTGGCCGGCGCGTCGTGCGTGGCCAAGTCAGCTTCTACTGCTGCATGGGCGAAGACTTCAGCGCGATGAGCATTGAGTGTGTTGGCAATGTCCGTGCATAACTGCGTGAGTTCTTCGCGACCCCAAGTCACGGTAGCGAGGCCGGCCAACTGTTGGTCAAAGAACGCGGACAGAGAGGCCAACTCGGACAACGATTCATAAACTGAGATCGTCCCAGGCGCTTCAGGATTGAGATTCTTTGCGACAAGTGCCATTTTCGTCGCGACATTCATGGTCAGCGACGATGCAGTGTTGAGCGTATGGCGGACGGTATCGTGAAAGACTGCGAATTCTTCTGGGGACACGGCATTACTCCATTATTCATCGATGAAGTAATTCTGCCGATGTGCCCGTTGCGAGTATATAAGCGCAAAGCAACTTGCGCTCTAAGTTAATCCCAGTGCGACAGTTTGACGAGTTCACGAGGAATCACCATGCCCTGCTTCAATCGGCAAAACCTCTGCTCAGAGAGGTAGACGTATGCCTCACGCTGGCAGTAGTCGATATCTTCTGTACGGCCGGCGCGTAGCAAACCAATCCAAAGATGAAGGACCGAGTTGAAGGTCTTCCGGTCCGCATTGTGTGTGCGTTCTGCGATCTGCGTTGCCTTGCACGCTTCCTCGAGCGTCGCGTCTCGGCACATCATCATATACAAAGCCGGGTAAGCCGCACGGAACGCTTTCCAATTCGCCTTCGTGTACTCTGCGTTGAGCGTTTCAATTCCGATATCGAATATCAAATTTTGATCACTCTCTGCGAGCTTGGACACGACTTCGCATCGCATCGCACCTGCATCAACTGCATGGTCAATTACTATTTGGAGCTCGCACCGGCGCCGCAGTCTTGCATCTCTCGGAAACCTCATCCATGCCCTAGATAGCATTGCGTCAACAATTGGCGCGCTACCTAAAACGAGGCTATGATGTTTCTGCGGCACGAACGAATTCCAGGTCGTGTTAATCGATTCGTGGCGGAGACAAGCGCTCGGTTCAATACCGGGCGCTTTCTCGTTTATGGACGTCATGACACCCCCACTTCGTCAGCGTTCGCACGAGGCCGCGCGTCGATCCACGCCTGTACTTCGTCAGACCGCCAACCGATGCGACGAGCGCCCAATTGGATGGGTTGCGGGAATTTACCTTCTCTTACCCATGCAGCAATGGTGAATCGAGTCAGGCCGATACATTCGGAGACTTGTTTGACAGTGAGAACTCGGGTATTCATTGCGCACCCCCTGCTTTCGGGGCTGCATAGCCGCTGAGGCGGGCTACACCTTGAAGCTGTGAAGCAGGAGCAGGCTCACCCTCCGAGTCGCTGCTAGCGGCAGGACGGCGCGTAGCCTGGACGGAGCGAACCCGGCGCGCAGACCGCGGTGCACGAATGCCAGCCGCGCTTCTTTCGCGCGCACACTTTGCAGTGGCACGATCCATCTTGGCCTCAGCGCTATGGCGCCCCCAAAAGCCGTACTTCGCTTCGCCCGCTTGCACCTTTCGGCTGCTAGTCGTTACTTGATAATCTCTCATCGATTTCCTTCGTTGAGCTACGTGGAATGACGTTAGTTTAGCAAGGGTCCATCGACAAACCCACCGCATCTTGTGCTTGACTGTTTCAAGCCGCCAGTACCCGAACATTAGCCGGCCGAGACTGCAACAAGCTCAACCGATCCCCAAGCAGGCGCCATGCATCGCGCATCTCAGGCGCGTAGTCGTGACGCTGATAAATCGCGGCCATCCGGTTATCGTCCGTATGATTCAGACACCGCTCGATCACTCCAGGCAGAACACCCAGCCCCTGCATGAGCGTTGCCCCGGTGCGCCGTAGATCATGGGGCGTCCATTCGCCGCGCGACAGGATCAACGAGCCTACCGCCTTGCTGCGATTCTTCAGCGGCGCCGTGCGCTGACGGTCGTGCAACTGCTTGCTGATCGATTTCAGGTCGATATGCCCGGTGTCCTCGCGGTTCGGGTACACCCACGTCTCACTGGTGCAGACCGCCTTTAGCGCCTTGTATTGCTCGACAGCGAACGCCGATAGATAGATCGTGTGAGGTTTGCCGTTCTTCGAATTCTCAGCCGGAATAAGCCAAGTGCCGGCCTCCAGATCGACGTGCGACCATTGCGCCCGCGTCAACTCGCCTACACGCGCCATGGTGGCCAGCATCAGCAGCACGCCGTACCGCGTCGCCTTGAGCAGGCCTGAGTCCGGCAGCTTCGCGAACAGGTCGCGCAGCTCCGCTTCGTTCAGATAACGCTCGCGGGTTTCGTCCTTCGTGCCAACGTCCTTCTTCTTGATCGCGGCAATGGGACTGACGCCGATAATGTCCCGACTGACCGCATAGTCAAACATCTGGCGAAGGTCGCTAAAGATCCGCTTGGCCAGACGGTTCGCTCCACGCGCAAGCACGCCGTCAATGATCGCCATGCAATCACCCTTCGTGACCTGATCGGCGTAGCGGTCGCCAATGGCCGGGAACACGTCTTTCTCAAAGCTCCGCTTCATCTCGGCCAGTGTGGCGTCACTGCGCTGCATGACACCCGGAGCGGTCCAACGCTCGAACAGCCGTCGAACGGTGGCCCTAGCCGCAGCCTGCTCGAGCCTTGCCCGCTCCAATTCGGCCAATGCGGCTGCCTGCGCTTTGCTCGATGCATCCGCCGCCGCCATTTCAGCAAGTACTGCTCGAGGGTCGCGGGGCGCCTGATTAGCGCCTCGCGCCGGCTTCAACCAGGCGCGATAGGCGGCAGCCGTCGAGCGGGCGAGTTCAGTGGACGCTGCGCGCCGTTTATGCGCTTCCTTCGTGGATCCGGTTTCGTTCTGAACAATGGCAATAACGACGCGCTTTCCTTCCCACGAATAGCGAAACATCCAGTAAGATCCGCCCGGGCGTATACGAAGCTCCAGCCCCTCGCCATCACGCAGCACTTTTTCTGTCTCGCCGGGCGCTAGTTTGGCGTGCTCGATTTCCTTGGCAGTAAGCTGGTTGATGGCCATCAGGAGCTTGGGGTTACAGTTGGGGTTACAGGAATAACTCCAACGTAGTCTACTTTATTCAACTTTAGTTAACAAGCACGTAGCGGCATCTGATTGATTTTCAATGGTTTATTCGGCTTCGTTCAACACCGCACAACTGACTGCAACCAATGCGTACCTGCATGGGGTGCAGGTGGTCGGAGGTTCAAATCCTCTCGCCCCGACCAGTACAAAAAAGGCTCTCTGGTCTCGACCAGAGAGCCTTTTTCTTTGCCGCTCCAATCAAGCTTGAAAAGAACCCGCTTGGGAATTTGAAGAACCGTTACGTACACACGGCGAGCAAGAACGATGGCGTATAACAAGCTCAACAACCCGCGCGCATTTCCCGGCAATACGAATTTCGGGATGTCGCTCCGGGACTATTTCGCCGGTCAGGCCCTGGCGGGCGACATGGCAGATGACTTCTTGTCAAACGATGCCTCCTCCGAGTTTCTCGAAGAGCGCGCGCAGTTTTACTACCGTCTGGCCGACGCCATGCTCAAGGCCCGCGCGGAAGAGGAGGCCCTCTCCAGCACCGGCGCGATGATGGGCTTCAGCGTCTGACAGTCGAAAGCCTTTTGGCGACTGTCGAAGGTGATTGCTTCAACGCTTAATGCTCATACGTTAAGCACGAAAAATGACTTGTCAATCAGCTATTTAAGCTCTAGTCTTAACGTGACGCATAAGGATTGGCGCGCCATGCCCTCGACCGTATCCACGCCCATGCAATCCGGGCGCATTTCGTCAGATCGACCTTTCTCCCGTTTGCGCGAGGAAGTCTCGAAATGGTTCGATTCCACGAGTCACGCGCGCGTTGCGCGCTACGGGCGCATCTATCCCGGCGGCAGCCGCTACGTGTGTCTGAGCGCGCCCAAGCCCGGCGGTCGATACGCGCTCTACTTCTTCCATCACGGCGATGACGACTGGCGCATCTATCCGCCGTCGGGCGTCGGACCGAGCATCGTTTATTGCTCGGTCGACGTCAAAGCGCCCGCCCCTTCAGCCACTCGCGCCGCGCTTCGCCCGAAGCGACGCCTGCGCGCCGCCCTCAAGTCCTAGCTCCTGGCGGCGAGGAGCGTCTGCCCGGTGATGGCCTCATCGATGGCGCGCTGATAGACCTTTGCAACCTCCGCGGCGGCAATGCCCTGCGACGGATCCTTGCCCATCGATTCGAGCGTCTCCGCAACCCATCCCGGACTCACTACATTCACGCGCAAGGTGCCTTGCAGTTCCAGCGCCGCGACCCGCACGAAACCCTCCAGCCCCGCATTGACGATGCTCACCGCAGCCGCGCCGACCATCGGTTCCTGCGCCAGTGTGCCGCTCGTCAGCGTGATCGAGCCGCCGGTCTCCACATGTCCGCTGGCGCAGCGCACGAGGTTCACCTGACCCATCAGTTTGTTGGCGAGGCTGAAGGCATAGTCCGAGTCGTCCAGCGCATCGAGCGGCTTGAACTTCGCTGCTCCGCCGACACACACCACTGCACCAACCATCCCCACTCGCTCGTACAGGGCGACGATGCTCGCCTTGTCCGACAGATCCACAGCCACGTCGGAGCCCTTGCGGCTCGCGGTGATCACTTCGTGCCGGTGTTCGAGGAGTCGTTTGATTTCCGTGCCCAGCAGACCGGTTGCACCAACGAGCAGTACTCGCATAAAGCCTCCTGAATCGATAGGACGAGACGGGGACAAGCAGGCGTATCGTACTGCGCCGGTGTGCGGCATGCAGCGCATGAACTCGGCCGCACAACCGCGCCAATGCTTTTTGCGCAGACAAAAAAATGCCGCGACGATTCGCGGCGTTGCGCTACCTGCATCACCCAGGCACATCGATCATCCGGAGACGGCCTTCAGCCGCCCAGCAAATCGATCACCTTAAGAATTTCCTTGCGCAACTGATCGACATCCACCGATCCCTGCGCTGCTTGCGGATCGCCCGGCATGCCCTCGGCTTCAGCTTCGTCGGCGCTTGCACGGCCTTGCGAGTCGAGGCGATTGCGGGCGCCATTGATCGTGAAGCCCTGCTCGTACAGCAGGTCACGGATGCGCCGGATCAGCAGAACCTCGTGATGCTGATAGTAGCGGCGGTTGCCGCGCCGCTTCACCGGTCTCAGTTGCGTGAACTCCTGTTCCCAATAGCGCAGCACGTGCGGCTTGACGCCGCACAGTTCGCTCACTTCGCCAATCGTGAAATAACGCTTGGCCGGGATAGGAGGCAAGACGACTTTTTCCATCGTCGATCAACCATCGTGGTTATTGATGTCGATTGAAGCGCGGTGGTCAGCAGCAGCGGAAAGCGCGGATCATGCCGCATGCCTTCCGTGAATCAGGAATCAGCGTGCGAGATCCGTCTCCGCTCCCGTTTCAACCAGCGCCTTCAGCTTCTGACTTGCATGAAACGTGACGACTCGCCGCGCCGCAATGGGAATGGCCTCGCCGGTCTTCGGATTACGCCCGGGACGCTGCGGCTTGTCGCGCAACTGAAAATTGCCGAAGCCGGAGAGCTTGACGCTCTCGCCGCTCTCCAGCGCGTCGCGAATGACTTCGAAGAAAGCTTCGACCATGTCTTTCGCCTCGCGCTTGTTCAAGCCGACGTGGTCGAACAGCATCTCCGCCAGTTCGGCTTTCGTGAGCGTCGGCGTGTCGCCGGGCGCGCTCGAGGTCGGGATATCTCGGGTCATGGCGCTGCGCTGCGCCGAAAGAAGGGCTTCGAAATCACTCGAGTTCATTTGGTTCATATCGGTAAAACGGCGCGTAACACGCTTGAGACCTTGGGCGTTGTGCGGATGGGCCGACTCCAGAGGAAGGCTATCCGCGCAATCGCGCGCCGTGTACTCGAGTCAGACGATCCACCAGGGTTTTGATGGCCGTATCGACTGTTTCGTCCTGAAGCGTGCCGCCAGTATCTTGCAACGTTACACGGAAGGCAAGACTTTTCTCGTGCGCGCCCAACCCTCCGGAAGTATTTGATTTTGGACGAAATTCGTCGAAAAGCGCAACCCTCGTGACGTGCCTGCAGGCGGGTTCCGAACGGGCGTTTTCGAGCTCGTCGAGCAGCGCCCGAACCGGCACGTCCTGATCCACGACGACCGCGATATCGCGTCGCACCGGAGGGAATTTCGACACCTCGGACGTCGCCGGCAGCGCGCGTTCCATCAACGCTTCGGCATCGACTTCGAAGACGACCGGCGCATGCGGAAGGTCATACTTTTGCAGCCAGCGCGGATGCAATTCGCCGATCCAGCCCACCGCGCGCCCCGCCACCTCGATACGCGCGCTGCGTCCCGGATGCAGCGCCGGATGTTCGGCCTTCACGAAGCGCGGCACGACCGGCGCGAACAGCGCCTCGACGTCGCCCTTGACGTCGAAGAAGTCGACGTTGCGCGTAGCCGCGCCCCATTGCTCCTCGATGACCGGGCCATACGCGAGGCCGCCGATCATCTTCGGCTGCGCATAGCCTTGCACGCTGAGTTCGCCTGCCTGCACGGACGCGTCGCGATGAAACACGCGGCCCGCCTCGAACACGCGCATACGCTCGGCGCGACGGTTCAGGTTATGACGCAGCACTTCGATCAGGCTGCCGAACAGCGTCGTGCGCATGACCGAGAGCTGGCTCGCGATCGGGTTCAGCAGCTTGATGGGCTGATCGTTGCCAGCGAAGTCCTTCTCCCACTCGGCATCGACGAAACTGAAGTTCACCGTCTCCGAGTAATCGCGCGCGGCGACCGCGTGACGCAGCACGTGGATCGAACGGCGGGTCTCGTCGGTGCGGCGCATTTCGCTGTGCGCGACCGGCGGACGGGCCGGAATCTTTTCGAAACCATAGATGCGCGCGACTTCTTCGATCAGGTCTTCCTCGATCTCGATGTCGAAGCGATACGGCGGCGGCGTGACCTTGAAGGTATCGCCGTCGCGCTCGAACGCGAGGTTCAGGCGCGTGAAGATCTGCGCGATCTCCCCGGCGCCGATCTCCACGCCAATGATGCGATGCGCGCGCGACACGCGCATCGCCACCGGATTGCGTTCGGGCACGTTGACGATCTGGTCGTCGACCGGACCCGCCGCGCCGCCGCAGATGTCCAGAATCAGGCGCGAGATGATTTCGATGTGCTCGACGGTCGTCGAATAATCGACGCCGCGCTCGAAGCGATGCGCGGCATCGGTCGAGAAGTTGTACTTGCGCGCGCGGCCGCGAATGGCGTCGGGCCACCAGAACGCGGCTTCGAGATAGATGTTCGTGGTATCCAGCGACACCGCCGTGCTGTCGCCGCCCATGATGCCCGCGAGGCTTTCGACATGACGGTCATCGGCGATCACGCCGACGGTTTCATCGAGCTCGACGGTGTTGCCGTTCAAGAGCTTCAGCGACTCGCCCTGCTTGCCCCAGCGCACTTCGATCGCGCCATGGATCTTGTCGAGATCGAACACGTGCGACGGACGCCCGAGCTCGAGCATCACGTAGTTCGAGATGTCGACGAGCGCGGAAATGCTGCGCTGGCCCGCGCGTTCGAGCCGCTCGACCATCCATTGCGGCGTCTTCGCATGCGCGTTCACGCCGCGAATCACGCGGCCGGAGAAGCGGCCGCACAGGTCAGGCGCGAGGATCTTCACGGGCAGCTTTCCGTCGAGCGTGGCTTCGACTGCCGGCACCTCGAGCGCCTTCAGCGGCGCGCCGGTGATCGCGGCCGTTTCGCGCGCGACGCCATACACCGACAGGCAATCCGCCTTGTTGGGCGTGAGCTTGATCTCGAAGACCGTGTCGTCGAGATTGAGCGCCTCGCGGATGTCCTGGCCGACTTGTGCATCGGCGGGCAGGATCAGCAGGCCGCTGTGATCTTCCGACAGCTTCAGTTCGCGCGCCGAGCACAGCATGCCCTGGCTATCGACGCCGCGCAACTTCGCGGGCTTGATCACGAACGGCTCGCCGCCCGCTTCGGCCGGCGGCAGCACGGCGCCCATCAGCGCAACCGGCACCTTGATGCCCGGCGCCACGTTCGGCGCGCCGCACACGATGTTCAGCTGCTCGCCCGTGCCGGCATCGACCTGGCAGACGTTGAGCTTGTCCGCGTTCGGATGCTTCGCGACTTCGAGCACCTGGCCCACGACGATCTTCGTGGTGGGCGGCGCAACCGGCCGCAGGTCTTCGACTTCGAGGCCGGCCATGGTCAGCGCGTGCGCGAGTTCGTCGGTGGAGAGCTGCGGATCGACGAAACTGCGGAGCCAGGATTCTGGGAATTGCATGGATGTCTACGTTCGAAATGTTTGGAGTCTCGGGTCCGGCTTCGGCGGGTGCGAGCAGCCGGACGTCGCGGGCCGTGCGTGCTTCAGGCGAACTGGCGCAGGAAACGCAAGTCGTTCTCGAAGAACAGACGCAGGTCCTGCACGCCGTAGCGCAGCATCGTCAGGCGCTCGAGGCCGCTGCCGAACGCAAAGCCGATATAGCGCTCCGGATCGAGGCCCATGTTGCGGATGACGGTGGGATGCACCTGGCCCGAGCCGGAGATTTCCAGCCATTTGCCCGCGTTCTTGCCGTGCTCGAACATCATGTCGATCTCGGCCGACGGCTCCGTGAACGGAAAATACGACGGACGGAAGCGCACGAGAATGTCGTCGCGCTCGAAGAACTTCTTCAGGAAATCGGTGTAGGCGCCCTTCAGGTCGGCGAAGCTGATGTTCTCTTCGATCCACAGGCCTTCGACCTGGTTGAACATCGGCGAGTGCGTGGCGTCGCTGTCCACGCGGTAGGTGCGACCCGGCACGATCACCTTGATGGGCGGCTTGTTCATGCGCGCGTAACGCACCTGCATCGGGCTCGTGTGCGTGCGCAGCAGGAGCGGCCGGCCGTCGGCATCCTGGCCGTCGACATAGAACGTGTCCTGCATCGAGCGCGCCGGATGGTTTTCCGGGCTGTTCAACGCGGTGAAGTTGTACCAGTCGGTTTCGATCTCGGGACCGTCGGCGACGTCGAAGCCGATCGAGCGGAACACCTGCTCGACGCGCTCCCACGTGCGCATCACCGGATGCAGCGTGCCGGCGCCGGCGCCGCGGCCGGGCAACGTGACGTCGATGGCTTCCGCCGCGAGACGCTGGTTGAGCAACGCGTCGGCCAGCGCCTGGCGGCGGGCGTTCAGCGCGGCTTCGACTTGCTGCTTTGCCTGGTTGATGCGCGCGCCTTCGGTCTTCTTCGCTTCGGGATCGAGCTTGCCCAGACCCTTCAGCAAGTCGGTCAGCGCGCCCGACTTGCCGAGAAAGCGCGCTTTCTCGTTTTCGAGCGTGTTGGCGTCGGTGGCGTGTTCAAAGGCGCTTTTCGCGTCCGCGACAATCTGATCCAGATCCATTGATCCCATCTTCTTAACGTCGAAGTTCAAACAGAGGTTCGGTTTTGCTCATCCACGCCGATACGCGCGCATGCGATGTGCAAAACCGTCCGACCAACAAAAACGGGGCTCGGTGAGAGCCCCGTTTTCTGCCTTCGCGCCGCCGTCAACAACCCGGCGACGAGAAGGCGAACCACGCAGTACTAATTTCGCAATTAGGCTGCAACGGCGGCTTTCACCTGCTTCACGATCGCAGCAAAAGCAGCCTTGTCGAACACAGCCATGTCAGCCAGCACCTTGCGGTCGAGTTCGATCGACGCCTTCTTCAGGCCGTTGATGAACACGCTGTAGGTCATGTCATGCTGACGCACCGCCGCGTTGATACGCGTGATCCACAGTGCGCGGAACACACGCTTCTTGTTGCGGCGATCGCGGTAGGCGTATTGGCCAGCGCGCATGACCGCCTGCTTGGCGATGCGATAGACGTTATTGCGACGGCCGCGGTAACCCTTGGCCAGACGGAGGATCTTCTTGTGACGGGCCCGTGCGGTAACCCCACGTTTTACTCGAGGCATGTTGCGCTCCTTAAGTTAAGTTGAGGTTAGGCGAACGGCAGCATTGCGCGGACGGAGTTCAGATCGGAATCATGAACGGCCGTGGCGCCACGCAGATGGCGTTTGTTCTTGGTGGTTTTCTTGGTAAGAATGTGGCGCTTGAACGCTTGACCGCGCTTGACGGTACCGCCCGGACGCACCACGAAGCGCTTTGCAGCGCTCTTCTTGGTCTTCATCTTCGGCATGAAACTACTCCAGTTCATTAGATGGTCATGGGTGTGCGGCTGATCCGTCCATGCTGGCCAAGACCCCTTCCCGCCCTTCGAAACCCACGCGCCACTTGTTTGCAGACGACTCGGTAAAGAGTCGCCGCTTTGCATGACCGGCGTCACCGAGATGACGCCGGCCTGAAACTGCCGGCAATGCCGCACCGACCGCCATTCGACGGCGCGCGATCCATTGCTTGTTGCTTGAGGTTACTTGCCCTTCTTCTTCGGGGCCAGCACCATGATCATCTGACGCCCTTCCATCTTCGGCATCTGCTCGACCTGGCCGAATTCGTCGAGATCCGACTTCAACCGTTCCAGCATGCGCATGCCGATTTCCTGGTGCGCCATTTCACGACCGCGGAAACGCAATGTGATTTTCGTCTTGTCGCCGTCTTCGAGGAAGCGGGTGAGGTTGCGCAGCTTGACGTTGTAGTCACCGTCATCCGTGCCGGGGCGGAATTTGACTTCCTTCACCTGCACGATCTTCTGCTTGAGCTTCGCCTCGTGTTGCTTCTTCGCTTCCGAGTATTTGAACTTGCCGTAATCCATCAAACGGCAGACAGGCGGAGAAGCCTGCGGCGCGATTTCGACGAGATCGACATCGAGCTGTTCCGATTGACGGAACGCCTCGGCCAGTTTCACGATTCCGAGCGGCTCGTTGTCCACTCCGACCAAGCGCACTTCCGGTGCGGTAATTTCACCGTTGATGCGATGTGACGACTTATCAGTAGCGATGTTACGTTTCCTCTAAAAATTAAAAAACAAGCCGCGCTGCGAGTGACTTACCTGAACGCCCGCACATCCTGCTGCAGACGCTCCAGAAATGCGTCGACCGGCATTACGCCCAGATCGACACCGCCACGAGCACGCACGGCTACGGTTTGCGCCTCACGCTCCTTGTCACCGACAACCAGCAAATACGGCACCTTCTGCAGCGTGTGCTCGCGTATTTTATAGCTAATCTTCTCATTGCGCAAATCGCACTCGACTCTAAGCCCTTGTTTTTGCAACGATTGGGTCAGATTCGCGGCATATTCTGCCTGACTTTCGGCAATATTGAGCACGACTGCCTGCGTCGGAGCGAGCCACGGCGGCATGGCGCCGGCGTGGTGTTCGATCAGAATCCCGAGGAAACGCTCCATTGACCCGACGATTGCACGATGGAGCATCACCGGACGCCGGCGGCTGTTGTCCTCGGCGACATATTCGGCGCCCAGACGCTCCGGCAACACCATGTCGAGCTGCAGGGTGCCGCATTGCCACGAACGGCCCAGCGCATCCTTGATGTGGTACTCGATCTTCGGACCGTAGAACGCGCCCTCGCCTTCGAGCTCTTCCCATTCCAGACCGCATGCGGTCAGTGCCTCGCGCAGACCTTGCTCCGCGCGATCCCAGGTTTCATCGCTGCCCGCGCGCTGTTCAGGGCGCAGCGACAGCTTGATGGCGATGTGATCGAAGCCGAAATCCTTGTACACGCTCATGGCCAGCGTGTTGAACGCGATGGACTCCGCGATGAACTGATCTTCGGTACAGAAGATGTGCGCATCGTCCTGAACGAAGCCGCGCACGCGCATCAGGCCGTGCAGCGCGCCCGACGGCTCGTTGCGGTGGCACGATCCGAACTCCGCATAGCGCAACGGCAGATCGCGGTACGAGCGCAGGCCGTGATTGAACACCTGCACGTGACCCGGGCAGTTCATCGGCTTGATGGCGTAGTCGCGCTTTTCCGACTCGGTCGTGAACATGTTTTCACGATAGTTCTGCCAGTGACCCGAGGCTTCCCACAGCGAACGGTCCATGACCATCGGGGTCTTGATCTCGAGATAGCCGGCCTCGTTCACACGACGGCGCATGTATTGCTCGACCTGCTGCCACAACGACCAGCCCTTCGGATGCCAGAACACCATGCCGGGCGCCTCGTCCTGCAGATGGAACAGGTCGAGTTGCTTGCCGAGCTTGCGGTGATCGCGCTTCTCGGCTTCTTCCAGCATGTGCAGATAGGCTTCCTGGTCTTCCTTTTTGGTCCAGGCGGTGCCGTAGATGCGCTGCAGCTGCTCGTTCTTCGAGTCGCCACGCCAGTAGGCGCCCGCAAGCTTCATCAGCTTGAAGACCTTGAGCTTGCCGGTGGACGGCACGTGCGGGCCGCGGCACAGGTCGGTGAAACCGCCGTGCGAATACAGTTTGATTTCGTCGCTTTCGGGGATCGACTCGATGATCTCGGCCTTGTACTTCTCGCCGATGCTCTTGAAGTACTCGACGGCCTCGTTGCGCGACACCACGCGGCGCGACACCGGCTCGTCCTTCTTGACGAGTTCCTGCATGCGCTTTTCGATCTTTTCGAGATCTTCGGGGGTAAACGGCCGGCTGTAGGAGAAGTCGTAGTAGAAGCCGTTGTCGATGACCGGTCCGATGGTCACCTGCGCCTCGGGGAACAGGTCCTTCACCGCATACGCCAGCAAGTGCGCGGTGGAGTGGCGCACGACATCGACGCCTTCCGGGTCCTTGTCGGTGACGATGGCAAGCGACGCGTCGCGGTCGATCAGGAAGGAGGTATCGACGAGTTCGCCGTTGAGCTTGCCGGCGAGCGCGGCCTTGGCGAGGCCCGCACCGATCGATGCCGCGACTTCCGCGACGGTCACCGGGTGGTCGTATTGACGGACCGACCCATCAGGCAAACGTACCGAAACCATATCGTTCTCCAGAACGCCGGCGCACGCCGGGCGATGTCGTTTGAGGCTTGCCTCGCGATCTCACGTCGAGAAATCGGGAGACAAAAAAAATGCGGCCCCGCTATCGAGGGGCCGCATTCACTTTTCACACTGACCGCGAAACAATTTGGCAGAAGGCGAATTAGGTCCTCGACTAGCGTCGCTCCGAAACTGTTTCGGTCAACGTTCGACGTGCCATTTTCATTCGCCTTTTGCACTGAGCGCCATTCAGACGCCCTTCGCGGTTTGAAAACCCGCGGACCGGAGTCCGCAAGCCTTCTTTTTCGTTGGTAGGCTCGATTGGACTCGAACCAACGACCCCCACCATGTCAAGGTGGTGCTCTAACCAGCTGAGCTACGAGCCTGAAAGAAGTGAGATTATATGGAGTATTTCGAACCTTGGCAAGGGTTTGTCCGGAGAAACTTCAAGTTTATTCGCCGAACCGCGGATCTTTCGGTGAATTCCGCTGCGGCAAGTCAGGCGGAATTCACTGAGACGGCACTCACGCCCGCCGCGACGCGCGGATCACGCCCGGCACTTCGCCCAACAACGTGCAGGCGCGCTGAATCTGTGCCGCGCTCGACACTTCCACCGTGAACTGCATGTACGCGACATTGCGGCGGCTCTGGCTCTTCACGCCGATCACGTTGATCTTCTCGCGCGCGAACACTTCCGAGATATCCCGCAGCAAGCCTTGCCGGTCGGTCGACTCCACCGACAGATCCACCGGATAAACCGACGAGCCGCGCCCGTTCATCACCTCCGCCGACCAGGTCGTATGCAGCACGCGCTCCGGCGAGCGCTGCGCCATGCGCTTGAAGGTCGTGCAGTCGGTGCGATGGACCGACATGCCTTTGCCGCGCGTCACGAATCCGGCGATCGGGTCCGGCGGCGCGGGCCGGCAGCAGCGCGCCAATTGCGTCAGCAAGGCATCGACGCCGACGACGAGCACGCCCGTCGACGCGCCATGAGCCACGCTCTGCCCGCTGCTGCGCTTCTCGAACTGCTCGGGCGCTTCCGGTTCGGGCTCCGGCGGCGGCGCGTCGGAGAGCGCCTGCTCGATGTTGCGCAGGCTGAACTCGTCCTTGCCGACGACCGCGTACAACTCCTCCGGCGTCTTGAAGCCGAGTTTCGTGGCGAGTTGATCGAGGCTGACGGACGTCTTGCCTTCTCGCTGCAGTGTCTTTTCAACGATCGTCCGGCCCGCCGCGATGGTCTCCGCCGCGTCCGCCGCAAGGAACCACGAGCGCACCTTCTGCCGCGCCCGCGGGCTGTGCAGATAGCCGAGCTGCGGGTTGAGCCAGTCGCGCGAGGGGCCGCCCTCCTTCACCGCGACGATCTCGACTGTCTGGCCGTTTTGCAGCTGCGTATTGAGCGGCACCATTGCGCCGTCGACACGTGCGCCACGACAACGATGCCCCAGCTCGCTGTGCAGGTGATAAGCGAAATCGACAGGCGTCGCGCCGTGCGGCAGCGCGATCACGCGGGCCTGCGGCGTCAGCACGTAAATGTGGTCGTCGTCGAGCGTGGCGTCGCGCAGATGCTGCCAGCCGCGCTTTTCCGCTTCCGCATCGCCGTCGCCGTCGCCTTCCACGTCGTCCTTCCAGGCCAGCAGCTGACGCAGCCACGCGATCTTCTCGTCGTATTTCTCGCTCGCGGTCACCTGCCCCGCGTAACCGCGCGCGCCCGCTTCCTTGTAGCGCCAGTGCGCCGCCACGCCGTACTCGGCGAACTGATGCATTTCCTGCGTGCGGATCTGCACTTCGAAGGCGCGCCCGTCGTCGCCGATCACGACCGTGTGCAGCGACTTGTAGCCGTTCGGCTTGGGCCGGGAAATGTAGTCGTCGAACTCGCGCGGAACCGGCTGCCACAGGTTATGCACGATGCCGAGCACGGTGTAGCAATCCTTGATGTCGCCGACGATCACGCGAAACGCGCGCACGTCGTTCAGCTCCGAGAAGTCGAGATGCTTGCCGCGCATCTTCTTCCAGATGCTGTAGATGTGCTTCGGCCGGCCGCTCACTTCAGCCTTGATGTGCGCGGTGTCCAGCTCGCGCTGCAGGCGCGCGATCGCCTCGGTCACATAGCTTTCGCGTTCGACGCGCTTTTCGTCGAGCAGCTTCGCGATACGCTTGTACGTGACCGGATCCTGGAAGCGGAACGAGAGGTCCTCCAGCTCCCACTTCAGTTGCCAGATGCCAAGCCGGTTGGCGAGCGGCGCGTAGATCTCGAGGGTTTCGCGCGGCACGTCCGGCGGCGGATCGATCTTGTGCGCGGCATGAAAGCGCAAGGTCTGCACCCGCGACGCCAGCCGGATCAGCACCACGCGAATGTCCTGCGCGAATGCCAGCAGCATCTTGCGCAGCGACTCGACCTGCGCGCGGCGGGCCGCCTGTGCGTCGCGGGTATCGGGAAACTCGGCCAGCGTGGCGCGCGAGCTGACGGAACCGAGCCGCAACAGCTTTCGGACATCGCCGACGAGACGCTGCACTTCCGGACCGAAGCGCTCGGTGATGAGCTTCTCGGGATCCTCGAGATGCGGCGCCAGCGCGAACAGCGCCGCCGCCGTGACCGCGTGCGCATCGACATTGAGCGTCTGCATGATGCGTGCGGTGCCCACCGCGTGCTCCGCGAGCAGTTCGCCCGTCGACAGCCGGGCGTCCCGCGCGTGCTCGTGCACGAACGCGAGCGCGTCGTCGATCGACGGCTCGGGCCAGGTCTCGGTGGGAACGGCGGTCTCGCTCATGCGGGAAATGCGACTGCTTCAGCCGATACGAAGGTTCAGGTGCGCTGCGCCGCGACCACGACGACTTCGACGAGGCACGCCGGATTGGCCAGCTTGGCCTCGACGGTGGCGCGCGGCGGCGCGTTGCCGTCGGCAACCCACGCATCCCACACCGCGTTCATGCCGGCGAAGTGCACGAGATCGGAGATATAGATCTGCACCGACAGCAAATGCGCCTTGTCGCTGTTGGCCTCTTCCAGCAGACGGTCGATGTGGCCGAGCACCTCACGCGTCTGGCCGGTGATGTCCTGGTCCGTGTCCTCGGCGATCTGGCCGGCAAGATAGACCGTACCGTTATGAATGGCGGTTTCGGACAGACGCGGGCCGACGTGATGACGAATGACTGCCATGATGGGTTCCTGACGATGGTTGATGGAGATGGGATCGATGAAGCTGTGCGGCTTCGGCCAAGCCCGATATTATGCCCCGCTGCCGCTATCGCCCAGAAAGAACCCTTTGGCAATGGCGATTTGATCGTCGGCAAGAAACGCCGGCGCGTGGCCCACGCCGGGAATCTCGACGCTCGTCACCGCTTGCCCCGTCTTCACCATCCGCTCGACGGTTTCGCGCGACAGCAGATCAGAAGTCTCGCCGCGTACGACCAAAACCGGCGAGGCGATGCACGCTACCGAATGCCACAGGAACGCCTCATACGCGGCGGCCTGCTCCTCGGTCACCGACGCGAACGGCGTGGCAATGGCCGGGTCGTAGTGGAAGGTCCACGCGCCGTCGCGCTCGCGCAGCAGCGGCGTGTTGATGCTGGTCCATTCCGCGTCGCTGAGCGGCCCGAAGCTCGCCGCGAGTTCCGCCGCGCGCCGCACGCCCTCTTCGAGGGAAGCAAAGCGCGCCGGCTTGCCCAGATATTCGCCGATCCTTCCGAGCGCGACCGGCTCGATATGCGGCCCGACATCGTTCAGGAGCAGCTTGCGGATGGGCGAGTCCGGCAGTCCGCCGAGCGCCATGCCGATCAGTCCGCCCATCGACGTGCCGAACCAGTCCACCGTCTCCACGTTGAGCCGCGCAATCAGCGTGACCATGTCCGCGACGTATTGCGGCACGCCGTAGTAACGCGGATCCGCCAGCCAGCCCGAGAGCCCGCGCCCGACGACATCCGGACACACGACCCGATACTCATGGGCGAACGCCTTCGCGAGCTTGTCGAAGTCGCGCCCCGAGCGCGTGAGGCCATGCACGCAGAGCAGCACGCGCGGGTTCGACGGATCGCCCCATTCCGTGTATGCCACGCGATGCAGCCCGCCCGGACTCGCGCATTGCACGAAGCGCTGGCGCGGCTCGCCCAGCTCCGGGTGAACGGGTTCGACGACGATCGGTGCGGTCATGAAGCGGTCCTCGCGAATGAGATTGCGGTTGGTGACTTGGATTGCAACGATTGTACGGCGCGTGGCGTCCTCCGGAATCCCGCTGGCCGAACGGACGACCCTGAACGAACCATCGGCGCGAAAAGCAAAACGGGCGCAGCCCGAAAGCCGCGCCCGTTCGAGATCCGGCGCTTAAACCGCTTGCCCGCGCGTCACTTCACGCCCGAGACATCCAGCGGCGCACCCGTCTTCTGCTGGATTTCCTCAACCGACACGCCGTCCGCAAGCTCGACCAGCCGCAGTCCTTTCTCCGTGACGTCGATCACGCCGAGATCCGTGATGATGCGGTCCACGACGCCCACGCCCGTCAGCGGCAACGAGCATTCTTCGAGGATCTTGTGCTGGTCGCCCTTGGCGACGTGCTCCATCAGCACGACCACCTTCTTGACACCGGCGACCAGGTCCATCGCGCCGCCCATGCCCTTGATCATCTTGCCGGGGATCATCCAGTTGGCCAGGTCGCCCTTCTTGCTGATCTGCATGGCGCCCAGGATCGCCAGGTTGATGTGGCCGCCGCGAATCATCGCGAACGAATCCGCCGACGAAAAAATCGACGAGCCCGGCAAGGTGGTCACGGTCTGCTTGCCGGCGTTGATGAGGTCGGCGTCCACTTCGTCTTCATACGGCGACGGGCCGATGCCCAGCAAGCCGTTCTCCGATTGCAGCCACACTTCCATGCCGTCCGGCACGTGATTGGCGACGAGCGTCGGCAGGCCGATGCCCAGGTTCACGTAGAAGCCGTCCTGCAGTTCCTGCGCCGCGCGCGCGGCCATCTGGTCACGAGTCCAAGCCATGATTACTCTCCTTTCGCGCGGACGATGCGTTGTTCGATGCGCTTCTCGGGCTGTGCGTTCAGCACGAGGCGCTGCACGAAGATGCCGGGCGTATGAATGGCGTCCGGATCGAGCTCGCCCACCTCGACGATCTCTTCCACTTCCACCACCGTGATCTTGCCGGCCATCGCGCACATCGGGTTGAAGTTGCGCGCCGTGCGGCGGTAGATCAGGTTGCCGGACTTGTCGGCCTTCCACGCCTTCACGAGCGCGACATCCGCCGTCAGCGAATGTTCGAGCACGTAGTGGTTCTCGCCGAACTGGCGCGTTTCCTTGCCTTCCGCGATCACGGTGCCGAAGCCGGTGTTGGTGAAGAAGGCCGGGATACCTGCGCCGCCCGCGCGCAGCTTTTCGGCCAGCGTGCCCTGCGGCGTGAATTCGAGTTCGAGTTCGCCGGCCAGGTATTGCCGTTCGAACTCCTTGTTCTCGCCGACGTAGGAAGAAATCATCTTCTTGACCTGGCGAGTTTCGAGCAGTTGCCCAAGACCGAAGCCGTCGACGCCCGCGTTATTGCTGATGCAGGTGATGCCCTTCACGCCGGTGTCGCGCAATGCGGCGATCAGCGCCTCGGGAATGCCGCACAGCCCGAAACCGCCGACGGCGAATGTCTGCCCGTCCTTGACGATGTCCTCGAGCGCGGCTTTCGCGCTGGGATAGACCTTGTTCATCTGTGTGTCCCTTCCATGTGTGAAACCAACTGGGAAACGGCTGTTGAGCGGTTTTGCACCGGCCTTGATCCGTCGGCTTGTGAACCGTCACGACGCTGTCACCCGACGCGCGGACGGCCTGCTGGCGAGGCAGAAGCGTGGCGAAAGAGTACGCTGCCCGGCTGATCCGGCACAATACGCAAAAATACATAAGTCATTGCCCGCGCGCGTTTGGTTCCCGGCCCCGTCAGCCGCGCCGCGCCAAGCGCCCGGGCGCCCGGATCACATGCCTGCACTGGACTATCAAACCGCGTTTCATCTCGCGCCCGTCGGGCTCGTGCTCTCGCGCGAGCGCGCGATCGAGGACTGCAACGCGCAGCTCTGCGCGATCTTCGGCTTTGCGCGCGAGGCGCTCATCGGCCAGTCGTTCGAGGTGCTGTATCCGTCGCCGGACGAATTCGCGCGGATCGGCGAGCGGATCGCCGCGCACATCAGCAAGGAAGGCACCTACAGCGACGACCGCATCATGAAGCGCAACAATGGCGAGCTCTTCTGGTGCCACGTGACCGGCCGCGCGCTCGACCGCGCCACGCCGCACGCAGCCGGCGTCTGGACCTTCGAGGACCTGAGCGCGACGCGGCGGGTCGCCATCGAACTGACGCCGCGCGAACGGGAGATCGCCGCGCAGCTCGTGACCGGCAAGACCAGCAAGCAGATCGGCCGCGTGCTCGACATCAGCCCGCGCACCGTCGACATCTATCGCGCGCGACTCATGCGCAAGTACGACACCGGCAACGCCACCGAATTGCTCCAACGGCTGCTCGGCACCTGACCCACGGACTCACAGCGCGACGGACACACCCGTCTCGATCACGCGGCGCAGCGCCTCCGGCAGCGGCGCCGACTTGCCCGCCGCGTACTCGATCCACACGATCTTCGCCGCACCGCGCGCGACCAGCGTGTCGGGCGCATCGGCGCGCACCAGCTCGAAATGCGTGTCGAAGCTGCTGCGTCCCGGCTGGCCGACCGACATCCGGCCGATCACGTCGCCGGGATAGTGCAGTTGCCGGAGAAATTCCATCGACGCGTTCACGATCACCGGCCCCTGCCCCGCGCCGTGGCCGCCCACGATGCCCAGTTGCTCGAACCAGGAAATCCGCACCTGCTCCATGTAGCGGAAATAGACGGTGTTGTTGACGTGCCCGAAGGCGTCCATGTCGCCCCAGCGGATCGGCATGGGTAATTCGATGACGGTGCGGAAGCTCTGCTCGCTGCTCATTGACTGCGTTACCTGTTGCCGTATGACGGCCTGGTTGACTGAAAGTGGAAGGGCCGCGCTCAGACCGAGAAACCGTCGTCCGCGGAAATCACGGCGCCGTTCATGAACTGCGATTCGTCGGCGGCCAGCAGGAGCAGCAGGCCGTCGAGATCGTTCGGCGTGCCGACGCGCCGGCGCGGCAGCATCGACATGAGCTTCTGCCCCTGCTCGGTCTTCCAGTGGTGGTGATTGATCTCGGTGTCGATATAACCCGGGCAGATGGCGTTGACATTGATGCCGTGGCGGCCCCATTCGAGCGCCATGGACTTCGTCATCTGCACGACGGCGGCCTTGCTCATCGAATAGACGCCGATCTGCGGAAACACCCGCAGCCCCGCCACCGAGGCGATGTTGATGATCCGGTACGCCGGTTTCGCGGCGCCGTTGCCGCGCATGATCATGCGCTTGGCCACTTCCTGCGCGACGAAGAACGCTCCGCGCACATTCGTGCCGAAAACGAATTCGAAGTCGGCGGGCGTGACGTCGGTGAGTTTCTGCGTGGTGGAGACGCCCGAGTTGTTCACCAGGATGTCGATGGTGCCGGCTTCCGTCTCGGCATGCGCCACGGCGGACTTGACGCTCTGGTAATCCGTCACGTCGAGCGAGACCACGTGCGCCGCGCCGCCCGACGCCTCGATCTCCGCGCGCAATTCCTTCAGCCGCTCCGTGCGCCGGCTCGCGAGCACCACCTTGGCCCCCGCCTGCGACAGCACCTGCGCGAAACGTTTGCCCAAACCACTGGACGCGCCGGTAATCAGCGCGACCTTGCCTTCCAGGTTGATCGAACGGCCCATTGTGCTTCCTTTTCCAGGGTGGATTCAGCCTCGACGGCGCACCGGGCGCGCGCCGCAAGCCATCAGCGTCGGCACCGATGGCACAGGCGCCGCCATAATAGTACGTTCGTGCGAATATAACGAGCATCGGTTGCGGGCTGCCTGAGCTTCCCCGACAATACGCGATCCCCGAACCCGAAAGGGCATTCTAAAGTACAGAGGAGCATTGATGACCCCGGCGAGCCTCATCGAGCAGTACGGTCCCCGCGAATCGATGGAATACGACGTCGTGATCGTCGGCGGTGGGCCAGCCGGTTTGTCGGCGGCCATCCGGTTAAAGCAACTGGCGGAAGAAAAAGGCGTCGAGATCGGCGTGTGCGTGCTGGAGAAAGGCTCGGAGGTCGGTGCGCACATCCTGTCCGGGGCGGTGATGGACCCGCGCGGGCTTGCAGAACTGATTCCCGACTGGAAGGAAAAAGGCGCGCCGCTCGACGTCGAGGTGACCGAGGACCGCTTCCTGTTCCTCTCCCAGAACGACGCGAAGCAGGTGCCGAACTGGCTGCTTCCCGACAACTTCAAGAATCATGGCAACTACGTGATTTCGCTCGCCAACGTCACGCGCTGGCTGGGCCAGCAGGCCGAGGCGCTGGGCGTCGAGATCTTTCCGGGCTTTCCGGCAGCCGAAGTGCTGTATGCGGACGACGGTTCGGTGCGCGGCGTGGTCACGGGCAACATGGGCGTCGGCAAGGACGGCCAGCCGACCGAGAACTTCCAGCTCGGCATGGAACTGCACGCGAAGTACACGCTGTTCTGCGAAGGCGCGCGCGGGCATCTCGGCCGCCAGCTGATCGACAAGTACAAGCTGAACCGCAATGCCGATCCGCAGGTGTACGGCATCGGCATCAAGGAGTTGTGGGAAATCGATCCGGTCAAGCACAAGCCCGGCCTCGTGATCCACACGGCCGGCTGGCCGCTCGAACCGGACACCTACGGCGGCTCGTTCCTCTATCACATGGACAACAACCAGGTGGTGGTGGGCTTCGTCGTCGGGCTGGGGTATTCGAATCCGTATCTGTCGCCGTTCGAGGAATTCCAGCGCTACAAGACCCATCCGTCGATCCGCGCGTTCCTCGAAGGCGGCAAGCGCATTTCCTACGGCGCGCGCGCGATCACCGCGGGCGGGCTGATGTCGCTGCCGAAGCTGAGCTTCCCGGGCGGCGCGCTGGCGGGCGATGACGCCGGCTTCCTGAACGCCTCGCGCATCAAGGGCAGCCACGCGGCGATCAAGTCCGGCAAGATGGCCGCCGAAGCCGCGTTCGACGCTGTGCAGGCCGGCCGCCAGAACGACGAACTCACGGCCTATCCGGAAGCGTTCGAGAGCTCGTGGCTCAAGACGGAGCTGTATCGGGCGCGCAATTTCAAGCAGTGGATGAGCAAGGGCCTGTACCTCGGCACCTTCATGGTGGGCCTGGAGCAGAAGGTGATGGGCGGCAACGTGCCCTGGACGCTGCACCATCAGCACTGGGATCACGAGATGCTGAAGCCGGCTTCGCAGTGCAAGCCAATCGTCTATCCGAAGCCCGACGGCAAGCTCACCTTCGACCGGCTCTCGTCCGTGTTCATCTCGAACACGAACCACGAGGAGAATCAGCCGGCGCACCTGACGCTCAAGGACCCGAAGGTGCCGGTCGATGTCAACCTGCGCACCTATGCGGGCCCGGAAAGCCGCTACTGTCCGGCGGCCGTGTATGAATTCGTGAAGGGCGACGACGGCAACGAGCGCCTGCAGATCAACGCGCAGAACTGCGTGCACTGCAAGACGTGCGACATCAAGGATCCGACGCAGAACATCGTGTGGGTCACGCCGGAAGGCGGCGGCGGCCCGAACTATCCGAACATGTGATGGCGTGCGGCCGGGTTCCGGCTGCATCGTTCGAGCGAAAGAAAACGGGCGCCATGGCGCCCGTTTCTCATTTCAGGTTCGCTCCTGCCGCCTACTTCGACGGCGCCTGAGCCGCGATCTTCGGCGTGCCCACCACGACGTCGCCGCATTGCGCGCGATGCCGCAGCGCGTGGTCCATCAGCACCAGCGCGAGCAGCGCTTCGGCAATCGGCGTGGCGCGGATGCCGACGCACGGATCGTGACGGCCAAAGGTTTCGACGGTGGCGGGCGCGCCGTCCTTGTCGATGGACTGGCGCGGCGTACGGATGCTCGACGTCGGCTTGATCGCGATGGACACCGTGATGTCCTGCCCACTTGAAATGCCGCCGAGAATGCCGCCGGCGTTGTTGGTGGCGAAGCCTTCGGGCGACATCTCGTCGCCGTGCTGCGAACCGCGTTGCGCGACGCTCGCGAAGCCCGCGCCGATCTCCACGGCCTTTACGGCATTGAGGCCCATCATCGCGTGGGCGATGTCCGCGTCGAGCCGGTCGTACAGCGGCTCGCCGAGACCCACCGGCACGCCGCTCGCCACCACCTCGATGCGCGCGCCAACCGAATCGCCGTCGCGGCGCAGGTTGTCCATGTATTCCTCGAGCTGCGGCACGATCTGCGCGTTCGGCGAGAAGAACGGGTTCTCCCGCACGTGCTCCCAGCTTTCGAACGGAATCGCCACTTCGCCCAGCGCGCTCATGCAGCCGCGCGTCTCGAGGCCGAACTTCTCGCGCAACCATTTCTTCGCGACGGCGCCCGCGGCCACGGTCGGCGCAGTGAGACGCGCCGACGAACGGCCGCCGCCCCGATAGTCGCGCACGCCGTATTTCTGCAGGTACGTGTAGTCCGCATGACCGGGACGGAAGCTCTGCGCGATGTTGCCGTAGTCCTTGCTGCGCTGGTCGGTATTGCGGATCAGGAGCGCGATGGGCGTGCCCGTGGTCACGCCTTCGAACACGCCGGAAAGAATCTCGACCTGGTCGGGTTCCTGACGCTGCGTCACGTACCGCGACGTGCCGGGGCGGCGGCGATCCAGCTCGATCTGGATGTCGGCTTCGGTGAGCGCCATGCCGGGCGGGCAGCCGTCGATCACGCAGCCGATCGCCGGACCATGCGATTCGCCGAAGTTCGTGACGGTAAAGAGCGTGCCAAGGGTATTGCCGGACATGAGCATCGACCTGATAAAAAGTGTCGGGGGAAACCGCCATTATGCCAGCGCCGCCCGCCGACGCGCCCTAGCGGCGCGCCCCGCGCAAGGCCGACACCACCTCCTGCAGATGCTGCGGCGTCGCATCCTCCGGCGCGATCGGCTCGCCCACCGCGAGCGTCAGCCGCGTCATCGCGCCGCGCCGGATCGGCCGCGGCCATTGCGCGTCTTCGTGACGCGAGAACACGCTGCCCCACAGGCCGCGCAGCGCCATCGGCACGACGGGCGCCGGATGGCGCCGCAGAATCTCGGCGATGCCATGCCGGAACGGATTCAGCTCGCCGGTGCGCGTGAGCCTGCCTTCCGGGAAGATGCAGACCAGATCGCCCTCTTCCAGCGCCTGGGCGCACGCGTCGTAGGCGCGTGCGAGCATGGCGGCGTCCTCGTGCGCGGGCGCGATCGGAATGGCCTTCACGTGGCGGAACATCCAGCCGAACAGCGGCGTGCGGAAGATGCGGTGGTCCATCACAAAGCGGATCGGCCGCGGACTTTCGGCCATGATCACCACGGCGTCCACGAAACTCACGTGGTTGCACACCAGCACGGCCGCGCCATGCGCGGGAATGCGCGCTGCATCGACCAGCCGGATGCGATAGAACGTATGCACCAGCAGCCACGCGATGAAGCGCAGCAGGAACTCCGGCACGAGCGAATAGATGTACAAGGCGACCACCACATTCAGCAGCGCGGTAGTGAGGAAGAGTCCCGGAATGCCGACGCCGAAGGACGTGAGCGCGAGCGCCATCAGCGCCGACACGATCATGAAGAACGAATTGAGGATGTTATTGGCCGCGATGATGCGCGCACGATGCGTGGGCTGGCTGCGCGCCTGGATCAGCGCGTAGAGCGGCACGCTGTAGAAGCCGCCGAACATCGCCAGCAGAAACAGGTCCGCGAGAATGCGCCAGTGCGGCAGCGCAAGCAGAAACTCGCCGACGCCCAGCAGATGTTCCGCCGGCATCATCCGGTGGCTGGCGAAGAACAAGTCGACCGCGAACACGCTGATGCCGATGGACCCGAGCGGCACGAGCCCGATCTCCACGCGCCGCTTCGACAGGCGCTCGCACAGCAGCGAACCCGTGCCGATGCCCAGGGAAAACGTCGCGAGCAGGACGGTCACGACGTCAGGATCGGCGGACAGCACGTCCTTGGCGAAGTTGAAGAACGAGGTCAGGAAGGTCGCGCCGACGAACCATAGCCAGGAGATGCCGAGCAGGCTCAGGAACACGGTGCGGTCGGATTTCGCGAGCCGCAGGTTGCGCCAGGTTTCCGAGAACGGATTCCAGTTGATGCGCAGCCCGGATTGCGACGGCGCCGACGCCGGCACGAACGCGGCCGCCACCCGTCCGATCAGCGCGAACGCAAAGCAGGCGCAGGCGAGCAGCAGCGCGCCGTGTTCGGACGCGCCCGCTGCCGCGCCGCCGATGATCGTGCCGAACAGGATGGCGACGAAGGTGCCCATCTCGACCAGCCCGTTGCCGCCGACCAGTTCATGCGCGTCGAGATGCTGCGGCAGATAGGCATATTTCACCGGGCCGAACACGGTGGAATGCACGCCCATCAGGAAAGTGCAGGCGTACAGCAGCGGCGCGCTGTGCCACAGGAAGCCCGCGCCGCCGATCAGCATCACGACGATCTCGAAGCTCTTCACGAGGCGCGCGAGGACGGCCTTGTCGTATTTGTCGGCAATCTGGCCGGAGGTCGCCGAGAACAGCACGAACGGCACGATGAAGATGGCGGAAATCAGGAACGCGGCCGTCTTCGGATCGACGCCGGAAAAGCGCGCCGCCTGGAACGTCACGAGCGACGTGAAGCCGACCTTGAAGACGTTGTCGTTCATCGCACCCAGGAACTGCGTCCAGAAAAACGGTGCGAAACGGCGCTCGCGCAGCAGGCGGAACTGGCTTTCGCCGGCTGCATGCGCACGTCGGGAGTCGCGCTCTCGGGCGCGCGGCGGATGGTCGCTCATGTGTTGCGGGAGGGTGAGATTGGGTGTCGGGCGCGCCCGAATGGAAGTCGTTGGAGCGAGACGGGTTGCCGGGCGGGGCGAAAAAAAGCGCGCCGGTCGGGCGCGCTTTGCGGGGCGCGGGGTTCAAGCAAGCTGCTCAAACCGCCCGAGCCAGATCATGTCTGATTGCGAAGTTCCGCCGCAAAAGATGACGCGCTCAGCGCGCTTCTTCCTGCTGCTCGGGCCAGTCGCGGATATAGGCCTTCAGCATGCGGTTCTCGAAACCCTGCTCCTCCACCACCGCCTTTGCGACGTCATAGAACGAGATCACGCCCATCAGCTGACGCTTCTCCATGACCGGCAGATAGCGCACATGATGCTCGAGCATCATGCGGCGGACTTCGTTCACGTCGGTTTCCGGCGTGCAGGTGAGCGGATGGTCGTCCATGATCTTGCGGATGGTGGACGTGCCCACCGAACCGCCGTTGTCGCGCAAGGTCACGATGATTTCGCGGAAGGTCAGCATGCCGACCAGGTCGCCGTACTCCATGACGACCAGCGAGCCGATGTCATGCGCCGCCATGGTGTCGACGGCCTCGCCGAGCGGGGTGTCCGGTGTGACGGTGAAAAGGGTGTTGCCCTTCACCTTGAGAATGTCGCTGACTCGCATGGTTGTCTCCTCGCGAATGGCCGCACGATGCCTGTTGCAGCCTGAAACGTTGACGCCGCCGGCGTTGCGCACGGCGTGCAGCCGCGGTGCGAACGGGGTGGCAAAGATGGATCGATGCTATCGGAAAGACTCGCAAAAGAAAAGGCGAACGGCCCGGGAAACGCCCGCACTGGCCGGATGGACAAGGCTTTGCGCGGTTTCGAGTGCCTGCTTTGGAGCATGCATCCGGCGTGGCTTGTTCCTGACGCAGCCCTGACGCAGCCCTGATGTTCGCCCTAAGTTTGAACGCCGATCCCCGATGTTACGATGATCGGCCCTTGTTCGCCGCCCGCCGGCACCCTGCGCGCCGGCCGTCCACGATGCCAGCCAACCGCTTCGACACGCTCGCGCTGCACGCGGGCGCCGCGCCCGACCCCGCCACCGGCGCCCGCGCGACGCCCATTTATCAGACCACCTCCTTCACCTTCCGCGACACCGATCACGCCGCCGCGCTCTTCAACATGGAGCGCTCCGGGCACGTCTATTCGCGCATCTCGAACCCGACCGTCGCGGTGTTCGAGGAACGGGTCGCGGCGCTCGAAGGCGGCGTCGGCGCGATCGGCACCGCGAGCGGCCAGGCCGCGCTGCATCTCGCGATCGCCACGCTGATGGGCGCGGGCTCGCATGTGGTCGCGTCCAGTGCGCTCTACGGCGGCTCGCACAATCTGCTGCATTACACCTTGCGGCGCTTCGGCATCGACACCACCTTCGTCGCGCCGCACGATCTCGACGCCTGGCGCGCGGCCGCGCGGCCCGAAACACGCCTGTTCTTCGGCGAGACGCTCGGCAATCCGGGCCTCGACGTGCTCGATATCGCGGGCGTCGCGGAAATCGCGCATGCGCACGGCGCGCCGCTGCTGGTCGATTCCACCTTCACGACGCCGTATCTGCTGCGCCCTTTCGAACACGGCGCGGACCTCGTCTACCACTCGGCGACCAAGTTCCTCGGCGGCCACGGGACGACCGTCGGCGGCGTGCTCGTCGACGGGGGCACCTTCGACTTCGCCAACGGCCGCTTCCCCGAATTCACCGAGCCTTACGACGGCTTTCACGGCATGGTGTTCGCCGAGGAAAGCACCGTCGCGCCCTTCCTGCTGCGCGCCCGCCGCGAAGGCCTGCGCGACTTTGGCGCCTGTCTGCATCCGCAAGCCGCGTGGCAACTGCTGCAAGGCATCGAAACCTTGCCGTTGCGCATGGACCGGCATGTCGCGAACACGCGCAAGGTGATCGAATTCCTGCTCGGCTCCGCGGCGGTCGAGGGCGTGGCCTATCCCGAACTGCCGACCCACCGCGACCACGCGCTCGCCCAGCGCCTGCTGCCGCGCGGCGCGGGCGCGGTGTTCAGCTTCGACATCAAGGGCGGCGTGCCGGCGGCGCGCAGCTTCATCGAGACGCTCACGCTGTTCTCGCATCTCGCGAATGTCGGCGATGCACGCTCGCTCGTCATCCATCCGGCTTCCACGACCCATTTCCGCATGGACGCCGCCGCGCTCGCCGCGGCGGGCATCGGGCCGGGGCGCATCCGTCTGTCGATCGGTCTGGAGGATCCGGACGACCTGATCGACGACCTGAAGCGCGGGCTCAAGGCGGCGCAAAAGGCCGCCGAGAACGCAGGCGCAGGCGCCGCCGCACCGCTCGGGAGCCGCGCATGATGCTCGATCATCACGGCCGCGCTGCCTACGCCTATACCGGCGGCAAACCGTTCGACGCCGCGCGGCCTGCCGTCGTGTTCATTCACGGCGCGGAGCACGATCACAGCGTGTGGGCGTTGCAGACGCGCTATTTCGCGCATCACGGCTTCGGGGTGCTCGCGCTCGATCTTCCGGGACATGGACGCAGCGCCGGCGCGCCGTTGTCGACCATCGGCGCGCTGGCCGACTGGGTGATCGGCGTGCTCGACGCGGCCGGCGTGCGACAGGCGATCTTCGTCGGCCACAGCATGGGCTCGCTGATCGCGCTCGACGCCGCCGCGCGCCATCCGGAGCGTGCGCTGGGTCTCGCGCTGCTCGCGACCGCCGCGCCGATGACCGTCTCCGCGACCCTGCTCGACGCGGCCCGCGAGCACGAGCCGGAGGCCATCGAAATGGTCAATCAGTGGTCGCATTCGACGCTCGCCGCAAAACCTTCGAGCCCCGCGCCCGGCTTCTGGCTGCAAGGCGCGAACCGGCGGCTGATGGAGCGCGTGAGCCTGCTGGGCGAGGCCCTGCTCTTCCATACCGACTTCAGCGCCTGCAATGCCTACGCGGAGGCGCTCGAACGCGCCGGCGCGGCGCGCTGTCCGGTGTGCGTGCTGAGCGGCCGCCGCGACATCATGACGCCGCCGCGTGCGTCGCGTCCGGTCGTCGAGGCCTTGAGAAAGGCCGGCGCGACGGTGCAGACAGTGGAACTGGACGCGGGTCACGCCATGATGACCGAACAGCCGGACGCGACGCTCGATACCCTGTTTGCATTCGCGCTCGATTGCGCACGCGGCACTCGCCCGCCCGCTTGAAACGCCCCCCGGAACCCCCGCTTGCGCCGCGCCTGCCGCCGCCGCAGAATGAATCTTGCTGGTGTCGGAGAGCCGGCGCGCCACGCGCCGCAGCACATCAGCCAAGCATGACAGGGAGGCCGTCATGGCGCACGCCGCACACGGGGAGCATTTCGCGAACTTCGCCCAGTTCTATCCGTTCTATCTCGAGGAGCATCGCAATCTCATTTCGCGCCGGCTGCATTTCATCGGTTCGCTCGGCGTGATCGGCTGTCTCGCCATGGCGATCGCCACCGGCGACTGGCTCTGGGCGCCGGCGGCCGTGATCTGCGGCTATGGCTTCGCGTGGGTCGGCCACTTCTTCTTCGAGAAAAACCGGCCGGCCACGTTTCGCCACCCGATCTACAGCCTGATGGGCGACTGGGTGATGTTCAAGGACATCTGCATCGGCAGGATTTCGCTCTGACGGCTCATGCAATTCATGCCGTCTGCCGGGGCAGCGCGGAAGGCGGCGGCTCGCGCAGGCGCGCGTCAGTCAGCGCCGAGGCGCGCGCGGCGATCAGCGAGCCCACCGTGATGTCCAGCGCGTCGTTTTCGAGCGCGTTCATGAGCGCGGCGCAATCCACCTGCGCGGCATCGAGCTTCAGCTGATATTCGAGTTCCGCGCGATCGATCACGAACTGGTCGAACAGCATCGTCACCGTCATCTGGTTCGGATTCGCGATAAGCACGTAACGCGGCTGGCGCGCGTCCTCCAGCCGGCCGATCCAGCCGAGCGCGTCGAGCCGGGCGATGAGCCGGTTTGAGGTATCGAGGTCGCAGCGCGCCATTGTCGAGAGTTGCAGCGCGGTGTAGCCGGGCTTGCCTTCGACGCGCGCCTCCACCAGCCGCGCCAGGATCTCGAGCGCGTCCAGCAGGTCGCTGCCGGGGAAATCGCGCCGGTGATATTGCCCGGTGCGAATGGCGGGCAGCGCGGACGTCACCATGGCGCCGACCAGCGCGATCATCCAGCACAGATAGACCCACAGCAGGAACACCGGCAACGCGGCGAAGGCCCCGTACACCGCCGTGTAGGTGGGAATGCGCCGCACGTAGGAGCCGAAACCACGCTTGCCGAGTTCGAACGCAACTGCTGCAATCAGCCCGCCCACCAGCGCATCGCGCCACTCCACCTTGCAGTTCGGCATGAACACGTAGATGAGCGTGAACGCGACCGCCGTCAGCGGCAGCGAGACGCCGGTCAGCGCCCATTCGATGACCGGCGGCATCAGGTTGTGCGAGCCCGCGAAGGCGACCGAATGCGCGAACACATAGGACGAGATGGACAGGCTGCAGCCGAACAGGATGGGGCCGAGCGTGATGATCGACCAGTAGACCAGCACGCGCTGCGCGAACGGACGCGCCTTGCGCACCCGCCAGATGACGTTGAACGCGGATTCGACGGTCATCATCGTCATCACGGCGGTCACGAACAGGATGATCATGCCGACGGTCGTGAGTCCCTTCGCCTTGGCCGCGAACTGGTTCAGGTATTTGAAGATCTGGTCGTTGATCTGCGGCGGCATCAGGTGGACCGCCAGGAAATCCTGCAACGAAGCCTGGAACGAGCCGAAGATCGGAAACGCGGTGAACAGCGCGAACGCGACCGTGGCGAGCGGCACCAGCGACAGCACGCTCGTAAACGTCAGGCTGCCGGCCACCTGCGCGACGCGGTCTTCACCGATGCGGCGCGCCACGAAGCTGGCGAGACGCCTGACCGCGGCGAGATCGATGGAAAGTGACTGCAAAGGCATTCTCCTCGTCGTGATTTCCGGCGTACGCCACGGCGGCGGGCCATGCCCGCCTTGCCCCATGCCCGCATTACCGGGAGGGCGCACGCCCCGGAAACCAGCTCAAAACCTATAATAGCCGTTCACTGAAAAGCCTTATGAACGACATCCTCGTGCTTTATTACAGCCGCCATGGCGCGACCCGCGAGCTTGCGCTCGCCATCGCCCAGGGCGTCGACAGCGTTCCCGGCATGCAGGCGCGCGTGCGCACGGTGCCGCCGGTATCCGCGGTTTGCGAAGCAACCCAGCCCGACATTCCCGCCGACGGTCCGCCCTACGCCGAGCTACGCGATCTCGAAGAATGCGCGGGCCTGGCGCTGGGTTCGCCGACGCGCTTCGGCAACATGGCCGCGCCGCTCAAGTATTTTCTCGACGGCACCACGCCGCAATGGCTTTCGGGCGCGCTCGCGGACAAGCCCGCCTGCGTGTTCACCTCGACCGGCAGCCTGCACGGCGGCCAGGAAAGCACCCTGCTTTCGATGATGCTGCCGCTGCTGCATCACGGCATGCTGATCCTGGGCATTCCGTACACGGAGTCGCGTCTCTCCACGACCCAGAGCGGCGGCACGCCTTATGGCGCGTCGCATCACGCGCGCCTCGGCAGCGACTCCGCCAGCCACGGCATCACCGCCGACGAAAAGGCGCTCGCCATTGCGCTCGGCGCGCGGCTCGCGCGCACGGCGCTCAAGGTCCAACGCGGCGCGCAAGCAGCCTGACGCGGACGATGAACGCACCCGCCGCCATTTCCCGCCGCCACCCTGCCTATGCCCGTGGCGCACTCGCGAGCCTGATTGCGCTGATCGTGCTGGCGCTGCTCTGGGAACTCTGGCTTGCACCGGTGCGGCCAGGCGCCTGGGCGCTCGCGCTGAAAGCCGTGCCGCTGGCGTGCGCGCTGCCGGGCGTGGCGCGCAAGAGCCTCTACACAATGCAATGGGCCGCGATGCTCGTCCTGCTCTATATCGCCGAGGGCGTGGTGCGCGGGATGACGGATGCGGGCCTGTCCGCGTCGCTGGGCTGGCTCGAAGTGCTGCTTGCGGCAGCCTTTTTCGGCTTCGCGCTGGCGTATGTCGCGCCATTCAAGCGTGCGGCGAAGCTGGATGCGCGTGCGAAGAAACGCTGAGCCGTGCGCTTTTCCCACGCCTGCATCGCTTCGACGTGATGCTTTGTAGCACGATTCCCGGCGCACCGTGCGTGCCTATGCCATTCGGCCGAGGTTCGCTTCGCGCCGCCCTGCGCGATACTCTGCACTACGCCTGAACCCCTTTCCTGCCCAACCGTTCATGACCGCCACCCAAGCTTTCGTTTCCGCCTGCGCCGAACTGCTCGGCACCTCGCACGTCCTGACCGAGACCCACGACACCGAGCCGTTTCTCGTCGACTGGCGCAAGCGCTATCGCGGCAATGCGTGCGCCGTGCTGCTGCCCGGGAACACCGAACAGGTGGCCGGCGTCGTGCGGCTGGCGCGTGAATACCGCATCGCCATCGTCCCGCAAGGCGGCAACACCGGCCTGGCCGGCGGCGCCACGCCGGACAACACCGGCGCACAGGCCGTGCTGAGCCTGAAGCGGCTGAACCGCGTGCGCGGCATCGACCCGCACAACAACACGATCACCGTCGAAGCGGGCGTCGTGCTGGCCGAGATCCAGGCGCGCGCGCAGGTGGCACAGCGTCTGTTCCCGTTGAGTCTGGCCGCCGAAGGCAGCTGCACGATCGGCGGCAATCTTGCGACCAATGCCGGCGGCACCGGCGTTCTGCGCTACGGCAACACGCGCGAGCTGTGCCTCGGGCTCGAAGTGGTCACGCCGCAGGGCGAGATCTGGGACGGCCTGCGCGGGCTGCGCAAGGACAACACGGGCTACGATCTGCGCGATCTCTACATCGGTGCGGAAGGCACGCTCGGCATCATCACGGCCGCCGTCATGAAGCTGCACCCCGCGCCGGTCGCGAAGGTCACGGCTCTTGCCGGTCTGGCGTCCGCGCAGGCCGCGCTCGACTTCCTCTCGCTGGCGCAGCATCACGCGGGCGCGCTGCTGACCGGCTTCGAACTCATGTCGGACTTCTGCATGCGCCTGGTCGGCCGGCATTTCCCGCAGTTGCGCTATCCGTTCGAGGCCACGCATGCGCAGACGGTGCTGCTCGAATTCTCGGACAGCGAAAGCGAAGCGCACGCCCGCGCCCTCTTCGAGCGGCTGATGGAAGAAGCGCTGGAGCAAGGCATCGTGGAAGATGCGGTGGTGGCCGAGAATCTCGCGCAGTCGCAGGCGTTCTGGTCGCTGCGTGAACACATTCCGCTTGCACAGGCAGAGGAAGGGCTGAACATCAAGCATGACATCGCCGTGCCCATCTCGGGCATCGGCCGCTTCATCGAGGAAACCGACGCGATCATCGCGAAAGCCGTACCCGGCGCGCGCATGGTGACCTTCGGGCACCTCGGCGACGGCAATCTGCACTACAACGTGCAGGCGCCCGAAGGCGTCGACGAAAAGGCCTTCCTGGCGGAATGCGAAACGCAGATCAACGCGCTCGTCTACGATCAGGTGCATGCGCATCGCGGCAGCATCAGCGCCGAGCATGGCCTTGGCCAACTGAAAGCAGAGGAAGCCATGCACTACAAGTCGCCGGTCGAGGTGCGCCTCATGCAGGCGGTCAAGGCCGCGCTCGATCCCGACAACCTGATGAACCCCGGCAAGGTCGTGCACTCCGGCGCGGCGCCTGCCAAGGAGAACGGCGCATGAAGATTCGCGTGCTGTCGGACCTGCATCTGGAGTGCGACGAGCCCCTGGCCATTCCCTACGCGCAGGCGGATCTCGTCGTGCTCGCCGGCGACATCCACAACCACGCCGAAGGTCTGCGCTGGGCCGCCGAGAATTTCGATTCCGATGTCCCGGTCATCTACGTGCCCGGCAATCACGAGTACTACGACGCCGAATTCGGCGCGATGGAAGCGGCCATGCAGGACGCCGCCCGCAGCGTCGACAACGTGCATTACCTGAACAACGCGTCGCTGGTGGATCGCCGGGGCGCGTGGCGCGTGCTCGGCACGACCTTGTGGACGGACTTCGAGCTGTTCGGATCGGGCGAGAGCGACATCGGCCGCGCCTGCGAGGCGTGTACGAAAGTCATGCTCGACTACAAGGGGGCGATCCAGCTCGCGTGGCCCGAGCCGGACGGCGAGCCGCGCGCGTTCGCACCCGACGACTCGCTGGCGCTGCACGAGCAGGCACGCGGCTGGCTCGAAGCCGAACTCGCGAAGCCCTTCGCGGGCCAGACGATCGTCGTCACGCATCATGCGCCCCGGCGCGAGAGCCTTGCGCCGCAGTATGCGGAAGACATCGTTTCGGCGGGGTTCGTCAACCACTTGCCCACGCTCGCGCGCGCGCCGGTCGCGCTGTGGATTCACGGCCATACACATACTTCGTTCGATTACGAAGCAGACGGCACGCGTGTGGTATGCAATCCGCGCGGCTACTTCAGCAGGCGCAGCGGCCGCTGGGAGAACGAGCAGTTTGCGTGGGACAAGGTGGTCGAGATCTGAGCGTGAGCGACAGCGAGACGAACTGAAGGAAGGTAACCCGACAAGCAGCACGGAACCCTGTTGGACCCTGCGGAGGAACGCCATGTGCGGCCGAATCAGCCAGTACCGACTGCCGATGCATTACGCGCAACGCCTGCATCTGAAAAATCCGTTCGTGCTCGTGGATGCCGCCGACCGGCGTCCGGGCTATAACCTCTCGCCGGGCACGCATCCGCTGGGCGTGTATCCGGACGAATCCATCCGTGCCGTTCACTGGGGATACTGTCCGCCGTGGGCGCTGCAGAAGAAACTGCCGCAGACCATCAACGCGCGCGTCGAAACTGCGGCGACGAGCGCATATTTCAAGCATCTGTGGAAGAAAGCGCGCATCCTGATCCCGGCCGATGGCTGGTTCGAATGGCGCATCGAGCCGCGTGCGGACAACCCGGCCGCGAAGCCCGCCAAGCAGCCGTACTACATCCAGCGCGCCGACGGCGAGCCCATGTACCTTGCCGCGCTCACGAGCATCATGCGCGATGAAGATGCCGCCGCGCCGGGCGCGGGCTTCGTGATCGTGACGGCGGCCGCCGACGAAGGTCTCGTCGACGTCCATGACCGCCGGCCACTTGTCTTTGCGCCCGCCGCCGCGCGACGCTGGCTGGATCCGGACGCCACGCCCGATGATCTTGCGGCCTTGGTCAAGACGGATGGCGTACCGGCGTCGCATTTCGTATGGCACCGCGTGTCCACCGACGTCAACCGCGCCACGAACGACGAACCACGCCTGATCGAGCCGCTGGAAACGCTGCTCTGAGCAGGCAGCGCCTTTTAACGCCTGCGCGTCTCGCGGTCGTCGTCGATGCGGATTGGCACGAGGCGGCCCCGTGCATTGCGTTCAGACTGAGCACGCATCGCATTGAACAGATCGCGCGAAGCCGGAATCGCGATCAGCAGCAACAAAGCCGCGAGGGCGAGCAGAAGTGGCGTACTCATGTAAGGTCCCCGTAAAAGGTGCGAGTGGTCGAAGGCTGACATTACCAAGCTGCGGACGCTTCGTGAGTAAGCAAGTGTTGCGCCGCACCTAATTTCGTAACAGCCGCGCCTGCGCTCAGCTGACCACGAACTCCTTCAGGGAATCGGTATCGGCCGCGAGCGTGTCCGGCATGACCTCGCGCAGGAATTCCACCCAGGTGCGGATCTTCGCGTCGAGATACTGGCGCGACGGATACAGCGCGTACACGTTCAACTCCTGCATCGTGTACTGCGGCAGCACCCGCACCAGGGTGCCCGCGCGCAAGGCCGGCAGCGCGGATGACGTCGGCAGCACGCCGACACCCATGCCCTCGCGCAGCGCCACGACCATCGCGTCGGCGACGTTCACCGTAAACACCGACGGTCCCAGACTTACGGTTTCCTGCCCGTTCGGACCGTCGAACACCCAGCGGTCCGGCGGAAATACCGGCGTCATCAGATGCAGGCAGGTATGGCGCACGAGATCCGACAGCACATGCGGCGCGCCATGCTTCTCCACATAGGCCGGCGACGCGCACGCGATGCTGAACACCGAACCCAGCCGCGCCGACACCAGCGCCGAGTCGGGCAATTCGGAGGCGAGCACGACGGACACGTCGTAACCTTCGTCGAGCAGATCGGGCACGCGCTGCGCCAGCGTCAGATCGACCTGCACCGAAGGATGCCGCTCCTGGTAGCGCGAGATCATCGGCACGATGTAATGCTGGCCGAAGCTCGTCATCGAATGCACTTTCAGTTTGCCGGAGGGCCGCGCATGGGCGTCGCCCGCCTCGGCTTCCGCCTGGTCCACGTACGCCAGAATCTGCTCGCAACGTTGCAGATAGCGCTCGCCGGCCTCGGTAAGCGCGATGCGGCGCGTCGTGCGATTCAACAGGCGCGCACGCAGATGCGCCTCGAGATCCGAAACGGCCCGCGATGCATACGCGGTTGTCGTGTTGAGATGCTGCGCGGCTGCCGTGAAGCTGCCCGCCTCCACGACCCGCACAAATACGCGCATGTTCTGCAGCGTGTCCATAGCGCTTTTCCGACAATGAAACTGGTGACGTGACGAATTGTTGCACTTCTCGCAAGAGGGATTATCACACAATTCGTAAAAATGCTTTGCGTGCTCGCGGGTTATTCGACAAATACTGCAAAAATATAATCACTTCCAGGAAATTGATTCAAATTTGGGAGTAAATCGTGCGAGGGCGAGTAATCCGCAAGACTGCTTCAGCCACAGTTCTTGCAACTATCCTGATCATCTCCGGGTGCGCCAGCACCGGCAACATCGCGCCTCACGATTCGCTGAACGACGCCGCGACGCTCGACGTCGGCACCGCGATCCGGCAAGCCAACGCCGATGCCCAATGGCCCGCCGAACAATGGTGGCGCGCCTATCAGGACCCGCAACTGGACCAGTGGATCGAACGCGCGACGAGCGGCAATCCGACGCTCGCGATGGCCGCGGCGCGCGTGCGCGAGGCGCATGAAGCCGCGGGCATTGCGCGCTCGGACCTGTATCCGCACGTCGATGCCGCCATGAGCGTCGCGCGCAAGAACTGGCCCAACAACGACTTCTATGGCCCCGGCCCTTACGCGGACACGACCACCTGGGACGACACGGCCGGACTGACGCTGTCCTACAACCTCGACCTGTGGGGCCGCGACGAGAACAATGCCGAACGCGCGCTCGATGTCGCCCACGTCCGCGCCGCCGACGCCCGCGCCGCGCAGCTCGATCTCGAAACCAACGTGGTGCGCGCCTATATCGGCTTCTCGCAGGCGTTCGCGCTGCTGGACATCGCGCAGCAAACGCTCGAACAGCAGCAACATATCGCCGACCATGCCCGCCGCCGTCTGAATGGCGGCATCGGCACGCAGCTCGAACTCAGCCAGGCCGAAGCGCCGCTGCCCGAGTACGAGCGGCAGGTCGACATCTATCAGGAAGAGATCGCACTCGCGCGTCATCAGCTGGCCGCGCTCGCAGGCGCAGGGCCGGGCGCGGGAGAAGCGCTGACGCGCCCCGCCCTGTCGCTCGCCACGCCGTTGCCGCTGCCTTCCGCGCTGCCGGCCGAACTCGTCGGCCACCGTCCCGATATCGTCGCGGCCCGCTGGATGGTGGCGGCACAGGCGCGCGGCATCGACGTCGCGAAGGCCGGTTTCTATCCGAACATCAACCTGGCCGCGTCGCTCACCCAGGCCTTCGCGGGCGGCGCGCTGCTGAGTTTCCTCACGAGCAAGGCGTCGGGCTACAGCTTCGGCCCGGCCATCTCGCTGCCGATCTTCGAAGGCGGACGCCTGCGCGCGCAACTGGGCGCGGCATCGGCGCAATACGACGAAGCCGTCGACCACTACAACGCGACGCTGGTCGCGGCGCTGAAGGACATCGCGGATCAGGTCGTGCGCGTGCATTCGCTCGATACCCAGCTCGACGCCTCGGGCCGCTCGGTCGCCGCCGCGCGCAAGAGCTACGACCTCGCGAACGAAGGCTACCGGCGCGGTCTCACCGATTACCTGAACGTGCTCGTCGCGCAGACGCAGTTGCTCAAGGCGCAGGATGGCCAGGCGCGCGTGCGCGCGGCACGGCTCGCGGCCTATGCAACGCTTACGTCGGCGCTCGGCGGCGGCCTCGACGATCCGTCGAACGGGCCGGAGCAGACCGCGCTCGCGCCGTCTCGGCACATCAGCACGCTCGGGCAGCTGAGCGCGCACGGACCGAAGTGAGGCGGCGCCCATGACCTCCTCCACTCATCCAGCAGGCGCACGGCACACGTTCATGCGGGCGCTCGCCGACTGGGCGCGCACCGACGGGCTCGCCTGGATCTACATCTTCAAGGCCGTGCTCGCGGCGCTGCTCGCGTTGTGGCTCGCGATGCGCCTCGACATGCAGCAGCCGCGCACCGCGATGACCACGGTGTTCGTCGTGATGCAGCCGCAAAGCGGCATGGTGCTCGCGAAAAGCTTCTACCGTTTCTGCGGCACGATGGTGGGCCTCGTCGTGATGATGGTCTTCATCGGTCTGTTCGCGCAGCAGCCGGTGCTGTTCCTGTCGGCCACCGCGTTGTGGGTCGGCATCTGCACGGCGGGCGCGGCCCGCAACCGCAACTTCCGCTCGTACGGCTTCGTGCTGGCGGGCTACACGGCGGCGTTGATCGGCATCCCGGCCGCGCAGCATCCGGACGGCGCGTATCTGTCGGCGCTGACGCGGGTCGGCGAAGTGACGCTCGGCATCCTCTGCTCGGGCGCGGTCAGCGCGCTGATCTTTCCGCAGCACGCGGGCGAACAGGTCCGCACCACCGTGCGCCGCCGCTTCACGCAATTCGTCGATTACGTGTGCCGCGCGATGTCCGGCGCCATGCCGCGTGCGCAGATCGAGCGGACCAACCTGGCGTTCGTCGCGGATATCGTCGGCTTCGAGGCGGCGCGCAGCGTCGCGGTGTTCGAGAATCCGGAATCGCGCAGGCGCGGCGGCCGGCTCGCGCGGCTGAACAGCGAATTCATGAACGCCTCGACGCGCTTCCACGCGCTGCATCAGTTGATGAACCGGCTGCGCGAGAACGCATCGGTGACCACCATCGCCGCGCTCGAACCGTTCTTTCGCGAAGTGCCGCCGCTGTTCTCGATCGCGGGCGAGCCGGTGCGCAACGCCGCCGACGCCGCACAAGCCGCCACGCAGTTGCGCGCCTACCGGGCCGCGTTGCCGCCACGCGTGCGCGCGGCGCGCGCCGGCGTCGACACGCATCCGGACTTCGTGCCGCTCGAATTCGACACGGCCACCGAACTGCTCCATCGCTTCGTCGACGACATGCTCGCCTACGCCGAAACCTATGCGTCGCTGAGCGCGCCGTCGCACGAACGCGAGCGCTGGGTCGCCCGCTATGTGCCGCGCACCAACCTGTTCGCGGCGGCCGTGTCGGGGCTGCGCGGGGCGGTCGTCATGTTCGCGCTGTCGGCGTTCTGGATCGGCACGGCCTGGCCGAGCGGCGGCACGATGGTCCTCAACGCGGCCGCCGTGTGCGCGCTGGCGTCGTCGTCGCCGCGGCCCGCGCTGATGTCGGCGCAGATGGCGGCCGGCACGCTGCTCGCCGCGCTGGCCGGCATGGTAGTGGTCTTCGGCGTGTTCCCGCATGTGGACGGCTTTCCGATGATGTGCGCCGCGCTCGCCCCCGCGCTCATGTTCGGCGCGTATCTGAGCACGCGGCCCCGGTTCGCGGGCGCGGGCATCGGCTACTGCATCTTCTTCTGTTTTCTTGCGGGCCCGGACAATCTCGTCCACTACGATCCGACCGGCTTCATGAACGACGCCCTCGCGCTGGTGCTGTCGATGATCGTCGCCGCGATCGCCTTCGCCGTGCTGCTGCCCACCGATGCGCCGTGGCTGCGCAAGCTGCTGCTCGCCGACCTGCGCCGTGAAGTGGCGCACGCGCGCCGTGGCCGCCTGCCGCGCATCAAGACGCACTTCGAGAGCCGCACGCGCGACCTGCTCGCGCAGATCAACGCCATCGCGGCCGGCCGTGCCGACTTGCAGCGCGACGCGCTGCAATGGCTCTTCGCGGTGCTCGAATTCGGCAATGCGGTGATCGACCTGCGGCACGAACTCGCGGCTTCCGAAAGCGATGCTCCGATGCAGTGGCAACGCCAGGTCGAGGCGACGCTCGATGCCGTCGCGCGGCTGTTCGAACGTCCGGGTCCGCAACGCTTCGACACCACGCTCGCCGCCACCGCGCGTGCAATCCAGGAAGTGCAGGCGGCGTCCGAAAACCCGCGCCAACTGCGGCGCGTGACAAGTCATCTGCATCTCATCCGTACCGCGCTGCTCGACCCCGAAGCACCGTTCGCACGACACGCGTCGGTTGATCCAGCCACACCCGAAGGAGCGCCCCATGTTCCCGCGTAACGTCGCGATCCTCGAAGCGTATGTGCCGACGATCCTGCTGCTCTTCATCGCCGGCGCGGTGCTGGCGTGGTTCATCGACCGCGTGCTGGCGCTGACCGGGCTGTATCGCGTGGTCTGGCATCCGGCGCTGTTCCGCGCGAGCCTGCTGGTCTGCATCTGCGGCACGCTCGGGCTCGTGGCGTATCGCTGAGCTAGCCGTTCAAACCTTCAACCCAGTCCAGAGAGTTGCATCATGGTTCTCAGAAAGATCATCGGCCTCGTGCTGACCCTCGCGATGTTCGCGGTGGCGCTCCTCATCGGGCGCGTGCTGTGGGTCCACTACATGGATGAGCCGTGGACCCGCGACGGCCGCGTGCGCGCCGATGTCGTCAACGTTGCGCCGGACGTGTCGGGCGCGGTCGTGCAGTTGCCGGTGCGCGACAACCAGTTCGTCAAGAAGGGCGACCTGCTGATGGAGATCGATCCGTCGCATTACCGGATCGCCGTCGAGCAGGCGCAGGCGAACGTGGCGGCGCGCGCCGCCGAATTGCGCATGCGCCGCGCGGACGCCGCGCGCCGCGCCGACATGGACAGTCTCGTCGTCTCGAAGGAATCCCGCGACAACGCGCAACAGACCGCCTCGACGGCGGCGGCGCAGCTCCAGCAGGCCCAGGCCGCGCTCGATGCCGCGCAGCTCAATCTCGAACGCACGCGGGTGGTGTCGCCGGTGGACGGCTACGTGACGAACCTGAACGTGTTTCGCGGCGACTATGCGACGGCGGGCACGGCGAAGCTCGCGATCGTCGACAGTCACTCGTTCTGGGTCTACGGCTACTTCGAGGAAACCAAGCTGCCGCACGTGCGCGTGGGCGACCGCGCGTCGATCCGCCTGATGAGCGGCGGCGAACTGCAGGGCCACGTGGAGAGCATCTCGCGCGGCATCTATGACCGCGACAATCCGCAGAGCCGCGAACTGCTCGCCGACGTCAATCCGACCTTCAACTGGGTGCGGCTCGCGCAGCGCGTGCCGGTGCGCGTGGGTATCGATCACATCCCGGACGGCGTGCTGCTCTCGGCCGGAACGACGGCCACCGTGGTGATCGCGCCATCCATGTAGGGCCGCGCAGTGCGCAGTCCTCGCTGACCGCCATGCCGATTGTGATATTGGTGATGAGCTACCCGGACACGGCAGACTCAAGCGGAGGATGCGATGAAACGAGGACCGTTCAGCGAGGCAGGCAGGAGACGGCGCCGCATGTTCCTGAGCCGCGCGCACGTGGCGCTGGCCGCGGCCGGCACGCTGGCGGCGTGTTTCGGCATCGGCATGGCGATCAACGGCGGACTGGAGTTCAACCGGACCAAGGTGTTCACGGGCGTCGGGATCATCGCGGTATCGACCGTGCTGTATATCTCGATGCTCTTCGTCAAGGACGATCCCGCGCCGCCGGAACAATGACCGGCGACGGTCTTGCCCATTGCTCCCGTGTCAGGCAAGCGTCGCGAGCGTGGCATCGGTCGTATCGACGACCATCAGGCCCGCGCGCAATCCCGGCTTCACCTTCGGGTTCGGAAACACGATGCGCTCTTCGTCGTGTGAAACCGTGTAGCGATAATCGCCGTCCCGGGCCAGTTCCGTGCCCGCTGCGAACGCGGTGAAGTTCGGCACATCGCCGGCTACGTTCAGCACGAAATGCTCGCTGCGCTTGTCGATCTGCGCGACCACGCTGAATACGCGCAACGACGCCTCCCCTGCCGCTGAAGCGGCTGCCGGCGCGCCCGCCAGCAAGCGGCGCAGCGCGGCATCCGCCGCCGTGAAGCGCGTCAGGTCGTTCTGCCCGAACGGCCGCACCTTGCCGAGTTCCAGCGTGCAGGCCAGCGCGCCCGCATGCTGCGCGGTGAACTGCGTGAACGTATGACCCTTCTCCCGATGCAGCAGCACGGCCTGGAGACGCGCGTCGCGCAGCCAGTCGAACATCGCGCGCGCGGGCGGCGCGCCGGTGTACGGCAGCAACGCGAACTGCTCGAACACCGAGGCGCGGATCGCCGTATGCATGTCGATGTGCCACTTGTCGTGCGCGGCGTCCGCGAAGAAAGCCAGCGCCGCCTGTTCCAGTTCCACCGCGCGCGGCGCTTCACGGCTGGCGCCGAACTGCGCGTGACGGCCGCCGAAGAGCCGGTTCAGATCGTCGTCGGCATAACGCTCGCCCGCGCGCATCGCGCCGATGTTGCCCAGAATCACCAGCAGCCGCGCAGCCAGCGGCGCGCGGCCGCTTGCGACATCCGCCACGAGCCGCGTCAGCAGTTCGATCGGCGCGGTTTCGTCGCCGTGAATGCCCGCCGAGGCAAGCACGCTATGCGAAGGCGCATGCTCCGGTTCGAGGCGCAGCACGCCGTCTCCCAGCCACGTCCAGCGCACGCCCGAGGCCGTCGTGCCGGCGTGCGTCGCGGGTACGCCGTTGCCGAGCGTGAAGCCGAGAAAATCGTCGAGCATGCGCGAAGCATCAGCGCTGGAAATCATAGAGGGCACCCAGTCCGAGGATGGTCGTCAGTTCGTCGAGCGCCGTACGCGACTCGACGAGCAACTTTGGATCGGCGAGATCGGCCGGCGCGAGGCGATCGCGGTAATGCCGCTCGATCCACGCGTCGAGCCGCGCGAACAGCGCGTCGTTCATCCACGCGTGCGGGTTCACGGCCGCGCGCTCGGCCTCGTTCAGCACGACGCGCAAGCGCAGGCAGGCCGGGCCGCCGCCGTTCTTCATGCTCTCGCGCAGGTCGAAGACGAGCACCTCGTCAATGGGCGTCGAGCGCGCCGCGAGCCCGTCCAGATAGGCCGCCACGCGCGCATTCTCGCGGCATTCCTGCGGCACCACCAGCACTTGCCGTCCATCCGCCGCCGACAGCAACTGGCTGTTGAACAGGTACGACGTCACCGCGTCCTCGACGCTCACTTCGTCCGCCGGCACTTCGAGCGCGGTGAACGTGGCGCCGCGTGCCTCGAGCCGCGTGCGCAGCGCGTCATACACCGCGTGCCGATCGACGAAGGCCTGCTCATGGCAGAACAGCGTCGTGAGATTGCCCACCGCGATCACGTCGTTGTGGAACACGCCGGCATCGATCACATCGGGCGACTGTTGCGCGAACACGGCCGCGTCGGCGTCCAGGCCATGCAGGCGCGCCACCGCGCGGCTCGCCTCCAGCGTCTGCCGCGCCGGGTAGCGCCGGGGCTGCGGACCCGCGCCATACTCGCTGCGGCCATACACGAAGAACTCGACGCCCGGCGCGCCGTACGCGCTGGCGAAGCGCGTATGGTTCGCCGCGCCCTCGTCGCCGAGCGCGGGCGTTCCAGGCAACGCGTGATGTATCTGGAAGTGCGCGTCATCGGCGAAGATCGCGCCGAGCGAACGGCGCGTCTCGTCATGCTCGATCGCGCGATGCAGTTTCGCCGCCAGATTGGCCGGCGTGAAATGCACGCGGCCATCGGCGGTGTCGGCGGACGGACTCACGGTCGCCGCGTTCGCGGTCCACATCGCCGATGCCGAGCTCGCCGCCGCCAGCAGTTCGGGCGCTTCGCGCGCCGCGCGGGCGATCACGCTGGCGTCGTCGCCCGAGAAGCCCAGCGCGCGCAACAGCCGCACTGAAGGCCGTTCGAGCGGCGGCAGCACGCCTTGCCGGAAGCCCGCGTCCGCGAGACGCTTCATCTTGCGCAGACCCTGGCTGGCTGCGGCCTTCGGATTGGCCACCGACTTCTCGTTGCTGCGCGACGCGACATTGCCGAAGGACAGTCCGGCGTAGTTGTGCGTCGGGCCGACCAGCCCGTCGAAATTCGCCTCGTAAGCCTTCGGCGCTTCTTTAGGTGCCTCTTTCGATGCCTGCATCATGAATCCTTCGCGATGACTGCTTGCCGTGCCGGAACTTCGCGCGACATGGCGCGTGACACAAAACTCAAAACCGCATGCCCGGCGACAGGCTCGCGGGCATCTGGAGCTGCGCGCTCTCCACCGATGCCATCGGATACGAGCAGTAGTCCGCCGCGTAGAACGCGCTCGGCCGCTGATTGCCCGACCGCCCGATGCCGCCGAACGGCGCCGCCGACGATGCCCCATTGGTCGGCCGGTTCCAGTTGACGATGCCCGCGCGAATCGTGCGCTGGAAGTGCGTCCACGCGTGTTCGTCATCGGCGAGCAGGCCGGCGGAGAGACCGTAGGCGGTGTCGTTGGCGCGCTCGATGGCTTCGTCGAAGCTGCGGTAGCGCGTGATTTGAACCAGCGGGCCGAAGTGCTCTTCGTCGGGCACGTCGCGCGCCTGCGTGACATCGAGAATCGCCGGCGTGACGAAGCCGAGATGCGCGTCGCGTTGCTGCATCGACAGCACGGGCACGGCGCCCGCCTCGACGAGGTGCCGCTGAGCCTCGACGAGCCGCGCCGCCGCGCGCGCCGAAATCACCGCGCCCATGAACGGCTGCGGCTCCTCGTCATAGGCGCCGACGCGCAAGTTCGCGCTCACTTCAGTGAAGCGGTGCAGGAAGCGTTCGCCGAAGGCATCGTCGGGGACGAAGAGACGCCGCGCGCACGTGCAGCGCTGGCCCGCCGACAGGAACGCCGATTGAATCGTGTGATGCACGGCGGCGTCGATGTCTTCCACCGGCGCGACGACGAGCGGATTGTTGCCGCCCATCTCGAGCGCGAGCACGATCTCGGGCCGGCCGCCGAACTGCTTGTGCAGCAGCGTGCCGGTGTCGGAGCTGCCAGTGAAGAACAGGCCGTCGATCTGCCGGTGATTGGCGAGCGCCACGCCCGTGTCCTTCTCGCCTTGCACGAGATTGAGCACGCCCGCGGGCAACCCCGCCTGGATCCACAGCGCGACGGTCGCGGCCGCGACGCCGGGCGCGAGTTCCGACGGCTTGAATACCACCGCATTGCCCGCGATGAGCGCCGGCACGATATGGCCGTTCGGCAAATGCCCCGGAAAGTTGTACGGCCCGAACACGGCAACGACGCCGTGCGGCCGATGCCGCAGCACCGCGACGCCATCGGCCATCGGCGCGCGCTTTTCGCCGGTGCGTTCGTGATAGGCCTGCACGGAGATATCGACCTTGGCTGCCATCGAGGCCACTTCCGTGCGTGCTTCCCACAAGGGCTTGCCGGTTTCGCGGCCGATCACGTGCGCCAGTGCGTCCTTGTTCTCGTTGAGCAGCGCGGCGAAGCGCTTCGCGATCGCCACGCGTTCGTCGAATGCGCGCGCGGCCCACGCGGGAAACGCGCGCCGCGCCGACGACACCGCGCGCTCGACATCTTCCGCCGACGCGCTGTTGCCCTGCCAGACGCTTTCATCGGTGCCCGGGTTGCGCGAGCCGAATGCCGCGCCGCGGCCTTCCTGCCAGTCACCGTCGATATACAACTGATTCGAAATTTCCATGTCGTGTCTCTGTCATCGGGATCGCGAAGCCGAACTCAGCACGCGCACCGCGTCGCCTTCCTTCACGCGCAAGGCTCCTGCTTCGTCCGCCGTCAGCAGGAACGTGCCGCCCTGCACCACGCCGACGGTCGCGCCGCAGCGGAAGTCATCCAGCAGCGTGTTGGACACGAGGCTCTTCACATCGTTGTCCGTGTCCGGGCGCGTGCCGATATGCACGCTCGCCAGCACACTTTCACGCACCGTGCGCAAGTCGCCGATATGGCACTCGAGCACCGGACCGGCGTCGAAGATATCGACGTGATTCTCATAGCGCAGGCCTTCCGCCTCCAGCATCTTGCGCGCGGGCGCGGTGTCCTTGTGCGTCACGCCGACCGCGCGCTGCGCGGCGTCGGGCAGCAGGTCGAGATACACCGGATAACGCGGCATCAGTTCCGCCACGAACGACTTCTTGCCGTGCGAACTGAGGTAATCCGCTTCGTTGAAATCGATCTGGTAGAAGTGCGAGCCCACCGCGTTCCAGAACGGCGACTCGCCGTTCTCGTCGAAATGGCCGCGCAATTCGGCGCACAGGCGCTGCGGAAAGCGCTCCGTGAACTGCGCGATGAACATGAAGCGCGAGCGCGACAGCAGCCCGCCCACGCCCGCCGTCCGATAACGCGGGCTCAGGAACAGCGAGCACACCTCCGCATAACCGGTCAGGTCGTGCGACATGTTGAGCAGCGCCATGCGCGTCCATACGCCCATATCCTTGCTGGCATGCACGACCGTCGATACGCGATAGTTGTAGAACGGCTGCTCCAGCCCGACTTCCGTTTCGATGCCGCATACGCCCGCTACGTCGCCCGTCGCGGTGTCTTCCATAACGAAGAAGTAGCCCGCTTCGAAGGGCGCGGCCGAGCCTTCCAGCGTGCGGCGCGCGCGTTCGACGCGCGCGGCCAGCGCCGCGCGGTCCGGCTTGAAGGTGGTCAGCCCGGGGCCTGTTTCCTGGGCGAGCGCGAGCAATGCGTCGACGTCGCCCGGCTGCGTGCAACGCACGACGATCATGGCAATTCTCCCGAGGCCTGGTGCAAAGGCACGCAGCGCACCGTGTCGCCGTCGCTGACGCCGAGTGCCGCGCGCGCCGCCGCCGTGAGCGCGGCGCCGTCGGCGCGCGTGCCGCTCAGCCGCGCGATCACGCAGCGAAACGCATGCGCGCCGCCCGCCGCGACGAGATACGGCGCGCCCGCGCCATCGTCCGCGCCACGCTCACGCACCGCGCGCAGTTCGCCGGAACTCGCCGACGCGCTCTTGTCGACCGCAATGGTCAGCACCGGGCCCGCGTCGAAGATATCGACGTAGCGGTCCGGCTCGAAGCCTTCTTCGAGATGGATGTCGTAGGCGAGCAGCGTATGTTCGTTGGGTTCGCCCAGCACGCGCTGCGCGTCCGCGGGCAGCAGCGGCACGTAGAGCGGATAGCTCGGCATCACCTCGGCGATGAACGTGCGGCTGCGTCCGCCCGACTCCGCTTCCACCTGTTCGAAGTCGCGTCCGAAGAACTTGCGGCCGACCGCATCCCAGAACGGCGACGCGCCCGCGTCGTCGGTGACGCCCAGCATCAGCGAGAACACTTCAGTCGAGAAGCGCCGCGGATTCGCGGCGATATAGATCATGCGCGCCCGCGACAGCAGATGCGCGGCCGCGGCGTTGTCTTCATCGCGCAACGATGGATCGATGTAGAAGCCGGTCAGACGGCTCTTGCCGGTCAGTTCGTGCGACATGGTGAGCGCGTGGATCTTGCGGCTCACCTTGAGCTCGCGCGATGCGTGGATCAGCGCATCGTTGCGGAACGCGTGGAACGGCTCGGCATAACCCGCCGACGCGACGATGCTCGAAGTCCCGAGCAGCCGCTTCGTTTCGGACTCTTCGAGCACGAAGAGATAGAACTCCTCGCCGGGAAACTCGACTTCGGCGCGGAACGAATCTTCCGAGAGCGCGACGCGCGGCTCCAGCGCGCGCCGCTCGCGCGGCAGCGAGTGCAGCACCGGTTGCGCGGCGCGCGCCATGCGTTCGAGTTCGTCGAGATCGGCGAGTCTGGCGGGACGGACGAAGAGCATCATCGGGTCCCGGGGTTCACTTGACCGCCGCCGCACTGACCACCTGCTCCAACGCCCGGCCGATGCGCGCGAAACCTTCGTCGAGATCGGTCATCGGCATGATGAGCGAGGGCGCGAAGCGCAGCACGTTCGGCCCGGCGATCAGCATGATGACGCCGTTTGCTGCGGCCGCGTTCAGCACGTCCTTCGCGCGGTCGCGGTAGGCATCGTTCAGTTCCGCGCCGATCAGCAGGCCGCGGCCGCGAATCTCCTTGAAGAGGCCGAAGCGTTCGTTGAGCCGCGCGAGATGCGCCTTGATCGCCCGGCTGCGTTCGTGCACGCCTTCGAGCAGTTGCGGATCGCTGATCAGCTCGACCACCTTTTCCGCGATCGCCGCGCCCAGCGGATTGCCGCCGTAAGTCGTGCCATGCACGCCCACCTTGAAGTGCGCGGCGATGGCGTCGGTCGTCAGCATCACGCCGATCGGGAAGCCATTGCCCAGCGCCTTCGCGCTCGTGAGGATGTCCGGCGTCACACCGTACTGCATGTACGCATAGAAGCTGCCCGTGCGGCCGACGCCGGTCTGCACCTCGTCGAAGATGAGCAGCGCGCCGTGCTGATCGCACGCGTCGCGCAGACCTTGCAGGAAGGCCGGATCGGCCGGCAGCACGCCGCCTTCGCCCTGCACCGGTTCGACGATCACCGCGCAGGTCTTCGGGCCGATCGCCGCGAGCGCGGCCGGCAGATCGTTATACGGCAGATGGCGGATGCCCTGCGGCTGCGGGCCGAAGCCTTCGGCGTACTTCGGCTGGCCGCCGACGCTCACCGTGAAGAACGTGCGTCCGTGAAACGACTGCGTGAACGAGATGATCTCGATCTTGTCGTCACCGTGCTGGTCGATGGCATGACGGCGCGCGAGCTTGAGCGCCGCTTCGTTGGCCTCCGCGCCCGAGTTGGCGAAGAACGCGCGATCCGCGAAGGTCAGGTCGGTCAGGCGCTTCGCGAGACGCAGCACCGGCGCGTTGGTGTAGCCGTTGCCGATGTGCCAGAGCTTGTCGCCCTGTTCGTGCAGCACCTTGAGCAGTTCCGGATGGCCGTGGCCCAGCGCCGTCACCGCGATGCCGCCGGCAAAATCCACGTAGTCGCGTCCGTCCGTATCCCACACGCGCGAGCCGCGCCCCCGGTCGGGCACGAAGTTGGCGGGCGCGAACACCGGCACCATGACCTCGTCGAAGGTCGCGCGATTCACATTGATCTCGGTCATGAGCCACTCCTCTTCAGGTTCCGCATCGGTATCAGGTTCGATATTAGGCAATCGCGCGGGTTCCGTCTTGCGCGTTCGCGACATGCTTCCACCGCTTTGCCCGTCTACTCACGCAGCGCCCGGCGGCTCGATCAGTGCGCCGCCGCGCGGTTCGTCGGGCGTGCCGCGCTGTTTCTCGATCCAGTTGCGGCGCTCCTCGCGCGGCGTCACGCCGAATCGGTCGCGGTAGGCGTTCGAGAAATGCGCCGCCGACGAAAATCCGCACGCCAGGCTGATCTGCACCACCGATTTGTTCGTGCGCTGCAATTGCGTGCGCGCCTTCGTGAGCCGCAAGTTGAGGTAGTACTTTGACGGCATCGCCCCGAGATATTGACGAAACAGCCGTTCCAGCTGCCGCCGCGAGATGCCGGCGAGACTGGCGATCTCGTCGGTGGTGAGCGGATCCTCGATGTTGGCCTCCATCAGCTGGAGCGCGTCGTTGAGGCGCGGATGACGTTCGCCGGGCGCGGTGACGAAGGGAATGCGCTGGCGCTCCGTGCCCGCGCGCAACACGCCGATGCCCAGCGAATCCGCGATGCGTTCCGCGAGGTCCGGGCCGTGATCGCGCGAGATCATCGCCAGCATGAAGTCGATGCTGGCCTGTCCGCCTGTGCACGTGGCACGGTCCCGGTCGATTTCGAAAATCTGCTGGCTGACGATCGCGCGCTCGAATTGCTCGGTGAACTGCTGGTAGGTTTCCCAGTTCACCGCGACGCGATACTGCGCGAGCTGTCCGGCCATCGCGAGCCACCACACGCCGTGATGAATGCCGCTCACGAGCGGCGTGCGCGGCGCCACCCGCGCGAGGCTGGCGAGAAACAGCCGGTAGTCGGCGAACTGCTGGTAGCGCTCCGTGACGACGATCAGCCAGTCGCAGCGGACGGTGTCGTTGAAGGCGCCGTCGGCGGGCAGTTGCGCGCCGCCCGACAGCGGCACCGGACGGCCGTCCCAGGAACAGATGCGCCACTCGTAGAGGCGATGCCCGTCGATTTCGTTGGCGAGCGCAAGACTGTCGATGATCGGCGCGATGCCGCTCATCGAGACCGGCGCGAGCGCAACGATGGTCACCTGCCGCGGCGCGCCGGCCCCATTCGCCACGTTATTTGAGGCTGCCCGACAGGAACTGGCGCAGGCGCTCGCTCTTCGGCGCCGTGAGCACGTCCGCGGGCGCGCCTTCCTCTTCGGTGCGGCCCTGATGCAGGAACATCACGTGATTCGACACGTTGCGGGCAAAGCCCATTTCATGCGTGACGACGATCATCGTGCGGCCCTCTTCCGCGAGCCGCTGCATCACCTTCAGCACTTCGCCGACGAGTTCCGGATCCAGCGCGGACGTGGGTTCGTCGAACAGCATGACATCGGGATGCATCGCCAGCGCGCGTGCAATCGCGACGCGCTGCTGCTGCCCGCCCGACAGATGCGACGGATATTGTTTCTCGACGCGCGGCGGCAGTCCCACCTTTTCCAGATACTCGCGCGCACGCTCTTCCGCTTCCTTTTTCGACACGCCGAGTACGTGGCTAGGCGCTTCCATCACGTTCTCGATGGCCGTCATGTGCGACCACAGGTTGAAATGCTGGAAGACCATCGCGAGCTTGGTGCGCACGCGCTGCAACTGCTTGTGATCCGCGACTTCGAGATTGCCGGTCTTGTCGGCTTTTGTGCGCACCGCTTCGCCATCGACGATGATGCGCCCCGCGTTGGGCCGTTCGAGAAAGTTGATGCAGCGCAGGAACGTGCTCTTGCCCGAGCCGCTCGCGCCGATAATGCTGATCACGTCCCCGGCTTTCGCGGCGAGCGAGACGCCCTTCAGCACTTCGTTGTCGCCGTAGCGCTTGTGAATGTCCTCGGCGACGAGCTTGGTCGCAACGTCCTTGACGGTGGGCTCCAACGCGTTCTCCTCGAGTGATGACAGGGTGTGGTGCATGGGATCGGATTCTACCGCCCGCTGCGGCGGCTGATGCGATGGCTGATGTGGCGGCTCATGCGCGGCGTGTCCGCACCGCGCCGGCCGGCCGCAGATACGCGAGCCAGCGCCGCTCCGCGTGCCGGAACGCCGCCACCAGCGCGAACGAAATCGCCACGTAGAGCAGCGCCGCCACGCCGAACGATTCGAATGACTGATAGGTTGCGGAATTGGCGTCGCGCGCGACCTTCAGGATGTCCGGCACGGTCGCGGTGAAGGCAACCGTCGTTGCATGCAGCATCAGGATCACTTCGTTGCTGTACAGCGGCAACGCGCGGCGCAAAGCGGACGGCAGGATCACGCGCCGGTACATCGTGAAGGTGCTCATGCCGTAGGCGCGCGCGGCTTCCACTTCAGCGTGCGGAATCGCGCGGATCGCGCCGGCGAAGATCTCGGTCGTATAGGCGCAGGTGTTGAGCGCGAACGCCAGGATCGCGCAATTGAAGCCGCTGCGAAAGAACGCCTCAAGCAGCGACTGCGTCCGCACGAACTCCAGGCTGTACATGCCGGTATAAAGCAGCAGCAGTTGCACATAGAGCGGCGTGCCGCGAAACACGAAGGTGTAGAGGCGCACCGGCGTCGCCAGCCAGCGGTTACGCGATACCCGCGCGCACGCCAGCGGCACCGCCGCGCAGAAGCCGAGCGCCAGCGACGTCGCCAGCAGCCACAGCGTCACGACGAGACCCGACGCGCGCAGGCCGTCGGAATAGAGGAAGGGGCGCCAGTATTCGGCGAAGATCTGGATCATGGCTTGGCGCTCGCGGACGGGATCGGCGGGTTCAAAGTTCGGCGTGACGCACGCCGGTCGAATAGCGCCGCTCGAGCAGCGTCAGCACGACGTTCGACGCGCTCGTGATCGCGAGATAGATCAGCGCCGCGACCAGGATAAAGAAGAACATGTGGAAGGTGCTCTTGCCGGCATCCTGCGCGGCCTTGACGATGTCCGCGAGACCGATGATCGACACCAGCGCCGTCGCCTTCACCAGCACCTGCCAGTTGTTGCCGATGCCCGGCAACGCGAAGCGCATCATCTGCGGAAACAGGATCCGGCAGAACACGCGCAGGCCATTCATGCCGTAGGCGCTGCCCGCCTCCAGCTGGCCGCGCGGCACGGCGAGAAAGGCGCCGCGGAAGGTCTCGGCGAAATACGCGCCGTAGATGAAGCCGAGCGTTATGACGCCGGCCGTGAAAGGATCGATGTCGAGCTGGTCCCAGCCCAGTGCGTCGGTCAGATGGTTCAGCGCGATCTGGATGCCGTAGAACAGCAGCAGCATCAGCACGAGGTCGGGCACCGCGCGGATCAGCGTCGTATAGGCGGTCGCGATGCCGCGCAACGGCGCATGCCGGGAGAGTTTCGCCGCCGCGCCCACGAGGCCGAGCAGCACCGCCACTGTCAGGGAGAGCAGCGCGAGCGCCAGCGTCTCTTTTGCGCCCGCCCACAGGAGCGGACCGAAACCATGCAGGACCACGAGCCGCCTCCTTCGATGAATGGAATGGCGGCGATGCTCTCAGGACGGCTTTATTTGCTCAAGGCGGCAGGCGGTTGCGTGCTGCGACGCAACATGCAACGTCCGGGGCGGGCTGCGGCCGCGCGCCCCCGTCGAAACGCATGGCCTTATCGCGACAGACAGGAAAACCCGCAGCACCGCCGCCGACGAAAAATGCGCTTTTCAGGTCGCATTTCCGATAGCGGACGGCGCGCGGCTCAGGCTTACTTGCCGACCAGGGCGCGCAGATGCTGCGCCACTTCGCCGTTGGCGACGGCGATTTCCGGACTGTCCTGCAGCAAGGGCAGGAACTGCTCCGCGAAGGCCGGATCGCGCGTACCGGCCCGGAACATGCCGAGCACGGCCTTCGCATGCTCGATGCGCATGTCGGGCGTGGCCTCGCTGTCGTCGAGGACATCGTCGATGGCTGCGATCAGCGTCGAGAACGGCGCAAGCCAGCGATACGCCGAACCATTGATCACGATCTGCAGGAACTCGCCCGGCGACACCGCGCCGAACTCGGCCTCGTGCCGCGCGCGCAGATGCGCGAGCACGCTGCGATGAAGCGCGAGCAGCGGATGGCGCACGTCGCGCAGAAAAGCGGTGGCGGCTTGGTCGGTGATGGCGGTCATGGCGGGCCTCGTCGTAGGAGTTGCGCTTCAGTTGCGTTTCAGGAAGCTCCCTAAGTAAGGCCGTTTTGCCCGCGATCAAGCACCCCGCGTGCGGCCCGCGTAGCGGATGAATTCGGCCGCGGTCAGCGGCGGCGAGAACAGCCAGCCCTGCCCGAACTGCGCGCCGCGCGCATGCAGATAGGCGGCCTGCTCCTCGCGCTCAATGCCCTCGGCGATCACCTGCACCTCGAGCGTCGCCGCCATGTCGATGATGTGCGAGGCCACACTGCTCGACGCCGCATCCTGCCCGACCGTATCGACGAAGGACTTGTCGATCTTCAAGCCGTCGACGCGGAAGTTCTGCAAGTGCGACAGGCTCGAATAGCCGGTGCCGAAATCGTCGAGATAGACCGCGTGGCCCGCGTGACGGAACGCGCCGATGACTTCCTTGGCGGCATCGGCGTCGAGAAAGCTGCGCTCGGTCGCCTCGATGCGGATCTGCCCCGGCCGCACGCCCTGCCGCGCGAGCGCCGGGCCGAGCACGTCGAGGAAACGGTGCGTCGTCAGGTCGGGCGCGGAGAGATTCACCGACACGTAGTACTCGCGATAGCGCCGCAGAAAGTCGCCGAGTTCGAGCAGCACGGTATCGAGCACCTGGTCCGTGATGGCCTGGATCAGCCCGCGATGTTCGGCGAGCGGAATGAAATCGTCCGGCCGCACGATCCGGTCGTGATACTTCCAGCGCACCAGCGCCTCCGCCCCGACACAGCGGCGCGTGGCGAGTTCGACGATCGGCTGATACGCGACGATGAACTGATGACGGCGCACGGCGTCGCTCAGCTGGCCGCGCGGCGAGAGCCTGCGGAGGATGAAATACGCCGCCCAGCCGGCCACCAGCAAGCCCGCCGCCACGCCGCCCAGCAGCCAGCCCCACGGCAGCGTGCGCACGCGCTGGCGCCACGGCTGATGCGGGGCGCTGACGACGACCGCCAACGGCATCGAGGCCGAGCGCCGCACCACGTAGGGCGAACAGTCGCGCACGGGCGGCGCGGTCCGGTACACGGCGAGGACGGCGGCGGTGGCGGCGGCATCGGCGGCGGGCGCGCTCGCGATCACGCGGCTCACCTCCGTATTGATGACCGCGACGCCTTCCACCGGCGCGGCGGGCGCGCCATGGCTGTCCACGTACAGCGCGGGATCGGCGGCGATATAGAAGCCGTCGCGCCCCATGACCAGCGACGCCTTGCCGCCCGGCAGCCGCGCGAGGCCGTACCACGCGCGCATGCCGTCGCGCGAACGCCAGTCCGGCGGCGGCAGCATCAGACCGCCGGTGACGCCGTCGAGCGCGCCTACCGACACCGCGCCCAGCAGCGAGGAACATTGCCAGCGGCCGTCCCGGTCATAGGCGCCGGCATCGCGCACCTGCGCATGCGTGAGTGCGATGCGCCGCAGTTCGGTCAGATACGGCCGCGAGCACGGCGCCGCCGACACCCGGCCGATCTCGCCGAGCGCGCCGGAGAGGTGCTGGGTGAGATCCTCGGCGCGCCGCAGCGTGGCATCGGCGAACAGGTTGAGACGCCTGGTTTCCTCGAGCCGCTGGCTGCGCTGGGCGAACAGAAAGCCGATGCCCGCCGGCGCCAGCGCCGCAATCACCACGATGACGATCAGAAGCGCCGCCAGCGCCCCACGTTGAGTGTTGTTCATTGCGTGTTATGGTCCGCGGCGCGAGGCAGGCGACTCGCGCGCGTTTTCTCGTTCCCCGACGACAGTGAAACGACGCATCCCACGCCGTCACCGCGCAGTCCCGGACAAACGACTTAGTGTAGGGGGCGCGCCCAGCCGCGTTCAACGATTTCTTTGCCTGAAAGCACACCGTTTTGGTGGGTTTCCGCACGGCTCCCCGGCCCTTTTTTTGCCGTGGTCACGCCATGCGAGAATCGCCGGTGCGAAATTCTCCTTTTTTGCACTGATCTCTGCCCGCCATGGCTCAAGACCCACCCTCCTCTCCGCTCGTGCGCGACGCCGCGTCCGCCGACTTCGACGGCATCGCCCGGATCTATGCGCATTACGTCGAGCACGCGCTCGCGACCTTCGAGGAAGTGCCGCCGTCCGCCGACGAATTGCGCACCCGCCACGCGGCCATCGCGGCTGCCGGCATGCCGTATCTGGTCGCCGAACTCGATGGCGTGATCGCGGGCTATGCCTACGCGTCGGCCTACCGGCCGCGCTCGGCGTACCGGCATACCGTCGAGGATTCGGTTTATGTCGCCGCCCGCTTTCACGGGCGTGGCGTCGGCCGGGCGCTGCTCGGGGCGCTCGTCGAACGCTGCGAACGCGGGCCGTGGCGGCAGATGATCGCGGTGATCGGCAACAGCCGCAATGCCGGATCAATCGCGCTGCACGCGCGGCTCGGCTTCGAGCATGCGGGCGTGTTGCGCGACGTCGGCTTCAAGCATGGCCAATGGGTCGATACCGTGCTGATGCAGCGCGCGCTCGATCCGCTTCCGCAGCCCGCCGCGCAACCGCCCGCGCACAGCAGCTAAGATTCGAGCTTTACGTCCCGCGCGCTTCCAGCCTTGCCGACTTACACCCTCGCCTCCTCCGTCAGCGCGGAAATCGATATCCGCAAGAGCCGTTTCATCGCGTGCGCCATTCCCGTGGCCAATCGCGACGAAGCCATGCGTGAACTCGACGGCCTGCGGGCCGCGCATCCCGGCGCGACGCATGTCTGCTGGGCCCTGCTCGCCGGCGGCCAGTCCGGCATGTCCGACGACGGCGAGCCCTCCGGCACCGCCGGCCGCCCGATTCTCGAAGTGCTGCGCCATCACGAAGTGGACGGCGTGCTGGCCGCGGTCGTGCGTTACTACGGCGGCATCAAGCTGGGTGCGGGCGGTCTCGTGCGCGCCTACACCGACGCGATCGCCACCGCGATGCAGCAGGCCGAGCGCGTGGAGCGGGTCGAGCGCGGGCTGATCGGCATCGAGCTCGACTACGCCGACGAAGCGCGTGTGCGTCGCTGGATCGAGCAGCATGAGGCGGAACTCGTCGAGAGCGCGTACGGGATGACGGTGCGCCTCGTCGTGCGCATGGCCGCCGCCGCGCGTGAACCGGCGGCGCTCGAACTGCGCGATCTGACCAACGGCCGCGCGGGCATCGAGGTACGGACGTGACGGAGCCGGCCGCGGAGCCACGCGCCTTTGCCCTTGTCATAGAGCCGGATGGACTCCTGGTCGCCGTAAGGGAGAACGAGAGTCTGCTCGAAGCCGCGCTGCGCGCCGGCTTGTCGCTGCCGCGCTCATGCCGCAACGGCACATGCCGCGCGTGCATGTGCCGGCTTGTCGATGGCGCGGTGTCGTATCGCGTCGACTGGCCAGGGCTGACAAAGGAGGAAAAGGCGCAGGGCTGGATCCTGCCCTGCGTGGCGCTGCCGCACGGCGACGTGACGATCCATCAGCCCGACACCCGCATGGCCGTCCCGGACACGCGCCCCGTGCGCCGGCGCGGCTTCTGACCCGGGTTTGTCGGTATTGTCGTCTTGAATCAACGATCTACGATTGGATTCCCGGAGCCGGCAGAGGAACAATCCACGCAAAGGGCGTGCAGAACGGCTCTCAAAAAGTGTACAATTGCGCTTTGCCCAAAATTCTGGCAGGGCCAGATCAACCGAGATTTCAATGACTAAAGTTCTGCTGAAAGAAAACGAACCGTTTGATGTTGCAATGCGCCGCTTCCGCCGTACCGTCGAGCGTACGGGCCTGATCCAGGAACTCAAGTCGCGCATGGCTTATGAAAAGCCCACCACCGAGCGCAAGCGCAAGAAAGCTGCTGCTGTTGCTCGCCTGCGCAAGCAGATCCGCCGCGCACAACTGCCGAAGAAATTCTATTGATCGATTGCGGGGCCCTGCCCGCATCGGTTCATATCAGTTCGGCATCGCCGCCTGAGTTCGATCGGGTCGCGGTTTCGCGCAGAGAAGGTTGCGCGAAAGCTCGCGGAGTGACGCACAATCTGGTGCGCCCCGGTCGATAGAGGTGGGCAAGATTGCTCAAAGCCTGCATGAGTGAGTGCTCATGCAGGCTTTTCGTGTTTCCGGGGCGGGTGTTGTTGAGAGAAGGTGTGCTCGGCTGCGCGGATGAGGCGTGGGGTCCAACCCTGGGTCCATCCCCCGGGTCCATCCCGTACGGGACTCGACTCGATGTGCAGGAAACGGACGCACAAAAGCAAAGAGCCCGGCTTGACCGGGCTCTTTGCTTGACGATTTGGTTGCGGGGGTAGGATTTGAACCTACGACCTTCGGGTTATGAGCCCGACGAGCTGCCAGACTGCTCCACCCCGCGTCTGAAGAATTAAATTATAGACTGAAGCGGCGATCGGAGTCAAACATTCTTTGCGTTCAGCGATATCGGAGCAGGCGCAAGCGATTCGCGTCGGCTTGCCGCCTGTGTCGCCTGCTGATGCGCCCTTGACAGCTTGCCCAGCAACGGCAGCAGCGCAATGGCCACCACCGCTCCGCCGGCCGCCAGCCATCCCAACCCGAAGAACAAGTGCGTATAGAGCGGCAGCGACTGCGCCGCATCGAGATTGCCGGCCGGCATGCGCGCGAAGTTGGCGACGACACTGCCGAGATACTGCGACACGCCCGTCGCGACGAAAAACGCGCCCATCATGAAACCGCCCATGCGCGCCGGCGCGTACCGCGCGATCATCGCGAGTCCCAGGCCCGAGACCAGCAGTTCGCCGAACGAGTACAGCCCGTAGCCGGCCACCATGAACCACGACGAGACCCGCCCTTCCACCGCGTAGCGCCCGCTCAGACCGAACACGAAGAAGCCGATGGCCACCACCACGAAGCCCAGCGCGTACTTCGCGGCCACCGGCATGTCGCGTCCGCGCAGGGCCTGACGCGCATACACGAAGGCGAGCAGCGGGCTCAGCACCATGATCCAGATCGGGTTGAGCGCCTGGAACTGGGCGGCGCTCCAGGTGAACAACGCGATGCCGCCGATCGAGAACGCCGGGTCGACGTTGCGCAGCGCGAACAGCGTGAGCGACGTCGACATCTGCTGGTAGAAGACGAAGAACAGGATCACCTGGAGCGTCAGGATCAGCGCGGCGATCAGGCCGGCGCGCTCGCTGCGGTCGCAGGTCTTGAGCATGAAGCCGAAGATCGCCAGGATCGCGACGCCCGCCGCATACACGCAGGCCACCGCGACCTGCTTGTGCTGCAGGATGAAGACGGTCGAAGCGGCCAGCGCAAGCGATCCCGCGATCACTGCGAACACGCGCGACCCGCGCAGCGGTTCGTCATCGGGCGCCGAGCCGACATGTGCAAGCGACCGGCGCAGCAGCGCGAAATTGAGCAGTCCGAGCAGCATGCCGCCGCAGCACACGGCGAATGCGGCGTGCCAGCCCCAGTGATCCTTGATCCACGGCGTGGCGAGCATCGAGAACGTCGAGCCGATATTGACCGCCATGTAGTAGATGGTGAAGGCGCTGTCGATGCGCGCATCGTCACCTTCGAAGATGCGGCGCACGAGGTTCGCCGCGTTCGACTTGAACAGCCCGTTGCCGACCACGATCACGCCCAGCGACGCATACATGAAGCCGAGCGTGTCCACCGGCAGCGCCAGCATCAGATAGCCGCACGCGAGCACGATCGCGCCCGCGATCATCGTGCGGCGCGCGCCGAGCACCTTGTCGCCGATCCAGCCGCCGATCGACGGCGCCGAGAACACCAGCGCGGTGAAGGCGCCCCAGGTCAGGTTGGCGTGATCGTCGGCGAAACCGATCTTGTCGATCATGAACAGCACGAGCAACGCGGCCATCCCGTAATAGCCAAAACGCTCCCACATCTCGATCAGGGAGACCGTCGTGAATGAACGTGTCTGCGATATTGAAGTCTGCGTTATTGAACGTGTCTGCGACGTGCCAGGCGATGAGTTAATCATGAGCAAGAAAATCCTTCGAACAGCGAGGGGTGAGACGGCCGGATGAGAGTCGTCTTCTTCGGCAGAAAACACGGCAATACATGAGCACCGGTTTTCACAGCGATGATGAATGCGTAACGGAAGAATCAGCGTAGACGCAGAACCCGTGATTATCGCAAATCATGGAGGGTAGCCGCCGCGGGAAGAATGACAATCCGCAAAGGGCGTAACAGAGAAAATCGGCGATTGATGCGTGAACAGCGCGCGGCGCAGGCGCGCCGGACGTGCGGAGAGGAAGTATTCATCGACCGTCCATTGCCACATCGTTTTACGAACTTATCGCACAACGATGATCTCGGCGTCTCGACGCACTCAAAAGGATCGCTTTCGGGCGCGTCAGTTGATTTAAGTCAATCGCAAGGTTATTGCGACTGACGAGTGCCGGATTTTCCGGTTATTCGTGCATGCGGTCACTCGGGAATAGCCCTGACACATAAACCTTCTTTTATTCGCAATAACCGGATGTGATAATCGAAAAAATGCAGTCGTCATAAAAGAACATAATCAGGCGGCCGGCCGTCGAACGAATGCCAGCATGACGCCGAAACCGATCATCAGCGCACCGCTGATCCGGTTGAACCAGGCGAAGCCGCGCGCGCCCCGCGACATCGAGCCGAGCCGCGCCCCCAGCAGCGCGTAGATGAAAATGGCCACGAGTTCGAGCACCAGGAAGGTGGCGCCGAGGATCGCGAAGCTGGTCGCGTAGGCGCTTCGGTCCACGAACTGCGGAAAGAACGCAGTGAATACCAGAATGGCCTTCGGATTGCCCGCGGCCACCCAGAACTCCTGTTTCGTCAGTCGCGCGATGCTCGCCGTACGCGGCGCGCTTTTCGGCTCCGTCGCAAGCAGCGCTGGTCCCGAACGGAGCAGTTTCACGCCGATCCACACGAGATACCCCGCTCCCGCGAACTTGATCGCCGTGAAGAGCGTCTGCGAGGCCAGCAACAGCGCGCCGAGCCCCAGTCCGGCGATGGCGATCATCACCGCGAAGGCGGCGAGCCGTCCGAACGATGCGCGCACCGACGTGCGCACGCCGTCGCGGGCGCCGTTCGACAGCGACAGCACGTTGTTCGGCCCGAAGGCCATGTTGATCGCGAAGCAGGCGGGCAGGAAGACGAAGAAGCTTTGCAGCGACATGGGACACCCGCGAGACGGACGGATTGAAACCGTCAAGCTAGCACGCGCATCCTGCCCGCGAAAGCATCAGAAGCGATGCCGGATGCCCGTACCGATCATCAGTTGATTGCGCCCGCTCGACGGATCGTTGGTGTTGATCACCGCCGGCGCATTCGAGGACGCGCGTTGATAGATCGACTCCAGATACACGTCCGTGCGCTTGGAGAGCAGATAGTCGACCTGCAGCGCGCCTTCGTGCCAGTGCGCGCCGCCGCCATTCGTGTAGACGTACATGCCGGCCAGCATGATGGCCGGCGTCAGCTTGTAGATGCCGTTGATCTCGTAGTTGTTGAGCCCGAGCGAGGGGACCAGGTCGCCGCTGTCGGCATCGATGACGCCGGAGTTGATCGCGCGCGAGAACGCTCCGCTCAGCGTGAATTCGCCCAGCTCGTAACTCATGCCGACGCCAAAGGTGTTCTGCTGCTGGACGTTCGCGGTGAAGACGCTGCCCTGGGTGGTACCGGGCAGCGCGAGGGCTTCGTAGGCGCCGGTCGTCGTGTTGCCGCGGCCGTTGTTGTGCAGATAGGCCGCGCCGGCATTGAACGAGCCGAGCGAATAATTCGCGCCGACGCTGTACGCGCGGTTGTCCGAGAACGCGCCCGCCTCGTTGGAAAACGCGTACAGCCCGCCGAAGCTGAAGCCGCCATAGGAAGCGCTTGTGTACTTGACTGAATTCGATGCCAGGAACGAGTTGTTGGCGTTGTCGTTGTCGAGCAGATGCGCGAAGGCCGTGCCGCCGATGTTGCCGGTCAGCGTGAAGGTCTGGAAATAATCGTGGATGGAATCGTACTGACGGCCGAAGGTGACCGTGCCGAGCCGGTCCGAGCCAATGCCGACGTAGATCGGATGATCGTTGAGGCCTTCGCCGGTCGCGACCGACAAGCCGCGTTCGAGACGGAAGATCGCCCGCGCGCCCCCGCCGAGGTCTTCCGAGCCCTGCAGGCCCCAGTAGCTGCCGTCGATGGTGCCGGTGGTCAGCCGATACTGCGAATGGCCGCCGACGTTGCTGGTCCAGGCCAGTCCTGAATCCAGTTCGCCATACAGTTGCACCGAACTTTGCGCCCAGGCGGCGCAGGGCACGCCGAGCAAGGACGCGGCCACGGCCATGGAAACGGCTCGCACGGCCGCGAGCGGCACGAGTGGAGCATCTGCTTCGGAGCATGACGACACAGAGGAAGGCGGGCTTGGTCGGGTCGGCATGACAGTCTCCGTTGTTTCTCCGTTTGAGAAAGATTGTCAGTTTTGTGAAGAGGCTTGTCAGAAAAAAATCCGCGGTGACTGCATCTGTGTCCTGGAACCAACGAACAGTCGTGCAGCGCTTTTTTTTGTCTTGCCGATTCGTCGCGCTTGAGCCTATTCAGCCTATTCAGCCGATTGAGCCGATTGAGCCCGGCCGACGCCGCATCCGGCTTGCCGCTAGAATCGACACGCCCTTTCCTCACTCACCGACTCCGTCGAAGCCACCATGCCCTACCCGACTCGCGCCATCCTCACGGGCCACACACGCGGACTCGGCGCCGCGATAGCCGCTCAACTGCTGGCCCAGAATATCGAGGTGCTCGGCCTCTCGCGCACCGCCAATGCCGGGCTTGCCGCCCGCTATCCTGGAGCGCTGAGCCAGGTCGAACTGGATCTCGCCGACTTGTCCGCGCTCACCGACTGGCTCGCGGGCGATACATTGATCCGCTTCATGGACGATGCGCAACAGGTGCTGCTCGTCAACAATGCCGGCGTGCTTGCGCCGGTCGGCGGCCTTGCCGACCAGTCGCCCGCGCAGGTGGCGCGCGCGGTGAGCGTGAACGTGGCGGCGCCGATGATGCTGGCGGCGGCCGTCGCGGAGTGCGCCGCGCGTTCCGGCGGGCAGTCGCCGGATACGCGCATCGTCCATGTTTCGAGCGGCGCCGCGCGCAATGCCTATCCCGGCTGGAGCATCTACTGCGCGACCAAGGCCGCGCTCGATCAGCACGCCCGTGCGGTCGCGCTGGACGGCAGCCCGTTGCTGCGCATAAGCAGCGTGGCGCCGGGTGTCGTTGATACCGACATGCAGGCGGAAATCCGCGGCACCGGGCTCGACCGCTTTCCGCTGCGGGAACGCTTCGACGCCTTGAAACGCGACGGCCAGCTCGCGACGCCGGAAGACTCGGCTTGCAAGCTCGTTCAACATCTTCTGAGCGATACGTTCGGCAGTCACCCGACCGCCGATGTCCGCGACTTGCCCTGACTGCGGAAGCCGCCTCTCAGGCGGCCGCGCCTGCCGCGGGCGGCCGTTCGAGCGCCGCGCGCGAGAGCGCGTCGGCGCGCTGATTGCGGGCACGCGGAAGCCACTGGATGCGCGCATCGCCGAGTTGCGCGAGAAGCGCGCGCGCCTGATGCGCGTGAGCCGCAAGCGCGCGAATGCCGGAGGGTTCAGCCGCGTTCACGTCATCGATCACCACGCGGCTGTCGCCGTGAATCACGATGCCCTGCGCCCGCTCGCGCAGCGCGGCTTCGAGCACCGCGATGAGGGCGCGATATTCCGCCACGCTGCTGTCGCCATGGCCGCACGCGGCGCTGATCTCCACCGTCCGGCCGCACGGCCCGACCAGCACTCCGCCGATCCCGAGCCGGCCCGGATTCGGCAGCGCCGAGCCGTCGAACCACGCGCGCCATGCGCCCGCGACACACTCAGGCTCGCGCACTTGCGCGGCGATCGATCGTTCGGCCCGGCGCATCTCGCGCTGGCGCCGCGCAGCTTCATCCTTGCGTTGGGTTGCACGGCGGGCATCGACGAGCGCCTGTACGGTCTCTCCGGCAGCGGCCTTGGTCAGCGTCCTGTACAGCGCCGCATGTTCGCTGATGGCCGCGCCCCGGGCGAGCCTGCGGCTTTGCATGCGTTCTCGTTTGTAGGCAACGGCCAGCAGTTCGTCGAAATCGATCATGAGACCCGGGCGAAATGAGCGAACGCCGAGCTTAGCAGACCCGGATGGGGCGGCCGTGCACTGCCCGTCCGTATGGGTACGGCTGTTGCTCACTCAATGCAGGACCGTCGCGCGCAGTCCAGGAGCCGCGGGAGGTCTGTCCGCAACTGAGCCAAGGAGCAGAACATGAGTGATTCGATGGGATCGTCTTCCGGCGGCGCGAAGATCGTCGGCAAGGGCGCGGCAACCGCCGCGGGACCGGGGCCGGATGTGATGGCAGCCAGCACGCTCGATGGCAATTCGGTGATCAGCAGCGATGGCCACGATGTCGGCTCGCTGAAGGACATCATGCTCGACGTGAGCAATGGGCAGATTGCGTATGCGGTGCTGTCGAGCGGGGGATTTCTCGGAATCGGCAATAAGTTGCTTGCCATTCCATGGAGCGCGCTCACGCTCGACACCGACAACCGCTGCTTCCGTCTCGATGCAACAGCTGAACAGGTTCGCAACTCTCCGGGTTTCGACAAGGACGCGTGGCCGTCGATGGCCGATCACGTCTGGGCCAGCACGGTGCATCAGCACTACGGGCGCGAGCCGTACTGGGCGACGGATCGCGCGAGGGACGTGAGTCAGGCCGGGGCCATTCCGCCCGAGGGCGTCGATGCGCCCGAGGCGGGCGGGGTCAAGCTCTGACGAGGTAACCGACAGCGTTGACCGGCCGCGAGATCAGTCGAGCGGCCGCTCGCCGACCTGCATGTTGGTGCCTTCCGTTTCATCGGTCAGGGCGCGGAGAACGTCTGACGCAAAATCTTCGATGGCAAGGTGCCACTCGATCGTGCCGACGGCGAAGTCGTTCGGATTGCTCTTCCCTTGCGCCCGGCGAATCGCTCCTACCGAGAGACTCAACGCGCGTGCGTGCTGGAAGTGCGGGTCGTCCGAATCGATGAAGGGGAGTTGGTCTTTGTTCATGGTACCTATTACGGTCCTTGCCGACGAAACTTGAGAAGGGCACACGGTACGCAATCGTTTGCGCGAGGGAATGCCCTGATTCCAATGCAAAGCTATCTAAACCTTGCCGGAAATTCGGGTGTCGCAGCATTCGACATCCTGCGTACCGGCATCATGGTGCGTTTCGTCAGCGGCGGGACTTATTTGTATGACTATCACGTGCCTGGGCGTACGCACGTGGAAGCAATGAAACGCCTGGCCCTGAGCGGCCGTGGTCTCAGCACCTATATTTCACGGCTTGGCGCGGAGTATGCCAAACGGATCGCTTAGCTGCTCGAACCACGCATTTTACGCGAAGTAAATAGCCTTACTTCGTACGAATCGTTTGACGCAGGTCTCGGCGAATCGTTGGGATGCCCAATGAATATTATGATTATCAGAATGCGTCCGAAAGGCAAGCATCGTCCGCCGGTGCGGCATGGTCGATGCTGACATCCCTGTAAGCGGCGCACTCGCGTCGACTTTCAAGGAGACGGTCATGAAAGCCACTTTCGCCATCAGCGGTGCCCTACTCGCGCTTTGCAGCGCAACAGCGTTCGCCCAGGACATGTCGCGCGATCAACTCATGCAGAAGCCTCAGCAAATGCAGCCCGGCAAGCACGAGTCCGTGCCGACGCCTCGCACCGGCGATGCATCGCGCGGCGGCGTACCTTCGAGTACCTCGGGAAGCGGAACACTGATGCAGCAACGCGAACACGGCATGTCGTCCGATGCGCCGTCCAACCCGCCGCAATCGACCGGCACCATGAAGCAGTGAGTGGTGCATGCGCGTGGCGTCGATGAAGCATGCGACGCCACGTGACCACATCATTCAAGACCTCGGGTTCGCCTGAACCGATCTTGCTTCGCGCGGGACCGTGCGCATGAAGCGTATATGCTGTTTTCTCCACATGACCAGGAGAGAACGGATGAGCACACCGCACGTCAAGGCGCTGCCAGAAAGGCGGCGTGCACGTGAAGAAGAGCGAACTGCTGCGCGCCGCAATCGCGATGCTCGACGCCGCGCCGGAGAAAAAGTTGATCGCAGCGATCAAGGCGCTCGAGACGGTGAAGACGGGACGACCGTCGAACGTTTGAGCTGCATCGATGGGTGAATCTGGATCAACGCCGTCGCCGCGAGTAACTGCGAGTAACCGGATAGTTAGCGCGGCGGGCGCGCCCAAAGACTTTGATACAAACCAGTGGTACAAAACAAAAATCCCGCATGGCCGATGACCATGCGGGATCCGATGTCTGTCCTGGCGGAGAGAGGGGGATTCGAACCCCCGATAGGTTTTACCCTATACACGCTTTCCAGGCGTGCGACTTAAACCACTCATCCATCTCTCCGGAAGACCGCGATTATACCAAGTTCCCGCCACTGCGCCAGCCCCTACGGATGGCGAATGTAATCCACCAGTGCGCGCGTATAAGCGTCCGGCTTGCGGTCCAGCAGGCTCACCGCGATCGCCACCGCGAACCCTGCCGGCACGCCGAACACCCCCGAACTGATCGGCTCGATGCCAAACCAGCGCGCCCCCGCAAACCCGGTGAGCTGCACGAAGAACGGATAAGTCGACACGATGTAGTACACGCACACCACCAGCCCCGCGATCATCCCGGCGACGACCCCGCGCTGCGTCGTGCGCTTCCAGAACACGCCGAGCACCAGCGCCGGAAACAGACTCGACGCCGCCAGCGAGAACGCCGCGCCCACCAGGAACAGGATGTTGCCCGCATTCAACGACGCCACATACGATGCCAGCAGCGCCACGCCCAGCAGCAGGATCTTCGAGATGGTCACGCGCCGCTGACTGCTCGCGCCGCGATCCACCATGCAGTAATAGACATCGTGCGAGAGCGCATTGGCGATCGTCAGCAGCAGTCCATCGGCTGTCGAGAGCGCCGCCGCCAGTGCGCCCGCCGCAATCAGCCCCGAGATCACATACGGTAGCCCCGCAATCTCCGGCGCGGCCAGCACCACCATGTCCGGCTGCATCTGGATGCCTGCCCAGCGCACGATGCCATCGCCATTCACGTCGCTGATCCGGATCAGATAGGGTTCCACGCGTCGCCACTGCGTAACCCATTGCGGCAGATCCGCGAACCGATGCCCCACCAGTCCCGTCAGGATCTCGTGCTTGATCAGCACCGCGAGCACCGGCACCGTCAGATAGAACAGCGCGACGAAGAACAGCGTCCAGCCGACCGAACGCCGCGCCGACGCCACCGACGTCGTCGTGTTGTAGCGCGTGAGAATGTGCGGCAGGCTCGCCGTGCCGATCGAAAGACACAGCAGCAACGCCAGGAAGTTCACCTTGTGCACGCGCGGGCTCTCGTCGCTGGCGGAGCCTGGCGCGAAGGCTTCGGCCATCGGCACGGGAGCGGCCACGCGTTCGCTCAGCGCATCGCGCTCGCGCGTCCACTTGACCTGCGCATCGGCGGGATCGCGCGGAAACGCGGCCAGTTCCCGCTCCCGCTCGTTGATCTCGCGCAGCGGCCCGTTATGCCGCCGCAACTCGGCGATCTCCGCCGTCAGCCGCGCATGCTCGACGTGGAACGACTGCGGCAACGCGTCGATGCGCTCCTGCACCCGCGCCGCCTGCCGCTGGAAATCGGCACGCACGCGCGCCTCGTCCGGCGACACCGCCACCGCCCGCTCCAGCGCCTCGACCCGCTCCATCACGCGGCCATAGTTCAGTTGCGGGAACCAGCCGAGACCTTCACGATGCGCGATCATCGACACGGGAATCAGCATCGCGCTGATGAGGATGATGTACTGCGCCACCTGCGTCCACGTCACGGCGCGCATGCCGCCGAGAAACGAGCACACGAGGATGCCCGCGAGCCCGCAGAAGATGCCGATCGAAAACTCGATGCCGATGAAGCGCGAAGCAATCAGCCCGATGCCCTGGATCTGCGCAACGAGATACACGAACGAACAGAGAATCGCCGCGACGGCCGCCAGCGCGCGCACCAGGTTGCTCGAGAAGCGCGTGCCGAGAAAGTCGGGAATCGTGTAGCGGGCGAGCTTGCGCACGTACGGCGCAAGCAGGAACGCGACGAGACAGTAGCCGCCCGTCCAGCCCATCACGTAGGCGAGGCCGTCGTAGCCGCTCGCATAGATGGAACCCGCGAGGCCGATGAACGAAGCCGCCGACAGCCAGTCGGCGGCCGTCGCCATGCCGTTGAACGCCGACGGCACGCGGCGCCCCGCCACGTAGTACTCAACCAGGTCCGAGGTGCGCGACAGCAGGCCGATCACCGCATAGACCGCGATCGGCACGAACAGGAACACATAGCCGATCCACGTGCCCGGTCCCGTCGTGCGCTCGATGCGCTCCATCAGGAAGATGAACAGCAGGAAGCCGAGCGTATAGAGCGCGTAGGACAGGATCAGCCGGTTCGTGAGCTTCATGCGCCCTCGCCCTGTTCCGCGCGGGCGACGCGCAGCAGGCGCGCATCGGCGACCTGCATCAGCACGATATAGACGACGATCAGCCCGACATACACCAGGATCGCGCCCTGCGCGCCGAAATAGAACGGCAACGGGAAGCCCGCGACGCGCACGTGATCGACGCGTTGCGCCACCAGCGGCAAGCCGAACGAGACGACGAAGCCGATCGTCATCAGCACGGCAATGAGTGCGAGGTTGAAGCGCCAGTACGTGCGATGCGCGCGCGCCATCGCGGCCGAGACGGGCGGGGGGGAGGCGGGCGGCTGGCTGGAGGAATCGGCGGGAGGGGTGGCCATGCGGTTTTTTAACAAAACCGCATGGCATCGGCAATCAGGATCGACCGCGGCGCTCAACGAGCAGCCGCGATCCTTGAAGCATCAGCGCGCTTCGCCCAGTTGATCGAGGATCGCGGGGTTTTCGAGCGTGGACACGTCCTGGGTGATCTCCTCGCCCTTCGCGAGCGAGCGCAGCAAGCGCCGCATGATCTTCCCGGAACGCGTCTTCGGCAGGTTCTCGCCGAAGCGGATGTCCTTCGGCTTCGCGATCGGGCCGATCTCCTTGCCGACCCAGTTGCGCAACTCGGTCGCGATCTGCTTCGCTTCGTCGCCTTCGGGACGCGCGCGCTTCAGCACGACGAACGCCACCACGGCTTCGCCGGTCGTGTCGTCCGGACGGCCGACCACCGCCGCTTCCGCGACCAGCGGATTGGCCACCAGCGCCGACTCGATTTCCATCGTGCCCAGACGATGCCCCGAGACATTCAGCACGTCGTCGATGCGGCCCATGATCGTGAAATAACCCGTGGTCTTGTCGCGCACCGCGCCGTCGCCGGCCAGATACAGCTTGCCGCCGAGTTCCTCGGGGAAGTAGCTGGTCTGGTAACGCTTCGGGTCGCCCCAGACGTTGCGCAGCATCGACGGCCATGGCCGCTTCACGACCAGGATGCCGCCCTGCCCGTTCGGCACGTCCTGACCGGTCTCGTCCACCACCGCGGCCATGATGCCCGGCAGCGGCAGCGTGCAGGAACCCGGCACCAGCGGCGTCGCGCCCGGCAGCGGCGTGATCATGTGGCCGCCGGTCTCGGTCTGCCACCACGTATCGACGATCGGACACTGCCCGCGCCCGACATTCTCGTGATACCAGACCCACGCTTCCGGATTGATCGGCTCGCCGACCGTGCCGAGGATGCGCAGCGTCGACAGGTCGAAGCTTTTCGGATGCACCTTCGCATCCGCTTCCGACACCTTGATGAGCGAGCGGATGGCCGTCGGCGCGGTGTAGAAGATCGTGACCTTGTGGCGGCCGATCATCTCCCAGAACCGTCCCGCGTGCGGATAAGTGGGCACGCCCTCGAACATCACCTGGGTCGCGCCGATGGCGAGCGGCCCGTACGCGATATAGCTATGCCCGGTGATCCAGCCGATGTCCGCCGTGCACCAGAAGACATCGCCCGGCTTCATGTCGAAGGTCCACTTCATGGTCTGCGCGGCCCACAGCAACAGGCCGGCCGTGCTGTGCTGCACGCCCTTCGGCTTGCCCGTCGAACCCGACGTGTAGAGGATGAACAGCGGATGTTCCGCGCCCACCCACTCCGGTTCGCATTGGCTCGATTCGTTCTCGACGATCTCGTGCAGCCACGCGTCGCGCCCTTCGGTCCAGCCGATCTTGCCGCCGGTGCGGCGATACACGATCACGTCCTTGACCTTGTCGCAGCCGCCCGCGGCCAGCGCTTCGTCGGCGATGCTCTTGAGCGGCAGCGCCTTGCCGCCGCGCATCTGCTCGTCCGCCGTGATGAGCGCGACCGCGCCGACATCGACGAGACGCTCGTTGAGCGACTTCGACGAGAACCCGCCGAACACCACCGAATGCGTGGCGCCAATGCGCGCGCACGCCTGCATCGCGACCACGCCTTCCACCGACATCGGCAGATAGATGACGACGCGGTCGCCCTTCTTCACGCCGCGCTTCTTGAGCGCATTGGCGAGACGGCACACGCGCTCGAGCAGGTCCTGATAGGTGATGTGGATGACGGTGCCGTCGTCGGCTTCGAAGATGATCGCGTTGTCATTGCCGCGGCCCGCTTCGATATGGCGGTCGAGACAGTTGTACGACGCATTGAGTTCGCCGTCCTCGAACCACGTATAGAACGGCGCCTTCGTTTCATCCAGCACCTTCGTGAATGGCTTGTGCCAGGCGAGCGCCTCACGTGCAAGGCCGGCCCAGAAACCTTCGTAATCTTTCTCTGCCTGGGCGACGAGCGCCTGATACGCGTCCATGCCGGCAATGGCCGCATCCGCCGTTGCCTTGGCCGACGGCGGGAAGATGCGTTTTTCGTGAAGAACTGATTCGATCGCAGACATCGACAACCTCTCTGATGGTGTTTCCAAAATCCGCCGGCGCCCGCATCGCTGAATGGGCTGCGTGCGCCGCATGTTGTGGGATCCGTCGGCGGAAACGCGCGGCGTTTCCGGACCCGATCCTGTCTCCGTTCTTGTGGCCGGCGCCGCCGTCATGGCGCGCGCGTCCGGCCATTGCGAAGGCCCGCGCCGGGCGGCACGGGCACATGTCGCGGCGCCCTGTGTGGCCGCGGACATGCCGCATCGACTTCAAGCATCGACTTCAAGATAAGCCGCCCAACTTACCCGCTTCTTACGCGTGCCGGCCAATGAACACGGGGTATACGCGAAGTGAGCGCGTGTTGCGCATGCGCCCCGCAATCGTAACTGAACTGACTCCCGGTGCGGTACCCAGCCCTGACCGGCGCGCGATTCTTTTGATCGAAACCATGGTTTCGGCCGCGCGCCCCCTTGCGCCGCTCCCTTTGCGTCACCCCGGCCCATGCGGCGCAACGTTCGCGCAGACTGTCACGCCGACGCGCTACAATACCGGGCTTTCCCTGACCGCGAACGTGCTCGAATCCGCATCGAGTCCGCATTCCGCCGGCTCTTGCCATTGCTTTCAGGTTCAGCCGCCGTCGGCTTCGTCCGTTTCATCTGTTTCGTCTGTTTCTCGTCGACTGAAAAGCCGCTCATGTCCGCTCCCAAGCACACTCCCGGTTCCGTTCGGCCCGGCGCGATGAAGGCGCTGCCCAGAATCATCTTCATGAGCCGCTGGCTGCAGGTGCCGCTCTATCTCGGGCTGATCGTCGCGCAAGGCGTGTATGTCGTGCTCTTCCTGAAGGAAGTCTGGCATCTCGTCACGCACGCAATGACGCTCGACGAAACTAACATCATGCTCGTCGTGCTCGGCCTGATCGATGTGGTGATGATCTCGAACCTGCTCATCATGGTGATCGTCGGCGGCTACGAGACCTTCGTGTCGCGGCTGGGCGTCGAGGGCCACCCCGACGAACCCGAATGGCTCGATCACGTCAACGCCGGCGTGCTGAAGGTCAAGCTCTCGATGGCGCTCATCAGCATCTCGTCCATCCATCTGCTCAAGACCTTCATCAACCCCGATCAGCACACCTTCCATACCGTGCTGTGGCAAGTGATCATCCACGTGGCCTTCCTGCTGTCCGCGCTCATCATGGCGTATGTCGACAAGCTGACCACGCACACGCATCCGCGGCACTTTCACGACGAGTCCTTCGCGCCGCCGCGCGGCGCAGCAGACTGAACGTCACCTGAAACGCCGCATGAGCGTCACATGAAGCGTCGCCTGAACGCACACCAGAAAAAATTTCGTCCCCCAGAGCCTCGAGCCATGACCGTCATCAAACAGGAAGACCTGATCCAGAGCATTGCGGATTCCCTGCAGTACATCAGCTACTACCATCCGCTCGACTACATCCAGGCGCTCGGCCGCGCCTACGAGCTGGAAGAAAGCCCGGCGGCGAAGGACGCCATCGCGCAGATCCTCACCAACAGCCGCATGTGCGCCGAAGGGAAGCGCCCGATCTGCCAGGACACGGGCATCGTGACGGTGTTCGTGAAGGTGGGCATGGACGTGCGCTGGGGCAGCGACAACGGCGGTGCGACGATGTCCGTCACCGACATGATCAACGAAGGCGTGCGCCGCGGTTACCTGAACCCGGACAACGTGCTGCGCGCGTCCATCGTCTCGCCGCCCGAAGGCGGCCGCAAGAACACCAGGGACAACACGCCGGCCGTGATCCACTACGAGATCGTGCCGGGCGACAAGGTCGACGTGCAGGTCGCGGCCAAGGGCGGCGGCTCGGAGAACAAGTCGAAGTTCGCGATGCTGAACCCGTCGGACTCGATCGTCGACTGGATCATCAAGACCGTGCCGACCATGGGCGCCGGCTGGTGTCCGCCAGGCATGCTCGGCATCGGCATCGGCGGGACCGCGGAAAAGGCGATGGTCATGGCGAAGGAATCGCTGATGGACCCCATCGACATCCAGGATGTCATCGCGCGCGGCCCCAGGGACTGGATCGAGGAACTGCGCGTCGAGCTGCATGAGAAGGTGAATGCGCTCGGCATCGGCGCGCAGGGTCTCGGCGGCCTCGCCACCGTGCTCGACGTCAAGATCATGGCCGCGCCGACGCATGCGGCCTCGAAGCCCGTCGCGATCATCCCGAACTGCGCCGCGACCCGTCACGCGCACTTCACGCTCGACGGCAGCGGCGCCGCGAAGCTCGAAGCGCCGCCGCTCGACGCGTGGCCCGACGTCACGTGGCAGCCCAACACCGAGACGAGCCAGCGCGTCGACCTGAACACGCTGACGCCCGAGGAAGTGGCCTCGTGGAAGCCCGGCCAGACGCTGCTGCTGTCGGGCAAGATGCTCACGGGACGCGACGCCGCGCACAAGCGCATCGCCGACATGCTCGCCGCCGGCGAAAAGCTGCCGGTCGACTTCACGAACCGCGTGATCTATTACGTAGGCCCGGTCGATCCGGTGCGCGACGAAGCCGTCGGCCCGGCAGGCCCGACCACGGCCACGCGCATGGACAAGTTCACGGAAACGATGCTGGCGCAAACCGGCCTCGTCTCGATGATCGGCAAGGCCGAACGCGGCCCGGTCGCCATCGAGTCGATCAGGAAGCACAAGGCGGCCTATCTGATGGCGGTCGGCGGAGCGGCGTATCTCGTGTCGAAGGCGATTCGCGAGGCGAAGGTGCTCGCGTTCGAAGACCTCGGCATGGAAGCCATCTACGAATTCGACGTGCAGGACATGCCGGTGACGGTTGCCGTCGATTCGAACGGCACCTCGGTCCACAATACGGGACCGGCCGAATGGCAGGCGAAGATCGGCAAGATTCCGGTCGCCACGGTCTGAGGCGGGATCGACGGTTGCCTGTCGCAATGGTCAGCTGACAGGCAACCCGTCAACGAAAGAGCCGGGCACGCGCCCGGCTCTTTTCTTTAAGATCGCGCCCATCGAGAAGGGTTTTCATTCTCAGTTTCATCTCGAAAAAAAATTTTCTACTCAACCTTGGCTTTGTCACGCACAAGGTTTATCTTTCTCAAAATCCCACGTTACAGACAGGAAATCAAGCCATGCAAGGCGACGCGAAAGTCATCGAATATCTGAACTCGCAGTTGAAGAACGAACTGACCGCGATCAATCAATACTTCCTGCACGCCCGGATGTACCAGCACTGGGGCCTCGAAAAGCTCAACAAGCACGAGTACGACGAATCGATCGGCGAAATGAAGCACGCCGACTGGCTCATCCAGCGCGTCTTCATGCTCGACGGACTGCCGAACCTGCAGGACCTGCACAAGCTGCTGATCGGCGAGGAAACCAAGGAAATCCTCGAGTGCGATCTGAAGCTCGAGCAGATCTCGCAGTCCACCTGCAAGGAAGCCATCGCCTATTGCGAATCCGTGCGTGACTTCGTCTCGCGCGAGATCTTCGAAAAGATCCTGCACGACACGGAAGAGCACATCGACTGGCTGGAAACGCAACTGGATCTGATCGACAAGGTCGGCATCCAGAACTACCAGCAAACCATGATGGGCGATCACGAGTAATCCGTTCGTCACGATGCCCGTCAGCGCAGGATCCCCGCTTGCCCTGCCCCCACGCGCCGCGCTGGACGCGAGCGCGCCGGTCGGCATTTTCGATTCCGGCCTGGGCGGGCTGTCGGTGCTGCGCGCCGTGCGCGCCATCCTGCCGCACGAACGTCTGATCTACGTCGCCGACTCGCTTCACGCGCCATACGGCGAAAAAACCGACGCATTCATCGGCGAACGCACGCTGGCCATCGGCGAATGGCTCGTGTCGCAGGGCGCGAAGGCGCTGGTGGTCGCCTGCAATACCGCAACCGCGCAGTCCATCGCGCTGGTGCGTGAGCGTTTGTCCATTCCGCTCGTCGGCGTGGAGCCGGGCGTCAAGCCGGCGGCGGGCGTGTCGCGCTCGCGCGTGGTCGGCGTGCTGGCGACAGCGGTGACGCTGCGTTCGGCGCGTTTCCAGTCGCTGCTCGACCGCTACGCCGGGGACTGCCGCTTCATCTGCCAGGCGGGACACGGCCTGGTGCAGGCGGTGGAACGCGGCGACACGTCGTCGCCCGCGCTCATGGCGCTGCTCGAAAGCTACCTTTCCCCCATGCTGGACGCGGGCGCTGACACGCTCGTGCTCGGCTGCACGCACTACCCTTTCCTGGACGGCGCCATCCGCGCGATTGCCGGCGAACGCCTGCACATCGTGGACACGAGCGTGGCCATCGCCCGGCAGCTCGAACGCCTGCTCGATACCCACGCGCGCCGTTCGGACGCGGCGTCGGCGGATCTTTTGCCCCGCTTCTGTTCCACGGCGGACGGCGAATCGCAGCGCCAGCTCGCCGCTGCCCTGCTCAGGCTCGACGCGCCAGTCGAGCATGTCAGCATCCCATCCGGCCTCCCGCGGCTCGCCGAACCCGACATCGCGTGAGGGTTTCTCGCCCGCCGCGCGCCCTGCGCCGCGCGCTTTCCCGCGCCAGCGCTGGCCGCTAGCAACAAATCTGCTAACTTGCCTGGTCTGTTACAAAAAACACAGAGCCCTGCTTGCATTGGTGCGCAAGTCGAATGATAATAATTCGCATTAACGCAAGCTTTCGCGAACGATCATGATTGTCTGTGTTTGCAAATCAGTGTCCGACCGCAAGATCCGAGCATCCATCGCCGAGGGTGTGGACACCTTCGACGAACTCCAGTTCGAGCTCGGCGTGGCCATGTGCTGCGGCAAGTGCGAGGAGAGCGTTCGCGACGTGATGGCACAGAGCGGCGTGTGCGCCGCGCAGTGTGGCGTCGAGCCGCGCGAGCACGTGGCGCCGCTGACGTTCTATGAGCGCAAGGCGGCCTGAAGCCAGGCCGCAGGTTCCGGCGTCGCGCTTCCGCGGCGGCGCCCGCAGTCTTTCAAGCTTTTTTGCCAGTTTCGCTGTCCGATCTCCGAAACGCCTTCAGCAAGCCAGGTTACCTTCGAACATCCGGTCACTTCCAGCTAGCCAAGCACCTCCCCCGAGCAACCCTTATCCCTGGAGGGAACCATGGAATTGCTGATCGGTTTCGTGACCACCCTGTTTATTTCATTGCTGATCTTTCGAACATGACGTCGCCTGGTTTCCTGTTTCTCCGTTGCGCCGGATCCGCCCAGTTGCTGGACTTCAAGCTGAAACGAACCCGCGGCATGATCGGCATCAATTCACACCGCACCACAAGCAGCACTCAAAGCAGCCAATAAGAATGCAGTCCCCGACCACTACTCCCGCCGCTTTCCAGACAGCGCCGGCATCGAGCGCCAGTCCGCGCGTGATTGCCGCGTGTGCCGCCGTCGTCGTGCTTCATGCAGTCCTGCTCGGCGTCGCGATGACGATGCACAACGAGCCGCCGCCGCGCCCGATCGAAGCCAAGTCGATCACCGCGCAGCTCATCAGCGAAACGCCGCAGCCCGCGCCGCAGCCGGTCGCGGTCGAAACGCCGCCGCCGCCCAAGCCGCTTCCGAAGCCGGTCCCGAAGCCGCTGCCCAAGCCCAAGGTCAAGCCCAAGATTGAGCCGAAGCCCACGCCGATGCCGGTCACCGAAGCGCCGTCGCAAATCGCCGCGCCCGCGCCGGATCCCACTCCGCCCGCGCCGGCGCAGCCGGCCCCGCCGCCCACCGCGCCCGCCATCGGCAAGCCGAGCATGGATCTCGCCGCGCCGAAGAACGTCGCGCGGCTGAGCTGCAATATCGCAGAGCCGGAGTATCCGGCCATGGCCAAGCGCCGCGGCGAAACAGGCACGGCGACCGTGCGGCTGACGGTCGGCGTGTCGGGCAAGATCGAGAACATCACGCTGCAGAAAAGCAGCGGCTCGTCGCGGCTGGATGACGCCGCGCTCGCGGCGGTACGCAGCAGCGCGTGCAGTCCGTACAAGGAAAATGGCGAAGCGATCCGCGCTACCGCCACGGTGCCATTCGTATTCAGTCTCAACGACTGACCGGTTTTTTTAGATACAAGGAAAGAGCAATGCAAAACTACGGGATTGCGCACGTCTGGGCGCAAGGTGACTTCGTCACGCGGGGCATCGCGCTCGCGCTGGTGATCATGTCGGTACTGTCGTGGACCGTCATCATCGTGAAGGCATGGAATGTCGTGCGCCTGAAGCGCCTGACCAAGAACGCCGAACAGGCCTTCTGGCACTCCGACGACTTCAACGACGGCATCAAGAAGCTCGGCAGCCAGTCGTCGAGCCCGGCAGACAACCCGTTCCTCGCCTTGGCCCTCGCCGGCCAGGAAGCGGCGGATCATCATCACCAGACGCAACCGCATCTGCACGACCGCATGGACGTGTCGGACTGGATCACGCGCTGCCTGAAGGACGTGATGGACGAAGGCGTCGGCCGCATGCAGTCGGGCCTCGCGGTTCTCGCGTCCATCGGTTCCACTTCGCCGTTCGTCGGCCTGTTCGGCACGGTGTGGGGGATCTATCACGCGCTGCTGACCATCGGCGCGACCGGCCAGACGTCGATCGACCAGGTCGCCGGCCCGGTCGGCGAATCGCTGATCATGACCGCGTTCGGCCTGTTCGTTGCAATCCCTGCAGTGCTCGGCTACAACGCGCTGACGCGCGCGAACAAGGGCATCGTCACGAAGCTGAACCGCTTTGCACACGGCCTGCACGCGTTCTTCGTCACGGGCACGAAGCTTTCGTCGACGAAGCGCGCGACGAACGCCTCGTCCGACAGCCTGCGTCTCGCGACGCGCGCGTCGTAAGCCCGGGAGGTTCGCATCATGGCCATGAGCCCTTTTGCCGGCGATGAAGACGACGGCATGATGAGCGAGATCAACATGACGCCGCTCGTCGACGTCATGCTGGTCCTGCTGATCATCTTCCTGGTGACGATCCCCGCGATGCATCACGCGGTGAAGATCGACCTGCCGCACGCGAGCAGCCAGCCGCAGGACGAGAAGCCCGCGCACGTGAACATCGCAATCCAGGCCGACGGCACGACGCTGTGGGACGAACAGCCTGTCGACGAAGCGACGCTCAACGCGCGCATCGCGCAGGCGGCGCAGCAAACGCCGCAACCGGAGATCCAGCTGCGCGCGGACCGCAAGGTCGCGTATGAGAAGGTCGCCGACCTGATGTCGGCGGCGCAGGCGGGCGGGCTGACCAAGATCGGCTTCGTCACCGAGCCGAAGAGCGGCAAGTAAGCCGGCTCAAGCAACGCGCGCGCTTTCGAACGTTCGCACGCTCCAAAGTAAAAGGCCTTCATCGTCAGATGAAGGCCTTTTTTTGTGCGCGCTCGGCGCATTCGGGCGAGGCGGTCACTTTGGGTTCGTATAGCCAGAACCAGAAGTCCCGTCACATGCAGCAGCCGTGGTCGACACGGACAGTGCAATCAACCCTATCAGGCTAACTATCAGAGCAGCCGTGAGTTTTCGCATAGGAGCTCCTTAGCGAAAGAGGTTTCAATATACTGCCGCCATTTTCGGGCATCAATTGAATCTGACCATCGCTTATCCGCACTGCCCCGCCTCGAATCAATGACGCGCGTCATTGCGTTGAAACTGTTTCTCGTTCCGGCCGTTCATGAACAGGACATTCTCCGGGGAAGAGCTGTCCGCTGCCGATCGACTCGACCAGAAAATCGACGAACGCCCGCACTGCAGGGACCATGCCTTGCCGTGACAAAAACACCGCATAGAGTTGCGGCGACGGAAAGGTCCAGCCCGGCATGACCGGCGACAGTTGCCCCGTGCGCAGCGGCGCGCCGTACATCATCTCGGGCAGCGCCGCGATGCCGACGCCGCGCATCACGGCCTCGCGGATCATCGACAGGTCGGCGGTGACCAGCCGCGGCTCGTGCTCGAACTCGTGGCGCGTGCCGTCCGGCGCGATCAGCCGGTAGACATGGCGGCCGTCCGCCGAGGGCGTATCGAGCGTGTCGTACTGCGCGAGTTCGGCGGGCGTCATCGGCGGCGCATTCGACTTCAGCAGCGACGGCGCCGCCACCAGCATCTGTTCCGTGCGCCACAGCGGCCGCGCGACCACGTTCGAACTGGCGGGCGGCTCCGAGCGCACGCGCAGCGCGACATCGATGGCATCCTCGAACAAATCCACCACGCGGTTGGTCACGCGCAGCACCACCCGCACCTCCGGAAAACGATGCATGAAGTCCGGCATCACGGCGGACAGAAAGGTCTGCGCGATGGTCACCGGCACGCTCACGCGCACCGTGCCGCGCGGCGAATCGCGCAGGCTCTGCACGACATTCACCGCCGCCTGCGCTTCGGCCAGCATCGCCTGGCAATGCTGGTAGAACAGCTGGCCCGCCTCAGTCAGCGCCAGCTTGCGCGTGGAGCGCTGCAGCAAGCGCACGCCGAGCGAAGCCTCGAGTTCCGAGACGCGGCGCGACAAACGCGACTTCGAAATGCCGAGCACGCGTTCCGCAGCCGAGAAGCCGCCGTGCTCGACGACGTGCGAGAAATACATCAGATCGTTCAGGTCGTGCGAGTCAACTTTCATGGTCGATCGGAAAACTCGAGAAGGCGCGTTGCTGTGGTTCGTTATCGCCAGCGGGACAATCCATTGCGCCGAGGCGGCTTTTTACGCGAAATGCGGCCCATATAATAGCCCTGTGTTTCAAAAATATCGCTATTCCCCTTTGAACGCTGGATTCACGAAGCGAGACATCATGACCGACAGCCGCAGCATCGAACGCATCATTCCGGCGACCCGCACCGTCGAAGGCGGCGGGTTCGTCGTGCATCGCCCGTTTCCGACCCGTCTCCTGATGGACTTCGACCCGTTCCTGTTGCTCGACGAAATGGGTCCGGTCGATTACGCGCCCGGCGAGGCCAAGGGCGCGCCGGATCATCCGCATCGCGGCTTCGAGACCGTCACGTACATGCTCGAAGGCGAGTTCGGCCACAAGGATTCGGCAGGTCATTCCGGCACGCTGCTGCCCGGCGACGTGCAATGGATGACCGCCGGCGCGGGCGTCGTGCACAGCGAGATTCCCGCCGAGGCTTTCACGCAGCGCGGCGGGCGCGTGCATGGCCTGCAACTGTGGGTGAACCTGCCGCAGCGCGACAAGATGGTCGCGCCGCATTATCAGGAGATTCCGTCGGCACGCATTCCGGTCGCGATGAGCGAGGACGGCAAGGTCCGTGTGAAGGTCATCGCCGGCGAGGCGCTCGGCGTGAAGGCGGCGATCGAAACGCGCACGCCGATCCTGTATCAGCACGTCTCGCTGCAACCGGGCGCGACGATCTCGCTGAACGTGCCGCGCGAGTTCCGCGTGTTCGCGTATCCGCTGTCGGGCACGGCGCTGTACGGCCCGCAGAAGCAGCCGGTGCGCGCCCAGCAGATGGTGATCTTCCGCGACGACAGCGATACGGTCTCGCTCGCCGCCGGCGACGAGCCCGTGGAACTGCTGTTGATCGGCGGCGTGCCGCTCAAGGAGCCGGTCGTGCGTTATGGTCCGTTCGTGATGAACACCGAGGACGAGATCCGCCAGGCCGTCATCGATTATCAGGCGGGCCGGATGGGCGCGATCGCGCATTGAGCATTCAGCGTTGAACATGCAAGGGCGCTGATTTTCAGCGACTCCGGCGCGGCATGAACGGACACATTGCGTCACAATGACCGTTCGTTCCGCGCCGTTTCGTTTCACACTTTCATTTCACCGGATCAATCGAGGAGCAGCGCATGACCCGCCCCGTCGTGACCGCCGAGATCGGCGCTACCGATTTCCACGTTCGCCTCGCGGACGGCTCGCACGACTGGAGCGCCGACGAACCCGTCAGCCTCGGTGGCGGCGACACGGCTCCGGACCCGCACTCGCTTCTGCTCGGCAGCCTCGGCGCCTGCACGTCCATCACGCTGAAGATGTACGCGAAGCGCAAGGAATGGCCGCTCGAGGCCGTGCATGTGGAACTGTCGATAGAGAGCGCTGCAGCGGGCACGCGTATCGATCGCCGCATCGCGCTGACCGGTCCGCTCAGTGACGAGCAGCGGGAACGTCTCTTGCAAATTGCCAATGCGTGCCCGATCCACAAGGTCCTGTCCGGTCCGATCCACATCGATTCCGTACTGGCGCCGTAACGCGTCGCGGGCACACTGAACGTTCAAGGAAACGTCGTTTTGAATTTCGAACACCTCATCCAGATCAACGATCCGCAGAATCCGCTGGTCCAGTCGCTGACACGCGAGCAACTGTGGGAAGGCCTTGTCCTGCGCGCCGAGCAGCCGCAGTTGTTCGTGCTGGGACTGGACCGCTGCGACATCCTTTCGCGCGACGGCGACAGCATGGAGCGCGAGTTGCATTATGGCCAGGCCATCGTGCGTGATCGCGTGACGCTCAACCCGCAGTCGAGCGTGCGCTACGACATTCTGCCGACCGCCGAATATGTGGGCGGCTCGCTGACAATGGCGATCGAGGAGCCCGACGATCAACAGCTTTTCCTGCGCTTCACCTACAGCACCACGCTGCCGGAGCAAGCCAACCCGACGCCCGATGAACTGCAGACGCAGGAGATCGTGAAGTCGGCGTATCGCGAGTCGGACATCGACACCGTGCATCTGATCCGTCAATTCGCGCACGGCCGGAACGACGACAAGCCGCTGCACTGAGCCTCGTTCAAACGTGGCGGCGAATGCTTCGCCGCTACATCGAGCTTGGCTATCAAAAATTGTGCTTCGATCAGAAAGTCTATTTGCAAATAGGAATAGTTATCATTTACTATAGACCCATCGAATCAACGAGCGCACTCTTCCGACATGACCGACACGCTGCGATCTTCCACGCTCAGGCTGCGCCGCCCGGCTGTCCGCGACGCCGCGATTACCCGCCCGAAAGCGACCACCGTGACCACCGTTCACGTCCAGCACGCCGCGGAAAGCCCGGGCGAGCGGTCACTGAAAAGCGATGCGCTGTTGCAGGGACGCAGTCATGTCAGCATCCTGCATAACGGGGAGACCTATCAGTTGCGCGCGACTCGTCTGGGCAAGCTGATCTTGACGAAGTAGCGCAAAGAACAGCAGTAGTACCGTGTATTGTGGGGACCACCTCTCCAAGAGGTGTTTGGCCTTAGCCAGCGAGGACGACTTGCACGCGAGAATTTAGACCCCTTCGTGCAAACACCAGCCAGTCGTCGATAGCAAGCGAAGCCGCTTTTTTTGGTTCCCGCGCGTCTGCGTGATGGTCCGCCTGATGAGGCCAGCGCAATGATGAACAAGCGAACGGCACGCCCTTCTTCCCGAAGGCGTGCCGTTTTGTCTTTGATGAAAAGCGTCAGACGTTCTCGATACCCAGCGCAGCGATGCCCGCCTTGGCGATCTGCGCATCCTGTTCCGACTTCACGCCCGAGACGCCCACCGCGCCCACGATGTCCGTACCCACGAAGATCGGCACGCCGCCTTCGAGCATCGCGGTCATCGGCGCGCTGAGAAACGCCGTGCGGCCCTGCTTGATGGTGTCTTCGTAGACTTTCGTCTCGCGGCGGCCGAGCACGGCGGTGCGGGCCTTGCCCGTCGCCATCTCGACGGTGCTCGCCCCCGCCCCTTCCAGCCGATGCAGATGCAGCAGATGCCCGCCATCGTCGACGATCGCAATCGTCACGTTCCAGTTGTGATCATTCGCGTGCGCCTCGGCGGCGGCGGCCATCGACTTGACGTCGTCGTCGGTCAGTACGGGTTTGGTTCTCACGTGCGTTCTCGCGGCCGTCGGTCACGGCGTGGACGGTTTATCGGCTGAAGCCCCAGAACATCAGGTACCACGCGCTGTCCGCTACGGCCAGCGCAGCGACAAACCATACCATCGTGAGGACGCGCGGAACAAGCGTCGTGGCGTAGCGCCCCGTCACGCGCCACGCGAGCCACGCGCTCCATGCGTTCGCGATGAACAGCAGCGTGAGGCGCAGATCCGTCACCCACCAGAGCGGCAGCTGTTCGGCGCGCAGCAGCGAGACCGTGGTCGCCGACAAGCCCAGGAACACACCGCAGCCCGCCAGCGGAATCAGCGCGAGCGTCAGGTGATGCAGCCGCCTCGCTTCCATCTTGCCGAGCATGCGCGTGCCCGCCGCGAGCAGCGCGAGCAGCGCGGTGCCGTACACGAGCCCCGTCACGACGATATAGCCGATGACCATTGTGCCGTCGAGCCACGAGAAGACGTCGTTCTGCTCGGGGTAATGCGTGAAGAGGAACCACGGCGCGTTGGTGTCGAGCGGCCACAGAATGTTGTGGTCGATCAGCCAGCCGGCAAAGAACTGCTTCAGGTCGACGAACCACGTGCTGACAGTCCAGTGGAACGCGCCAATCGCGATGCCGAGCAGCCCGTACAGAATGAGCGCCGTGTCCCACGGATTCGCGGCCTTGTCGCCGAGCTTCACGACTTCCTCTGCGGGCGAGCGCCACGTGAGCGCAATGGCGTCGCGATGACCGCTGCAGCGGCCGCACATGTGGCAATCGGCGGCGCCCTTCATGTTGCGCAAGGGCACCAGCGGCGCGCAGTTGATCGGAATCACGCGATGGCCGTGCTCGCCCTGCTTGTACGAACGGCGCCACGCGTCTTCGCTGACCTTGAAGTGGAACGGGGCCAGCCGCGCGAGCAGCGTGAACACGCCGTTCACCGGACACAGGTACTTGCACCACACGCGCTTCTCGCGGCCATACAGCACGCCGATGATCATCGCCCCGACGGTCGAACCGCCGAGCACCAGCAGCACGGCCTTCGGATATTGATAGACGCTGACCATCTGGCCGTAGATGGTCGTCAGGCCGAACGCGACGAACGGCCAGCCGCCCCAGCGCATCCAGCGCGGAATGGCCCAGCCGCGGCCGAAGCGGCTCGCGAACTCGGTGAGCGCGCCCTCGGGACACAGTACGCCGCACCAGACGCGGCCGAGCATGACCATCGACAGCAGCACGAACGGCCACCAGATGCCCCAGAACACGAACTGTGCGGCGAGCGTCAGGTTGTTCCACAGATGCGCCGAGCCATCGGGCAGCGGCATCACGGCGGGAACGAGGATCAGAAACGCATACACGGCAACGACGACCCACTGAATCATCCGGATCGCGCTGCCGTGACGTTGCATCCATTGGCCGGCTTGCTGAAGCCGGCCGGGTTGAGGCATTACAGAACTCATGCTGGACGGCTTGCCGCCTTTTGTTTTTGCGCCATCTGATGATTCGAACGGCGCAGCAGAAGATAAATGACGATCCAGTACACGGCGTACGCCACGAGGTTCATGCCGGCCGGATGCGCGCGATAGCCCGTCAGTGTAGCGACCAGCGAGCCGAAGGTGCTCGAATCGTCGAGGAGCGCGGAGGTGTTCCACACCTGGTTGACGATGACCGGCAGCACTTCCATGTCAATCAATTTGTCCACGCCCGTCTCGAACAGACCGGCCGCGAGGAACAGCAGCATGATTTCCGTGACACGGAAGAAGGCGCGCCAGGAGAAGATCTTGCCGCCGAGTTGCAGCACGTAGAAGGTCAGCAGCGCGAGCCCGAAGCCCAGAATGATGGCCACGTATTGTGACGCGGCGACGTGCCCTGACTGACCGAAGCCGACGCCATACAGGAACACGGCCGTCTCGCTGCCCTCGCGCGCGATCGCCAGCGCGACCAGCAGCGCGATGCCCCACCAGTGTCCGTCCTGCGTGCTCTTCTGCAGCGAAATTTCCATGTCGCGCTTGAGCGTGCGGCCGTGACGCTTCATCCACAGTACCATCTGCACGATCAGCACGCACGCCACCAGCACCATCGCGGTCTGGAAGTAATCCTGCGCGTTGCCCGACAGCACTTCGGTGAAGCCGATCAGCGCGGCGCCCAGCGCCACCGCCGCAAGCAGCCCGATGACGACGCCGGCCCACAGATAAGGCAGGCCGCGGCGCGCCTGATGGTCGCCGTTCTTCAGCCACGCGTAGAGAATGCCGACGACGAGCAATGCCTCGACGCTCTCACGCCATACGATGAAAAGTACCTGCCCCATACCCAACCTCCAGCGATTCCACTTCAACCGGACGCGCACGCGGCGCGTCCAATACCCTTTACTTGGCGACGATCACGCCCTGCGCGCTCTGGTGAAAGTCGTCGAAAAACTTGTATTCGCCCGGATCCAGCGGCGCGATCACGACGAACGAATCCGCGCCCGGCGCGAGCACCTTTTCCTTGCGCAACTGCACGCTCTCGAACTCGGCCGCGCCCTTGCCGATGTTGTGCACCTCGATCTTGATGCGCTGCCCCGCCGGCACTTCGATACGCGCCGGATTCAGCTTGCCGTCGTTCATTTCGAGCTTGAACGTGGGCAGGTCGGCGGCGTGCGCCATGTTCATCCCGGCAGCGGCGGCGCACAGCGACATCGCGATCGCCGCCATCTGGCTTGTCAGTTTCATGCGAACTTCCTGATTAAGTACGCGCCCGGTCCGGGATGCCGGGCGCCACGGACGATCAGTAACCGCCCTTCTTGCCGATGCCCGCGAACGGGAAGTCGTATTCGATCGTGAACGGCTTGAACCACGGACCCACGCCGGTTTCCTTGTCGGTGTGACGGCCGAACGCCATATGGCCGGTTTCCGTCGGCGGCGCGATGTGCAGTTTCAGGTGGTACTTGCCCGGGCCGAAGAGCTTCACGTTGTCGCCATAGTGCGGGCCGTCGTTCGCGACCATCGCCATCAGGTCGCCCTTGACGGTCTGGGTCGTGCCCACCTTGCTCAGTTCATAGGTCACGTTGAGATAGGGCATCCAGTCGCCTTCGGCGAAACCCGTCGGGTTGTTCTTGACCGCGTGGATGTCCGCCTCGAGGTGGATATCCGAATCCGATGCCTTGCGCATCATGCCTTCCGGCGCCATCGTGATCGGCTGGAGGTAGACGGCGCCCGTTTCCATGCCGCCCTCGATATGCTGCTTGCCGATCGGATATTCCGCGGCCGACGCCGCCATCATTGCCGTAAGGCCCGCGGCGGCCACGAGGCCGCGCATCAACGTTGAACCCATAGATACTCCTTGTTGTTATCGACCGGCTCGGGGCGCCACGCGCGCCTGCTGCCCGGACATCAGGTCCGACTGCCGGATATCCGGACGATGCGCCGGACGGATTGAAAGTTTCTGCCAGGGATGGGCGATTCGAACGTCCACGGTGAGCAGCGCTAGCACAACTTTGTGAACGTTAATACGAACCATTCTCAAAGTTTGCCAAGTTTAGCATCGTTCGACACCCGGAACAATTTGAGCGGGCTTACAAACCCAGCGCCGACAAGGCTTTTCGCGGCATCGACAGGGCTTGCATGGCGCAAAAAAACGCGGCCGGCCCGCCGGGCCGCCGCGTATTTCAAACGAGGCCTCAAGAATCTATTACATAAGCCTTACATGCCGCCGGTTCCGGCCACGTGGTCGCCGACATTCGCGCCAAACACGCGTTGCCGCAGCAGCGCCAATTGGTCGCGGGTCTGCGCGGCCTTCTCGAATTCGAGATTCTTGGCGTGGTCCATCATCTGCTTTTCGAGCCGCTTGATTTCCTTGGCGATCTGCTTCTCGGACATGTCCTCGAATTTCGCGCGCGTCTGCGCTTCCTTCAGCTCGGCGCGGGCTTCGTCGGCGTTATAGACACCGTCGATGATGTCCTTGATGCGCTTCTCCACGCCGCGCGGCGTGATGCCCATCGCCTGGTTGTGCGCGATCTGCTTGGCGCGGCGCCGCTCGGTCTCGTCGATGGCACGCTTCATCGAGTCGGTCATGTTGTCGGCGTAGAGAATCGCCTTGCCGTTCACATTGCGCGCCGCCCGGCCGATGGTCTGGATCAGCGAGCGCTCGGCGCGCAGGAAGCCTTCCTTGTCGGCGTCGAGAATCGCGACGAGCGAGACCTCCGGAATGTCCAGCCCTTCGCGCAGCAGGTTGATGCCGACCAGCACGTCGAAGGTGCCGAGCCGCAGGTCGCGGATGATTTCCACGCGCTCCACCGTGTCGATGTCGCTATGCAGGTAGCGCACCTTCACGCCGTGATCGGCGAGGAACTCGGTCAGCTGTTCGGCCATGCGCTTGGTGAGCGTGGTGACGAGCACGCGTTCATGCACGGCGACGCGCGCGTTGATCTCGGAGAGCACGTCGTCCACCTGCGAACGCGCGGGACGCACTTCGATTTCCGGATCGACCAGCCCGGTCGGGCGCACGAGCTGCTCGGCCACCTGCCCGGCCTTGCCCTTTTCATAGTCAGCGGGCGTGGCCGAGACGAACACCGCCTGACGCATCTTGCGCTCGAACTCGTTGAACTTGAGCGGCCGGTTGTCGAGCGCGCACGGCAGCCGGAAACCGTAGTCGACGAGATTCTCCTTGCGCGCGCGGTCGCCGTTGTACATGCCGTTCAACTGGCCGATCAGCACGTGCGATTCGTCGAGCAGCATCAGCGCGTCGGACGGCAGGTAGTCGACGAGCGTCGGCGGCGGCTCGCCGGGCATTGCGCCGGAGAAGTGCCGCGAGTAGTTCTCGATGCCCTTGCAGAAGCCGAGCTCCTGCAGCATCTCCAGGTCGAAGCGGGTGCGCTGCTCCAGCCGCTGCGCCTCGACCAGCTTGCCCTGCTCGTAGAAGAACTCGAGCCGTTCGCGCAGTTCGTCCTTGATGGCCTCGACGGCGCGCATCACGGTGTCGCGCGGCGTCACGTAGTGCGACGACGGATACACGGTGAAACGCGGAATCTTGTTGCGCACGCGGCCGGTGAGCGGATCGAACAGATGCATGGCTTCGACTTCGTCGTCGAACAGTTCCACGCGCACGGCCATTTCCGCGTGTTCCGCCGGAAAAATGTCGATGGTGTCGCCGCGCACGCGGAAGGTGCCGCGCGAGAAGTCGGCTTCGTTGCGCGTGTACTGCATCGCGATCAGGCGCGCGATGATGTCGCGCTGGCCGAGCTTGTCGCCGGTGCGCAGCGTCAGGATCATGCGATGGTATTCGGACGGATTGCCGATACCGTAGATCGCCGACACGGTGGCCACGATCACCACGTCGCGCCGTTCGAGCAGGCTCTTGGTGGCGGAGAGCCGCATCTGCTCGATGTGGTCGTTGATTGACGAATCCTTCTCGATGAACAGGTCGCGCTGCGGCACGTACGCTTCCGGCTGGTAGTAGTCGTAGTACGAGACGAAGTACTCGACCGCATTGCGCGGGAAGAATTCGCGGAACTCGGCGTAGAGCTGCGCGGCAAGCGTCTTGTTCGGCGCGAATACGATAGCCGGACGGCCCATGCGGGCGATCACGTTGGCCATCGTGAAGGTCTTGCCGGAGCCGGTCACGCCGAGCAGCGTCTGGAACGAGAGACCGTCCTCGATCCCTTCCACCAGTTTCGCGATGGCTTCGGGCTGGTCGCCCGCGGGCAGATACGGCTGATAGAGCTGGAACGGCGAGCCGTCGAAGGTGACGAACTTCGATTCGTCCAGTTCTTCGGGAGAGTCGATGAGAGTGTCGGACATGGAGATTCGATGCGTCGTCGCCGGAGCAAACACTTATTCTAGCGGCTGCCGAAAACACGCGCGGCCCGGCGGATGGGAGCGCGCGGCGGTCGGGACTGACGGCGCGGCGCCTGAGTCCATAGCACATTGGGACCGTGCCGCCGATCTCAAGCATCGGCCTTGCGGCCCTTTTTGACGACGCGCGCGGAATCGGTCGAACTGACCACGGCGTGAAAAACACGCGCTCTCGGCAAGGTGGCGGCAAAAAGCCGGGCCGGATTCGCTACAATGTGCGACTGTGCTCGACGGCGGGCAACGGACATTTCTCGCAGCGGCGCAGCATGCCGCGCTGCAGGGACCGCCGAAGACGCCACGCGGGCATCGTCCCCGTTCCGGGCTGGCTTCGCGCCAGTTTCGCGCTCCTTGGCCTTCCGGGCGCCACTCCGCCGCACCGTCTTTTTCTCACTGCCGATAGATCATGTCTCTTTTCTCTGCCGTCGAACTCGCTCCCCGTGACCCCATCCTGGGCCTCAACGAAGCCTTCAACGCCGACACGCGCGCCACCAAAGTCAATCTGGGCGTCGGTGTCTACACCAACGAGGAAGGCAAGATTCCGCTGCTGCGCGCCGTGCGCGAAGCCGAAAAGGCACGCGTCGATGCCGCCCTGCCGCGCGGCTACCTGCCGATCGACGGCATCGCCGCCTATGACGCCGCCGTGCAGGCGCTGCTGCTCGGCCAGGACTCGCCGCTGATCGCTGCGGGCCGCGTCGTCACGGCGCAAGCGCTGGGCGGCACGGGCGCGCTGAAGATCGGCGCGGACTTCCTGAAGCGCCTGAACCCGAACGCCAAGGTCGCGATCAGCGATCCGAGCTGGGAAAACCATCGCGCGCTGTTCGAAGGCGCCGGCTTCGAAGTCGTCAACTACCCGTACTACGAAGCCGCCACGCACGGCGTGAACTTCGACGCCATGCTGGCCGCGCTGAACAGCTACGCCGCGGGCACGGTGGTCGTGCTGCACGCGTGCTGCCACAACCCGACGGGCGTCGACCTCTCGGACGCGCAGTGGAAGCAGATCGTCGAAGTCGTGAAGGCGCGCGAGCTCGTGCCCTTCCTCGACATGGCCTATCAGGGCTTCGCGGAAAACATCGAGGCGGACTCGGCCGCCGTGCGCCTGTTCGCGGGCGCTGAACTGAACGTGTTCGTGTCGTCGTCGTTCTCGAAGTCGTTCTCGCTGTATGGCGAACGCGTCGGCGCGCTGTCGATCATCACCACCAGCAAGGAAGAGTCGGCGCGCGTGCTCTCGCAACTGAAGCGCGTGATCCGCACCAACTATTCGAACCCGCCGACGCACGGCGGCTCGATCGTCGCGGCCGTGCTGGCCTCGCCGCAACTGCGCGCGACCTGGGAACAGGAACTCGGCGAAATGCGCGACCGCATCCGCGCCATGCGCAACGGCCTCGTCGAGCGCCTGAAGGCGAGCGGCGTCGATCGCGACTTCTCGTTCGTCAATCAGCAGCGCGGCATGTTCTCGTACTCGGGCCTGACGTCGGCGCAAGTCGACCGTCTGCGCGAAGAGTTCGGCATCTATGCCGTCAGCACGGGCCGCATCTGCGTGGCCGCGCTGAACACGCGCAACCTCGACGCCGTCGCGACCGCGGTGGCCGCCGTGCTGAAGTAAGGCTGTTCCCGGACGTTCGGTCGCTGCGGCGGCCGGACGAAGAAATGGCGCCCTGCGTGAATCGCATGGGCGCCATTTTTTTTGTGCGCTGCCTTCATGTGTTGCCTTTGTGCGCTGCCTTATTGCGCGCTACAGCGTGCGGGGTGCGTCCGGGATCGTGGCGGCATCGTCCGCTTCGACGAAACCGTATGAAATCGCCCGCGCCAGTTCGGCGCTCACGCTCGCGACGTCGGTCTGTTCCTGGCGCACGCCGGCCGCGGCGTGGCTGCCCGCTTGCATGCAAAAGGCCAACGCGATGGGCAGCAGCATCACCACGGGCCAGTAAGTCGATATTGTCTTTCTCATTTGGACTACCTCGATTCGATGTCGGAGCGAAGCGAACGCCCACTTGCCGACACTCGAAATGTTACGGAAATGAGAGAATCTTAAAAAGGTATTGAAAAGCAAAGCTTTGTTGCAGCCGGGGCAACAAGGCCCCGCCGACGATGCCCCCGGAAACGCAGGTTCATACGGCGAACCGCAGTCATAAAGGCTTACAAAGTTGTCGGGACATCGGGCCATCGGGCGTGTCTTAATAAGACACGCTCCAACGAATTATTCCAAGATCATGAAATCCGCAGTCGCTGGTCTTTTGTTCGCCTCGTCCGCCGCGCTTCTCGGCGGTTGCGCGGCTTATCCCGATGCCGGCGGGTACTACGGCGGCGGCTATCCCGCCACCGCGTATGACACGCCCGGCTACGACGGTTATTACGGCGGTCCGCCCGTCGTGCAGCCTGGCGTGGTCGTAGGCGGCGGGTACTACTACGGCGGCCCGGGTCCAGGTCGCTATTGGGACGACGGCCCCGGCTGGCGCCGTCCGCCGCCCGGCGGATGGAACGGCGGCTGGAATAACCGTCCGCCGCCGAACCGCGGCAACGGTGGTCCTCCGCCGCAAGCCGGTGGCGGGCACGGCGGGCCGCCTCCCCAGGCGGGCGGTGGACGTCCAGGCGGACCTCCGCCTCAGGCCAACGGCGGGGCTTTGCCGCGAGCAGTCGGCGGGCCGCCGATGCGGCCTCAAGCCGCACCGCCGCCATCGAACCCGGGCGGCAATCAGGGTGGCAACCGTGGCGGTGGTGGAGGCAACAGTGGCGGCAATGGCGGCCGCTGGCACAACGGGCCTGTCGGCAACTGAGTTCGCTACCCGGACACCAAAGAACGGCGCCCGACGACAAGTCGGGCGCCGTTTTTCGTTACAGCGCTCAGCCCAGATGCGACCGCTGCGCCTTGTACAGCTCGCGAAAGGTCCGGCCGACGGGCGCCGGCATGTCGCGCGTTGCGGTCCAGGCGGCGCCGAGCGGCAGGCGTGCAATCGACCGGTTCTTGCCGCCCATGCGCTCCAGCACGCGCACCGCGAGTTTCGTGAACAGCGAATAGGCAGTCGGATGCTTCGCGAGATAGCCCCACACGGTGAGCCCGGCGCGCTCCTTCCACGGGCGCAGGCGCCGCTCCATCTGCTTCTCGCGCAGCTTGCGCAGCAGGTCCGACAGCGGAATCCCCACCGGACACACGCTGTTGCACTCGCCGCATAGCGTGGCGGCCTGCGGCAGGTCGAGCGCGCGGTCGATGCCCACATACGCCGGCGTCAGCACCGATCCCATCGGCCCGGGATACACCCAGCCGTACGCATGTCCGCCGATCTTCTGATACACCGGACAGTGGTTCATGCACGCGCCGCAGCGGATGCAGCGCAGCATCTCCTGGAACTCGCCGCCGATCAGCCCGGTGCGCCCGCCATCGACGAGCACGAAGTACATGTGCTCGGGACCGTCGGTGTCATCCGGAGCACGCGGACCGGTCAGCAGCGAGAAATAGTTCGACACCGTCTGTCCGGTCGCCGAGCGCGGCAGCAGGCGCATGGCGGTCGCCAGATCCTCGAGCGTCGGCAGCACCTTCTCGATGCCCGTCACCGCGACATGCACGCGCGGCATCACCGTACACATGCCTTCGTTGCCCTCGTTCGTGACGACCGCCACCGAACCCGTTTCCGCGATCAAAAAATTGCCGCCGGTCACGCCCATGTCCGCCGACATGAAATGCGGCCGCAGCACCTCGCGCGCCTCGCGCGTCATTTCGGGAATGTCGGTCAGGCGCGGCTTGTGGTGCGTCTTCGCGAAGAGATCGGCGATCTCGTCCTTATCCTTGTGCACGACCGGCGCGATGATGTGGCTCGGCGGCTCGTTGTCGTTGATCTGCAGGATGTATTCGCCGAGATCGGTTTCGATCGACTGCACGCCCATCTCGCCCAGCACGCGATTGAGCTGCATCTCTTCCGACACCATCGACTTGGTCTTGATGACCTTCTTCACGTCGTGCTTGCGCGCGATCTCGGCCACCAGCCGCGCGGCGTCCTGCGTCGATTCGGCGTACAGCACGGTGGCGCCGCGCCGGGTTGCTTCGCGCTCGAAGGTGTCGAGCCAGACATCGAGATTCTCCAGCGCCCGGTTGCGCCGTTCCTTCAACGCCGCGCGCGTCGCCTCGAAGTCGATGTCGCGCACCGCGTTCGCCCGCCCGGTGACGAACTTCGTCGACAGCTTCTTGAGGTTCTGTTGCAGGCGTTCGTCCGCGAGCTTGCTGCCGGCGCGCGCCTTGAACTGCATCGTCTGAACTTGCATGGGGAGTGCTCCGTCCGCTGCCGTCAGGCGCCGGCCGGCGCGTCGCCGGCAAGCACCTGCGCGATGTGCAGCACGCGTGTCGTGGTATCGCCGGTGCGGCGCAGCCGGCCTTCGATGTTCAGCATGCAGCCGAGATCGCCCAGCACGACCGCATCCGCCCCGCTCGCCCGGATGTTGGCGCATTTTTCGTCGACGATCGCCGTCGAGATGTCGCCGTACTTCACCGCGAAGGTGCCGCCGAAACCGCAGCAATGCTCGCAGGCCGCCATTTCCGTCACGGGCACGCCTGCCTGCGACAACAGCTCGCGCGGCTGGGTCTTCACGCCCAGTTCACGCAGGCCGGAGCAGGAATCGTGATAGGTCGCGGTGCCGTCGAAGCCCGCGGGTTCCATCCGCGCCTGCGCGATCGTCACGAGGAAATCGGTCAGTTCGAACACACGCGGCTGAAGCCTGGCGAAGCGGCTCATCAACTGGGGATCGTCGCGGAACAGGTCGCCGTAATGCGCGCGGATCATGCCGCCGCAGGAACCGGACGGCACCACGACATAGTCGAACTGCTCGAATTCGCGCAACGTCTTTTCGGCCAGGTCGCGGGCCAGCGGGCGATCGCCGGAATTGTAGGCAGGCTGGCCGCAGCAGGTCTGCAACGGCGGCACGACGACCTCGAAGCCCGCGCGCTCGATCAGCTTGATCGCGGAGAAGCCGATCTCGGGGCGCATCATGTCGACGAGACATGTCACGAATAAACCGACTCGCATGGGGGGCGTTTCCTGTTTTGTAGAGTGATGTGAACGCCCGGCAATTATCCGTGAAAACGCCGCCGCGCCGGCCCGTTCACCGCGATTCGCACGAGCGGCTCGTCCGTCGCAGGCAAATGGCCTGCTTGCCTTTTCACGATACGAGATACAATTGCATTTCCGCTGTTTGACGCATCAACCGATTTTTCACGATGAGCGATACGAACCCGGATTCAAAGACCTCCATTCAGGTGATCGAACGCATGATGCGTCTGCTCGACGCACTCGCCGATCACACCGATCCCGTCAGTCTCAAAGAACTGTCGCAGAGCACCGAGCTGCATCCGTCCACCGCGCACCGCATTCTCAATGACATGGTGCTGTGCCGGCTCGTCGACCGCTCGGATCCCGGCACGTACCGGCTGGGCATGCGCCTGCTCGAACTCGGCAATCTGGTGAAGGCGCGCCTTTCCGTGCGCGAAGCCGCGATGCCGCCGATGCGCGAACTGCATCGCCAGACGGGCCAGACGGTCAACCTGTCGGTGCGTCAGGGCGACGAGATCGTCTATATCGAGCGCGCCTACTCGGAGCGCTCGGGCATGCAGGTGGTGCGGGCAATTGGCGGGCGGGCGCCGCTGCATCTCACGTCGGTGGGCAAGCTGTTCCTCGCCGCCGACGAAGCCACGCGCGTGCGCGCTTACGCGACGCGCACGGGGCTGTCGGGACACACGCAGAACAGCATCACCGATCTCGCGAAGCTCGAACGCGAACTGCTGCTGGTGCGCCAGCAGTCCTGCGCGCGTGACAACGAGGAGCTTGAACTGGGTGTGCGCTGCATCGCGGCGGGCATCTACGACGATACCGGCAGGCTGGTTGCGGGGCTGTCGCTGTCGGCGCCCGCCGACCGGCTGCAGGACGCGTGGCTCAAGCAGCTGAGCCACACGGCGCTGGAGATTTCACGCTCGCTCGGCTATCACCCGGAGCAGGCCGCCGCGGAGGCGCAGCAGGCACAGCACGGCGCGCATGCGCATCGCTGAACCGTCTTGACTGCGTAAATGAAAAGGGGATTCGTCTTTCGACGAATCCCCTTTTTTGCTTTTCAAGCCTGGCCGATGCGCCGGGCTTGATCCAGCTTACGGATTCGCGCCGCCGCCCATGTCGGCGCTCATGATGTGCGGTTCGCCGAGCGTGTCGAGATACGAGCGCAGACGGCCGGCATCCGCGAAGCGCGAATACTTGCCGTAGGAATCGAGCAGCACCATCACAACCGGACGGCCGTGAACCGTTGCCTGCATCACCAGGCACTCGCCCGCTTCGTTGATGAACCCGGTCTTCTGCAGGCCGATGTCCCACGACGCGTTGCGGATCAGCGCATTCGTGCTGTTGTAGGCGAGATTGCGCTTGCCGGTGAAGACGTCGTAGCTGCGATCGGTCGAGAACTTGCGGATCAGCGGGTACTGATACGCGGCGTTGACCATCTTGGCGAGGTCACGTGCGCTCGACACGTTCTGGCTGGTGAGGCCGGTGGAATTCTCGAAGTGGGTATCGCTCATGCCGAGCGACTTCGCCTTCGCATTCATTGCGGCGATGAACGCCGGACGTCCGCCCGGGTAATAACGGGACAACGCGGCTGCGGCACGGTTTTCCGACGCCATCAGCGCGATGTGCAGCATGTCCTCGCGATTCAGCACCGAACCGACCGACAGACGCGAGCCGGTGAACTTCTCGTAATCGCGATCTTCGTCGGTGACGGAGATGTCCTCGGTGAGCGGTGCGTGCGAGTCGAGCACGACCATGGCCGTCATCAGCTTGGTGATCGAAGCGATCGGCACGACGGCGCGCGAATTCTTGTCGAAGAGCGTTTCGGAGGTGTTCTGGTCGATCACATAAGCCACGCTCGAACGCAGCGCGAGGCTGTCGGGCGTGTCATGCAGACCGAATGCCTGTCCCACCGAAGGCGAACGCGGCTGGAACGCCACCGCGTGGACCGCGGCGCGCCGGGCGTGCGGCTCCATGCGATACGCGACACGGCGCTTGCGCGACGCGCGCGGCGCGTCGTCATCGTCGTTCGCGGCGGCGACCTTGGCAGCCTTCGCCGGCTTGGGCGATTTCAGCGCGGTCTTCGCGGCACGTGCAGGCTTGGCGGCCTTGGTGACGGATGGTGTCGATTGGGCGGATTTCTTGACGGTCTTGCTGGCGGTTGCAGTCTTTGCGAGGGCTTCAGCCGGAGCCGCTGCGAAGGACGTCGCTACTGCGATGGAGACAGCGAGCGACAGCGCGGATCGCACTGCGACGCCATGCACCACCTTCAACGACGAAAACATTTCGGTTTTCATTAGTGTTCTGTTGGGCGGCTGGAGGGTACCGCCAAGTGTAGTGAAGCTACGAAATTTAAGCAATATTAAGCACTTATCGGTGCTCTTTAAACCGAGTTGTAAGCCGTGATTGCGTAATATCGATGACGAAACGCACTCCGATCGGAAAAAACGATCATTCCGGCAGAAGATTGCTGCAAGAGCGCGCTTTTACTACATGATGACAAGCGCTCTATCGGCAATACTTTCCGTGACTTTAGTCAAACGCTTAACAACGCGTCAGCGAGAACGAGGTTTTCGAAACGGGGACGGGTGTCGGAAGCGCGGCGGACAGCGCACAGCGGGTCGGACAGCCGAGATGTTAACGGTTCTTCACGATTTTGGTGTACGCCGTAAGGCCAAAAGTAAGACGAGCCGTTTAAATAAGCTGTGCGCGGTTGCGCCGCGGCAAGCTATTCGCCGAATGGACCGGTCCGGCGCGCGCGCTAATTCCAAACATCAAAGTTTCATCGAAGCGTGATTTCATCAGCATCACGCTCCCGCCGACCGCCTGCACGCTTGATTCCAATGTGGTGCACAAGGGTTTTCACGGACGTCCGCAAGCCCCTGAACGTTACTTGTAAGTCTCTGTTTAAACTGAGTTTTATCCCGTTTGTGCGATGCACAAAAAGAGCTTGACATCGTTCGGGATATCACTAAAATGGCTTTCATGTTGCGACGCACCAATCGCAGTTGCACTGAACCGGCAACGGTTGTCGCCGGATCTACCCAAACCACGACCCGCGTTGATGGGTCGGCCATCAGGAGCCTGAGATGACGCTGTTGACCCCCGAGCAAATCGCCGCTGCCCAGAAAGCCAACTTCGACACGCTGTTCGGTCTGACGAACAAGGCGTTCGAAGGCGTCGAAAAGCTGGTTGAACTGAATCTGCAAGTCGTGAAGTCCACGCTGGCCGAAAGCCAGGAAAACGCGCAACGCGCGCTGTCGGTGAAGGACGCACAGGAACTGCTCGCGCTGCAAGCCAGCCTGACGCAGCCGGTCGCGGAAAAGGTCCTGTCGTATGGCCGTCACCTGTACGAAATCGCATCGGCCACGCAAGCCGAATTCGCCCGCGTCGCGGAAGTGCAGTACGAAGAACAGAACCGCAAGGTGCAAACGCTCGTCGACAACGTCGCGAAGAACGCACCCGCTGGTTCGGAAACGGCTGTCGCCGTGATGAAGTCGGCCATCACCGCCGCCAACACCACGTACGAAACGGTCCACAAGGCAACGAAGCAAGCCGTCGAGATCGCTGAAAGCAACTTCAACGCAGCCGCCACGGCCGCCACGAAGGCTGCTACGCAAGCGACCGAACAAGCTTCGCGCGTCGCCAAGAAGTCGGTTGCCTAAGTTTGCTGCCGGGCCTCGCCCCGGCTGACTGACGAAGCACCAGCAGAACCCGGCCACTGTGCCGGGTTTTTTATTGCCCGTGCCACACAAGACGTCGCGCATAAAAAAGGCGCGCTCCCTTGCAGGAGCGCGCCTTTTGCGTTGGTTCAACGCGTAGCGAACTTACTTCTTGCGCTGCGGCGGCAAGTCCGTGCAGACGCCTTCATACAGCTCCGCCGCCATCCCGACCGATTCGCCGAGCGTCGGATGCGGATGGATCGTCTTGCCAATATCCGTGGCATCCGCGCCCATCTCGATCGCGAGGCACACTTCGCTGATCAGGTCGCCCGCATTCAGACCGACGATACCGCCGCCGATCACGCGATGTGTTTCCTCGTCGAAGATCAGCTTGGTGAAGCCCTCGTCGCGGCCATTGGCGATCGCGCGGCCCGAAGCGGCCCACGGGAACACCGCCTTGCCGAACTTGATGCCTTCCGCCTTGCACTGCTCTTCCGTCTTGCCGGCCCAGGCCACTTCCGGATCGGTATAGGCCACCGACGGAATCTGCAGCGCATCGAAGTACGCCTTCTCGCCGTGCGCCGCTTCCGCCGCGACGTGGCCTTCATGCACGGCCTTGTGCGCGAGCATCGGCTGGCCGACCAGGTCGCCGATCGCGAAGATGTGCGGCACGTTGGTGCGCATCTGCTTGTCGACGTTGATGAAGCCGCGCTCCGTCACCGCCACGCCCGCCTTGTCCGCGCTGATCTTGCCGCCGTTCGGGCTGCGGCCCACCGCGAGCAGCACGAGGTCGTAGCGTTGCGGCTCGGCCGGCGCCTTCTCGCCTTCGAAGGTCACGTAGATGCCGTCTTCCTTCGCTTCGGCCTTCGTGGTCTTCGTCTTCAGCATGACGTTGCCGAAGCGCTTGGCGTTGAACTTTTCCCAGACCTTCACGAGGTCGCGGTCCGCTCCTTGCATCAGGCCGTCGAGCATTTCGACGACGTCGATATCGGCGCCGAGCGTCGAATAGACGGTGGCCATTTCGAGGCCGATGATGCCGCCGCCCACCACCAGCATGCGCTTGGGCAGCTGACGCAATTCCAGCGCGCCGGTCGAATCGACGACCCGCGGATCGTCCGGGAAGAACGGCAGCTTCACGGCCTGCGAACCGGCCGCGATGATCGCCTGCTTGAACTTGACGACCTTCTTGCCGTCGGCGCCCTGCACTTCCATGTGATGCGGATCGACGAAATTGCCGACGCCCGTCACCACCTGCACCTTGCGCGCTTTCGCCATGCCGGCGAGGCCGCCGGTCAGCTTCTTGACGACGCCTTCCTTGAAGCCGCGCAGCTTGTCGAGGTCGATCTTCGGCTCGCCGAAGCTGATGCCGTGCGCGGCGAGTTCGGCGGCTTCGTCGATGACGAGCGCAGTGTGCAGCAGCGCCTTCGACGGAATGCAGCCGACATTCAGACACACGCCGCCAAGCGTCGCATAACGCTCGACGAGTACGGTCTTCATGCCGAGGTCGGCGGCGCGGAAGGCCGCCGAATAGCCGCCGGGACCGGCGCCGAGCACGAGCATGTCGCATTCGACATCGGCCGCGCCGGCGTAGGAGCCGGCCTGCGGCGCCGGAGCCGGAGGTGCGGATTGCGCCGAAGCCGGTGCCGCGGCAGGAGCCGGAGCCGCCTTCTGCGGTGCGGCCGCAGCAGCCGCGCCGCCTTCCAGCGTCAGGACCAGCGTGCCTTCCGACACGTTGTCGCCGACCTTGACCTTCACTTCCTTGACGGTGCCGGCAGCGGGCGAAGGCACGTCCATCGTGGCCTTGTCGGATTCGAGCGTGATGAGCGACTGCTCCTTCTCGACCGTGTCGCCTGGCTTCACGTGCACTTCGATGACCGGAATGTCCTTGAAGTCGCCGATATCCGGCACCTTCACGTCCTGCACGGCGCCGCCCGAAGGCGCAGCCGGTGTCGACGCCGCAGGTGCCGCAGCCGGAGCCGCCGCGGGTGCGGCAGCCGCGCCTTCGGTCTCGATCATCGCGATGACCGTGCCCTGCGAAACCTTGTCGCCCTGCTTGACCTTCACTTCCTTGATCGTGCCGGCCGCGTCGGCGGGCACTTCCATCGTGGCCTTGTCGGTTTCGAGCGTGATGACGCCCTGTTCCTTCTCGATGCGGTCGCCGGCCTGGATATGGATTTCGATGACATCGACATCGGAGAAGTCGCCGATGTCGGGTACTTTCAGTTCGACGAGACTCATGGTGTCCCCTAAGAAAAGAGCGGTTGGACCGGACATTACCGGTCCCCGTCGGTCGGCCGCGGTCCCGGACCCGCAGGTCCGGATGCGGCCCCGATCAAAAGATCAAAGAATGACGCGACGGAAATCGCCCAGAATCGCCGACAGATACGCGTTGAAGCGCGCGGCCTCGGCGCCGTCGATGACGCGATGGTCATACGACAGCGACAGCGGCAGCGTGAGGCGCGGCACGAACTGCTTGCCGTCCCACACGGGCTTCATCTGACCGCGCGACAGGCCGAGGATCGCGACTTCGGGCGCGTTGATGATCGGCGTGAAGTTGGTTCCGCCGATACCGCCCAGCGACGAGATCGAGAAGCAGCCGCCCTGCATCTGGTCGGGCTTGAGCTTGCCGTCGCGCGCCGCCTTCGACAGGTCCGCCATTTCCTTCGCGATGTCGACGAGACCCTTCTTGTCGGCGTCGCGGATCACCGGAACGACGAGGCCGTTCGGCGTATCGGCCGCGAAACCGACGTGGTAGTACTGCTTGAAGACAAGGTTGTCGCCGTCGAGGCTGGCGTTGAAGGTCGGGAACTTCTTCAGTGCGGACACCACGGCCTTGATGACGAACGCCAGCATCGTGAACTTCACGCCGGCCTTCTCGTGCTCCTTGTTGAGCTTGACGCGCAGTTCTTCGAGCTCGGTGATGTCCGCTTCGTCGTTGTTCGTGACGTGCGGAATCATGACCCAGTTGCGATGCAGGTTCGCGCCCGAGATCTTCTTGATGCGCGACAGCGGCTTCGGATCGACCGGGCCGAACTTCGTGAAATCGACCTTCGGCCACGGCAGCAAGCCGAGTTCGCCGCCACCGCCGCCGGCCGGAGCGGCCGCTGCGGGCGCCGCGCCCTGACCCGACATCACGCCCTTCACGAAGCTCGTGATGTCCTGCTGCGTGATGCGGCCCTTCGGACCCGTGCCGCGCACGCGCGCCACATCCACGCCGAGTTCGCGCGCGAACTTGCGCACCGAAGGCGATGCATGGCTCGACGAACGCGTGCCGTCGCCGGCAGGCATCACGGGCGCCTGCGCGAGCGCGGACGGCGCTTCCTTCGCGGGCGCCGGTTTGGCCGGTGCATCAGGCGCCGCTTCGGTCTTCGCGGCCGGAGCGGGCGCAGCGGCCGGTGCCGATGCACCTGCGCCGCCTTCCAGCACGAGAATCAGCGTGCCTTCGGAGACGTTGTCGCCGATCTTGACCTTCAGTTCCTTGACGGTGCCCGCGGCAGGCGACGGCACGTCCATCGTGGCCTTGTCGGATTCGAGCGTGACGAGCGACTGTTCCTTCTCGACCGTATCGCCGACCTTGACCGCGATCTCGATGACCGGAATGTCCTTGAAGTCGCCGATGTCCGGCACCTTCACTTCGACCACGCCGCCGCCCGAACCAGCGGCGGCGGGCGCCGGCGCGGCGGCCGCTTCCTGCTTCGTTTCTTCCTTCTTCGGCGCTTCGGCGGCGCCGCCTTCCAGCACGACGATCAGCGTGCCTTCCGACACGTTGTCGCCGACCTTGACCTTCACTTCCTTGACGGTGCCGGCGGCGGAACTGGGCACGTCCATCGTCGCCTTGTCGGACTCGAGCGTGACGAGCGACTGCTCGGCCTCGACGGTGTCACCCGGCTTGACCAGAACCTCGATCACCGGAATGTCCTTGAAATCGCCGATGTCCGGCACTTTGACTTCGATCGCTTGACTCATTATTAGTGTCTCCTGGTTGCACGCGGCCTCTCTCCGCTTCGGAAAGAGGCCACGTCACAACACACGGGGGCGATGCCTTTAGACGGTCATCGGGTTGGGTTTGGACGGGTCGAGGTTGTACTTCTTGATCGCCTCGCCGACGACCTTGCGCTCGATCGTGCCTTCGTCGGCGAGCGCGTTGAGCGCAGCCAGCGTGACCCAGTAGCGGTCGACCTCGAAGAAGTGGCGCAGCGCCTCGCGCGTGTCCGAGCGGCCGTAGCCGTCGGTGCCGAGCACCACGAACTTCTGCGGCACGAACGCGCGGATCTGGTCCGTCAGCGCCCGGACGTAGTCGGTCGATGCAATCACCGGACCCTTAGCGCCCGTCAGCAGCCTGGTCACGTGCGGCACGCGCTTCTCTTCCGCCGGATGCAGCAGGTTGTAGCGCTCGATGGCCTGGCCTTCGCGGGCGAGTTCGGTGAAGCTCGGCACGCTCCACAGGTCGGCGGACACGCCCCAGTCGTTCTTCAGCAGGTCGGCGGCGGCGATCACTTCATTGAAGATCGTGCCCGCGCCCATCAGCTGGACGTGCGCCTTCGCCGGCGCCTCGGACTTCCTGAACGCGTACATGCCCTTGATGATGTCGGCCGCCACGGCGTCACCTTGCGGAATCGCCGGGTGCTCGTAGTTCTCGTTCATCACCGTGATGTAGTAGTACACGTCTTCCTGGTCCGCGACCATGCGGCGCAGGCCGTCCTGCATGATGACCGCGAGTTCGTAGCCGAAGGTCGGGTCGTAGCTCACGCAGTTCGGGACGGACGCCGCCCACAGCAGCGAGTGGCCGTCTTCGTGCTGCAGGCCTTCGCCGTTGAGCGTCGTGCGGCCCGCGGTGCCGCCCAGCAGGAAGCCGCGCGAACGCATGTCGCCCGCGGCCCAGGCCAGGTCGCCGATGCGCTGGAAGCCGAACATCGAATAGAAGATGTAGAACGGGATCATGATCTCGCCGTGCGTCGAGTACGACGTCGCGGCTGCGATCCAGTCACACATGCCCCCTGCTTCGTTGATGCCTTCCTGCAGGATCTGGCCGGTCTCCGATTCCTTGTAGAACATCAGCTGGTCGGAGTCTTCCGGAATGTACTTCTGGCCGTCCTGATTCCAGATGCCGATCTGGCGGAACAGGCCTTCCATGCCGAAGGTACGCGACTCGTCCGGCACGATCGGCACGATGCGCTTGCCGATGGCCTTGTCCTTCAACAGGATGTTGAGCACGCGCACGAAGGCCATCGTCGTGGAGATTTCGCGGCCTTCGCCCGTGCCCTTGAGCAGCGGCTCGAACGCGCTGAGCGCCGGCACCGGCAGCGATTCCGCCTTCTCGCGGCGCGCCGGCAGATAGCCGCCCAGGTCCATGCGCTTCTGGCGCATGTATTCCAGTTCCTTCGAGCCTTCCTCGAACGTGAGGTACGGCACGTCGGCGATCTGTTCGTCGGTCAGCGGCAGGCGGAACTGGTCGCGGAATTTCTTCAGCGTGTCGATCGGCAGCTTCTTCTGCTGGTGCGTGATGTTCATCGCCTGGCCGTGCTCGCCCATGCCATAGCCCTTGATGGTCTTGGCGAGGATGACGGTCGGCGCGCCCTTCGTCTTGGTGGCGGCGTCGAAGGCGGCGTAGATCTTGTGCGGGTCGTGGCCGCCGCGGTTCAGGTTCCAGATGTCTTCATCGGACCAGTCGGACACCAGCGCCTTCAGTTCCGGCGTGTTGAAGAAGTGCTCGCGCACGAACGCGCCCGACTCCGACTTGTAGGTCTGGTACTCGCCGTCGACGACGTCCATCATGCGGCGCATCAGCGCGCCCGTCTTGTCGCGTGCGAACAGCGCATCCCAGCGGCTGCCCCAGATCACCTTGATGACGTTCCAGCCGGCGCCGCGGAACTCGCTTTCGAGTTCCTGGATGATCTTGCCGTTGCCGCGCACCGGGCCGTCCAGACGCTGCAGGTTGCAGTTGATGACGAACACGAGGTTGTCGAGACGCTCGCGGCCGGCCATGCCGATCGCGCCGAGCGATTCCGGCTCGTCCGTCTCGCCGTCGCCGAGGAACGCCCAGACCTTGCGGCCTTCGGTCTTCGCGATGCCGCGCGCCGCCATGTACTTCATGAAGCGCGCCTGATAGATGGCCATGATCGGGCCGAGGCCCATCGACACGGTCGGGAACTGCCAGAAGTCCGGCATCAGCCACGGATGCGGATACGACGAGATGCCCTCGCCGCCCACTTCCTGGCGGAAGTTGTTGAGTTGCTTCTCGGTCAGGCGGCCGAGCAGGAACGCGCGCGAGTACACGCCCGGCGACGAGTGGCCCTGCACGAACACGAGGTCGCCGCCGTGATCTTTCGACGGTGCGTGCCAGAAGTGGTTGAAGCCGACGTCATAGAGCGTCGCGGCCGACGCGAACGAGGCGATGTGGCCGCCGACGTTGGTGTCCTTGCCCGCGCGCAGCACCATGGCGATGGCGTTCCAGCGTGTGTACGAGCGAATCCGGTGTTCGACGTCCTGGTCGCCCGGAATCTTCGACTGCGAGGCGACGGGGATCGTGTTGATGTACGGCGTGTTCGCCGAGAACGGCAGGTGCTCGCCATGCACGCGAGCGAATTCGATTTGTTTCTCGATCAGGTAGTGCGCGCGATCAGGGCCGACCGCGGAAATCACGCCGTCGAGCGCCTCGAGCCATTCGGCGGTTTCCTGGGGATCGTCGTCCTTGGCGTTGGCGACATATTTGAGAACTTCGTCGGGTACAGCGGACATGCTCGTCTCCTGATGTGAGGAACACTCTTGAACCACTGGCGCGCGCCCGTAAAAAAGCGGGCCCGGCCGCGTGCCGGCAATTCTAAAGAGGGTCTGGATCAAGACGCAAGGAATTTTTCAAATCATGAGAGCTAATCTCATAATACGAAAAAATGCTGCAATGCACCGTCCGGTAAGGCTTTTTTATCAGACGTTTCTCCTCCTTTTGCCGCGTTTGGGCGGTCTTCCCTGTCTTTTTACGCCAATTAACAATCAGGTGCTGCGTTACAATCGCACGCATGTTGACCGAACGGCTGATCAAACGCTCGGCGAAGGGCGGGCGCAAGCCGTCTGACTCGTCGTCTACCCGCTGGCACCACGGCCCGTGGTGGTCGAACTCCTATTTGCTCACGCCGCTCATCTCGATCCTGGTGTTTCTGGTCGTGATGAGCCTGATCCTGTGGAGCCTCAACCGGCGCGAACAGCAACAGCAGGAAGACACGCTGTATCGCAATGTGGCGTGGGCGCAGCAGCAGATCCGCCTGTCGATGACAGGCGCGCAGGAACAGATCCAGGCGCTCGCGCGCGACATTGCCGGCGGTCACGGCGATCCGCAGAACTTCCAGACCGCATCCACCGACATCATGCAGGGGCATCCCGAGATCCTCTACATGAACTGGTACACCAGCGAGCACAAGCCGCGCTGGCCCAATACGCCGCTGCCGCTGCTCGGATCGCGTCTCGCGAAGCCCAACGAAACGCAGATGGACGAGGCCGTGCAGGCAGCCTTCGACGAAGCCCGCAACACGCGCCGCCAGGTCTATTCGCCGCTGCTGTACGACGACCTCGGCAATGGCTACATCACCCTGCAGACGCCGGTCTTCCGCGACCGCGAGTTTCTCGGCTCGATCGCCGCGGTGTTTTCGATCGAAGGCATCCTGAAGCACGACATTCCGAGCGAACTGTCGGCGAAGTACAAGATCTCCATCACCGACCTGAACAACCGCGAGCTCGCGACCACGTCGAGCCGCCCGCGCCTGCCGCGCGACATGTTCTATGACCTGCCGCTCGATCCGCCGGGACAGGGTTTGTCGGTGCGCGTCTATTCGTATCCGCAGCTCACCAACTTCACCAACAACACGCTGGTGTGGCTCGTCGCCGGCCTGTCGTGCTTCGTGCTGTGGAGCCTGTGGAGTCTCTGGAAGCACACCCGCCAGCGTTTCGAGGCGCAGCAGGCGCTCTACGCCGAGGCCTTCTTCCGCCGCGCGATGGAAAACTCCGTGCTGATCGGCATGCGCGTGCTCGACATGCACGGCCGCATCACGCACGTGAATCCCGCTTTCTGCCGCATGACGGGCTGGGACGAAAGCGATCTGGTCGGCAAGAACGCGCCGTTCCCCTACTGGCCGCGCGACGCCTATCCGGAAATGCAGCGCCAGCTCGACATGACCCTGCGCGGCAAGGCGCCCTCGTCCGGCTTCGAGCTGCGCGTGCGCCGCAAGGACGGCTCGTTCTTCCATGCGCGCCTGTACGTTTCGCCGCTGATCGACAGCTCTGGACGCCAGACCGGCTGGATGTCGTCGATGACCGACATCACCGAACCGAAACGCGCCCGCGAGGAACTCGCCGCCGCGCACGAACGCTTCACCACGGTGCTCGAAAGCCTCGACGCCGCCGTCTCCGTGCTCGCCGCCGACGAAGCCGAACTGCTGTTCGCGAACCGCTATTACCGGCATCTGTTCGGCATTCGGCCGGACGGCCATCTGGAGCTCGCGGGCGCCGCGTTCGACGGCACCTCGCAGAGTTCGTCGGACACCATCGACATGGTCGACACCTACGCCGGCCTGCCCGCCACCGCGCTCACCGAAAGCTCGGCGGACGCGCAGGAAGTGTATGTCGAGGGCATCCAGAAATGGTTCGAGGTGCGCCGCCAGTACATCCAGTGGGTCGACGGCCATCTCGCGCAGATGCAGATCGCCACCGACATCACGCAGCGCAAGCAGGCGCAGGAACTCGCGCACCAGCAAGAGGAAAAGCTCCAGTTCACGAGCCGCCTGATGACGATGGGCGAAATGGCGTCCTCGCTCGCCCACGAACTGAACCAGCCGCTCGCCGCCATCAACAATTACTGCTCGGGTTGCGTCGCGCTGGTCAAATCCGGCCGCATGACACAGGAAACGCTGCTGCCGGCGCTCGAAAAAACCGCCCAGCAAGCGGTCCGCGCAGGCATGATCATCAAGCGCATCCGCGAGTTCGTGAAGCGCTCGGAACCGAAACGCCAGGCCACGCGCGTTGCGGATATCGTCGCGGATGCGGTGGGTCTCGCCGAGATCGAAGCGCGCAAACGCAAGATCCGCATCGTCACGGAAATCCGCTCGCGCATGCCGGTGATCTACGTTGATCCGGTTTTGATCGAACAAGTGTTGGTGAACCTGTTGAAAAACGCAGCGGAAGCGATGCATGATGCGAAACCACATGCCATCGATCCGGTGATCCGCGTCATCGTGCAGCGCATGGACGGCGGCTTTGTCTGCATCAGCGTGGTCGACCAGGGCCCGGGCGTGGACGAAGCCACCGCCGAGCGCCTGTTCGAACCGTTTTACAGCACCAAGTCCGATGGCATGGGCATGGGGCTGAATATCTGCCGCTCGATCATCGAATCGCATCGCGGAAGACTTTGGGTGGTCAACAACGTCGAGGCGGACGGTCACGTGACCGGCGCGACCTTCCACTGCAGCCTGCCGATCGGCCAGGTGGATGGTTCGGGCACGGACGGATCCGCTCAAGACGAACATACGAGACAACAAACCGTTACGGGAGAACTATGAGCACAGTCACCACTCAGGAAACCGTCTTCGTCGTGGATGATGACGAAGCGGTGCGCGATTCCTTGCGCTGGCTGCTCGAGGCAAACGGCTATCGCGTGCAGTGCTTTTCGAGCGCCGAGTCCTTCCTCGACGTGTACCTGCCGATCGCCCATTCCGGCGCGATCTCGTGCCTGATCCTCGACGTGCGCATGGCCGGCATGACGGGGCTCGAGCTGCAGGAAAAGCTGATCGCCGAAAACTCGCTGCTGCCGATCATTTTCGTGACGGGTCACGGCGACGTGCCGATGGCCGTTTCGACCATGAAGAAAGGCGCGATGGATTTCATCGAGAAGCCTTTCGACGAAGCCGAACTGCGCAAGCTGGTCGAGCGCATGCTCGAGAAGGCGCGCAGCGAAAGCACCAGCGTGCAGCAGCAGCGCGCCGCCGCCGAGCGGCTCGGCAAGCTCACGGCGCGCGAGCATCAGGTGCTGGAACGCATCATCGCCGGGCGGCTCAACAAGCAGATCGCCGACGATCTCGGCATCAGCATCAAGACCGTCGAGGCGCATCGCGCGAACATCATGGAGAAGCTCTCCGTGAATACCGTCGCCGACCTGCTGCGCCTCGCGCTCTCCAACAAGCCGCAGCAGTAAGCGCGCGCTTCCCCTCACGCGGCCGGCATCGACATGCCGGCCGCGTTGTCATGGTGCGCCGGTTCCGGCACGCCTCCACGCTCCCTTTCCCCGATCTGAATTGCGTTGTCCGTAACAGTGAAACGTGATATTTCCTCAATCACGTTGACACACCTTGGGGCCCGAACGTAACGTCTGCGGGCCTTAACTACCGGACAACGTCATGCGCGACAAGACGTCCCTCGCGTCCTGGCTCGGCCAGCAAACGTTTGGCATCGCGGCCGCTGGGCCCGATGCCGAGCATCTCCTGCTTCCCTCTCCCTCACCTGTCGCGGGCATCGCGCACCGGAGGACCTGATCGTGGAACGCAATCCTTCCCATCCGCCGGCGAACGGCTCGCCATCGCGCAAGCGCACGGTCCGCATCGTAGCGCTCAGCGCGGCGCTGGTCGCCGCGCCCGTCGCGGTCCAGTATCTGCATCCGTACTATGCGCAGGCTCAGGCGCAGGTGCCGGCTCAGGTGCCGGCTCAGGTGCCGGCGCAGGCGTCTCCGCAGCCCGTCGCGGCAAGCTCCATGCAGAAGCTCTCCAGCCAGCAGCTCGATGCATTGACCGCGCCGGTCGCGCTCTATCCCGATGCCCTGCTGGCGCAGGTGCTGATGGCGTCGACCTATCCCGCGCAAGTCACTGACGCGGATGCGTGGGCCAAGGCCAACACGAACCTCAAGGGCGACGATGCCGTGCGCGCCGTGCAATCCCAGCCATGGGATCCGAGCGTGCAATCGCTGGTGGCCTTCCCGCAGGCGCTCGCGACCCTGGCTTCCAAAATCGACTGGACCGCGCAGCTCGGCAATGCGTTCATCGCGCAGCCCAGCGACGTGATGGACTCCGTCCAGCGTCTGCGGCGCGCGGCGCAAGGCGCGGGCAACCTGAAGAGCAACGAGCAGCAGACCGTCGTGGTGCAGCAGGCGCCGAGCACCACCAGCACCGTCAGCACGACCAGGATCGAAATCGTGCCGGCCAATCCGCAGGTGGTCTACGTGCCGACCTACAACCCGACGGTCGTCTACGGCGCGTGGCCCTATCCGGCCTATCCGCCGGTCTACGTGCCGCCCCCGCCCGGCTACGCCATCGCGACCGGCTTCGTGTCGGGCCTGGCCTTTGGCGCGGGCATCGCGGTCGCCAATTCGCTGTGGGGCAACTGCGACTGGAATCACGGCGACGTCAACGTCAACGTGAACCGCTACAACAACATCAACGTGAACAACCGCATCAATGCGAACAGCAACAACGTGCGCTGGAATCGCAACGATCCGCAGTTCAACCGCAACAACCTGGGCAGCCGGCAGAACAGCTTCAACAACGGCAACCTCGGCGCGAATGCCGGCCAGTTCCGCGGCCGCGAGGACGCACGCGCGCAGGCTGCGCAGACGCTGCAGCAGCGCACCGGCCAGAACCTCAATCAGACGGCCAGCCAGCGCGCGCAGAGCATCCGCCAGGGCGGCGGTCAGAATGCGCTCAACCGCAGCGACCTCCAGCAGCGCGCGCAGAGCGTCAACCGCGACAATGCGCTGCGCGGCGCCGGCGACGGCAACGCCGCGCGGCAGGACATGCAGCGCGGTCAGGCGAGCCGGCAGTCGTACGCAAACCGGACGCAAAGCCGGCCCGGCGCGAACGGCGGCGGCGTGCAGCGCCAAGGCGGCGGTCTGGGCGGCGGCGGTGGCGGCGTGCAGCGCCAGGGCGGCGGTCTCGGCAGCGGCGGTGGCGGCATACAGCACGAAGGCGGCGGACTGGGCGGCGGTGGTGGCGGAATACAGCATCCGGGCGGCTTCGGCGGCGGCGGTGGATTCCATGGCGGCGGAGGTTTCCATCGCCGTTGATGACCCCATCCCTGCCTACGCGCCGCGCATGCGGCGAACGCCCGCTCAAGGATCCTGAAATGACCCCTATCCACACTTTCGCCTTACCGAAAAAAGCCCTGCTTGGCGCCGTGCTCGCCGCGTCGTTCGCCTCTTTCGCGTTCAGCGCGACGACGCACGCTCAAGCCGCATCGCAGGCTGTCTATCCGAGCACCGAGGCCGCGGCCCAGGCGCTGACGGACGCCATCGCCAGCAACGACGAACGCGCGCTCTCGACAGTACTCGGCAAGGACCACGCGCACTACGTTCCTACCGACAGCATCGGCGAACAGGATATCTATGCGTATCTCGGCGCATGGGCGCAGCAGCATCGCATCGTCGATGACCCGCAGCCGCTCGACGGCCGCCCCGCCGCGCACATCGAAGTCGGGAACAGCGGCTGGACGCTGCCGATCCCGCTCGTGAAGGTTGCCAATGGCTGGCGCTTCGACATGCCCGCCGCGCGCGATGAAGTGCTCACGCGGCGCATCGGCCGCAACGAGCGTTCGGCGATGCAGGTGGCGCTCGCCTATGTCGCCGCGCAGAAGGAGTTTCACGACAAGCAAGGGCGCTACGCCGACCGCTTCGTCAGCACGCCGGGCAAGCATGACGGTCTGTACTGGGAAACGGCGCCGGGCGAACCGGAGAGCCCGCTCGGCCCGCTGGCCGCGGCGATGCCGAACAAGCCGAGCGCGGCAGATGGATATTACGGGTATCACTACCGCATCCTGACGGGTGAGGGGGGGGCCACCGGAATGATCGCCACCCCTGCCCGATATGGCCAGACCGGGGTGATGAGTTTTCTCATGAAGGAGGATGGGCAACTGCTCGAGAAAGACCTCGGGGTGAAATCGGCCGCGGCCGCTTCGAAGGTTTCGTTGTCCAAACCAGGGACGGACTGGCAGCCGGTAACGCCGTAACGCCCAGCGCGCAGCGCAACGCTCCCGCAAACGGCAAGGCCAGGCTTGCAATCAACCTGGCCAGCCATCTGGGTTGAGGATCCCGTTCGAGTTTGCACTTCAGGTGCCGACGTCGGCCAAGCCTCCATACTTCTGAAGCGGCTCAATATAAACGTCTTTTTCTGTTCGACGATACTGCGTCGGACAGGCCGACGCGCGATGATTCAGTAGTCGCGGTCGACCCAAGCGCTCCGATGTTCAAAACTCGCCATTCGCTTTTCGAAACTCTCAATTTGTAGAAGGCCGTTTCAGACTGACAGCCGATGGATTCACGAGAAACAGGGCATTTGACCGGCTGTACATTACCCGGTAGTAGAGCCCATTGTGCTGGATATACAAAGCCGTGTTGCCGAGTGACCGGATAAGGGTCTCTGGATTTTCGCTTGCTTCACCACCCTGACATTCAGGTCCGCGCTCAGATATATATAGCGCGCGTGCGCTCGTTCTGTTCTTTATAAACTGCCTTCAGAACAGTAGCAGATGACTGAACGTCCGAAATAACGGGATGAAACATAAAACCGGGCGCAATCAAAACATTTTAAATCGATGTTTGAAAATGCATTGAAACTCGCAAGAATTCAGTGCTCCGTGACCCCATCCATGGAGGCACGGTATACTTACACCTGAACCACACTGATCCACACCGAGCCGCATCCGCACCCCGGCCCGACTCGATTCCTCGCACCGCCCCCTCGCTCATCCCACACGATTCACCATGACCGCCCAACTCATCGACGGCAACGCCCTCTCCAAGACCCTTCGCGCCGAAGTCGCCCAGCGCGCCGCCGCTCTCTCCGCCAACGGGCACAAGCCGGGCCTCGCCGTCGTGCTGGTGGGCGACAACCCCGCGAGCGAGGTCTATGTGCGCAACAAGGTGAAGGCGTGCCACGACAACGGTCTTCATTCCGTGATGGACCGCTTTCCCGCGACGCTCACCGAAGCCGAACTCCTCGCGCACATCGCGAAGCTCAATGCCGATGCCGCCATCCACGGCATCCTCGTGCAATTGCCGCTTCCGGCGCACATCGACAGCCACAAGGTCATCGAGGCCATTGCCCCGGAAAAGGACGTCGACGGCTTTCACGTCGCGAACGCAGGCGCGCTGATGACCGGCAAGCCGCTGTTCCGCCCGTGCACGCCCTACGGCGTGATGAAAATGTTCGAGGCGCACGGCATCGACCTGACGGGCGCGAATGCCGTTGTGATCGGCCGTTCGAACATCGTCGGCAAGCCCATGGCCCTGCTGCTGCTCGAAGCAGGCGCCACTGTCACCATTTGTCACAGCAAGACCCGCGATCTGGCGAAGCACGCGCGCGAAGCGGACGTGATCGTCGCCGCGGTCGGCCGCCGCGACATCCTGACCGCCGACATGGTGAAGCCGGGCGCGACGGTGATCGACGTCGGCATGAACCGCAACGACGAAGGCAAGCTGTGCGGCGACGTCGATTTCGCCCGCGTGAAGGAAGTGGCCGGCTACATCACGCCGGTGCCGGGCGGCGTCGGCCCGATGACCATCACGATGCTGCTTGTCAATACCATCGAAGCAGCGGAGCGCGCGGCGCAGGGCTGAACCCGTAGCTCAGACCGGGTTTGAAACAATCTCGCATCCTGAAAAAACTATCGATTGGAATTTGCCCCGCCCGCCCCAATAATCCTTGAGAGAACCCGGCGCCAGGCGCGCTGTCCCGCCGGGGCTTCACCCAACACCAGAACGGGAGAGCCATGAGCGACACCACGTCCACCCCGGCAGCGGCCAATCCGCTGCTCGATTTCTCCGATCTGCCGCGTTTCGGCGAGATCCGTCCCGAACACGTCACGCCCGCGCTGGATGTCCTGCTGGCGGCGGCACGAAGCGCCGTGGATCGGGCGGCCGCGCCGGACACGCCCGCTACCTGGACGGACGTCGTCGAGGCGGTCGAACTGGAATCGGAAAAGCTGTCGCGCGCGTGGGGCGTCATCGGCCATCTGAACGCCGTCGCCGATACCCCGGAACTGCGCGCCGCCCATGCCGAAAACCTGCCGCGCGTGACCGAATTTTCCGCGAGCGTCGGCCAGAACCTCGCGCTGTACGAGAAATACAAGGCCATCGCCGCCGGTCCGGAATTCGCGGGCCTGAGCGCCGAGCGCAAGAAAATCCTCAACAACTCGCTGCGCGACTTCCGTCTGTCCGGCGCCGAATTGCCCGAAGACCGCAAGCCGCGCTTCGCGCAGTTGCAGGAAGAACAGGCGGCGCTCTCGAAGGCGTTCTCCGATCACGTACTCGACGCCACCAACGCCTACTCGTATGTCGTCACGCAGGAAAGCGATCTCGCCGGCCTGCCCGACGACGTGATCGAAGGCGCGCGCGAAGCGGCCCAGCGCGACGGCAAGGACGGCTGGAAATTCACGCTGCATTTCCCGTCGTATTTCCCGGTGCTGCAATACGCCGAGCATCGTCCGATGCGTGAAGCGATGTACCGCGCCTACGTCACGCGTGCATCCGAACTCGGTGAAACCTACGGCGGCGGCAAGGCCGAGTGGGACAACACGGCGAACATCGTCGAGAACCTCGCCCTGCGCGACGAGGAAGCGAAGACGCTCGGCTATCAGAACTTCGCTGAAGTGTCGCTGGCCCCGAAAATGGCCGAATCGCCGGCGCAGGTGATCGCGTTCCTCGAAGACCTCGCCGCCCGCGCGCGTCCCTACGCCGAAAACGACTGGATGGAACTGCGCGCCTTCGCCGCGACCGAGCTCGGCATGCCCGAGCTGCAGCCGTGGGACGTCGCCTACGCGGCCGAGAAGCTGCGCCAGAAGCGTTACTCGTTCTCGGAAAACGAGGTCAAGCAATACTTCCCGCAGGAAGCCGTGCTGAAGGGTCTGTTCAAGGTCACTGAGACGCTTTTCAACGTGTCGATCCGCCGCGATGAAGCCGCCGTGTGGAACCCCGACGTGCGCTTCTTCCGCGTCGAGAATGCGGACGGCACACTGGTCGCACAGTTCTATCTGGATCTCTACGCGCGCGAAGGCAAGCGCGGCGGCGCCTGGATGGACGACGCCCGCTCGCGTCACAAGCGCGTCCAGGGCGGCGTGCAGACACCGGTGGCGTATCTCACCTGCAACTTCTCGGCGCCCGTGGGCGGCAAGCCCGCCTGCTTCACGCACGACGAAGTCATCACGCTGTTCCACGAGTTCGGCCACGGCCTGCATCACATGCTGACGCGCATCGACGAGCTGGGCGTGTCGGGCATCAACGGCGTCGAGTGGGATGCGGTCGAACTGCCGTCGCAGTTCATGGAGAACTTCTGCTGGGAGTGGGACGTGCTTACCGACATGTCCGCCCACGTGGACACCGGCGCGCCGCTGCCGCGCGATCTCTTCGACAAGATGCTCGCCGCGAAGAACTTCCAGAGCGGACTGGGAACCCTGCGCCAGATCGTCTTCTCGATGTTCGACATGGTGCTGCACACGTCCTACGATCCGGCCAACGGCACGCAGAACGTGAACGACCTTGCTCGCGCGATCAACGAGCAGTTCCACGTGATTCCGCAGGCGCCGTTCTCGCGCTGGCCGAACACCTTCAGCCATATCTTCGCGGGCGGGTACGCGGCGGGCTACTACAGCTACAAGTGGGCCGAAGTGCTGTCCGCCGACGCGTACGCCGCGTTCGAGGAAGCCGCGAAGCTCGGCAGCGGTTCGGTGCTGGACGGGCAAACGGGCATGCGCTATCGCCGGGAGATTCTGGAAGTGGGCGGCAGCCGCCCTGCAATGGAATCGTTCAAGGCGTTCCGCGGCCGCGAGCCGGACATCGATGCGTTGCTGCGGCATAACGGCATGTCGGGACAATCGGTGCATTGATAGCACGCTGACTCGCACGGCTCGAGACGCCGGCATCCCATGGATGCCGGCGTTTTGTTATCTGCTGATGCGAAAGTCCACTTCACCGGGCCGGCCTTCCAAAGCCAGCGTCGCGCGCACGGCGGGACTGCGGCTCACCACCTTCCCTCTTCGCACCACGGCCGTGCGGGCCGCGCGCAGGCGTATGGCCTCGATCGGATCGCGCGCATCGAGCACCACGCAGTCCGCGTGACAGCCCACTTCGATCCCATAGCCCTCCAGCCCGAGGATGCGCGCCGGATTGACCGTGACGGCCTCGAAGCAGGCGCGCATCGCCTCGACGCCCGTCATTTGCGCCACGTGCAGCCCCATGTGCGCGACTTCGAGCATGTCGCCCGAGCCGAGGCTGTACCACGGATCCATCACGCAATCGTGGCCGAACGCAACCGTGACGCCCGCCGCCATCAACTCCGGCACGCGCGTCATGCCGCGCCGCTTCGGATAGGTATCGGCGCGTCCCTGGAGCGTGATGTTGATGAGCGGATTGGCAATCGCCGCCACGCCGGATTCGCGCATCAGCGGGATCAGCTTGCTCACGTAGTAGTTGTCCATCGAGTGCATCGAGGTCAGATGCGAACCCGTCACGCGTCCTTGCAAGCCCAGCCGGTGCGTCTCGGCGGCCAGGGTTTCGATATGGCGCGACATCGGATCGTCCGACTCGTCGCAATGCATGTCAACGCGCAAGCCCTGTTCAGCCGCGAATTCGCACAGCAGCTTCACCGATGCGGCGCCGTCCGCCATCGTGCGCTCGAAATGCGGAATGCCGCCGACCACATCGACACCCAGCGCGATCGCACGCTTCAGGTTGTCGAAAGCGCCGGCGCTGCGCAACACGCCGTCCTGCGGGAACGCGACGAGTTGCAGGTCGAGATAGGGCTTCACGCGCCGCTTCACTTCGAGCAGCGCCTCGACCGCCAGCAGGCGCGGGTCGCATACATCCACGTGCGAGCGAATGGCGAGCAGCCCGCGCGCCACGGCCCAATCGCAGTATTGCAGCGCCCGTTCGACGAGCGCTTCCTGCGTGAGATCGGGCTTCAGTTCGCCCCACAGCGCGATGCCTTCGAGCAGCGTGCCCGATGCATTCACGCGCGGCAGGCCATAGGACAGCGTGGCGTCCATGTGGAAGTGCGCATCGACGAAAGGCGGCGTGACGAGCGCACCGGCAGCATCGATTTCCTCGCGCGCGGCGGCGGAGAGATGCGGCTCGATGGCGGCGATACGCCCGGCATCCATGCCGATATCGACGAGTTCGCGCGCTCCTGCGAGCGCCGCGCGGCGAATGATCAAATCCATGTGCGAAGCCTCCGTCCCGGGCCGTGTGTCCGGTGTCTGGTTTGATTGTAGCGGGACAGAAATGCGGTGCAGCACGGCGGCAGCACAACGCAGCGATCAGGCCGTCCGCCTGAGCCTCGCTTCGAGCATCGCCTTCACGCCGGGCCATTCGTCATCGATGATCGAAAAGCGCACCGAATTGCGCTTGCGGCCATCCGGCATGATGCGCTCGTGACGCACGATCCCTTCATGCTGCGCACCGATGCCGAGAATGGCGGCGCGGGATTTCTCGTTGAGCTCGTCGGTCGTGAACTGCACGCGCACGCATTGCATGACCTCGAATGCGTACGTGAGCATCAGCAGCTTCGCCTCGATATTGATGCCGGTGCGCTGCGCCGAGGCCGCCAGCCATGTGCTGCCGATTTCGCACTTGCGGTTGACGCGGTCGATCTTCCAGAAGCGCGTGCTGCCGACAACGCGTCCATCCTCACGCCGCACGATCACGAAGGGCATGACCGTGCCGGCGTCGCGGTCCGCGAAGACGGTGTCGATCATGCGGTCGATGGTGTCCTCGTTCGGCACCACCGTCACGCGCAGATTCCACAGTTCGCCGTCGGCGGCGGCCGCGAGCAGAGCGGCGCGGTCTTCGCGCCGCAGTGGCCGGAGCTGCACGCGCGTGCCGCTCAACGTGGGTTGGGATTCGCTCATGGCCGGTCATCTTTCGTGGATCGAGCGCACATCATAAAGCGCTGTGGACCCAAGCCCTACGCTTCCCGCGAAGAAGGTTCACCGGGCGGGATGTCATCGGGCACATGATCGGGCACGTCCAGCGGTGCAGCGTCGCTCACCGGCAGCGTGAACCAGAAGCGCGCGCCCGACACGCGGCCTTCGCCGTCCCGCCGATTCTCGACGCCGATCTTCCCGCCGTGCGCCTCGACGATCGCACGGCAGATAGCAAGGCCCAGCCCGATTCCCGCCTGCGCCGATTCCTTCTCGCCGCGCGTGAACTTGTCGAACAGACGCGCCCGCAGCGCCTCGGGCACGCCCGGGCCGTCGTCGTCGAGATGCACGCGCACGACACGCGCATTGCCCCCGTCATCCTGATCATCCGCCTCGACCAGCGCGGCGCCGATCGCCACCGGCGTGCCCGGCGGCGTGTACTTCGCCGCGTTCTCCAGCAGATTGGCGAAGAGCCGTTCCATCAGCACCGCATCGAGTTCGAGCAAGGGCAAGTCCGCCGGCACGTCGGTGCGCACCGCCCGGCCCGCGAGCACGCGGCGCGACGCGGCGAGCGCCGCGCCGACGGTTTCCTCGAGCATCGACCACTGCCGGTTCAGCCGCACCGAACCGGCTTGCAGCCGCGCCATGTCGAGCAGATTGATCACGAGTCCGCTCATGCGCAGCGCTTCCTCGTGGATCGCCTGCACCAGTTCGCGCGAAGTTTCCGGGTTGCCGCCGCCCGCCTCGCGCGCCTGTTCCTCCAGCACGGACGCGAAGCCGACGATCGACGTCAGCGGCGTGCGCAAGTCATGCGAGATCGCCGACAGCAGCGAGTTGCGCAACCGCTCCGATTCCATGTTGACGAGCGCATCCTGCGCGATCTCGACGTAATGCACGCGTTCGAGCGCAAGCGCGATCTGCGCCGCGAAGGTCTCGATCATGCGGCGCTGCTCGGGCACCGCGAACTCGCCTTCGCGCCCGGTGACGAGCGCAAGCACGCCGCGCGTGCGCATCGGCGCCTTCAGCGGCAGATACAGCGCACGGCTTGCCGGCAAGGTGTCGGTGCCGCGGCCCGCCGGACGCTGCTGGTCGTAGACCCATTGCGCGACATCGCTATCGAGGGAGATTTCATCCAGTCCGATGCCGCCCTCCTCGACCACGTTCCGGCGCACCTTGTCCGCCGCGTCGGGCAGCAGGATCGCGGCCTTCGCCTGGAAAACCTCGGCGACATGCCGCACGCCGATCTCGACGATCTGCCCGGTCATCAACGCGGCGCCCAACTCCTTGGTCATCGCATACATGGCGCCGGTCCTGCGCTCGCGCAGCGACGCGATGCGCGCCTGGCGCCTGAGGCTCGACGTGAGATGACTGATGGTGAGCGAGGTCAGCAGCATCACGCCGAAGGTCAGCAGATACTGTGTGTCCGTGACCGAGAACGACAGTTGCGGCGGCACGAAGAAGAAGTCGACGGCCGCGACCGAGAGAAACGACAGCATCACGCCCGGCCCGCGCCCGAGCCGCACCGCCGTGAAGACCACGCCGAGCAGGTAGAGCATCACGAGATTGGTGATCGCGAACTGACGCGCGGCAAGCAGGTCCGCCAGCAGCGTGATGCCCGCGCCGATCGCGAGCGCGATGCCATACGCGCGCGGCGGCGAGTGCGCGCCGTCGCGCCACGCGGCGAGCGCGCCCGGACGCGGCGCCTGCGTGCCGCCCGGTTCGTCGCGGGCGCCAGTCGCCACCAGCGTCACGTCGATATCCGGGCCGCGCTGGAGGATGCGCTCGCTCACCGGGGCATCGAAGAGCCGCCGCCAGCCGCGCGCCGCCGACGCCCCCGCGACCAGCTTCGAGACATTGCGCAGCCGCGCATAATCGATGAGCGTCGCGGCGGCATCGGCGCCATCGAGCGTGACCGTTTCCGCGCCGAGTTCGGCCGCGAGCTTGAGCGCGTCGAGCGTGCGGGTGCGGCGTTCGTCGGAGAGGCGCTGCAGCTTCGGCGTCTCGACATAGACGGCGAGCCAGTCCGCCTTCAGCGCCGCAGCGAGACGCGCCGCCGCGCGTACCAGCGTCGCGCTCTCCGGTCCCGGCCCGATGCATGCAATCAGCCGCTCGCGCGCCCGCCAGATGTGCTCGATGGACTGGTCGGCACGATACTCGCGCATCTGCGCATCGACGCGGTCCGCGGTGCGGCGCAAGGCCAGTTCGCGCAGCGCGATCAGGTTGCCCTTGCGAAAGAAGTTGCGCACGGCATGCGCGGCCTGCTGCGGCACGTAGACCTTGCCATCGCGCAGGCGGTCGAGCAGTTCTTCGGGCGGCAGATCGACGAGCGTGACTTCGTCGGCGAGATCGAAGATGCGGTCGGGGATCGTCTCGCGGACCCGGATGCCGGTAATCCGCCCGACGATGTCGTTGAGGCTTTCGAGATGCTGGACGTTGACGGTCGTGTAGACATCGATGCCCGCATCCAGCAACGCCTGCACGTCCTGCCAGCGCTTCACATGGCGCGCGCCCTGCACGTTGGCGTGCGCGAGTTCGTCGACGAGAATCAGTTGCGGCTTGCGCTGCAGCGCGGCGTCGAGATCGAACTCGGCGAGCACGCGGCCGCGATAGTCGATCCGCGCGGGCGGCAAGCTGTCGAGCCCCTGCGCGAGCGCGAGCGTTTCCTTGCGTCCATGCGTCTCGACCACGCCCACCAGCACCTCGCCGCCTTCGTCGCGGCGCCGGCGCGCGGCCTGCAGCATCGCAAAGGTCTTGCCGACGCCCGCAGACGCCCCGAAGAAGATCTTCAGCCGGCCACGCTGGCGTTTTTCTTCCTCGCGATGAAGTTTGTCGAGAAGCTCGTCTGGAGTTGGGCGGGGCATTCGCTGTGTCGGGTGGGCTGGCGCTTCAGGTTCCGCTCGTACGTGCCGGTTCTGCTTGCTGGTCCAGCGCCAGGTTCAATTTAAGCACATTCACCCGCGGCTCCCCGAGCAAGCCGAACTGACGTCCGGACGTGGCCTGCGCCACCAGCGCCTCGACCCGTGCAACCGGCAGGCCGCGCGCGCGGGCCACTCGCGCCACCTGATACGCCGCGGCGGCCGGACTGATTTCAGGATCGAGCCCGCTCGCCGACGACGTCACCAGATCCACCGGCACGGCCTCCTGATTGTCCGGATCGGCGGCCTGCAATGCGGCGATGCGCGCCTTCACTTCGTCGACGAGCGCGGGGTTGGTCGGCCCGAGGTTCGAACCGCCCGAGCTGCCCGCGTTGTACGGATTCGGCGTCGTCGCCGAGAGACGGCCCCAGAAGTAGCGCGGCGCATCGAACTGCTGCCCGATCAACGCCGAGCCGACCACCTTGCCGTCGCGCTCGATCAGGCTGCCGTTGGCCTGACGCGGAAACACGGCCTGGCCGATCGCGGTGACCGCCAGCGGATACAGCACGCCCGTCAGCACCGTCAGCGCGACGAACAGCACGAGCATCGGACGCAATGAAGTTTTCATCATGATTCTGCCTTTGAAAAGATGGGCTCAGTGCCAGCCGAGCGCGGTGATCGCCATGTCGATCAGCTTGATGAACGGAAACGGCAACACGATGCCGCCCAACCCGTACACGAGCAGATTGCGCCGCAACAGCGCGGCCGCGCCGAGCGCGCGATACTTGACGCCCTTCAGCGCGAGCGGAATCAGGAACACGATGATCAGCGCGTTGAAGATCACCGCCGACAAGATGGCCGACGACGGCGACGCCAGATGCATCACGTCCAGCACGCGCAACTGCGGATAGGTGGTCGCGAACGCGGCGGGGATGATCGCGAAGTACTTGGCGACGTCGTTGGCGATGGAAAACGTGGTCAGCGAGCCGCGCGTCATCAGCATCTGCTTGCCGATCTCGACGATCTCGATCAGCTTGGTCGGGTTGGAGTCGAGATCGACCATGTTGCCGGCTTCCTTCGCCGCCTGGGTGCCGGTGTTCATCGCCACGGCGACGTCGGCCTGGGCGAGCGCGGGAGCGTCGTTGGTGCCGTCGCCGGTCATCGCGACGAGCCGGCCTTGCGCCTGATGCTCGCGAATGATCGTGAGCTTGGCTTCGGGCGTCGCTTCGGCGAGAAAGTCGTCGACGCCTGCTTCGGCCGCGATCGCCGCTGCCGTGAGCCGGTTGTCGCCCGTCACCATCACCGTCTTGATGCCCATCTTGCGCAGCTCCGCGAAGCGCTCGCGAATGCCGCCCTTGACGATATCCTTCAGCTCGATCACGCCGAGCGCGCGCGCTTTGCCGTTCACACACTCCGCCACGACGAGCGGCGTGCCGCCGCGCCGCGCGATCTCGTCGACCGCGTGCTGCACTTCCTGCGGAAAGCGCCCGCCGCGCGTCTCGACGTACTGTTTCAGCGCCGTCGCCGCGCCCTTGCGAATCTCGCGGCCCGGCAGGTCGACGCCGCTCATGCGCGTCTGCGCGCTGAACGACAGGAAGTTCGCGTGCAGCGCCGCCATGTCCCGGGCGCGGATGTCGAAACGCTGCTTCGCCAGCACGACGATGCTGCGGCCCTCCGGCGTCTCGTCGGCGAGCGAGGCGAGTTGCGCCGCATCGGCCAGATCGCGTTCGTCGATGCCGGGCGCCGCGCTGAACGACGACGCCTGCCGGTTGCCCAGCGTGATCGTGCCGGTCTTGTCGAGCAGCAGCACGTCGACGTCGCCCGCCGCTTCCACCGCGCGCCCCGAGGTCGCGATCACGTTCGCCTGCATCATGCGGCTCATGCCGGCCACGCCGATGGCGGACAGCAGCCCGCCGATGGTCGTCGGAATCAGGCACACGAGCAGCGCGACCAGCACGGTGATCGTGACCACCTGGCCCTGCCCCGCCGCTTCGACGGCGAACATCGAGAACGGCAGCAGCGTGGCGGTCGCGAACAGCAGCACGAGCGTCAACGCCACCAGCAGGATGGTCAGCGCGATTTCATTCGGCGTCTTGCGCCGCTTGGCGCCCTCGACCATCGCGATCATGCGGTCCAGGAACGCCTCGCCCGGATTCACCGAGACCCGCACCACGATCCAGTCCGACAGCACCCGCGTGCCGCCCGTCACCGACGAGAAGTCGCCGCCCGACTCGCGGATCACCGGCGCGGATTCGCCGGTGATGGCGGATTCGTCGACGGACGCGACACCGTCGATCACTTCGCCGTCGGCGGGGATCACGTCGCCGGCCTCGACGAGCACGACGTCGTCGCGGCGCAGATCGGTGGACGTGGTGATGCGGATCGGCGACTTCGGATGCGGCTCGTTGAGCTTCTTCGCCATCACGTTGTGCTTGGCCTGGCGCAGCGCGGCCGCCTGCGCCTTCGAGCGGCCTTCCGCCAGCGCTTCGGCGAAGTTCGCGAACAGCACCGTGAACCACAGCCACAGTGCAATGGCGAGGATGAAACCGGCGGGCGCCTCGGCCTGACCGGCGAGCGCGGCGATCCACAGGATGGTCGCGAGCACGCTGCCGACGTAGACACAGAACATCACCGGATTGCGCAACTGCGTGCGCGGCGCGAGCTTCCTGAAGGCATCGACGACCGCGGGGCGGACGAGCGCCGGATCGAACATCGAGCGTGCCGCCGTGCGCGCCTGGCCGAGATTGCCCGGGAGATGCGCAGACGCTTGTTTTTCGTGATTCATGCAGTCCTCGAAATCATTGTCCAGCGATCATGGCGAGATGCTCGACCACCGGTCCCAGCGCGAGCGCGGGTACGTAGGTGAGCGCGCCGACCAGCAGCAGCGTGCCGAGCAGCAGCACGACGAACAGCGGTCCGTGGGTGGGCAAGGTGCCGGCGTTGGCAGCGAGACGCTTCTTCGCGGCCAGCGAGCCGGCGATCGCCAGGATCGGCACGATGGTGCCGAAGCGGCCGAACCACATGGCGACGGCGAGCATCTGGTTGTAGAACGGCGTGTTGACGGACAGGCCCGCGAACGCGCTGCCGTTGTTGTTGGCGGCGGAGCTGAACGCGTAGAGGATTTCGGAGAAGCCGTGCGCGCCCGGGTTGGCTATCCCCGCCTTGCCCGCCGAGGCCAGCACGGCGACCGAGGTGCCCGCGAGGACCAGCATCGGCGTGAGCAGGATCACGATGGAGACCATCTTCATGTCGAAGGCCTCGATCTTCTTGCCGATGTATTCGGGCGTGCGGCCGATCATCAGCCCCGCGACGAACACCGCCAGCAGCGCGAACGCCAGCATCCCGTAGAGACCCGAACCGACGCCGCCGAAGATGACCTCGCCGAGCTGGATCAGCAGCATCGGCACGAGACCGCCGAGCGGCGTCAGCGAGTCGTGCATGGTGTTCACCGCGCCGCACGAGGCGGCCGTGGTGACCACGGTGAAGAGGCCGGATTGCGCGATGCCGAGGCGCGTCTCCTTGCCCTCCATGTTGCCGCCCGGCTGCAGCGCCGAAGCGTGGGCATCCACGTGCAGCTTCGTCACGAGCGGATTGCCCGCCTGCTCCGCCGAGATCTCGCCGACGCAGGCCACCGCGAGCGCGATGGTCATCGCCGCGAGCACCGCGTGACCCTGCCGTCCATCGCCGACCATGCGCCCGAAGGTCACGCACAGCGCGGCGGGGATCAGCAGGATCGCGAGCATCTGGAGGAAGTTGGAGAACGGCGTCGGATTCTCGTACGGATGCGCCGAGTTGGCGTTGAAGAAGCCGCCGCCGTTGGTGCCGAGCATCTTGATCGCTTCCTGCGAGGCCACCGGACCCATGGCGAGGGTCTGCGTGCTGGCTTGCTGATCCTGCATCTCCGGCTTGCCCTGCGCGTCCTTGATCGGGTTGCCTTGGGCGTCGAGGCGCGGCGCCTGATACGTCGTGACCTGGAGTGTGGGCACGTTGGCATACGGCCTGAAGTTCTGTATCGCGCCCTGGCTGACGAACACCAGCGCCAACACCACGGCGAGCGGCATCAGCACATAGAGCGTCGCGCGCGTCAGATCGACCCAGAAGTTGCCGATGGTCTGCGCGCCATGACGCTTGAAGCCGCGCACCAGCGCAATGACCACCGCGATGCCGGTCGCCGCCGAGAGGAAGTTCTGCACGGTCAGGCCCAGCATCTGCGCGAGATAGCCGAGCGTGCTTTCGCCGCCGTAGTCCTGCCAGTTCGTGTTGGTGACGAAGCTGACGGCGGTGTTGAAGGCGGCGTCGGGCGTCATGCCGGCCATGCCCTGCGGATTGAGCGGCAGCACCGCTTGCAGACGCAGGATCGCGTACAGCAGCAGCGCACCGAACCCGTTGAAGAGCAGCACGGCGAGCGCATAGTGCTTCCAGGACATTTCCGCTTCGGGATCGATGCCCGCGACACGATAGAGCACCTGCTCGACCGGCCGTCCTATCCTGCGCACGACGACCGACGTGCCTTCGAAAACGTTCGACATATAGCGCCCGAGCGGCAGCGCGAGCGCGATCAGCACGGCGATGAAGAGCGCCGTCTGCATGAGACTGCTGGCGTTCATTCGAGCTCCTCCGCGCGCAACAGGGCGTACACGAGGTAGACGAGAAGCAGCAGCGTGGCGGCGGAAGCCAATGCGATCATCCAGCCGTTCATGGGCGGCCTCCCGGCGGATGGCGGCGCAACTGTTCGCAGCCGCTTGCGAGCGCCATGCAGAATCCCAGGAACAGGACAATGCCGGCGAGGTAAAACAGGTCCATTGTGTGGTTCTCCCCTTGTGCGATCACTGCGATCGGGACAAGGGGAGATTAGGGAAAGCCGCGTAAAGGGCGCGACAAGAGTGGGAGACGGCGTGTAAAAATCGCGTATACGACGCGGCCCCGTGTGGTGCTTGTGGCTCGCCTAGCCCGCGATGCTGAACGCCCGGTTCAACTGCCAGCCGTACTCGAAGCTCTCCTGCGACGGATCGTCCTCCGCGATCTCCACATAGCGCACCGACTGCTGGGCAGCGATCATGCCGAGCAGCACGCGGCGACCGTCGTTACCGCGCTGACCGATGAAGCTCTGCATCGCGGCAAGCGTCATCGGGCCGATGAGTCCGTCCGCCGAGATGTCGTCGTAGGCGGACTCCTGGTCGTTCAGCACGTTGAGCGCGCGTTGCAGGAACCGGACGCCGGTGGCAGGCCCCATGTTCACGCCGATGTCGAACAGCTTGCCGGCAATGTCCTCGTCGATGGCGTTGACCTCGTCGAAATGCGGTTCCTCCCAATAGCTTTGCAGATAGATGTCGATGGCCACTTCGCGCGGCATCTCGTCCATCGGGCCGGTATAGCCGTACACGCGAGCGGTCGCCTCGGTGATGCCCCACATGGTTTCGCCGCCCGCGTCGTCGGGATGATTCGAATAGCCGCCTTCGAGGCCAATGGTTTCTTCGATGAGGTCGATCGGATTCATTTGAACAAGGATGCGCGTGAGTGTGAAAGACGAGCGCGAGCCGTCCTTGCGATGGTCGACTGCGTTCGCTCGCATGAGCAGGATCACCAACTGTTTCACTCGCTCGATCGGCTTTGCTTGCTTGATCGAGCAGCATGGCCGCAGGTCCGGCGATGCGGAGCCAGTATCAGCGAGTTCGGGAGGAACTTGACGCCCGTTCTGGGAAAGAATCGCCCGTGTGGAGTGAATTGCAGCCGTGGCGCGCAGCATCGTGCGGCACGGCTTCGGAACCTGCAACGCGCAGGACGGACCACGCGGCGCAAGCCGCATTTGTCACGGCGGATGTGAATGATTTCGTAGAATGCCGGGCTGTATCACGCCGCTTTTTGGACACCGGTGTCAACGATTTAGGCAGGCTTCCTCGAGAACATGGTTGTTCTGCGAGGCGGTCGCGCTGATGCCATAGACGTAGCTGGCCTCTGCTGACCGGACCGTCATCGTAATTCGCATGCTCAACCTTGTCAGTCCAGCTCAGCAGATCGCATTTGCACGCTTGTACGAGTTCTTCTCCGAACAAAAACGCTGGTACCGGCCACTCTGGGGAATCAGCACCGTGCTCGCCATGGACGAACTGTTCGAAGCATGCACGGTCATGAAACAGGGGCATCTCAGCGAGGGATCGGTCAAGCGTATCGCCTCGTCATTGCAGGAACGCACGAAAGACAGTTCGCGCGGCGTTGCGGTGAGCGAGTTGTTTCGAAGCGATCGCATTTTCGCAAGCGATGGAAGCCAGGACGTTGACGCTGCACTGGAACTGCTTGCGCACCTCGAAGACAGTTCGCCGCCTGCCGCGATCGCGGCAGGCTGGGGGGCGATCGAAGGTCTGCTTGCCGATCCCAACGACAGGGCTTCGGCAGCGGACAATCTGGCGACGCTCGTCACCTGCTCCTTTCCGCGCGGAGCTTACGTCACTATCCCGACGTGCAGAACGCATTTTTCCCGCCGAGTGTGCAGAACTGGCCGGCATCGAGGCAAACCGGGAACGGTCGCGCGTGCTGGCCAGAATGATCCTTGAAGAGCGCATGCCCGTAATGCCCTCCGTCGCGGATCAAGCAGCCGTCGCACGGATGAGAAAGTTGTTGCTGAACCCGCAACCGGAATGGCAGACGATCAAGGAGCTGATCGCGGAATCGTTTCATCGCCTCTACCGCCAACGCAACCTCATCCTCCATGGCGGCCGGCTGGACAGTGTTGCCCTGGACGCGAGCCTGCGCACCGTCGCAAAGCTCGCTGGAGCAGGCATGGACCGGATTACTCACGGTCATTACGAGCAGGGACTCAGGCCACTCGAACTTGTCGCCAAGGCGACTATGGCCCTCGCGGTCATCGATAAAGCTTCGCCGCCCGGATGTGTCGACTTGCTCGAAACGACGTGATACGGATCCGGGCTGACTACACATCCATCCTCATGTTGCTGGCCAAGTAAAATGTCACACCGCCGAAGCATCACCATTCTGGACATCTCGTGAAGATAGCTACCTGGAACGTCAACTCCCTCAAAGTCCGCCAGCAACACGTCATCGACTGGCTCGCGCTGTCGGGCGTCGACGTGCTGTGCCTGCAGGAACTGAAAATGCCCGACGAGAAGTTTCCGCGCGCGGACCTCGAGGCCGCCGGCTACAAAAGCTGGTTCGCGGGACAGAAGACCTATAACGGCGTCGGCATCCTGGTGCGCGCCGACGCGAACTTCGAAGTGGACGAGATCAGCGTCGTGCGCAACATCCCCGGCTTCGAAGATTTGCAGCAGCGCGTGATCGCCGCGACCATCGATGGTGTGCGCATCATCTCGGCCTATTTCCCGAACGGCCAGGCGCCCGGCACCGAGAAGTTCGCCTACAAGATGCGCTGGCTCGACGCGCTGCGCGAATGGCTGCGTGAAGACATGGCCCGGCACCCGAAGCTCGCCCTGCTCGGCGACTACAACATCGCCCCCGATGACCGCGACGTGCACGACCCGAAAGCCTGGGAAGGCCAGAATCTGGTGTCGCCGGAAGAGCGCGCGCACTTCACGCAACTGCTCGAACTCGGTCTCACCGATGCCTTCCGCCAGTTCGAACAGGCCGACAAGCTCTTCACGTGGTGGGACTACAGGATGATGGCGTTCCGCCGCAACGCGGGGCTGCGCATCGATCATATTTTGTTGTCGAAGGAACTGGCCGCGACCTGCACCGCATGCGAAGTCGACAAGGTGCCGCGCAAGTGGGACCAGCCGTCGGACCACGCGCCCGTGATCGCGACGCTCGGCTGATCCCGTCTCGCGGGCATCGGCGTCACGCGTCCAGGTGCAGTTCCTGGATCTTGCGCGTGATCGTATTGCGCCCGATGCCCAGGCGCTCGGCCGCTTCCACCTTGCGGCCACGCGTGAAGTCGAGCGCCTCGCGAATCACGGCGGCCTCGAAACGGCGCGCGAGTTCGTCCATCACGTCGGCGGAGTTCTCGCGCAACAGCCGTGCGACCTCGGTACGCAAGCCGTTCTCCCATACACTCGCCGCCACTCCCGCCGCCAGCGGCGCCGCAACAGCCGGCGCGCCCGCGCCGTTCTGCGCGAGCGGCGCCGCGGCCACGGCGCCATCGGTCGAAACCGCGATGGACTCGGCCGCGTAGTCCTGGCGCGGCGTGAGATCGGGCGGCAGATCCTTCTGCTCGATCACCTGCGCCGGCGCCATCACCGTCAGCCAGTTGCACAGGTTTTCGAGCTGCCGCACATTGCCGGGAAACGGCAGCGACGCAAGATACGCCAACGCCTCGTCGGACACGCGCTTCGGCTCCACGCCAAGGTCGCGCGCGCTCTTCTGCAGGAAATGCCGCGCGAGCAAGGGAATGTCTTCGCTGCGTTCGCGCAAGGCCGGCAGGCGCAGCCGGATCACGTTCAGCCGGTGATACAAGTCCTCGCGGAACAAGCCTTGCCGCACGCGCGCATCGAGATTCTGGTGCGTCGCCGCGATCACGCGCACGTTGGCCTTCAACGGGTTGTGCCCGCCCACGCGATAGAACTGCCCGTCCGACAGCACGCGCAACAGACGCGTCTGCAAGTCGAACGGCATGTCGCCGATTTCGTCGAGAAACAGCGTGCCGTTCTCGGCCTGTTCGAAACGGCCCTGGCGCATCGCCTGCGCGCCCGTGAACGCACCGCGCTCATGGCCGAACAGTTCGGATTCCAGCAGATCCTTCGGAATCGCCGCCGTGTTCAGCGCGATGAACGGCCCGCTCGCGCGTGGGCTATGTCGGTGCAAGGCGCGCGCGACAAGCTCCTTTCCGGTGCCTGATTCGCCCGTGATGAGCACGGTCGCCGCCGAGTGCGAAAGCCGCCCGATCGCGCGGAACATGTCCTGCATCGCGGGCGCCTGGCCGAGCATCTCGGGCGTTTCCGTCACCCGCTCGTCATAGGCCGCTTCGCCGCGCATGCTTTCGTCCACCGCGCGGCGAATCAGTTCGACTGCCTTGTCCACGTCGAACGGTTTGGCGAGATATTCGAAGGCGCCGCCCTGGAATGCGGCCACGGCGCTGTCGAGATCCGAGAAGGCCGTCATGATGATGACCGGCAACCCCGGCAGACGATCGCGTACCGTCTGCAACAATTCGAGCCCCGAGCCGCCCGGCATGCGTATGTCCGACACGAGCACCTGTGGACTTTCGTGTTCGAGCGCGGCGAGCGCGTCGCGCACGCCTGAAAAACTGCGCGTCGAGAAATTCTCGCGGGCCAGCGCTTTTTCCAGCACCCAGCGGATGGATTGGTCGTCGTCTACTATCCAGATCGGCTTCATATCGTTCGGCGAGAAGTCTTCGTATGGTTCGGTGTGAGCCCGTCGAAACGGTGCGGCTTCAAAGCGTGATGCGGACGCGGCCTAAGTGGATGGCGGCCTGTGACGTGATGGCGCGTGATGTCGATGGTCAAGCCGGCTTCAGCTCCCGAATGGCAACAGGATGATGAACTCGGTGCAGCCCGGTTTGCTTTCCACTTCGATCAATCCATCGTGCTGCTGCACGAACGTTTGCGCGAGCGTGAGACCCAGGCCGCTGCCGTCTTCCCTGCCCGACACAAGCGGAAAGAAGATCCGGTCACGAATCTCACTGGGGATTCCGGGACCGTTGTCAGTGATATGCAAGTCCAGTGCCAGTTTGTGCAGCTTCTTGCCGACCGTCACCTTGCGTGCGATGCGTGTACGCAATTCGATCTTTGCATCGCCTTGGGAAATGCGTTCGCGTAACGCCTCCGCCGCATTGCGCACGATGTTGAGCAACGCCTGGATCAGTTGTTCCTTGTCGCCGCGCAGGTCGGGCACGCTGACGTCGTAGTCGCGTTCGATCGTGAGCCCGCGCGGGAACTCGGCGAGGATCACCGCGCGCACACGTTCGCATACTTCGTGAATGTTCACGTCGCCGACGATATGCGGATGCCGGTGCGGCTCCAGCAGGCGATCGACCAGCGTCTGCAGCCGGTCCGATTCCTTGATGATGACCTGCGTGTATTCACGCAGTTCGTCGCGTTCGAGCGCGCCCAGTTCGAACTCGAGCAACTGCGCCGCGCCCCGGATGCCGCCGAGCGGATTCTTGATCTCGTGCGCCAGGTTGCGGATCAGCTGCTTGTTGACCGCGGTCAGGTCGTGGATGCGTTCTTCGCGGTCCGTGCGCAGGTGGCGCTCGTTCTCGAAGAGTTCGAGCAGCACGTAGTCGCTGGCCGCTTCGAGATAACCGACGATCGCATGGACATGCACCGGCTCGCGGTTCGGACGATCGAGCACGGCGTCGAGACGCGTCGCGTTGAACCGGTTCTCGGCGATCGACGCGATCGTGCCCGCGAGTTCATCGGCGTTCGCGAACAGCTCGGTCCAGTTCATCTGCGTCAGCTGCTTGCGCGACATCTCCAGCATCGCTTCCGCCGAAGGATTCGCGTACGCGATGCGCACATGCCGCATGTCCAGCACGAGCACGGTCGTCGGGAGCGCCTCGAAACCGGCCAGCAAACCGCTGCTGGATAGTTGGGCGTCGTCGGAAAGCGCGTCGGCGTGGCCACGGCGCGCCTTGATCAGATTCTTGAGCACCATCGGGCAATGATTGAAGCCGTTCGTGAAACCGATCTTGTAGTTGGATTTCGGAAAACCGCGGCGATGAAAAAAGGGACGGCGCGCCGTCCCTTCGTGTCATCGCATCGCATGTGCCGCGCGCTTCGCCGGACTATCAGGAGAGAAGCGCGCTGCCGTCATGCTTACAGCGAGTAGTACATCTCGAACTCGATCGGATGCACCGCCTGACGATAACGCTGCAGCTCGTTCGTCTTCAGTTCGATGTAGGCGTCGAGCATCGAATCCGTGAACACGCCGCCGCGCGTCAGGAACTCGCGATCCGCGTCGAGCGCATCGAGTGCCTGGTCGAGGCCCGCGCACACGGTCGGGATCTTCTTGTCTTCTTCCGGCGGCAGGTCGTACAGATTCTTGTCCGCGGCTTCGCCCGGATGAATCTTGTTCTGCACGCCGTCGAGACCGGCCATCATCAGTGCCGAGAAGCACAGGTACGGATTCGCGAGCGGATCCGGGAAGCGCGTTTCGATACGGCGGCCCTTCGGGTTGCTCACGTGCGGAATACGGATCGATGCCGAACGGTTGCGAGCCGAGTAAGCCAGCTTGACCGGCGCTTCGAAGTGCGGCACGAGACGCTTGTACGAGTTCGTACCCGGGTTCGTGATCGCGTTCAGCGCGCGGGCGTGCTTGATGATGCCGCCGATGTAGAACAGCGCGAATTCCGACAGACCGGCGTAGCCGTTGCCCGCGAACAGGTTCTGGCCGTCCTTCCAGATGGACTGGTGAACGTGCATGCCCGAACCGTTGTCGCCGACGACCGGCTTCGGCATGAACGTGGCCGTCTTGCCGTACGTGTGCGCGACGTTGTGGATGATGTACTTCATCTGCTGCAGCCAGTCCGCGCGCTGAACCAGCGTCGAGAACTTGGTGCCGATTTCGTTCTGGCCCTGGCCCGCCACTTCGTGGTGGTGCACTTCGACCGGAATGCCGATCTGCTCGAGCAGCAGACACATTTCCGAGCGAATGTCCTGGAACGTGTCGACCGGCGCGACCGGGAAGTAGCCGCCCTTGGTGCCCGGACGGTGGCCCGTGTTGCCGCCTTCGAATTCCTTGGCTGACGACCACGGCGCTTCTTCCGAGCCGATCTTGACGAAGGTGCCCGACTGGTCCGTGTTCCACTGGACGCTGTCGAAAATGAAGAATTCCGGCTCCGGACCGAAGTAGGCGGTGTCGCCCAGGCCCGAGCTCTTGAGATAGGCTTCCGCGCGCTTCGCGAGCGAACGCGGGTCGCGTTCGTAGCCCTTGCCGTCGGCGGGCTCGACGACGTCGCAGCTCAGTACGAGCGTCGCTTCTTCGAAGAACGGGTCGATGAAGGCGGTGTTCGCGTCCGGCACGAGCAGCATGTCCGATGCCTCGATGCCCTTCCAGCCGGCGATGGACGAACCGTCGAAAGCGTGGCCGCTTTCAAACTTGTCTTCGTCGAATGCCGAGACCGGCACGGAAACGTGCTGTTCTTTGCCGCGCGTGTCGGTGAAACGGAAGTCGACGAACTTGACGTCCTCGTCCTTGACGAGTTGCATGACGTCGGCCACGGATTTACTCATTACCTATCTCCTGATTAACAAAAGTCGGCGAATCGCTCCGCCGCCCCGACCAATCCTGTACATCAATTCAATCGAGGATGAAAAAGCAGCTTCCGTGCCAAGCGCACCAACTTTGCGCTAAGCGCCTGAAGCGGCGCGCATTTTTAGTGACACGACCGAGGGGTTCACGATGACCTCGCAGCCGCTCTGCATACTTCACGCACACAGATGGTGCGCAACCGCATGACCGGTCTGAAATATGATCATTTATGGTGCATAGACGCGAGGTTGCACCACTCTGAACCATTTTCCGCAACGACGCCGGCAGCGCTGTTACGTTCGCTAGAATCATTGTTTGCGTTCGACCGGAGACAAACACGCCATGAGCACGCTGGAACAACTTTTTGATCAGGCGGGACGCCGCGCCGCCGACAACCAACTGACCTACGCGGGCGCCTTCTCGCCCGCCGAGGCATTCGAACTGCTGCAACTCGATCCGGCCGTGCGGCTCGTCGACGTCCGCACCCGCGCCGAGCTCGACTGGGTGGGCCGCCCGGCCATCGACGGCGCGCAGTACGCGCATATCGAATGGATCCGCTATCCCGGCTCGGTGCCGAACGCTGAGTTTATCGAACAATTGCGACAGGTCGCCACCCCGGATACGACAGTGATTTTCCTGTGCCGCAGCGCGGCGCGCTCCAAGCTTGCGGCCGTCACCGCGCAGAAACAGGGGTTTGCGAAGGCCTATGACCTGCTGGAAGGCTTCGAGGGCGACAAGGACGCGAACGGGCACCGCAAGACGATGGGCGGGTGGTGCTTCCGGGGATTGCCGTGGATTGGGGCTTGAGCTGTCATTTATTTACGGTATGACGCGGATCGAACCGCTTCGCACCGCGCTCAGGAAGCCAGCCCGTCCAGTAACGCCCGCACGCGCCTGACCCTGGCTTCATCGACCGGCGCCAATGCCTGTCCGCCGACGCGCACGCCCGAACCCAGATGCACGGCGCGCACGCCCGTCGATGCCACGAAGGGCGCGACAGTCTCCACACCGAGTCCAGCGCCCGCCAGCACCGTACAGTGCGATCCGTCCGCCATGCCGACCAGTCTTGCGATTGTCGCTGCGGCATCGAGCACCGATGCCTTGCCGCCCGACGTCAGCACGTTCGTGACCGTACCGAAGGCCGAGAGCTTTTCGAAAGCCGCGAACAGGTTGCGTGCTTCATCGAACGCGCGATGGAACGTCAGCGGCAGCTTTCCCGCCGCCTCCGCCACGCGCGCCAATCCTTCCGTATCGATACAACCGTCCGCCCGCAGCATCCCGACCACGAGCGCATGCGCACCCGTCTTCGCGATCGCACGCGCCTCGCGCAGCATCACGCTGTAATCGTCGGCATCGTAGACGAACGAGCGGCTATGCGGCCGCACCATCACGTTCACCGGAATCGCCACCGCTTCCACGATCGCCTCCACCAGCCCGATGCCCGGCGTCAGGCCGCCCTCGCCCATCGCCGTGACCAGTTCGATCCGGTCCGCGCCGCCGCGCTCGGCGGCGCGCGCGTCAGCCACCGTCGTCGCGATGACTTCCAGCACCGTCACTTCGCCTGCTCCGGCGGCACTTCCACGATCTCGCCGCCCAGCGCCCGCACGCCCTCGCGCAGGACGTCGAACGCCGCATTCGCCTGCTGCGGATCGCCCTTCACGCCCAGATCGATATGCGACCGCGCGTACAGCGCACCGCGCGCCGCATCGCCGACGCTCGGCAGGCTGAACGCGCGCACGCCTTCGAAGTCGCGTTCGATCGCCACCATCAGCGGCGTGATGCGCGACTCCGGCAGGCCAAACACCAGCAGCGAACGCTCGACATGCGGCACCGCGTGATGCAGGTGGGCGTAACGGTTGTCGAGCACCCACTCGATCATCGGCCAGGCCATCACCGGAAAGCCCGGCACGAAATGATGATCGCCGACCGAAAAGCCCGGGATCTTGTTGTAGCTGTTCGGGATGATGGCCGCGCCCTGCGGAAACGTGCCCATGTTCAGGCGATGCAGGTTCTCGGGCGAATCGAGCTCCACCGGCTTGCCCGCCTGTTCCGCGGTATCGCGGATGCGCGCGCGGATCAGTTCCGCCGCCTCCGGCTGCAGTTCGAGCGGACGCCCGAGCGCTTCGGCCGCGCACTGGCGGGTGTGATCGTCGGGCGTCGCGCCGATGCCGCCCGTCGAGAACACGATGTCGCCGGACGCAAAAGTGCGCTTGAGCGTCGCCGTGATGCGCGCCGGATCGTCGCCGACATATTCGGCCCAGTCCAGCGACAGCCCGCGTGCGCCCAGCAATTCGATGATTTTCGGCAGATGCTTGTCGGTACGTCGGCCCGACAGGATTTCATCGCCGATGATGATGACGCCAATGCCCATGGGAACCCCCTTTATCGCTTCATTGTTCCTTCACGGAAACTTCACGGGACTCGACCGTGATCGCCGGATACTGCGGCTCCCCGGCGCGCAGGCGCTCCAGCGCGTGCAGGCAGTAGTGCGCGAACCACAGCGCCGAGAACACCAGGATGAATGCATACGCCCAGATCGTCACCGCCGCGACCACCGGGAACAGCGGCAGCAGCCAGACGGACCAGGCCCAGAGCATCGTCGGGACGGAACTGAACAGGCCGCTCACAATGCCGATCGCCAGCAGCGGCCAGCGCCCGTCCCGCACGATCGCGCGGCGTTCCTCGATGCTCGCATGCAGCGCAAGCGCGTCGTAAGTCATCACGCGATACGTCAGCCAGCCCCACAGCAGCGGCGGAATCAGCGCGAAGAACGGCGGAATCAGCCACAGCGGCAGCGTGACGGCGAGCAGCACGAGACAGACCAGGGTGGTCACCACCGAATGCCCGAGACTCCCGTACCACGAACCGCCGCGCCGCTCTTCCAGCGACGAATAATGTCCGCGTGGCCGGCGCGTGAGCAGCTTGACGACGCCCGGCATGGAGAGCGTCGCGATCAGCAGCAGCACCGTCACGACGATCAGCGGGATCGTCATGATGACGACCAGGAACGGCGCGATGACCGCATGCAGCGACGAGAAGCCGACTGCGTCGAACAGCCGGTACATCGCGGAGGTGAGCGCCCAGCCTTCGAGCCAGCCGTTGGCGGCGCCGGTGAGCGTCTGCCAGAAGAACCACAGCAGGCCACCCCACACCACCGTCGCGACGCCGAAAGGCATCAGTGTGAGCCACAGCATGCGCGGATGGAAGACGTTCGCCACCGCGCGCACGAACGAACGCAGCAAGTCATTCATGCGTGATCGTCAGGGAAAAGTAGAAACAACAGGATAAACCAGCGCCGCTTGCGGGCGCTGGTATGGGAGAGGCGGACAGGTCAGATGGTGGCGGAATCGGACGCGCGGCCGCGGCGGCTCGAAAGACGCGCGCCGATGCGCTTGAACGCGAGCCAGTGCTGTTCGAAGAAGCCGTCGCCGTAATGCACGGGCATCACGCCCGGCGCGCCGAGCTGGTCGCGGATGCCGGTCGGCTCGACGGTGCGGTCGAACGACGCCGAGCGGAACAGGATGTCCCAGAACGAGAACAGGACGCCGAAGTTGCAGCCGTAAGTAGTGCCTTCGTGGCCGTAGCCGATCGCATGATGACGCCGGTGAAACGCCGGGCTGACGACGATACGCTCGCCCAACCAGCCGAAATGCAGGCGGATGTTGGCGTGCTGCACGCTCTGCATGAAATTGGTGATGGCGACGAGCACGACGAACTGCGAGGGCTCCACGCCAATCACCAGCGCGACCAGCGCGAAGACGCTCGCTTGCAGGATGTCGTCGAGCAGATGATTGCGGTCGTCGCTCCACAGCGACATCTTCTGCTGGCTGTGATGCACGGCGTGCAGTTCCCACCAGATGCCGATGCGATGCTCCAGCCGGTGATACCAGTAGCCGGCGAAGTCGAGGATCAGCAGGTAGATGACGAAAGTGACGAGCGGCTGCGTGGTGACGCCCGGCCACAGATTGTCGATCTCGAGATTCGGTATGCCGTTCAGCCGCAGCCAGCTTTGCAGCGAGTCAAAGATCGGCTGGAAGGTGAAGAAGAAAAACAGGTTGAGGATGCCCAGCTTGACGATCCACGTGTACAGCACATCCACGCGCACGCCCTTGCGGTCTTGCCAGTTCTCTGCCGGACGGAAGGCCTCGAGCGGGCGCAGGACCGCGTACATCGCGAGCACTTCCAGCACGCCGACGATCACCCAGTACAGCGCATCGTAGGTGTCCTCGTCGTAGTCCATCATGCCGATCTTGAACAGCACCGGCTGGACTACGTCGACATACAGCAGCGTCTGCAGCGACGAAACGAAGGTGTCTAGCAGCGAAACGATGGAATGAAACATGATGCTCCGTGGTGCTGGCGGCGGCCCGGTGCGGCGGGCCATTCCTCAATCGTAGTACAGGGCGCGGCAAAGCGCCCTTTCACTCCGACGCCTACGCCCCGTTCGGCGCCGTGACGGGCGCGCGATTGTAGAAGTAGATGCCGTGCGGCGAACGTCCGACCTTGATGGTTTCGATCAGCTTACGGCTCGCCATGTCGATCACGCCGACATGCTTCGCAAAGCGGAACGTCACCCAGAGATACTTTTTGTCGGCGGAAAGTTCCATGTCGTCCGGGCCGGGCAGCAGGCCGGTGATGTCGCCGACATTCGTGAGCGAGTCCTCGTCGATGATGCTGATGGTGTTCGCCACGCGGTTCGACACCAGCACGTGCTTGCCGTCCACCATCGAACGGAAGTTGTGCGCTCCCTTGCCCGTCGTGATGGTCTTGACGATCTTCTGGTTGCGCCAGTCCACCACGGCAACATAATCCGCGCCCGTCATGCCGACCAGCAGGTATTTGTCGCCCGGCGTGAGCCAGACGCCGGCCGGCACCTTGCCGACCTTCATCTTCCATTTGACCGTCTGCGTGGGCAGGTCGATGGCCGCGATCTCGCCGGACACCTGCAGCGAGATGAACGCGGTCGCGCTGTCCTTCGTGAAGGCGATGTGGCTCGGCATGGTCGCAAGCGGCAGGCGCTTCGCCACCGAGAGGTTCTTGCCGTCGAAATGATAGATGTCGAGGCGGTCGAGGCGCAGGCCTGTCGACACGAACCACTTCTTGTCCGGCGAAAAGCCGATCTGGTACGGATCCTCGATGTCCTGCACCCAGCGCTGGAACGCGCCGGTTTTCGGGTCGACGAACATCAGGTTGTTCGACACCGAGTTCGCGACGATCAGCGACGCGTTGTCGGGCGTCACCATCAGATGGTGCGGTTCCTTGCCGGTCGGCACGGTGCCGACGACCTGGCGCGTGTTCTCGTCGATGAGACTGAGCGTGGCTTCGGCGGAATTCAGGACGATGACATTGTTGGCGAAGGCGGCGGTGGCGACGAGCGCTGCGCCGGTTGCGAGCACTGCACGCGCGGCGGCCGCGCGGAAGCGGCCGGACGGGCGGCCAGAACGGAAAAGATTGCGCATGAAAGATTGGCTTCGGAAGGCAGGCGTCATTGTAGAACGTTTGCCCCGGCCGGCACGTTGACCGAACGCGGCATTTTGCGAGATAACGGGCGCCGCCCGGCGCAACAATCCGGGCAGGGTCGAGCACACCACTTCGAATTCAGCGCTGCATCGACTCCCACACTTTGTGCAGTCGCTTGACGGACACGGGCATCGGCGTGCGCAACTCCTGCGCGAACAGCGACACGCGCAACTCCTCCAGCAGCCAGCGATATTCCGCGAGCCGCGCATCCGCCACGCCGCCGCGCTGCGACACCGCCCGCTGATAGTGCTGCGCGAGCGGCTGCAAGTCGGCGAATTGGCGCGCGTCGCGGGCGGGCTCGGCCTTGAGCTTGTCGACGCGCAGGCCGATCGCCTTCAGATAGCGCGGAAAGTGGGCAAGCTGCGCATAAGGCGTGTCGATCACGAAACGCTTGCCGATCAGCGCGGCCAGCTGCGCCTGGATGTCGGCATGAGCCTGCGCGAACGGTTTCGCCTGCGCGAGCTTTTTCGCGAGCGCGGCGTATTCGGTGAGGATCGTGCCGACCAGACGCGCAATCTCCTGCGCCAGCAGCGTGAGACGCCCTTTCGCGGCGTCGCGGCGGGCGTGGAAGCTGGCGTCGTCGTCGGGCAGCGGGTCTTGCAGGCACGCGCGATCCAGCGCCGTCCCGACAATCTGGTCGCGCAACTCGTCCGCCGTGCCGAGCGCCATGAAATGCAGCGACATCTCGCGCAGGCCCGGCAGGTTCTTCTCCAGATAGCGGATCGGCTCGCGCAGCTGCAACGCAAACAGCCGCCGCAGTCCGGCGCGATGAATCCGCGCCGCTTCCTCGGGCGAATCGAACACTTCGACATCGCAATGCGTGCCGCGATCCACCAGCGCCGGATAGCCGAACAGCGTCTGGCCGCGCCGACGGATTTCGAGCAGTTCGGGCAGCTTGCCGAAGTTCCAGGTGGTCAGGTTCTCGTACAGCGCGGTGCCGGCGCCCGTGCCGGTGCCGGCCGGCGGCGTCACGGGCGCGCCGGATTCGCCGGAGAGCGCGTCGAGCGCCTCGCTGGCGGCCGCCGAGGTCAGCTTCTGGAACTGCTGCTGCGCCTGGCCGCCGAGTTCCGCGCGCAACTGCGCGAGATTGCGGCCCATCGCGAGCTGACGGCCGTGCTCGTCGATGACCTTGAAGTTCATGAACAGATGCGCCGGCAGCGTCTCGAGCTTGAAGTCCGCGCTCTTGACGGCAACCTGCGTCTCTCCGCGGATATCCGCGATCAACGCCTCGACCAGCGCGCCCGCGCCGAACGCGGGTCCGGCGTGCCGCTGCGCGAAACCCGCCGCGTACTCCGGCAGCGGCACGACGTGCCGGCGCAGCTTCTGCGGCAGCGACTTCAGCAGCAGCTGCGCCTTCTCCTTGATCATCCCCGGCACGAGCCACTCGACGCGCCGCGCATCGACCTGATTCAGGCCGTAGAGCGGCACCGCGAGCGTGACGCCGTCGCGCGGCGAACCCGGCTCGAAGTGATAGGTCAGCGCCATCTCGATGCCCGACATCGTCATGCGCTTCGGGAACAGGTCCGTCGTGACGCCGGCGGCCTCGTGGCGCATCAGGTCGTCGCGCGACAGGAACAGCAGCTTCTCGTTGCCCGGCTTCTTCTGCTCGTCGCGATACCAGTGCTCGAAGGCCGCGCCGGTCCACATGCCTTCCGGCAGCGACGCATCGTAGAAGGCGTAGATCAGTTCGTCGTCGACCAGCACGTCCTGGCGGCGCGACTTGTGTTCGAGCTGCTCGATATCCGCCACCAGCTTGCGGTTGTGCGCGAAGAACGGCAGCCGCGTGTCGAACTCGCCCTCGACCAGTGCGCCGCGAATGAACAGCTCGCGCGCGTATTTCTGATCCTGCTGGCCGAAGCTCACGCGCCGCCGCGCATAGACCGTCAGGCCATAGAGCACCGCGCGCTCGAACGCGACGACCTGCGCGGCCTTTTTCTCCCAATGCGCGTCCGAGAGCGATTTCTTCAGCAGATGCCCGCCGACGGTTTCGAGCCATTCCGGCTCGATCTTCGCGATGGTGCGCGCGTACAGCCGGCTCGTCTCGACGAGTTCGCCCGCCATCACCCAGCGCCCCGCCTTCTTGAGCAGCGCCGAGCCCGGCCACAGATGGAACTTGATGCCGCGCGCGCCGAGATAATGCGGTTCGTCGTCGGCCTTCAGGCCTACATTGCCGAGCAACCCGGTCAGCAGCGACAGATGCACTTGTTCGAAGGTGGCGTCCGATTCGTTCAGACGCCAGCCGTGTTCGCGCACGACCGTGAGCAGTTGCGAATGCACATCGCGCCATTCGCGCAGGCGCAGGTGCGACAGGAACGCGGCACGACAGGCATCGGTGAGCTGGCGGTTCGACTTCTTGTGCGCGACCGCTTCCTCGAACCACTTCCAGATGCGCGTCCATTGCAGGAATTCGGAGCGCTCGTCGACGAACTGGCGGTGCGCCTGATCCGCCTGCTCCTGCGCCTCGATGGGCCGGTCGCGCGGGTCCTGCACCGAGAGCGCCGACGCGATGATCAGCACCTCCTTCAGCGCGTGATGATCGCGCGCGGCGAGGATCATCCGGCCGACGCGCGGATCGAGCGGCAAACGCGCGAGCTCGCGGCCGAGCGGCGTGAGCGCGTTGTCGTCATCGACGGCGCCGAGTTCGTTCAGCAGCTGATAGCCGTCGGCGATCGCGCGTCCCGGCGGCGGCTCGATGAACGGGAAGGTTTCGATCGCCGTGAGATGCAGCGATTTCATCCGCAGGATGACTGCCGCGAGCGACGAGCGCAGGATTTCGGGATCGGTGAAGCGCGGGCGCAACTGGTAGTCCGCTTCGTCGTAGAGACGGATGCACACGCCGTCCGCGACGCGGCCGCACCGCCCGGCGCGCTGGTTCGCCGCCGCCTGCGACACCGGCTCGATCTGCAACTGCTCCACCTTGTTGCGATACGAATAGCGCTTCACGCGCGCCATGCCGGTATCGACCACATAGCGGATGCCCGGCACCGTCAGCGAGGTTTCGGCGACGTTGGTGGCGAGCACGATACGCCGCGCGTTCGACGGCCGGAACACCCGTTCCTGCTCCTGCGCGGAGAGCCGCGCGAACAGCGGCAGGATTTCGGTGTGCGGCGGATGATGCTTTCGCAAGGCCTCGGCGGCGTCGCGGATTTCGCGCTCGCCGGGGAGGAACACGAGCACATCGCCGGGGCCCACGCGGCAGAGTTCATCGACGGCATCGACGATGGCTTCCATCAGGTCGCGGTCGCTCTTGCGGTCGTTGCGCTCGCCGCGCTTGGGCAAGGTGCCCTGCGCGGATTTCACCGCGACGCTGTCTTCCTCGATCGGCCGATAGCGCACTTCCACCGGATACAGACGGCCGCTCACCTCGATCACCGGCGCCGGATGCTCGTCGCTGCCGAAGTGGCGCGCGAAGCGTTGGGCGTCGATGGTCGCGGACGTGACGATCAGCTTCAGGTCCGGGCGCCTCGGCAGGATCTCTTTCAGATAGCCGAGCAGGAAGTCGATGTTGAGGCTGCGCTCGTGGGCCTCGTCGATGATGATCGTGTCGTAGGCCGTGAGCAGCGGATCGGTTTGCGTCTCGGCGAGCAGAATGCCGTCGGTCATCAGCTTGACGGAGGCGCCGGGCGCGAGATTGTCCGTGAAGCGCACCTTGTAGCCGACCACCTCGCCGAACGGCGTGCCCAGTTCCTCGGCGATGCGCCGTCCGGTCGCCGATGCCGCGATCCGCCGCGGCTGCGTATGACCGATCAGGCCGCTGCCGCCCGCGCCCAGCCCGCGCCCGAGCGCGAGGCAGATCTTGGGCAACTGCGTGGTCTTGCCGGAGCCGGTTTCGCCGCTGACGATCACGACCTGATGGCCGGCGATCGCGCGGGCGATTTCCTCGCGCCGGCCGGAAACGGGCAAAGCTTCCGGGAAGGTGATGGGCGGAACGGGGTTGGGGGTGATGGCCTGTCGCGGCGGGCGGGGGGCGCGGGGCTCGCGGGATTGAGCGGCTTCGCGCGCCGGGCGTGGCTCACGCGGTTGAGCAGGTCCGCGTGGTTCGCGAGTTTGATTCGGGTCGCGGGGTTCGGCGGGCTTGCGGTGTTCGCGGGCTTGAAGCGGCTCGCGCGATTCCACGGCTTCGCGAGTTTGACGCGGCTCACGTTGTCCGGCGGTTTCGCGGCGTTCGCGGGCTTGACGCTGCTCACGTACGTCGACGGCCTCGAGCGGTTCGCGGGTTTGACCCGGCTCGCGTGGTTCGGCGCCTTCACGCTGTCGGCGAACCTGACGCGCCTCGCGCGATTCCGCGCCCTCACGTTCGCGCACGTGACCGGCGCGGCGGCCGCCACCGACCTCGCCGGCTTCCATTGAAGACGCTGCGCCCCGGCGTTCGACGCGCGGCGCAGCGGGCTTCGTCTCGACTGACCGACCCGTCTCCCGCCGTTCAGTCTGCGGCGTACGCTCGCGGCCATCCGGCCGCGCCGCTTGCGGCTCGCCCACGCGTTCACCCTGCGCAGGCTGCCGCTGCGAAGCGTCTCCCAAACTGGAAGGCCGCGACGTCGGCGCGACTTTGGCCTGCATCGGCTGACGCGGCGCCTGCACCCCTTGCGGGTTCCGCGAATCCTGCGTGGACTGCGGCCGAACAACCGCGGCCTGCTTCTGCGCCCCCGTAACCGCCGCCTCACGCGGCGCGTTCCCCCGCTCCGGTCCCTCCGGTCTCTTTGGCTGCTGCGCGCCCGCCGTGCCGGCAAAACGCCGCGCGGCCAGTTCCTTCTTGCTCAGCGTCGCGGCATCGCCGGAGGGATCCGACGCTTCCTGCGCGTCACGCCGCAGACTTTCCCGCAGTTGCCGCAACTGCGCCAGGGGATCGGTGGAGGAGTCGGCGGACCGGGACGTGTCTGCCTGCTTGGGACTTGAAGGGCGCGCGGGACGCGAGGGACGAGAAACATTCGACATAGCGTCGCATTATAATCCCGGGATGAATTCTCAAACCGACCTCACGATGACTGCTCAAGCCGCATCGCCACTGGCCGCGGCCGAGCCGGAAGCGCCCGATCCCCATGCCCAGTTCGTCGACTGGATGCGCTCCGTCGCGCCGTATATCCACGCGTTCCGGAACAAGACGTTCGTCGTGGCGTTCGGCGGGGAACTGGTGCAGGAAGGACGCCTGAATGCGCTCGTGCAGGACGTCGGCCTGCTTCACGCGATGGGCATCCACGTCGTGCTGGTACACGGCTCGCGCCCGCAGCTCGACGAACAGCTGAGCCTGCACGGCGTCGAATCGTCGTTCTCGCACGGCCTGCGCATCACCGACGCCCGCGCGCTCGAATCCGCCAAGGAAGCCGCCGGCGAAGTGCGCCTCGACATCGAGGCCGCGATCAGCCAGGGCCTGCCCAACACGCCGATGGCGCACGCGCACATCAGCGTCGTCTCGGGCAACTTCGTGACGGCGCGGCCAGTCGGCATTCTCGACGGCGTCGATTTCCAGCACACCGGCGTCGTACGCAAGATCGACGGCGATTCCGTACGCCAGTCGCTCGCCAGCAACAAGCTCGTGCTGCTCTCCCCGCTCGGCTTCTCGCCTACCGGCGAAGCCTTCAATCTGTCGATGGAAGACGTCGCCTCGGCCGCCGCCATCGCGTTGCGCGCCGACAAGATCATCTTCGTCACGGAGATTCCCGGCCTCGCCGACGCGGAAGGCGAACTGGTGCGCGAAATGTCGCTCGACGACGCCTATCGCCTGCAGGAAAGCGGCGAATTGCAGGGCGATACCGCGTTCTATCTGAAGCACACGATCCGCGCCTGCCGCGGCGGCGTGGCGCGCGGCCACATCATTCCGTACGCGCTCGATGGCAGCGTGCTGCTCGAATTGTTCCTGCACGACGGCGTCGGCACCATGATCTCGTACGAGAATCTCGAGAGCCTGCGCGAGGCCACGCCGGACGACGTCGGCGGCATTCTCACGCTGATCGAACCGCTCGAGTCCGACGGCACGCTGGTGCGCCGCGGCCGCCATCAGATAGAACGCGACATCGACCATTTCTCGGTCATCGAGCACGATGGCGTGCTGTTCGGCTGCGCGGCGCTGTATCCCTACACGCAGGAGCGCATCGGCGAGATGGCCTGCCTGACGGTCGCGCCCGAAGCGCAAGGTTCCGGCGACGGCGAGCGGCTCCTGAAACGCATCGAGCAGCGCGCCCGCGCGCGCGGCCTCACGCGCATCTTCGTCCTGACGACGCGCACCGAGCACTGGTTCCTGAAGCGTGGCTTCGTCAAGGTCACCGTCGACGATCTGCCGGAGGACCGCCGCCGCCTTTACAACTGGCAGCGCAAGTCGCTCGTGCTGATGAAACAGCTTTGAAGAACCGATTCGAGAGGCGCGGGACGGCGCCTCTACCCCCGATACAGAGGAGAAAGACACAATGGCCCGAATGATTCAATGCGCGAAGCTCGGCAAGGAAGCCGAAGGACTGGACTTCCCGCCGCTGCCGGGCGAACTCGGCAAGCGCATCTACGAAACGATTTCCAAGGAAGCCTGGCAGGGCTGGCTCAAGCAGCAGACGATGCTCATCAACGAGAATCGCCTGAACATGGCCGATCCGCGCGCGCGCCAGTATCTGATCAAGCAGACAGAAAAGTACTTCTTCGGCGAAGGCGCCGATACCGCGACCGGCTACGTGCCGCCGCAAGGCTGAACCGGAGCATCATCCGTTCGGCGAAAAACCGGCCTTGGGCCGGTTTTTCATTGCCCGCGAAACCCGCGAAATTGATCCGGACGGTACACCCAAGCACACTACGACGACTTCGCGCTATCCCAGACGGGATAAGGGATTGCGGGCCGCCAAGGGCCTTCGCCCGCCGGGCCTGTTTGCAGATCGTCTGTCATCGTGATAACATCTCCTTCTTATCAACAGCAATTCACCATCATTCACGCGGTGCAAGTCCAGCATCATGATGTCGGACACAGCGCGGTAGTGACTGTTTTTCATACAAAGAGGCGCGTCGGTTTTTAAGCTGCTTTGCCAGATGAACCAGATGGACTTGTTGGTTCAGCAAAACACGCCGGCCTTTTTCGTCTCAAGCTGTTTTTTCGCCGACGTCGCGGCCCACCCGCGGCAACCCAGTCACGTCGCCGGGGTTGACCGTCCGCACGTCAAACTCGTTGCGTTACCCCCGAGTGCAATTTCGCGACCCACCGCGATGCACCGGCACCGCGTTTGCTACTGATTTGTCAGCGTCCGCTCCATTCGACGCTGCGCGGAGCCATTGGCGATCGTTTCCCGCTGCCCTGCATGGCGGCGCCGTCGCGAAACTGCACTCTCCCGGCAATTCGCGCCACCGAAGCTTTTCGATGGCGCACCCGAAGCCACTCTCCGGAGTGCTCGGGATCGAATACGGAGTTTTCGAAACATGTCATCCCATCACGAGGGCCTTTGGCGCAAACGCGATTCATCGAGCCAGAAATCCGACCTCACTCTCGACGACATCACGATCGTCGACCAGTCCCTGCTGAAGCGCGCCGTCGGCGCCATGGCCATCGGTAACGCGATGGAGTGGTTCGACTTCGGTGTGTATAGCTATATCGCCGTGACGCTCGGCAAGGTGTTCTTCCCGTCGAGCAGTCCGGCCGCGCAGCTGCTCGCGACCTTCGGCACGTTCGCGGCCGCGTTCCTGGTGCGGCCGATCGGCGGCATGGTGTTCGGCCCGCTCGGCGACCGCATTGGCCGCAAGCGTGTGCTCGCGATGACGATGATCATGATGGCCCTCGGCACGTTCGCGATCGGCCTGATTCCGAGCTATGACAGCATCGGCGTGATGGCGCCGGTGCTGCTGCTGGTCGCGCGCCTCGTGCAGGGCTTCTCGACGGGCGGCGAGTACGGCGGCGCGGCGACCTTCATCGCCGAGTTCTCGCCGGACAAGAAGCGCGGCTTCATGGCGAGTTTCCTCGAGTTCGGCACCCTGGTGGGCTATGTGCTGGGCGCGGGCGTCGTGGCGGTGCTGACGGCGGTGATGTCGGAGCACGCGCTGCTGTCGTGGGGCTGGCGCATTCCGTTCATGATCGCGGGACCGCTCGGTTTGATCGGCCTGTATATCCGGATGAAGCTGGAAGAGACTCCGGCGTTCCAGCGTGAAGCCGAGAAGGCGGAAGCCGTCTCGCACGAAACCACCAAGCAGCAGTTCCGCGAGACGCTGGTACAGCAATGGCGGCCGCTGCTGCAATGCGTGGGCCTCGTGCTGATCTTCAACGTGACCGACTACATGGCGCTCTCGTACCTGCCGAGCTATCTGTCCGCGACCCTCAAGTTCAACGAGACGCATGGCCTGTTCATCGTGCTCGTCGTGATGGTGCTGATGATGCCGCTGACCCTGCTGTTCGGCCGTCTGTCCGATGTCGTCGGCCGCAAGCCGGTGATGCTGGCGGGCTGTGTCGGCTTGCTGCTGCTGTCGATCCCGGCGCTCACGCTGATCCGCATGGGCACGATTCCGTCGATCTTCACCGGCATGATGATTCTCGGCGCGCTGCTCTCGACCTTCACGGGCGTGATGCCGTCGTCGCTGCCGGCGCTGTTCCCGACGAAGATCCGCTATGGCGCGCTCGCGATCGGCTTCAATGTGTCGGTGTCGCTGTTCGGCGGGACGACGCCGCTCGTCACCGCGTGGCTCGTCGACAAGACCGGCATGCTGATGATGCCCGCATACTATCTGATGGGCGCTTCGGTGATCGGCATCGTGTCGGTGATCGCGCTGCACGAATCAGCGAAGAAGCCGTTGAAGGGCTCGCCGCCGGCGGTCGCCTCGCACTCGGAAGCGCATGCGATCCTGCGCGGTCATCGCGAAGCGGGCGAAATGGACGATGCGTTCCCGGAAGGGACGGCGCGCGCCTGATCGAGGTTGTCGTAGTTTGAGTCTCCGCTAAGGCCGATGCTTCCCGCATCGGCCTTTTTCATGGCGCTATGGCGTAAGCGTGACGATGCGCGCGTCGGGCGCGCCGGCGTCGCTATTGATTTCCAGCAGCGCGAGCGTGATCGGCAGCTTGAAGCGGCGCGGTCCCGCGCTGCCCGGGTTCACGAACAGCGTGGCGCCGCGCCGCTCGATCAAGGGCTTGTGCGAATGTCCGGTGACGACGACATCGATACCCGCGAGCCGCTTCGGAACGTCCGCGATGTCGTGCACAACGTGGATCGACGCGCCGCCGAGTTCGATGCGCACATGCTCCGGCAGATGCGCGACGTCCGCGCCCGTATCGTTGTTGCCGCGCACGACGGTCAACGGCGCGAGCGGCGCCAGGCTGTCGAGGACGTCGCGCCGGCAGATGTCGCCGGCGTGGATGATGTGCGCGCAGCCGCGCAAGGCATCGAGCGCTTCGGGGCGCACGAGGTTGTGGGTATCGGAGATCAGGCCGATGCGCATGGTGCTCTCCTGACGTCGATGTCTTTCTGCCTTTGGGCTGATGGTGAGGTGTTTGTCGCATGAACGGTGCCGCCGATTATGCGCGACGGTGAAACCCGTGTCGAACCATGCGCGCGGGTTTTGGCCGATGCGGGCGCAATGGTAGAATCGCGTCCGCCCTGCCGGGGTGATGAAATTGGTAAACATAGCGGACTTAAAATCCGCCGCCTAACGGCTTGCCGGTTCAAGTCCGGTCCCCGGTACCAGGTCTTTGCAGCACCGCCCAAGTATGGCCAAGGGCTCCAGTCTCTCAATGCGAAGCGACAGCATCCGCGATCAGCGAACTTCGGCGCTTCAAGTACCTTTTCTTTTCGAAGACATCAAACAACTGCGATCACAAGTTGCTTCCCAAGGACTGAGAACGCATCGGCAATTGTGTCGATCTTGGTCGCATGATTCAGCAGCATGATCCGGTTGACGTCCTGTGGCCTCGTCTTGAGCCGACGCGCGAGTTCCGACGGCGTGACGCCCTGCGCAATCATCTCGTTCAGCAACAGGATTTTTGCCGAGACACTGGCCGTTAGCGCGATCGATTCCTCGCCGTTCTTCACCTTCGACGGCACTGGCACCGGGCGCTTGTCTTCCAGGTAGAAGTCCATCGCCGTCAGCAGCGCGTCGGCCGCCATTCCCCGCGCCTCCTCCAGGCTACTGCCTTGCGTGATCGCCTCCGGTATATCCCGGAACGTCACCACGAAGCCGCCCGTGTCTGGCTCGAACCGGGCTGGATAACGCAACATATCGCACTCCATTACGTGTGGTAGCTGAAAACGTCACTTGAGTTGTTGCGTCGTGACCTATCCGAATTGCTGGCGCAGGCGAACGCGAAAATGCGATTCTTCTGCTACTGGGTCAACGAGTCAGGCGACCGCATTCCCGACATCCAACTCGCCCCTCCTTCAAGCGCTCACGCTCTCCTCCACCCGCGCTGCCGCCGCGCCGCGCTCATCTACAGCCATGCCCGCCGCATCAAACGCGCGCTCCGCCGTTCCGGGCAGCGCACCCGCCCAGCCAGCACCGGCATCGATCCCCGCCGATGACGACCGCCAGCCCCTCGCTCCCCGCACCGCGACGCTCGCCGTGCTCGCGCACAGCGCAGCCGCGAACAGCACGCCCGCAAAAGACAAACAGTAGTTCGCGCCGATCAGATGCTTCTCGATTTCCATGAAGCCGTCCGCGAGCACGAGCACGTATTGCAGCGCGCCCCAAGCCGCGAAGAACAAGCCCGTCGCTGCTACCGCGCTGATCCGCCGTGCCTGCGCGAGGCACGTCACGACCAGCGCCGCACCCAGAATCAGCGTGTTCAGCCGATGCGCATACATCCGGGACCAGAGCCGGAACAGCGGCGCCTTCGCGAAACTCGGCGCGTCCCGCAGGCTCATCCCGAGGCCGGGCAACTCGATCTGGCTGCCCTTTTCGAGCACGTGCCAGGCCATCACCGGCAGAATGCCCGGATGCGCGAGCGCGACGCGCACCGTATCCAGATACGTCGCCTGCGCATCGCGCACGCATTGCATGCCGGCTTCGTCGTAACCCATGTTGCTGACGCACGCGGCAAGCACCGGCTTGTTGCCGATCGTCGCCACTTCGATGCCGTCGTGAGTCTTCAGGTCGCTGAGAATGCCGAAGTACAGCGCGTGATATTTGTTGATGTCGGTGTTGGGACCGAACACCGAAGGCAACAGCGCGATGACCGTCGCCAGCACGGCCGCGCAGGCCGTCGCGCGCCGTCCGAATGCGCTCGCGATGAACGGCGCGAGCACCAGCGGCAGCGCGAAATAAGCCGTCTTCGACAGCGCAATGAAGCATCCCAGCCCGAATGCGGCCAGCGCATGGCGACGCCGTCCGCGCGCGCGGAACATGAGAAGACAGGCGCCGAGCATCGGCAGGCCGACGATCATCGTCTGCTCTTCGAAGAACGAATTCAGGAACGCAATGAACGACGAAGACAGCGCGACCGGCGTAATCAGGATGAGATAGGCCCATGCGGCGCGATGGCCCGCATGACGCCGCAGCGCCATGAACAGCCACGTATAGGCCGCGGCATAGGCGAGACGTCCGGGTATGGAGCCCGCGATCACCGAATACGCCGACGCGCTCCCCGTCAGCGCGATGGAACTCAGAAGCTGGATGACCATCCAGATCTTGTGCGTGGAGAACGAGTAAAGATGCTCGACGCAGGGAGGATGCGAGCAGACCTGCCAGCTGTCCATCCAGACATGAAAATAGCGTTGCTGCCAGTCCGCCGAGCCCGCGTCCGGCACGTCGGTATTCCAGCCGAACGGCTTGTCGATCAGAAAGCCGAAGGTGCGCGCAAAGTCGCCGTTATCGGCCCATCCCGTGAACACATGCAGCATCGACACGGTCCACAACACGGCCAGGTACATCACAGCCGTCCATCTCCAGGCGACTAATCTCCGCACAGCCCCGAACATCGGTCGTTCTCGTTGTTTTTTGATGCGCGGATTTTACTGTTCTTAAGAAGCCACTAAAAAATTATTACGCGGGGTGTGGCGCGCGCGAAACGCGTCAGACGCGGAGTCCAGCGCGCGCGCAGAATCTGCCGCCGAAGTCACACTGCGTTGAGCAGCCGCTCGGCGTCCCTCACGGCATCGAACAGCGCTTCAATCGGCGTATCGCGATCGAACACGCACAGGTGCTCGATATCGAACGGCAGCGCCTCCACGCCGATGAAGCGCACCGTCCCGCTGAACGATTCGCGCGCCTTGCCGCGGCGTACCGACGCAATGTAGTTCGGCGTGACATACAGCGCCATTGGCAGGGTCAGGGACGTCATGGCGGCCTCCGCGGCTCGGTGATGCCGGCCGGCATCCGGTCGACGAGGCCAGTCTAGCGACGACCACGTCGGCGACGCACCCCGCATCATGCAGGGACGCGCACCCCGCTTTCGACCGCCTCCTTACACCGAATGTCCCAGCACGCGCGCCACATAGTGACGGCCCCAGGCCTCGCCATGCGCAAGCGCCTCGGCGACGGTCTCGAACGGACCATGATCGCCGGTCATCTCGCCGGAATCGTCGGCCACGCGGCTGCCGTAGACCGGTTGGCGGTCGAGGCGCGTGACGCGCACGCGGATCGCATAGCCTTCGGTCGGCGCGGCGTCGGCCTCCGCGCCATCGACGGCCGGGCGCGGCCGCGGCACGGCCTGCATGGCGAGCAAGTAGTCGCCGACTTCGATGTCCTTTTCCATGACGGTCGTCTCCATCGTGAGAAACGCAGTCTGAACGCGCCAGATACGCACGGGAAGCATGCTGTGCCGATTGTGCTACCGCATCGCGCGGCGAGACAAGCGGCCCGATCCGCCGCGATGCACTACAGTAATGCACGGCCGCGCCCATGTTATAAAGCTCCGCCCCGACTCTCATCACGCCCGGACGCCGCTGGCGGCGCCGGGCATCGACCGGATTCATCGATGAATCGCATGTCCTCCCTGCTGTTGCTGCTCGCCCTTCCGCTCGTCACGCTCGCCGGCTGCACGTCTTATTACAAGAACGTCGAAGCCTGCAAGGGGAAGATGCTCGCGGACTACCCCGACGCCGCCAGCGCGCCGCTCAAGATCACCGGCTCCAACGCCGCTTATCATGGTTCACGGGTGATCGTGCACGCGACCATCGACGACCGGAATTCGCCGCCCGCCGCCAGCAAGGCCAAGAAGGTGACGAACTACGCCGCGGCCGAATGCACGTTCACCGAGCAGTCGATGACGAACTTCCAGTGGCTGTTGCCCGCGAAGCTCGCCCCCAAGCCGCCGGCCGACGACGCCGACAGCGAGTAAGCTCACCGCAAGACCCCACCCCGCCCGCCCTGCTGCGCGGCCGCATCGAGGAGATCGAGCCATGCTGCTAGCCCAGATCACCGATCTGCACATCACGCCGCCGGGCACGCTCGCCTACGGCCGGGTCGATACGGCCGCCTGCCTGGCCCGCGCGATCGACGCCCTCAATGCGCTCGACCCGCGCCCCGATGCCGTGCTCATCACCGGCGATCTCGTCGATGCGGGCGGTCTCGACGAATACCGGCACTTGCGCACGTTGCTCGACCGCCTGGCGATGCCGTGGCATCCGATGGCCGGCAATCACGACGCACGCGACAACCTGCGCGCCGTCTTCGGCGACCGCCTGCCGCTTGCGGATCCCGCCGGCTTCATTCATTACGCATTCGATGTCGCCGAGGTGCGCGTGATCGCGCTCGATACGCTCGATCCCGGCCACGGTTCCGGACGGCTGTGCCCCGCCCGCCTGGCGTGGCTCGAAGCGCAACTCGACGCCTGCCCGGAGCGGCCCGTGCTGATGGGCATGCATCATCCGCCGTTCGCCTGCGGCATCGACTTCATGGACGAGATCCGGCTCGCCCCCGACGACAGCCGCGCGCTCGACGCGCTGCTGCGCCGCCATCCGAACGTGGAGCGCATCGTGTGCGGTCATGTGCATCGTGCGATCAGCGTGCGCTTCGGCGGCACGCTGGCGTGGTGCGCGCCGTCCACGGCGCACCAGGTCGCGCTGCAACTGAAGCCCGGCGCGCCGGAGGCGTTCGTCATGGAGCCGCCCGCCTTCGGCCTGCATCTGTGGCGCAAGGAGACGGGACTCGTCACGCACTGCATGAGCGTCGATCAGGGCGGCGGGCCGCAGCCGTTCTAGCCGCGGCGAGCGGCATGCGCGGGGCTTGAGTATCATCGGCGGCTGGCTTCCCGCGCCCGCCCGTCATGTCGACTTCGCCACCGCACTCTCACGATTCATCCTATTCGCGCGCCACGCTGTGGCTGCTCGCGACCATTGCCGGCGTTTCGGTCGCCAACATCTATTTCAATCAGCCGCTGCTCGACGACTTCCGCGCCGCGTTTCCGCGCAGCGCGTGGCTGATCGGCGCGGTGCCGGCCGCGACCCAGCTCGGCTACGCGCTCGGCATGCTCGTGCTCGCACCGCTCGGCGACCGCTTCGACCGGCGTCTGCTGATCCTGCTGCAACTCGCGGCGCTCGGCGTCTCGCTCGTGGTCGCGTGCTTCGCCGGCACGCTTGCCGTGCTGATTGCCGCAAGCCTCGCGATCGGCGTGGCATCGACCATCGCGCAACAGGCCGTGCCCTTCGCCGCCGAACTCGCGCCCGCCGCCGAGCGCGGCCACGCGGTCGGCACCGTGATGAGCGGCCTCCTGCTCGGCATCCTGCTCGCGCGCACCGTGTCGGGCTTCGTCGCGCAGTACTTCGGCTGGCGCGCGGTCTTTGGGGCGTCGGTGTTCGCGTGCGTCGCGCTGGCGGTCGTCGTGATCGCGCGCCTGCCGCGCAGCCGTCCCACCTCGACGCTCTCCTACAGCAAGCTGCTCGGCTCGATGTGGCATCTGACAAGGGAAAGCCCCGCGCTGCGCGAGGCGGCGCTCACCGGCGGCGCGCTGTTCGCCGCGTTCAGCATGTTCTGGTCGGTGCTCACGCTGCTGCTGGCCGGCGAGCCGTTCCACATGGGACCGCAGGCGGCCGGCCTGTTCGGCATCGTCGGCGCGGCGGGCGCGCTGGCGGCGCCGCTCGCGGGCAAGTCGGCCGACCGGCGCGGACCGCGCGCCGTGATCTCGCTGTGCATCGGGCTGACCGCGCTGTCGTTCGTCGTGTTCGCGGTGTCGGGACGCAGCATCATCGGGCTGGTGATCGGCGTGATCGTGCTCGATGTCGGCGTGCAGGCCGCGCAGATCTCGAACCAGTCACGCATCTATGCGCTCAAGCCCGCAGCGCGCAGCCGCGTCAACACCGTCTACATGGTGGCGTACTTCATCGGCGGCTCGCTGGGTTCCGCGCTCGCGTCGCTCGCCTGGCATACGCTCGGCTGGATCGGCGTCTGTCTCGCCGGACTCGCGGCCACCGGCCTCGCGGGGCTGAGTCACTGGCGCAGGCGTGGCAGCGCACCGGAGGGTCAGCAGGAAACACCGAAGGGTCAGCAGGAAAGGTCAGAGGGTCCAGCGGACAGTCGCCCGCAATGAACACGCTTCAGCCGCGTTCGCGCGCGTAGTCATGCAGCGCGTCGAGCACGCGGTCGAATTCGAGTGATTTGTCGAAGAAGCGATCCACGCCGTAATGCAGGCATCGTTCGCGATACGCGGGCAGCGCGTGATTGGTCAGCACCGCGACGAAGGCGTCCTGCAGATAACCCGCGCCGGCCTGGCTGAGCCAAGCAAGCACGTCGATGCCCGACCCGCGCTTCAGCTGCAGGTCGACGATCACCGCGTCGAAGCGCTGCGCCGACAGCAGCGCGATGGCGTCCTCGGGCGCATCGGCGCAGGCGGCCACGCGCCACGGTCCGAGCGCATCGATGGCCTCCGTGAGGCTGCGCCGGATCAGCGGCGAATCCTCGATCAGCAGCACCGCGAGCGGCGTCTGATGCGGCGCTGCGTGGCGTGCCCGGTCGTCGGTGGTGATGTGATTGCCCACGTCGGGCGTCCTCCGGCTGAAATGCGCTGCACCCTGGGCACGAGCCGCGCGTTTGCTTCGCGCAGCGCCTGGATCCCGCATGCAGCGCCGCTATTCGATCAGGCCGTTCTTGATCGCGTAATACGTGAGGTCGGCATTGTTGGCCAGCCGCATTTTCTCCAGCACCCGCGCCCGGTAGGTACTCACGGTCTTGACCGAAAGATGCAGTTCCTGCGCGATTTCCGTCGGAATCTGGCCGCCCGCGAGCTTGCAGAAGATCTGGAATTCGCGCTCCGAGAGCAGTTCGTGCGGCCGTTCCGCGGCGGGCTTGTCGAGCTTGTCGGCCAGCGCGTCGGCGATGAACTCCGACAGGTAGCGATGCCCGCGCGCCACCGTGCGGATCGCCCGGACGATCTCGTCGGGCGCGGCGTCCTTGTTCAGATAACCGTTCGCGCCCGCCTTGAGCAGGTTGATCGCGTACTGGCTCTCCGGATAGCCCGACAGCATCAGCACGCCCTGCTCCGGCCGAATCTGCTTGATGACACGCAAGGTATCCACGCCGTTCTTGTCGGGCATGGCAATGTCGAGCAAGACGACATCGAACGCCTGCGCGCGCACGAGCGCGATGGCCTCGTCGCCGCTCGCGGCCTCGGCGGCAACTTCCATGTCGGGCTCGTCGGCGACGAACTGGCGAAAACCGCTGCGGACGATCGCGTGGTCGTCAGCTATGAGAACTCGAATCATGCGCGCCATCCGTGCTGCCGGACGCTCTGTGTGAAGGTGGAGGCTCATTGTACGCACGCCATGCACACGCGACGGCGCACACCGCGCCGGATGACCCATCCGGCACGGCGTGCAGCCAACGCGGGCATCGCCGGCATCAACCGTTGCGGCCTTCGAGCAGGTCCGCCATGTCGTCGGCGTGTTCTTCCTCGACGGCGAGAATATCCTCGAAGAGACGGCGCGTCGTGACGTCCTTGTCGCCGAGATAGCGAATGATCTCGCGATACGTGTCGATGGCGATCCGCTCGGCAATCAGGTTCTCGCGAATCATGTCGATCAGGTCCTTGCCTTCGCTGTACTGCGAGTGCGAGCGCGAGGCCAGGCCGTCAGGCGCGAAATTCGGCTCGCCGCCCAGTTGCACGATGCGCTCGGCGAGCGTATCGGCGTGTTCCTGTTCCTCGTTCGCGTGTTCGAGGAACTCCTGCGCGACGGCTTCCGAATGGATGCCCTTCGCCATGAAATAGTGGCGCTTGTAGCGCAGCACGCAGACGATCTCGGTGGCCAGCGAGTCGTTCAGCAGCTTCAGCACGGTCTCGCGATCGGCGCCGTAGCTTGCCGTGACGGGACCTTCGTCCATGTGCTGGCGCGCATCGGCGCGGATCTTGTCGAGGTCGAGCACGAACGGGTCGGACGACGCTTGGGGCGCAGCTTTGACAGCAGACGATTTGGACATGTGTTTCGCTCCTGTGAATGAGTTGAGGTGTCGATGGCTGGAGCAGGAAGGCCTTCTTCATGAAAGACCGCATAGCGCCCTGCTATCCAAACACATACGCCGATGCATGCTGCATGCCCGCTCCCCCGGATCCACCGGACGACGGTCGAAAACCCCGTCCGGGACGGCTGTCGGGCGGACCGTCAGGTCCGGAGGACGCCAAGCAGCAAGGTAACGACGAACACCACCAGAAAAATGAAGAACAGGATCTTGGCAATCTCCGCCGCACCCGCCGCGATGCCCGTGAAGCCGAACACGGCGGCGATGATCGCTATGACGAAGAAGACGGCTGCGTAGTGAAGCATGGGACCTCCTCGATGAACGGGTTCAACGTGACCGGGTTCAGCGGCTCAGGAAAGAAGCCCCGCTAGTCGACGACTTTTTTCGTGACTACAAACCCCAGCACCAGGAACACGACGCAGAGAATCAGGAACAACACAAATATGAACTTGGCGATGGCGGCAGCGCCGGCAGCGACGCCCGTGAAACCGAGCAAACCGGCAATCACGGCCACGATCGCGAAAAACAAGGCCCACTTCAGCATGATCGTTCCCCGTATGAGTGATGACCGGACCATGCTAGTCGCGGCGCCGCGGGCGCGCACTCGGGCTGGCTCCTTTTTTGCTGTGGGAATCCACCGACATACGCTTTCAACCGTTGTTGTTTTCGCCCCGATTCCTTCGATCACGCCATGAGCCAAGTCCCGCCCGCCCTGCCGTCTGAACTGCTGGAAGACAAGGCGCCGCTTGCAACCGCCCGGTCGGACGCATCCGACGCAGCCGCCGCGCCCGACAGGCCGGCGCCCGCCGGACTGGCGCGCCGCGCCGCGCGCGTCAATGAATGGATGCGCCGCTACAGCTGGGCCGTGGCGATGACGGTGGCGATCGTCATCACGGTAGGCGGCCTCGTAATCCTCGAGTCGGGACGCATGCGGATTGCCGCCGAATATGAGACGGCGCTCGACGCCAAGGGCGCGACGGCGCAACTGTCGACGCTGGCCGCCGACATCGCGACGCTCGTCGCCGACGAACGCGGCTTCGCCCTCGATCCGGCCGCCGTCTTCCAGACGCATTTCCGGGATACCGCGAGCCGTATGCAGCGCACGCTCGCCTCGCTGGACGCGTACTACCGGCGCATCGGCGACGACACCGCGCTCGCGAGCTTCGCGCAAGTCCGCGCCGCCGCCGTCGATGAAATCGCCCAAGGCAGCGCGCGGCTCGCCGATGCATCGAAGGACACGGCGCGCGCGAAAACGCAAGCGCTACCGCCGCCCGACACGAGCGCGACGCTCGACGCCGCACTGGCCCTGCTGCGTCTCAACGAGGACCAACGGGCGCAGCACGCGCTCGACGCCAGCCGCGCCGACCAGCGCATCTCCACGCTGTGTGTCGGGGCGCTTTGCGCGCTGAACATCGTGTTGTTCCTGTTGCTGTTCCGCAATCTCGGCATCCAGCTCGACAAGCAGGCGCGCGTGCAGAAAGCGCTCATTACGCAGCAGGAAGAACTCGATCAACTGGTCTTCGCGCGCACGCGGCAGCTGGAAGCGCTGGCGTGGCATCTGCAATCCGTCAGCGAGAACGAAAAGACGGAGCTCGCGCGCGAACTGCACGACGAACTCGGCTCGATCCTCACCGCCAGCAAGATGGACGTGGCCTGGGTTCGAGGCAAGCTCAGGGACGCCGAGCCCGCGATGGCCGACAAGCTCACGCGCGCACTCGGCAATCTGGATCAGGGCATTGCGCTGAAGCGTCGCATCATCGAGGACATGCGGCCGACCGTGCTGACCAACTTCGGGCTCGTGACCGCCCTGCGCTCGCTCGCCGACGAAGCCGCGCAACGCAACGGCTGGAGCCTCGAACTCGCGCTGCCCGGGGAAGACGTGAAGCTCGGGGAAGCGGTCGAGATTGCGCTGTTCCGCGTCGCGCAGGAAAGCCTCACCAATGCGGCGAAATACGCGCATGCGAGCGGCATCCGCGTGGCGCTTGCGCTCGATGAGGAGACGGTGTCGCTCACGATACGCGACGACGGCATCGGCATCCGGCCGCAGGACCTGAAGCGCACGCAGACCCACGGGCTGGTAGGCATGCGTCAGCGCGTGTCGGCGCGCGGCGGGCGCTTCGAAATCGAACGGGCGAGTCCGCGCGGCACGATCATCAGCGTGTCGATGCCGCGTGAACGGAGTGCGGGAGCGGTGGATCAGGCCATCGACATGACACCGCTGGCGTAGGACGATTCCCACGCCAAATGCGGAGCGGGACTACACGATAATCCCGGCTCTGCCTACAGCCGGTCTGCTGCGCCTTTTTTATGATTGTTTCTACCGGCGGGTCGGGCGCTGAAATTGCTGGGTGCACCTGCCTCATGAAATTTTGACTTTGCTACCGGTCAGACAGGCGCCTTTCCACCCGACACGATGCGCGATTGCGATTCCTGTCACGCATTTCAACTTCAAGGGGAATACACATGACTCGACTTATCGCACTTTTTCTGCTCGCCGGCACGGCGATGCTCGCAGGTTGCAACACGGTTTCGGGCGCCGGCCAGGACATCTCCAAGGGCGGCCAGGCCATCAGCAATTCCGCCGAAGAACACAAGTAAGCGCAAGACGCGCGGAGCGCCGCCGGAGTGCGGCGCCTGCGTCAGCAGGTTTAATAGCGTTGATCGTGTTCCCTGTCTTCCCGCCGCTTTGCGTGGCGGGATTTTTTTTGGGCAGAACTTCGATGCCGCGTGAACAGATTTTTCGAAGTTTGAGCAGATACTTCGGTTTTGAGCAGATACTTTTTGACGATTGAGCAGATTTGCGGGTCTAAGTCGATTCGCCGGTGGCGCGCGGATTCCAAGTCCGCGTCATCAGCCCCAATCTCCAAATAAAAAACCGGCCGCAAGCGACCGGTTCTCCTCCCTCCGAACCACCGTCTGGCTTACTGCGTATCCGGCAACTCCCGCACCGGCTGCTGCGTATTCCCGCCCTGCGCCACCAGCAAACGGATCTTCTCCGGAATGAGCTGCGAAGCCGCATTGCCCGAAGGAAGCGTCGTGATCAGCCAGTCCGCGTTATTGACCAGATCGAACGAAGCCGACGTATAGACCGGCGTCTTCGAACCCGGCAGCGTCGCGATCAGCTGATACGTGCCGCCCGACACGTAGATCGAATCCTGCTTCGTCGCGGGCACGGCGTTCTTGTAGGACACGCCGGCCATCGTCGGGCTCACGTTCGCGATGCTCGCGCCCGGCGCGATCAGATACAGGTCCAGGTTTGGCGCGTTCGTCGATGCGTTGAAGGCCCGCACCCGCGCGCTGCCCGAAAGCAGACCCTTGTCGAAGGGATCGTCGATCACCGCGATCGACGGCAGGAAGCCCGCGTCCGGCAGCGCGATCACCGTGTATTCGTGACCCTTCGCCGCGTTGTTGATGCTGGTGTCGGTGGCGAGCTGCGTCGTCGTGTTGATGGCCGCGTACGAGAAGTTGTGCTGGCCCGTGTCGATGTTGGCGAAATTGGTCGCCGTCGGATAAGCCAGGTTCGACTGGAGGATCTTGCCGTTGTCGTAGAAGTCGACGTTCGGCCCGCCAGGGAGCGCGTGAACGAAATGGACCTGGGGCTGCGTGACGCCGATCTCCTTGCCCAGATCGTCCGAACTGCCGCCGCAAGCGGACAGCACGGAGGCAACGGCGGCGAGCGCGGCTGCGGTGCGGATGAGCTTCATGTTTCCACCTTCCTTGTTGTATTCGACCACCTCGTTACGCGGACCGGTACGCGCGAACGTCCAGATGTTTACCCCTTCCCGCTCGCGGACCGACCTTCTGTTTTCCTTCCTTGCCGGTTTCGGCGGCGCAATTCAGGCCACGCATTCCGGTGCCTGCACTGAGCAATGCCCATGCCCCGCGCCGGTGCGCGCCCGCCGCGCGGGTGCCGCAAAGCCTTGCGCAGCAAGGCTTTGGAATTTGTTAGAGGAATTGTTCGGGAGAGCAGGCGAGAAACGGACGTGCAGCTGCCGCTGCCATGCGCAGAACATCGCGAAGTGGAGGTTTTTACAAAAAGTAAGCGCTCAGAGCAGCCCGCGCCGGCGATGATCGAACCAGAAAGACAGCCCGACCGACAGCAGGATCACGACCGTCGCAATGACGGTCCAGCGCGTGACGATCTCGCCCAGCAGCACCGCGCCGAGCAGCACGGCGACCACCGGATTCACGTACAGGCAACTCGTTGCGACGATCGTGCTGGTATGGCGGATCAGAAAGTTGTACGCGACATATGCGGCCATCGAACCGATCAGCATCAGGTACAGGAACGACACGCCCGCGCCGAGGCTGACATGCGTCAGCCGCTCACCGGCGGCGAATGCGATGCCCGTCGCAATAAGCCCGCCCAGTCCGATCTGCAGCGCCGTGGACATCAGCAGATCGGACGGCTGCGGCAGGCGGCCCGCCAGATGCGCGCCGCCTGCCCAGAAGATCGCGGCGCACAGGATGGCGAGCGTGCCGACCGTCGAACTGGGCGACGGATCGCCGTGGTTCAGCAACACGATGCCGATCAAGCCGAGCGCCACCGCGAACCATTCGCCGCGCGCGACGCCCCGGCCCGACAGCGCGGTGAAGATGGTCGCGAAGAGCGGCACGGTGGCGACCATCACGGCGGCAGTGCCGGTGCCGACGGTGCCCATGCCGTAGGCCATCATTCCGCTCGACAGCCCTTCAAGCAAGGTGCCGACAAGCGCCGCATTGCGTACTTCGCGCGCGCTCGGCCACACGGCCTTGCGATGCACGGCGAGCGCGAACAGCCCGATGCCCGCGCACAGGTTGCGCAGGCCGCCGAGCAAGAGCGGCGGAAACGATTCGAGCGCGAGATGAATGCCGAGATACGTCGAGCCCCAGACGAGGTAGACGACGGCCAGCGCGAGCGCTACCTGCCCCTTGAAGGAACGCGGCGCACGAAACGGAAAACGATCGGGAAAACTGAATGGCAGGCGCGGCGGCGGAAGCGCGGACATGCATTACTCCGCGACGGCTGCGCGCCGGATCGATGAGACAAAAACCGGCGAAAGCGTAGCAGCAAAAACCAGACTCAACGGCATGGCAGAACGAGGAAATGCGGGATAAACGGAGTACGCGGGAAGGGTCGCACGATGAGCCGCAAGCGCTCCGGGAAAACCCGGAATTTGCGGCGCCCGCCATTATGCAGTAAGCGCCCTGCCCATTCGAAGGATTTCGCCGATGGTTGCCAAGACGCCACGCCGCGGTGTAATGTCACGGCTGCTAACGCGGGGGTCCTGCGTTGCGCATCGCGGTTTGGCCGGCCTGACATGACCGAACCGCTTCGTGCGGCGTGGGTGAGAAATACCCTTTGAACCTGATCTGGATAATGCCAGCGCAGGGAAGCGTTCGGGCTCCATGGCCTGCCGCATCCGGCCACCTCTTCCGAGCCCGTACCTTTCCATCTCGTTCCTCCTGTTTAGCTCCTGAGTCAGTTCGGGCGGCGTCATCGCTCGTGCTGAAAAATATCGTCCCTATTGCTTCGCATGGGACGGAAGCAAGCGCCCACGCGCTCACTTCTGTCGCAAGGAGAAACAGCACATGAATGCCAATCCCAAGTTCCTGTCCGAAAACGCCGTCGTCGACGCCGCCGCCATCGCGCCGCTGCCGAACTCGCGCAAGGTCTACGTCACCGGTTCGACGCCCGACATCCGCGTGCCGATGCGCGAAATCACCCAGTCCGACACCCCCGACGGCTTCGGCGGCGAGAAGAATCCGCCCGTCTACGTGTACGACACGTCCGGCCCCTACACGGACCCGGAAGCGAAGATCGACATCCGTTCGGGATTGCCCGCGCTGCGCGGCGCATGGATCGAACAGCGCGGCGACACCGAAGAACTCGCCGGCCTCTCCAGCGACTTCGGCCGCGAGCGCGCCGCCGATGACAAGACCGCCGAACTGCGTTTCCCCGGCCTGCATCGCAAGCCGCGCCGCGCGCTCGCCGGCAAGAACGTATCGCAGATGCACTACGCGCGCGCCGGCATCATCACGCCGGAGATGGAATACATCGCGATCCGCGAAAACCAGCGGCGCGCCGAATACCTCGAAAGCCTGAAGCAGAGCGGCCCGAACGGCGAGAAGCTCGCCGCCATGATGGGCCGCCAGCATCCGGGCCAGGCCTTCGGTGCAGCGGCGTTCGGCAAGGACGCGCTGAAGGCGATCACGCCCGAGTTCGTGCGCGACGAAGTGGCCCGCGGGCGCGCCATCATCCCGGCGAACATCAATCACCCGGAAAGCGAGCCGATGATCATCGGCCGCAACTTCCTCGTGAAGATCAACGCGAACATCGGCAATTCGGCGGTGACGTCGTCGATCGGCGAAGAAGTCGACAAGATGACCTGGGCGATCCGCTGGGGCGGCGACACGGTGATGGACCTTTCCACCGGCAAGCACATTCACGAAACGCGCGAGTGGATCATCCGCAATTCGCCGGTGCCGATCGGCACGGTGCCCATCTACCAGGCGCTCGAAAAGGTCAACGGCAAGGCCGAGGACCTGACCTGGGAAATCTTCCGCGACACGCTCATCGAGCAGGCGGAACAGGGCGTCGACTATTTCACGATCCACGCCGGCGTGCGCCTGCAATACGTGCCGCTGACCGCCAACCGGATGACGGGCATCGTGTCGCGCGGCGGCTCGATCATGGCGAAATGGTGTCTCGCGCATCATCGCGAGAGCTTCATCTACGAGCACTTCGAAGACATCTGCGAAATCATGAAGCAGTACGACGTCTCGTTCTCGCTCGGCGACGGCCTGCGTCCCGGCTCGATCTACGACGCCAACGACGAAGCCCAGCTCGGCGAACTGAAGACGCTCGGCGAGCTCACGCAGGTGGCGTGGAAGCACGACGTGCAGGTGATGATCGAAGGTCCGGGCCACGTGCCGATGCAGCTCATCAAGGAGAATATGGATCTCCAGCTGCAATGGTGTGACGAGGCGCCGTTCTACACGCTCGGGCCGCTGACGACCGACATTGCGCCGGGCTACGACCACATCACGTCGGGCATCGGCGCGGCGATGATCGGCTGGTTCGGCACGGCGATGCTGTGCTATGTCACGCCGAAGGAGCACTTGGGCCTGCCGAACAAGGACGACGTCAAGGAAGGCATCATCACCTACAAGCTCGCGGCGCACGCGGCCGATCTGGCCAAGGGGCATCCGGGCGCGCAGGTGCGCGACAACGCCTTGTCGAAGGCGCGTTTCGAGTTCCGCTGGGAAGACCAGTTCAATCTGGGCCTGGACCCGGACAAGGCGCGCGAATTCCACGATGAAACCCTGCCGAAGGATTCGGCCAAGGTCGCGCACTTCTGCTCGATGTGCGGCCCGCATTTCTGCTCGATGAAGATCACGCAGGACGTGCGCGATTTCGCGGCGAAACAGGGCCTCAGCGAACAGGATGCGCTGGCGAAAGGCATGGAAACCAAGGCGATCGAATTCGTGAAGAAGGGTTCGGAGATCTATCAGCCGACCTGATGCCGGACCGTTTTCAGTAGCGATCAACGGCCTGACGCGCTTCGTGTGCGTCGGGCCTTTTTTGCTGGCGCATCCGGCGCCGGCCTTGTTCCATAAGGCTTGAGCCTCTCCAGACGAATCAGGCACTTTTCCTGCTGGTCAAGCGACGAAGCGGTCGGGACAGTCGCGGCTCCTGCGGATGCCTGGAAGCCGCCCCGCCGCCGCTTCGCTCAACATCGTATTCGGAGAGTCGACATGAAAAACATCAAACAGATCGGCGTCGCTGCAACGGTCGTGGCGCTTCTCGGGGGCCTGACAGCCTGCGGCGACATGAGCACGCGTCAACGGGATACCGCGATCGGCGCAGGCGTCGGGGCAGCGGGCGGCGCCGCCATCGGCGGCAGCGGACTTTCGACGCTCGGCGGCGCGGCCGTCGGCGGCATCATCGGCAATCAGGTCGGGAAGTAATCCGGCCTGCCCGGTACGGCGAAACGCAGTCGTTTCGCCGCCACGTTTCAGAACTGACACAAACGGCCACCCGGTCATCTCCCCTTCCGACCGTCGGCCGACCGCAGCGCCGCCGTTCGAGTAAGCTGATTCATGACGGACCCGCCCGGCAGCAACGCTTCATCATCGATCTACACCGGGCGTTACACACCGTCAGGAGCAGGATCATGGAATTCGCTCGTCTCGTTCTCCGAAGGTCGGCCGTCATCGCGGCTACGGCCACCGCAACGCTTCTCGGCGGGTGCTACTACGGTTACCCGGCCTATCCGCCTTACCCAGTTGTCAGCACCGCTTACACGCAGCGCGAGTTCACCGTTCCGGCGTCCGGCGCGACGGTAGCCACTGCGTCTTCAGCGACCTTGCCACCGCAGTATGAATACGCGATCGGCGCCCTCGATCCGAACTACTCGAATTACTACCAGACCTATCCCTACCCGTACGCCGGCTACCCCTATTACCCCGCCTATGGCGGCTACCCGGCGTATTACGGCTATGCGCCGGTTTCATTCAGCTTCGGCTACTGGGGCGGCGGTGGTTGCTGCTGGGGCCGCGGCTGGCGTGGCGGCGGCTACTACGGCCATGGGGGGCACGGCGGCGGCGGCTGGCACGGCGGCGGTGGATACGGCCACGGGTGGCAAGGCGGCGGCGGTTGGCACGGTGGCGGCGGCGGACATGGCCACTGAATTCCAACGCGCTCACGCGGCGACGTGCGACTCGCCGCGCCGACTCGGCCTGCCAGTAACAAACCTGCAACATTTTCCGGCCAACTGATGCACTCCAGCGCGCCGACGGCCTGCGTGCGCTGGAGCACTTTCCTTTTCCGTCAGAGACTTGGCGGATATCGCCAGACCTTTGGCACGAAACTGGCTAGTCGTGTCCCTCATTTGCCGTCGCGCAACGCGGATCAACGTTGCGAAAACATCGGTTCTCGGGGAGTCGGACATGATGGCCTTCGTATTTTTCCTGCTCTGGATGCTCGCCTCGCTCGGCCTGCTGACCATCTGGGTGTTCCGGCAGACACCCGTCGCGCGACGAGACGAAGTCGTGCCCAACGTCGCCGAGGGTTGAGCGCCCGGCGTTATCGGCGCGGGTTAATCCGTCGGCCGACGCGCGCGTCAGGGCACGCAGATGCCCGCCGCGCCGCAATGCGCGGGCATTCACGCCTTGACGCAAACGGATCGCGCCCTATTCTTAGTGTGCGCGTTATGCGCCCGCTTAAGGCGTCAATACGCCCGCAGCGCGGACGCCCGCAGCTTTCGCATTGATGGGACGCGCACGGCGGCGAGCCAACTCGCCGCTCCTGCTCATGTCCGCAAGGAGACGCGATGTTCCATCAGATCCTCACGCCGATCGCTCATTCGCTGTTCGCATCGTTCATCGTCGCCGCGCTGCCCATCTTGCTCGTGCTCGTCCTGCTCGGCTGGGCGCGCCGCCCGGCCTGGCAGGCCTCGCTCGCGGGTCTCGTGCTCGGGCTGATCATCGCGGTCGCGGGCTGGCATTTCCCGGTGGGACTGGCGCTCGATTCGGTCGCGGCAGGCGCCGTCTTCGCGCTCTGGCCGGTCATGTGGATCGTGTTCGCCGCCATCCTGCTGTACAACATCGCGCAGCGCTCGGGACGCTTCGAAGCCTTCCGCCTGTGGATGGTCGATAACCTGCCGAACGACCGTCGCATCGTCCTTGTCGTGATCGGCTTCTCGTTCGGCGCGCTGCTCGAAGGCATTTCCGGTTTCGGCACGCCGATCGCCATCACCAGTTCGCTGCTGATCCTGCTCGGCTTCCCGACGCTCGAAGCCCTCACCTTCACGCTGATCTTCAACACCGCGCCGGTCGCCTTCGGCGCGCTGGGCGTGCCGATCACGGTGCTCGGCGCGGTCACGCACCTGCCCACCGACGCCCTCGCAAAGATGGTCGGCCGCCAGTTGCCGCTGTTCGCGCTGTTGCTGCCGTTCTATGTGATCAGCGTGTATGCGGGGTTTCGCAACATGCTGCGCATCTGGCCGGTGCTGCTCGTCTCGGGCGGCAGCTTCGCGCTGACGCAGTTCGTGACCTCCAACTTCATCAGCTATGCGCTGACCGACGTGCTGTCCTCGCTCGTCTCTCTGATCCTGACGATCGCGTTCCTGCGCGTGTGGAAGCCGGTCGCGGACGAGCGCTTCGCCGTCAACGTCGACCGCCTGTCCGACACGCGTGCGACGCTCTCGGGCGGTCATGGCTGGGTGCCGTGGATCGTCGTGTCGGTGGTGGTGATCGTGTGGACGGTGCTCAAGATCTTCCTGATCGGCGACATCAAGATCCCCTGGCCGGGTCTCGACAAGGCCGTGTTCATCACGCTGTACAACCAGCCCTACGGCGCCATCTGGGACTTCCAGCCGCTCGCGACCGGCACGGCGATCCTCGTCGCGGCGATCATCACCGCGCTGCTGGTGAAGCTGCCCGCGCGCGACTTCACCGCGGCGATCGGCGATACGTGGGTGCAGACGCGCATCGCGATCCTCACGGTAGCGACCATCGTCGGACTGGCTTACCTGATGAACTACTCCGGGATGAACTACACGCTCGGACTGGGCGTGGCGTCGGTGGGCGCGTTCTTTCCGCTGGTCTCGGCGTTCCTCGGCTGGGTAGCGGTGTTCCTGTCGGGCAGCGATACCTCGGGCAACGCGCTGTTCGGCAACCTGCAGGTGGTGGCGGCGAACCAGCTGAATCTCAATCCGGTGCTGATGGCGGCGACCAATTCGTCGGGCGGCGTGATGGGCAAGATGATCTCGCCGCAGAACATTGCGACGGGCGTCGCCACGACGGAACTCAAGGGACGCGAGGGTCTCGTGTTCGCGCGCACCTTCTGGCATTCGATCCTGCTCACGGTGCTGCTGGGCGTGCTCGTATGGCTGCAGCAGAACGTGCTGACGTGGATGATTCCGCTGCATTGACGACGCGGCGGGGGCGGCTTCTACCGGTTCTTGCGCTCTCTTCCGGCGGATGACCGGATGGGTACGAGCCGGTGTTAGCATGCGCGGACTTTCGTTGCAATCCCGACGTCCGTCCCGCCATGTCCCTCGCCAATGTGTTGCAACTGATCGTGCTCGCCGCCCTGTGGGGCGCGTCGTTTCTCTTTATTCGCGTGGGGGTCGTCGAGTTCGGCGTCGCGCCGCTGATGGCGCTGCGCGTCGGCATCGGCGCGCTGTTTCTCGTGGCGATGCTGCTCGCGCGACGTCCACTCGACGCCACGCTTGCGACGCTGCGCCGCTGCTGGCTGCCGTTGCTGGTCGTCGGCATTCTCAATTCCGCCGCGCCGTTCTGCCTGTTCGCCTATGCCGAGCTGACGCTCTCGGCCGGCGCGACTTCCGTCATCAACGCGACCACGCCTTTATGGGGCGCCCTGGTGGCGTATGTGTGGCTCAGGGACCGCCTGACGACCGTGCGCACCATCGGCATGGCGATCGGTTTCGCGGGCGTGCTGGTGCTCGTGTGGAACCAGATTGCGCCCGCTTCCGCGCCGGACGCTGCGGGCGTGGGCGGCGCTTCCGTCGTGCCGGTGCAGGGCCTGCTCGCAGCGGCCGCGGCGCTGGCGGCGGCTGCGCTTTACGGCGTGGCGGGCAACTTCGCCAAGCGTTATCTGTTGGACGTCGATGCCCTCACCAACGCCGCCGGCAGCATGCTCGGCGCGACCCTCACGCTGGCGCCGCTCGCGTGTCTCACGTGGCCCGCGGCGCCGGTATCCGGACAGGCATGGGGCGCGGTGCTGGCGCTGGGCATCGGCTGCACGGGTATCGCCTACTTCATCTACTTTCATCTGGTCGCCGTTGCCGGTCCTGCGCGTGCGATGACGGTGACCTTCGTGATTCCGCTCTTCGGCATCCTGTGGGGCGCATGGTTTCTCGGCGAACCCGTCTCGCTCGCGATGATTGCCGGCTGCGGGATCGTGCTCGCGGGCACCGCGCTCGCCACTGGCGCGCTCGGACGCCTGCCGTTGCGCCGACGCAAGCTCGCGCGGTGAACTAGACTTTTCCTGTGCCGCGCGGCTCGCCGAGGGTCGTGCGAAGCCGCGTCATCTTTCGCGCCTTGCGCCCGGAGCCGCCGCCATGGGAATGTCGTTTGCCGGTATCAAGCACGAGATGCTCAAGATGGTGCCGCCCACCGTCTTTTTCTTCGTGCTGCTGCATGTGGTGATCCTCGTCCGCGCGCTGATGGTGAGGGGCACCGGCATCTCGCTGCCGACCTCGTTCTCGGTCATCGTCGCGTCGCTGATTCTCGGCAAGGCGGTCTTGCTGGCCAACATGCTGCCGTTCATCAATCGCTATCCGGAGCGGCCCTTGATCTGGAATGCCGCGTGGAAGACGCTCATCTATACGGTCGTCGCGGGGCTGCTGCATTACCTCGAACGTCTGTTCGAGTTCTGGAAGGAGACGCACAGTCTGGGCGCCGCGCATCATGAATTGATCGGGCAGATCAACTGGCCGCAGTTCTGGGCGGTGCAAATCCTGCTCGTGCTGATGATCGGCAATTACTGTGTTTTTGCCGAGCTTGCCCGGGTGCTGGGCGGCGACACGATGAAGCGTTATTTTCTGGGTCCGCGTGTTGGGCAGCCGCCTGGGTTGCGGCGGGGCTGAAATGTGCCTGGGCCGTCTCGGCGGCCTTATTCGCCGCGCACGGGGCCACGGCCCGCCTTGATCGCGCCGCGCTTCACCTTGCCTTCGACGCGCCGCAGCTGCGACCCGCGCGTCGGCTTCGTGGCGATGCGTGTGCGGCGCGTGACGCTGACGCTGTGGATGAGTTCGTCGAGACGGGCGAGCGCGGCCGCGCGATTCATGTCCTGCGTGCGATGTTCCTGCGACTTGATGATGATGACGCCTTCACGCGTGATGCGGCTGTCGGAAAGTGCGAGGAGTCGCGTCTTGATGTGTTCGGGCAGGGATGATGCGCGGATGTCGAAGCGGAGGTGAATCGCGCTCGATACCTTGTTGACGTTCTGGCCGCCCGCGCCCTGGGCACGCACGGCGGTGAGTTCTACTTCGCTCGGCGGGACGGTTAGGCTTCCGGTCATCGGCATTGGTCCGCTCCTGTCGGGCGGGGTTTTTTGCGGGGGTCGGTGCGGTTCATGCCTGCGGCGCGATGGTTCGGTTGATTGCTGGTCAGTGCCAGCATAGCAAAGCGGGGGTTGTCGCTCTGGGTCTTCGCGTTCGGGGTTTTGGTTTGGGTTTGGGTTTGGGTTTGGGTTTGGGTTTGGGTTCGCCTGCGCTTCTATGGACTTCCTGTGTTCGCGTAGGTTTATTAGCACTGCCCCTCCCCGGGGCGGGGGTAACTTTCTTTGCCGCTGCAAAGAAAGTCACCAAAGAAAGCAGCTTTTCTTCTCGCCCAGCGTCATTTAGCGGCACGACACAGAACCACGTTTCTGGCACTGCAGTAGAGAGTGCCCTCATAGGCCACTCCGGGCGTGGATCGCGGACCCACTGTGCAGCCGCGCTCTCAAACGAACTGGTACAGCCCCTCAAAGCTCCGGCGCAGCGCTACGCGCCGCCGACCGGTCAATCGGGTCCGCCCGTGCTTCCGTGCTAACGGATCCATCTCATTGCTCTTGCCTCCCACTGGTTTCCCTTACATACCCTCCGGCAGCGCGTAGCGCTGGGCCGGAACTCTCAGGTGCTGCACCAGTTCGTTCAATGGTGTGATGTCACAGTGGGTCCGCGATCCAAGCCCGGTGTGGCCTATGAGGGCACTCGCTAGTGCCGGACCAGTGAGGCATTTCTGTGTCGTGATGCTGGTGGACCTTGGGCGGTAAGAAAGCTGCTTTCTTTGGTGACTTTCTTTGCAGCGGCAAAGAAAGTTACCCCCGCCCCGGGGAGGGGCAGTGCCAATAGACCGACGCGATCACAGGAAGCCCATAGAAGCACAGGCAAACACAAAGCAAACCCAAGCGAAGACCCAGAGCGACAACCCCCAGGTATGGAACCTGCCTCCCCACCCACCCCGCATGGGTTAGACTCACCCGACTCCGTCGAACCCCGCCCCGCCGAGCCGTCAAACCCAGAAACTCGATGCGCTATTCGTTCGAAATCAGGAAGTTCATCTACAGCCAGTACTTCTTCGGCGGCCTGCGCATCGCGCTCGGCGTATCGCTGCCCGCGGTCCTGATGCTCATCGTCTTCCATAACCGCGAACTCGGCTTCACGATCGCCACCGGCGCCCTCGGCGCATGCGTCGTCGACATGCCCGGCCCGCTCAGGCACAAGCACAACGAGATGCTCGCCTGCACCTTCATCGGCTTCCTCTCCTCGCTTGCCACCGGCATCGCCACCGCGCATCCCCTGACGCTCTGGCTCACCATCGTGCCGCTGACCTTCGTACTCTCGCTGATCGTCGTCTACGGCAACCGCTGGCCGCAGATCAGCTTCGCGACTTTGTTCATGATGGTCGTCACGCTCGAAGAGCATTTCACGCCGCTGCAGGCGCTCATCAATTCTTCCTGGATCCTGCTCGGCGGTCTCTGGTACACCTACTGGGCCACGCTCGTGAGCCGGCTGCTGGTCTATCGCATCGAGCAGCAGGCGCTCGCCGAGAGCATCTTCAGCTGCGCCGAATACCTGCTCGCACGCGCCGATTTCTACGACGGCGACGCCGATCTCGACGAGTGTTATCGCAAGCTGATCGAAAAGCAGATCGCCGCAGTCGAGCGGCAGGAAGCCGCCCGCGACATCGTGCTGCGCAACCTGCCCAAGCTGAAGAGCGGCCGGCTCGACGCGCGCCGCGCCCGGCTCTTCAACCTGTTCATCAACGTGGTGGACCTGCACGAGTTCTTCGTCGGCGCGCATACCGACTATCCGCTGGTGCGCAAGACCTTCGCAGGGTCGGACGTGCTGATCTTCTATCGCGATCTGATGCGCAAGGCTGCCGCCGATCTCGAGGAAATCGGCCTCGCCGTGCTGCAGAACAATGCCGCCGGCCGGCAGATCAGCATGAAGGCGGAACTGCGCGCGATCGAATACGAACTGGAACTGATGCGCAAGAACGGCCTGCCCGAGAAGAATCCGGAAGCCTACGCGGCCGCGGCGGCCGTGTTCCGCCGCCTGTGGAGCGCGACGCGCCTCATCGACAAGATGCGCCGCCGCACCCGCGACGACGCCAGCCCCACCGAAACCGAAGTCCAGATCGATCACGCGCTGTCACGCTTCATATCCAGCCGGCGCGTGCCGTTCATGCAGATCTTCTCGAACCTGACGATGTCGTCGCCGAGCTTCAGACACGCGCTGCGCGTGACGATCGCCGTCGGCGCGGGCTTCTGGCTCGGCCGGCTGCTGCCGCTCACCAACGCCTACTGGATCGTGATGACCACCGTCATCATCCTGAAGCCCGGCTACTCGCTGACGAAACAGCGCAACACGCAGCGGATCATCGGCACGGCCATCGGCTGCGGCGTGACCATCGCGCTCATCCTGTTCGTCAAGGAGCCGCATATCCTGCTCATCGTGATGTTCGCGTCGATGGTGATGAGCTACAGCCTGCTGCTGTTCAACTATGCGGCGAGCGTCGTGTTCACGTCGTCGTACGTGCTGTTGATGTTCCATCTGCTCGCGCCCGGCAGCCTTAGGTTGATCGGCGAGCGCGCGATCGATACGGTGGTGGGCTGCGCCATCGCCATCGCGGCCAGCCATCTGTTCCCCTACTGGGAATACCGGCTGATGGGCAAGCTCGTGAAGGATCTCCTGTCCGCCACGCGCAACTATCTGGAAGCGAGCTGGTGGTGGAAGGCCAAGGCATCCGCGCAGCCGGACAAGGCGCGCGCCGCCGCGCCGGAGACGGCAGTCAATCCCGCCGTGTTCGCCGACGCCAACGCATCCGCCGCAGCGTCATCCCCGGATCAGCCCGTCGCCGCGCCCGCCACCGCCGAAGCAGCGAACGAGCCCGTCGCCGCCACGCCGCCGCTCGATCCCGAAGTCGTCGCGGACTCGGCCGTGAAGGCCGCCAACGCAACGGCGCAGAAGCTGGCGGCGGTGAGCATCGGCGAGAGCACGGCGGCGACGGCCAGCAAGGGCGCGTCCGCCGCCGCGACGGTCGCCGCCACCGCACTGGACCGGGATTTCCGCTATCGGCTGGCGCGCAAGAACGTGCACATCGCCTTCGCCAATCTGGCACAGGCCTTCCAGCGCATGATGCTCGAACCGAAGGCGCAGCAGCGTTACGTGGCGGAGTTGAACGACCTGCTGGTGCAGAGCCACGTGCTCGCGTCGCAGATCACGGCGGCCGCGCCGCTGTTGCAATCGCTCAACGAAAGCTCGGGCCAGGATGGTCAGCGCTTCGAGCCGGTGCAGCGCACCTTCGGCATGGTTCGCGAGCATCTGGCCGCCGCGCAGGACGAACTGCCGGCCGCGCCTCAACCCGACGCGGCACCGGCGCAGAGCGATGCGCTGAAGGAACTGCGCCGCGAACTCGACGCGATGGTCATCCAGGCCGAACGCGCGCAGGCGCTGCCGCCCGACGCGCTCCACGACCTCAAGCTGCTGGCGCATCAATGCAAGCAGATGCTGAGCGCGTCGGCGCTGATCAGCAAGGACGCGACGCAGATCCGCTTGCCGGTGTAACGCCCGCTAGCGGGCGCGCCGCGGCATCGGCTATTGGGATGCGCCCGTCGACGGCAACGCGGGACGCACGTCGCTCGCGGCGGAGGTGTTCTGCTGGTCGAACTCGCGCTTCTCGCGGATCGCATTGAACAACACCGTGCCGATGACGATCAGCACCACCACCACGATGAACACGCTGATGGCGCGCGTCGGATTCTTTCTGGGTTTGCCGGCGGGGCGGCGGGGATCGTCGTTCATGGGCAATGTGCTTCGTGACGCGGGTTCGGAAAGACCCGACATGGTACCCGCGATGGTTTTCAACTGGATTGCGGAAAGATGCCGCACGGGCCGTGCCGGCGCCTTTCTTCAGGAACGTCAGGGAAACTCGGCGGTGGGCCGCACCGGCAGCGCCGTCGAATACTTGATCTGCTCCATCGCGAAGCTCGAACTGACGTCGTAAAGCGGCACCGCGCGAATCAGGGTCTTGTAGACGCGATCGTAATCGTCGATGTCGGACACCACGACGCGCAACAGATAGTCGGTTTCGCCGCTCATCCGGTAGACCTCGACGACCTCCGGAATGTCGCGCACCGCACGGGTGAAATCTTCCGCCCAGGTCTGCGTGTGCTGGTTCGTGCGGACCGCGACGAACACCGTCGTGCCCACGCCCAGCTTCTTCGGATCGCACAGCGCCACTTGCGCGCGGATCACGCCGGTTTCCTTGAGGCGCTGTACGCGCTTCCAGCACGGCGTCTGCGACAGGTTCACGCGCTGCGCCAGCTCGGCGATGGGCATGGTTACGTCGTTCTGCAGCAGCTCGAGCAGTTTGCGGTCGATGAGGTCCATTCCCATGCTGCACCCCCGGTAGGAAATTATTCTCTTTCTGGATGTCCGAGCGGAATTATATGGAAACCAATTCTGGAGGCAAGCCGGTATAAATGAACCGTGCCTTTTTCAACGAATATCACGGTACCGACTCCATGCAATCCGATCACGTCAGCCGCCCGGCGCGGCCTTTCGCAACGATGCCAACCCGGCCCGGCGACGCGCTCGCCGCCCTGTGCCAGGAACTCGATGCCGCCTTCGCTGCCTCTTCGACCAGCCCGCGCCCTGCCTTCGGAGAACGCGTGCGCGCGGCGCTGCGGCGCGCGATCGCCTCACCCGACCTGCTGCGTCCCGAACAACGCGCCGCCGACGCACAGCGCTACTGCCGCCACCTGCTCGCCGCCGATCCGCTCAATCGTTACGCGATCGCCGCGCTGGTCTGGGCGCCGGGGCAAGCCAGCCCGGTGCACGGCCATCTGACATGGTGCGGCTATGCGGTCATCGAAGGCACGCTGGAAGAAACGCTGTATCGCTGGGACATGGATACGCAAAGCGCGGTGCCGGTCCGCCGTCACGCGCGCCCGGCAGGTGCGGTGTCCTGCGTCGAAGCCGGACGCGGCGCGATCCATCAACTCGGCAATCCCGCCGATGCCGCCACCCGCGCGATCTCGCTGCACGTCTACGGCGTCGCGGGCGCGGAGATCGCCACGCACGTCAATGATCTGCTTGCCGCCTGAGGCCTTCAAAGCGCCGCAGACGCACGCCGCTCAGCCCTTCCCCGGTTCGGATGCGGTGGGAATCTGCGGCGGAATCTGTACCGATTGATCCGTCGGCGGCGGCGCTGCCTGCGGATCGTGCGAAATGTCGCGCAGCGCTGCGGATTCGCTCTTCATCTGACTCTGACGCGCGGGTTCCGGACCCGCCATCGCCTCCTCGGGTTCTTCCGCCGGCGGCGCCTCGCCAGTCCAGATGCGCCGCGCGCGCTCGTGCCCGGCCGCCGCCGCGTCGCCGGACAGCGTGTCGCGCGTCATCTGCACGTGCATCTGCGGCACCGGAATGTCCATGCCGGCCTCGTCCATCTTACGCTTGATGCGCAGATTGAACGCACGCGCGACACTCCATTGCTGCAGCGGCCGCGTCTTGATCTGGCCTTTCACGACCATCCAGTTCGGATCGAAGCGGTCGAGTCCCCACACTTCCACCGGACCCAGCATCTCCAGCCGATAGCGGAAGTCGGACATCAGGTCCGCGCCGACTTCGCGGATCATCTGCGTGACTTCATCGACATCGGCCGAGAACGGCACGCGCACCTCGAAGACCGCATAAGCGAAATCACGCGACAGGTTCTTCACCGTCTTGATCTGCGAAAACGGAATGGCATGGACCGCGCCCTGGCCGTCGCGCAGGCGCACGGTGCGGATCGTCAGGCTTTCCACGATGCCCGCATGACCGCCCTCCACTTCGATCGAATCGCCTACTGAAATGGTGTCCTCGATGATGATGAACAGACCCGTAATGAGGTCGGCGACCAGCGACTGCGCGCCGAAACCCACCGCCAGGCCGATCACCCCCGCGCCCGCCAGCAGCGGCGTCACGTTCAAGCCGAGGTTCGCCGCCGTGACGATGGCCGCCACCGTGAGCAGGAACACGAACACCACGTTGCGCACGAGCGGCAGCATCGTGCGTGCGCGCATGCTCGGGCCGCGTCCGCCGCGCCGCGTCGATTCCGGCTTGAGCGCTTCCTGAATGCCCGTGTCGATCAGGATCCACACGAGCCACACGACGAAGAAAGTCAGCACGATCATCGCGACGGCATGCGTGATGCCGCGCGCGGCCACGCTCTCCTCGGCCATGTGCGCGAGCGAGAAGCCCCAGAAGCGCGACGACAGTTCGAGGAACACGAGCCACACGCCGACCACGATCATCGTGCCGACGAACTTCACGAGCCTGCGCACATACGCCGATTGCCGGCGCGGCTTGCGCGACTTCGGACGCGTGACGCGCACGACGATCGCCGACAGGAAGAAGCCGACGACCAGCAGGCCGGCGGTCGCGATCGCCATCTGCAACACGTTCTCGGACGTGCCGATGCCCATCAGCGTGGCCACCACCGACGCCGACGCCAGCAGCAACAGCGGCAGTTGCCACAGCGAGGCGACCACCTCGAAGGTTTCGGTCGCGGCCTTGCGCGTGTTGCGCTGCTCGTAGCTGCGGCTGCGGATCAGATGCGCGACGGGCCGCTGGAAGGCCAGCGCGAAATAAGCAGTCAGGCCGGCCGCGCCCATGTTCGCGAAGGTCGAGATGAGCGCCGAGAGATTGGTGCCGAGCTGCTGGGCGACGTCGTAGTTCGCGGCGGCATCGCCGAGCGCGCCGAGCGTGCCGATGACGAACAACAGCCGGCGCGCGCGCACGATCAGCAGGTTGACCGCCACGCGCCGGTGCGCCGAACCGAACAGCGAGAACATGATCAGGCAGATGGCCGAGAACACCGCGCCCGCGACGATCGCATAGGCGGTCACCATGGCCAGCGTGCGGCCGAGCGACAGCGGCATGTAATGGGTGAAGCTCAGTGCCGCGAGGAATGCGAACAGATACGGCGCGACGCGGCGCAACGTGAAGCGCAGCAGTTCGCCCGTCGTCGGATTCGAATGCAGCCCCATGTCGATGCCGTAGCGCGCCTGCACGCGGCGCTGAAAATAGACCAGCACGAACGCGCAGACGCCCCAGCCGGCTAGCGTCGCGAAGTAATTGAAGAGCGTGCGGCCGAAGGTCTCGCGGCTCTGGCTCGTGACGATCGTGAAGAGTTCGTTGCCGGCTGCGTTGAAGCGGCCGATCCAGTAGGCGAGCGGCGTCTTGCCGCGCCTGACGTCGGCTTCGATGTTGGTCACCGCCGAGGCAATCGCGCCGAGCAGCCCGGCGTTTTGCGCCATCTTCGCGACGACCGACGCCGCCGACGAATTCGACGATGCCGGCGCGACTGCCGCCGTTGACGCATCGCTGGCGCCGCTCGCGGCATCGGCGCTGCTGCCGGGGGCGGGGCTGGCGTCCGCTATTTCAGCGCCGGCCGGTGCAGCCCCGGCGCCTGGCGCGGAGACGCCGGCCAGCGCCGCGCGCTTCGCGTCGCGCAGGCGCTTGAGTTGCGCGACCAGTGCGGTGCGTTGCCGGTCGCTGTCGAGCGTGGCGATGAGCGTGTCAAGCGAGCGCACCATGTCGGCGTCGGACGCCGTGGGCGCCACTGCGTTCGGTGCCCCATCCGGCGCCGATGCAGGCGCCGCGGGCTTGATCAGCTCTTCGAAGGAAGGCAGCGTGAGGGCGGGTGCGGCATGCGCGAAGGAAACGACGGACAGCAGGACAGCGAACTGCAGGACAGCGAACAGCGGTGCTGGCGACGCTCGCCGCACGCGCGCGCAGGTCGCCAGCCAGAAGATCGCGACGAACGCCCACGCGCCGTCACGCGCGCGTTTGCATGACTTCATGACGATACCGGTTTTCAAAAGGACCGCCAGTTTAGCGGCTGCGAACTGCCGGCCGTCCGATGCGGACGTAACCGAATGTTAGCCATCGGTTGCATGCCGATTCGACAGATCGTTTGAACGGAGCCGCTTTCCGTGGGGGAAAGCGTCATTTGTCCATTTCGGCGCGCGCATTGCCCGGGTCCGAACTGGCCGTCGCGCCGGATGCCTGGACGCCCGTCTGGCTGCCCGCCTGCGCGCCGTCCGGACGCGTCGACCAGTCTTGCAATTTGCGTCCCGCCGATTGCAGGCCCGCGCCGGTCGCGCTCGCCGCGTTGTTGATCGCGGCCTGGGTGGCGCTGGCCGCGTTGTCGAAGTTGGCGCGCGCCGAGGCCGCGACGCCGCTCGCGGAGATATCGGGCATCGAACCGGCGTTGTCGAAATTCTGCTGTGCCGACTGTTTCGCCGCATCGACCTTCTGGCCGACATAACTCGCCGCCTGATCGAATTTCTGGCCCGTCTGGCTCGCCAGATTATTGAATGCGCCGACCGCCTGGCCGGCCGTGGCGTCGTGCTTCTCGCAGGCCGCGAGCAAGGCGAGCGCTCCGAGCGCGACCGCGATGCGGGTCAAGGGAGTCATCTGCATGGTGTTGCCTTCCGTCGTCTGTCGTTTGTCGCAATGCGTGCGCGGCGGCGCGCGACGCTGAGAACCCCGTATTTGCCCGCCCGATGCAAGGGAGGAATCCGGATCAAAGCTGGCGCACATCATACGCTGGTCCCGTCCAGACTTCGTCGAACGCGCCTTGCCCGACGCCGGCAAACATCCTTGCGCCAGCGACTTCACTCAACCTTGCATCAAAGGAAAACCCTGGCCGTCGCCGAGATCCGCAGAGAAGCATCCGTAAGTCAATTTCTCGAAAAAATCAGGCAAACCGTTTCAGATAGAGTAATTCTTCTACATTTAGGAGACTTCTAGTTTTGGCAGGCTATGCGGTTCGCATATATTTCCTCGCGTCCCGCCCTTCACGAAAGTCTCCCACCATGTTTTTCATGAGTATCGCCATCGCCCTCACCGCAGGGATGATGCTGTTCGAACCGTTCGCCCGCCCGCCGGTTTCGCGCTTCACTACGCCCCGCCTGCGCCGCAGCGTGGCCGCCCGCTCCTTCTTTCAGGCCGCCGTCGCACTCTTCACGGCGTTGTTCGTGGCTACCAGCCCGCCAGCGCCCGAACGCATCTCGCCGTTGTTCGTCATGTGCGTCGCCGTGCTCCTGACGCTCGCGAGCATTTATTGGCTGCTTCGTGGCCGACGTATCCTGAAACAGCGCCGCGTCTTCAACCATCGAAGCTGAAAGCTTGCGGCGGTCCAGTGGACCCGTTGTCCGCCTGACGTCATCCAGGCTTGCGTTCCGGACGGCGCCGCACGCATGAAAGCAGGCATTTCATTCCCCTCGCCGGGCTGCTTTGCAGGTATATTCGGGTCAAAGCATCAGACCTCGTCGGGCAAAAAAAAGGCGCTGCGTTTCCGCAGCGCCTTAAAAGTTCTAGCCATTCCGAGGGCCGTGCTAGAACCTGAGAGACGGTATCCCGAAGTCTGAGAACGGAAAGCGCAAAAGCGCACGTCGCTATCAAGTTTCGAAATTCAATTCCATTTTTTATGGGAACGTTGCCCAAGTCAAGCAAAATTTCTGACTCCGGGCAACTGCCCAACTTTATTACCGAAAAAAGCATGGTGTACCAAAAAGTTCATCGCTGATGCAGCTTATCGTCATGACTTGCATCGCTTGCAAGCTTTGAGATTTGTCCCGGTAGAATGTCGCGCCCCCGACCTTCGGAACAACGTTTCATAAAAAACAGGCTTACATGCAAAATGACCGGTCCACGGGTAAAGAGAGAACCCGAGAGAAAGACGGCGAGGAAGTCACCGCGCTCGCGCGAGGCCTCGACGTATTGCGCCGCATCGCCGCCGCCGACGCGCCCGTCAGCAACCGAGAACTGACCGACTGGACGGGCATTCCGAAGCCGACCGTATCGCGCATCACCGCAACGCTGGTCGGCGCCGGCCTGCTGTACCGGCTTCCGGACAGCGAACGCTTCGTCCTGACCGCCTCCGTGCTGGAGCTCAGCAACGGATTCTTACGCAATTTCGATATTCGTGCTCGCGCGCGGCCCTTTCTGATACAGCTTGCCGAGCGAACCGGACTTTCGGTGCATCTCGCTGTGCGTGACCGTCTGGAAATGGTCGTCATCGACGCCATCCGTCCGCGCTCCGCCGTCCTGGTTTCGCGGCTCGAAGTCGGCGGCCGGATGGATCTCACCCGGACGTCTGTCGGGCGCGCCTACCTCGCGGCGCTGGCCGAAACCGACCGGCGCGCGCTTATCGGCAGCCTGCAGACCGCCTCGGGCGACGAATGGCCGTCCATTGCCAGCAGTCTGCAACGCGGCCTCGACGACGCGCTGCAGCGCGGCTTTGCCATGTCGGTCGGTGAGTGGCACGACGGGCTGAACGCGGTCGCGGCGGGCTTCGTGGGTCCGTCCGAGGAACGCTACGCGGTCAATTGCGGCGGCGCTGCCTATCAATGCCCGCGCGAAAAACTGATCGACACCGTCGCGCCCGCGCTGCTCGAATGCGTCGAGCACATCGTGCGCGAGATCGGCGGCACGCATCCGGCGCCCGCCGTCCACGCCGCCGGTTGAGTCACGCGGGCCGGTTAAACTACGCGGCCCGCCGTGTCCGGAAGCCTGCGCCTGTTGCAGGCTCGTGGAAAGCCGTCGAAAGCTTGCCAACCCGCCCGTGTAACAGTCGTAATCAGCCGAAAGAATGACCGGTGGACGGGTCCGGACGCGGGACGTAGCATCATGCTTCGCGCGTGTCGGCGCCCCGCCGGGCTTGCAGCTTGCTAAGGTCGACGGCTTTGCTCGCGGGTAGCTGCCCCGACGCGCCCGTCGGTCCCGTCATGCGCCGGAGCCTGCGCTGCCCGGCGATTCGCGTGCCGCGCACCGCGCGCCTCCGAACCGTGATTGATTCCTCATCCGCGTCCTCGCAAGACAGAATCGAAAGACCCAGCCACCGAACAGATGGACGACCACAAGAATCCTTCAGGGCAACCGCGCCCGACGCCTCCCTCGCCCGCTTCGCCGGCTGCTCACCCTTATGCCACCACCCGCCGTCGCAGAGTCGTGCCGCTGATCATCGCGGTGCTGATCGTCGCGGGCGCGCTGGCCTGGTGGCATCCGTGGAACCGCAATGGCACGAGCGCCCCGGGCGCCCAGCATGAAGCGCGGCAAGGCGGCCGGCGCGGCGCCGCGAACGCGACGAACCAGCCGCAGCCGGTACATGTCGCAAGCGTCACGCAAGGCGAGATGCCCGTGGTCATCGACTCGCTGGGCACCGTCACGCCGCTCGCCAACGTCACGGTGAAGACGCAACTGAACGGCACGCTGATGAATGTCGCGTTCCAGGAAGGGCAGATGGTCAAGAAGGGCGACCTGCTCGCGCAGATCGACCCGCGTCCGTACGAGATCTCGCTGCGCAACGCGCAAGGCCAGCTCGCGCGCGACGAAGCGCTGCTGCAGACCGCGCGCCTCGACCTGCAGCGTTACCAGACGCTGCTGTCGCAGGACTCCATCGCGAAGCAGCAGGTGGACACGCAGGCGTCGCTCGTGAAGCAATACGAAGGCGCGGTCAAGTCCGACCAGGCCAACGTCGATACCTACAAGCTCGACCTGACCTATGCGCGCATCACGGCGCCGGTGTCGGGGCGCGTGGGCCTGCGCCAGGTCGATCCGGGCAACTACGTGACGACCGGCGACACCAACGGCGTGGTCGTCATCACGCAGCTGCAGCCGATCAGCGTGATCTTCACCACGTCCGAGGACAACCTCGCCGCCATCCTGAAGCCGCTGCACGCGGGCACGAAGATGTCGGTCACGGCCTATGACCGCGCCAACACCACGGCGCTCGAATCCGGCTATCTGGAGACGGTGGACAACCAGATCGACACCACCACGGGCACGGTCAAGCTGCGCGCGACCTTCGACAACAAGGGCGGCATGCTGTTTCCGAATCAGTTCGTGAACACGAAGCTGCTCGTCGATGTCATCAAGAACGCGACCATCGTGCCGACGCCGGCGGTGTTGAACGGCTCGTCGGGCGCGTTCGTGTATGTCGTCAAGCCGGACAACACCGTGACCGTGCGCAACGTGAAGGCCGGCCCGGTGGACGGCGAGCGCACCAGCATCAAATCCGGCTTGCAAGTGGGCGAGCGCGTGGTGATCGACGGTTCAGACCGCCTCAAGGAAGGCGCAAAGATCACCATCCCGGCCGAGAAGGCGAACGCGGCTTCGGGTGCTTCAGGCGCCTCGGGTGCGTCGGGTGCTTCAGGCGCCTCTGCCGCTTCGGGCGCTTCTGGCGCTTCCGGCGCGCATCACGGCGGGCATCGGCGTCAGCAGACGCAATCGCAGCAGTAACCCCGAGCTTCAGGTCACGAATACCGCATGAACCCATCTCGTCTTTTTATTCTGCGTCCGGTCGGCACGGCGCTCCTGATGGCGGCAATCATGCTGGTCGGACTGGTCGCGCTGCGCTTCCTGCCGCTGTCCGCGCTGCCCGCCGTCGACTATCCGACCATCCAGGTGCAGACCTTTTATCCAGGCGCCTCGCCCGACGTCATGACGTCGAGCGTCACCGCGCCGCTGGAGAAGCAGTTCGGCCAGATGGCAAGCCTGAACCAGATGTCGTCGCAGAGTTCCGCGGGCGCGTCGGTCATCACGCTGCAATTCAGCCTGGACCTGCCGCTCGACATCGCCGAGCAGGAAGTGCAGGCGGCGATCAACGCGGCGGGCAACCTGCTGCCCTCGGACCTGCCCGCACCGCCGATTTACGCGAAGGTGAATCCCGCCGACGCGCCCATCATGACGCTCGCCGTCAGCTCGAAAACCCTGCCGCTGACGCAGGTGCAGGACCTCGCGGACACGCGCCTCGCACAGAAGATTTCACAGGTGGCGGGCGTGGGCCTGGTGTCGGTCAGCGGCGGCAATCGCCCCGCGGTGCGCATTCAGGCGAACACGCGCGCGCTGGCGTCGTATGGCCTCAATATCGACGACCTGCGCACGACCATCGCCAATCTCAACGTCAACACGCCGAAGGGCAACTTCGACGGTCCGACGCGCGCCTACACCATCAACGCCAACGACCAGCTCACCGACGCCGACGCCTACAAGAGCGCGGTGATCGCCTACCGCAACGGCCGCCCGGTGATGCTCACCGACGTCGCGAGCATCGTGCAGGGCGCGGAGAACACCAAGCTCGGCGCGTGGGTCGATTCGACGCCCGCGATCATCCTGAACGTGCAGCGCCAGCCAGGCGCGAACGTGATCGCGGTGGTGGACAGCATCAAGCAGATCCTGCCGCAGTTGCAGCAGTCGCTGCCCGCGGCGCTCGACGTGCGCGTGGTCACCGACCGCACGACGACCATCCGCGCGTCCGTGCGCGACGTGCAGTTCGAGCTCCTGCTCTCGGTCGTGCTGGTCGTGCTGGTCATCTACCTGTTCCTCGCCAACGTCTACGCGACCATCATCCCGAGCCTTTCGGTGCCGCTCTCGCTGGTCGGCACGCTCGCGGTCATGTACCTGTGCGGCTTCTCGCTGGACAACCTCTCGCTGATGGCGCTGACCATCGCGACGGGCTTCGTCGTGGATGACGCCATCGTGATGATCGAGAACATTGCGCGCTACGTGGAAGAAGGCGAATCGCCGCTCGAAGCCGCGCTCAAGGGCAGCAAGCAGATCGGCTTCACCATCATCTCGCTGACGGTCTCGCTGATCGCCGTGCTGATCCCGCTGCTCTTCATGGGCGATGTCGTGGGCCGCCTGTTCCACGAATTCGCGATCACGCTCGCGGTGACCATCGTGATTTCGGCGGTGGTGTCGCTGACGCTCGTGCCGATGATGTGCGCCAAGCTGCTGCGCCACACGCCGCCGAAGGACAGCAAGCGCTTTGAGGCGCGCGCGCACCGGTTCATCGACTACGTGATCGGGCGCTATGCCGTGGCGCTGAACTGGGTGCTGGCCCGCCAGCACGCCACCTTGTTCGTCTTCGTGCTGACGCTGGTCTTCACGGCGGTGCTCTACATCTACATTCCGAAAGGCTTCTTCCCGGTGCAGGACACCGGCGTGATCCAGGCCATCACGCAGGCGCCGCAGGCCGCGTCCTACCAGGCCGTGGCGGACCAGCAGCAGGCGCTCGCGAAGAAGATCCTGCAGAACCCGGACGTGGAAAGCCTGACGTCGTTCATCGGCGTGGACGGCACCAACATCACACTGAACAGCGGCCGCATGCTCATCAACCTGAAGCCGCGCGACGACCGCAGCGACACGTCGAGCGACGTGATCCGCACCATTCAGGGCGAAGTGGCGGACATTCCGGGCATCAAGCTGTACATGCAGCCGGTGCAGGACCTGACGATCGACTCCACCGTCAGTCCGACGCAATACCAGTTCATGCTGACCGACCCGAATCCGTCCGAGTTCGCGGAATGGGTGCCGAAGCTCGTCGCGCGCCTGCAAGGCACCTCGGTGCTCACCGATGTCGCGACCGACCTGCAGCAGAACGGCCAGTCGGTGTATATCGAGATCGACCGCGCGACGGCCGCGCGCTTCGGCATCACGCCGGCCACCGTCGACAACGCGCTGTACGACGCCTTTGGCCAGCGCATCATCTCGACCATCTTCACGCAGTCGAACCAGTACCGCGTGATCCTGGAGGCCGAGCCCAGCGACGCCCACTACAGCGACACGCTCAACGGCATTTACCTGCCCTCCTCCACCGCGACCAACGGACAGGTCCCGCTCTCGGCCATCGCCAAGTTCCACGAACGCGCGGCGCCGCTGCTCGTCACGCACCTGGGCCAGTTCCCGGCCACGACCGTGTCCTTCAATCTCGCCAAGGGCGCGTCGCTCGGCGAAGCCGTGAAGGCCATCGAGCAGGCGAAGCAGGACATCGGCCTGCCCGCCTCGTTCCAGATCCGCTTCCAGGGCGCGGCGCTCGCGTTCCAGGCGTCGCTGTCGAACGAGCTGTTCCTGATCCTCGCGGCCATCGTCACGATGTATATCGTGCTCGGCGTGCTGTACGAGAGCTTCATCCATCCGATCACCATTCTCTCGACGCTGCCCTCGGCGGGCGTCGGCGCGCTGCTCTCGCTGATGATCACCGGGCACGACCTGGACATCATCGGCATCATCGGCATCGTGCTGCTGATCGGCATCGTGAAGAAGAACGCGATCATGATGATCGACTTCGCGCTCGAAGCCGAGCGCGAGGAAGGCAAGCCGCCGCGTGAAGCCATCTTCCAGGCCTGCCTGCTGCGCTTCCGGCCGATTCTCATGACCACCATGGCCGCGCTGCTCGGCGCGCTGCCGCTGATGCTCGGCTGGGGCGCGGGCTCGGAGCTGCGCCATCCGCTCGGCATCGCGATTGTGGGCGGCCTGATCGTGTCGCAGTTGCTGACGCTGTTCACGACGCCGGTCATCTATCTCGGCTTCGATTCGCTCGCCCGCAAGCTGCGCGCGCGCTTTCATCGCGGCACGACGAACGGGCCGCGCACGCCCGCCGCCGGTGAGGGACGCTGAGTCATGAACCTGTCGCGCATCTTCATCGACCGGCCGGTCGCGACCACGCTGCTCGCGATCGGCATTGCGCTCGCGGGCATGTTCGCGTTCGTGCGGCTGCCGGTCGCGCCGCTGCCGCAGGTCGATTTCCCGACCATCTCGGTGCAGGCGTCGCTGCCCGGCGCGAGCCCGGAGACGGTCGCGACCAGCGTGGCCAGTCCGCTCGAACGGCATCTCGGCACCATCGCCGACGTCAGCGAAATGACCTCGATGAGCTCGGTCGGCACGACGCGCATCACGCTCCAGTTCGGTCTGAACCGCGACATCGACGGCGCCGCGCGCGACGTGCAGGCCGCCATCAACGCAGCACGGGCCGACCTGCCCACGGCGTTGCGCAGCAACCCGACCTACCACAAGGTGAACCCGGCCGACGCGCCCATTCTGGTGCTCGCGCTGTCCTCGCCCACGCGCACGCCGGGCGCGCTCTACGACTCCGCCGCGACGGTGCTGCAACAGACCTTGTCCACGGTGCCGGGCGTCGGCGAAGTGGACGTGAGCGGCTCGGCGAATCCGGCGGTGCGGGTCGAACTGGAGCCGGGCGCGCTGTTCCACTACGGCATTGGACTCGAAGACGTGCGCGCCGCGCTGGCCTCGGCGAACGCGAACAGCCCGAAAGGCGCGATCGAGTTCAAGGGCACGCACATCCAGCTCTACACCAACGACCAGGCGAGCAAGGCCGCGCAGTACAAGGACCTGGTGATCGCGTACCGCAACGGTTCGGCGGTGAAGCTCTCGGACGTCGGCGAAGTGGTCGATTCCGTGGAAGACCTGCGCAATCTCGGTCTCATCAACAACAAGCGCGCGGTGCTGGTGATTCTCTACCGCCAGCCAGGCGCGAACATCATCGAGACCATCGACCGCGTCAAGGCGATGCTCCCGCAATTGCAGGCCGCGCTGCCCGCCGACGTGCAGATCACGCCGACCGCCGACCGCTCGACCACCATCCGGGCGTCGCTGCACGATACCGAAGCGACCCTCGTGATCGCGGTGGCGCTGGTCGTGATGGTCGTGTTCCTGTTCCTGCGCAACTGGCGCGCGACGCTGATCCCGAGCGTCGCCGTGCCGATCTCGATCATCGGCACGTTCGCGGCCATGTACCTGCTGGGCTTCTCGCTCGACAACCTCTCGCTGATGGCGCTGACCATCGCGACCGGCTTCGTCGTCGACGACGCCATCGTTGTGCTGGAGAACATCACGCGGCATGTCGAGAAAGGCGTGCCGCGCATGCAGGCCGCGATCATCGGCGCGCGCGAAGTCGGCTTCACGGTGGTGTCGATCAGCGTGTCGCTGGTGGCGGTGTTCCTGCCCATCCTGCTGATGGGCGGCATCATCGGGCGGCTGTTCCGCGAGTTCGCGCTGACACTGTCGCTCGCCATTGCGGTGTCGCTGGTCGTGTCGCTCACCGTCACGCCGATGATGTGCTCGCGCCTGCTCGAAGAACCGGGCGAGCGCCGGCAGGAAGGCCGCATCGCGCAATGGCTCGAACGCCAGTTCCAGCGCCTGCAGGGCGGCTATACGCGCACGCTGGACTGGTCGCTCGCGCATCCGCGGCTGATCCTGATGACGCTGTTCGCCACCGTGCTCCTGAACGTGTTCCTCTACGTGATCGTGCCGAAGGGCTTCTTTCCGCAGCAGGACACGGGACGCATCATCGGCGGCATTCAGGCGGACCAGAGCACGTCGTTCCAGGCCATGAAAGGCAAGTTCTCGCAGATGATGAAGATCGTCGAGGCCGATCCGGCGGTGGACAGCGTCGCCGGCTTCACGGGCGGGCGCTCGACCAACAGCGGCTTCATGTTCATCTCGCTCAAGCCGAAGAGCGAGCGCAAGGTCTCCGCCGATCAGGTCATCAACCGCCTGCGTGCGCCGCTCGGCGATGTCGCCGGCGCGCGCACTTTCCTGCAGGCGGTGCAGGACATTCGCGTGGGCGGGCGGCAATCCAACGCGCAATACCAGTTCACGCTGCTGTCGGACACGACCGCCGATCTCTACAAGTGGGGGCCGATTCTCACCGACGCGCTGCAGAAGCGCCCCGAACTCGCCGACGTCAATTCCGACCAGCAGCAGGGCGGACTCGAATCGATGGTCACGTTCGACCGTTCCACGGCCGCGCGCCTCGGCATCAAGCCGGCGCAGATCGACAACACGCTGTATGACGCATTCGGCCAGCGCCAGGTCTCGACCATCTACAACCCGCTGTCGCAGTACCACGTCGTCATGGAACTCGCGCCGAAATACTGGCAGGACCCGGAGATGCTCAAGCAGATCTGGATCAGCACCTCGGGCGGCACGGCGAGCGGTTCGTCCTCGACGCAATCCACCACCACGTCCAGCACCACCTCCACGGCTTCGACCTCGGCCACCGGTTCGACCGGCGCGGGCGGCGCTTCCACGAGCGCGACGGACACCAGCGCGGCGCTCGCGCTGGCCGCGGTGAAGAACTCGGCCACCAATGCGATCGCCGCCACGGGAAAGAGCGGCTCATCGTCGGGCGCGGCGGTGTCCACGTCGAAGGAAACCATGGTGCCGTTGTCCGCCATCGCGAAGTTCGGGCCGGGCAACACGCCGCTGTCGGTGAATCACCAGAGCCAGTTCGTCGCCTCGACCATCTCGTTCAACCTGCCGCCCGGCAAGTCGCTCTCCGACGCCACCGCCGCGATCTACGAGACCATGGCCGCGATCGGCATGCCGCAGACAATCCACGGCAGTTTCCAGGGCACGGCGCAGGCGTTCCAGCAGTCGGTCAGCACGCTGCCCATCCTGATCCTCACGGCGCTTGCGGCGGTGTATATCGTGCTCGGCATGCTGTACGAGAGCTATATCCATCCGATCACGATTCTCTCGACGCTGCCCTCGGCGGGCATCGGCGCGCTGCTCGCGCTGCTGCTCTTCAAGACGGAGTTCAGCATCATCGCCTTCATTGCGGTGATCCTGCTGATCGGCATCGTGAAGAAGAACGCGATCATGATGGTCGATTTCGCGATCGAGGCCACGCGCCACGGCGCAGCCACGCCGCGCGACGCGATCCGCGAGGCGTGCCTGCTGCGCTTCCGCCCGATCATGATGACGACCGCCGCCGCCCTGCTCGGCGCGCTGCCGCTCGCCTTCGGCACCGGCGAGGGATCCGAGATGCGCGCGCCGCTCGGCATCGCGATCGTCGGCGGGCTGATCGTCAGCCAGATGCTCACCCTCTACACCACGCCGGTCGTCTATCTCTACATGGACCGCTTCCGCATCCGCGCGGAAGCCCGGCGGGCGCGCCGCCAAGGCCGCGCGCGTCCGGCGGGCGCAGCGGAATGACGCGCGGGCGGCAAGGTTCCGCGCGCGGCGCTCAATTCGAAAGTATCGAACGGAGCCGCTCGCGTAGTCGCGCCCGCGCCTCGATGCCTTCCCAGACGTCGGCACGCACGGAATAGTTGGACGCGATGTGCGTTTGCGGCAGTTCGGCGATGCTCCCCGTCTTCGGATCGCGCACGATCCAGTAAGCGCGGCGGCCGCCGAGCGTGCGCACTTCCAGCATGTTGTCGCCGACGCCGAAAGCATAGAAGCCGTCCCGGAAGAGGAAAGCCGCATTGTTCCGTTCCAGCCAGTCGATCGTGGCGGGCAAATCTCTATGCCGGTGATTCATCCAGTCGAGAAACTTGCCCTTGATGCCGAGCGTCGGAATGTGGGTCACAAAATGCGTCGTGCCGGGGGGCAAGAGCGATTCCGGACGCTGATCGAAGCGGTACAGCTCCTCGCTGGTTCCAGTGTCGCGGGCATAGCTGTACGAGTTCCGGTTCGAGGCGGGCGGCGTCACCGGCACGCCGCCCTCGCCGGTCAGCTTCCACGTCGAGCGGGCTCCTTCGAACGCCGTGGTGACGAAGGGCACATAGACGGTGTGACCCACGGTCAGGTACTTGCCGTCTTCGGCATGCACCAGGCGTCCGTTGTCATGGCGGAAGACGCCGTTGAGGCTCGGTGACGATGGCACGGCGCCCACATACACGTAGCCATCCGAACCGACCCGCAACGTCTTGTTCCAGTCGCGCGGATAGTGGAATCGCCCGTCCGACCCCATCACGAACCGCTTGATGTTGCCGGGGTACTGGGTGCTCGCGCGATAGGTCCAGTTCACGTAGACATTGTCCGACGCGTCCGCGTAGAGGATGGCCGGATGATCCACGCCGCCGCCGTACGCGTGCAACGTCATCGGTCCTCGATATTCCTCGTGCGCGGCCTGTCTGCGGCTGGCGTCGTCGAGCCGCTGGAGGGCATCGCCATAAAAATTGGCCTGGAGAAAGTTGGGGTTGTCCTTCGGCGCATGACCAACCACCTTGCCGTCGCGCACGACCGGCACGACGAACGGTTGGTACGCCGGCTCCTGCCACGCCTTCGAGTTCATCGGGAAGCGCGCGAGTTGCGGCTGCGCGCCGGCGGTGCGCTGCGCCCCGTACACGTCCCATCGGTAGGCCGGATTGTCCTTGAAATCAGACATGACGCCATCCTTGGTTTCCCACCATCCGATGACCTGCGTCGAGTCGATGGTGCCCATCGCGGCGAACTCGCGATTGTCCGGCGCGCTCGCGTGGCGGCCCAGCGTGGCATTGACGTCCACGAGGTTGGGACCGGGCGAGATCACGTAGACGAAGCCGCTGCGCCCGAGTCGTTTGAGACGGTCGAGCGCGACGCCCGGATTCGCGAACGTGGCGAGATAACCGGCGCTGTCGAGGTCGCGTTTGCCGGAGCCGACATCGAAGTCGTGCGTGACCAGATTGACATCCTTGAGCGACGTCGCGAGCACGTGAAAGCCGCCTTCGGTGCTCATCTCGAGCGGCGTCAGCGTCGACGGCCTGAACAGGAAATCCGGCTCGGCGTTCCGCGGCGTGCGCTCCCCTGCGCGCTTGAAATCCGCGTGCGGATAGGCGCCGGAAGGCGGATTGACCGCGGTTGCGACGGGCGGCGGCAAGTCCGCCACCGGCACGACCGGAAAGGAGAGATTGAGCGTGTCGTGCGGATTGGACAGTGCGGCCTGGCCTGCCGGCGTGTCGCCGGCGTTCTCCGCATACCAGGTCGTCGCGGCGCCCCGCACGCCGCCCTCCGTATGACGGCCGGAAAGAAACGCGCGCCGCACGGCCGAACTCATGTGTTCGAAGTCCGCGTAATCAAAGACGCCGTAGTCCGGTGCAAGCAGCTCGTAACGGTCGGTGCGGTAATCGTTGCCCGGCGTGATCCTCCGGATCAGGAGCGGATCGCTCCGGGCGAAACCGCTGGCCGATCCGTCCGCGGGCGGCGTCTGGCGCGCGAGATCGATCACGACCATGGTGTTGCGTGAACCGCGCGTGGCGCTGTCGGCGAAGTAGCTCGAACCGAACTGCGTTGCGAGATCGTTGATCAACTGGTCCGCGCTGCCGATTGCGCTGTCGCCGGCATGCCGGATGAAGCGCGCCACGTCGACGGACGAAGCCATCGGCGTGCTGCCGTGCTGGCGGCGCAGGGTGTCGAGCAGTTGCAGGCGGCGCGCCTGATCGAGCGCGCGCGGGTCGAGCGGCTCGAGGGCGTCGCGAAAATCCGGCATCCCGTAATCGCCGACCATCCGCAACGCGTAGCTCGCCAGCGCCTCGTTGCGGTCGACGCCCGCAAGCGGCTGGCGCGCGCCCTCGAAGATCGCGGCGGGCGTCAGCGGATAGGGCCGGAGCGCGGTGTCCGCGTACAGCTGGTAGTCGTAGTCCGACTCCGGCGGATTGGAGCCCGGGGTGCCCGGACGGGATGCGAGCACGGGCGCGGGTGCCGATCCGTCCAGTCCATGCCGCGAATAGACCTGCATCTGCACCGGCGAGGCCCGCCATTCGGTGCCGGAAAACGCGACATCGAGATAACCTTCGAGCGAACGCTGCATTTCGATCCGGCTGCCGTAGCGGAAGGCGCCGTTGTTGGGGTCGAAGATGGTCCAGCTGTCGCTTTCACCGCGTTGCACGAGCAGCGCATGCCCCCGTTCCTGCAGGGTGCCGAACGCCTCCATGCCGATTTGAAGGTACGCCATGTCGGCGGGCTGCAACAGCGCGAAGTCGTCGCGCATGGCGCGCAGCCGGTCGGAGGGCGCCGCATACCGCGCTCTGAGATTGTTGGGCACGAGCGGCGTGTAGTGGCTGAAACCGAGCCTGTACGCGTTGGTCTGGAAGTTGTCGACATGCTCGCAGAAGTCCCGGTGCGCGGGCGAGTTCGAATCGGCGTCCGCGTCGAGGCGCATGCCCTGCACTTCCGAGAACAAAGTCCGATCGGGCCGTTCCGCACTTCGGTCCACGCGTCGCATCGCTTCGAGGACGATGCCGTCGCACGCGCCCGTCTCCGGATAACCGCACTTTTTGCGATAGTCGGCCTGATCGAACTTGACGCAATCTGCAGCTCTCGCCCGCAACCGATCGCCGCCGCGCCGCTCGCGAAAAATATCCGTGCTGGGCGTGCCCTGGCAGGCGCCGCGCTTCACGCGCGAGTGCGCATCTTCGGTTGCGGCGGCGCTGGAAGGCAGGGAGCCGGCCTGGACGTCGGCGCGTGGCAGCGGCGGCGTGGCCGCCGGCACGACGTCGTCCTCGCGCCGGCTTGCCTGGAGCTGGGACGCGGTCGACTGAACCGGCCGATCGGTCTTGTTCGCTTCGTTCGCTTCGTTCGCTTCGTTCGCGTCGTTCGTTTCTTTCGATTCGTCCGCCGGCGTTCCCGCTTCATTGGCCAACGCAGACGAACCGGCATCCGCAGGCTCGCGCGCATCGGCTGAATCGGCCGCGTTCTGAGGACTGTCGCGCGGCTCCGGCGCTGCGCCTTGCGCGTCCGACGTCCCTGCGCGCGGCGACGCATCCGGTTCGGCAGCCGCAAACGACCCGGCGCCCGGGCTGGCGCCGCTGACACGGGAAACGCCCATCACTTTCTCCCAGGCAACGCGAGGGAGCGCTTCGGATCGTCAGGCAGGTTGTGCAACAGGGCCGACAGCGCTCAAGGGACTGCTGGCCGAGTGTAGACGCCGCGCACCCGCCGCATGCGCTAACCCTGCATCACCTGCGGCTGGGAATAAGGAGCGGGTCAGGACCGCGTTACTGCACGCCCACGAGCCGGTAGCCGACGCCCGTTTCAGTCACGATGTGCTCGGGCTGCGCCGGATCGCGTTCGAGCTTCTGACGCAGATGCGCCATGTAGATGCGCAGGTAGTGCGGGCTCTCGACATGCGACGGTCCCCACACGTCGAGCAGCAACTGCCGATGCGTCAGCACGCGGCCCGCATGCCGCACCAGCGCCGCGAGCAGGCGGTATTCGAGCGGCGTCAGATGCACGCTCTCGCCGTTGCGGGTCACGCGCCGCATGGCGAGATCGACGCTCACGTCGCCGAAGCTGACGGCAGGCGTTTCGCTGGCCGGCGCCTGATTGCGCCGCCGCAGATGGGCACGGATCCGCGCGAGCAGTTCGGAGACGCCGAAGGGTTTGGTGAGGTAATCGTCGGCGCCGGCATCGAGCGCGGCGACCTTCTGCTCTTCCTGCGTGCGCGCCGACAGCACGATGATCGGCAGCCCGCTCCAGCCGCGCAGTTCGCGGATCACGTCGATGCCGTCGACATCCGGCAGGCCGAGATCGACGATCACGAGGTCGGGCTTGCGCGTCGCCGCCTCGACGAGCCCCTGCTGCCCGCTGAGCGCTTCGTGCACGCTCATGCCCTGCGCCTCCAGCGAGACGCGCACGAAGCGGCGGATCTGTTTGTCGTCTTCTATGAGGACGACGGTCGGGGACGGCTCGTTCATGTTTCAGTCGTTCATGGTGTTCACGAACCGTCCCGCTTCCGCATCAGGGAAGCAGGATGGTCGAACCGGTGGTGCGGCGCGCCTCGAGGTCTTCGTGCGCGCGGCCCGCTTCCGACAGCGCATAACGCTGGCGCACGTTGGTCTTGACCTTGCCCGAAGCGACCACCTCGAACAGTTCCGCCGCCATGGTGTCGAGATCGCTGCGTTTGGCGATGTAGCTGAAGAGCGTCGGACGCGTGAAGAACAGCGAGCCTCGTCCGGCGAACTCGGACGAATCGATCGGCGGCAACGGCCCCGACGAATTGCCGAAGCTCACGAACAGGCCCAGCGGCGCGAGGCAGTCGAGCGAGGCGATATACGTGTCCTTGCCGATCGAGTCGTAGACCACCGGCACGCCCGCGCCGTTGGTGATCTCGCGCACGCGCTGCGTGAAGTTGTCGCGGGTGTAGACGATCGGATGGTCGCAGCCGTGCGCCTTCGCGAGTTCGGCCTTCTCGTCCGAACCCACGGTGCCGATCACGGTCGCGCCCAGCGCCTTGGCCCACTGGCACGCGATCATGCCGACACCGCCCGCCGCCGCGTGGATCAGCACGGTATCGCCCGGCTTCACGCGATAGGTCCGGCGCAGCAGATACTGCGCGGTCAGTCCTTGCAGCATGATCGACGCGGCGTCTTCATAGCCGATTGCATCCGGCAGCTTGACGACATAATCCGCCGCCATCACGCGCTCTTCGGCATACGCGCCCGGCGGACGCGACGCGTAGGCCACGCGGTCGCCCGGCTTGAACTGCGTGACGCCCTCGCCCACCGCCGTGATCTCGCCCGCGCCTTCCATGCCGAGCCCGCCGGGCAACGGCATCGGATACAGGCCGGTGCGGAAATACACGTCGATGAAATTCAGCCCCACCGCATGATGCCTGACGCGGATCTCGCCCTTGCCCGGCGCGCCCACCTCCACGTCAACCCACTTCATCACTTCCGGGCCGCCTGCCTTGTCGAATCGGATTGCCTTGGTCATCGCTCGTTCACCTCCGTCACGTGTCGGGTTCAGGACGCCCGCGCGAAGCGCAGGCGCAAGTCGTCGAGCAGCATGCGCGCCGTCGCGATGTTGGTCGCGCACGGCACGTTGTGCACGTCGCAGGCGCGCACCAGCGCATTGATGTCCGGCTCGTGCGGCTGCGGCGTCATCGGGTCGCGCAGGAAGATCACCATGTCGACGCGCCCTTCGGCCAGCTCCGCGCCGATCTGCAAATCGCCGCCGTGCGGGCCGGACAGTTTGCGCTCGACCTCGAGCCCGTGCGCCGCAGCGATGCGGCCGCCCGTCGTGCCCGTGGCCACGAGGCTGCATTGCGCGAGCGTGGCGGCGAACTCGCCCGCCAGCGTGACGATGTCGTCCTTCTTCATGTCGTGCGCGATCAGCGCGACGCGTGTGCTCATGTGCTCCATCCTCCTGTCGTTGTCGTTATGGTGTTTCTGATGTTTCTGATGTTTCAGTAAGTGCCCGGATAGGCGCCGCCGTCGATCAGCAGGTTCTGTCCGGTGATGTAGCCCGCATGCACGCTGCACAGGAACGCACAGGCGCGGCCGAATTCCTCCGGCGTGCCGAAGCGTCCGGCCGGCAAACTCTCAGCGCGGCGCGCGCGGATGTCGTCGATGGAGACGTTCTGCGCCTTGGCCTGCGCTTCCATCGTCACGCCGATGCGGTCCGTGTCGAACGTGCCCGGCAGCAGGTTGTTGATGGTGACGCCCGTCGCGGCGACCTTGCGCGCCACCCCGGCGACGAAACCGGTCAGTCCCGAACGCGCGCCGTTCGAGAGACCGAGCACGTCGATCGGCGCCTTCACCGAGGAACTCGTGATGTTCACGATGCGCCCGAAGCCGCGCCCGATCATCCCGTCGATGGTCGCCTTCATCAGTTCGATCGGCGTCAGCATGTTGCCTTCCAGCGCCTTGATCCACATCTCGTGCGTGAAGGTGCGGAAGTCGCCCGGCGGCGGCCCGCCCGCGTTGTTCACGAGAATGTCCGGCGCGGGGCAGGCGGCGAGCGCGGCGGCGTGGCCGGCGGGCGTCGTGATGTCGCCCGCGACGGTCTTCACGTCCACGCCGTATTGCGCGCGGATATGCGCGGCGGTCGCTTCGAGCGTCTCCGCGGTGCGCGCGGTGATCACCAGGTTGACGCCTTCAGCGGCGAGCGCTTCCGCGCAGCCGCGCCCCAGTCCCTTGCTTGCCGCGCACACGAGCGCCGTGCGCCCTGCGATTCCCATGTCCATCGTGCTGTTCTCCGTGATCGTTCGGCAGGCAGGGCGGACGCCGATTGCGCCCCGCCCTCGCCGCCCGGGTTCATCCATCGCGCAATTCTAGAAGAATCGGGGCGGCAACGTCGGCGGCTGCTTCGGCGCAGGCATTCGACGGCGCGCGATTCTTCTTAGGCTGGGGCGGCCTTTTCGGTAAACTGTCGCCACTGTCCGCGCGAGGCGCCGCCGGCGCCAGAGCGCTTCGAAATCGCGCCGGACCCGCCGTATCGCACCCGACGTGACCCGGCAGCCCATCACACGAGCAGGACGCGCAGCACGCGCGAGACCCATGACACAAGACAGCCGCTTTCCCAATCTCTTCATCCTCGATCACCCGCTGATCCAGCACAAGCTCACGCACATGCGCGACAAGGACACGTCCACGCGCACCTTCCGCGAACTGCTGCGGGAAATCACGCTGCTGATGGGCTATGAAATCACCCGCAACCTGCCGCTGACGACCAAGCGCGTGGCCACGCCGCTCGTCGAGATCGACGCGCCGGTGATCGCCGGCAAGAAACTCGCGATCGTGCCCGTGCTGCGGGCGGGCATCGGCATGTCGGACGGCTTGCTGGACCTGGTGCCGTCGGCGCGGGTCGGCCATATCGGCGTGTATCGCGCGGACGACCACCGCCCGGTCGAATACCTCGTGCGCCTGCCGCCGGATCTGGAAGAGCGCGTCTTCATCCTGTGCGATCCGATGGTCGCCACCGGCTACTCGGCGGTTCACGCCGTCGACGTGATGAAACGCCGCAAGGTGCAGAGCGAGAACATCGTGTTCGTCGCGCTGGTCGCGGCGCCCGAAGGCGTGAAAGTGTTCCAGGACGCGCATCCGGACGTCAAGCTGTACGTCGCCTCGCTCGATTCGCATCTCAACGACCACGCGTACATCGTCCCGGGCCTGGGCGACGCCGGGGATCGCCTGTTCGGCACGAAAAACTGAGCTTTTCTCCAGCTAGCGCTGATCCTGCAACCGCCGCGCCCCCTGCGCGGCGGTTTGCGTATACGAACGAATTTGCGTTTTTTCATCGCGTATCGCCGGGATTTCGTGCAGTTTCGGTCCGCTTTCCCGGTTTGGTTCGCGCGCATGGGTACTGGGGACGGGTGCCTCCATGCTAAAATTTCGGTCTGTTCCCGATCGGGTCGGCAGCACCGGACAACGCCTCGGCGGTCCACGCGCCATTCCGTCACACGCCCACGCCGGACCGCACCGGCCAACGGCACGGAACCACACATTCAGCACGACAGCACACTAGGCGCCGGAGCCAAGCCCGCGCGCGATGGAGAAAGGTAATGGCGGGTCATTCGAAATGGGCCAACATCAAGCATAAGAAAGCCGCGGCCGATGCAAAGAAAGGCAAGGTCTGGACACGCCTCATCAAGGAAATCCAGGTTGCGGCGCGCATGGGCGGCGGCGAGGTCGATTCGAACCCGCGCCTGCGTCTGGCCATCGACAAGGCCTACGACGCCAACATGCCGAAGGACAACATCAACCGCGCCATCCAGCGCGGCGTCGGCGGCGTGGACGGCGCCAACTACGAAGAAATCCGTTACGAAGGCTATGGCATCGGCGGCGCGGCGATCATCGTCGACACGATGACGGACAACCGCACGCGCACCGTCGCGGAAGTGCGCCATGCGTTCTCGAAGTTCGGCGGCAACATGGGCACGGACGGCTCGGTGTCGTTCATGTTCGATCACGTCGGCCAGTTCCTGTTCGCGCCCGGCACGCCGGAAGACACGCTGATGGACGCCGCGCTCGAAGCCGGCGCCGACGACGTGGTCACGAACGAAGACGGCAGCATCGAGGTCATCTGCCCGCCGAACGATTTCCAGAAGGTGAAGGACGCGCTCGAAGCCGCCGGCTTCAAGGCGGAACTCGCCGAAGTGACGATGAAACCGCAGACCGAAGTCGAATTCAGCGGCGACGACGCGGTGAAAATGCAGAAACTGCTCGACGCGCTCGAAAATCTCGACGACGTGCAGGAAGTCCATACCAACGCGGCGATCAACGAGGACTGAGCTTCGGATCGCTGCGGGGCAAGGTGAATGCGCCCTTGCCCGTGCATGGAACGTCTTTCGCTTCGGCATGATGGCCGGAGCAGCGCCGCCGGAAGCATGCGGCGCGGCATCGCCCCGAGAAAGGCGCGTGACGCTGCCGTGGTCCGCGCGAACCGCCTTCTGCACGGGATGAACGCCCGCGCGCGACCCTCCGTGCAGTCCGGGACCGATGCGCCCGCCGCCTTGTTCTCAAGCTGCTTCATCGCTCGTTTTTACGCTTTTAGTCAGGATTTCGGGGATTCACATGAAGTTACTCGTCGTCGGTTCCGGCGGTCGCGAACATGCACTCGCTTGGAAGCTTGCGCAATCGCCGCGCGTGCAGATCGTCTATGTGGCGCCGGGCAACGGCGGCACCGCGCAGGACGAGCGTCTGCGCAACATCGACATCACGGACCCGGCGGAACTCGCCGATTTCGTCGAGCGCGAACATGTCGCGTTCACGCTCGTCGGCCCGGAGCAGCCGCTGGCCGCGGGCATCGTCAACCTGTTCCGCTCGCGCGGGCTGAAGATCTTCGGGCCGAGCAAGGAAGCCGCGCAGCTCGAAAGCTCGAAGGATTTCGCCAAGGCGTTCATGAAGCGCCACAGCATCCCCACCGCCGAGTACGAAACCTTCTCCGACGCCGCCGCGGCCCACGCCTACATCGATACGAAAGGCGCGCCGATCGTCATCAAGGCCGACGGCCTCGCCGCCGGCAAGGGCGTCGTGGTGGCGATGACGCTGGAAGAAGCGCACGGCGCCGTCGATTCCATGCTCGCCGACAACAAGCTGGGCGATGCCGGCGCGCGCGTCGTGATCGAGGAATTCCTGGCGGGCGAGGAAGCCAGCTTCATCGTGATGGTGGACGGCAAGCACGTGCTGCCGCTCGCCTCCAGCCAGGACCACAAGCGCCTGCTCGACGGCGACCGCGGCCCCAACACGGGCGGCATGGGCGCCTATTCGCCCGCGCCGATCGTCACGCCGCAGCTGCATGCGCGCGTGATGCGCGAGATCATCCAGCCGACGGTGCGCGGCATGGAAAGCGAAGGCATCCGCTTCACGGGCTTCCTGTACGCGGGCCTGATGATCGACGCCAACGGCAACCCGAAGACGCTCGAATTCAACTGCCGCATGGGCGACCCCGAGACCCAGCCGATCATGGCGCGTCTCAAGGGCGACTTCTCGAAGGTCGTGGAAATGGCGATCGACGGCAAGCTCGACGCCGTGGAACTCGACTGGGACCGGCGCACGGCGCTGGGCGTGGTGCTGGCGGCGCACAACTATCCGGAGACGCCGCGCAAGGGCGATCGGATCAACGGCATTCCGGCGGAAAGCGAGCAATCCGTGACTTTCCATGCGGGCACGACGCTCGCCGACGGCAAGCTGACCACCTCCGGCGGACGCGTGCTGTGCGTGGTCGGACTGGCGGATTCCGTGCGCGGCGCGCAATCCGTGGTCTACGATACAGTCAACCAGATCTCCTTCGACGGCATGCAGTACCGTCGGGACATCGGCTATCGCGCGCTGAACCGCAAGCACGACAAGCCGGAAAAGCACGGCTGATACGGGCCTGCGCGGCCTGTGCCGCACGAGTACGCACGCTGCCGGACCTCGCGTCCGGCAGCGTGCTTTTGAGAGTTGCGCGACGGAGGCTGAGCCCCGTCCTTTCATGGCCGCCGAAGCGGCGTAGTCCAGCAATCGATGAGTGAAACGAACCGCACCGCACAGACCCACGGCGAATCCGGCACAGCCTGCGACATCGCGGCCGTGCGCGCCTACCTGACGGGCTTGCAGACGCGCATCGCCGACGCGCTCGGCGCGTTCGACGGCACGCCCTTCGGCACCGATGCCTGGACCCGCGAACCCGGCGCGCATCTGCGCGGCGGCGGCGTGACCCGCATCCTGGAAGGCGGCGGATTCTTCGAGCGCGGCGGCATCGGTTTCTCGGACGTGCAAGGCGACGCGCTGCCGCCCTCCGCGAGCGCCGCGCGCCCGCAACTGGCCGGCCGCGGTTTCGAGGCGCTGGGCGTCTCGCTGGTCATGCATCCGCGCAATCCGCACTGCCCGACCGTGCACATGAACGTGCGCATGCTGACGGCGCTGAAGGCGGGCGTTGCGCCCATCTTCTGGTTCGGCGGCGGCATGGATCTGACGCCCGTGTACGGCTACGAGGACGACGCGCGGCATTTTCACCAGACCTGTCGCAACGCGCTCGATCCGTTCGGCACGCAGTTGTATCCGCGCTTCAAGACCTGGTGCGACGAGTACTTCTACCTGAAGCATCGCAACGAACAGCGCGGCATCGGCGGGATCTTCTTCGACGACTTCTCCGAGCCCGGTTTCGACGCGTCCTTCGCGATGATGCGCAGCGTCGGCGACGCGTTCCTGAACGCCTACCTGCCGATCATCGAGCGCCGCCGCGACACGCCCTACAGCGACCGCGAGCGCGAGTTCCAGGCGTACCGGCGCGGCCGCTATGTCGAATTCAATCTCGTGTTCGATCGCGGCACGCACTTCGGTCTGCAGAGCGGCGGCCGCACCGAGTCGATCCTGCTGTCGATGCCGCCTGCCGCGCACTGGCGTTACGACTGGAACGCGGAACCGGGCACGCCGGAGGCCAAGCTAGTGGAAGATTTTCTGGTGCGGCGAGAATGGCTTTAACCCCGGCCATGAGCCGTGGCACGCCGTGCGCGAAGCGTATCGGACTGCTCGGCGGCACCTTCGATCCCATCCACAACGGGCATCTGGCGCTGGCACGGCGCTTCGCCGAGGTGCTGCGGCTGACCGAACTTGTGCTGTTGCCGGCGGGTCAGCCGTGGCAGAAGGAAGGCGTGTCGGCGCCTGAGCACAGACTCGCCATGACGCGCGCGGCGGCCCGTTCGCTTTCGATACCCGGCGCGACCGTGACCGTCGCGACCGACGAGATCGATCGCCAGGGCGACACCTATACCGTCGATACCCTGGCGCGCTGGCGCGAACGCGAAGGTCCCGATGCGTCGATCTCGCTGCTGATGGGCGCGGATCAGCTGGTCAAGCTGAACTCGTGGCATCGGTGGCGTGAGTTGTTCGAGCATGCGCACGTGTGCGTGGAAACGCGCGCCGGCTTCGACGTGGCCACCCTGCCCGCCGAAGTCGCCGCGGAGCTCGAACTGCGCCGTGCCTCGCCCGAGACATTGCAGGCGAGCACGCACGGTCACATGCTCATCGACGAAAGTCTGCTGCTCGACGTGTCCGCCACGGCCATCCGCGAAGCAGCCCGCACGATGCGCGACACACAGGCGCCGGACCCGTCAGCGGAACAGCATGACCGCGCCCGCGCCGAAGTCCCTGAGTCAGTATGGGACTATATTGTTCAACATCACCTGTACCGGACACGGTAAAGACACCCCAATCATGGAAATTCAGAAGCTGCAACGCGCGATCATCGACGGTCTGGAAGACGTCAAGGCGCAGGACATCAAGGTCTTCAACACCACCCACCTGACTTCGCTGTTCGACCGCGTGGTCGTGGCAAGCGGCACGTCGAACCGGCAGACCAAGGCGCTTGCCAACAGCGTGCGCGAGAAGGTCAAGGAAGCGGGCGGCGACATCGTCAGCACGGAAGGCGAAGAGGTCGGCGAATGGGTGCTGGTGGACTGCGGCGACGCGGTCGTGCACATCCTGCAACCGGCGCTGCGCCAGTACTACAACCTCGAGGAAGTCTGGGGCGACAAGCCGGTGCGCGTGAAGCTCCAGAAACCGAACATGTTCGGCGGCGCGAACGTCACGGCCGACGACGAAGACGAGGACGAAGAAGACGCGAAGCCGGCCGTCAAGCGCGTCGCCCGCAAGCGCGCTTCCTGAGCCGCGTGAGTCACGTGAGTCACGTGATCGGCGCGGTTTCATGAAGCTCGTCATCCTGGCCGTCGGACACAAGATGCCCGACTGGATCACGAAGGGCTTCGACGAGTATGCGAAGCGCATGCCGCCCGAATTGCGCATCGAGCTGAAGGAAATCAAGCCGGAGCAGCGCTCGTCGGGACGCAACGCCGAGAGCGTGATGGCGGCGGAGAAGCAGCGAATCGAAGCTGCGTTGCCGAAGAATGCGCGGATCGTCGCGCTGGACGAACGCGGCCGCGACTGGACCACGATGCAACTGGCGAACGCCCTGCCCGGCTGGCAGCAGGAAGGCCGCGATGTCGCATTCGTGATCGGCGGCGCGGACGGGCTCGATCCCGCCGTGAAGTCGCGCGCCGAACTGCTGCTGCGCGTGTCGAGTCTGACCCTGCCACACGGCATGGTGCGCGTGCTGCTCGCCGAACAGCTTTACCGCGCGTGGAGCATCACACAGAATCATCCTTATCATCGCGCGTGAGGCGGACCGGCGGTTGAATCTCGAAGGCCGCGCAAGCTCGCGTGCGCTTTCCTGATCCCATCGACGATGCCCACCACTTATCCCTTCCTGTATCTCGCCTCCCAAAGCCCGCGCCGCAAGGAGCTGCTCGCACAGCTCGGCGTGCGCTGCGAATTGCTGATGCCCCGCCCCGATGAAGACGCCGAAGCGCTCGAAGCCGAGCTGCCCGGCGAAGACGCCGCCGCCTATGTCGTGCGCGTGTGTACGCTGAAGGCGCAGGCGGCCCGTGCACGCCTGCTCGCGGGCGGTCATCATGAAGCGCCGATCCTGGTCGCCGATACGACGGTGACCATCGACGGTCTGATTCTCGGCAAGCCGCTGCACGAGGAAGACGCCGTGGCGATGCTCGAACGGCTTGCCGGCCGCGAGCATGAAGTGCTGACGGCGCTTGCGGTCGTCGATGCGCACGGCACGCTGCTCCCGCCTGCGCTGTCGCGCTCGACGGTGCGGTTCGCCGCCGCCGACCGTGCTGCGCTGCAGCGCTACGCCGCCACCGGCGAGCCGCTCGGCAAGGCCGGCGCCTACGGCATCCAGGGCCGCGCGGCGGAGTTCATCGAGCGAATCGACGGGTCCTATTCGGGTATCATGGGTCTGCCCCTTTTCGAAACCGCAGCACTCTTGCGCGTGGCGCGCGTCGAATTCTAAACAGGCCATGAACGAAGAAATCCTGATCAACGTCACACCGCAGGAATGCCGCGTCGCACTGGTTCAGCAAGGTGCGGTTCAGGAACTTCACGTCGAGCGCACGCTGTCGCGCGGGCGCGTCGGCAACGTCTATCTGGGACGCGTCGTGCGCGTGCTGCCGGGCATGCAGTCGGCGTTCATCGACATCGGTCTCGAACGCGCCGCGTTTCTTCATGTCGCCGATATCTGGCATCCGCGCATCGCGGGCGAATCGCATGCGTCCACGCCGCATGTACCGATCGAGAAGATCGTCTTCGAAGGCCAGTCGCTGATGGTGCAGGTCGTGAAGGACCCGATCGGCACCAAGGGCGCGCGACTCTCCACGCAGGTGAGCATCGCGGGGCGCACGCTGGTTTATCTGCCGCAGGAGCCGCATATCGGCATCTCGCAGAAAATCGAGAGCGAAGCGGAACGCGAAGCCGTGCGCGCGCGCCTCACGGCCGTATTGCCCGCAGACGAGAAAGGCGGCTATATCGTGCGCACCATCGCCGAAGATGCGACAAGCGAGGAACTGGCCGCCGACGTTGCCTATCTGCGCAAGACCTGGGCGACCATCGTCGCGCAGGCGCAGCGCGTGCCGCCGACCACGCTGTTGTATCAGGATCTGAATCTGTCCCAGCGCGTGCTGCGCGATTTCGTCAACGACGAAACCACGCGCATCCAGGTCGATTCACGCGAAACCTATCAGATGCTCGCGGACTTCGCGGCCGAGTTCACGCCGGCGGTGGCGTCGCGTCTGCATCACTACACCGGCGAGCGGCCGCTCTTCGATCTGTACAACATCGAGGCGGAGATCCAGCGCGCGTTGTCGCGGCGCGTGGACCTGAAGTCGGGCGGCTATCTGATGATCGATCAGACCGAGGCGATGACGACCATCGACGTCAACACGGGCGGTTACGTCGGCGCGCGCAATTTCGACGACACCATTTTCAAGACCAATCTCGAAGCCGCGCATACGATCGCGCGGCAGCTGCGGTTGAGAAATCTCGGCGGGATCATCATCATCGACTTCATCGACATGGAGAATGTCGAGCATCGGGATCAGGTGCTGGGCGAGCTGAAGAAAGCGTTGTCGCGCGATCGCACGCGGGTGACGGTCAATGGGTTCTCGCAGCTCGGTCTGGTGGAAATGACGCGCAAGCGTACGCGGGAATCGCTTGCGCATGTGCTGTGCGAGCCGTGTCCGGTGTGTCAGGGCAAGGGACAGGTCAAGACGCCGCGCACGGTGTGTTACGACGTGCTGCGCGAGATCATGCGCGAGTCGCGGCAGTTCAATCCGCGTGAGTTTCGGGTGGTTGCGTCGCAGCAGGTCATCGACCTGTTTCTCGAGGAAGAATCGCAGCATCTGGCGATGCTGATGGATTTTATTGGCAAGCCCGTGTCGTTGCAGGTGGAAAGTAATTTGTCGCAGGAACAGTATGACATTGTGTTGATGTAGGACTCTGCAATCTTGTCCCGCCGTAAGGGCTCGCAAACTCGTTATCAGGGTTGACAAATTACCTATGAGCGTGCCGATATCAGGAGCGATCGAACAAGTCACTCCCACAATAACTCAACTCCATCAGAGGGTTAAAAAAATGAACTCTGATGGGGCCTATTCCGAAGGCGCCCAGCTTGCTAACAAAAGCATTCGGTTCCGATTGCACAACGGCTAAGCCAAGCGCGGTGCATGACCAGTAGACCACTGGTCCGAAGAGCCCTTGATAACCGATATGCGTCAAGACAAAGCGATTGATGCATTTTAGAGCGATCGTACCCTGTTCGATTTGTCGACCAAAAAGGGCAAAATTGGGTATGGTATAGGACTCTACGTATGCATCTGCCTGAGGGCGAATCAGGCGGCGCGACATGCCATATACAGTTTCAAAGGGAAGACCGCCAGTACGCAGCAGGCTGTAATAGGAAGGATAGATAACGCCGTCGAAGCCTGCATCTCTAGCAGCTATGGCAATTTTTCGGGTAATTTCACAAGCATGTGAACTCGCAAGAAAAAGCATATGAACTGCGATGTCGAGACTTTCATACTCAGTTACCTCATCCTCATCGAGGAGAGCGGTAAGATCCAAGAGTCACAGATCTTTAGTTGGCTGCAACGTAGCAACATAAATGTCATCCTCCGCAGTGACGCGACATTCATGAATGCAGATATCCAAGTCCTGTGAACCATACATAACACCGAACCCAGTCGAATCGAGCCGCCCTCTCCCCACGAATTGCAAAGGAGGGCAGTCGTACTCGTCTGGCTCAGCCGGACGCTGAGGATTCACTCGCACACGATAGAACAATGAACCCTTAGCTAACATCCGCACGGGATATTCGCTCACTATTCGCTTTATGACCTCGCAACGGCTCGACGGATCTTGCAAGGCCTTCAGAGGCTCAACCTCTCCAAGCATCCAGTAACGAGGCCCATAGTGAAAGAATCCAATCTTTCCCGCCTCTTCAATGATTTTTACATCGTAGTCAAGCCATGGCGATGGCGCAATGCTACTGTTGCCGTAGTGGTGCTCATTGAACTGCACACAAGGAGCCCCTCCATAGTCGAACCGGATCGTCGTACCACTAACGAAGAAGCTGTGCGCGATCGCCAAGACCTGCTCTTTTCTCAGTTTTCTTCCGCCAGAGCTTTTGCAATTTGGGCACACGCCCTCTTGTTCAACCCCGATTTTCCAAGAGTCGATCCGCAGCCCTTCGTCGACGAAGCATTTTGAGCAAAGAAGAAAGCTCGTGGTGGCATCGGTTTCACCCATCATCTCGTCCCCATTAGATTTTCTAAGCTGAAATCGACAATTAGCGCAACTCGATTCCATGGATAAAAGCATCGTCAAGTTTGTAGTTTTTCAAAATTCTCTTGACTCAACAGCGCACGAATAAGATCGATCTTTAAGACGAAACTATGCAAACTCCATGAGATTCCACCGCGCGCGTCCCACCCTCATTACGCGATCCGACAGTTCTTCGCTGGGCGAAGAACCCCCCTTTCCGTGGACTTGTCCGCGCTCCATTCTTTCTCGCCGCTTCGAGATGCATACCGAAGTATCTCATTGAGCGTGCGAAATCTGCCCCTCCGCTGATGATGGTGGGCCTGGATTATGCGAGTCGCGACTCTTCAATACGTCCGGCCCTTGTCGACACGAAGCAACATCATTCAGCCTTCCCCGCAGACGAGCGGACATAAGGCAGCATGTCGATAATGGAGACCTGCACGCATGTCAATCTCACATCAAGGCCGACGTTCGGCAGCAGATCGAGCTTGATCAATCCGTCCACGCGCGACAACGTCATCTCCATGATCGTCGCTTCTTCGAGCATGGCGTCGACATCAATCTCCGATTGCCGCACATCGAGACAATCGATCACAACCATTCGATCCACGCGCCCGGTGGTAGGCGGCGGCCCATAGCAGTTGTGAAGCACTTCGAGCCGCACGTCCACCATGGTCCGCATGATCCCGTCAGGAAGGTCTCGACCATCGAGCCCCTTGCGCGTCTTGCGCCACCTTCTCATACATAAAGAACGTACTGCTGCGTCATGGAAAGACGGATACCCTCCCAGATGCGTCACCAACGCGTCCGCATTCGTTGCCAGTTCCCAACCCCAAGTCTTGTTTCCTGATTGACTCATCGGCGTACCTCACTCGCATTTGATCGATGACATCGGAAGATGTGCGTCGTCTCGAACCCCGCCGGAGAAATTATGGCCATGCGGTCCGCCATGGCTACCATGATATTGCGCGCACAGATTGCCATTGGAATCGAAATAGTCCACGTCGAGACCATTCAGATTCACGCGGAATCCGCCCGGCTCATTCCCCGTGATTCGCATTCCGCGTGCGGTCACCTCAAATACATCATCGCTCGGAGCTCTTGGCACAAAGCCGAATGGCTCCGCCTCGCTGAACGCCGTTGCGATCGTCCCATCAGGAAGTACATCACCCGGATTCGCCGCCATAATCGCGAAGAAATCATTCCTTGAATATCGGCGCGGTGGAGGCGGCTCATACGCTGCAACTTTCACGGGCACGCTTTGCCGCTTCGGAAACAACTGGGAAGGCGTGAATGTGACGGAGCGCGGACGAGGCTCGTTGGCTGAGTCGCGGTGCGCACTCAGCGCACTGCTGGGCGCATCGGGAATTGTCACAAGCTCACCCGACTCGACTGCCAACTCTATCTCAAGCACGGCACGAAACTGATCCTGTTTGCGCAAGTCAAGCAACTCACACAGTTGGGCAACAACCTCTGGATCGCTCGACCATCTGAATTTGTCGGCAAGAAACAATCGCGCGCTGACGCTGGCGAGTTCCTCATCGCTACGAGCGATCAAGCGCGCATCGCGACGACGACACACGGTCAAGGCCAGATCCCACAATCTGACTTCAGTCCTCACCGCTACCCCTCAATGCGCCGCCACGATCAACCGCCAGCGAATCTCCTCCCAGCTCGGATGCTGATGATGATTCTGCGGCGGCAGCGGATGCCCTTCGGTGGACACGGCATTGTGACCGCACGTTTCACATCGGTAGATGCCGGAAAACGGCGTCGCGTGGCCGGGATCGTAGAGCGCGCCGAATGCCGCGTGGTCGCTCTGATCCAGATACTGAGGGAACCGGTAATAAGCCATAGGATTGATCCGACCCGTGTAAAAGCCGTCATCATCCCGTTTGCCGCGTCGCGTGTGAACGCGATATTTCTTATGTTTCTACGCAGCAAATTTCCACGCTCATCCCACCCGATCAAGCCGCCTGCTGCTGATACTGGATCCGGTGCAGATGTGCATACAAGCCATCCTTGCGCAGCAATTCGGCATGACTGCCCTGCTCGGCAATGCGCCCCGCCTCCATCACGAGAATACGGTCCGCGCGCTCGATGGTCGACAGCCGATGCGCGATCACCAGCGTCGTGCGCCCCTTCATCAGCGTCTCGAGCGCCGACTGCACATGCCGCTCCGACTCCGAGTCGAGCGCCGACGTCGCCTCGTCGAGAATCAGGATCGGCGCGTCCTTGTAGATGGCGCGCGCAATCGCCAGACGCTGACGCTGCCCACCCGACAAGCGCATGCCATTGCCGCCGATCAAGGTATCGATCCCCTCCGGCAACGCATTCACCACATCCGCAAGATTGGCCGCCGTCAGCGCCGACATCACCCGGTCGCGATCCGGCGTCTGCCCGTACGCGACGTTCGCCGCAATCGTGTCGTTGAACAGCACGACATCCTGGCTGACCATCGCAAGCTGGCCGCGCAGGTCGTGCAGCTTGTAATCGGAGAGCGGCACGCCGTCGACGAGCACCTGTCCGCCGCGCGGATCGAAGAAGCGCGGCAACAGGTTCACGAGCGTCGTCTTGCCGCTGCCCGACGGACCCGCCAGCGCCACCATCTCGCCCGGCGCGACCTTGAACGACACGCGATCGAGCGTCGGCCGGTCGGACGAGCCATACGCGAAGGTCACGTCGCGAAACTCCACTTCGCCGCGCGCGCGCTCGAGCGGCTTGCCGCCGCCCGCAGGTTCGGCCGGCTCGTCGATCAGCCCGAAGATCAGCTCCGCCGCGGTCATGCCGCGCTGCAACGGCTGATTGATGTCGATCAGATGCTTGAGCGGCGAGATCACAAGCAGCATCGACGTGACGAAGGCCACGAAACCGCCCACCGTCGTCTGGTCGCTCGCTGACTGCACCACTGCAATGGTGATGACGATGGCGAGCGCGATCGACGCGAGAAACTGCGTCAACGGCTGCGCGAGTCCGCCGGAGACCTGCATGCGCATGGCATAGCCGCGCAGACGGTGGCTCATCTCGGTGAAGCGGCCGATCTCATACGGCTCGCCGTTATGCACCTTCACGACCTTGTAGCCGCCGACCGTCTCCTCGACGATATACGAGAGCTCGTTGGTGAGCGTCTGATGCTCGCGATTCAGGCGGCGCAGACGCCGGTTGATCTTGCTGACGAGCCAGCCGATGGCCGGCAGGATCACCGCGACGATCAGTGTCAGGCGCCAGTTCAGGATGAACAGATAGCCGAGCAGAAACACGACCGTCAGCGAATCGCGCACCAGCGTCACGACGACGCTCGACAGCACGCTCAGGATCTGGTTCACCTCGAAGACGACGGCGTTGATGATCGTGCTCGCCGTTTCGCGCTGAAAGAAGCCCGCGCTGGTGTGGATCATGCGGTTGAACATTTCGAGCCGCAGCTGCAGCAGGATCTTGTTCGTCACATAGGAGAGGAAGTAGCCCGACGCATATTGCGCCGAGCCGCGCACGAGCGCGAGGCCGATCACGGCCGCCGGCACGAGCCATTTCGCGTGGTCGCTGCCCTTCGAACCGAAGCCGTGATCGAGCAGCGGCTTGAGCAGCATCGGAATGCCGGCCTCGCTCGCCGCGACGATGCCCATCGTGAGCAGGCCCAGCAGCACCATGCCCATCAGCGGGCGGATATACGGCCATAGCCGTTTCATGACTGCCGTCGGCGACGAACTTTCCGTGCCGCCGATCGGCTTGCGCAAACTTGCTTGCTTGTTCAAGAGCGTATCTCCACTTCGCCCGGCGGCTGACTCGTCCTGCCGCGCGGCGCGTGTTGGTGTGTGGTGTAGGTGTCTGTGAGCGAAGGCCGCCGGGCCCGATGCCGCTCAACCCGCTCAACCGATCGGACCGCGTCCCGGTTTCCCGCGCGGCTCGCGCGTATCGTGCGTGATGACCGCGAGCAGCACGGCCCAGATGAGCGCGATGAGTGCGGTGCTCATCACCACCGTGAACACGTCGATGCTCAAACCGAAGATGATAACCGACCCGGACACGGCCATTCCGCAGTAAGCGGCCGTCGATACATCGCGGTGCGGCGATCTCCGGTAGCGCACGAAGTACAGCAGCGGCCCGGCATACAGCAAACCCAGGCACACGACGCCCAGCGCGCCCAGTTCCGCGATGGTCGAGAAGAACTCGCTGTGGGCCCGCTGGTTGACGATATAGGCCGGCACTTCGCCCTGCTTCGCCAGATCGCGCAAGGACGACTCCAGATGCCCCTTGCCGACGCCCGTCAGCGGATGCGCTTCGAACAGGTGAATCGACGCGCGCCACAGCAACAGACGCGCCCCGATCGAGCTGTAGGCGGTCGAGCCTTCCGCCAGTTGCGTGACATCCGACTGCGTGGCCAGGACGCGCTCGCGTCCCAGCGGCGACGCGAAGAGCGCGGCCATCGCCAGCGCCACGACCAGCAGCGCAACGAGCCAGTGCTTCGCGTGCTTCACCCAGCCGAAATTCAGCGAGCACAGCGCGAGAAACAGCGGAATCGCCAGCCAGCCGCCGCGCGTGCCCGACAGATAGGATGCGTAGACGCCGCCCGCCAGCCCCAGCAGCTTCACCGCGATACCCAGACGCCGGACGAGCGCATTCGGATAGTCGTCCCAGCGGATCGTCATCGCCGAAAGGAAGCCGAGCAGCAGCGCGGTGTTGCCGTAGGGAATCGGATTGGTGAAGGTGTTGCCGAGCCGGTTGATGTCGTTGACCGTCATGTGGATGCTGCTGTCCACGGCCCACGCGCCCGCGCCGATCGCACCGAGCGCGCAGCCCCAGCCGAACGCCTTCAGATGCCGGATGGGCAGGTTCACGAGCAGGAGAAAGATGGGCAGGCTCAGCGTGAAGCGCGACATGCCGTCGAATTCGCGCGGCAGGAAGTAGCCGTCTGTCGCCTGTTGCAGCGGCAGGTAGACCATGAAGCCCAGCATGGCCACGGTGTACCAGGGATAGGCCCTGACGAGCAGGCTGCCCTTGAGCCGGAAGGCCCGGCTGAAGCCCGCGAAGAGCGCGATGGCAAGCAGCACGAAAAAGCAATAACCGGTTCCACCCCGTACGACGAGCGTGCTCGCGGGCGCCAGCAATACCATGCTGGCAATGACGTAACGAAGATTTTTTTCCAAATCGTGAACCTGACAGGGGTGGACCGGCCGGCGGCGGTCGCGCATCCCAAAAACCCGCGTTATTATAGCCGCTGGCGCCTGGCACGCTCTTCGCTCAGAAGCTGCTCGAGGAACTTTGAAGCCATAGCCGGCAAGGCGCTCCAGCCATCCACGCGTTGTGAAACTGAAATGCCAGCGACACCTCAAGACACTCCGGGCGCGCCGCTCGCAAGTTTCCTGCTCATCACCTTCAATCAGCAAAATACCGTCGCCGATGCGATCCGCGGCGCCCTCGCGCAGACCTGGTCGCCGCTCGAAATCCTCATCTCCGACGACGCCTCCAGCGACGCCACCTTCGCTGCCGCCGAGCAATGCGTGCGCGATTATCGCGGCCCGCACGTCGTGCGGCTGTATCGCAACGAGAAAAATCTCGGCATCAGCGCGCATTTGAGCGCACTGGCTGCGCGCGCCTCGGGCGAGATGCTGTTCATCGCGGCCGGCGACGACATCTCGCGGCCCGAACGGGTCGAACGCGTGATGCGCGTATGGCTCGACAGCGGCCGGCGCTACGACCTGATCGCCACCGACCTGCAGGACCTCGACGCCGCAGGCCAGACCCACGACGTGCTGCGCGTCACCGACCTCGACGGCTATCGCAGCTTCGAGGCGTGGTCGGGCAAGCGGCCGCATCTGGTCGGCGCGGCGCACGCCTGGGCGCGGCGGCTGTTCGACGCGTTCGGTCCGATCGCGCCCGGCATCTACGGCGAAGATCAGATCATGGCGTTCCGCGCCATCATGAGCCAGGGCGCGCACACGCTGCACGAGCCGCTCGTGCTGTACCGGCGCGGCGGGCTCTCCAGCAAGCGGCGCTTCCGGACGCCGGCGGATTTCGTCGCGCGCATCCGGCTGGCAAACCTGAACGGCTCGGGCGAGACCCGCCAGTTGCTGAGCGACGCCGACAAGGTGGGCGTCGGCGCCCAGATGCGCGCGTTGCTCGCGACCAAATCCGCGCGCGAGTCCTACGTGAGCGCGATGTTCGGCACGGGTTCGGTGCGCAGCAAGCTGGCGCTGCTCGCGCGCGCCACGGAGGTCAGCTTCGGCTTTCGCGTCAGGATGTTCGTCTACGCGACCTGTCCGTGGCTGTTCTCGCCATTCTTCTTCCTGAAGTGGCACTTGCGCGGATAATCGCGCGGGTCCTCTCAACCGCTTCTCCCGGCGCGCGCCGCCCCTTTATAGCCCCATGAACCCTCCGACGCTCGGCATCGCCATCATCACGCACAATGCCGCCGCCCGGCTCGCTCAGTGCCTGCAGGCCGTCTCCTTCGCCGACGAGATCGTCGTCGTGGACGGCGGCAGCAGCGACGCCACCGTGGGCATCGCCGAGGCGCATCGGGCGCGCGTGATCGTCGCGCGCGACTGGCCCGGCTTCGGCCCACAGAAAAACCGCGCGCTTGATGCCCTCGCAACAGACTGGGTGCTGTCCATCGACGCCGACGAGATCGTGACGCCCGAACTCGCCGCCGCGGTTCGCGCGGCCATCACGGATCCGCAGGCGGATGTCTACGCGGTGGACCGGCTGTCGAGTTTCTGCGGCGTGTGGGTGAAGCACAGTGGCTGGTATCCGGACTGGATCCCGCGGCTGTTCCGGCGCGGCACCGCGCGCTTTTCGCCGGACCTGGTCCACGAACGGCTCGTGCTCTCGACGAGCAAGCCCGTGGTGCGCCTCTCCGGCCGGTTGATGCACTACTCCTACGAAGATTTCGAAGCGGTGCTGCGCAAGCTCGACGCGTATTCGACCGCCGGCGCCGAGCAGCGCCACGCGGCCGGCAAACGCGGCAGCTTCGGCGTTGCGCTGGCGCGCGGGGCGTGGGCGTTCGTGCGGACCTATGTACTGCGGCGCGGTTTTCTCGACGGCCGCACGGGCTTCATGATCGCGCTCTTCAATGCGCAGACGGTGTATTACCGGTTCCTGAAGCTCGCGCACATGAACGAGTTCCGCTGAAGCCCGGCGTCAGGTTCAGCGCCGTTTCCCGGCGATGCCGCGCGCCAGCTCGACCAGCGCGCCGACATGCGAGGCCACTTCGGCGTCGTAGCGCACGGCGTCGACGCCCACGCGTTCGCCGGGGCGGCGTGACGCGAGAGCGGTTTGAACCGTGCGGCGCAGATCGTCCGCGTCGCCGGACTGGAACACGTGCCTGGCGTGGTCCGCGATGGCGTCGCAGCAGCCGATGCACGCCGGGAAGATCACCGGCGTCCCGCACATGACCGATTCGATGCCGACCAGCCCGAACGGCTCATAGCTCGACGCGAGGATGGTGAAATCCGCGGCGCGGTAGGCATCCTCGATGTTCTTCACGTACCCGATATAGCGCACATTCGCGGCGGGCGAGTCCGGCGCGCGGCCCGCGACGGCCACCACGACGTTCATGCCGGCCAGCGCCTGTTCGATCAGCGGCAGGCCCTTGCGCTCGTGACTGCTCGACGGAAACAGCAGCACCGTCTCGCCTTCCTTGAAGCCGAACTGTTCGCGCAGACGCGCGCGCGTGGCGGCATCCACCGGTGCGAAACGCGCGCGATCCACCGGCGGATACAGCACGCGGATCTTCGCGGAATCGATGTGATAGAGCGTGCGCAGTTCGTCGGCCATCATGTCCGAATGGGCCACGATCACCTCGGCCTGCGCGTATTGCCGGCGTTCCAGCGCGATCTGCCGCGTGTCCGACGCTTTCTCGCGCCGCCCGGTGGCGCGCAGGAAGCCGATATGCGTGCCGCCGCAAATCGCGATCTCCGATCCCTCGACGCGATTGCAGCCGATCAGCACGTCCACCTTTGCTTTCTTGCGGGCGCGCTTCAATGCCCACGAGAAATACGCGTCGCGCAGCTTGCCCGGCAGGAACGACACCTTGATGCGATGCGCCTCGACCAGCTTGCTCTCCGGCAGCGCAGTGTCGATCTTGCGTGCGAAGAAGGCAGGCTTGTCGCGGCCGTCGAAGCCAGCGGCGGCGAGGCCGCGCACGAGGTCCATCGCGTAGCGTTCGAGACCGCCTGAATGCTTCAGCGCATTCGCCGAAATGCCGAGCCGCATCAGTAGACGATCTCGATCGCGCTGCCCGCGAACTCGCCGCGCAGCGCCAGGATCAGCTCGTCGGTAGGCTTGACGCGCCAGGCGTCGCCCAGACGCACTTCGCCTTCCGCATGTTCGCTGCGATACACGACGCTCACGTTCAGACCGTTCGGTATCGGTGCAGGCTGCCGCGAGCGCCCGCCGTCGCGGCCATTCTCACGGCCGTTCTCGCGCACAGGCGGCGCCTCGCTCTGCGCGCCCGCCGCATGCGCTTCGAGCACGCGGCGCAGGCGCAACGAATCCGCGTTGCCGTTCATCTCGACCTTCACGGACTGCGCATAGCGGCTGCGCGCGCGCTCCAGATCCATCGCGGTATCGACGGTGAAGCGGATGCCGCCCGTAAAGGCGTCGTTGCGCGCCATGCCCTGCACGACGAGCAACTCGTCTTCCTTGAACAGCGCCTTGTTCGCCTCGAACTGTTCGTTGAAGACGGTGACTTCGCACTGGCCGCTGCCGTCGTCGAGGTTGACGATCAGCATCTTGCCGCGCTGGGTCATCTGCGTGCGCATCGACGAGATCACGCCTGCGATCAGCTTGTCGCGGCCTTCCTTCAACTCGCCGACCTTCTGGCGCACGAAGCGCCGCACTTCGCCCTTGTAGGCGTCGAACAGGTGACCCGACAGATAGAAGCCGAGCGCGGTCTTTTCTTCCTGCAGGCGCTTCTTGTCCGACCACTCCGCTTCCTCGACATACTCGTGCTTCGCGAGCGGCGCGTCGCCCATGTCGAAGAGTCCGGCTTGCATGGCATTGGCGGCCGCCTGATCCGCGGCTTCCATTGCCATCGGCACGGAGGCGAGCAGTTGCGCGCGGTTCGCGTGCATGGTGTCGAACGCGCCCGAACGGATCAGCGCTTCCACCGTGCGGCGGTTCACCACGCGGCGGTCGACGCGCTCGCAGAAGTCGAACAGGTCGGTGAACGGCCCGTCCGCGCGCGCACGCAGGATTTCCTCGATGGCGTTCTGCCCGCTGCCCTTGATCGCGCCGAGACCATAGCGGATGGTCTTCGAGCGCGCGCCATTGGCTTCCGCGACCGGCTCGAAGCGGTACGCCGACTGGTTGATGTCCGGCGGCAGCACCTTGAGGCCGTTGGTCGCGCAGTCCTCGAAGAGGATCTTGACCTTGTCGGTGTCGTCCATGGCGAGCGACATGTTGGCCGCCATGAATTCCGCCGGATGATGCGCCTTGAGCCACGCCGTGTAATAGGCGAGCAGCGCATAGGCCGCCGCGTGCGACTTGTTGAAGCCGTAGCCCGCGAACTTCTCCATCAGGTCGAAGATCTCGTCGGACTTGGCGCGCGCGAGGCCGTTCTTGGCCGCGCCTTCCGCGAAGATCTCGCGATGCTGCGCCATCTCCTCGGCCTTCTTCTTGCCCATCGCGCGACGCAGCAAGTCCGCGCCGCCGAGCGAGTAGCCGCCGATGATCTGCGCCATCTGCATCACCTGCTCCTGGTAGACCATGATGCCGTAGGTCTCTTTCAGGACAGGCTCGACGCGCGGGTCCGGATACTCGACGATCTCGCGCCCGTGTTTGCGCGCGCAGAAGCTGGGGATCAGGTCCATCGGGCCCGGACGGTACAGCGCCACCAGCGCGATGATGTCCTCAAAGCGGTCCGGCTGCGCGTCCTTCAGCATGCCCTGCATGCCGCGGCTTTCCAGCTGGAACACGGCGACCGTGTTGGCCTTCTTCAGGACGGAGAACGAAGCGGGATCGTCGAGCGGCACCTGCGCGAGATTCCAGTCCTGCTTCGAAGGATCCAGACGGCGGATGTAGCGCTCGGCCCAGTCCAGGATGGTGAGCGTGGTCAGGCCCAGAAAGTCGAACTTGACGAGGCCGACTGCTTCCACGTCGTCCTTGTCATACTGGCTGACGACGCCGCCGTCCTCGCCCTGCGTATAGAGCGGGCAGAAGTCGGTAAGCTTGCCCGGCGCGATCAGCACGCCGCCCGCGTGCATGCCGACGTTGCGCGTCAGCCCTTCCACGCGCTGCGCGAGTTCGAGCAGCTGGTGCACTTCGTCTTCGGCGTCGAAGCGTTCCTGGAGCGTGGGCTCTTCCTTCATCGCGTCTGCGATGGTCACGTGCTTGCCCGGCTTGAACGGGATCAGCTTCGCGACGCCGTCGGTGAACATGTAGCCGAGATCGAGCACCCGGCCGATGTCGCGCACCGCGGCCTTCGCGGCCATGGTGCCGAAGGTGGCGATCTGCGAGACGGCATCCGCGCCGTACTTGCCCTTCACGTACTGGATGACGCGGTCGCGGCCTTCCTGGCAGAAGTCGATGTCGAAGTCGGGCATCGACACGCGTTCCGGATTCAGGAAGCGCTCGAACAGCAGGTTGTAGCGCAGCGGGTCCAGGTCCGTGATGCCGAGTGCATACGCGACCAGCGAGCCGGCGCCCGAACCGCGGCCCGGACCGACCGGCACGCCATTGTTCTTGGCCCACATGATGAAGTCGGCGACGATCAGGAAGTAGCCCGGAAAGCCCATCTTGATGATCGTGCCGCATTCGAAGTCGAGCCGCGCGTAATAGGTCTCGCGCTGCGCGTCGCGTTCGGCGGTATCCGGATACAGCTGTTCCAGACGGACTTCGAGCCCCTCCTTCGACAACTGCACGAGGTAGTCGTCCAGCGACATGCCGTCCGGCGTCGGGAACAGCGGCAGCTTCGGCTTGCCGAGTTCGAGCGTGAGATTGCAGCGCCGCGCGATCTCGACCGTATTCGCGAGCGCGGAAGGAATGTCCGCGAACAGCGCGCACATCTCGTCCTGCGTGCGGAAAAACTGGTCCTGCGTGAAGCGCTTTTGCCGGCGCGGATTGGCCAGGATGTCGCCTTCCGAAATGCACACGCGCGCTTCGTGCGCGGTGAAGTCGTCGGGCGTCATGAACTGCATCGGATGCGTGGCGACCACCGGCAGGCGCAGCTTGGCCGCGAGCCTGACCGCTTCCTGGATATACGCCTGCTCGCCCGGCTGGCCGGCGCGCTGCAATTCGATATAGAACGCATCCGGGAACAGTTTCGCCCAGCGTTCCGCGTGACGTTGCGCGCTGGCCGCATTGCCGGCCGCGAACGCCATGCCGATATCGCCCGTCTGCGCGCCGGACAGCGCCAGCAGACCTTCGGCGAGCCCCTCTTCGAGCCACTCGGTCAGCACCTCGGCGCGGCCGCGATACTGGTTCGTCAGCCATGCGCGGCTCAACAGCTCGCACAGGTTGAGATAGCCCTGCTTGTCGCGCACGAGCAGGAGCAGGCGCGCTGGCTTGTCGCGGTCGGCGGGATTGGTGATCCAGACGTCGCAACCGGCGATGGGCTTGACACCCTTGCCACGCGCTTCCTTGTAGAAACGCACGAGCCCGAAGGCGTTGCCGAGGTCGGTCAGCGCGAGCGCGCCCTGACCGTCATTTGCGGCAGCTTTGACGACGTCGTCCAGCCGCACGATGCCGTCGGCAATCGAGAATTCGGAGTGGACGCGGAGATGAACGAAGCGGGGATCTGACATGGCGGTATTGTACATGCGGGTCGTTCGCGCGAACCGGCGGGCGGGCGCGCTGGCCGAACGGACAAGGCCCTGGCCACGCGGCCAGCTTGCGCAATCGCAAGCCTTGGCGGAACGGCCGGACGGGCCTTTCGGCGCGCGACGAACACGCGCGCCGTTTGCGAGATAATACGGCCTTTGCGCGGCTGCTTCCGGCCGCACTTTTTACCCGTTACAGCCGTTTCGCGCGTCGTCTGATCATGAGCATCCTGAACCTCTCCGCCTATAAATTCGTCACCATCGAAGACGGCCCGGCCTGGCGGCCGCTCGTCACCGAACGCTGCAACGCGCTCGGGCTCAAGGGCACGATCCTGCTGGCGCCGGAGGGCATCAATCTTTTCATTGCCGGGCCGGTTGCCGAGGTCCGCGCCTTCATCGATTACCTGCGCGGCGACGCGCTCTTCGGCGGCCGTTTCGCCGACCTGCAGTTCAAGGAAAGTCTCTCGGAAAAGCAGCCGTTCCGCCGCATGCTGGTCAAGCTCAAGCGTGAAATCATCACGATGAAGAAGCCCGCCATCAGGCCGGAACTCGGCCGCGCGCCTTCCGTCGATGCCCCCACGCTGAAAGTCTGGCTCGACCGCGGTCACGACGACACGGGCCGCCCGGTCGTGATGCTCGACACGCGCAATGCGTTCGAGGTCGATGTCGGCACCTTCGAGCACGCGCTCGATTACCGCATCACGAAATTCAGCGAGTTTCCGGAAGTCATCGAGCAGAATCGCGCGGATCTCGAAGGCAAGACGGTCGTGTCCTTCTGCACCGGCGGCATTCGCTGCGAGAAGGCCGCGATCCACATGAAGGAAGTGGGCATCGATCACGTGTATCAGCTCGAAGGCGGCATTCTCAAATACTTCGAGGAAGTCGGCGGCGCGCACTACACGGGCGAGTGCTTCGTGTTCGACTACCGCACCGCGCTCAATCCCGATCTCGAGCCGACCGCCACCGCGCAGTGCTTCGGCTGCCGCGCGGTGGTGCCGGCGGAGGCGCAGAAGTCGCCGTACTACACGCCGGGCAAGACCTGTCCCGCGTGTCATCCGGACGCAAAGACCGGTAACAGTCAGGCAGCCTGAGCGGCCCGATGACCTACCGCGGCCGCTTCGCGCCTTCGCCGACCGGTCCGCTGCATGCCGGCTCGCTCGTGAGCGCGCTTGCGAGCTTCCTGGATGCGCGCGCGCACGGCGGCAGCTGGATCGTGCGGATCGAGGACGTCGATGCCCCGCGCACCGTCGCCGGCGCCGCCGACGAGATTCTCGCGACGCTCGCGCATTTCGGCATGAATTCGGACGCGCCGCCGGTCTGGCAAAGCACACGCGACGCCGCGTATCAGGCTGCCTTCGAGCGCTTGCAGGCAACCGGGCTCGTCTATCCGTGCGGCTGCACGCGGCGCGAAATCGCGGATTCGCTCGTGCAGGCTCATGAACGCCACGCGACGCTCGCCTATCCCGGCACGTGCCGCGACGGTCTGCATGGCAAGCCCGCGCGCGCATGGCGCCTGCGCGTGCCGGACGGCGATGCGGCGCGCATCCGTTTCGTTGATCGCTGGCAGGGTCCGCAGACCCAGGATCTCGCGACCGAAGTCGGCGATTTCGCGTTGCGGCGCGCGGACGGACTGTGGGCGTATCAGCTGGCGGTCGTCATCGACGATGCCGAGGCCCGCATCACGCATGTCGTGCGCGGCGCCGATCTGCTCGACTCCACCGCGCGGCAGATCTATCTGCAACGGTGTCTCGGCGTGCCGACTCCGGACTATCTGCATGTGCCGGCGGTCAACAGCGCGAGCGGCGAAAAGCTCAGCAAGCAGACGGGCGCGGCGCCGCTCGATCACCATGCGCCGCTCGGCGCGCTGATCGAGGCCGCGCGGCATCTGGGCATCGAGGTGTCGGCGGACACGCTCGACGCCTTCTACAGCGCGGCGACCAGCGCATGGGCGAAACGCTACGGGCCCGACGCGCAATAGAAAAAGGCAGCCGCGCGGGCTGCCTTGTTCATTCAGTCAGCAATGCAATCAGGACATCACGACGTCTTGCGCGGCATCCCCAGCCCGCCGAGCAAGGCCGCGAGCGGCTGCTTCGGTGCGCTCTTGCGCTCGGGCTCGACCGTTTCGTCCTGACGTTTGATCGCCGACGGCGACGGCTCGTAAGGCTTCAGGAAGAACTCGTCGACCGGCTGCTGGCGGCCGCGCGGACGATCATGCCCGGCCGGCCCGCGACGGCGCGCACCCTCTTCGCGCGGCGCGTGCCGATGCTCGCTGCGCTCGCCCCGTTCCGCACGGCCGAAGCGCTCTTCACGACGCGGCGAAGACGAACCCGACCCGTCACGACGTGCGGGCATCTTCACTTCCAGCGGCTCGACTTCGAGCGGACGCTTGATCAGCTTCTCGATGTCCGCCAGTTGCTTGCGCTCGTTGGCGCTGCACAGCGAAAGCGCGTCGCCCGATGCACCCGCGCGCCCCGTTCGGCCGATGCGGTGCACATAGTCTTCCGCATTGAACGGCAGGTCGAAATTGATGACGGCGGGCAGCTCGGCGATGTCGAGCCCGCGCGCGGCCACGTCGGTCGCGACCAGCGCCTCGACTTCGCCGCGCTTGAACGCGTCGAGCGCCTGCATGCGCTCGCTCTGCGAGCGGTCGCCGTGAATCGCCGTGGCGACAATGCCGTCGCGTTCCAGCACGCGAGCCAGACGGCTCGCGCCGATCTTGCTGTTGCAGAACACGATGACCTGCTTGAGTTCCCGTTCGCGGATCAGTTGCGCGACCGCGCTCGACTTGTCGCTCTCGTGGACCTCGTAGACGATCTGCCGCACGTTCGCGTTCGTCGAGTTGCTGCGCGCGACCTCGATGGTCTGCGGGTTGCGCAGATAGGTCGACGCCAGCTTCTTGATCTCACCCGAGAAGGTGGCCGAGAACAGCAAGGTCTGGCGCTCCTTCGGCAGCAGGTTCAGGATGCGCTGCAGGTCCGGCAGGAAGCCCATGTCGAGCATGCGGTCGGCTTCGTCGAGCACGAGCATCTGCACCTGGCCGAGATTCACCGTCTTCTGCTGGACGTGATCGAGCAGACGCCCCGGCGTTGCGATCAGGATCTCGACGCCGCGGCGCAGCGCGTCCGACTGCGGATTCATGTCGACGCCGCCGAACACCACCGTGCTGCGCAACGGCGTGTGCTTCGAGTAGGTCTGCACGTTGGCGGCGACCTGGTCGGCGAGTTCGCGCGTCGGCGTGAGCATCAGCGCGCGCACGGGATGGCGCGCCGGCGACGCGCTGGTATTGGCGTTCGGCAACAGCCGTTGAATGATGGGCAGCGAAAAGCTGGCGGTCTTGCCGGTGCCGGTCTGGGCGGCGCCCATGACGTCGCGGCCGGCGAGCACGACCGGGATGGCCTGGGCCTGGATGGGCGTCGGCGTGGTGTAGCCGGACTCGCGCACCGCTTTCAGGATGTCGGCGGACAAACCGAACTGGTCGAACGAAGGCGCGGCGGCCTCGGCGGTGGACGGGTTCGTGGCGACGGAATCGGACATGGTGACTATATTGGCTATCGCTAAAAATCCGCTCGATGCGGAAGGCGCAAGGAACCGGTCGATCTGGCGCGACCGTTGGCTTCGGTGGCATTCGGTCCAGTCGGTTTCCTGCGCGGATGTGTTTCGGTGCGTTCGCGGCGCGTCGGACGCGCGCGGGCGCGTGATGCCGGGCACTGCGTTCGTGAGCGAGCCCGGGTCGCCCTGTTCAATTGCGAATCTGCGGCTTGCAGACTTGCGTCGATGGAACACGCTTTCCGTGACGTTTCCATGGCAGCGTCGCCGCCGGACGGAGAAGCGTTGCCGGCCTGCCGGACGCCGTGCAGCGGGTGAATGTGCCGTTCCGCTGCAGGCCGGCCAGCCATTTCATTTCAGCGGTGGACTATGGCCACGCTCGGTTGGCTGCCGGCGCCTGCCTTCGAGGGCGTGGCCGCAAGCGGCGCCGCCACACCGGGACTAACCGACCGCGCGCTTACCGAGGCCGTAAAGCCGCACATTGTAGCACCGCCTGCACAAGCGCTCCGGCCGCATCGGCGGGGCCGCCCGCAGCGGTGCGCAGCCTGCCTTGCGCCCGGGCAGGTTCCGATGCGATGGTTCCCGCCCTGACTACTTGCGCTCGACGCAATCGGCCAGCAGCGGCGGCGAGTCTTTCGCGGCCAGCTCGTCGTAGAGGTTGGCCTGGGGACCCTTGGTCCACCACGTATACTGGTCAGCGACGTACTTCGCGCCCGATCCCGCGACGACACCGACGAACAGCAGCTTGCGCCCGTCGACGGTCAGCGCCGCGAAGCTCTGATGGTTCCGCGCGTTGGTGTACTGCACGGAAACGGTCTTGCCGTCCTTGCAGTCATAGCGCGCGTTTTGCGTCGTTGCCGTCTGAATCTGCGGCACGGTCAGCGGCATGGCCTGCGCGGCCTGGGCGCCCAGCGCTCCGAGCACCATGGCAATGGCGAATGCGGGAAGTGTCTTCATGGTTCGTTTCGGGTTCGTTTTCAAGTCGGCGCAGTGGCTTCCGTGTGCATCCGGCAGATGCCCGCCGTCAGGGATCGATGACGTCGGCGCAGGCGTCGGTGGGCGCCGCCGCGACATGCCCCACCACCGGCACGATCTTCAGTCCCGCCGAGGCGATCCGGCACGGCGCGGCCGCCAGTCCGCATCCCGAGAGACCCAGGGTGGCCGCGATCAGCGCGGCCAGCATGCTTGCTTTCACTTGTCTGCTCCCGCCGGCCCGATCAGCCGCGCATTCATTCAACCTTCACCGGCCGCACCTTCGACGCCGCCTCGCGCGCGCGTGCGCGCGCTTCGGTGGTGTCAGCGCCCGTCGCCAGCGCGACGCCCATGCGGCGCTTCACGAAGCTCTCCGGCTTGCCGAACAGGCGCAGGTCCGCACCCGGCACCGCGAGCGCCTCGGCGACGCCCTCGAACGCGATGCCCGCCTCGTCCAGCCCGCCATAGATCACAGCCGACGCGCCGGGCGTGCGCAGAGCCGTATCGACGGGCAAGCCGAGGATGGCCCGCGCGTGCAGTTCGAACTCCGAAAAGCGTTGCGTGGCCAGCGTCACGAGCCCCGTGTCGTGCGGCCGCGGGCTGACTTCCGAGAACCACACGTCGTCGCCGCGCACGAACAGCTCGACGCCGAACAGCCCGCGCCCGCCGAGCGCCGTCGTCACCTGCGCCGCCACCTCGCGCGCGCGTTCCAGCGCGACCGGGCTCATGGCCTGCGGCTGCCAGGACTCGACATAGTCGCCCGCCACCTGCACGTGACCGACCGGCTCGCAGAAATACGTCTGCGTGGCGCCGCTGGCAGGGTCCGCCGCGCGCACCGTCAGCAGCGTGATCTCGTATTCAAAATCGACGAAACCCTCGACGATCACGCGCCCGTGATTCACGCGCCCGCCCGCCAGCGCGTACTGCCATGCGGGCTGGACGTCGGCCTCGCTCCTGAGCACCGACTGCCCCTTGCCCGACGACGACATCACCGGCTTCACCACGCACGGAAAACCGATCCGGCCGATCGCGGCCTTCAGTTCGTCGAGCGAGTTGGCGAACGCGTAGGGCGAAGTGGGCAGGCCGAGCGTTTCGGCGGCGAGCCGGCGAATCCCCTCGCGATTCATCGTGAGCTGCGTGGCGCGCGCGGTCGGGATCACCGTGACCTGGCCCGCCGCCTCGATGGCCGCGAGCGCGTCCGTGGCAATGGCCTCGATCTCCGGCACGATCAGATGCGGCTGTTCCTGCTCGATCAGCGCTTGCAGCGCGGCGGCATCGGTCATGTCGATCACATGGGCGCGATGCGCGACCTGATGACCCGGCGCGTTCGCATAACGGTCCACGGCGATCACCTCCACGCCCAGCCGCTGCAACGCAATGATCACTTCCTTGCCGAGCTCGCCCGCGCCCAGCAGCATGACGCGCGTGGCATGCGCCGAAAGCGGCGTGCCGATGCGCGCTGCGCCCGTGTTGGCTGCTTGCGGGCCGCTCGCGGCTGTGCGGGGTGAAACGATGGACATGACGTGCTCCGGAATGAAACGTGAAGTGTTGAATGCTGAACGTGCTGCGGCGGCGGGATCCGCGGAATGGGCCGGATCTGATTGGGCGCGATGTTAACACGCAGCGTCCGCGCCGCGAGACTCGTCCGTTTGGCCAGCGGACAGAACCGAAAGTTCGCCGGCGATCTCGGCATTTCGCCTGTTGACCTGCATCGGCACGATTGAATTCCCTGACCGTCGCAATCATTGCGGCGACAATTCACTTGCTGCTTGTTGCCGCTTGTTGCGCTTTGTCGCTGGACAAATCGTAGGACGAGTGCGATACGCTTACGGTTTCGCCCGCTCCAGGATCATCGATGCCCACGTCCCTCTTTCGCGCGTCCACTGCGCGCCCATCGTCCCGTTTTCTCTCGCGGATCACGCGCACGGCCGCCGGAGCGGGCGCCGCGTTGGTCGTCGCGAGCCTGGTTGCCGGCTGCGCGATCCCGAAACATTCGGACGCGAGCGCACCGCCCACGGACCCGTACAATCCCGCCGCAACGCAGTTGCTCGATGACACCCAATGGCAACTGACCCGCTGGACCGATGCGAACGGCCAGACCCGCGCGGTCCCGGGCGAGGCCCAGGGAACCGCCCAAACGGATGCCGCCAGTGCCAGTTCCGGCCAGCCCCTCACGCTCGACTTCTCGACCGCCAGCGGCCGCAGGCGCGCGAGCGGCTTCGCGGGCTGCAACCGCTTTGCCGGCACGTACGATCTGAAGGACGGCAAGCTCAGCTTCGGTCCGCTGGCGGGCACACGCATGGCCTGCCCGGGCGGCACGGGCGCCGCGCTCGAGCAGCCCTATCTGGACGGCCTCGCGCATGTCGCGAAAAGCGGCGTGCAGATGAATCCGCCGCAGTCGCTGCAACTCACGCTGGAGGACGGACAGGTGCTCGTCTTCGCGCCGCGCGCCAAATGAATCCGGCATGCGCACAGCGAACATGGCGAGCCCATGAGCGCATGTGTTGCGTGCTCGCGGCAGGCGCACTTGCAGGCACATGGACAGACGCGCCACCCGTTAAACTGCTCGCTCCAACCGCCCGGCCTCCTCGTGCAACACACCCGGCCGGGCAGCACCCCCTGTCTCATTCAACATCGGTTCAATCTCAGGCATGCACATGGTAGTTCTCGGCTGGTTCGGTGCATCGGTCATCTGGTTCGGCTTCCTGCTCTGGCGCCTCGTCAGGCTGGCGTTGCCAGGCGGCGCCGCGCGCCGCGGCCCCGGCACGATCCGCCTCTGGCTCGGCTTCATCGCCGTACTGCTTTCAAGCAGCATCCTCGAAGGAACGCTGGCTCGTTCGCTCGAGACGCAGTTGAACATCAATCGATGCGGGCGCGCGCTCGCATCGGCCCTGAGCGACCTGGCGCATCCGTCCGGCACGGGCGCGCTGGCCGCGCTGGTCCTCGCCATCTTCCTGCCGTGGCTGGTCGAGTTCAACTGGCGTAGCGTGCTCGCCTGGGCCGACGAGGCCTTCGGCTTCGGCCTGCCGCAAAGCTGGCTCACGCCCCGCGAGCGTCCGGCCGAGGCGCGGCTCCGGGAAAGTCGCGGTCAATCGACGCAATCGGCCCGCGACAAGTCGGCCGGCTGGTTCGAGCGCCGTGCACAGGCCCGCGCCGCGCGCGCCCCGCGCGAGGTCCAGGAGCGCAGCGTCCGTGCCGAGCGCTCCGACGCGCCCACCTCGCGCGTCGCGCCCGACGAACCGACGCTCGGCCTGCCTACGGCCAGACGCGGCAGCCGCTACCAGCGGCCGACGCCATGGCGCCCGCCCGCCGTGGGCAAAAGCGCCACGCGGCACCCGAACGGCGCAGCGGAAGCCCGCACGCCGCGCGCAGGCCTCGACACCGCCGACGCCGCGCTCCGTCCGCAACCGAGCGAACCTGTCGCGCCCGCGGGCTGGCTGAAGCCCGGTGCGCCGTCGTCCGTCGCCGCCCGCGACGGCCATTCGCCTTATCCGGCGCGGCAGGCTTCGGCGTTCGCGGCATCGGGTTCGGGCCTGCGGGCATCCATCGCCGCCGACGCGCCCGCCAGCCCGAAGCCCGCTCCCATCAACCCGGGCGTGAATCCGGGCCTGAACCGCCCGCGCGGAGCCCCCACGTCGATGCCTGCACCGCGCACTTCGGCTGCGGCGAGCTCGGTGAGTTCGGTGAGCGCATTCGCCACAGCGCACGCGCCCGCCGCTGCAGGCTCGCGCATCGCTGCACGCGGCCCGGTCACGGGTTCGCAGCCTGCATCCCCCGGCGTCAGACGCGCTCCGTTGAATCCAGGCGCGGCACCCGTCGCGCGCGAATTCACACCTGCCCCGCTGGCCGCGCCCGCCTTTTCCCGCCCGCCGACGCCACCCGCACCGGCCGGTCCTCCGCCCGCGCCCGAATCGATTCAGGCGACGCTGCGTTCCATCGAGGAGAAAACGGCCTTGTGGACCTCGCTGGCCGGCGCGAGCCTCGCGCGCGGACACGTGGCCATGGCGAGATCGAGCCAGCCGGCGAGTGAAGAAACCTTGCCCGCGCAGACCGAGCCGGCGCCGCACGAGTCGAGCAAGCCTGATGTCGAGCAGACAGCGATCGCCGAGCCGCACATCCATCGCGAAAGCCACGATTTCGCCGACACGCCGCTGATCGACGCGCACCTGATCGCCCCCGCGCTCGTCGAGCCTGCGCCCTGGTTCGAGATGCGCGTGCCTGAGCCGTTGGCGTCGGCGCTGCCCGTCATGCCGCCCGCGCCGCCCGACCCCGAAATCGACGCACCTGCCATGGAGCCCGCGCCGGAAGCCGCCCTCCCGCCTGAACCGCCGCTGCCTGAAATCAGCGAGCCGTCTCCTGCCGTGACGCCGCTCGACGAAGCCCTGCGCGACGCCGACCAGACGCCGCCGTGGCTGGACCTGCCCGAAACCGTGGCCGACAGCGTCGAGCCGCCCGCGCCGCCGCGCTTGCACATGCTCGAAGCACCCGCTGAGGAAGCGCTGGAAGACGAGCAAGACGCGGATCGACGCCAGGTGGCCGGCGACGAATGGGCGTCGCGCTCGAACGTCGTGCGCTTTCCGATCACGACAACAGCCACACCGGCCCCGACGCCGGCTGTACCGCCCTCCCCCGCCGAACCCCGCGCGCCCGTGCGCGGCTTCACCTCGACCGAGTTCGAATTCCACGCACCTCATGCGTCGCCCGTCGAATTGCCCGGTCTCGACCTGCTCGAGCCCGCCGCCGACGAAAGCGAGCCCGTGTCCGAGGAGCGTCTGCTCGACACCGGCCAGTTGATCGAGCAACGCCTGCAGGAGTTCAAGGTGCCGGTGACGGTGGTCGGCGCATCGGCCGGACCGGTGATCACGCGCTTCGAGGTCGAGCCGGCGCTCGGCGTGCGCGGCAGCCAGATCGTCGGCCTGATGAAGGATCTGTCGCGCGGCCTCGGCCTCACGTCGATCCGCGTCGTCGAGACGATTCCGGGCAAGACCTGCATGGGCCTCGAATTGCCCAATCCGAAGCGCCAGATGATCCGCCTCTCGGAGATCCTGCGCGACGACGTCTATCGCACGTCGAAGTCGAATCTGACCATCGCGATGGGCAAGGACATCGTCGGCAATCCGGTGGTCACGGATCTCGCGAAGGCGCCGCACATGCTGGTCGCGGGCACGACCGGCTCGGGCAAGTCGGTCGCGGTCAACGCGATGATCCTCTCGCTGCTCTACAAGGCGAAGCCCGAGGACGTGCGCCTCATCATGATCGACCCGAAGATGCTCGAGCTCTCGGTCTACGAAGGCATTCCGCATCTGCTCGCGCCTGTCGTGACCGACATGAAGCTCGCGTCGAACGCGCTCAACTGGTGTGTCGGCGAGATGGAGAAGCGCTATCGCCTGATGTCGGCGGTCGGCGTGCGCAATTTGCAGGGCTTCAACCAGAAGATCCGCAACACCGAAGCTGCCGGCAAGAAGCTCTCGAACCCGTTCTCGCTCACGCCCGACGCGCCCGAGCCGCTCTCGACGCTGCCGCTCATCGTCGTCATCATCGACGAGCTGGCCGACCTGATGATGGTCGCCGGCAAGCAGATCGAGCAGCTGATCGCGCGGCTCGCGCAGAAGGCGCGCGCGGCCGGCATCCACCTGATTCTCGCCACCCAGCGTCCGTCCGTCGACGTCATCACGGGCCTCATCAAGGCAAACATCCCGACGCGCGTGGCGTTCCAGGTGTCATCGAAGATCGATTCGCGCACGATTCTCGACCAGATGGGCGCGGAATCGCTGCTGGGCGCCGGCGACATGCTGTTCCTGCCGCCCGGCACCGGCTATCCGCAGCGCGTGCACGGCGCGTTCGTCGCCGACGACGAGGTGCATCGCGTGGTCGAGCATCTGAAGCAGTTCGGCGAGCCGGAATACGAGGAAGGCATCCTGTCGGGTCCGGCAGCGGAAGGCGGCACCCAGGACCTGTTCGGCGACACGCCGGACGCCGAAGCCGATCCGCTCTACGACGAAGCCGTGGCTTTCGTCGTGCGGACGCGGCGCGCGTCGATCTCGTCGGTGCAGCGGCAGTTGCGCATCGGCTATAACCGCGCGGCGCGGCTGGTCGAGCAGATGGAAAGCGCCGGCCTGGTCTCGCCGATGGGCAGCAACGGCAACCGCGAAGTGCTCGCGCCGCCCGGACCGGGCGAGTAAGGCCGGCGTCCGGGCGCAAGCCCGGACCTCACCAGAGCCGCAGGCGGCGCAGCAGGAAGATCGTGACGGCGGCGCACGCCGTCATCACGCCCACGACCACCCAGAACGACGCCGGGTCCTTCGTGCCCGGCAGCCCCGCCACGTTCATGCCGAAGATGCCGGTCACGAGCGTCGCCGGCAACAGCAAGGCCGACATGATCGCCAGCCACAGCAGCTTGCGGTTGATGTCCTCGGAGAGCGCCGCCGCGATCTCGTCCTGCAGCAGCTTGGCGCGCTCGTAAAGTCCTTCGAGCCCGCCGCCCAGACCATTGAGCACCTGGATTGCCTGCACCAGCGCTTCCATCGAACGCGGCTCGGCCCATTCGAGCCGGCGCAGCACGAGCTGGGTCAGCGCATTGCGCTCCGGATCGATGAAGCGCTTCACCTCCACGATGCGGCGCCGTACATCGCCCAGCAGCGCGCGGCAGCGTGAATGCCCGCCTTCGAGCACGGTTTCCTCGACATCGTCGAGACAGTCGCCGAGTTCGTCGATGCGATCCGCGAAGGTGTCGTTCAGCGCGCGAATCAGGCCCGCGAAGAGATCCACCGGATCGCGGAAGGTCGTGCCTTCGAGCAGCGCGTGACGCAGGCGGTCGGTGGATTGCAGCGGCCGCGCGCGCACCGTGATCATCCGGTGCCGGTCGACATAGAAACGCAGCGCGCCGGTCGCGCGGTTCGCTTCGCGCGCGTCGGGCGCGGCTGCATTGGCCGTCTTCGCGACGAGTTCGAGATCCGCCACGACCCCATACATGAAGTTCGTGCCGATATGCACGCGCGGACGCTTGTCCTCGCCGTTCAGGAATTCCCGCGCCACATCCGGCATCGACGCGACGCCTTCGAGCCAGCCTTCGACCGTGTCGTCGTTGGCGGACAGATGCAGCCACGTCATGTTCTCGCCGACGATCGACGCACGCGCCTCGTCCCAGGTCAGCCGCAGCGCCTGGCCGCCGGTAAAGCGAAATGCCGTGATGAAACCCGGCGGCGCCGAGACGTCGCGTTTATCGCCGGGGTGGTGAGAGTCCGTCGCGCGTTCGCGCGCTTCGATCGGTCTGGTCGTATTCAAAGTGCTTTCCCTGCTGTTGCCTTGCGTCTGCATCAACCGAGGCTTTCGCTGCATAAGAGCCGAAGAACGGCGGTGCGTCGCATCGTACTAGAACTCGTAGCGTCCCCAGAAGAACGCGACGTCGCCGTCGTTGAGGCCCGGGATGCGCGGGATGATCGTCGCCATGACGGACGCGCGCCGGTAACGCACCGAACCCACCGGCAAGGCGAGCGGCAGTGGCGCGTAGTGCGCCACGTCGCTGCGCGCCGTCACGCCGACGAAGAATCCCCCGCCCGCCTGCAGACCGCCCAGCACCGGCTTCGTGTACCACTGGCGCGCGTAACCGCCGATAGGCTCGACGTTGTGATGCGAATCCGAGAACGCGAAGGCGAACAGGATGTCCTCGTTGCCGTCGGCGCCGGTCCAGTGCTTGCCCAGGCCGCCGCCGTACGACCACGGATTCAGTTCCTTGCGGTTGTCGAAGCCGTCGATGTGCCAGCCATAGCCCGTCACGTAGAGATCCCAGGTGCCGTCGCGCGCGACGCGCGTCACCCGCTCGCACGCCGACGCCATCCAGTCGCGCTGGTAGTCGCACTGGCCATCGGCCGCATGCGCCCCGAGCGGCGCGCTCAGCGCAAGCGCCGTGAACAGCATGAGGAGGCTTCGCTTCATCGTCGTAGCAACGGCGGCCCGTTGACCACCCGCGTTCAGGAAGGCGAAACGAACTTGAAGTCGACCGGTGAGCCGATCGACAGCTGCTTCGGATCCGATGCAAGCTCACCCGTCTGCGGATCGCGCCGGTAAAAGTAGACGCTGTCGCTTTCCTGATTGCCGACGACGAGCCAGCGCCCGGTCGGATCGATCGCGAATTCGCGCGGCGTCTTGCCGAGCGTCGGATAACGGTGCAGCAGCTTCAGCTGGCCGTTCGACGGATCGACCGAGAATGCGACCAGTTCGTTCGCGTCGCCGCGGTTGGTCGCGTACAGGAAGCGTCCGTCCGGCGAGAGATGCAGCGCCCCGCCGCCAATCTTGCCCCGGAAGCCCGACGCGAACATCGGCACGCTTTGCGTCTGCGTGAGCTTGCCGTCGCGGTAATCGAACACCAGCACGGACGCGCTCAGCTCCGTCGTCAGATAGCCGTGCCGGCCGCTGGCGTCGAACACCAGATGGCGCGGGCCGGAGCCTGGCGTGATCGGCGTGTAGCGCGCCTCGGTCGGGCCGAACAGGCCGCGGCTGCTCGCGGCCGGGTCCGGCGTGTAGCGGTAGGAAAACACCTTGTCGACGCCCAGATCCTGCGTGAACAGATACTTGCCGTCAGGCGAGAACACCGTCGAGTGGACGTGCGAGTTGTCCTGACGACCCTTCACCGGACCGGCGCCCTCGTGATGCACGGTCAGGACGGACGTGCCGACGCGGCCGTCGGCGGCCAGCGGGAACACCGCGAAGCTGCCGCCCGGATTCGACGCGACCGAGTAGTTGGCGGTCAGCAGATACTTGCCGTCGGGCGAGATCGCGAGATAGCAGGGATCGTTGCCTTCCGACGAGACCCGGTTGAGAAAGCTCAACTGTCCGCTCGCGCGATCGAAGCGAAACGCGCTGATGCCGCCGCGCTGCGAGGCGGGGCCGTTGTCGCCGGGCAATTCGTTCACGGCGTACACGTAATTCCGGTCGCGGCTCACGACGAGATACGACGGATTTACCGTCTGCGCCGACGCAATGCGCGACAGCTCGCCGTTGGCCGTGTCGAAACGGTAGACGTAGATGCCCTCGCTCTTGCCGCCGGCCGTATAGGTGCCGATGAGCAGATCGAAGACCTGCGAGCCGGCCGCATTGCCCGCGGCGCCGTCCGCCGCACTGCTCGTCGAGGCCGGCGCGGCGGACGTTTGCGCGAAGCTCTGCGCTGCCGCCAGCGACAGCATCAGCGCGATCCCGCGCACCCAGGCCACCGGCTTCCGGCGCGTCAGGCGCGCGTCTTGCAAGGTGCGGGGGAACGTGGTGACGCCGCCGAATGGGCTCGAATGCATGAAACCTCCTCATCGTCTTTTTGCTGCGTGTTGTTCAGGGGCGATGCGCGACCGTCGCCTGCGCGGGCCTCGCGTGGCCGACGACGTGCGGGAGCAAGTTCTGCTCCAAAGCTCGCCGAAGGCACCGAAGGCACGCAAGGCGCATGACGGGTTCGGGACTTCATGAAGACAGTGTCGAGTCCAAGATACACCACGCACGACGGGCCAACCGATTCGAACCAACAACAGGAGTTGCCGCCATGACCGTTCATCTCGCACTGGGACCGCTGGTTTCGCTGATCGCCGGGATCCTGATTCTCATCATGCCGCGACTGCTGAATTTCATTGTCGCGATTTATCTGATCGTCATCGGGCTGATCGGCCTGTTCGGCATGGGCTCGATGCATTTCTGAGCACCGCGGCGCGCACGCCTTTCCCCCTGCGACGAACGCGCGAACGCGAATGCACGGCTCGCGCCGCGCATCCGCGTCAGAGGTGTTCGCAGTGGGAAAAGCCCGGCGCAAACGTGCCAGGAACGGCGGCTCAGCCGTTGGCGAGCCGGTCCAGCCGCAGCCGCCCTTGCAGCGACAGCGCACCCACCGCCACACCGCTCACGCCGAAGGTGTAGCGGCTGAAGCAGCCGCGCTCGGTGAGAAAGGCGGCGGCGGTTTCCATGGCATTACGCGACAGGCCCAGATGCCGATGATCGAGCGTGAGCAGCGCTTGCGTGTCCGGCATGTCGCTGGCGGCGGAAAGGATGGCGATGCAATCGGCTTTCGACGGATAGAGCATGGAATTCCGTTCCTCGAAAACGCTACGTTGAAGGCGGGACCCACTGCGCAGGCTTGGCGACAATGAGCAGGACGACCAAACAGGACGACCAAACAGGACGACCAAACAGGACGGATGAAACAAAACAGAAAGACCGGTGAAAGCAGGCTGACGCGCCGCGCCTCTGAATTAGCGCTACTACCTTTCACGAAGCTTCATTCTAAACATCAGCCGAATGGCGGATCAATGGCTGGAACGGCGCAAGATCCGTCTTTTTCCGCCATACCGGCGTGGCATGCAGTCGCATGCCCGAGGTGGTGCTATGTGCTGCCAGATGGCGCGATTCCCTGCCCATATCGAACGATTGCGGCAGAATGCGGCCAGAAGGCATGCACGCGGCGCGATCCAGAACCCTTCGTCCGATGGCGTCGCGCTTCGCCCAGGATGTGCGCAGCGTCCCGGATCCTTTGCTTAACCCACGGCGCGTGTCGACGCATGACGCACGCCGCAAGCAGGAAGATGTTCGCTTATGCCCGCTTTGATTGAAGACTACGCCATGGTCGGCGACGGCCACACGGCCGCCCTGATTTCCCGCAACGGTTCGGTCGACTGGCTCTGCTGGCCGCGCTTCGACTCCGCCGCCTGTTTCGCCGCGCTGCTCGGCACGCCCGAGCATGGCCGCTGGCTGCTCGCCCCCGAGATGCCCGATGGGGAAGCGCCCGTCATCACGCGGCGCTATCGCGGCGACACGCTCGTGCTCGAAACCGACTTCGAGACGCCCCAGGGCGCGGTGACGATCATCGACTTCATGCCCTTGCGCAACGGCCATTCGGAACTCGTGCGCATCGTCGTCGGACGACGCGGCACGGTGCGCATGAAGATGGAGCTGGTGTTGCGCTTCGACTATGGCTCGGCCGTGCCATGGGTCAGCCGTCTTCCCGACGACAGTGGCATCCGCGCGATCGCCGGTCCGGATCTCGCCGTGCTGCGCACGCCGGTGGATCTCGTCGGCGAGAACATGCGCACGACCGCCTGCTTCGATATCAGCCCGGGCGAACGCGTGCCTTTCTCGCTGTGCTATTCGCAATCGCATTTGCGCCTGCCGCCCGCACACGATCCTCACACCCAGCTCGCCCGCACCGAAAACCACTGGAGCGAATGGTCCAGCCAGAGCGAACTCACCGGCCAGTGGGCGCCGGCCATCCGCCGCTCGCTCATCACGCTCAAGGCGCTGGCCTACGAGCCGACGGGCGGCATCGTCGCCGCGCCGACGACCTCGCTGCCGGAACAGCTGGGCGGCACGCGCAACTGGGACTATCGCTACTGCTGGTTGCGCGACGCGACCATCACCCTGCTCGCGATGATGCGCGGCGGCTACTACGACGAAGCCCGCGCCTGGCGCGCCTGGCTGGGCCGCGTGATGGCCGGCTCGCCGGCGCAGATCCAGATCATGTACGGCATCGCGGGCGAGCGCCGCCTGCCCGAATGGGAGGTCCCCTGGCTGCCGGGCTACGAGGGCGCGGCGCCGGTGCGCATCGGCAACGGGGCGGTCAACCAGTTGCAGCTCGATGTCTACGGCGAAGTGATGAACGCGCTGCACCTTGCGCGCGTGGGCGGCCTGCAGAGCGACGAAACCGCCTGGTCGATCCAGTGCGCGATGCTCCAGCATCTCGACACCGTCTGGCAGGAACCCGACGAAGGCATCTGGGAAGTGCGCGGCGGCCGACAGCACTTCACCTTTTCGAAGGTGATGGCGTGGGTAGCGTACGATCGCGCGATCAAGTCGGCGGAGACCTTCGAACTGCCGGGCCCGATCGACCACTGGCGCGACATGCGCTCGCGCATCCGCACCGAGGTGCTGAAGAAGAGCTGGAACCCGAAGCTCAACTCGTTCACGCAGGCCTACGGCAGCGAAGCGCTCGATGCGAACCTGCTGCTGATCCCGTTGCTGGGTTTCCTGCCGCCAAAAGATCCGCGAGTAATCGGCACCGTACATGCGATCGAGACCACTTTGACGCACGATGGTCTCGTCAAGCGCTATCACACGACCGAAGTCGAGGATGGCTTGCCGCCGGGGGAAGGCACATTTCTGGCTTGCAGTTTCTGGCTGGTGGACAACCTGGCGTTGCAGGGCCGGATCGACGAGGCGCACGCGATGTTCGAGCGGCTCGTGGGCCTGGCGAACGATGTCGGCCTGCTGGCAGAGGAGTACGACACGGTGGCGAAGCGCATGGTGGGGAATTTCCCGCAAGCCTTCACGCACGTGGCGCTGGTGCACACCGGGATGAACCTGATGCGTCACGAAGAAGAGATGGCGAAGGCGACCGGGCAGCCCTCCGGCGCCGAAGGGCACGCGGAAGACGCGGCGCAGGCGGAGATCGACGCGGCCTCGGGACAGTCCTAAATGCTTGTTTTTGCTGGCGGGAATAATGCTCGGACGGTAATATTGGTGCAACGCACAAAAATTATCCTGTTTTTAAGTAGCATCTGAAGTGTTGTGTAAAAACCGGCAGTTTCGACCGACCAATTGAATCGAACGCACATTACCCGGAAAATATTGCACTCAAGATCGAAGAAGCTGCGGTCGTCAAGTTCCGTTTGTGTTCAAAGAGCATCGCTTCCTGTGAAGCGGCAGTGATCGCAGAAAGACAGTGCCTCGGCCGTGCGGCGTCAGCCCGCCGCGCAGCCGGGGATCATCCAGTACCGTTGAACGTCGTCGCCGGGCCGTCTTTTTTCGGGTCGCAGGCATCAACGGGGTACCGGTTCCGACCGGAGTTACCGGGGCAACCATGCTCTATCAAATCCACGAATTCCAGCGAGCGGTGCTGTCTCCCCTCACAGCATGGGCTCAGGCCGCATCGAAGTCCTTCGTCAACCCGGCCAGCCCCCTCGCCTACGTGCCCGGCTCCACGCGCTTCGCCGCGGCCTACGAACTGCTCTACCGGCTGGGCAAGGATTACGAAAAGCCGGAGTTCGAACTGCATCAGATCGTCAAGGACGGTCACAACATTCCTATCGTCGAGCAGACGGTCATCGAGAAGCCCTTCTGCCGGCTGCTCCGCTTCAAGCGCTTCGCCGATGACAGCGCCACCGTCACCAAGCTGAAGAACGAACCCATCGTGCTGGTATGCGCGCCGCTGTCCGGCCATCACTCCACGTTGCTGCGCGACACGGTGAAAACCCTTCTGCAGGATCACAAGGTCTACATCACCGACTGGCTCGACGCCCGCATGGTGCCGATCGAAAACGGTCCGTTCCATCTGGACGACTACGTCGAGTACATCCAGGAGTTCATCCGTCACATCGGCGCGAAGGACCTGCACGTGATCTCGGTGTGCCAGCCGACCGTGCCCGTGCTCGCCGCCATTTCGCTGATGGCGAGCCGCGGCGAAGACACGCCGCGCACGATGACCATGATGGGCGGCCCGATCGACGCGCGCCGCAGCCCCACATCGGTCAACTCGCTGGCGAACGAGCATTCCTACGAATGGTTCGAGAACAACGTCATCTACACGGTGCCGGCGAACTATCCGGGCGTCGGCCGCAAGGTCTATCCGGGCTTCCTGCAGCACGCGGGCTTCGTCGCGATGAATCCGGAGCGCCATCTGACCGCGCATTGGGACTTCTATCAGAACCTGCTGCGCGGCGACGACGACGACGCCGAGCAACATCGCCGCTTCTACGATGAATACAACGCCGTGCTGGACATGGCCGCCGAGTATTACCTCGAGACCATCCGCATCGTGTTCCAGGAGTTCCGGCTCGCGGAAGGCACGTGGGAAGTGAATGGCGAGATGGTGCGTCCGCAGGACATCAAGCACACGGCGCTGTTCACGATCGAAGGCGAGCTGGACGACATCTCCGGCAGCGGCCAGACGCGCGCCGCGCATGACCTGTGCACCGGCCTGCCTGCGAAGAACAAGCGCCACTTCACGGCAGAGAAGGCCGGCCACTATGGCATCTTCTCGGGCCGCCGCTGGCGCACGATGGTGTATCCGCAACTGCGCGAGTTCATCCTCGAACACGACAAGCAGCCGAAGAGCGAGGCCGTGCCCGCCTGAGGTCCGCTTTCAGCGCAGCATCAACAAAAACGTCGCGCCTGCTTCCAGGCGCGACGTTTTGTTTTCTGCGACCCACACGGCCTTCAGCGCCGCGTCAGATAGGCCAATAACAGTTCGGTATTCATGCGCACGATCTGCTCGCGCTGATGGGCTTCGTTGAAGTCGAGCCCGAAGGTCGCTTCCAGCGTGAAGCGGTTTGACACGATGTAATAACCGAGACCCGAGAGCGTGACGTAGAACCTGAGCGGTTCGACGTCATTGCGGAACAAGCCGGCTTTCTGGCCGCGCTCGAGAATGGCGGTCAGCGTTGTGACGATGGGCGAGATCAACTCGCGGATCCGGTTCGATCCCTTGATGTAGCGCGCCTCATGCAGGTTCTCGTTGTTGATGAGACGCAGCAGTTCCGGATGATCGCGGTAGTAATCCCAGACGAAATGCGCGAGACGCGTCATGGCTTCGATGGGCGCGACGCCATCCAGTTCGAGCGTGCGCTCCGCTTCGACGAGCGCGGACAGCGCATGCTCCAGTACCGCCGTGAACAGCTGCTCCTTGCTGCCGAAGTAGTAATAGAGCATGCGTTCATTGGTTTCGGCCCGGCGCGCGATCTGGTCGACGCGGGCGCCGAACAGGCCACCGGCTGCAAACTCCTCCGCGGCGGCAAGCAGGATACGACGCCGGGTGCCTTCAGGATCTCTTTTGATTTTCGGCTGATTCATGGTGGCATGATTCGAGAGCCGCGTTGCCGGATGAGCGCCACGCAGCCCGGGACGGGAGACATGACGTGAACGGGCGCGCCAAGGTGATTGGGGAACACCGTCCTGCAGTCCAACGAAAGCGATTTGATTATGCGCATATCGAAGAACGTTGGCAATTGGGATTGAAAGCTGGCCGTCACGCCCCTGCCGACTTCGGCGATAATGACGGACAAACCGGGCACGCGCCCGCTGACGGAACGCGTGACCTGCCCCACATGCAACAGGCCTGGACCAGGCAGTGTGAGAGCTGCTTCGAACCCGCAGCGCTTCCGGCGCCTTCGAAGCGTCCGGCCAACGCGGCAACGCCCGCATCCACGCTGCGTCAATTTCCCGGCATCAAAGCACTTCCCCGTGACCGCAACCGTTTCCAGGACGCTCGCCGAGCGCATCGAAGACCTGCTGCCGCAGACACAATGCACCAAGTGCGGCTACCCGGCGTGCCGGCCTTATGCCGAAGCCATCGCCGCCGGCGAGGCCAACCATAATCAGTGCCCGCCGGGCGGCGCCGAAGGCATCGCGCGCATTGCGGCGCTGCTCGGCAAGCCGGTGATCCCGCTCGACACGACGCATGGCATCGAACGGCCGCGGCCGGTAGCCGTCATCGACGAAAGCGTGTGCATCGGCTGCACGTTGTGCATGCAGGCCTGTCCGGTCGATGCCATCGTCGGCGCGGCGAAACAGATGCATACGGTCATCACGGAACTGTGTACGGGCTGCGACCTGTGCGTGCCGCCCTGCCCGGTGGATTGCATCGCGATGATTCCCGTCACCGGCACGCGCACCGGATGGGATGCCTGGAGTCAGCCCGAAGCCGACGCCGCCCGCACGCGTCACGACCGCCGCACGGCGCGTCTCGAGCGCGAGCGCGCGGCCGCCGAAGCGAAGGCGAACGCGCGCCAGGCATCGCGCACCGCGCAGGCGGCGGAGACAAGCGCGGCGACCTCCGCGCCACAGTCTCCGTCGCTCGCGCAGCCCGCCCCGGCAGACGATCCCGAAGCGAAGAAACGCGCGATCATCCAGGCCGCGCTGGACCGCGCGCGCAAGAAGAAGGAAGAGATGGCGAAGCTGGGGGCGGGACCGAAGAATACGGAGCACGTGAGCCCCGCGGTGCAGGCGCAGATCGACGCAGCCGACGCGCGCCGCCGCCGTCTCGGCCTGAAAGAAGACAACCCCGCGCCGCAGGATCCCGATAAACCCGCGTGAACACGGACCTCGACCCATGAACGCCAGGAAACGCCACGCGATCTTCGAAACGCTGCAGAGCCTGAACCCGCATCCGGTCACCGAACTGGAATACACGACGCCCTTCGAGCTGCTGATCGCCGTGATGCTCTCCGCGCAGGCCACCGATGTCTCCGTCAACAAGGCGATGCGCAAGATGTTTCCGCTCGCGAACACGCCGGCGGCCGTGCTGGCGCTCGGCGAGGAAGGCGTGACCGAGCATATCCGCACGATCGGGCTTTATCGCACCAAAGCGAAGAACGTGATCGCGACGTGCCGCATTCTGATCGACCAATACGGCGGCGAGGTGCCCGACAACCGCGAGGCGCTCGAAGCGCTGCCGGGCGTCGGCAGGAAGACGGCCAATGTCGTGCTGAACATCGCGTTCGGGCAACCGACCATCGCCGTCGATACCCATATCTTCCGCGTCGCCAATCGCACCGGTCTTGCGCCCGGCAAGGACGTGCGCGCAGTGGAAAGCGCGCTCGAAAAGTTCACGCCGAAGGAATTCCTGCACGACGCGCATCACTGGCTGATCCTGCACGGCCGCTACGTCTGCAAGGCGCGCGTGCCCGAGTGCTGGCATTGCGTCATCGAGCCGCTGTGCGAGTACCGGCCGAAGACGCCCGCGCCGGTGGAGTAAGCCGGGTTTGAGCGGCGAAAAGCCATGCGGGCGTACAATACCGGGCTACGAAAACCCGCAATCCCGCAATCGAATCAACACCTTATGTTCAATCCCAGCCGCGACGAAGTTCGCCAGTTCTTCACCGACGCCTGGCGCAAGGAGCGCGCCGGCGAGATTCTGACGCCGCTCGAAAGCATGGCCGCCGACTGGATCAGCGAGCATCCGGAATATCAGGACGCACTGGCCCATCCCGAAGCGCGTGAAGCCGATTATTCGCCCGATCGCGGCCAGACCAATCCGTTCCTGCATCTGTCGATGCACCTCGCCATCAGCGAACAGTTGTCCATCGACCAGCCGCCGGGCATCCGGCGCGCACACGACAAACTGGTCGCACGCCTCGGTTCGCCGCATGACGCGCAGCACGCGATCATGGAGTGTCTCGGCCAGGTCATCTGGGAAGCGCAGCGCTCGAACACGCCGCCCGATACCGACGCCTATCTCGCGCTGATCGAACGGCGCGCCTCGCGCGACTGACACGTGATCCGGCAACGCAGCCGCACCAAATGAAACACCCCGCATGCGCGGGGTGTCGATCGAACTGCCAGGGCTTCGGCCCTTACTTCTTCAGCACGAGATTGCCGTCGAGGGACTCGATGTAAGCCGCGAGATCCTTCAAATCGCTCGGCGAAAGGCTCTGCACCTGCGCCGACATGATGGCGTTGTTGCGGCCGAAGTTCGGATTGTTGCCGCCGATCTGATACTGACGCAGCGCCCAGTAGATATACGTGGCGTGCTGGCCCGCGAGACGCGGATACTCTCCGCTCACCGGCTTGTTGAGACCGGGGCCGTGGCAGGCCGCGCAGTTGTGGCTGTCGGACAGCGCCTTGCCGTTGCCGATGTCGGCCGCGTGCGCCGTGCCGAACGCCGTCATGCCGATCAGCGCCGCCGCGCATGCTGCCTTGATGCTGCGAAGTGCCTTCGAGGGCTTCATGAATTCTCCTTCCCGTTGTCGCTTTGCGGTGTCACGCGCGGATTACTTGTCGGGATTGTTCTTTGATTGGGGAGTCTGCGCGGCATAGTACGCGGCGATATCGGCGATATCCTGATCCGACAGCGTGGTCGCGATGGCGCGCATCGTGTCGAAATGACGGTCGCCCTTCTTGTAGGCATGCAGCGCGTTGGCAATGTACTGCGCGTTCTGGCCGCCCAGCATCGGCACTTCGTAGACTTCGGGATACGCGGTGCGATAGCCGGGGATGCCGTGGCAGCCGATGCACATCGCAACCTTGCCCTCTGCGGCCTTCGCGTTACCGACGACGTCGGCCGACGCCTGGGTCGCGAAGCCGGCGAGACCGGACAGCGCTGCAATCACGGCACATTTGCCGACAAAATTGTTCATAGCTCTTCTAACCTGGCTTGAGGGGAAATCCGGCGCTCACAAGGCCGCGGCCCGCGCCGAGCGCATACAACCTTCTCGGGACTGTTTGCTGCTGCAGGGTCTGGCGCCACGCAGGCCAAAAAAATCGCGCTAATTGTACCGCGCGACCTACCCTCCGTCCACACGCGCACCCTCTCGCAGCCTTGCTGGCAAGGGGAATCGCCTGAAAAGGACTGCGCTTCGCTGCGACAATTCGTCCCTGTACAAGCAACGAGCCCGCCTGCGCGCTCGCTCCCGCCCCACCGCGACGAAGCGCCGAAGCTGCGCGTGAAGCGGCTCACACGATACCCGGCGGCCCCCGATGCCGAAAGGGCTTCTGACTTATACTGGGATTTTTTTCTCTGACCGGATCTTCGTCATGCGTTTCGAGGGCTCATCGCAGTACGTCGCAACCGACGATCTCAAGCTCGCGGTGAACGCCGCGATGACGCTGCAACGGCCGCTGCTGATCAAGGGCGAACCCGGCACCGGCAAGACCATGCTTGCCGAGGAAGTGGCCGGCGCGCTCGGCATGCCGCTCCTGCAATGGCACATCAAGTCCACGACGAAGGCCCAGCAAGGTCTGTACGAATACGACGCCGTCTCGCGCCTGCGCGACTCGCAACTCGGCGACGAACGCGTGAAGGACATCCGCAACTACATCGTCAAGGGCGTGCTGTGGCAGGCCTTCGAATCCGACCAGCCGAGCGTGTTGCTGATCGATGAAATCGACAAGGCCGACATCGAATTCCCGAACGATCTGCTGCGCGAACTCGACCGCATGGAGTTCTACGTCTACGAGACGCGCGAGCTGATCAAGGCAAAGCAGCGCCCGCTCGTCATCATCACGTCGAACAACGAGAAGGAACTGCCCGACGCGTTCCTGCGCCGCTGCTTCTTCCACTACATCCGCTTCCCCGATGCCGAAACGATGAAGGCCATCGTCGAGGTGCACTTTCCGAACATCCGCCAGGACCTGCTCGCCGCGGCGATGCAGAGCTTCTTCGAACTGCGCCAGGTGTCCGGCTTGAAGAAGAAGCCGTCCACGTCCGAACTGCTCGACTGGCTGCGTCTCCTGCTCGCCGAAGACATCGCGCCCGAGGCGCTGCGCTCGGCCGACGACAAGCAAATCGTGCCGCCGCTGCACGGCGCCTTGCTCAAGAACGAGCAGGATGTCGCGCTGTTCGAGCGGCTCCTGTTCATGAACCGCAATCATCGTTGAGCCGATGGTGAGCGCGCCATGCTGATCGACTTCTTCTACTCGCTGCGCGACGCGAAGCTGCCCGTCTCGGTGAAGGAATACCTGACGCTGCTCGAGGCGCTGAAGGCGCAGGTGATCGCGCCGTCGCTCGACGAGTTCTACTTCCTCGCGCGCATGACGCTCGTGAAGGACGAAAAGTACTTCGACAAGTTCGATCGCGCGTTCGGCGCCTACTTCCACGGGCTCGCGCAACTGCCCGACGAAGCCTTCGACATTCCGCTCGACTGGCTCAAGAAGCGTCTCGATCGCGAGTTCACCGCCGAGGAAAAGAAGCGCATCGAGGCGCTCGGCGGTCTCGACAAGCTGATGGAGCGCCTCAAGGCGCTGCTCGACGAACAGAAGGAACGTCACGAAGGCGGCAGCAAGTGGATCGGCACCGGCGGCACGTCGCCGTTCGGACATGGCGGCTACAACCCGGAAGGCATCCGCATCGGCGGGGAATCGTCGGGGAACCGCACTGCGGTGAAGGTGTGGGACCAGCGCGCCTATCAGGACTACGACGACCAGGTCGAGATCGGCACGCGCAACATCAAGGTCGCGCTGCGGCGGCTGCGGCGCTTCGCGCGCGAAGGCGCGGCCGAAGAACTGGATCTCCCCGACACCATCCGCAGCACCGCCGCCAACGCCGGCTGGCTCGACATCAAGATGGTGCCCGAGCGCCACAACAACGTGAAGGTGCTGATGCTGCTCGATGTCGGCGGCTCGATGGACGACCACATCAAGCGCGTCGAGGAGCTGTTCTCCGCCGCCAAGGCCGAGTTCAAGCATCTCGAGTTCTATTACTTCCACAACTGCGTGTATGACTATCTGTGGAAGCACAACCGGCGCCGTCATCAGGAACGCACGCCGACGCTCGACGTCATGCACAAGTTCACGCCGGACTACAAGCTGATCTTCGTCGGCGATGCCACCATGAGCCCCTACGAGGTGTTGCAGCCGGGCGGCTCGGTCGAATACAACAACGCCGAAGCGGGCGCCGTGTGGCTGCGCAGGCTCGCCGACCAGTTCCCGCATCACGCGTGGCTCAACCCGGAGCCGGAGCGTCTGTGGGAATACCGCCAGTCGATCGGTGCGATCCGCCAGATCCTCGGCAACCGCATGTATGGCCTCACGATGTCCGGCCTCGAAAGCGCGATGCGCGCGCTGTCGAAATAAATCCATACAAGCCAAGAAGCAGAACCACCATGAAAGTCCCGTCTGCGGCGCCCGTCGCGCTGCGCCCGTTGTTCGACTCGTCCCTGTCCACTGTCGTCGCCGGCTTCGTTGCGATGATGACGGGCTACACCAGTTCGCTCGTGCTGATGTTCCAGGCCGGCCAGGCCGCGCATCTCAGCGATGCGCAGATCTCGTCGTGGATCTGGGCGCTTTCCATTGGCATGGCGGTGTGCACCATCGGACTGTCGCTGCGTTACCGCGCGCCGATCGTCATCGCCTGGTCCACGCCGGGCGCCGCGCTGCTCGTCTCCTCGCTGCCGAACGTCCCGTACGCGGAAGCGATCGGCGCGTTCGTCGTGTGCGCGGCGCTGCTGACCGCCGTCGGCCTGACCGGCTGGTTCGACACGCTGATGAAGCGCATTCCCAGCGGCATCGCGGCGGCACTGCTGGCGGGCATCCTGTTCGAAATCGGCATCGAGATCTTTCACGCCGCGCAGGCGCAGACGCCGCTCGTGCTCGTCATGTTCTTCACCTATCTTGCCGGCAAGCGCCTCGCGCCGCGCTATGCGATTCCCGCGACGCTCGCCGCGGGCATCGCCATGGCAGGCGCGCTCGGGCTGCTCGATTTCTCGCGCTTTCACGTCGCGCTCGCGCATCCTGTCTTCACGATGCCCGCGTTTTCCGTGTCGGCTGCGATCAGCATCGGCATCCCGCTGTTCGTCGTCGCGATGGCCTCGCAGAACGTGCCCGGCATCGCCGTCCTGCGCGCCGACGGCTACACCACGCCGTCCGCCCCGCTCATCTCGGCCACCGGCTTCGCTTCGCTGCTGCTCGCGCCGTTCGGCTCGCACGGCGTGAATCTCGCCGCGATTACCGCCGCCATCTGCACCGGCCGCGAAGCCCACGAGGACCGCAACCGGCGCTATACGGCGGCGGTGTGGTGCGGCGTGTTCTATCTCGTCGCCGGCGTGTTCGGTGCGACCATCGCCGCGCTGTTCGCGTCGTTTCCGAAGGCGCTGGTCGTTTCGGTGGCCGCGCTGGCGCTCTTCGGCTCGATCATGAGCGGTCTCACGAACGCGATGCAGGATCCGCGGCAGCGAGAACCGGCGCTCGTCACGTTCATGACGACGGCGTCAGGACTCACACTGCTGTCGATCGGACCGGCGTTCTGGGGGCTGATGGCGGGCCTGGCGACGCATCTGGTGCTCAATGCCCGGCGCGCGTGATTCGTCCGCCGCTTTCGTCCGCCGCTTTCGTCCGCTAATTGGCACATGCCGCGCACCGGCACGGGACATGCGCAAGGAACAAGACGGAACGCTAAAGCCCGCGCCCGGTCGAACCGGACGCGCACGCGATCAGCGCGTTTCCCGCGCGCGGGACTAGAATGACGGAATGGTTTTCAGGGGCGCGCCGCGCGATCGTGATTTCGATGGCAATCGCCATCGAAATCGCCGCGCGGCGTCGCAATCATGGGCAATCCGCGGGTTTGTTACCGCATTTTGACAAGGCGCCACGCGTCTCAGACTCGACATGACATCCGCTCTCGACCAGCTCAAGCAGTACACGACCGTCGTCGCCGACACGGGCGATTTCCAGCAATTCATCGCATTCAAGCCGCAGGATGCGACCACCAATCCGTCGCTGATCCTGAAGGCCGTCCAGAAGGACGACTACAAGCCGCTGCTCGAAAAGACCGTCAAGGAGCACGCGAAGAAGCCGATGCCGCAGATCATCGACAATCTGCTCGTCGCCTTCGGCACCGAAATCCTCAAGATCGTCCCGGGCCGCGTCTCGACCGAAGTCGATGCGCGCCTGTCGTTCGATACCCAGGCCTCCATCGCCAAGGGCCGCGAGATCATCAAGCTGTATGAGAATGCCGGCATCGACCGCAAGCGCGTGCTCATCAAGCTGGCCTCGACGTGGGAAGGCATCCGCGCCGCCGAAGTCCTGCAGAAGGAAGGCATCCACTGCAACATGACGCTGCTGTTCTCGCTCGCGCAGGCCGTCGCCGCCGCCGACGCGGGCGCGCAACTGATCTCGCCGTTCGTCGGCCGCATCTACGACTGGTACAAGAAGTCGGCCGGCGCCGAATGGGACGAAGTCAAGAACGGCGGCGCGAACGATCCGGGCGTGCAGTCGGTGCGCCGCATCTACGCGTACTACAAGAAGTTCGGCTACAAGACCGAGGTGATGGGCGCGAGCTTCCGCACCTTGAGCCAGATCACGGAACTCGCCGGCTGCGATCTGCTGACCATCAGCCCCGACCTGCTCAAGAAACTCGCCGACAGCAACGACACCGTCGAGCGCAAGCTGTCTCCGGAAGCGAGCAAGAACGAGAACGTCGAGAAAATCGCGGTCGATGAGCCGACCTTCCGTTTCGCCGTCAACGACGACGCCATGGCCACCGAGAAGCTCGCGGAAGGCATCCGCGCCTTCGCCGCCGACGCCATCAAGCTCGAGAAGCTGATCGCCGCGCTGCAGTAACGCCGGTCTCGCCTGGAACAAGAAGGACCGCGGCACCGATCCGGTGCGCGGTCCTTTTTATTTGCGGATGCGCCTGGAGAGGTTCACGCGCCGAACGGCCGAGCGCCCTCAATGTTCCATTGCCGTTCCACTTCCGAGAGTCGCAGCCGCAAGCGCTCCGCCTGTTCGACGAAGCGCATCGCGAGCCAGTGCATGCCTTCCGTGGCGTGATCGCCGGGCGACTCGGCGCACACCGTGGATTCAACGGCCGTGGTCTCCAGCGCATGATGCAGCAGGCTCACGCGGCCGAAGCGCAGCGCGCGCGCCATCTGCAGCAACTGACGGCGCACGGCGACTTCACCCGGCGAGCAGCCGAGCGCAAAACGATGTCCGCCTACGGAGGTCACTTCCGGCATCGACGTGACCAGCATTTCGAGCGCCGCGAGCATCGCGCGATGCAGCCGCTGGATTTCCTCGAGCCGCGCCATCGGCAGGTTCGTTTCCTTCGATACCGATTCCAGCAGGCCGCGCGACTGCACCAGCCGCTGGCTCATGCGAAAGAAGCGCTTCGCCATGTCTTCCGGCAGCAGCGGCACGCCTTCGAGCAGTGCGCCGTAGATCTTCGCGCCTTCGCGCAGATTGTCGGCGAGCCGGTAGCGCCATGAATAAGTCGCGTATTGCGGCAGCACAAACGAGAAGCCGAGCGCGATCACCACGCCGATCATCACGTTCGCCGTGCGCCACAGGCCCGTCGTGAACGGCAGGTCGCCGTGGCCCGAGACAATGACCATGGTGATCGCCGTGAGCAGCGCGACGTAGCCCGCCTTGCCGATCGCGTAGTAGGCGCAGCCGCCCGCGATCGCGCACATCAGCACGAAGAACAGCATCAGCGAGCCGGTCAGCGCCTGCGCCGCGATCAGCACGAGCCCGAACGCCGCGCCGAGCATCGTGCCGATCGCGCGTTCGGCGGCCTTCTTGCGGATGTTGCCGTAGTGCTGCAAGCCGCCTACGACCACCAGCACCGAGACCGTCGCCCAGACGCCGTGCGGCACGTCGATGCCGGTGGTCACGGCAATCGACATCGCCACGGCCAGTGCGACCCGCACGCCGTGAATCAGGTTGGCGTGGCGATAGCGGAAGTACGGCGATGCAATCCAGCTGAACAGACGCGACAGACGGCCGTGTCTGACTGACGTCGATGTCGGAGAAAACATGGTTCGCTCGCGTCGATGAACATGATCGTTCGTCCGGCCGGCTCGCGCGTCGCACAAACAAGACGCCCGTAGCGGCCGGCGGCTGCTACGGGCGTTTTACCAGCTTTTCGTGAGCCGCGCCGGGTCAGCGCCCGGCGCGGCACAAGCGGCTGGATCAGCTTTCCACGATGTCCAGATAGTCTTCCGGACGCGTGCGGTCGTCCGAGCGCTTGAGGCCCAGGACGCGCACGAGCAGGCTGACGGCGACCGACACGATCAGGTTGGCGATCAGCGCCCACACGGCGGCGTAGCCCGGCACGACATAGCCGAACAGATGCAGCGGATAGATCGAGCCCTTCAGTTGCAGCGACACGGCCATCCAGGTACCGACGCCGATCCCCACCGCCCAGCCGATCAGCAGGCCGCGATGGTCGAGCACGCGCGTGTAGAGGCCGAGCACCAGCGCGGGCAGCGTCTGGATGATCCAGATGCCGCCGAGCAGTTGCAGCTGGATCGCATAGGTCAGCGGCAGCGCGAGAATGAACACCACCGCGCCCACCTTCACGATCAGCGACACCAGCTTGGCGACGTTGGTCTCCTGCTCCGGCGTCATCGACGTATTGACGAATTCGCGGTGCACGTTGCGCGTGTACAGGTTGGCGGCCGCGATCGACATGATCGCCGCCGGCACCAGCGCGCCGATGCCGATTGCCGCGAACGCCACGCCCACGAACCACGACGGGAAGTAGTGCAGGAACAGCGCCGGCACGGCGAAGTTCGCGCCGTAGGCCTTGAAGTACGGCGCGTATTCCGGCATGTCCTTCACGCCCGAAGCGAGCGCCATGTAGCCGAGCAGCGCCAGCAGGCCGAGCACCAGCGAATAAGCGGGCAGCAGCGACATGTTGCGGCGGATCGTGTTGCCCGAATTGGACGACAGGATGGCCGTGACCGAGTGCGGATACAGGAACAGCGCGAGCGCGGAACCCACCGCCAGCGTCGCATAGGCGCTGTAGCCGTTGAGGCTCGCGGCGTCGGGCGCTTTCAGCAGGATCTTCTCGGGCGGCACGATGCCGAAGATGTGGCCGAAGCCGCCGAGCTGCGCCGGAATCACGATCATCGCGGCGATGATCGTGATGTAGATCAGCACGTCCTTCACCACGGCGATCATCGCCGGTGCGCGCAGACCCGAGGTGTAGGTGTACGCGGCGAGAATCGCGAAGGCGATGATCAGCGGCAGATCGCCGACGAGGCCTTGGGTCGAGAAGCCGAGCGCACCGATCACCACTTCGATGCCGACCAGTTGCAGCGCGATGTACGGCATGGTCGCGACGATGCCGGTCAGCGCGACGGCCAGCGCCAGCATGCGGCTGTTGTAGCGGGCATGCACGAAGTCGGCGGCGGTCACATAGCCGTGACGCTTCGCGATGCTCCACAGCTTCGGAAACACGACGAACGCGAACGGATAGATGAGGATGGTGTACGGCAGCGCGAAGAAGCCGGTTGCGCCCGCGCCGAACACGAGCGCCGGAACCGCGACGAAGGTGTAGGCCGTATAGAGGTCGCCGCCGAGCAGGAACCAGGTGACGATGGTGCCGAAGCGACGGCCGCCGAGACCCCATTCGTCGAGCTGGGCGAGATCGCCCTTGCGCCAGTGCGCGGCGATGAAGCCGAGAATCGTGACGCCGACGAAGAAGAGGACGAAGACGAAGGTTGCGGTGGAATTCATCATCGCGCGCCTCCGCTCTTGCGATTCGAGGGCAGCGCCCTGGTCTTCTTGTAGACGACCGCGGTAATCACCGCGCTGATCAGCACCCACAACAACTGGTACCAGTAGAAATACGGGAAGCCCCACAACACGGGCTCGATCTTGTTATAAAACGGCACCCATACCACACCGATCCACGGAAGGATCAAAAGCCACAGCCAGTGCTTGTTGCGCGGTTGTCCAGTGCCGGTCGCAGCTTCTTGAGCCATGAACGGTCCTCTCCTCTTGTTTGATTTTGGTCTACGGTCCGGACGGATGACGTGCCGGTTGTCGTATCGGTTTTCACGCCACGTGACTGGCCTGGCGGCCGTTGAAAGCGCCCCGAAATAACAGGAGGAGTATATGGACCCTTAAAACCCGGTCAAGCAAGGGGAATCCCGACTATTCCCCTGATTTGAAAGAACTTTGTAACCATGCTGGAACGCACGCCCAGCACGGTGCCGCACGTTGGGGCGTCAGATCCGAAAGGCTTCGCCCGGCTTGAGGCCCGCGCTTTCGGCAAGACCCTTCACCCACTTGCGCGTAGGCAATCCCAGCTGATCCTCGATCAGCTTCGCACGCGCCTCGAGCGCACTGAGCGGCACGTCGAGCGCGGGCCCCGCGAAGGCCAGCGCGACGCGATTGCCGTCGTGCACTTCCGGCAGCGCGATCACGCGGTGATCGAACGCCTCGTTCAGATGCCGCATGTTGCGCACGAAGCTCGGATGGTCGCCGAACAGGTTCACCGTGACGACGCCCGCCGCCTGCGTGAGGCACGCGCGGCAGGCGCGATAGAACGACACGCTGTCGAGCACCGGACGCTGTGCCGCGGCGTCATACACGTCGATCTGCATGGCGCCGGTCGTGCCGTGATTCGCGCGATCGTTGACGAACTCCCACGCGTCGCGCTCGGTGACGGTGAGACGCGCGTCGTCATAAGGCAGGTCGAACATCGCGCGGGCTGCGATCACGACCGCCGGATTCACTTCCACCGCCTCGACCTTCGCACGCTTCAGGAAGCGGTAGCAGAACTTGGTCAGCGCGGCCGCGCCCAGTCCGAGCTGCACGATCCGCTCCGGCGTCTCGATGAACAGCAGCCAGGCCATCATCTGCTGCACGTATTCGAGTTCGATGTGATCGGGCTTACGGAGACGCATCGCGCCCTGCACCCATTCCGTGCCGAAGTGCAGATAGCGCACGCCGCCCTCTTCCGAGAACGTCACCGGCGCGAAGCGCGGCTTGCGCGGCGCCTCGATGCGCGGCGCATGGGCGAGATCGTCGTCATCGTGCTCGCGCGCGGCGCGCTTCTGCTTTTGCTTCTGCTTGCCGGCGTGCTTCGAGTCCTGCTTGCGTCCGAACGCGCGGGCTTCAGCGGACGCGCGTTTGATCAGGGTCGTCATGGGTGAGGAGGTCGCGCCAGAGACGCAGTTTTTGGTCGAACGAGAGCATAGCATTGGCCGCACTCGACGACGGCAGCACCCGCGTCGCATAGCCCGCGGCGCCGATCACCGGTGCGAACCGGCCCGAGGTCTTGCCGTTGAAGCAGACGCGGCGCAACGCCGGAAAGCGCGTGTGGAACACGGCGAAGTCATTCGGCGACGCGTGGCGGATCGCGCTGTCGAGACTGCCCTCACGCTCGCACGCCGCCAGCACGTCCCACAGGCCGATGCCATGCGCCAGGAGCCGCGTGAGCCGGTCGTCGTAGGCGAGCTCGTGCAGCGGCTCGCCGATCGCCGCGCCCACCAGGCGCCAGAACTGGTTGCGCGGATGCGCGTAATACTGGGCCGCCGCCAGCGAAGCGACGCCCGGAAAGCTGCCGAGAATCAGCGTGTGAGTGGCGTGATCGCCGATCGGCTCGAATCCGGCGAGCGTCATTTCGCTTCGCCGCGCACGACGCGCTTCGCATGCGAACTCAGATGCCCATACGCCCGCGCATGTTCGCGCCGATGCGGACCGTGGAGCGTGGCGAGCCTGGTCCATAGCGTATCGAGCATGCATTCGGTGACCATCAGCGGCGCGCCGTGCCGCTCGAACACCGAACGGCGCGCGACGAGCGTGGGTGAGACATCGTGCGATTGCCGCAAGGCCAGCCGATAGAGCGGATGACGCGCCGTCAGCCGGCGGCTTGCGAGCGCCGAACGCGACACGCTGCTGTCGCTGTATAGCAGTTCCGCGAGTGGACGCGTGCGCAAGCGGCGCATCGACTGCCATATGCCCGTGCTGTACGCCAGCGGAACGATGCTGTGCGCGACGACGAAGGGCGTGCCGTCGACCTTCAACGCCACTTCGCGCAGCCACACCGGCGTACGCGGCGTGATGCCGAGCGCGCGGGCTTCGTCCCGCCAGGGAAGACTGACGGCTTCGCGCGTGACATCGACGGTCACGGCGCCCAGCGTGCGCAGATGCGCGGTCAGCGAGCCGCCGCGCGTCAGCCAGTCTTGTTGAGCATCGGAGAGAGCGGCACAGGGGACGACGCGCCAGTGCGCATCGGTGGGATCGGTCGGCATGGACATGGCGGCGATTATAAGGGCCGCCTGCCAACGCCCGCCTTACACCCGTGCCTACCACAACCGCAGCTTAGGACGATTCGTATGGTGCGCGGCATGTCAGAAGCGGAGACTGAAATGCCGGTCGCGCGCCGCGCCGGTTTCATCCTGAGAGGCAAACAGAATGTCGGTAAACAAGAAACAAACGTCCAGACCGGTTGCGCATCTGGCGTCGGAAACACTGCATGACCCGAAGGCGTCGGCAACGGCCAAGAGCCTTGCCGCATCCGCCTTGGCTCAGTCGCATACGCGCAAGCAAACCGGTGCCGGGATGGAGCATAAAGCCAGCGAAGTGCTCCATAGCAGCAAATACGCGCCGGACACCAAAAAGCTCGCCGCGTCCGTGCTCGCGCAGTCGAACAAGGAGCGCAAGCGCAAATGAAAACAGGCGCCGCCGGTTTTCCCGGCGGCGCCTGCATCACACTGCTTTCAGACTGTTCAGCGCGCGAGCAGCAGCGCGTTGGTCCGCTTGACGAAGCTCGCCGGATCTTCCAGCGTGCCGCCTTCGGCCAGCATGGCCTGGTCGAAGAGCAGATGGCACCAGTCCGCGAAGTTGGCGTTGTCGGCGTTGAGCGCCTTCACGAGCGGATGTTCCGGATTCACTTCCAGAATCGGCTGCATCTGCGGCGCCTGCTGGCCCGCGGCTTTCAGCATGCGTTGCAGATAGCCGCTCATGTCGCCTTCGTCGGCCACCAGGCAGGTGGGCGAATCAGTGAGACGGAACGTGAGCCGCACATCCTTCGCCTTGCCTTCCAGCGCTTCCTTCATCTTCTCGACGAGCGGCTTCATGTCCTCGCCGACCTTCTCCTGCTGCTGCTTCTCTTCGTCGTTGAGCGCACCGAGATCGAGGTCGCCGCGTGCGACGCTTGCGAGCGGCTTGCCGTCGAACTCATTGAGGAACGACAGCATCCATTCGTCGACGCGATCCGTCAGCAGCAGCACTTCCACGCCCTTCTTGCGGAACACCTCAAGGTGCGGGCTGTTCTTCGCGGCCTGCCAGCTGTCGGCGGTCACGTAGTAGATCTTCGTCTGCTCGGGCTTCATGCGCGCGACATACTCCGCGAGCGAAACGGTCTGCTCGCTGCTGTCGCTGTGCGTCGAGGCAAAGCGCACCAGTTTCGCGATGCGTTCCCGGTTGCTGAAGTCTTCGCCGACGCCTTCCTTCAGCACCTGGCCGAACTCGCTCCAGAAGCTCGCGTACTTCTGCTTGCCGGCGTCGTCGGTGGCTTCGGCCGACGCGCTCGCGATGTCTTCCAGCATCGACAGCACGCGCTTGGTCACGCCTTCGCGGATCGCCTTCACATCGCGGCTTTCCTGCAGGATTTCACGCGAGACGTTGAGCGGCAGGTCCGCCGAATCCACCACGCCCTTCACGAAACGCAGATACGCGGGCAGCAGTTGCTCGGCATCGTCCATGATGAAGACGCGCTTCACGTACAGCTTGAGGCCGCCGCGATGCTCACGGTTCCACAGGTCGAACGGTGCGTGTTTCGGCACGTACAGCAGTTGCGTGTACTCGCTGCGCCCCTCGACACGGTTGTGCGTCCACGCGAGCGGCTCGTCGTGGTCGTGCGAGATGTGCTGGTAGAACTGCGTGTACTGCTCGTCGCTGATGTCGCTCTTCGGACGCGTCCACAGCGCGCTCGCCTGGTTGACGGTCTCGTCTTCGTCCTTCGTGACCATCTCGCTCTTTTCCGCGTCCCACTCTTCCTTCTTCATCAGGATGGGCAGCGCGACGTGATCCGAATACTTCTGGATGATCGACTTGAGCTTGTGCGACGACAGCAGGTCGTCTTCGTCAGCACGCAGATGCAGCGTGATGGTGGTGCCGCGTTGCGCGCGCTCGATGTCCTCGACTTCGAAATCGCCCTCGCCCGCGCTGGTCCAGCGCACGCCCTGCTCCGCCGGCAGCCCGGCGCGGCGCGTCTCGACCGTGATCTTGTCCGCAACGATGAAGCCTGAATAGAAACCCACACCGAACTGGCCGATCAGCGCCGCATCCTTCTGCTGGTCGCCCGAGAGCTTCGAGAAGAATTCCTTGGTGCCCGAACGCGCGATCGTGCCGAGATGCGAAATGGCTTCGTCGCGGCTCATGCCGATGCCGTTGTCGTCGATGGTCACGGTGCGCGCGGCCTTGTCGAACGATACGCGGATGCGCAGGTCCGGATCGTTCTCGTACAGCGCGCTGTTCTCGATCGCCTCGAAACGCAGTTTGTCGGCGGCGTCGGAGGCATTGGAAATGAGTTCGCGAAGGAAGATTTCCTTGTTGCTGTACAGCGAATGAATCATCAGGTGCAGAAGCTGTTTCACTTCTGCCTGAAAGCTCATGGTTTCTTGCGCCATGTCCGGGTCCTCTGTGTTGATTTATCTGTGTTGAAGTGATGCTGACGGCCCGGGCGGGGTACTGCGCGCCGCCTGGGCCGGCAATTCGAGCGATATCGGGGCGGTTCGGCGTTTTTCAAGGGCCGTCCGGGGCCAGGTCTTATGATGCGTCTTTGACCTCGCCGCATCGCCCGTACCGTCATGCCGCTCCTGTTCCGCCGCGCACCGCCAGGCCGTCCGCTCACGCCGGGCGAAACCGGCATGGCGCGGCTCGTGTTCGGCGACGCCATCGACTATCCGGCGGTCCGCGTCCATGCCCGCGCCTATCTGCCGTTCGGCCTGCAGCCGCCGCGCACCGCGATGGCGCCCAACGGCCAGCTGTATTTTCCGAGCGCCTGTTGTCAGGATGATTTCTCGTGCTGCGACCTCGGCAATCGCATGTGGTTCATTCACGAGATGACGCACGTATGGCAATTCCAGCTCGGCTATCCGGTCCGATGGCGCGGCGCGCTGCGCGTCGGGCTGTCCTACGCGTACCGGCTGGCCGCCGGCAAGCGTCTCGCCGACTTCAACATGGAAGCGCAAGGCAACCTGCTCGCGGATTATTTCGCGCTGCGCTTCTGCGACGGCCAGCACCGGCTCTACGAGCAGCGCTACCGGCAAATGCCCGGCGCGCTCGCGCTGTTCGAGACCGTGCTGGCGGAATTCATCCGGACGCCGTCGGCGCGGCGCAATCTGCCCGGACGAAGGCGTTAGCGCCCGCTTCAGACTTCAGGCGCTGCGCCGCGACGCACGGTCCAGATAATTCGACAGCAGTTCCGGCAACGCCGGATCGCCGCAATTGGCGACATTGAAGCGCATCCAGGTGGTCGGCGACTGCTGCGGCGAGAACAGGCTGCCCGGCGTCAGCAGGAAGGCGGCTTCGTGGCCGGCGGCGGCGAGACCGTCGGAATCGACGCCCGCGTCAGCCCACAGGAACATGCCCGCCGACGGCGTCGAGAACAGCCGCAGTCCGGTTTTCTCGAGCATGCGCGCGGTCTTGTCGCGCACGCCGTCGAGCCGCGTGCGCAGGCGCTCGACGTGCCGCCGGTAGTGTCCTTCGGTCAGGATCTTGTAGACGACCCGCTCGTTCAGCTCCGGACTGGTCATGCCGACGAGCATCTTCTGATCGGCCAGCGCCTTCGCGACGTCCGGCGCGGCCGCGATATAGCCGACCCGCAGGTTCGCCGCGAGCGTCTTCGAAAAGCTGCCGAGGAAGATCACGCGCTTCAACTGATCGAGCGAGGCCAGGCGCGTGGCCGGGAAGTTGGTCGGGCACAGGTCGCCGTAGACATCGTCCTCGACGACGATGAAGTCGTATTCCTGCGCCAGTTGCAGGATCCGGTACGCCTGCGCGGCCGTCAGCGAGGTGCCGGTCGGGTTCTGCAGCACGGAGTTGATGATCAGCATCTTCGGCCGCCAGGTGGCGACGAGCGTTTCGAGCGCGTCGAGGTCGGGGCCGTCCGGCGTGTACGGCATGCCGACGAGCCGCGCGCCCTGCGAGGCGAAGCGCCCGAACATCTGGAACCACGCCGGATCGCCGACGATCACCGCATCGCCCGGCTTCACATAGAGCCGCGCGATCAGGTCGATGGCCTGCGTGATGCCGGAAGTCAGCACGATCTGCCGCGCCGCCGACGCACCGATTTCCAGTTCCTCCAGCCGCGTCTGCAATTGCTGGCGCAGCGGCAGGAAGCCTTGCGGCGTGCCGAAGCCGAGCATCTGGGCGCCGCTCAGGCGGGACAGCGCGCGCAAGGCGTTGGTGATCAGTTCGCCGTCGAGCCAGCGGCCCGGCAGATAGCCCAGGCCCGGCCCTTTTTCGGGACTCGACGTGTGCAGCATGTTGCGCAGCAGCCAGACCACGTCGATGGTGTTCTGCAGCGGCTCGCGCTCCGAAGCGGCGGCGGGCGCCTCGCCCCGGGCGACGAGCGACGGCGCGGCCCGCTCGCGTACATAGAACCCGGAACCGCGGCGCGAATCGAGATAGCCATGCGCGACGAGCCGCTCATAGGCCTCGACCACGGTGAAGCGGGACACGCCCTTGTCGAGCGCGAGCTTGCGGATGGACGGCATGCGCATGCCGGGCCGGAACACCCGTTCGTCGATGCGGCGGCGGCCCCATTGCACGAGCTGGTCCACGAGGGTAAGTTGCGCGGCGTCGTGCGGGGCGGGAATCTGGTCGAGCGGGACGGACATGCGGACCTCCGGGCGGATGGCGATGCGTTGCCGGTGCTTTTGCTGAATTGTCGGGAAGAGTCAAAAACTGTACCGAACACGGCTGGGTCGATTGTACCGTTACTGTTATGGTGAGAGACGCTACATTCTCCTTTCGGGTCGCGAGAATGCTGGGCGTTGCGTCAAGCCAGGCGGCCCATCCAGTCCAACCGCGCCTGTCATGACCGATTCCCGACTCAAACTCGACCACCTCGTCATCGCCGCGCGCACGCTCGAGGAAGGCGCGCAATTCGTCGCCGCGAAGTTCGGCGTGGACACGGCGCCCGGCGGCACGCATCCGTCAATGCGCACCCACAATCGCCTGCTGAATCTGTGGGGCGGAGCCTACCTGGAAGTGATCGCGATCGATCCCGCCGCGCCCGCCGTGGAGACGCCGCGGCCACGTCTCTTCGCGCTGGATGATCCGGCGCAGCAGCAGCGCATCGCGGAACACGGTCCGCAGCTCGTGCACTGGGTGGCGCGCGTGGAGCGGCCGAAGTCGCTGACGCGCTGGCGCGAGCAGTATCCCGAACGCATCGCGCCGGTCGCGGCGATGTCGCGCGGCGCCAATACGTGGGGCCTGACTGTCCCCGACGACGGCGCGTTCCCCGCGTGGCAAGGCGCCGGACAAGGCGTGCTGCCGTCGCTGATCCAGTGGGACACGCCGCTGCTGCCGAGCGACGTACTGCCGCCCAGCGGCATCGCGCTGCGCGCCTTGCGCGGCTTTCACGCCGATGCCGCGCGCATCGCCGAACAGCTCGCGTGGCTCGGCGCGGCGCACCTGATCCACATCGAGGCCACCTCCGGCGCCCCGGTGCTGGTGGCAGAATTCGACCTTCCGGACGGCTCGACGCTCACCCTTGGCGAATCCGCGGAACATGCCCAGGCGCGCGAGGAAGAGGCGCTTCAGGCAGCCAGACGCCGCCGCGCGAAAAAGACCGAGCCGCAGGCACCGCAGCAACTCGACCTGCCCGGCACACCCCGACAGGACATCTGATATCCGATCCGAGGAGACACCCCACGATGAGAACCCGCGAAACCGAAGGCATGCTGCTCGGCCTGATCGGCGTGGTCATTTTCAGCCTGACGCTGCCGATGACGCGCATCGTCGTCGCGGAGGTGCATCCGCTGCTCAACGGCCTCGGCCGCGCGCTCGTCGCGGCCCTGCCCGCCGCCGCGCTGCTCGCCTGGCGGCGCGAAAAGTGGCCCACCTGGCCGCAGGTCAAGAGCCTGGCGGTTGTGTCGCTGGGCGTGATCATCGCGTTTCCGGTGTTTTCGGCGTGGTCGATGAAATACGTGCCGGCGTCGCACGGCGCGGTGGTCAACGGGCTCCAGCCGCTGTGCGTCGCGATTTATGCCGCGTGGCTCTCGCACGAACGGCCGTCGAAGCTGTTCTGGGTCAGCGCGCTCGCGGGCAGCGCGATCGTCGTCGCCTTCGCGGTGCAGACGGGCGGCGGCGGCCTGCAGGCGGGCGACCTGCTGATGCTGGTCGCGGTCGGCATCGGCGCGCTCGGCTATGCGGAAGGCGCGCGGCTCGCCCGCCAGATGGGCGGCTGGCAGGTGATCTGCTGGGCGCTCGTGCTGTCGGCGCCGTTCCTGCTCTTGCCGGTCGGCGGCCTCGCGTGGGCGCATCACACGGCGCATCCCGGGCCGCTCTCGCTCAAGGTGTGGCTGGCTTTCGGCTATGTCACGCTGTTCTCGCAGTTCATCGGCTTCTTCGCGTGGTACGCCGGACTGGCGATGGGCGGCATCGCGCGCGTGGGCCAGGTGCAACTGCTGCAGATCTTCTTCACGATGGCCTTCTCCGCGCTGTTCTTCGGCGAGCACGTGAGCGGCTCGACGTGGCTGTACGCGGCCGCCGTGATCGTGACCGTCGTGCTGGGCCGCCGGGCCGCCGTGCGTCCCGCGCCGCTGCAGACTCAGGCAGTGCCGGCACCCGCCGCCCGTCCGACGCACGCAAGATGACGCGCACGCGCGATAATGCTGGATTGCGCGTGCGCCGCTCGCCCGCGCACCCCGATTTCTGACCCAACGCGGGACCACTCCAAAGCCAACCGAGGCACCCCATGAATCAAGCCGATCTCCGCGCCACCCCGTGGCAACTCTCCGAACGCGCCCGCAAGCTCACGAGCTCGGCGATTCGCGAAATCCTGAAAGTCACGGAGCGGCCGGAGGTCATTTCCTTCGCGGGCGGCCTGCCCTCGCCCGCGACCTTTCCGGTCGAGGAAATGCGGCACGCGTCGGAACGCATCCTGCGCGACCAGCCGTCCGCGGCGCTCCAGTACAGCGCGACCGAAGGCTACCTGCCGCTGCGCGAATGGGTGGCGGCGCGCTATTCGGTGAACGGCGCGTCGATCCGTCCGTCGCAGGTGCTCATCACTACCGGTTCGCAACAGGCGCTCGACCTGCTCGGCAAGACGCTGGTGGATCCGGACAGCCGCGTACTGGTCGAAACGCCGACCTACCTCGGCGCGCTCCAGTCGTTCTCGCTGTTCGAGCCTGACTACGTGCAGGTGCCCACCGACGAATCCGGCCTGGTTCCCGAAGGCCTCGACGCCGCGCTCACCGCCGGCGCGCGCCTGCTTTACGCCCAGCCCAATTTCCAGAACCCGACCGGCCGCCGCCTGCCGCTCGCGCGCCGCCAGGCGCTCGCCGCCCTCGCGAAGACCGCCGCCTTCCCGGTGATCGAAGACGACCCCTACGGCGCGCTCGACTACGCCGGCGCCCCGCTGCCCACGCTGCTTTCGATGGCGCCGGATCACATCGTGCATCTCGGCTCGTTCTCGAAGGTGCTGGCGCCGGGCCTGCGCGTGGGCTACATCATCGCGCCCGAGGAGCTGCACTACAAACTCGTGCAGGCCAAGCAGGCCACCGATCTGCACACGCCGAGCCTCACGCAGCGCATCGTCTACGAAGTGGTGAAGGACGGCTTCCTCGACCAGCACGTGCCGAAGATCCGCACACTGTATCGCGACCAGTGCGAGGCGATGCTCGACGCGCTGCAACGCCACATGCCCGCCGGCGTCGAATGGAACCGTCCTGAAGGCGGCATGTTCGTGTGGCTGACGCTGCCGAAGCACATCGACACGATGAAGCTGCTCGAGCAGTCCGTCGCGCAGAACGTGGCCTTCGTGCCGGGCGGTCCGTTCTACGCCAACACAGCTGCGCACAACACGCTGCGCCTGTCGTTCGTGACGGTGCCGCCGGCGACGATCGACGAAGGCGTCGGCCGGCTCGGCGCGCTGATCCGCGCGAGCCTCTGAATTTCCGGGGCGCCGCGCGCCCCTTCACCCGCTTGAAGTCAAGGAGCAACCGATGGCATCGAATGTGTACGACAAGCTGAAGGAACTCGGCATCGACCTGCCCACCGCGGGCGCGCCGGCCGCCGCCTACGTGATGAGCGCGCAGAGCGGCAACACGGTCTATCTGTCCGGGCATATCGCGAAGAAGGATGGCAAGGTGCACGCCGGCAAGCTCGGCGCCGACATCTCCACGGAAGAAGGCAAGGCGGCCGCGCGCAATGTGGCCATCGACCTGATCGCGACGCTGCACGCGCACGTCGGCGACCTGAACCGCGTCAAGCGCATCGTCAAGGTCATGAGCCTCGTCAACTCGACCTTCGAGTTCACGGAGCAGCACATCGTGACGAACGGCGCGTCCGAACTCATCGCGGAAGTGTTCGGCGATGCCGGCAAGCACGCGCGCTCGGCCTTCGGCGTGGCGCAGATTCCGCTCGGCGCGTGCGTCGAGATCGAACTGATCGCGGAAGTCGCGGAAGTCGCCTGAAACGCGCGTCCCGTTCGCCGTTCATCCGCGAAACCCGACGCAGCGACGCGTCGGGTTTTTTTATGCCCTGCTCCAGCGAGACACACGCTCATGTCCTCACACGCCGACCAACGGGTCGTCCAGTTCAAGCAGGTCGATGTCTTCACCTCCGTGCCGTTCAAGGGCAACCCGCTCGCCGTGATCTTCGATGCCGACGGCCTCTCCACCGAACGCATGCAGGAGATCGCGCGCTGGACCAACCTGTCCGAAACCGCTTTCCTGCTGCCGCCGACCGATGCACGCGCCGACTATCGCGTGCGCATCTTCACGACCGCGGTGGAATTGCCGTTCGCCGGGCATCCGACGCTCGGCAGCGCGCACGCGCTCATCGACGCCGGCTATACGCCGAAGACGCCCGGACGGCTGGTGCAGGAATGCGGCGTCGGCCTGGTGACGCTCGCCGAACGCGCGGGCGGCGAGTGGGCCTTCGCCGCGCCGCCGGCTCGCATCACGCCGTTGAGCGCTGCGCAGAGCACGCGTCTCGCGGCGGCGCTTGCCCCCGCCACACTCGATCCGGAAGCGCCGCCCGCCGCGGTGGACAACGGCGCGCCCTGGCTCGTGGTGCGCGTGCGCGACGCGGCGCAGTGTCTTGCGCTGACGCTGGCGGGCGAGTCGCGCGAAGCGGTCCGGCAGATCGTCGCGGAAACGGGCACACACGGCATCGTGGTCTACGGTCCGCACGCGCCCGGCGGACCCGCGACCTTCGAACTGCGCGCGCTTCTGCTGGGCGCGGAGAACATCGAGGATCCGGTCACGGGCAGCGCAAACGCCGCCCTCGCCATGCTGCTGACGCAGCAAGGCAAGCGTCCGGGCGCGCACTACACGGTTCGTCAGGGCACCGCGTTGGGCCGCGACGGCCGCGTGAGCGTCACTTATGACGACCAGGCGGATGGCGCGCCCGTGTGGATCGGCGGCCATTCGGTAACTGTGATCGACGGTAATTTCCGTAGCTGAAACAATGACCTGCGCATATCCCCTGCGGCGCGCGTTTACCCCCAAGGGCGGGCTCTTTCTTAAAGCAGGAGCCTTCGCTACTATCTGACCAATGGGGATAAAAAGAAGCGTCGGACGTGGCGGCGGCAATGCGACGGACCCGGCAGGGGCGCGGTTTGTATCCGGACTCGAATAATCCTTCAGCGGCGCCAAGCCGCCGCGCCAGGGCAACGGCCGGCGCTGCCGGGCACAGTGAGCGCAGCGAAAGCCACCCGCAAGGATGACGCCGCTGACAGGATCTGCCAAAGAATGTCCATCCCCCAGCCGCGGCGTACTGCGCGCGGTATAGTCACTCGTTTCGGCCGAACGCCTCCGCACATGCATCGCTTCATCCACTTCGCGCAGTTCGCAGCACGTCAGGCGCTACGCGATCCAGCGTTGCAGGGAGCGCCATGAAGCGGGCGCGCACGCATGCCGTCCCGGACACCCTCACAAGCGCCCCGGCGGCGCGGCGGCGGCGGGCGTTGCTGGCCATTCCGGTACTGGGCACCTTCGTGCTGGTGCTGCTGTGGGCGGTCATCTTCGCCCGGCTTTCGGTGGAGCGCGAAGCCACCACGCACGAATCCATGTCTTCGGCCGCCATCCTGTCGGCGGCGCTCGAGCAGCACACCATCAAGGCCATTCATCAGGTCGACCAGATCACCCGTTTCGTCAAATACGAATACGAGAAATCGCCTGACAACTTCGACCTGATCGCCACCGTCGAGAAAGGCGTCGTGCAGAGCGACACGCTGGTGCAGGTCTCGCTGATCGACGAATACGGCACGCTGGTCGCCAACACCTCGGATCCGCATCCGAAACCCATCGACCTGTCGGACCGCGAGCACTTCAAGGTCCACGCGCATTCCAACGACGACCTCCTCTACGTCAGCCGCCCGGTGCGCGGCCGCGTGTCCGGCCTGTGGACGCTGCAGTTCACGCGGCGGCTCAATCATCCGGACGGCTCGTTCGCCGGCGTCGTGGTGGTGTCGGAAGACCCGGCCTATTTCACGAGCGACTTCTACAACGTCGCGTCGATCGGCCGCGAGGGCGTGATTGCCGTGGTGTCGGACAGCGGCTCGGTGCTCGCGCGCAGCACGGGCGGCGGCCTGGCCGATGGCGCGGCGGCCGCCACGGCCGCCGCGCAAGGCAACGGCGGCGATGCAAGCGCTGCCGCCAGCAGCCGCGCCCGCGCGGACTTCACCGCGAGCGGCGTGTATCCCACGCTGGATCATGCGTCGGGCATCTACGTGGATCCCATCGATCACGTGAAGCGCATCGTGTCGTACCGGCATATCGACGGTTATCCGCTCGGCGTGCTCGTCGGTCTCTCCGAACGCGAGGAGATGATCGACTACAACCACACGCGCAACGTCTATCTGCTGATGGCGAGCTTCATCTCGCTCGCCATGCTCGGCTTCTTCGCGGTCGCGACCGGCCTGATCGGCAAGCTGCTCGGGCGCGAGCGCGAGATGACGCACCTGGTCGAGTACGACCTGCTCACCGGCCTGCGCAACCGCTACTCCACGTTGCGCGCGCTGCGCCAGGACGTCGCGCAGCAGGAGAACATCGGGCGACTGGCGCTGCTCTTCATCGACCTCGACAACTTCAAGACCGTCAACGACACGCTCGGCCACAATGCCGGCGACATCGTCCTGCAGATGACGGCGTCGCGGCTCGCGGAGACGGTGGGTCAGAGCGGCACGCTGTCGCGCATCGGCGGCGACGAGTTCGTGGTGGTCGTGAAGGGCGACGAAGTCGAGCAGCGCGCCGTCACGCTCGCCGACGACATCTCCACCATGTTCGCCACGCCTTTCGACGTACGCGGCAGCGCGTTCGTGCTGCATGCGAGCATCGGCATTGCGCTGTTCTCGGTGTCGAACGAGAGCGAGATCGACTTGCTGAAAAAGGCCGACCTCGCGATGTACAGCGCCAAGGACGCGGGCCGCAACTGCTATCAGTTCTACTCGCCGCAGTTGTCGCATCGCGCGGATCATTTGATGAAGTGGGAACAGCAGCTGCGCGTCGCGCTCACCGAGGAGCAGCTGTTCCTCGTCTACCAGCCGAAGATCGACCTGACGCGCCGCTGCATCACCGGCTTCGAGGCGCTGGTGCGCTGGAACCATCCGCAGCACGGGCTCATTCCGGCGAACGAATTCATTCCGGTGGCGGAATCCACGGGCTTGATCGTCGCGGTCGGCGATTTCGTGATCCACACCGCGTGCAGGCAGCTCGCGCATTGGCAGCAGGAGGGTTATACGGGACTGTCGCTGGCCGTGAACATCTCGGCGGTGCAGTTCTGGCGCGGCGATCTGCTGGAGACGGTCGCGCGCGCGATCGAGGCGAGCGGCATTCCGCCGGACAAGCTCGAACTCGAAATTACCGAAACCGTGATGGTCGAATATCCGGAGCTCGTTCAGGAGAAGATCGTCGCGCTGAAGCGCCTGGGCGTGCGCATCGCGCTGGACGACTTTGGCACCGGCTATTCGTCGCTGTCGTATCTGAACCGCTTTTCCGTCGATACGCTCAAGGTCGACCGCTCCTTCATCCAGGCGATTCCCGAGGATCGCAGCGTGTGCGTGATGGTGTCGGCCATCGTCAATCTCGCGCGTTCGCTTGGGTTGACGGTCGTGGTGGAAGGCACCGAACGCGACGAGCAGATCGCGTGGCTCGCGGCGCTGGGTCCGGTGGAAGCGCAAGGCTTCCTGTTCTCGCGGCCCGTGCCGGCGGACGGCGTGCAGGCGCTGCTCGACCGCTTCGGCGTATGCGGCTGGCCGCGCGGACAGGCGCCGCGTTCACGCAATGATGCCGGCCGGGAGCCGTCGAGCCCCGCCCTCACCGACGAGCCCGGCGGACGCTAGGGGCGGCCGCCCGCACGAACGACGGGCCGGCGGCCATGCTGCCGTCGAACGCGGCGTTGCCGAGAGCGATCAACCTCCATCGAAGCCATCCCAGATCTGGTCCGCCTGGGAGTGGGTATTGTTCCATTGGTCGCGGTACTTGTTCAGCAGATCGTTTTGAGCTTCGCTCAGCTGGTAGCCCTGATAACCATCGGCGATACCGCCCATGACGCCGCCGATCACCGTGGCGATGATGCTTGCAACCGGCCCGACGAAGGGCACGAAGCCCACGATGCCGCCCACCAGATTGAACACCTGCGCCCCCAGATTGATCTTGTCCTGGGTGGTCAAGGTGCCCGCTTGCTGTTTCTTCAGGTAGGAGTCGAGTGAGGCGCCAAAACCGAGCGCGCCGAACGCGGTGCCGATCAGCGACGGCACAAGCTGCGTGCGCAAGGGCTTGGAGATCTTGAACCAGTCGGGAAACGCATCGGTATGAGCGAGAAAGGTATCCTGGTAGTTGGTGAACTTCTTGCCGTAACTATCCATCCACTCCGAGAGCTTGGACTGCCGGACCTCCGGGTCCAGATTGTTCAACGCCTGTCCCAGCTCCCTGTAAGAGGCCGGGGCGTCCTTCATCAGCGCCTCCCGCTCGTTCATCGCACGATCGAACTGGTCGTAGGCGTCATGTTTGAGCTGGCCCAGATTGTCCAGACGGCTGACCAACTCCAGTGCAGCGGCGTTCTCCGACTTGCGCGCTGCATCGACGGTCTCGAAGCCCAGATCGTGGAGCTTCTGCATCTCGGCTTGCGAATCGGATTCTATTTTCTTGAGATTCTCGTGAGCGTTTTGCGCGTCCTCCTTCGCGGCTTTCTTGAGCTGGTCTCCCAACTGCGCCATGCCGTTGTATTCGGGGAAGACTTCCGAAACCCCGCGCTGCAGGATCAGACGCCGATTATCGGGATGCGTGCTTTCGAGCCTGTCAAAAACACTTTTCTGGAGTTCGTTCTGACGACCCGTGACTTGCCCGTCGATATCGCCACTCACACGGCCGAGATCCGTGTCGACTTGCTCGTTCAGCGACTGGATCGAGCGGGTATCGTCCGCGCTCGTTGAGGGGCCACTCTGCTGTGTCGAGGTGCCGTTGTTCGAGCCATCTTGTGCGGGCGACGTGCCATTGGGGTTCGAGGCGGCTTCCGTCCTGGCTGCTTGCGCTTGCTTCAGTTGCCACTGCTTGGCCGCGTGATTCCCGAGATCCGTGCCCGCGCCCACTGTGACCTCGTTCAGGCCCTGCCCCATGGACGCGCCGCCGCCGATGAAGTCATCGGTGGGATCCTTGCCGTCCTTCAGTTTCTGAATGCCCGACATGAACATCGAGCCTGCCTTCGTGAAGTTGTTGGTCGCCGCCAGCATCCGCGAACCCAGCAGCACCGCGAGCCGGCCCTTGGGACCCATCCAGTCGAAGCGGCTCTGCCCGGGCGTCTGATACTTCGATAGCCAGGACCAGTTTTTCAACACTTGGGAGTTGTTGAAACGGCCTTCATCGAAGAGCGTCGAACGCGCGATGATGCTCGGGTATTTCCCATACTTGTTGAAATTGTCGAGATTGTGGTCTTTCGCCAGCGGCTTCAGATCGACGTTGGCGTTCTTGCCGAGGGATTCGAGCGTGTCATTGTCCTTCCGGTTGTCCAATGCTTTGGCGAGGCGGTCGGACTTGTCTTGCTGCTCGCTGTTCAGCTTGTCTTGCCCCATGATGTCCTGAACGTCATCGAGCGCCTTGCCCGCCGCGATGACGTGATCGGTCGTGTCCTTGCCGTCCTTCACGTCTTTCATGGAGTCATCGACCGCAGAATCGAAGCGATCGCCGGCCGCCGCCAGGTCGTTTTGCCAGATGAGCGAGCCCGCGAGATCCCGCGAATTCATCGCGTCAGCCGGTTTGTCGGTCGTGGTTTGCTGTGTGCCTGACGTCGTCGTCGACGAGCCGCTGTTCGCACCGGGCTGCGCATCCGGCAACGGCTGTTCCAGCGACAGCTGCTGCTGGGTTCCTACTCCCGATGTGCGCTGTCCCGTGGTGTCTTGCCCGGTCGACGTGGGCAACGGCGCCTGCGAATTCTGAGTGGTCTGGCCATCCTGAGTGTTCTCCGGGCTCGTGGAACCCGGCGCCTTCTGCGGGGTCTCGGAGGCCGAATCCGTCTGCGCCGATCCCGACGCCGACGTGCCGTCCGAACCTTGCGAAGACGACGCTTGCGCGTCCTGTGAAGGCTGTTGCGCCGGCGGCGGATCATCCGAGGTGTCGCTGGATCCGCCCGCCGTCTGAGTGCTTCTCGAATAGTCGCTGGACACTGAAATCATACGAGCTCCGCAAAGGAAATTGATCGAGAGGGATGAGAGCGGCCGTCTTTTTTGGAAAAGACGAAATGCCATGCTCGACCTTATTTCCTTGGCTCGTGCGATGAATTTTTATACAAATCGCTTTTTAATATCCTGTATAAAGGATGACTGATTTTTTTGCTTTTATTTAGCGTGGCTTAAGAAAAATACAAGAACAATTCCTAAATGCGGCCCATAACAATTAAGACTTTTCCAAGAGCGATTTTCAATCCACCTGCTTGATGACAAACATGGAGATAATCAGCAATGAAGGAATCAACTGAACCGCAAATGACTGGCCCGGATAATACGAGAGATAAACGGGATACACGGCGCCGCATCGTCGCGATTGTCGGGGCGTCGTCAGGCAACCTTGTGGAATGGTTCGACTTCTATGTCTACTCGTTCTGCGCCATTTACTTCGCGTCAACCTTCTTTCCCGCAGGCAATACCACCACGCAATTGCTCAACACCGCAGGCGTGTTTGCAGCGGGCTTCCTGATGCGTCCCATCGGCGGCTGGTTCTTCGGCCGTCTCGCGGACAAGCACGGACGACGCGCGTCGATGATGGTGTCGGTATTGATGATGTGCGGCGGCTCGCTCGTCATCGCGCTGCTGCCCGGCTATGCCGAAATAGGCGCGCTCGCGCCCGCGTTGCTGCTGATCGCGCGTCTGTTCCAGGGACTCTCGGTGGGCGGCGAATACGGCACGAGCGCCACCTACATGAGCGAGGTCGCGGTCGAGGGCCGCAGGGGCTTCTATGCGTCGTTTCAATATGTCACGCTGATCGGCGGGCAACTCTGCGCACTGCTCGTGCTGGTCATCCTGCAGCAGACGCTCAGCACCGAAAGCCTCAAGGCCTGGGGCTGGCGCATTCCCTTCCTGGTGGGCGCGGCGGCGGCGGTCATCGCGCTCCTGCTGCGACGCTCGCTCGATGAAACCACCACGGCCGAATCCCGCCGCAGCAGCGAGGCCGGGTCGTTCAGCGGGCTCTGGCGGCACAAGGGCGCCTTCGTGACCGTGCTCGGCTTCACGGCCGGCGGGTCGCTGGTGTTCTACACCTTCACGACCTACATGCAGAAGTATCTCGTCAACACGGCCGGCATGGACGCAAAGACCGCCAGCCACGTGATGACGGCCGCGCTGTTCGTGTTCATGCTGCTGCAACCGCTGTTCGGCGCGCTGTCCGACCGCATCGGGCGGCGCAAGTCGATGATCTGCTTCGGCTCGCTCGCCACGCTGTGCACGGTGCCGCTCATGCACACGCTCAAGGATGTCAGCAACCCTCTGGCGGCGTTTGCGCTGATCGTCACGGCGCTTTGCATCGTCAGCTTCTATACGTCGATCAGCGGCCTGATCAAGGCGGAGATGTTCCCGGTGCATGTGCGCGCGCTCGGCGTGGGCCTGTCCTATGCGCTGGCGAACGCGATCTTCGGCGGCTCCGCGGAATACGTGGCGCTCTGGCTCAAGCAGGCGGGCATCGAAAGCATGTTCTATTGGTACGTGACTGCCCTGTGCGCCGTGGCCGGGCTGGTGTCGCTGTGCATGCGCGATCCTTCAAAGGAAGGCTATCTGAAGGACGGTCCGCAACTGGAACCGCAAGCCCAGCCGCAACCGCAAGCACACTTCACAGACCGCGTGACAACACCGCTGCACCAATCGTCACGATACCCAACACCAGATTGATCACGACGAGCCTGCGCACGGTTCCGACGGCGCGTGCGCCGTCGGGCCAGTTCTGCGCCTGCACCGCGCGCCGGATGCGCGGAAACACCGCAAAGCGGATGTGCCCGAAGATCAGCATCATCACGACGCCGAGCCCAGCCATCACGTGCAGCGGCAACGCGGCGTGCGTGCCGCCGAACTCGGCCAGAAGGAAGCCGCCCGAGAGCAGGATGACAAGCACCGACGCCGCGACCCAGTTGAAGAAGCGCGTGAATACGGCTTCCCACAGCGGCAGGCGCAGTTGCGGCGTGAGGTCGCCGAGCGCGGGACGCAGGCAGAAATGCGCGAAGATCATGCCGCCAATCCATACGGCAACGCCGAGGAGATGCAGGAAGAGCGCGGCTTCGATGGCTTTGTTCATTGTGGTTTTGGTTTTGGGCTGACGTCGTGGGCTTGGGGATTCAAGTTTGGCCGTTCGACTAGGACGCTGCCTACCAGTTCCTGTGTATTCGGCAAGAGGCCAAATAAAAACGCCTCGCCGCAAGCTCGCGACGAGGCGTTCCAGACGATGCCGATGCGGTCTTGAAGCTTATCCCTCGAACACCGGCCTCAATTCCGCCACCTTCAGTGACGAATCCGGCGCCCTTCCCTTGCGCGCCCGCTTGCCGAGATGCAGTTGCAGTTGCGAGCCGGCCAGCTTCTCGTCCCTGATCTTGCCGCCGCGTCCGGTGCCGATCATCACCACGCCGCGCGCGTCGATGGCGAGCGCCTGGCGCAGCGTTTCCTTCGGATCGAGCGCCATCAGCGTAACCCCGCGCCCGCCGCCGGATAGCGTCTTCATCTCGTCCATGCCGAACACCAGCAGACGCCCCGCGCTCGACAGACACGCCACATAGGCCGCGCCCGGAATGACCGGCATCGGCGCGAGCGGCGCGGCGCCTTCGTCGATGGTCATGAACGCCTTGCCCGCCTTCTGGCGGCTCACGAGATCGCCCAACTTCGCGATGAAGCCGAAGCCGTTGCTCGACGCCAGCAGCAGTTGCTGCTCCGCATTCGCCGCGAAGTAATGCAGCAGATGCGTGCCCGATTCGAGTTCGATCAGCGACGTGACCGGCACGCCGTCGCCCCGTCCGCCCGGCAGCGCCGCAACCGACACCGAATACACCCGGCCCTTGCTGCCCCACGCTATGAGCGCATCCGGCGTGCGCGCCTGGAAGGCCGCGTAGAGGCCATCGCCCTGCTTGAAGGTGAAGCCGGCCGGGTCGAGTCCATGGCCCTTCAGCGCCCGCACCCAGCCCTTCTGCGACACGACGACCGTCACCGGTTCATCGACGACGCGCGCCTCGAAGGTCGCGCGCGTGGCCTGCTGGATCAGCGTGCGGCGGTCGTCGCCGTACTGCTTCGCGTCGGCTTCGATTTCCTTGATGAGCAGACGCTTCATCGCGGCATCGCTGTTGAGCAGTTCTTCGAGCTTCGCCTTCTCTTCGCCCAGGTCCTTCAATTCCTGTTCGATCTTGATCGCTTCCAGCCTTGCCAGCTGGCGCAGGCGGATGTCGAGAATGTCCTCGGCCTGGCGCTCCGAGAGATTGAAACGCGCGATCAGCGCCTGCTTCGGTTCGTCGGATTCGCGAATGATGCGGATGACTTCATCGATATTCAGGAAGACGATCATCCGTCCTTCGAGAATATGGATGCGGTCATTGACCCTGCCGAGCCGATGCTGCGTGCGCCGCGTCACGGTGACGAAGCGGAAGCCGATCCACTCGTGCAGGATCTCGACGATGCCCTTCTGCCGCGGACGGCCGTCCGCGCCGATCATCACCAGGTTGATCGACGCATTCGATTCGAGGCTCGTATGCGCGAGCAGCGAATTGACGAACTCGGTCTGGTCGAGGCGGCTCGACTTCGGTTCGAACACGAGCCGCACCGGCGCGTCCTTGCCGGACTCGTCGCGCACGGCGTCCAGCAGGCCGAGCAGGGTCTGCTTGGTCTGCGCCTGCTCGGGCGTGAGGGTCTTCTTGCCGAGCTTGATCTTCGGATTGGTGAGTTCCTCGATTTCCTCGAGCACCTTCTGGCTCGACACGCCCGGCGGCAGTTCGGTGATCACCACCTGCCACTGTCCGCGCGCGAGGTCCTCGATCTTCCAGCGCGCGCGCACCTTGAGGCTGCCGCGTCCGCTTTCGTAGGCCGCCGAAATCTCGGCCTGCGACGAGATGATCTGCCCGCCGCCCGGAAAGTCCGGTCCGGGGAGCTTTTCCATCAGGCCGGCGTGACCGATCTTCGGATCGCGGATCATCGCGACGGCCGCCTGCGCGACTTCGCGCAGATTGTGCGACGGCACTTCCGTCGCGAGACCCACCGCAATGCCCGACGCGCCGTTCAGCAACAGGAACGGCAGGCGTGCGGGCAGCAGCTTCGGCTCTTCAAAGGAGCCGTCGTAGTTCGGCATGAAGTCGACCGTGCCCTGGTCGATTTCATCGAGCAGCAAATGCGCGATGGGCGTCAGGCGCGCTTCCGTATAGCGCATGGCCGCGGCGCCGTCGCCGTCGCGCGAGCCGAAGTTGCCCTGCCCGTCGATGAGCGGATAGCGCATCGAGAAGTCCTGCGCGAGCCGCACCAGCGCGTCGTATGCCGACTGGTCGCCGTGCGGATGATACTTGCCCAGCACGTCGCCGACCACGCGCGCCGACTTCACCGGCTTCGCGTTGTTCGACAAGCCCATCTCGTTCATCGCGAACAGGATGCGGCGCTGCACGGGCTTCTGGCCGTCGCACACGTCCGGCAGCGCGCGGCCCTTCACCACGCTCACCGCGTAGGAGAGGTAAGCGCGTTCGGCGTACTCGCCGAGCATCAGTTGTTCGCCGTCCGGTGCGGTCTGGGCGGCGAAGAGATCGTCTGTGGTTCCCATCGAATTTCCGTTGTGCGTATCTCAGGTCCTGCTCAGGTCAGGCTCAGGTCGAAGTCAGATGTCCGCTTCGACCTCGTTGCCCTTCTCTTCGAGCCAGCTGCGCCGCGATGCCGCTTCGCCCTTGCCCATCAGCATCGTCATGCGCGATACCGTGAGGTCGAAGCCGAGATCGCCCAGCGCGATCGGCAGCAGGCGGCGCGTGTCGGGGTTCATGGTCGTGTCCCAGAGCTGCTCGGCGCTCATCTCGCCCAGGCCCTTGAAGCGGCTGATGGTCCACGCCGTCTCGCGCACGCCGTCCTTGCGCAGCTTGTCGAGAATCGCTTCGAGTTCGCCTTCATCGAGCGCGTAGAGCTTCTGCGCCGGCTTCTTGCCGCGCGCGGGGGCGTCGACACGGAACAGCGGCGGACGCGCGACGCACACATTGCCGCGTTCGATCAGCTGCGGAAAATGCTTGAAGAACAGCGTGAGCAGGAGCACCTGAATGTGCGCGCCGTCCACATCCGCGTCCGACAGAATGCAGATCTTGCCGTAGCGCAGATTCGACAAGTCGACCTGTTCGTCCGGACCGTGCGGATCCACGCCGATGGCCACCGCGATGTCATGCACTTCGTTGTTCGCGAAGAGCCGGTCGCGCTCGGTTTCCCAGGTGTTCAGCACCTTGCCGCGCAACGGCAGGATGGCCTGGAATTCCTTGTCGCGGCCCATCTTCGCGGAGCCGCCCGCCGAATCGCCCTCGACCAGGAAGATCTCGTTGCGGCTGATATCCGTGGACTCGCAGTCGGTCAGCTTGCCGGGCAGCACCGCGACGCCCGAGCTCTTCTTCTTCTCGACCTTCTGGCCGGCGCGGGTGCGCGCCTGCGCCTGGCGGATCACGAGTTCCGCGAGCTTCTTGCCGAATTCGACGTGCTGGTTGAGCCACAACTCGAGCGCGGGCCGCGAGAACGACGACACGAGCTTGACGGCATCGCGGCTGTTGAGCCGTTCCTTGATCTGGCCTTGAAACTGCGGGTCGAGCACCTTGGCCGACAGCACGAAGGACACACGCGCGAACACGTCTTCGGCGAGCAGCTTGACGCCCTTCGGCTGGAGGTTGTGGATCTCGACGAAGTTCTTCACGGCCTGAAAGAGACCGTCGCGCAGGCCGGATTCGTGCGTGCCGCCGGCGGGCGTCGGAATCAGATTCACATAGGATTCGCGCAGCAGCGGCCCTTCCTCGCTCCACGCGACGACCCACGACGCGCCCTCGCCTTCCGCGAAGGTTTCCTCGGTGTTCTTCGAGCTTTCGGCGAAGCGTTCGCCTTCAAAAAGCGGAATCAGCAGTTCGCTGCCGCCCATGCCTTCGAGCAGATAGCCGCGCAGGCCGTCTTCGTACTTCCAGGTCTGGCGCTCGCCGGTCTTCTCGATGACGAGCACGACTTCGACGCCCGGCAACAACACGGCCTTCGAGCGCAGCAGACGTTGCAGTTCGCCGAGCGGCAGGTTCGCAGAATCGAAATATTTCGGGTTCGGCCACGCGCGCACGCGTGTGCCGTTCTTCTTCGCGCCGCGTTCGCCCGGCCGCGTCGTGAGTTCCTCGACGACGTCGCCGTTCGAAAACGCCAGTTGCGCGATCTTGTTGTCGCGCCAGACGGTGACTTCGAGACGCGTGGCGAGCGCATTCGTCACCGACACGCCAACGCCGTGCAGACCGCCCGAGAACGTATAGGCGCCTCCCGCGGCCTTGTCGAACTTGCCGCCCGCGTGCAGCCGCGTGAACACGATCTCGACGACCGGCACGCCTTCTTCCGGATGCAGGCCAAATGGAATGCCGCGGCCATCGTCTTCGACGGACACGGAATTGTCATTGTGCACGGTGACGGTGATCTGCTTGCCGTAGCCGCCCAAGGCCTCGTCGGAGGCGTTGTCGATCACTTCCTGAATGATGTGCAGCGGATTCTCGGTCCGCGTGTACATGCCGGGCCGCTGCTTGACCGGTTCCAGGCCCTTGAGCACCTTGATCGATGCTTCGCTGTAACCGGCTGCCTTGGCATGCATGACAGGCCGCTTGCCTCGGTCGGTTCCTGTCGCCATTGCGCTGGATTTTTTCGTGGACATAGTTGAACGTTGATCCGGCACTCGGGCGCGCGCGGAATTGCTGCAACGTGACGCCCGGCATGCCGGCGAATGCTGATGAAATTGCCTGGCCGGAACGGCCTGCGGCAGGGTATCGACCCGCCCGGCGCTCCGTGCCGCGCTAGGAGAATAGCGGTTTTCGCTCGCCGCGCCCACCTCGGGAGCGTAAAACACCCGGCTGGCGGGGCAGTCAAGCGGTCTGTGAAACGGGCTCAGGCCTGATGCGGACGCCCGGCACGCGCGTTACTTCCGTTTTGCTTCCAGTTCCTCCCAACGCTCCAGCGCCACCAGCAATTCGTCTTCGATCGCCGCGTGCCGCTCCGACAAACGCGCGCCTTCCTTCGCGTCGCGCGCGAAGATCGAGCCGTCCTCGAGCTGCGCGCCGATCGACTTCTGCTCCTCTTCCAGTGCGGCGATGCGCGCCGGCAGCCCTTCCAGCTCGCGTTGCTCCTTGAACGACAGCTTCACGGTGCGCTGCGCATTGCGGCCTGCCGCGCTGTCTTTCGGCGCTTCGTCCTTCGGCGCTTCCTTCGCGGTCTGACGCGCCGCCTCTTCCGCGATGCGCTCCGAACGTTCGCGCTGAACCTGCCAATCGGAAAAACCGCCGACGTATTCGCGCCACAAACCGCCGCCCTCCGCCGCGAACACCGAGGTCACGACGTTGTCGAGGAACGCGCGGTCATGGCTCACGAGCAGGACGGTGCCGTCGTAGTCGGCGAGCAGTTCCTCGAGCAGTTCGAGCGTGGGGATGTCGAGGTCGTTGGTGGGTTCGTCGAGCACCAGCACGTTGGCGGGCCGCGCGAACAGCCGCGCCAGCAGCAGGCGGTTGCGCTCGCCGCCCGACAGCGAACGCACCGGCGAACGCGCGCGCTCCGGCGCGAACAGGAAGTCGCCGAGATAGCTCATCACGTGCTTCTTCACGCCGTTCACCTCGACCCATTCGCTGCCCGGACTGATCGTGTCGGCGAGCGACTTGTCGAGGTCGAGCTGCGCGCGCATCTGGTCGAAGTACGCCGCCTGGATGTTGGTGCCGGTGCGCACGCGGCCTTCGTCGGGCTGCAGTTCGCCCAGGATCAGCTTGAGCAGCGTGGTCTTGCCCGCGCCGTTCGGACCGACGAAGCCGATCTTGTCGCCACGCATGACGGTAGCCGTGAACTGATCGACGATGGTGCGCGCGCCATAGCGCTTGGTCACCTCGGTCAGTTCGGCCACGATCTTGCCTGACTTCTCGCCCTGGCCGACGTCCAGCCTGACGTTGCCCTGCACGTTGCGGCGCTCGGCGCGCTCGTTGCGCATCTCGACCAGCCGCGCAATGCGCCCGACGCTGCGCGTGCGGCGCGCCTCGACGCCCTTGCGGATCCACACTTCTTCCTGCGCGAGCAGCTTGTCGAACTTTGCCTGTTCGACCTGCTCGACTTCGAGCTGTTGCGCCTTGCGCGTCTGGTACGCGCTGAAATTGCCCGGATACGACAGCAGGCGCCCGCGATCCAGCTCGACGATGCGCGTGGCCACGCGGTCAAGGAACGCGCGGTCGTGGGTGATGAACAACAGGCCCGAGCGCAGCGTGACGAGCAGTTCCTCCAGCCAGCGGATGCCTTCGAAGTCGAGGTGGTTGGTGGGTTCGTCGAGCAGCAGCACGTCCGGCTGGACCACCAGCGCGCGCGCCAGCGCCACGCGCTTCTTCATGCCGCCGGACAGCGCGCCGGTGCGGGCCTCGCCATCCAGGCCGATCTGCGCCAGCGTGGTGGCCACGCGAGTGCGCCAGTTCCAGGCGTCGCGCGTGTCGAGCGCCGCCTGCAGCACGTTCATGCGCGACAGCAGCGTGTCGTGCTCCGCGCCTTCGGGCGTGTCGGCGAGCGCGTGCGTGACGGCGTCGAACTTGTCCAGCAGCGCGCGCGCCTCGGTGAGACCCGAGGCCACCACGTCGAACACGGTGGCCTCGAGATCGAATTCGGGCTCCTGCGGCACGTAGACCGTGGAAAGCTCTCCCTGACGCGTGATGAGCCCGTCATCGGGCGCGGCGAGGCCCGCGACGATCTTGAGCAGCGACGACTTGCCCGCGCCATTGCGGCCGATCAGCCCGACGCGCTCGCCCGCTTCGAGCGAGAAGTCGGCGTGGTCCAGCAATGCAACGTGGCCGAACGCGAGCTGCGCGTCCGAAATGGAATAGAGCGACATGGGAAAACCGGATGAATGGCGAAGGATTGCCGGCGTGCCCGACAATCAAGGGAAGCGTCCATTGTACCGGGCGTGCCGGGCGCAAGGGCCGCGCGCCTTCCTGCTGGCCGAACGGCCGACCGCAACGGTGCGGCCGGCCGTTGAGCAAGTTACTGCACGTGGATCTTGATGGTCTGGCTCATTTCCGGTCCGTACGAGCGATGCGCACCGTCGCCGAACTGCAGCGTCAGCGTGTGATCGCCGGGAGGCAGCTTGATGTCGGCCTCGGTCTGGCCCTTGCCGTAATGCAGCGAGGTATCGTTCGCCGGAATCACGGTGCCTTTCGGCAGCGGCTTGCCGTCGACCAGCACGTGGTGGTGGCCGGTGCCCTCGGTCATCGTGCCGGCGGGCGCGATCGACATGCCGTCGACGCCGAATTGCACATGTACCGGGCTCGTGACCGTCGCGCCGTCCTTCGGCTGGACGAAATAGACCCGCGCCTGCGCCTGCGCGGCGCTCGTGAAGGACATCAGCATCGCGCCCGACAGCACCGCACCCAACAGTGTCTTCTTCAACATCGTTTTCTCCATGCAAGGTAAACCGGTCGATGGCGCGCCCTCGGCGCCCGGAACTCGCAGCAGCATACACCGGGCGTTCCGGGCCTCACATCGGGACCACTGCGAAGCACCGCTGTAAAGCTTGAGCGCCGCGGCAAGCCGCCGCGCCCGCACGGGCGAAGCGCGGATTCCTGTAAGATGCGGCTCGCCGCACGGGTGTGCAGTCGAGCGTCCGGGCGGCCGGGCGTGTACAGCACAGCCCGTTCATTCTTTCTGGAATCAAGAGTCTGCCGTGAGCGAAGTCATCGAATTCAAGAGCTGGGTCTGCCTGATCTGTGGCTGGGTCTACAACGAGGAAGAAGGCCTGCCCGACGAAGGCATCGTGGCCGGAACCCGTTTCGAAGACATTCCCGACGACTGGCGCTGCCCGCTGTGCGACGTCGGCAAGGCGGATTTCGTCGCCGTCGAATTCTGATCGATGCCGCCGCGCACCCTGCGCGGCGAACTTTCCGTCAGCGCGCCACCGCGATCAACTCGCGGCTCGTCTCGTCCAGCGGCGCGCGCGTCCAGTCGCCATACCAGTCGACGTGCGCAAAACCCGCGCGCTTCAGCAAGTCCGTCAACGCGTCAGCCGTCCGGAAGCGCAACTCGCTTTCGGCGCTGAGCGTTTCCGCGCCATCCGCCCCACCCGTTGTCGATGGGAACCGGTAATGCGTCGTGAACGCGACGCGGCCCGTCGTCGCGGGATCGGGTTGCGCATGCCGCTCCTGCCAGACTTCAACTGTGCCGCCGCCGGGCGCCTCGATGCGTTTCATCGAACGCGCAGGCGTCCAGTCCTCCCATGCCCGCGCCGCCGGATGGCGGCTCTCGAACGCGATGCGCCCGCCGGGACGCAGCGCGCGCCGCGCGGCCTGCAGCGCAGTGAGCAACGCAGCGTCATCGAGCAGCGCCTGCACGACGTGCCCCGTCATCACCAGCAAGTCCGCCCGCCCGCCGACGAACGGCAGCGCCCCGGCATCGCCTTCGATCCACGTCACCTGGTCGCCTTCCGGACGCGCCCGCGCCAAGCGCAGCATCTCCGGCGACGGATCGATGCCGGTCACGCGCACACCGCGCTTCGCCATTTCGCAGGCGAGCAGCCCGGTGCCGCAGCCGAGGTCCACGACATGCGCGGCTCCATCGGCCAGTGACAGGTAGAACGCCGTATCGGCGGCGAACGGATTGAGGATGTCGTAGAGCGCGACCAGGCGCGGATCGGTGTAGAGCATCAGTGGCTTTGCTTGGTGCTTTGATACGCGAGTGCGTCGCGCAACGGTTGGCTGGCGATCATGATCGGACCGGTGAAGGGCGTGTCGAGGTCGACGATCACGAGCACGGCGGACGCGATCGACAGCGCGCCGAGCATGATCGTCACCAGCGAAAGCGCGTTGCGCGGCGCGATCAGGCCGAAGCACAGGAAGATGATGAGCAGCCACCCCACCAGGATGCGGTCGAACGGATAGGACAGCGTGCCGTGCGCCTCCTCGATCAGCTTCCAGCGCAGCGCAATGAGCTGCTCGAAACGATCGGCGCTTTCGTTGGCGAGCGCGTGGTGGTAGGCGTCGGCGGGCTGCAGCAGACGCACGCGGTGCTGAGACTGGCCCAGCAGCGTGCCGAGTTCGGGGCTCGCGAGATCGCCGTTCTTGGGGGTCGGCGCAATGGCCGGATAGTCGCCCGGCGGATGCGGCTCGTCGGGCCAGGTGCTGGCGATCGCCGCCGCCGTGTAGGCGCGCAGCAGCGCGCGGGCTTCGTCGAGATCCTGACCGTAGTCGCGCATCGTGCGGTCGAGCTCGATGAGCACGGTGGCGTAGGTGCGCATGTCGTTGTTGGTGGTGTCGAAGCCGGTCTTCGCCGAGGCAGTCAGCAAGCCGAGCACGAGCGCCGCGAACGTCACCAGCATGCCGACCAGCAACTGGAGCAGCTGCACCGTTTCCTGCGCCTTGTGTTCCTCGGGCAACAGCGGCCGCACGATGGCGCCCAGCCCCGTGCTGGCCAGCAGAAGCACGAAGACGAGCACCGCGGTCTGGATTTCCGTCATGAGCGGTTGAGCCGGATGGGCGTGGCCGGAACATGCGCATTATGGGTCGAAATGGCGCCGTTCGTTTCGATTCCGCAAAAAGTCGGGCGGCTTCAGTCGTAAGTGAAGGTCACGGTTGCGGTCACGCCGACCGTCCCCGCCGATAACGCCCCGAGCCGGTAGTACTGCGCGACCAGCGGGATGATCATCGTGCCGGTCGGGCCGCTGGTGCCCAGCGCTACGGCGTCGCCGTTGATCGGGATGGGTGTGCCGGTGGTCGCGCCCGGCCTGCTTGCAAGCAGCAGCTGCACGCCAACTTGCGCGGCGCTGCCGTTGAGGTTCTTGAGCACGGTTGGAAGCGTATCGGTCGTGCCGCTCACGGACATGGCCAACGACGTTTGCGGCTGACAACCGGACAGTTCGATGACGAACGCCTTCGCGCCGCTCGTGGCGCCCGTGAAATCCGTGACAGCCACGGTGGAAAGCGTGACGACCTGCGGCAGCGTTGCAGGGTTGGGGATGCAGGACGGCGGGAGGATCGTGCCGTAGAAACTGAACGTGGCCTGCGAGCTGGCGAGCGCCGCTTGGGCGCCGAGCAGCATCGAGACTGCCGTCATGAGGCGGATGCCGCGCATTCGGTACGCTCTTCTTCTCGCAAAGGTTATGGGCCCGAGCCCGTCATTGATAGAGCACGGTCATCGTCATGATCGTGCTCGCATTGCCCGGCGTGACCGGGCCTGTCCGGTAGAAGCGCGCAGTCAGCGGCACTTGATAGCTGCCGCCGAAGAGACTGCTGTACCCGTAAAGGCGCTGAGACGTGTTCAACCGTACGACCTTGCCCGCCGAGTCAAACAACTGCACGCCGATCCCGCCCGCCGAGCCGGCGTTGGGTTGCAAGGCGGCGACGTTGTGCGCCGCCTCGCCGTATTGCGGAGAAATCGTGTAGGAGACAGCGTGAATCAAGCCCGTCACCGTGCCCGGGTCGTCGGACCCTCCGGGACAGTTGAGGAATTGCACGTTCAACATGCCCTTGCCCGGCTGCGGCGGCGACAGCGAGCCGACCGCCGGGAAATCCGAGGCCATGAACGTGCCGACGTCGACACTCTGGTCCGGCGTCGTGCAGGTCATCGGTATGAACATGCTGGAGGTCGTCGAGATGTCGACGGTCGGCGGGACCACGGCGTCCACGTACGGCTGCAACAGCATGATCCGGTTGCCCCTCAGCCAGGCGCTGCTCATGAGGGGGCCGGTCTTGACCAGGGCGATCGCCGTCTGGGCGCCAACCGTCTTCGACCCGGACTGGCCGGCGAGCATCGGGCTCCACGCGTCGTAATTCATCGGCCCGCCTCTCTGTACACCCTGCCATGCGGTCCTGGAGCCATCGGCCGATTCGAACTGCATGGCTATGGCGATACCCACGCCCGGCACGCCGGTGGCCAGCACGGGAATGTTCGCGCCGTTGTAAAAGACTAAGACGCCGGTGCGGGTGGTCGCATCGCCGCGCAGATACATGCCGATTCCGACCGTGCTGTTTTTCGGCCTGCAGTCGAACTCCACCAGCCCGCTTGTCACCCATTGCGTCAGGAGCGTGCCGGGCGCCAGGTCGGCCGCCACTGAAACGCTCGAGGGCAGCGTGAGCGTCTGCGGGGGCCAGCAGGTGTAGCAGGTCGCGGAAGGGTCCTGGTCGCACGCGGACGCGGTCCGGGCGATCCCCGCCGCCATCAGTGCGATGAGCCGTAACCATGCAGCCGGTCTGAAGCTGAAACGCTTCGTGTTCATGTCCATCTCCCTGTTGCTTGCTCGTGTGGGGACTGCCAACCTCATCGGCAACTCGCTTCCGTAAACGCCCCGATCGCCCGGGCCGGTGCGTTCGATGCAGCCGGCCATGCGACGCGCACCCGGCACTGTCCCCCGGCGCCCTCACCCCACTTCACCGTCCATTCGTCGCCGTCCGTTCCGCCGTAGACCAGCGCGCGGCTGCCCTGACCCACCGTGCCGACGACGTCGCCCTGCGGATTCAGCACTTCCGCGCCGAACGGCAGCGGCTGCCCGTCCGGGCGCCTGAGGCGCACGACCAGCGCCGGTCCGCGATCTTCCGTGTCGAATTGCACGCGCACGACCGAGCCTGCGGTCGGCGCAAAGCGCTGTTCCGTGGTCTTCAGGCGCAGGCCGATCGGCAGGCCCTTCACGTCGATGCCGACCTGATTGAGCGCGTACGGCTGCAAGCCCGCGATCAGCGCATGACCGCTTCCGTCGATGCGCACGCCCGGAGAGCCCGACAGGTTCGCGCCCGTGGCGTCGTCAGCCTCGATCACGGCGAAGGTGTCGCCGCTCTGCGGCGAAAACACGACGCCGTCGCCATACGCGACGATCGAACCCGACAGCCCGCCGCCCATCTGCGTATAGCCGTTGGCGCGACCGGCATTCAGCTGCATCTGCGCAGCCGGCGACAGGAAGCCGAGATTCGCGTTGATGCTGTCGTCCGTCTGCGCGCCGCGCCACTGCCGCCCCGTCGTGACGCCATAGTTCAGGCGATGATTCGTGCCCGCCGCGCCCGTGAACGAAGCCTGGAGCTGGCTGCTGCCGTCGCGGGAATCGCGCGTGAAACTCGTCACCGAGTGAGCGTGGCTCGCGCCGAGACTCAGCGGCACGGAGAGACTGACCATGAAGCGCGTGCCCCAGCGGGCCGTGTTCGAATCCAGTTCCCGCGACACCGAGACGTTCACCCCCACGCGACGGATCGACGTGTTGTAGCCGGCCTGGAACGAGGTGTCGCGGCTGGAACGGTTCCAGTAGATCTGCGTCGAGCCCGACAGGTACATCGAACCGTAGTCCCACAGGCTCTGGTTCACGGTCAGCAGCAGACGTCCCTTCTGCCTGCCCGTCAGCGCGGACGCATTGCCCGACGCCGCGGCATCGCGCAGGGTCATCGCGTCCGCGAAACTCAGGAAGCCTTGCGTCGAATAGCGGTACGCGGCGAGCGTCACATCGGTTTGCAGCGGTGTGAAGCTGCGCGAATAGGACACGCGCAGGCTCTGGCCGCCGCGCGGCGGCACATTCGGCAGAGACGTGTTCGCCTGGGTCACGTCGAAGCCGAACGCGCCGACCGGCGTGTCGAGCGCCACGCCCGCCGCCGCCGACCAGTAGCCCGAAGACATGATCGTCCCGCCGTAGAGCGTCATGAAACGATTCAGGCCGTGCTGGACATTGCCCTGCAGCACGAACGGCGCATTGCTCCCGCTGGGGTTGCGGTACTGGCCCGCAGCAACGCTGTAGCGCCAGCGTCCTTCGCGCAGCGCGTTGACGGGCGCGGCATAGGGCAGCAGCGACGTGTGCCGGCTGCCGTCCGCTTCGGTCACCGTGACTTGCAGATCGCCGCCGTAGCCCGTCGCATAGAGATCGTCGATCTCGAACGGACCTGGCGCCACCGTGGTCTCGTAGATCAGGTTGCCGCGCTGCGTGACCTGCACCCGGGCGTTCGTGTTGGCGATGCCGCGAACGGTCGGCGCATAGCCGCGCTGCGACTCGGGATACATGCGATCGTCGGTGCCGATCTGCACGCCGCGCAGGCCGAACGAATCGAAGACCGAGCCGTCGGTGTAGGTGTCGCCGAGCGTGAACTGACTCTTCAGCCGCACGATGGAGCGCTGCGCGTTGCTCTGGATGCTCTGGCCGCGCACGCCCGCGCCGGTCGCACTGGTGAGGTTGCCGCCATAGCGAAAGCGCCACGCACCCAGATTCACACCGGCGTTCACGCCGAGATAGCTCTGCGTGTTCGACACGCCGTTGCCGTTCGAGCGATACACATTGCCGCTGTACTGCACGAGCGCGGCCGGGACGCCGTCGTCCCAGAACTTCGGATCGATCCAGCCGCGCGCGGTGCGACTCATCCACGCCTGCGGAACGCTGACGTCGAGGCGCTGTTCGCCCATGTCGAACACGGCGCTCGCGCCGGGTATCAGTTCGGGCAGCACGGCGGCCTGCGCGGTGTCGAGCGTCGCGTGCGCGGCCTCGCCCAGCTTCGTCAGATCCACGCCGATACGCGTCAACAGCGCGCGGTCGAAGAGCGGCTGCGCGGCCGTGCCGGGGCCGTTCACTTCGCGCAAGGTGACATCGGTCGTGCCGATCCAGGTCTGGTTCACGTTCAGTTCCGCGCGATACGTGCCCGCCGCGACGAGATTGCCGCGATCGAAGCGGCTGATATCGAGTTGCGCCGCCGCGCTGCCGCTCAGAAAGCGTGCGTTGAAGCGCACCGTCGCAGGGGGCGGCGCGAGCGTGGCGGCGGCATCGGTCGGCGCAGCGGCGTCCGGCCGCGGATGCGCAGACGGGAGGGCCGTGCTGTCCGCATCGGCATGCGTGGCGACGACCGCCAGCAACACCGCGACGCCGGCCGGGTTCAGCGACAGGAAGTCGGGGTTGGACGCACGCGGCCTCGAGCAGCGATTCTTCTTCATGGATGCCCGGCGAACAGGCGAAAGCGCCCCCTGCCGGCGCGGGGACGCGTCGGCATCGGGGTGCGAGGGTTGATGGAACCGGATGCGGTAATGCGAAGACCGGCGCGACGGCGGACGGGAGGCCATGCGGCGCCGCCGGCCGCGTGCTACTTGAGCGACGCTTCGTGCTTCACCGGCGCGCCGTAGTCATCGAGCGTGGTGAAGGACACGTTGCCGGCCCGCGCGGGCGTGGCCGAGAGCGGCAGCGAGACCGCGCCGCCCGGTGCGACCATGTCGCCGGCATCGAAGCGCGCGGCCGGATCGCTCCCGCCGACGCGGGCCGAAATGATCGTCACGTAGTAGCTCGACGGATTCGAAACCCGTAGCGCAGCCTTGCCGCCTTCCGTGACGATGCGCCACTCGAGCGTGTCCGGCGCGTCCTCGACCCGGCCCGCCAGGCCGGCCGGGCGGAAGAAGAACTTGAGCCGGGTGCGGAAGGCGAGCTGCACGTAGTTGGGGCCGGTCACGGCTTCGGCCGGACTGGGCGGCACTTCGAGCAGGTTGAACCACAGCAGGCTCTCGCGATCCGGCGGCATCGGCTCACCGGTGTAGACGATGCGGACCGTCTGCGCCTTGCCCGGATCGAGGCGCGCAAGCGCCGGCGTCAGCATGAATGGCAGATTGAGCAGGCTCGGATCGACTTTGGGATCGCCCTCGTCGAGCCACACCTGGGCAAGCGCCGGTGACTTGCCGACATTCGACAGCCTGAGCGTCACTTCCTGCTCCGCGGCCGGATAGATCACCCGCGTTCCCGCGATGACGACGGACGCGCAGGCCGGAAACGCCGCCAGTGTCAGCACCAGCCCGACCGTGAGAAGCAGGCCGATGAGCGCGGGCTCGCGGGCTCGTCGTCGGAATGTCATCTGGCTTGTCTCCGTGACGCCCGGCTGGAGCCGGTCACTGATACGACATCGAGTACGTCACGACCGTGCTCACCGTGCCGGCCGTCGCACCGCCCGCGGGCGTGACGTACTGGGCGGCGTACCGGAGCGTGGCCCGCCCGCCTGCAATCGCGACGTTCTGGGCGTTCTGCGCGCCGTCGGTCTTGCTCACGTCGATCACCTGTGTGCCGTTGTTGACGTCGACCAGCTGGACTTCGACGTTGGTCGCCGTTCCGGTGTTCTTGAGATTGCCGTTGGGCAGCGTGTTGACGCCGCTCTCCCAGAAGGCATGCACGCTGCCTGTGTCGGGCGTGCAATTGGTCAACGCGAGGTTGAACGAGGTGTTGCCGCCGGAACGCCCGGCCTCGGTGAAGTCCGATGCCGCGATGGTCGGCAGTGTGACGGTGAAGTCACCGGCTCCGCCGTTGCCGCTGATCTGGCAGGTGCTCGCCGTGAGCTGGCCGTTGATCGTCAACGTGCCGCCGGAGGCATGAGCCGCACCGCAAGCGGCACCGCTCAGCATGACGACGAGTGTTAGCACATTCTTTTTCATTCTTTGTCCTGATTGATCTTGACTAAGCGATCGCCAGCGTTGGGCACCGGGATCAACGTGTGTTTTTGAAATTCATCTGACAGCGTTCGTCAGGAATTTGTAGGACTTTATAAGAATTTTCTTGAGATGAACCTAGGACGATTCTTAAACGCTCGCATCATTCAGGCGCGGAGCACGAGCGTGGAGATCGTTGCAACAACGAAGGGAGAACAACGCGGGAGAGTGCGGCAAATGTCGTCCCGCTCGAACGGCGGGAGATGGGCGACGCGGATGGCGAATTCATCCGGCATGCGTCAGAGGGCGTGGTCCCCCCGGCAGGAATCGAACCTGCATCTAGCGCTTAGGAGGCACTCGTTCTATCCATTGAACTACGGGGAGCGGACCGCCGCGCGCCGAGGGCATCGGCGAGCGAGCGCAGAGTATAGCAAACGGGATTGGCGGTCATCGGGCGCACTGCGGGAAAAATCCGGCGGCGACCCAGGATGCGAAATATTCTGATGAATCAGGGTTTATGCCTATCAAGAATCGCCAGGCCGCGCCGCCATCGCTTTAATGGACCCCATTCCCGATTCCAAGCCGCAGGGCGCGTTTTCGGCGTTGCTGGCAGACCAAGACCTGACGCACCTCGAGAAGGTGTTGCGGCGCTCATTGTCATGCGATCTCGGCGGTCCGTTGCTGCCGCCCGCCTACTGGCGCGAACGGCTCGCATCGATCACGCGACAGTCGCATCTCTCTCATACCCAGATTCAGACCGTGCATCGGCTGTATCTGCACATCGACGCCTTCGAGGCCGACGTCCGCAAGCGTGAAAGCGAGCGCGCCGCCGAAGCCGATGCTTCCGTCCTCGCCGCCAGCGCCAAGCCGCGCAGCGCCTGAGCAGCCCCCTCGCTGATCCCCGCCTAACCCGCCTGACCCGCCTTGCGCGCCCGCTGCTGCGCATGCGCCGCGAGCCGCACCGCCGCGTTGGCCGCGCCATACCCGTCGTAGCCGCCGCGCCGCTCGATCACTTCCAGGAAGAAGCGCTGGTCGAGCTGCTCCGTATAAGCGTGAAAGAACTCGCCGCCGCGTTCGTCGCGATCGTAGAGGATGTTGTGCTCGTGCATCGTCTCGATCTGCTCGTCGGGCAAGCCGAAGCGCGCCACCAGATCGTCGTAGTAGTTGCGCGGAATGCGCAGGAACTTGACGCCGTCCGCCTCCAGACGGGGAATCGCGTCGAAGATGTCGGGGGTGCTGAAGGCCACGTGATTCAGGCCCGAGCCGCGGTACGCCGAGAGCGATTCCGATACCGCCGTATAACGGTCCACCGACGCATTCAACGCAATGCGCACCGACCCGTCGCGGCTGCGCACGGCCCGGCTGCGCACCAGGCCGTAGGGATCGGGCACGAGCACGGCCGCTTCCGTCTCGAAGCCGAACGCGCTGCGGAAGAACAGCACCCAGGTGTCGAGCGCGTCGGCGGGCAGCGACAGGCACACGTGATCGATACGCGACAACGGTCCCACCTCGTACGGCCCGTCGATGTCCGTGAGCACGAAGTCCGATTCCCAGAGCGTCGGGCCGCCGGGCGCTTCGTCGACGAAGTAGTCGAGGCTGCCATCGGGCGACTGCACGCCCGGCACATGCCGTTCGTTCGGCCCGATACGTCCCGAAAACGGCTTCGAGCCATAGGCGGCGGCGCGCTCGAACGCGAGCCGGGCATCGTCGACATGAAATGCCGACGCGCACAGCGACAGGCCATGCTGCTGGAAGAACGCGCTGGCGAACGAATCGGCCTCGGCGTTGAGCACGATCGAACCCGCGCCGTGCCGGTACAGCTGCACGTCCTTCGAGCGATGCTGGCCCGCAAGCCTGAAACCGAGTCTGCCGAGCCATTGCGCGAGGTGCTCGCGCGTCGCCTGATCCACGGCGAATTCCAGAAACTGGAAGCCGATATGCTCCGGCGGCGCGGGCGGATCGAACAGTTCCGGCGGCGCCTTCTCGCCCATCAGCGCGCGCGTCTGTTCCTCGAGAAAGCGCAGCGAGCGATAGCCGTCCGCCGCCGTGATCGCGGTGGGCGCGGCGCGGAAGCCATCGTTGAAGATTTCCAGCGACAGCGGGCCCGTGTAGCCCGCCTCGAGCACGCGCGCCGTGAAGCCCGCGACATCGAATGCGCCCTGCCCCGGGAAACAGCGATAGTGGCGGCTCCATTCGAGCACGTCCATGGCGAGGACGGGCGCATCGGCGATCTGCACGAACGCGATGCGCTCGCCGGGAATCGACGCGATCTCGTCCACCGAGTCGCCGATGGACAGCGTATGGAATGTGTCGAGCGCCAGTCCGAGGTTCGGGATGTTCACGGCATCGACGAGCCGCCACGCGTGCTTGTACGAATTCACGTGCCGGCCCCACGCCAGCGCCTCATACGCGACGACCACGCCCGCTTCCTCCGCCAGACGCGCGAGCACGCCAAGCTGATCGACGATCAACGCATCGTCGCGAATCATGTCGGGCGACACGTTGGAACACGCCAGCATGCGATCCGTGCCGAGCTCATGCATCAGTTCGAACTTGCGTTTCGCGCGCTCGGCATTGCGTGCGAGACGCTCCGCGCTCACGCCCTCGAAATCACGGAAAGGCTGGAACAGATAGATGGCGAGGCCCAGGTCTTCGCACATGCGGCGCACGTCGGCGGGCGTGCCGTCGAAGTAGAGAAGATCGTTCTCGAAGATCTCGACGCCGTCGAAACCGGCCGCCTTGATGGCCTGCAGTTTCTCGGCGAGCGTGCCGCTGATGGAAACGGTCGCGATGGATGTCCGGATTGAACGCAGCATCGCTGCCTCCTTGATGCATTCGGTGGATGCGGAATCGACTGGGCGCGTCTCGTGTCAGTGTAGGCCGTTCGTGCCCGTTCGCGCTGAAGGCGGCAGAACGCCATGCGCAATCCATGTCAGTCTGCGGCATGATAGCAAACTAACTAGACCGTACAAATACGTGAAAACACCGAACGACAGGTCCCGTGCGGCAGTTCACACTGCGCCGTACCCGATTTCGCACTGCAGCATCGAAACCTCGCGCAGTGCCACACCTTGTTGGAGCGCATGCATGACTCAGAAGACTTCGTATCTCATCGGCCTGATCGGCTCGGGCATCGGCGGCTCGCTCACGCCCGCCATGCACGAACAGGAAGGCCGCACGCTCGGCCTCAACTACGTATACCGGCGCATCGATCTGCAGGCGCTGCAACTCGAACCGGCTGCCCTTCCGGACTTGCTGGTCGCGGCCGAGCGCATGGGCTATGACGGCCTGAACATCACCTATCCGTGCAAGCAGGCCGTGATCCCCCTGCTCGACGAACTCCATCCCGACGCCCGCGCATTGGGCGCGGTCAATACGGTGGTGCTGAAGGACGGCCGGCGCATCGGTTACAACACGGACGGATCCGGCTTCACGCGCGCGTTCCAGCGCGGCCTGCCGGGCGCGCCGCTCGAACGCGTCGTGCAGCTTGGCGCCGGCGGCGCGGGCGCGGCCGTCGCGCACGCGGCCCTGGCGATGGGTGCGCGCACGCTGACGCTGTTCGACTCCGATGCCACCCGCGCCGCCGCCCTCGCGGCCGATCTCGGCGCGCGTTTTGCGGACCGTACGGTCACGAGCGGCGGCGATCTGCGCGAGACGCTGGGCGCCGCAAGCGGGCTCATCCACGCGACGCCGACCGGCATGGCCAAGCTGCCCGGCCTGCCGTTGCCGGCGGACTATCTGCACAAGGAACTGTGGGTCGCGGAGATCGTGTACTTCCCGCTGCAAACGGAACTGTTGAAGGCGGCGCGCGCGCTCGGCTGCCGCACGGTCAGCGGCGGCGGCATGGCGGTGTGCCAGGCAGTCGATGCGCTGCGCATCTTCACCGGCCGCGAGCCGGATGCCGAACGCATGTTCGCGCACTTCCAGAGTCTGCTGGAAGGCTGAACGTTTATCCGGCATCAAACAAAACGGCGGCCTCGCGAGAGAGCCGCCGTTCGGCGTTTCAGCGTTGCATGCGTTGAGGTCATTCGTCGCGCCGCATGAAACACAGCACGGCGTCGACGATCATCTCGCGATGCCGTGCCCGCGAACGCACGCCCGACGGATCGCGTCCGAACGCGGCGCTCCACGTATGGCGATTGCCCACGCGGTGAAAACAGAACGAGCTGATCATCAGATGCAGGTCGATGGGATCGACGTCGCCACGGAACTTGCCCGCCGCCACTCCGCGCGCGATCAGATCCTCGATGGTTTTCACGACGCTCGAATTGCGCGCCTTGAAGGTCTTCGACTGCTCGATGTACTTGGCCGAGTGAATGTTTTCGATGGTCACGAGCCGCACGAAATCGCGATGCTTGTCGTGATAGTCGAAGGTAAAGCCGACGAATTCCCGCAGCGCTTCTTCCGGTTCCATCTCCGCGAGCTGCAGTTCCTGCTCGAGCTCCCGGATGTCGCCGTAGACCTGCTCCAGCACCGCTTCATACAGCCCTTCCTTGCTGCCGAAGTAGTAGTACAGCATGCGCTTGGTGGTGTTGGTGCGTTCCGCGATGGCGTCCACGCGTGCGCCGGTGAGGCCCATCGCCGAGAACTCCTGCGTGGCGATGTCGAGAATGTTCCGCTTGGTCTCCTCAGGGTCGTACTTGCGCCGTCCTTCTGCTGTGGTCGACGAGGGCGCAGTACTGGCGGCCTTGCTTCCTTTTTTCATTTTTCTGTCTGAGAACGGCATGGAAAATCGATTCTAGCACGGGCTATATAGGCATCCTTGCCTTACGGGCCCATCCATTCCGGGTGCTTCGCCTATAATTTTCTTCCCCGCATGCAATCAAGAAAATCATTACGCATGAAGCACTCTAAAACGCTGACAGCGTGCGCGCTGGCCGCATGCAGCCTGATGGGAAGCACGCATCTTTTCGCCCAGACCGCCCTGCCGCCGGGTCATCCCGATGCCAAGCAACTGATGGCCGCCGAAGGCGTGATGACCAGCGCGAGTCTCGCGCGCGGCGCCGCCGACGTCTGTCATATCGATGCCGCGAAAATCGCGCGCTTCAAGGACGTGGTCCATACCAGCTATCCCGACGCGCCCGACTTCGACGGCGAATGGAAGCTCGGGCTGGCTCAGGCGCAGTCCACCGTCGATCGTTTCGCGCGGCTCAAGGCGAGTCAGCCCGCGGAATACAAGAAAGAGATTGGCGAGGCGTGTCCGGCGCTTGCGCGCGGCATCGACGAAGTCACGGCCCAGCCGCCGCAGTAAGCAGCGGGACGGCGCTCAGTCGTCCCTGCGCTGGCTTTCCTCGTAGTGCGCGCGCTTTTCCGTGTACATGACGGCATCCGCGCGCTGCAGCATCGACTCGAGCCGTTCGCCGTCCTGGGCGGTGGCGGCGCCCATCGCAAACGACAGCGGCATGCCCGAATAGAACTGGTTGTTCACTTCGAGCAACTGCCGGATGCTGTCGATCACCGCCTCGCCGCCGCGTTCGTCGGTGCCGGGCAGCAGCACCATGAATTCGTCGCCGCCGATGCGCGCCGCCTGGAACGGCTTCTCCACCGCCTTGCCGAGCACTTCGCCCGCGCGCCGCAGCAGCGCATCGCCGGCGGCGTGGCCGAGCTGATCGTTCACCGCCTTCAGGCCGTTGACGTCGATCGCGATGGCCGTCACCGGGAACGGCCCCTTGCGTTCGAGCCGGTTGATTTCATCGACGTAGAACGAGCGGTTCTTGAGCTTCGTCAGCACGTCGTGCTTGCCGAGGAATTCGAGGTAGGCCTCGGCCTTCTTGCGCGCGGTGATGTCCGTCAGCGCGACGAGCACCAGATCCCAGCGCGCCTCGTGCCCCGGAAACACCGAGAACTGCAGATGCACATGCACCTCGTTGCCTTCCAGCGAATAGTTGACCACCTCGCGCTGATGAAAGAGCTTGTGCTCCCACAGCTCGACCAGCTGCTCCTGGAAGTGCGCATGCATGTCGTCGCGAAACACGTCGGGCAGGCGCGACAGCAGCGTCGCCTTGTCGGGTGCGGCGAACATGCGCAGCGTGTGCTGGTTCACGTCGAGGACATGGATCTCCTGCATGCAGCGCTCGACGAACTCCGGATGCACATTGGTGAAGGTGCGGAAATCGACGATGCCGCGCTCGCGCACATCGTCCAGCAACGCCTTCACGGAGCTGAAATCCTCCACCCACAGCGACACCGGCGAATGCTCGAACAGGCCGCGCGCATAGAGTTCGCTGGCGGCGGCGCTGCGCCGCATCGCTTCGAGTTCGGTGATGTCCTCGATCGTCACGAGCACGCGGCTCCACGTGTCCTCGTGTCCCGGCAGGACGACTGCCTTGAGCAGCACGTCGAGACGCTTGCCGTCGAGCGTGTAGTTGACCGTCTGGCTCACGAAACGCGCCTTGCCGGACCAGAGCTGCTCGAGTTCGTCGACGTGCGTCTTCAGCATGTCGTCGCGGAACACGCGGTCGAGGTTCTGCACCAGATGATCGGCGTCCTTCGCCTGGAACAGGGACAGCGTGCGCTGATTGACCTTCACCACCCGGATGCGCGACGAGCATTCCGCCACGCGCTGGGGCTCGTCGGCGAGAAACGCCCGCAGGTCCGTGACGCCCGCCGCCCGCCAGCGCTCGAACTGATCGCGCACCGCGCTGAAGTCCTCGAGCCAGAGCGAGACCGGCGCGAGGTCGAACATGTCGGCATCGTCCTCCGGCATGCTCGCCGGCGTAAATTGACCGGCAGCGCGGCGCGGGTCGTTTGGCATGGTGTTCCTTTCGGCTTGCGCCGGCTCTCGGTCATGGCTGATGCATGCGGGATCGCTCCCGAATCATCTCATTATTGTAGCGCGCCATATTTTGCGGGAACCTGACGGCGCTCTGCCTTGAAGGAGGCGCCGATGTGTATCGGGGGCAGATGCTAAACTCGATTGACAGGCATGGACCCGGGCGTCGCGTTCCTGGCACAGGCTCGGGCACGTTTGCTGCACTTCCGGCAGGTCAACGGCACGCCGCCTGATCCGCGCGCAACAACGCGGCACGATACACGGCGCGATGCCGCCTTCATCGACACGCAACCACCAGGAGGCATGACTCTCATGGCTGACTTCCGTATCTGGTCGGATGAATTTCCGGCGAATGGCTTCATGGCGCGCGCCCACGAATTCGACCAGCAAGCCTTCGGCGGCGCGGGTGAGAATGTTTCCCCGGCGCTGCAGTGGGACGCCCCGCCCGCCGAGACGCGCAGTCTCGCGCTCACCGTCTACGATCCGGATGCGCCGACCGGCAGCGGCTTTTGGCACTGGATCGTCGTCAACATTCCGCCCGACACGCGCTCCCTGCCGCGCAACGCCGGCAAGGCCGACGGCAGCCTGCTGCCCGCCGGCGCGCTGCAACTGCGCAACGACTACGGCACCGTGGGCTTCGGCGGCGCGGCGCCGCCGCGCGGCGACCAGCCGCATCGCTACATCTTCCGCATCCACGCGCTGTCCGCCGAGAGCCTGCCGCTCGACATCAACGCCACCAACGCCGTGGCGCGTTTCATGACGCACCTGAACGAAATCGATTCGGCGACCTACACCGGCCTGTACGAACTGAAGTGAAGAAGGCATGACCGGGGCGCGGCCTTCGAGGTCCGCGTCCCGCCTTGCAGCGCCCGCGCACAATCCATTTGAAAACGGCGTGACATACAATGCGCCGCCGCCACTCCCTGCCCATCGATGGACTCCGATCAAGGTCTGCCGCTCCCCCAACGTTACTGGGCCATTCTCGTCGTTGCGCTGGGCGTCACGCTCGCCGTGCTCGACGGCGCCATCGCCAACGTCGCGCTGCCGACCATCGCGCGCAATCTGAACGCGTCGCCCGCCGATTCCATCTGGGTCGTCAACGCCTACCAGCTGACCATCACCATCTCGCTGCTGCCGCTCGCCTCGCTCGGCGACCGTATCGGCTATCGGCACGTGTATGTCGGCGGACTGGCGCTGTTCACGGTGTCGTCGCTGGCCTGCGCGCTGTCGGGCTCGCTCGTCGGGCTGACCGCCGCGCGCATCGTGCAGGGCTTCGGCGCGGCCGGCATCATGAGCGTCAACACGGCGCTGGTGCGCATGATCTATCCGCACCAGCAACTCGGACGCGGCGTCGCGATCAACACGACCGTCGTCGCCGTGTCCTCGGTCGTCGGCCCGACCGTCGCCTCGGGCGTGCTCGCGGTCGCCACCTGGCCGTGGCTCTTCGCGATCAACGTGCCGATCGGCCTCGCCGCCTTCGCCATCGGCATCCGCGCGCTGCCGCGCACGCCGGGGCATCGCCAGCCCTACGACTACATCAGCGCGATCATGAACGCGCTGTTCTTCGGCCTCGCGATCGTCGCGGTGGACGGCTTCGGACACGGCGCGCACCGGCCGTGGGTCATCGCCGAGTTGGCGGCAGTGGTGGTGATCGGCTACTTCTTCGTCAGGCGGCAACTGACCCGCAGTCAGCCGCTCCTGCCGGTCGACCTGCTGCGCATTCCGGTCTTCGCGCTGTCGATCGGCACCTCGGTCTGTTCGTTCTGCGCGCAGATGCTGGCCTTCGTGTCGCTGCCATTCCTGCTGCAGGACACGTTCGGCATGAGCCAGGTCGAAACCGGCTTCCTGATGACACCCTGGCCGCTCGTCATCGTGTTCGTCGCGCCGCTCTCGGGCATTCTCGCGGACCGTTATTCGGCAGGCTTGCTGGGCGGCATCGGACTCGCGATCCTGTCGCTCGGACTGGTCGCGCTCGCCACGCTCGGCGCGCATCCGGATGCGTTCGACATCGCGTGGCGCTTGGCCGTCTGCGGCCTCGGCTTCGGCCTGTTCCAGTCGCCCAACAATCGCCAGATCATCTCCGCGGCGCCGCGTCATCGCAGCGGCGGCGCGAGCGGCATGCTCGGCACCGCCCGGCTCACCGGCCAGACCCTCGGCGCGGCGCTCGTCGCGCTGTGCTTCGGCATCGCGTCCAGAAACGGCCCCACGCTCGCGCTCGGCCTCGGCGCGGCATTCGCGGCCGTGGCTGCCGTCGTCAGCCTGCTGCGGCTGACCGGCGGACGCCGCGTCGAGACGGCCTGAGGGACGCGCCCCGCACCGTCTGTCTCCGCCCTTTGGGCACACCCCTTGCTGAACGTCGGGCATGGATTCCGCACATGCGAATCACCCCAAAATCGCTAACAGGAGTGTGTTCATGGGCTCATCGCTCAACGGTTGCAAGGTTGCCATTCTCGCCGTCGACGGCTTCGAGCAGGCCGAGCTCGTCGAGCCGCAACGTGCGCTCGAGGAAGCCGGTGCGCAGGTGCACGTCATCTCGCAGAAGGCCGGACAGATCCAGGGTTTCAAGCATGTCGACAAGGGCGACAAGGTCGACGTCGATGTCACCCTCGATGCCGCCAACGCCGGCGATTACGACGCCGTGGTGTTGCCGGGCGGCGTGGTCAACGGCGACGCCATCCGGCTGGATGCGAAGGCGCAAAGCTTCGTCAAGGAAGCCGATCGCGCGAAGAAGCCGATTGCGGTGATCTGCCACGGCGGCTGGCTGCCGATTTCGGCGGGCATCGTCGCGGGCCGCACGATGACCAGCTGGCCGAGCTTGCAGGACGACGTGCGCAACGCCGGCGGCACGTGGGTGGATCAGGAAGTGCAGGTGGACGGCAATCTCATCACGAGCCGCAAGCCGGACGACCTGCCCGCTTTCAACCGTGCGCTCATCGACGCGCTCGGCAAGTCGCGCGCGGCCTGAGCGGCAAGCCTCGTCACGGAGTCATGCCGATGTCGAAACCGTTCAGCCGTCACGAGCATATGCATGCGCAAGGGCGCGGCTTTCGCCTCCCGGCGAGCGCCGTGGAAAATCCGCGCAGCTGTGCTTTCGGCGCGGCCTATATTGGAGACACGGCGTCATGATCCTCGCGCACGACATGCGGCGCGTCGCCCACCCTCGTCCCGCTTATGAGGACTCGACCATGCACATCACCTTTGCCGACGAATCCCCTGTCTATGACGGCGACGACCTTGCCATCCACTTCGCGGCGCTCGTGGATGGCGAGCCGGTCGTCTGTTCGATCTCCGCAGAGGCGCTCGAAGATCACTTCGGCGCGCCATCGCCGCGCGAAGAAGATCTGCTTGCCGCTTTTGAAAACGGCGCCGCACGCATCCGCGCGGTCTGCGCCGAAGCACTCGATGACAACGGCGGCCAGCCCGTCGTGCTGAGAAGCGGGCTGTTCCGCGTCGCGGGCCTGGAACCGGAATGACCCGGGCCGGCATGCCGCGCGTCGAATCCATTCACCCAGTCGATAAGGAGGGAACATGTCCCTGATCATTGCGGGCCGATTTCAAACTTTTCCCGCGGCCGAAGCGGCGGCCCAGCGCTTGTTCAATAACGGTTTCGTCGAAGAGGACGTGACGCTGTTCTTCGTCAATCCGAGCGGGCAGCATGCGCGCCATCCGATCGGCGGCGACGTCGGCACCGATGCCGGTGCGAGCGCCGCGCCCAAGGGCGCCGGCAAGGGTGTGACGATCGGCGCGGTGGCGGGCGCGGTGGTCGGCGCGGCGATCTTCGCCGTGTTCCACGCGCCGCTGCTGGTGTCGGTGATCGCGGCGGGCGTCGGTGCGTATGTGGGATCGCTGGTCGGCGCGATGTCGCATACGCGCAAGCCGAAGACGTCCGCGCAGGCCGAGGAGCCGATGCGTCATGCGGGCGTCGTGGTGGCCGTGCATGTCTCTCCCGAGACCCAGGGCAAGGCCGCCGATGCGTTGCGCGCGGCCGGCGGCGTGGATATCGAACGGGCGTCGGGACGCTGGAAGCAAGGCCGCTGGAGCGACTTCGACCCGCTGCAACCGCCGCATCCGGTAGGCGAATTCGCGGAGACGCGTGCCTGAGGGTTTGCTCCGCTTCTCATGCAAAAACGCCCGCGAACGCGGGCGTTTGCGCGCATGCGTCACTGCGCGTTGTCAGACCCAGAGACCCGTTGGATGTGTGGGACGCACATGCCCGCGGATGCTGCAATCGGCCGGCTGCATGCGTGGCGCATCCGTCTGCATCGACGAAGGCTCGCAAACCGGTGCGGCCTGCGACGGTTGAACCTGTGCAGCCGCTTCCTGAGTAGCGTTGACATGCTGTCGCACTTGAATGGTGACCGCCGAAGCCACGATGGCCACAAGTACGAGGGACTCGCGCTTGGCGAGCCGGTGCAGGAAATTCATGGTGTTCTCTCCAGTTGCCGTCGTGCGCGACTCTCCGAAGGATTCGCGCTTGTAGTGGCGTGGAGTTAGCAAAGCGTGTGCCGCCCTTCCCCGTCGTCGAGCTTTGAGACCCGCCCGAACCCCGCGCCTTGCGGGCACGCCGCATGCGCTATGAACTGGCAAGCCGCAACTCGCAGGGAGGCCGCGGCGTAGCAAGGTCTCAACTCAATAACGGAGGACTCTCATGAGCACGAACGTCGTATCGGTACTCAACGATCTGGTCGAAACCTCGAAGGATGGTGAGAAGGGCTTCCTCAAGGCTGCCGAGGACACGCGCGATCCCAGCCTCAAGCTGCTGTTCCAGAATCGCGCGCAGAAGTGCGCCGAAGGCGCGCGCGAATTGCAGGACGTGGTTCAGCGACTCGGCGGCAAGCCGGAAACCGGCGGCTCGGTGGCCGGCGCCTTGCATCGTGGTTGGGTGGACGTGAAGTCGGCCGTGAGCGGTCACAGCGACCATGCGATCCTCGCCGAATGCGAGCGTGGCGAAGATGCCGCCAAGAAGAATTATCGCGAGGCGCTGGACAAGGAACTGCCCGCCGATATCCGCGCGATCGTCGAGCGTCAATATCAAGGCGTGCTGGAGAATCACGACCGCATTCGCGACTTGCGCGATCAGTATGCGGCTGCGAAGTCCTGATACGCGTCAGGTCCGCTGACGAAAAAAACGGCCGCTCGCGCGGCCGTTTTTCATGGCGATCAAGGAAGCGCAGCTTACTGCGGCTGGCCCTTGTCGTTGGTGCCCAGCGACGATGCCGCTGCGGCTGCCGAAGCGCCCTTCAGCTTGTGCGCCTTGTCCTGCTGATGCAGATAGGTGCCCTTCGACTTCTTAGCGTGCGAGCCGGTTGCCGCCGCATCCGATGCAGCCTGTGCGAAGGCGCCCGTGGAGAACGCCAGTGCCAGCGCGCCGATCAATGCCATCTTTTTCGTCTTCATGAAGAGCTCCTTTTGCCGGGGTTTCGGAACGGCGCTGTTCTGCACGCCCGTCAACCGCCTGTGTAAGTAACGTCCTGAACGGCCGTACTTCGTTTATAGGTTTCGAAGTGCTGCGAGGTAATGCGCACTGCTGAAGCGGAACCATGTTGCGACTGCGGCGCCGGATCCGTTGCGACACGAATCACGACGCCCTGATGCGAGAACCCGCGCCCGATCCGGCCGTCCGCCTTCCGGCGAACCATCGGACCCTGCGCGGGTTCCTTGCTGCTGGCACTCAACCGCGGCCCGCCGTGGCGAAGCCGGGCATACGCACTATGCCATTACTTGGCCGCAATTTTAAGGTGGTTCTTCACCGATGCAACACCGGACACGTTCGAGACGACTTCCTCGGCGGCGGTCTTGTCTTCCGCCGACGGCACCGTACCGGTCAGCGACACCACGCCCGAGCGCGTCTTCACGTGGATGTGCGTGGACTTGACGTTCTTCGCGCCGAGCAGTTCGGCCTTGACCTTGGTCGTGACCGCGCTGTCATCGACCTTCTGGCCCATCGTCGTGCCGGAACCGGTGGTGGACGATGCCGGCGTCACAGTCGCGTTCTGGGCGCTGGCGTTCAGCGCGAACATCACACAAGCGATACCACCGGCAGCCTTCAGGATTTGAGTCGTCTTCATGGCAATACTCCCATTTTGTCGATTTTGGTCTGGCGCGCCGACTCGCTTCTTCAGGCGAGGGGCCGCGCTCTTCGATTTACGTCGCGCCGTAGCACGCGAAACGTGCCATCCCTATCGCAACTTGCGTGCCGAAGCCTTGTGTCCGGCGTGTTCAAGTCGTCGCGCGACACGGGATCCCTGTGAAGAATCAAAGGCTTGTTGCCCCTACGAGAATCTCTCCGGGCGCGTCCGGCGGACATGACGGCGAGTCCGTGCGAATCGGCGAAACGCGCGGCGCTTTTGTCTGAGTGCGTGTAAAAAAGTGCGTGAATGTGGCCTCGGCCACCCATCGAATAATCGCTGCTGACGCAAAAAAGCTAGTCGCAGCACGAGCTTGACGATCGCTGGCACGGTCTGTGCTTTTATCCACTTGCACATCAGCCCGTCACGTCTAGAACAATCGAGGATCAGCACGCAATGCCGCCCATACTCGAACTCCGCGCGAAGCAAAGTCTCGCGCTTACACCGCGTCTCCAGCAGTCCGTTCGCCTTTTGCAATTGTCATCGCTCGAGTTCCAGCAGGAACTGCGCAATGCGCTCGACACCAACCCGTTTCTCGAGTACGACGAAACGCAGACCGAAGACAACGCGCTCGGTGCCGACAACGGCAGCTCGATGAGCGATTCGACGCTCTCCCCCACCACCGACAGCGCAAGCGAAGTACCCAGCAGCACCGAGGCGTCGAACGAAGGCGAATCCAGCATGGATTCAGGCAGCCGCGACGACTCCATGAACGAATTTTCCTCGGACCCGTTCGGGCGCAGCGCGTCGCGCAATAACGGCGACGGCGAAGGCTCCGACCCTGCGGACTGGGTCCGCATCGAGCCGTCGCTGCACGAAACCCTGCACGATTCGCTTCGTCTGTATCAGCTGAACGAGCGCGATCGCGCCATTGCCCAGCTCATCATCGAAGCCCTGGACGACGACGGTTACCTGCGGCAGGAACTGAGCGATCTGGCCAACGTGGTCGAGATCGAACCGGCGCTCGGCGAAGACGAACTCACGATCGCTCTCAAGCTGGTCCAGTCGCTCGACAAGCCGGGCGTGGGCGCGCGCAATCTGTCCGAATGCCTGACCCTGCAGCTCCAAGCACTCGACGAAGAGACGCCGGGCCGCGCGGTCGCGCTCGAAATCGTCGCGCATCACCTCGAACGTCTCGCACGCCGTGAGCAAGCCGAACTGCAGAAGAAGATCGGCTGCAGCGCCGATGAACTGCGCATCGCCTGTGCGCTCATCCGCCGCCTCGATCCGAAACCGGGCGAGAACTACGGCCAGAGCGAGGACAACTACGTCGTGCCGGACGTGATCGTGCGTCAGGTCAAAAAGCAGTGGCTCGTGACGATCAATCCCGCCGTGTTGCCGCGCGCGCGCATCCACCGCATGTATGCCGAACTGTTCGCGCAGTCGGCCGGCGCCAGCCGTTCGCCGCTCGCGCAGCAGTTGCAGGAAGCACGCTGGCTGATCCGCAATGCCCAGCAGCGCTTCACGACCATCCAGCGCGTGGCGGAATGCATCGTGTCGCATCAGAAGGCGTTCTTCGACTATGGCGAAATCGCACTGAAGCCGCTGGTGCTGCGCGACGTCGCCGACGAACTCGGCCTGCATGAGTCCACCATCTCGCGCGCCACGGGCAACAAGTACATGTCCACGCCGCGCGGCATTTTCGAGTTCAAGCATTTCTTCCCGCGCGAGCTGTCGACGGAAAGCGGCGGCACCTGCTCGGCCGCGGCCGTGCGGGCGTTGCTGAAGGAAATGATCTCGCAGGAGAACACGCGCGATCCGCTGTCCGATGTCAGTCTCGCGAAGATGCTGGCGGACCAGGGCGTGATCGTGGCGCGCCGCACGGTGGCGAAGTATCGCCATCTGATGAAGGTGCCGCCCGCAGAATTGCGCCGTCAGGCGTGAAGTGCATCGTCCGCGCATAGAGGCAACGCGCGCGGACACACTGCTTGTCACGCTCTCAAGCGCTCGGCGACGACCCGGTCAAGCGAGGCGCCTGAGCGACAGGGAGCGTAGCCGACAGGCCGTCCGTTCGCGGACGGCCTTTTTTTGTCATCGCACCGTGGTTAAGCGCCGGCCGTTCAGCGCCATCCGGAAGCCCGGTGCGTGCGCTTGCGTGCCGCCGTGGCCGCGAGTTCGGCGCCCAGCAGGAAGACCGCCGCCGAGTAATACAGCCACATCAGGATGATCGCCAGCGACCCGGCCGCGCCGAACATGTTCGCCGTGCCGGCGTGCGCGAGATAGAACGCGAACAGCCGCTTGCCGCCCTCGAACAGGAGCGCCGCTGCAGCCGCGCCCAGCGCCGCGTCGCGCCAGAGCATGCGGGTCGTCGGCAGGAATTTCAGCAGCACGGTGAAGGCCAGCATCAGCACGCACAGCGATATCGCTCGCTGGGTGAGCCCTGACAGCACGATGAATGGACTGCCGTCGCCGAGCACCCAGTGCCCGAGAATCTCGACGAGCGCATCCAGCACCAGCAGCGCCGCGACGAGCAGGCCCGCGCCGATCACGAGCCCGAACGACATCAGCCGCACGCGCAGCAGCGAGACGATGCTCTCGCGCGCGCTGACCGCGGGCGTCGGCCAGATCACGTTGAGCGCGCTGTGCAAGGTCGAAAACGTGGCCGACGCCCCGACCAGCACGCCCGCAAGCGACAGCAGCGCCGTGCTGCGTGCGATATCCGCGTGCCACGCATTGGCGACGATCGCCTCCAGCGCGTGAGCCGCGTCGGCGCCGACGACGCCGCTGATCTCGTCGAACAGACGGCCCTGCACGGCGTCGGCGCCGAAGAAGACGCTCGCTACCGCGATGACAATGACCAGCGTCGGCGCGATCGAGAACGCCGCGAAGAAGGCGATTGATGCCGAGAACATCAGGCAGTGGTCCTGCACCCATTGCGAGACCGGATCGACCAGCCACGACAGCCAGCCGACCCGCGACGTGCGGCCGGCTGCGACGGTTGGAGCTTGCGAGGTGGTCGGGCGAAGGTTCTGATCCATCGAGAGGAAGCGGAGCGCGGCGAAGGTTGCCAGCGCTGATGTTAGCCCGGCCGGACGAAGCGCACAGCGGGGGCGCAAAGGAAAAGCGGCACGTTCCGGCTGGAATGTGCCGCTTGCCTACATGCACGCCTGGGTGCGCTCAGGGGCGTTCCGCGTCCGGATCGGCTTCGTCCTCGGCGATGCCACGCGTTTCGTCCTCTACCTCATCGGGCAGGATGTCGCCGTCCGGCGTCAGATGATTGTCGCCGTCCGCGGATGCCGCTTCTCCTGTGCCGTAACGATCCGTATCGCTGTTCAACTCGGCTTCGGACTGGCCGAGCGCGTGGGCATCGAGCTCGTCCTCGATCTCGCCCGGATAGCGCTTTTCGCCCTGCACATCCGAGCCGCTGTCCGATGAATCGCTGGGACCCAGCGCGCCCGTGCCGTGACCCTTGCCGTATTCCGCGCCGTCGTCTTCAGGCGGGTTCAATGTGCTTCCACTCATCGTGACCTCCATGGTCGGTTCCTGTTCGTGTTCCATGGAGATCCGCAAAAGCCGTTCCGCGCGCCCATATAAGAACCCCGCGCTTCTTGCGAAACGCGGGGCTGTGTGCAACACGGCTGCGGCAAGGGTTCAGGCTTCAGGCCTTCGCCGCCGCCGAGGGCTTCGCGGCCGCGCCGGCGGAACCGGCGGCGGACGTCGCGCTCTGCTTGACCGTCTTGACGGTCTTCTCCGTCACCGAGGCGGCGGTCGCCACACTGCGCAGGTCCGACAGGAACGAGTCGCGCCAGACCGACAGATTGTTCTCGCGCAACGGCGCCATCATGTCGGCGTGGCGCGCCTGACGTTCGGCGAGCGGCATCGACAATGCACGCTCAAGCGCTTCCGACATCTGCGACAGATCGAACGGATTGACGACCAGTGCGCCCGGCAACTGATCCGCCGCGCCCGCGAATTGCGACAGCACCAGCGCGCCCGGATCCGCCGGATCCTGCGACGCGACATATTCCTTCGCGACCAGGTTCATGCCGTCGCGCAACGGCGTCACATAGCCGACCTGCGAGAGGCGGAACAAGGCCATCAGCAGATTGCGTTCGTACTTGCGGTTCAGGTACTGAATGGGCGTCCAGTCGAGCTGCGCAAAGCGACCGTTGATGCGGCCCGCCTCGCCTTCCAGGTTCTGGCGAATGCGCTGATAGGTCTGCACGTCGGAGCGGGTCGGCGGCGCGATCTGCACCAGCGACACGCGGCCATGCCAGCCCGGCGCATTGAGCAGCAGGCGCTCGAAGGCCTGGAAGCGTTCCACCAGCCCTTTCGAATAATCGAGCCGGTCCACGCTCATGATGAGCTTGCGGCCGCGCATGCTGTCGCGCAGGCTGTTCACCTGCTTGCGATTGGCGAATTGCTCGGCAGACTTGGCGATGGCATCCGGATAGATGCCGATCGGATAGGCGCCGACCTTCATCATCCGGCCGAACGCCTGCAGCATGCCGTCGTCGCTGTAGTGACCGCGCCCGGTGCGCTCGATGTAATCGATGAACGACTGCTTGTCGTTATCCGTCTGGAAACCGACGACGTCGTACTGGCACATCGCCGCCATCAGTTCCTCGTGCGGCGGAATGGTGCGCATCACTTCCGGCACCGGAAACGGGATATGCAGGAAGAAGCCGATCGGGTTGTTGACGCCCAGCTTGCGCAGCTCCTGCGCGAAGGGAAGCATGTGATAGTCATGCACCCAGATGATGTCGTCGGGCTTCAGCATCGTCTTCAGCTTGGCCGCGAGGCTTGCATTGACGCGCATGTAGCCGGCAAATTCCTCGCGGTCGAAGCGCGACAGGTCATTGCGATAGTGGAACGTCGGCCACAGCGTGGCGTTCGAGAAGCCACGGTAGTACTGGTCATAGTCACGGCGCGTGAGCCCGACGGTCGCATAGGTCACCTTGCCGCCCTTCTCGACCACCGGCGCCGCCGCTTCTCCGACGATCTCGCCACTCCAGCCGAACCACACGCCCCCTGTCTCCTTGAGCGCATCCAGCACGCCGATAGCGAGGCCGCCCGCGCTGGGCTTGCCTTCCTGAATCGGGGCGACGCGATTCGATACCACGATCAATCTGCTCATTACAGCTTCACCTCTCAGTTGTCGTTGCATGCTCGAATTGGCGATCAATGAAGATGCAAAAACTGTGCCTTTTTGTTGCTATTGGTGAACAAATATTTGTAGGCAGATGTTACGGACGAACAAAAACACGCGGCGACGACGCGCCGCGTAGAAATTTTTGTTCTTGGAACGAGCGGGGCGGCTCGCCTGGAATCACGAATCCTGCTCGGAACCAAGGTCGCGTTGATAGTCTATTCCCTCGCGCCGGACGCCACCCTGATTGTGCTCGCCATCGGGCGGAACGCCAGGCGCGGCGCGGTTCTGGCTGGCGGGATCGTGCTCGGTCGCGGACGCCGGGCCGGCTTGCGTGCCGGCCGCCTTGGCGGCTTCGGCGCGCGCTTCGCGCTTGGATGAATGACGCGCGGAGCGTCGAAGTGCGGGATGCCTCATGATGCCTCCAGAGTAGAAGGCCGTCGCGATAGGACCTCGGCGGCGTCGGACCGATGCGCCCTTGGACGAGCGCAGCTTCAGAAAAAACGACCGGCGAAAAGCGGATCGCCGGTCATTATTGCGTCTTTGCTTGTAATCCCTACGTACGGGATGGAAACTTATTCAAACCGTGCACGAAGTCTGGGCATGGTCCAACGTCGGCGGTCCTGCGAACTGTCCAACCGCCTTTTCAAGCTATCAATACACGTGCGGCGTTTCATTCGGCCCGGGCGGCGGGTCGCCGATCGGCTGCGACGGCGGCTCGGGCGGCTCGCGCGTCGGATCCGGATTGGTGTCGGGCGGCATCGGAGTCGGGGGCGGCTGATCGGGCGGCGTCACCGGCGGATCCGGCGGCTGCGGGGTCTGCGCCTCGATACCCACAGCGTGGAAGACGTGAGTTGCAACGCTCTGTGACATGACGGGCTCCTTGCGGTCTTGTGATCGTACTTCCCTATCCAGGCGCCGACGCCTTTGCGCAGCGCGCGGATGTCAATCAGAAGACAGCAAGGGCCATGCCCTTCGAGATACTGTTTTCACGCACTCCAGTGACTCATTATCGGCGTAGAAAAGCCGCCTGCCAATGAAAAACGCCTGCGCTTTTAACAGCAGCAGGCGTCTGATTCGTCTAAAGATAGCCGACGTTCAAGGATTTTCGCTATCCGACTCGCCGGTTTCGCCACCCTCGCCGACCGTGGCCTTGCTGGCATCCTCGCCGTACTCGACCAGCCGGTTATAGAGCGTCTTGAGGCTGATGCCGAGGATCTCCGCGGCCCGGGTCTTCACGCCGCCGCACTGTTCGAGCGTGGCGAGAATCAGCTGCCGGTCCGCCTGCGCCAGCGACGTGCCGAACGGAATCGTCACCGACGTCCCCGCCGAGGGCTTCGACAGCGAAATCTGCAGCGGCACGGTGGCGGTGCTGTCGGAATCCGACGAGGACATGATGTACGCGCGCTGCACGTAGTTCTTCAGCTCGCGCACGTTGCCTGGCCAGTTGTACGAGTCCAGCATCTCGCGCACGGCAACCGGGAAATCCTTCTTCGTGCTGTAGCGGTTGTTGAGCTCGTCGAGGAATGCCTGTCCGAGCAACTCGACGTCCTTGCCGCGCTCGCGCAACGGCGGCAGGTTGATCGGGAACACGTTCAGCCGGTGATAGAGGTCGAGGCGCAGCTTGCCTTCGAGCACTGCCTGTTCCGGATCGCGGTTGGTCGCGGCGATCAGGCGCACGTCCGTCTCGATTTCCTTGGTCGTTCCCACGCGCATGAACATGCCGGTTTCGAGCACGCGCAGCAGTTTGACCTGGAGCTCGATGGGCATTTCGGTGATTTCGTCGAGGAACAGCGTGCCACCGTTCGCGCGCTCGAAATAGCCCTTGTGCTGACGGTCCGCGCCGGTGAACGAGCCGCGTTCGTGGCCGAACATCTCCGATTCGATCAGGTTCGGCGAGATCGCGCCGCAGTTCACCGCGATGAACGCATGCTTGCGCCGCAGCGAGAGTTCGTGCAGCGTCTGCGCGGCCACTTCCTTGCCCGTGCCCGATTCGCCGATCAGCAGCACCGAGGCGGCCGTAGGCGCGACGCGGCCAATCTGGTCGTACACGGTCTGCATGGCCGGGGAATTGCCGAGCATCAGGCCGAAGCGGCCCATGCGGCGCAATTCGCCGCGCAAAGTGCCGATTTCCGCCTTGAGGTCACCGGCACGCGGCAGGCGCGCGAGGATCGCCTTCACGCGCTGCATGTTGATCGGCTTGACGAGGTAGTCTGCGGCGCCCATCTTCAGCGCGCTGACGGCGGACTCGACCGTGGCATGCCCGGTGATCACGATCACCTCGACACCCGAGCGCGGGTCCAGATCTTCGAAGAGATCGACACCGGTGCCGTCGGGCAGCTTCAAATCCGTAAAGACGACGTCCGGTGTCTGACGCACGAGCTGGATGCGCGCCTCGCGCAAATCGCTGGCAACGGCCGTTGTCAGTCCGTCTTCGCCGATGATCGCGGCTAGCGCCTCGCGGGTACTGGGATCGTCATCGACAATCAATACGTGTGGCATTGCGTCTCGAATGTTTCCAAAGCGTTTTCAGGTCACACGCCTCGATGCGGCGTGGTCTTCTCCGTGCGGACAGCGCCGCGCGGGCCGGTGCGGGGAGCAAAGGCGCCGAATCTGCAAGCGATTCGCGCTCCGTGTGATCCCGCAAAAGTAGAATAATTTCCGATATTCAGCACGCTTGGAATCAACTCATCGTAAGTTTTTCCATTTACGCAACTTATGAAAGAGTTTCACTGATTATAAGCGTTTATCAAGTCAAAAACGCACGCTGATCAGACGTGCGTTTCATCGACCGAGGCGGCTGTGCGTTCCGCGCCGCCGAACCCGCCGGGCGCGGCGCGCTTCGTCCGCGCGGGCTTAGCTGCGCGGGAAATGCCACGCGTCAGCGGTACCGCCGACCACGCCGTGGCCATTCACCGCACCGCCCGAAGCCGGCGTCAGCACCTTGCCGCCTTCGTCTTCCCAGCGGCTGACGTCGCGCGCGGTGCGCCTGCTGGCGTCTTGCGATTGCACCCATTTCCATGCGAGCACGCTGCCCACTGCGAACAACGCGCCGAAGATTCCGATCGAAGGACGTGCCATGAGTGTTCTCTCCCAATGTCATGAAAATTCGCCGAATCGTGGACGGGATCACGGTTGACGGGATCACGCGTCCGGCGTTCGACGCAAGCGGTCAGCGCGAGACGAGCAGCCCCACCAGGAAGCCGACGCCGGCCGCGATGCCGAGCGACTGCCAGGGGTTGTCCTTCACGTATTTCTCCGTGCAGTCCACGCCTGCGCGATAACGCGTCTGAGCGCTCGCCTGCGCGTCCTCGAGGGCGCTGCGGGCCGAATCGACATGCTCGCGCAAGCGCGAGCGCAGCGCGTCCACGCCTTCTCCCGGCAGCGTCGCCGAAAGGCGCAACAACTCTTCCGAGTCGTTGAGCAGCACCTTGATGTCTTCGATGATCTTTTGCTTGCCCAACGCAAGCTGGACAGTCGTCTGACTCATGGAATGAAGTCCTTGCCCAAGTGGGGCCCAAGTGGGGTCATGCACGCATCGCCGTTGCTGCGGGCGGGCGTGCTTGCGTTTATCGATGCGGCGTCTAATGGGTCTCGGCGACGGTAACGCCGAGACGCTGACCGGCGGCGCCGCGCGCGCGCAGGCTCCGCACCAGGCCGCTCGCCACCAGCGCGCCGCCCATCGTGCCGAACACGAAACTCGTCACGTTAGCCGCCCGCGCCAGCGCCGGCGTTCCTGCCGCATACCCTAACACCGCGCACATGAGCGCGGTAACCAGCGCAACCGCGGCCCAGTGATAAATGTCGATCGGTTCGCTTGCCGCGAGTTCCGGCCGGCTGCCGCGCGTGCCGCGCATCTTCACGGGCCGGACGGGCTCGTGCGCGATGCTGTCGAAATGCTGAATGTTGTCCATGATGCGGTTGCCTCTCTCGCCCATCCTCGTATCTGTGCCGCCGAATCGAGTCATCGCGGCACTTTCGAATAAGTTCGATAGCGATGTTGCAGCTTTCGTGCCAGCAGCGGTTTTCGTCAAAAGCAAAAGGCCGTGCGTACGCAGGCCACGCTGTCATGAACAGGCAAGCGACAACAGCGGGTAACAATTACGCCATGGCTTTGTAAATTCGCGACGCGTCCGGCGAACCTTTCCGGAATTGAGCGTCCGCGCTCCAAGCCTTCGGACAAAACACCGCATCGGCCCGAGCGCGCATTGCCGCAATGTCGTCGCGAATGGTTAAATAGCGTTTATGAGACAGGAACGTCCGCGTTCAGGCGGCCTTGGAGCAATCCAGGCCTCTTCGCTGTACAGACGCTCCTCGACCGACGCACGGCCAGAATCGACGCCCGCGCAGCGCGGGGACGTATCTGGCAACGGACGTCGCGCGTCGCCTTCCGACGCGCGCGGCACTCCACTCCCGCGTTGCTCGCGCGCCGGCCGCTCCGGACCCAGCGCAGGCGCGCCGCCGGACGCCGCCCGGACAACCCTATTCGCACGCACTCAGGACACATCAGGACACATGGCGTCAACCGATCTCGATCAGCCGCCCCTTGCAGTCGGCGATACACCAGCGCAAAAGAAGCGCAGCGCGGGAGAAGTGCCCGGCCTGAAGTCCTATGGACTGATGTTCGGCTCGTCGCCCGTGATGCAGGAGCTGTATGCGCAGATCGAGCGCGTCGCCGCCACCGACGCGACCGCGCTCATCATCGGCGAGTCGGGCACCGGCAAGGAGCTCGTCGCGCGAACCATCCACGACCACAGCGCCCGCAAGGATGCGCCGTTCATCGCGGTGAACTGCGGCGCGATTCCCGACAATCTCATCGAAGCCGAGCTGTTCGGTCACGAGAAGGGCAGTTTCACCGGCGCGGTTCAGGGTCGCATCGGTTACTTCGAGCACGCCAACGGCGGCACGCTGTTCCTCGACGAAGTCACCGAGATGTCGCCCGTGCGGCAAGTCAAGCTGTTGCGTGCGCTCGAGACCGGCACGTTCTTTCGGGTCGGCGGCAACGACCTGATCAGTTCGGACGTGCGCGTAATCGCGGCGACCAACCGCGATCCCGTCGCGGCTGTCAAGGAAAACGGCTTGCGCGAAGACCTGATGTATCGCCTCGCCGTGTTTCCGCTGCGCGCGCCGCCGCTGCGCGAACGCGACGCCGACCGCGAATTGCTCGCCCAGCATTTCCTGGCCGAAATGAACGCCCAGGAAGGCACCAGCAAGGCCTTCAGCAAGCGCGCGCTCGATGTCCTGCGCACCTATTCCTGGCCCGGCAACGTGCGGGAGCTGAAGAACACGGTATATCGCGCGTTCATCCTTGCCGAGAAGACGGTGGAAATCTCGCATCCGCATCTTGCGTCGCGGGTGAAGAAGCCGGTGACGCAGGGCGATGCGATGAACGTCTGGGTCGGAACGCCGCTCGCCGACGCGCAGAAGCAGATCATCCTCGGCACGCTCAAGCACTGCGGCGGCGACAAGCGGCGTGCGGCCAAGGCGCTCGGGGTCAGCCTGAAGACCTTGTACAACCGGCTCGGCGCTTACGAGAACGAAGACTCCGATTCCAGCGAGTCCGCCTCGAAGCACGAAGGTTGACGCGCGCTTGGCCTCCTTGCCGGGACGCAATCGACACGAAGCGAATGCCCTCCAGCGTTCGCTTTTTTTTGCCCGCAAGCAGGAAGCCTCGCGGACCGTGTTCCGCCCGTTTGCATTTGCTTGCAATTTTCACAGCCCGGTAATTAGAGGCTTGCTTCAGAATGCGCGAAGCTCGTGAAACCTTAGCGTCGTGCTTTTCACGAGAGCCGCCCCGCTTTGCCGGACCTCGCTCCGGCGGCGAAAGTTCAAGTTGATTCGAGCACCCGGTCAGCCTTGCCGGACATCGGAGAAAGAAGGAAAGCAACATGCAAAACAGGGTAGACCGGCATAGCCGGCACGCGGCCGCACTGGCTGCGCTCATCACGGGGGTCATGGCCTGCGCGAGCCTGACAGGATGCAATTCCCTCTACAGCGAAGGCGCGACGGCCGGCGCCGGCATCGGCGGTGCGGCCATCGCCAGCAGCGTGACCAACAACGCGGCCGTGGCCACCGGCATTGGCCTGGGCGCGGTCGCCGCGGCCAAGACGGGCGTGCAGTACACCCAGCGCGTGGTGCACACGAACACCCAGGATCAGATCGCGTCGGTAGCCGGGCCGCTCGACGTCGGCGCGGTGGCGCCGTGGAAGATCGTGCATTCGGTGCCGATCGAGGACGACGAAAAAGGCCGCGTCACCGTGAGCCGCATCATCAGCAGCGGTGCGCTGGAGTGCAAGGAAGTGGTGTTCTCCGTCGATCGCGACGCCACGCAAGACCGTCCCGCCGACAGCGCCTTCTACGTCGCCTCGGTCTGCCGCGACGGCAACAAGTGGAAATGGGCGTCCGCCGAACCGGCGACGCCGCGCTGGGGCTCGCTGCAATGACGCGTCCCATCAGCTTGCCGATTGCCTTGCGCGTCGGCCTGCTCGCCGCCGGCGCCGCGGCCTGCCTGAGCCTGAACGGCTGTGCGTCGATCGGCGCGGCCACCGGCGCCGCGGCCGGCATTGCGACGGGCGCCTTCACGACCAATCCGGCGATTGGCTTCGGCGTGGGCGTCGCGGTGCAGAGCGCCACCGACGAGCTCGTCAAGCGCACGATGAAGTCGCTGCATCAGGATCAGCAGGTCATGATCGCGGTGACCGCGGGCACGGCGTCGGTCGGCGAGACGCGGCCGTGGAAGGTCAAGCACACGCTGCCGGTCGAGAACGGCCACGGCGAAGTGCGCGTGCTGCGCGAATTCGGCAGCGCGCTCGCGACCTGCAAGGAGTTCGCCTTCTCGGTCGTCGACGGCGACGATGCCAAAGCGCCCGCCGAGTGGTTCGTCGCTACCGCCTGCCAGCAGTCGAGCGGCTGGAAGTGGGCGTCGGCGGAACCGGCGGTGGAACGCTGGGGCAACCTGCAATAAGGCCTTTTCATGCAAAAGCGCGGCCGCCGTCACCGGCGCGCCGCGCTTTCTTATCCTGAGCCGCGCGCGCTGCGCAGCAAGACGTTCAGGCTTCCACGTCTTCCAGACTCAGCATCTCGGTCTGGTCGTTGTACGAGAAGATTTCGCCGTAACGTCCCCAGTCGATCACCGCGTCGAGCGATTCCTGCGCGGCCTTGTCGGAGAGGAAGTCCTCCAGTTCCTGCTCGAAGCGCACGCGCGGCGCCCGGTGCCCCGGCCGCTCATTCAGCACCTTCTTGATCCGCGCCGCCAGCGGCACGTGCCGCAGCAGATGCTCGGCAAACATCATCTTGCGCTCCTGCGTGCCGAATTCCGCGAACACGCGCGCCTGCGGCGTCAGGAAAATATCGCCCTCGCGGACGTCCGCGAACCCCAGATGCTGCAGCACTTCCGCGACCGGGAACAGGTCGTCCACTTCCAGATGCAGCGTACGCGCGATCTCCGGCATGTCCGCGCGGCCGTGATACGGCGCGGCCGCGAGCGTTTCGATGAGACCCGCCATCAGGTTGGTCGACACCGACGGCAGCCAGGTGCCCAGCTCCAGCCCCTTCTTCTTCGCCTCGTCCATCGGCCGCGCGGTCATCTTCGCGTAGATGTCGTCGACGAGCCGCCGGAACGCCGGATCCAGCCGGTTACGCGGATGCTTGAACGGCACCTTGATCTCGGCCATCACGCGCCCCGGATTCGAGGACAGCACCAGGATCCGGTCGCACATGAACACCGCTTCCTCGATGTTGTGCGTGACGATCAGCACCGACTTGATCGGCATGCGGCCCTGCGTCCACAGGTCCAGCAGGTCGGTACGCAGGTTCTCGGCGGTGAGCACGTCGAGCGCGGAGAACGGCTCGTCCATCAGCAGCAAGGTCGGGTCGACGACCAGTGCCCGCGCGAAGCCGACCCGCTGCCGCATGCCGCCCGACAACTCGCGCGGATAAGCGTTCTCGAAGCCGTCGAGACCGATCAGATCGATCGCGGCCAGTGCGCGCTCGCGCCGCTCGCGCGCGCCGACGCCCTGCGCCTCCAGCCCCGCTTCCACGTTCTGCAGCACGGTCAGCCACGGGAACAGCGCGAAGGTCTGGAACACCATCGCAACGCCCTTCGCCGGACCGCGCAACGGCTCGTTCAGATAGGTGACTTCGCCGGCCGTCGGCTCGATCAGCCCGGCGATGATGCGCAACAGCGTGGACTTGCCGGAGCCCGAGCGCCCGAGCAGCCCGACGATCTCGCCCTCCCGCAGCGCGAGGTTCGCATCGTCGAGCACCAGGAGCTCGCCCTGGGTCTTGTTGAAGCCGCGGCTGACGTTCTGCACGCGCATGATTTCCGCGCCGAGCCGCGGCGGCGTGCCTTGCGGGCGCTGGAAGCCCGGTGCAGCGGACGTCTGCGGGTTTTTTGGGTTCTGCATCGGAAGTCGTCCTTAATCCAGCCGGAGCCGTGCTTCGGCGTAGGCGTATAGCGGGCGCCACAACAGGCGGTTGAACAGCGTGACGAACAGCGACATCACGGCGATGCCGAGAATGATCTTCGGGTAGTCGCCGGCGGCGGTGGTCTGCGCGATATAGGCACCCAGGCCGTGCGCGACAACCTCGGTCTTGCCCCACGACACCGCTTCCGCGACGATGCTCGCGTTCCACGCGCCGCCCGACGCGGTGATCGCGCCGGTGATGTAGTACGGGAAGATGCCCGGCAGCATGCACTTCTTCCACCACTGCCAGCCGCGAATCTGGAAGTTGGTCGCGGCTTCGCGATAGTCGTTCGGATAGGACGACGCCCCCGCGACCACGTTGAAGAGGATATACCACTGCGTGCCGAGCACGATCAGCGGCGACAGCCAGATGTCCGGGTTCAGGTGCCAGCGCACGATCACGACGACGAACACCGGGAACAGCAGGTTGGCCGGGAACGCCGCGAGGAACTGCGCGAGCGGCTGGACCTTTTCGGCGAGCGCTGGACGCAGGCCGATCAATACGCCGATAGGCACCCACACCACCGACGCCAGCGCGATCAGCACGACCACACGCAGCAGCGTGATGAAGCCGAGCACGAACACGTGGCCCACTTCGCCCCAGGTGACGCCCGTCGAGACGAACGACACCACCTTCCACACGACGAACACGGTGATCAGCAGCACCGCCGCGCCCCATGCGATGTCGCCCGTGCGCGTGGACGGCACCTTCGCGCGCAGCGGCAGCCCGACGTTCTCGAGCGCGCCCTGCAGCGACGGCAGCTTGATCGGCACCCGGGCGACCTTGGCGAGAATCCAGCCTGCCGGCACGAGCAGACGGTGGATCAGGCGCGTGCGGCGGATCAGGTCGAGCAGCCAGGAACTGGGCTCGTCGCCGGAACTGGTGTTCTCCATGCGGAACTTGTCGGCCCATGCAACAAGCGGGCGGAACATCAGCTGATCATAGGCAAGGATCACGACCGTCATCGCGAGGATGACCCAGCCGATGGCGGCGAGATTGCGCTCACCGATGGCCGCCGCCAGATAGGCGCCGATGCCCGGCAGCACGATCGTCCGGTTGCCGACGGTAATCGCCTCCGACGCCACCACGAAGAACCAGCCGCCCGACATCGACATCATCATGTTCCAGATGAGGCCGGGCATCGAGAACGGCACTTCGAGCTTCCAGAAGCGCTGCCAGTTGGTGAGATGGAAGCCGCGCGAGACTTCGTCCAGATCGCGCGGCACCGTGCGCAGCGACTGGTAGAAGCTGAAGGTCATGTTCCACGCCTGGCTCGTGAAGATGGCGAAGATCGCCGCGCATTCGGCGCCGATCACGCGCCCGGGGAACAGCGCGAGAAAGAAGGTGACCGTAAACGAGATGTAGCCCAGCACGGGCACCGACTGGAGAATGTCGAGGATCGGCACCAGCACGATGGACGCGCGCCGGCTCTTGGCCGCGAGCGTGCCGTAGACCAGCGTGAAGATGAGCGAGGCGACCATCGCGATCAGCATGCGCAGGGTCGTGCGCAGCGCGTATTCGGGGAGATTCGCGGGATCGAGCGAAATGGCCTGCGATTGCAGCGTCGAGATCGGCGCCAGGGTTTCGTGAAAGCCGACGGCGGCCAGCGCGATCAGGCAGATGATCATCGGGAAGGCGACGAAATCCCAGCGGTTGGGCAGGATCCGCCAGGCCGATGCATTCGCCGTGCGCTTCAGATTGAAACCAAATTCCATGCAAGGCCCTCCCCGTAAGGCTGTGATGCGACCGCGCGAGGCGCGGGATAGTACTTGAGACGGCCCATCGATCGTTCGGCGGGCGAAGCGGTTGCCGGCAGTCCCATGCTCAACGCACACCGCGGCGATATGGACGACATCAACGCCCTGCGCGCTGCCCATCGTTGCAAGGATCGCCCGAGCCGAACCGAGCGACACTACACCAAGCAACATGACACACACAACCGTAACCACGCCCGCACCCGTCATTCATGCGATGTTTCTGTTGCTCTTCGGCGCGGCAAGGGCACAATGATGGGTCGGCGGGCGTTCCGTGAACGCCTCCCGCGTGCTTTTGCTTCCTTTCAGACGGGCTGCAATCCGTCCCGGCCGGGCAGTGCGGCGAGCGGCGCGCCGGACCACGCGGAGAGCGGCGTGGTCAAGTGGGCGAACCCCTGCGCGATGCCTGTGTTGGGCGCACGTCGCAGACCGTCACGAGGCGCTTGATAGGCGGCAAAAAACATCGTCCAATCTGGGCTGGTTACAAACAATAAAATGAGCGCCGATGCGATGCGAGACGCCCGATCCGAGCCGGAAGCCCGCCTGTCCCCTGCCCGCCGTCACGGCGTGAGCCTGATTCACGCTGCTGCGAACGAGGCGCCTTGCAAGCCGCGCGCCCGGTTTGCAGGACGCACGCACTCCAGGCTGGCGGATACGCATCGGCCGGGCGGCGCGCCACGCATGCAGGCCGCGTGAACCACCCTTGCGCACCACTTCGATGAACAAGCTCATCCTGCACCGTGTGATCGCGACGCTCGGCCTGGCCGTGCTGGCGTTCGCATGCTGGATTGCCGCGGGCTTGCTGTCGGACCGCATGGTACAGCAGGAGATGACGTCGACAGTGCGCACCGAGCGCAACATGGCGGCGTCGATCGTCGACAACATGGCGCAGATCATCGCGAGCGATCTCGCGCTGTCGCGCGCCATTCCCGCAACCCTTGCCCAAATGGACCTGACCCAGCGCGCCCTGGCGGAGTCGCGGAATTATGCCTCGAACCCGGGCGAGACGGAACTCGAGCGGCGCAACAAATGGGCCGCGCGTCCCGGGCTCGAGAAGGTCAATCTGTTCCTGCACGACGCCCAGGGCTTCTCCGGACTCGATACGATCTGGCTCGTCAACGAACACGGCTACTGCATCGCCTCCAGCAATGCCGGCGACGAGAACAGCTTCATCGGCTTCGACATGAGCGCGCGCGGCTATGTCGCGCGGGCGCTGCTCGGCGGCTTCGTCGAGATGTACGGCGTGGGCCGGCTGTCCGGCGAGCCGGGCATCTTCATCGCGGCGCCGTCCTATCAGGACGGCATCCTGGTCGGCGCGGTGATCGCGAAGGTGAGCATCGACCGGTTGCGCCACTGGGTGTCGCGGGCGGGCACCTTCGTCACCGACGAAAACGGCGTCATCGTGATGGCGCACGACGGCCGGCTCGAATACGAAGCCATGCCCCAGGCGCCCGTCAGCCGCATGACCGCGCGCGAGCGGATCGAGCATTACCGGCGCGACGCCTTTGCCGAACTGCGCCTGACACACGTCGGCGAGCAGATGCGCACCTCCGAACACTGGCTCGCGCCCGCGCTCGCAGAGACCTTCTATGCCGCCAACGGCAGCAACGTGCCCTCGCTGTACGACGAGCGCACCGGCCTGAACTCCGGACTTTCGGCGCATATCGTGCATCCGCTGACGAGCTGGCCGGAAATCAGCCGCAATCACAGCCGCGACCGCTTTCTCGTCTTCCTGACGATGCTCGGCGTGGTGACGCTCGCCATCGTGATCGCCACGTCGTACTCGCGCGAGCGCCGCCTGCACCGCGCCACGCGCGATCTCGCCGAGCAGTTGCAGGCCGCCAATACCCTGCTCTCCGCTGAAGCGCGGCACGACGCGCTCACCGGCGCGCTGTCGCGGCGCTACTTCCTCGACACGCTGCGGCACGAAGTGGAACTGGCGCGTTCGGTCGGCACGCCGCTCTCGGTGGCGATCGCGGATCTGGATCACTTCAAGCAGATCAACGACCGCTTCGGCCATGCGTCCGGCGACCGGGCGCTCGAGCATTTCGTCGAGGTATGCCGGACCCAGCTGCGGCCGAGCGACGCAATCGGACGGCTGGGCGGCGAGGAATTCGGCATCCTGCTGCCGCAGACCGCGCTGGCCGACGCCCAGGCCGTGCTCGAACGGCTGCGCAAGCGCTTCCATCACGAGCATTGCGCGCACTTGCCGGACGACGCGGTGCTGTCGGTGTCCATCGGCATCACCGAACTGGCGCCCGACGACGCGCTCGAATGGATTCTCTCCCGCGCCGACCTGGCGCTCTACGAGGCCAAGTCGCGTGGCCGCGACCGCAGTGAAGTGCGGCCCGCCGACGCCGCGCCGCCCGCCCGCCATCCCGAAGACTCGCTCGCGGGCAAGTGAGCCGCGCGCCGCGGTAATGTCCGGTCATGGCACGGTCATGCGCCCGGCGCGACGCCCGGGCAGCGCGCAGGTATCATCGACATTCGATATCGAATGACGCTGGCCTCAATCGGAGGATTGCATGAAGGGAAATCTGGTGATCGTGTGCCGGGATCAGGACGCGGAAACGTTCGACCACCTGCTCGCCGAATACGGTTCGTATCAGACGCGGCTCTCGTCGACGGCCTGGTTCCTGAAGATCGACCTCGCCCCGGAAGCGATCCAGGACGAGATCCTGTCGCGGCTCGGCAAGTACACGACGCACTACATCTTCGAGGCGTCCACGGTGACCTATAACACGGTGGACAGCGAGGCGGCCTCGGCGCTCGAAACGCTGTTCGACTGAGCGCCGCCGGCGCGACCCTCACGCCGCACCCGCCGCTTTCTACAGCACGCGCTCTTCCGGTTGCGAACCCGTGCGGCGCTCGTCGGCCGGCAGGGTCGCAAGATCGAACGGGAACGTCATCCGGACTTGCAAGCCGCCTTCCGCGCAATTGGCGACTTCACAATCGCCGCCCGCGCGCCGCACCAGCCGCTCGACGATCGCCAATCCCAGCCCGCTATGGCCGCTGCCGCCGCGCGCCGGATCGAGCCGCACGAACGGCCGGCTGGCATTGATGAGATCGTCGGGCGCAATGCCCTTGCCGTGATCCTTGACCTGCAGAATCCAGCCGCGCGCGCCGCGCTGCGTCCCGATGACGACCGGCGGCGCGCCGTAGGCATGAGCGTTGTCGAGCAGGTTCGACAGCAGCCGGTCGAGCGTGGCCGCCGGCAGCGCGAAGGTCGGACCCGCCACCAGACTCAGTTGCACCGGCTCGGCGCCCGGGGAGACCGCGCGGTACGCCCGCACGATGCGCTCGCACTGCTGGTCCACCGGAACCGGCTCGCTGCCGTCCGGACGGTCGTGCGCGAACACCAGGAACTGGTCGACGATATGCGCCATGGAATCCACGTCGCGCACCACGCCGTCGCGCATCTTCTCGTCGTCCATCATCTCGGCACGCAGACGCAGGCGCGCAAGCGGCGTCTTGAGATCGTGCGCGACGCCTGCCAGCATCACCGCGCGGTCGTTTTCGGCCTGCGACACCTCGCGCACCATCTGGTTGAAGCCGTGCGTCAGCTGGCGCAGTTCACGCGGCCCGCGCTCGGGCACGACCGGCGTCGGCTGGCCCCGGCCGAAACGCTGCACGGCCTGCGCCAGTCCACGCAGCGGATGCTGCAGCTGCCATGCGCCGAACAAGGCCGCGAGCACCGCCGCCGAGAAAATGATCAGGAGCCACACGACCATGCGGTCGCGCGAGCGCGGCGGCCGCAGCGGCTGCACCGGCACGACGATCCAGCCCGCATCCTTGGCGCCGTGTACCCAGACGCTCGGCGGCCCGCCGGGCTCGTTCAGGCGCACTTCGGTGCCCTCCGGCAGACGGTCTCTCAGATCCTCGATGAAGCGCTGCAAAGGCGGCGGCAGGTTTTCATCGGGCGGCCTCGGCACTTCGGCATTGCCCAGCGGGACCACGCGCACGCGCGGCGGCAGCGGCTGGTCCGGCGTGTTGGTGATGTGCTGACGCACCGCCTCGACGAGAAACACGGCTTCCTCGACCGCGAAGCGCGTCTGCACGTTGTCGCGCTCGAAGCGGATGATCGCGAACCACGCGACATGCGACAACACCAGCATGCCGATGACGATGACGACCAGCCGTCCGAACAGCGTGTCAATTGCCCGGCGCATTTTGCTCGCCGTCGGGCACGAACACGTAGCCGCGTCCGCGCACCGTCTGGATGAAGCGCGGCGCCGACGGATCGGTTTCGAGAATGCGCCGCAGGCGCCACACCTGCACGTCGATGCCGCGGTCGGTGCCGTCGTATTCCGGTCCGTGCAGCAGTTCGAGCAGGCGCTCGCGGGTGAGCGTGCGCATCGGGTTGTTGACGAAGATCTTGAGCAGCGCGTATTCGCTGCCGGACAGCGTGAGCGGCTTGTCGTCCTGCTGCAGCGTACGCGACTGGAAGTCCAGTTTGAAGCGGCCGAACGAATACGGCTCGCGCTGCTCCGGCGCCGCGGAGGGCACCGTGCGGCGGCGGCGCAGCACCGCCTGCACGCGCGCGAGCAGTTCGCGCGGATTGAACGGTTTGCCGAGGTAATCGTCCGCGCCGAGTTCCAGACCGACGATGCGGTCCACGTCGTCGGCGCGCGCGGTCAGCATGATGACCGGGATGTCGTCGCCGGACGCGCGCAGTGACTTGAGCGCGGTCAGGCCGTCGACGCCCGGCATCATCAGGTCGAGCACGATCAGGTCGGGCCGCTCGCGTTCGATACGGCGTTCGAGGCCACCGGCATCATGCAGCACCGATACCTCGATGCCCTGCCGGACCAGATAGTCGCGCAGAAGGTCGCGCAGTTCGGCGTCGTCGTCGACGACAAGTATTTGCGTAGTCATGGCTCGAAGTTTAGCGCGTGAGTCAGGCGGCCATCGATGACAGGCACGCCATAAGGGTTACGGGGTGTTACCACGAAAGCAGGGCGTAAACCTGCGTAACAAGCCTGAACCTTGCCGTAACACGGCCCGCGCCATCAACCCCTACGCTGTGTCTCACCGACAAGGGCAACGCCGCAACCGCTGACCGACGTGTCATGCAGGCATTGCTGCCTCGGCTTCAAAACAATCCAGGGAGTATCGAGATGAGCAAGCAATATCGCATTCTGACCGCAGCAGCAGCAGCCATCGCGCTGACGTTCGGCGCCGCGCATGCCGCCACGACTGACGCGCCCCCGCCGCCTCCGGCCGGCGCGGCGATGATGGGTGGCCCTGGCGGCCCCGGCGGTCATGGCGGGCATCACATGGAACAGCGCATGCAGAAGCAGTTGGATGAACTGCACGGCCAGCTGAAGCTGAACGCGGACCAGGAGAAGCTCTGGCAAACGGCGCTCACCACGATGAAGCAGAACCATCAGGCGATGCGTGCGAACTTCAAGCAGATGGGCGAGCAGTTCAAGTCGATGGAAAACCAGCCGATCCTCGACCTGAACGCCATGCACGCCGCGCATCAGAAGGTGGATGAACAGAATGCGCAGCTGCGCGAGCAGACCGCCGCCACGTGGCTGAACTTCTACAACGCGCTGAACGACCAGCAGAAGACCACCGTCAGCACGGCGCTCAAGAAGCATTTCGCCCGGATGCACGCGCACGAGCAGCGCATGCATGAGCGCTGGAACAAGAACCGCGAACGCGCGGACGGCGCACGTCCCACGCCGGGCGCGGCGGCCGGCGCATCGGCTCCTGCGGCGCAGTAAGCGTGTTCCCGAAGTGCTGAAGTCCTGAAGCACTGAAGCAGAAAGGCCGCGGAGCATCACGCTCCGCGGCCTTTTTTTCGAGATGAACGGACCCCGACTTACGCGAGATCGAACAGCAGCACTTCCGCGTTCTCGCCCTGCTCCACCGAGACCTTCTCGATATCCTCGATCATCGCGGCATCGCCTGCGCCGAGCGCCTCGCCGTTCACCGTCACCGCGCCGCGCGCCACGTGCACGTAGACACGGCGGCCCGCCGGCACGTCGAAGTCCGCGCGCTCGGCGCCGTCGAACAGCCCCGCGAAGATACGCGCGTCCGCCCCGAGGCGCACCGAGCCGTCCTCGCCTTCCGGCGACGCGATCACGCGCAGCCGGCCGCGCTTGTCCTCATCGGCGAAACGCTTTTCCTCGTAGCCCGGCGCGCCGCCCGGCGCATCCGGAATGATCCAGATCTGCAGGAAGTGCGCGGTCTCGGTCGGCGAGCCGTTGAACTCGCTGTGCCGCACGCCGGTCCCGGCGCTCATGCGCTGGACGTCGCCGGGACGGATGGTCGAACCGTTGCCCATGCTGTCCTTGTGCGCCAGCGCGCCGTCCAGCACATAGCTGATGATCTCCATGTCGCGATGACCATGCGCGCCGAATCCCTGGCCGCCGGCCACGCGGTCTTCGTTGATCACGCGCAGTGCGCCGAAGTGCATGTGCTGCGTGTCGTAGTAGTCGGCGAAGGAGAAGCTGTGATACGAGTCGAGCCAGCCGTGGTTGGCGTGACCCCGTTCGTTGCTGCGGCGAATCTCGAACATGATGTTTGCTCCCGCCCAAGGCGTTGATTTGCGATGGAGAGAATGTAAGGGCGCCGCCCCCGCCGAACAACGCGTGCAACGGCACTACATCGTTCCGCTGATGCAGGTAATCGGACGCTTCCGGCTTCGTGGCCGCGCGCGGGCCGGGTTCGGGTAAAATACCGCGCTTTTCCGGGGTGGCGAGGGTTTGCAACCCGGCGCGGGACATCTCTGGCGCGAATTGACAGGTGAACCGGACACCGCGCCCGGGCGTTTCACGCAACGATAAACGATGGCGGCTCAAGAGTTGCTGGCCGGCAAGGGTTAGCGAGAAGGGCAACCCGAGGCAATGCGCATTTTTGACCATCTAGAATACCGACCGCTGGCCTGTTCGTTGAGAGACGAAAAGCGCGGAACAAGGCGGGCCAGGGAAATACAGCTGCAACGCGCGGGACAAGGCGCGGGCGGCCGGGGAGAAAGATGAGACCATTCGCCATGCGCGCGGCGCCGTCATCCACGGCCGCCGCCGTCCGAAGCCCTCGCGCGAACCGTCGTGCGGCGGACTCGTCCCACTGCATGCACGTCACGCACCTTACCAAGGAATCACCATGTTGCAAGGCTACGGTCCGCTGATCCTCGCGGGCACCTGGCAAACCGTCAAGCTGGCGGTGCTGTCGCTAGCGTTCGCCTTCGTGATCGGTCTCATCGGCGCGGCGGCGAAACTGTCGAAGAACCGCCTGGCGTCCGGGGTCGGCACGATCTATACGACGCTGATCCGCGGCGTGCCCGACCTCGTGCTGATGCTCCTGCTGTTCTACAGCATCCAGATCTGGCTGAACCAGCTGACCGACCTGGTCGGCTGGGACCAGATCGACATCGACCCGTTCCTCGCCGGCATTCTCGTGCTCGGCTTCATCTACGGGGCGTACTTCACCGAAACCTTCCGCGGCGCGTTCCTCTCGGTGCCGCGCGGCCAGCTCGAAGCCGGCGCGGCCTACGGCATGACGCCCTGGCAGACCTTCTCGCGCATCATGTTTCCGCAGATGATGCGCTTCGCGCTGCCGGGCATCGGCAACAACTGGCAGGTGATGGTCAAGGCGACGGCGCTGGTGTCGATCATCGGTCTCGCCGACGTCGTCAAGGCCTCGCAGGACGCGGGCAAGGGCACGCTGCGGTTCTTCTTCTTCACGCTTCTCGCGGGCGCGATCTATCTCGCGATCACCACGATCTCGAATCTGGTGCTGATCTGGCTCGAGCGGCGCTATTCCATCGGCGTGCGCCGCGCCGACCTCTAATACTGGTACTGGTCTAATCACGAGCGTCTGGGATCATGATCGAAATCATCCAGGAATACTGGAAGAACTACCTCTTCACCGACGGCTACCGCATCACCGGTCTCGCGATCACGATGTGGCTGCTGGTCATTTCCATCGGCCTGGGCTTCTGTCTCTCGGTGCCGCTCGCGGTGGCGCGGGTCTCGAAGAACAAGCTGCTGTCGCGCGCCGTCTGGCTCTACACCTACGTGTTCCGCGGCACGCCGCTGTATGTGCAGCTACTGCTGTGCTACACAGGCCTGTACAGCCTGCAGGTCGTGCGCGATCACATGCTGCTCGCCGAATTCTTCCGCAGCGGCATGAACTGCACACTGCTCGCGTTCACGCTGAATACTTGCGCGTACACCACCGAAATCTTCGCCGGCGCGATCAAGGCGACGCCCTACGGCGAGATCGAGGCGGCGCGCGCCTACGGCATGTCGGGCTTCACGCTGTATCGGCGGGTGATCCTGCCGTCGGCGCTGCGCCGCGCGCTGCCCTACTACAGCAACGAAGTGATCCTGATGCTGCACGCCACCACGGTGGCGTTCACCGCCACCGTGCCCGACATCCTCAAGATCGCGCGCGACGTGAACTCGGCGACCTATCAGTCGTTCGAGGCGTTCGGCATCGCTGCCCTGCTCTATCTCTGCATTTCGTTCGCGCTCGTGTGGCTGTTCCGCCGTGCCGAGCATCGCTGGCTCGCTTATTTGCGGCCGCAAGGCAAATAAGTAGTCGAGTCAGTCAAGGACCGTTCATGAACTCCCAGATGCACAAGCTTTTCGTCGACGACATCCACAAGCAGTACGGCAGCAACGAGGTCCTCAAGGGCGTCTCCCTCAAGGCGAAGGCCGGCGATGTGATCAGCGTCATCGGCTCGTCGGGTTCGGGCAAGAGCACGATGCTGCGCTGTATCAACTTCCTCGAGCAGCCGAACCAGGGGCGCATCTTCGTCGATGGCGACGAAGTCCGCACGATGAAGGACAAGGCCGGCGCGCTCAAGGTCGCCGACCCGAAGCAGCTGCGCCAGATGCGCTCGAAGCTGTCGATGGTGTTCCAGCACTTCAACCTGTGGTCGCACATGAACGTGCTGGAAAACGTGACCGAGGCGCCCATCAACGTGCTCGGGCTGCCGAAGAAGGAAGCCGAGGACCGCGCGCGCATGTATCTGGAGAAGGTAGGCCTCGCACCGCGGCTGGAGAAGCAGTATCCGTCGCATCTGTCGGGCGGACAGCAGCAACGGGTGGCGATCGCCCGCGCGCTCGCGATGCATCCGGACGTCATGCTGTTCGACGAACCGACCTCCGCACTCGATCCGGAACTGGTCGGCGAAGTCCTGAAGGTGATGCAGACGCTCGCCGAGGAAGGCCGGACGATGATCGTCGTGACCCATGAGATGGCGTTCGCCCGCAATGTCTCGAACCACGTGGTGTTTCTGCATCAGGGGCGCATCGAGGAAGAAGGTCATCCCGATGCCGTCTTCGGCAACCCGAAGAGCGAGCGCCTGAAGCAGTTCCTGTCGGGCAGCCTCAAGTAAGCGGCTTGTCCGGCTGCGTGGCAGCAACCACCCACTCCAGAAAGAGCGCCCGCGAGGCGCTTTTTTTGCGTCTTCGCGCCGTCGCGTCCGACCGTTTCGCGTCGCAATTCGAACTAGCGCCACGCCAAGCCCGCGTCAATAGGAGACAAACCTGACCCCGAAACTTACATTGCGCTGAAGCCTTGACGGCATAAGGCTTTGCGGGGTGTTTCCCATGCTGTGGGTCATCGCCATAACACATCACCATTGCGTTTTTGACACAAACGAACGGCCTTCATCATTTTTCTTTGGCGCGCATAACGTAATTTGTTAAATTGGTAACGAAAGTACCAAAACGAAGTACCCAAAAAGTAGTTTTACTTCAAAAAGTCCAAAAGAAACTGAGGAACGACACCGATCAACGAATCGGCGTCAGATTCGCGCCCACCCCGCGCGAATCGCTGCAAGCACTACAAGCCCGCGTGTCCTTCCTCTGAAAAACAATTTTCGGTTGGGTGCGCCTGCATCGAACCACACCGCAGCACTTGGGTTCTATTTCTTGACAGGGTTGGAGGAGATGATGAAGAAAGCTTTGCTCGCGTCGGCAGCACTGCTGACGTTCAGCGCGGTGGCGCACGCTCAGAGCAGCGTGACGTTGTATGGCCGCCTGGACGCGGGGCTCGAATATATGAACGGTGTCCCGACCGGTCCGGCCGGCGCACCCGCCACCGGCAGCTCGCACCGCTTCAAGGCGGAAAGCGGCGACTGGGGCACGAGCTTGTGGGGCATGAAGGGTGTCGAAGATCTGGGCGGCGGCTATCGCGCCGTGTTCCAGTTGGAAGGCAGCTTCAACACCATGACGGGCGCGGGCCCGGGCGGCGGCGGTCTCTTCAATCGCTGGGCGACGGTCGGTATGGCGAACAACCAGTTCGGTACCCTGTTGCTGGGTCGTGAGCTCTTCATCGCCAACGGCGTGTGGGACTTCGATCCGTTCGGCCAGTCGAACTGGTCGTCCGCTTCGCTGGTGCGTGGCCGCAACTGGCCGCAATCGAGCAACAACATTTCGTACCAGTCGCCGAAAATCGCGGGCTTCGACTTCTACGGTCAGTACTCGCTCTCGAACGCCACCAACTGGAACGGTAACGGCACGACGCCGCAAGGCCGCGAAGCGGGCGCGTATGTCACGTACACCTCGCCGCTGTTCCAGATTCGCGGCATGTACGATGAAATGCGCAACCCGGCCAACGGTACGCTCGGCGGCGTGTACAACCCGATCGACGGCGGCTCCGGCGGCAACGGCGTGTACGGCTATTCGCGTGAGTACACGGCGATGTTCAACGTGTTCCTCGGCCAGTTCAAGGTCCAGGGCGCCTATCAGGCGATCCGCAGTTCCGGCATGACCGGCCAGTTGCCCGGCCAGCCGACCGCACTCGATCACGAGTGGGGCGGCGTGACGTGGCAAGCCACCCCGGCAGCGGCGCTGATCGCGGCGGTGTATCACGTGAACGGCAACAACGGCGCGGGCAACGCGACCATCTACACGGTCGGCGGTTCGTACAACCTGTCCAAGCGCACGTTGCTCGATCTGCAGGTTGCGACCGTGCAGAACAGCAAGACCGCCAACTACGGTCTGAACGCCAACAACTACGGTTCGGCGGCCTCGACGGACAACCCGTTCCCGGGCCACAGCCAGACCGGCGTGTACGCAGGCATCCAGCACTCGTTCTAAAACACGAGGCGGACAAGAGCAGAGCTTCAACAGGTTTTCACGCTGCTGCGAGAGGCGCGTATCGGTGCGGTGCCCGAAAGGGTATCGCACCGTTTTTTATTGGAGCGCCGCGTCTGCATCATCCGGCATGACAGTCCCATGCCGCCGGACAAAATTCGACAAAAGCATCCTGCCGACTAGCATCTTTTCTCCTCCAAAATTCGAGTCGGCGGTTCATCCGGGCGCGCGTCGCGTCCGATCGAATCGCCGTCGATCAAGGATAGTGGAGGAGACCATGAAGAAGGCTTTGCTCGCGTCGGCGGCGCTATGGACGTTCAGCGCGCTCGCGCAGGCTCAAGGCAGCATCACGTTGTATGGACGCCTGGACGCCGGCCTCGAGTACATGACGGGCGTGCCCACCGGCGTCGCGCCGAACGGCGCGGCCACCGGCAGCTCGCACCGCTTTCGCGCCGAGAGCGGTGACTGGGGCACGAGCCTGTGGGGATTGAAGGGCGTCGAGGATGTCGGCAACGGCAACCACGTCGTGTTCCAGCTGGAAGGCAGCTTCAACACGATGAACGGCCAGGGCCCGGGCAACAACGGCATCTTCAACCGCTGGGCCACGGTCGGCCTGAGCAACGACCGCTACGGCACGCTGCGGATCGGGCGCGAGCTGTTCATCTCGAACGGCCTGTGGGACTTCGATCCGTTCGGCCAGTCGGCATGGTCGTCGGCGTCGCTGGTGCGCGGGCGCAACTGGCCGCAGTCGAGCAACAACGTCTCCTGGCAATCGCCGAACGTCGCGGGCTTCGACTTCTACGGCCAGTACGCCTTCTCGAACGCCAGCAGCTGGAATGGCAACGGCACGAGCCCGCAAGGCCGTGAAGCCGGCGCGCAGATCACCTACACCGCACCGCTCTTCCAGGTGCGCGGCATCTACGACGAGATCCGCAACCCGGCTAACGGCTCGCTCGGCGGCGCTTACGCCAACGGCGGCAATGGCGTCTACGCTTATTCGCGCGAATACACGGCGCTGCTCAACGTGTTCCTGGGTGCGTTCAAGCTTCAGGGCGGCTACCAGGCCATCCGCAGTTCGGGCATGACCGGTTTGCAACCCGGCCAGCCTTCCGCGCTCGATCAGGAATGGGGCGGCGTGACCTGGCAGGCAACACCCGCCGCCGCGCTGATCGCCGCGGTGTACCACGTCAACGGCAACAACGGCGCGGGCAACGCCACCCTGTATTCCGTCGGCGGCACCTACAAGCTGTCCAAGCGCACCCTGCTGGATTTTCAGGTGGCGACAGTGCAGAACAGCGGCAGCGCGAACTACGGCCTGAATGCGAACAACGTGGGCAACACGGCCGCGACGGACAACCCGCTGCCCGGCCAAAGCCAGACCGGCGTATACGCCGGCATCCAGCACTCGTTCTGAACGGCCATTCGGCTCATGTGAAAAAGCCGCCGGTGTAGGCCGGCGGCTTTCGCGTCAGAAACAAAGTCGGCGTTATTCCCGCGCCGACCCCGACGCGCCATGACTCAACCAGTCGAGCACCGCGGCCGCGTCATCGTCGCCGGATGCGCGCGCCTTCTCGACCGTCTCGGTGAGCTTGGCGCCCGGCTGCGGCGCCGCGCGACGGATCGCCACGCCGACCGCAAGGATGTCGATGATCAGCAGGTGCAGGATGCGCGAAATCATCGACAACTGCGACTCGCGGATCTCGATGTGATCGGTTTCCAGCGCGACCGTGGCCCGCTTGGCGAGCGGCGTGTTGCTCGACGTGATGGCGATGACCGTCGCGCCCTGCTGCATCGCCACTTCCAGCACGCGCAGCAGTTCCGGCGCCCTGCCCGACTTCGATACCGCGACGATCACATCGCCCTTGCCCAGCAGCGCGGCGGACGCGGCCTGCATGTACAGGTCGCCGTACGCGATGGTCGGAATGCCGAAGCGGAAGAACTTGTAGTGCGCGTCCTGCGCGACGATGTTCGAATTCCCCAGCCCGTAGAACTCGATGCGCCGCGCACCGTTGAGGATGTCGATCGCGCGCTCGACGTTGTCGAAGTTCAGATGCTCGCGCAGCTGCAGGATGGCCGACACCGTGTTGTCGAGCACCTTCGCGCCGAAGTCGGTGGCCGTGTCGCCGAGATGCACCTGGCTGTGACTCACCGGAATCGTGCCGGTCAGCCCGGTCGCGAGCTTCAGCTTGAAGTCGGACAGACCCTGGCAGCCGAGCGAGCGGCAGAAGCGGATCACGGTGGGCTGGCTCACGTCGGCCTTGCGCGCGATGTCGATGATCGGATCGTTGATGATCGAGCGCGGATGGTTCAGCGCGAGGTCGGCCACGCGCCGCTCGGCGGGCGTCAGCGCATCGCGCATCTGGCGGATGCGCTCGAACACCGCCGATGACCCGCTGTTCGCGCGATTCGACAACTGCTCGGACAGGATCGCCGAGACGCCGAGGAACGCCGGATACTCGGCCGTGATGATGAAGGTGGGAATCCCGGCGAGATATTGCTGGAAGCGTCCCTTGGCCTCGAAGCGCTCGCGGAACGGCGACTTGTGGAACAGTTCGCCGAGCTTCAGCACGATGCCGCCGCCGATGAAAATCCCGCCCAGCGCGCCGAGCGTCACCGCGATATTGCCCGCGAAGGTGCCGAGAATGGCGCAGAAGCAGTTGACCGTTTCCAGCGCGAGCGCTTCGCCGTCCAGCGCGCGATGCGTGACGTCGGCGGCGCTGAAGGAGTCCGCGACGTTCACGGCATCCCGTTCAGCCAGCGCCCGGTAGATCAGCTCCAGCCCCTGCCCCGCGCAGACCCGCTCGAACGACACGTGCGGAAACTTGCGGCGCGCGAAGCGCATGACGAGATCTTCGCGTTCGTCGAACGGCGAGAAGGTGGCGTGACCGCCTTCGCTGCCGAGCGCGATCCAGCGGTCATCGGCGGGAATCAGGCCCGACACGCCCAGACCCGTACCCGGCCCGAGCAGCCCGATCACGCTGTTCTGCCGGCGCGCGCCGCCGCCCACCTGGACGCGCTGCGCGTCGGTCAGGCCGGGCACGGCCATGGCCAGCGCGGTGAAGTCGTTCACGACCAGGAGCGTGTCGAAGCCGAGCGCGCGGCGCGTCGCCTCGATCGAAAAGCTCCAGTCGTGATTGGTCATCTTGACGTGATCGCCGTCGACCGGATTGGCAATGGCGATCGCCGCGTGATTCACGCGGCTGACCTGCGTGTCCTTCAGATACTGCTGCATCACCTCGGCGATGCCGGGATAATCCGCGCCCGGATAGACGCGGATCTGGCCGATCTCGCCCGGCGCCGTCTCCAGCGCGAAGCGCGCATTGGTGCCGCCGACATCGGCCAGGAGTCTCGGTCCGTCGGCGTGCTGAGCCGCTGCCTTATGCACGCCCTTATGCACACCAGTAGACATCGAGCTTCACTCCTTCAGCATGGGCCAGCGTCGAGATGGCGTTCTTCTGCGGCGCGGCGAGCGCGGCATTCAGGACGTCGAGTTTCTTCTGCCCGGCGATGAACAAATACAGTTGCCCGACCTGCGTCAGCGCCGACATCGACAGGCTTACGCGCGCATGGGGCGCCGCGCCCGGATGCACGGCGACGAAGCGGTCCGGCGTGCTGATGGCGAAGTCCCACTCGGGCGCATCGGCGAAGATGGACGCCGTGTGGCCGTCCTCGCCCATGCCGAGCACGGCGACATCGGGCAGACGGCGGCGCGGGTCGGCGTTCAGTTCCGCGACATGGCTTTCGAGCGGCTTCGTCGTGTCCACGAGCGGCAGGAAATAGGCCGCCGCCGCCGCGTTCTGCAGCACGGTGTTGCGCGCGAATTCCGCGTTGCTCGCCGGATCGGTTTCGGGCACCCAGCGGTCGTCGACCAGGGTGACGTCGATATGCGCCCAGTCGAGCGGCTCGTGCGAGAGCGCCTGCAAGAACGGCTTCGGGCTGCTGCCGCCCGATACCGCGAGCGTGGCGTGCGCGCCCTGTCCGGCGGCGTCGGCGTCGGCCGAGGCTGCGCCCCGCGCCGCGAGCGTCGCGCTCAGTGCGTCCGCCACGGCTTTCGCCAGCGCGTCCGAATGGGCGCGAGGGTCATCGAAAGTGTGAAGCTCGATCACTGCTCCTCCTGCTTGTTTTGGTTTATCGATCCGCTTTCTGCCTGCGCCATCGCAATGATGGGCGAAGCGGTCTGGGGTCGCCGCGTGCCTCTGACGGGCGGCGTCGGCGTGACGTCTTCAGTTTTCTTCCTCGAGCCAGCAGGTGCCGTGCTGCGCAAGCATCGCGCTCGATGCCGCCGGCCCCCACGTGCCCGATGCATACGGCTTCGGCTTGTTGGCCGACGACGCCCACGCGTTCAGGATCGGCTCGACCCAGCGCCACGCCGCTTCCTGCTCGTCGCGCCGCACGAACAGCGCGAGCCGGCCATGGATCACGTCGAGCAGCAGGCGCTGATACGCCTCCATCTGTCCTTCCTTGAAGAACTGGTCGAACGCGAGGTCGAGATGCACGCTTGCCAGATTCATGCCTTCGCCTGGCTGCTTCGCGAGGCAGTACAGCCGAATGGACTCGTTCGGCTGCAGGCGGATCACCAGCCGGTTCACGCCCACGCGCGACGCATTTGCCCCCAGCGCCGAATGCGGCACGGCGCGGAAATTCACCACGATCTCCGCGACCCGGTCCGCCAGCCGCTTGCCCGTGCGCAGGAAGAACGGCACGCCCGCCCAGCGCCAGTTCTCGATTTCCACCTTCAGCGCGACAAAGGTTTCCGTGTTGCTGTCGGGGCGCACGCCCTTTTCGGTGGCATAGGCCGGCACCGCCGCGCCGCGGATCACGCCCGCATGATACTGACCGCGCACCGCGACCCGGCTGATGTCGCGCTCGTCCACCGGCTTCAACGCGCGCAGCACGCGCAGCTTTTCGTCGCGCACGGAGTCTGAATCGATGGAATGCGGCGGCTCCATGGTCACGATGGAGAGCAGCTGCAACAAGTGGTTCTGCACCATGTCGCGCAACGCGCCTGTATTGTCGTAGAAGTCGCCGCGCGCTTCCACGCCCAGTTCTTCCGCGATCGTGATCTGGATGCTCTCGACCCACTCGCGCCGCCACAGCGGCTCGAACAGCACGTTGGAAAACCGCAGTGCCAGCAGGTTCTGCACCGGCTCCTTGCCGAGGTAGTGATCGATCCGGTAGATCTGCTCTTCCTCGAAGATCTCGCCGACGGCGTCATTGATCGCGTTCGACGACTTCAGGTCGTAGCCGAGCGGCTTCTCCAGCACGATGCGCGCATTCTTGTTCAGGCCGACGTCCGCCAGCGCGCGGCAGATGGGCACGAACAGCGACGGGCCGGTTGCCAGGTAGAACACGCGCGTGCCGTCGTACTGCGCGAGCACGTCACGTAACGTGACGAAGTCTTCGGCGCGCCCGAGATCGATGCCGACGTACTCAAAGCGTTCGAGAAAGCTGCGCCAGGCCGGTTCGTCCACGCCGCTCTTCGACACATGCGGCTTCACGTGCTCTTCCACCCATGCGCGGTACGCGGCCTGGTCCAGCGATTCGCGCGCGACACAGACGATCCTGCCTGCCGGGTTGAGCATGCCCGCGCGATGGGCCTCGAACAGCGCGGGAAGAATCTTGCGCATGGAGAGGTCGCCGGTGCCGCCGAAGAGGACGAAGATGAAGTTCGAATCGCTTTGCATGGGTCTGAACGTGGGTTCCTGACGCTGGATGAGTCGAAACGGTGGCGCTGCGTTATCGAACTTTCAAGGCCATTACGGGACGATTTCAGCGCTATTTTGAAGCATGCGCTGAAGAATTCCTCTAAACCGGCCGTAGTCCGATAAAATTTTTTTTGACACTGAATTGTAGTTTAACTACAATTCAAATCAAGAGGAAATGTCATCGCAGGGCAAACCCACTGTCAAAGAGAGTCATCGGACAGCGCGCAGTTTCCCCGCCGACCTTCTGAGCGCATGTTATCGGAGCCCCGGAACCCTTGCTTTTCACGCAAGGCGTGCCTTTCAGCTCCAGTGTTCCAGTGCGCTCAGCCTCGCCGCCGTACCCGGCGCGCTCCGCAACTCCGCGCGCCTTGGCCGGCAAAAATCAAAAGAGGAGACAGCAGTTGCGATTCCACCCACTCATCTCTTGAGAGCCGTGCGGCCGCTATCGGTCTGCCGGCCCTGCACGCACGCGGCGTTTCATGCGCCCGCGCCTGCCGCATCCCGCCGACACCGCCGATTCCCGGCCGCCCACGTTGTGCCGTTTTTGACCACTGTTTTTCCAACAATGCTTCTGGCGGCTTCGGGAGCCAATCGTTTCTTGTTCAGGTGTCGAGGAGATAAACAATGAAAGTCCGTAAGCTCATGGGCGCACTGTGCGCCGCAGGTCTTCTGTGCGGTGCGACGGCGTCGGCGGTGCAGGCAGCCGAGGCGGTCTCGGTGCTGCACTGGTGGACGTCCGGCGGCGAATCGAAGGCGGTCGGCGTGCTCAAGGACGACATGACCAAGCAGGGCTATCAGTGGAAGGACTTCGCGGTGGCGGGCGGCGCGGGCGCGGCGGCGATGACCGCGCTGAAGACCCAGGTGATCTCGGGCAATGCGCCTTCGGCCGCGCAGATCAAGGGTCCGCTGATCCAGGAATGGGCCGAGCAAGGCGTGCTCGTGCCGATCGACTCCGTCGCGGGTGACTGGAAGAAGAACCTGCCGCCGGAAATCGACAAGATCATCCACGCAGACGGCCATTACGTCGCCGCGCCCTTCTCGGTGCACCGCGTGAACTGGCTGTACATCAACAAGGCGGCGCTCGACAAGGCCGGCGGCAAGGTGCCGACCAACTGGAACGAGTTCTTCCAGGTGGCCGACAAGATGAAGGCCGCGGGCATCATGCCGATCGCGATGGGCGGCCAGCCGTGGCAAGACCTGACGCTGTGGGAAGACGTGGTGCTCTCGCAGGGCGCGGACTTCTACAAGAAGGCGATCGTCGATCTCGACCAGAAGACGCTGACGTCGCCGCAGATGATTCAGGTGTTCGACACCGTCCGCAAGATCCAGGGCTATTTCGACAGCGGCCGCACCGGCCGTGACTGGAACCTCGCGACGGCCATGGTCATCCAGGGCAAGGCGGGCATGCAGTTCATGGGCGACTGGGCGAAGGGTGAATTCGCCGGCGCGAACAAGAAGGCGGGCACGGACTACATCTGCGCGCCGGTGCCGGGCACGGACAAGGCCTACACCTTCAACGTCGATTCCTTCGTGTTCTTCCAGCAGAAGGACCAGAAGGCCGCGACGCCGGGCCAGCTCGCGCTCGCGAAGACCATCATGACGCCGGAGTTCCAGGAGCAGTTCAGCCTGAACAAGGGCTCGATCCCGGTCCGTCTCGGCGTGTCGATGGCTAAATTCGACGACTGCGCGAAGAAGTCCTACGCTGATGAACAGACGGCGATCAAATCGGGCGGCTATGTTCCGTCGCTCGCGCACGGCATGGCTCAGGGCGACGCCGTCGCCGGCGCCATGACGGACGTCGTGACGAAGTTCATGAATTCGTCGCAGGATTCGAAGAGCGCGGTGGCTGCGCTCGCGAACGCCGCCAAGACGAAGTAAGTCAGCTGCACTCCGAAGCGGCGCGCTCATTCGGGCGCGCCGCTTCCACGAACAAGCATCTGCCTCACCCGCATCACGCCAGCTGCAAGCAGCGCCGTTTGCTTCCGCCGAAGCATAGCCATTCCGCCACAGGCGCCAGAAGAAAAGTGCGACAGAGCGCACCGAGCGTCGGCGCATTTTCCAGGAGTCGAGTCGTGACTGCCTCCCTTACCGCGGACAAGAAACCGCAAAACCCGCCGCGTCGCGCGCCGCCCACGTCGGCGCTCGCCGATCGCTGGATCCCGAAGCTGGTGCTCGCGCCCAGCGTCGCGATCGCCCTCGTATTCGTGTACGGCTTCATCGGCATCACGGGTTATCTCTCGCTGTCGGAGTCGCGGCTGATGCCGCGCTATACCTTCGCGGGCTTCGACCGCTACAAGCAGCTCTTCGCCAACGATGTCTGGTGGACCTCCGCCGCCAATCTCGGCTGGTTCGGCATTCCGTTCATCGCGATCTGCGTGATCCTCGGGCTGTTCCTCGCCATCCTGCTCGACCAGAAGATCCGCAACGAAGGCGCGCTGCGCGCCATCTTTCTCTACCCGATGGCGCTCTCGTTCATCGTGACCGGCACCGCGTGGCAGTGGATCCTGAACCCGGGTCTCGGCCTCGAAAAGGTGTTCCACGACTGGGGCTGGACGAGCTTCTCGTTCAACTGGCTGGGCGACCCGGACAAGGCCATCTTCTGCGTCGTGATCGCGGCGGTGTGGCAATCCACCGGCTTCGTGATGGCGCTGTTCCTCGCGGGATTGCGCGGCGTCGATGCCGAGATCTTCAAGGCCGCGCAAGTGGACGGCGCGACGCTGCCCACCATCTATCGCAAGATCGTGATTCCGAGCATGCGCCCGGTGTTCTTCTCGGTGCTGCTGATCCTCTGCCACATCACGATCAAGACCTTCGACCTGGTGGTCGCGCTGACGGCGGGCGGTCCGGGCACGTCGTCCTCGCTGCCGGCCATCTTCATGTACACGTTCTCGTTCAACCGGGGGCAGCTCGGCGTCGGCGCGGCGTCGTCGATGATGATGCTCGCCACGGTCGTCGCGGTGCTCGTACCGCTCATGTATCTCGAATCGAGGAGCACCCGCAATGCAGCCTAAGATGACCTTGAGCCGCGCCGTCATCTATGCGGTGCTGATTCTCTTCGCGCTCTACTTCCTGTTCCCGATCTACGTGATGCTGTCGACCTCCTTCAAGGATCTCGACCAGTTGCGCACGGGCAACCTGCTGACGCCGCCGACGCACTTTACCTTCGCGCCGTGGGTCAAGGCCTGGCAGGAAGCCTGTACCGGCGTGCGCTGCGACGGCATGCAGCCGTTCTTCATGAACTCGGTGCGCATGGTGATTCCGGCCGTGCTGATCTCATCGTTCATCGGTGCGTTCAACGGCTATGTGCTCACGCACTGGCGCTTTCGCGGCGCGGATGGCCTCTTCACGATGCTGCTGGTCGGCTGCTTCATCCCGTTCCAGGCCATTCTCCTGCCGATGGCGCGACTGCAAGGCTTCCTCGGCCTGTCGAACACGACCACGGGCCTGGTGCTGGTTCACGTGATCTACGGCATCGCGTTCACGACGATGTTCTTCCGCAACTTCTACGTGAGCATTCCGGCCGAGCTGGTGAAGGCGGCGCGCATCGACGGCGCGGGCTTCTTCACGATCTTCACGAAGATCCTGCTGCCGGTGTCGCTGCCGATCTTCATGGTGTGCCTGATCTGGCAGTTCACGCAGATCTGGAATGACTTCCTGTTCGGGATCGTGTTCTCGGGTGTGGACTCCATGCCGATCACGGTGGCGCTGAACAACCTGGTGAACACGTCGACGGGCGTCAAGGAATACAACGTCGACATGGCGGGCGCGATCATCGCCGCGCTGCCGACCATCCTGGTCTACATGATCGCAGGACGTTATTTCGTGCGCGGGCTGACGGCCGGCGCGGTGAAGGGTTGATCGCCGCAATCGCGCGATCCCCTGTTGAAGAGACTACATAGAGGATTCACATGGCAAGCCTTTCCATCCGTGACGTGTACAAGACCTACCCGAACGGGGTGCCGGTTCTCAAGGGCGTCAACATCGACATCGAGGACGGTCAGTTCCTGATTCTCGTGGGCGGCTCGGGCTGCGGCAAATCGACCTTGCTGAACATGATCGCGGGGCTCGAGACGGTCACCAAGGGCGACATCATGATCGACGGCAAGACGGTCAACGACCTCTCGCCGAAGGACCGCGATATCGCGATGGTGTTCCAGTCCTACGCGCTCTACCCGTCGATGAGCGTGCGCGACAACATCTCGTTCGGCCTCAACATCCGCAAGGTGCCGAAGGACGAGCAGAAGAAGATCGTCGATCGCGTGTCGGAAACGCTGCAGATCGGTCATCTGCTGGACCGCAAGCCGGGCCAGCTGTCGGGCGGCCAGCGACAGCGCGTCGCGATGGGCCGCGCGCTGGCCCGCGACCCCGTGATGTTCCTGTTCGACGAACCGCTCTCCAACCTCGATGCGAAGCTGCGCATCGAAATGCGTTCGGAGATCAAGCTGCTGCATCAGCGCCTGGGCACGACGATCGTGTACGTGACGCACGACCAGATCGAGGCGATGACGCTGGGCGATCGCATCGCCGTGATGAAGGATGGCGTCGTGCAGCAGTTCGGCGCGCCGCAGGAAATCTACGACGCGCCGTCGAATCTGTTCGTGGCGGGTTTCATCGGCGCGCCGCCGATGAACTTCATCACCGGCAAGCTGGTGGAAGCGGGCGCGGGCGTCGGCTTGCAGCTGGATACGGGCGTCGCGCAGAAGGTGCTGAACCTGCCCTTCGATGCGGGCCGCCTGCGCGGCAAGCTGGGTCAGGACGTGATCCTCGGCTTGCGTCCGGAACGCATCACCGACTCGCGCAGCGCGCACGATGTCTCCGACACGAGCTTGCAGCCGGTGGACGTGCGCGTCGACGTGATCGAACCGACCGGGCCGGACACGCTGGTGTTCGCCCAGGTGAATAGCAAGCGCATCGTGTCGCGCGTGCACCCGGCGTCGAATCCGCAGCCGCTGTCGAACATGACGCTGCTGTTCGATGTCTCGAAGGCCGTGCTGTTCGATCCGCAGACGGAGGAGCGGCTGGCTTGAAGTCAGCGCTCGAAGGCAGTCTGGACGCCACGGTTCGCCGTGGCGTTTTTTTTGATGCTCGGGATTGAATGGCTGCTGAGGGTTGGACGCTGGAATGGCGGCCGATTGTCGAAACAATTTTCCGGATATTTCGGATTGCCTTTCATGCTCGACGCGTTGAAGCTTTGCGATCATCGGCGCCGGCCGGGACATATCCGCGTCGCAGCAAGCGAGAACGGCCATGCCCCGCGCTCGCCTCGTCGAAGCATCATCTGGCTAGCGTGGCTGGCACAATCCCTTTTTCGTCACCCGAACCTTCGCACCCCGCATGCCCTTTCTCTCCTCGCGTCCCGAACTCGCCTGGCCGGCGTCCGAAGGCGCCGATCCCTTCATCGGCCTCGAGGCCCTCGAAGATCCGCGCGCGCAAGCCTGGGTCGAAGCCCAGAACCGCCGCACGGAGACCGCCTTCGGCGCCACGCCCGACGCGCATGCGCTCGCCGCGCGACTGGAAGCTGTGTATACGTCGCAGGACCGCATCGTCGTGTGCACGCGTTATAACGACTGGGGCTACAACACCTGGCAGGACGACGCGCATCCGCTCGGCATCACGCGGCGCACGCCGTGGAGCGCGTGGCTCGCCGGCACGCCCGAATGGGAAACCGTGCTCGATATCGACGCCCTCGACGTCAACACGCGCGAGGACGACGACACGCGCTGGGCGCTCGCCGGCTTCGACCTGCTCTACCCGACCTACGACCGCGCGCTGGTGAGCCTTTCGCCCGGCGGCTCGGACGCGCTCGTGGTGCGCGAGTTCGATATCGAGACAAAGACCTTCGTCACGGACGGCTTCTGCCTGCCCGAAGTCGGCAAGCACGACATCTCGTGGATCGACCGCGATACGGTCTATGTCGGCTGGGACGACAGCCGGACCAACCCGCGCCCCGCGCTCACCACGTCGGGATTTCCGCGCCAGGCGCGGCGCTGGTCACGCGGCACGCCGCTCGCCGATGCGCCCGTCGTGTTCGAAGGCGAACGGCGTGACGTTTCGGCGGGCGTGGACTATCTCCCGATCGAAAAGCTGCATGTTGCATCCCGCTCGACCAGTTTCTTCGACACGCTGAACTACTGGCTGGACGAAACCTCCGGCGAGTGGCGCCAGTACGAGTTGCCCGCGCACGCGGAGATGACCCACTGGCACGGCTGGCTCTTCGTCACGCCGCGCAAGTACTGGAACGCGGGTGGCCGCCGCCATGCGCCCGGCACGCTCACCGTCATCCGCCGCGACGCATTCCTCGCGGGTTCGCGGCAATTCACCGTGCTGTACACGCCGGCCGAGCGTCGGGTGCTCGCCGGAATCGACTTCACGAAAAATTGGCTGATCGTCTCGGCAATGGACGATGGTGAGCCGCGCGTCACGCTGATGCGACCGCCCGCGGACGACGCGCAAGCCTGGCAGACCCGTGCATTCGAGTTGCCGAAGGCAAGTCATGCGTACGTGTCCGCGATCGACAGCGAACACGACGACACCGTGCTCATCGATGCCGAACATTTCCTGGTGCCGCCGTCGCTGTATTACGCGGATCTCGCAAGCGACGCGCCCTGGCAGTTGCTCGCCCGCCTGCCCGCGCAGTTCGACGCCGGCGGCATGTCCGCCGTGCGCCGGCACGCCATCGCGCCGGACGGGGAGCGCATTCCGTATTGGCTGATCGGGCGTGACGTCGAGACGAACACCGCTGCGCGCCCTTGCGTGCTGTACGGCTATGGCGGTTTCGAAGTCGCGCTGGATCCGGCTTACGACGCGACGACCGGCATCGCCTGGCTCGAACGCGGCGGGCTGTATGCGATGGCGAACATTCGCGGCGGCGGTGAATTCGGACCGGCGTGGCATCAGGCGGCGTTGCGCGAGAAACGGCAGATCGCCTTCGACGATTTCATTGCGGTCGCACAGGCGCTCATCGATTCGGGCGTCACGTCCAGCCGGCAACTGGCCATCCGCGGCGGCAGCAATGGCGGCCTGCTCGTGGGCGCATGCATGGTGCAGCGGCCGGATCTGTTCGGCGCCGTGCTGTCGGAAGTGCCGCTGCTCGACATGGCGCGCTTTCATCAGTTGTTGCAAGGCGCGTCGTGGATCGACGAATACGGCGATCCCGACAACCCCGACGACCTGCGCTTCCTGATGACCTATTCGCCTTATCAGAAGGTGGCGGCGCAGACTGCCTATCCGCCGGCGCTGTTCACTTCATCGACGATGGACGACCGCGTGCATCCGTCGCACGGCCGCAAGATGGTGGCGAAGATGCAGGCGCAAGGACATCCGGACGTGTGGTACGCGGAAACCGGCGAAGGCGGTCACGGCGCGGGCGTGGAGCCGGACGCCGTGGCGCGGACGGAAGCCGCCGCTTTCACGTTTCTCGCGGCGCGAGTGGGTCTGTTGACCTGAACGGGAGTTCGCGGCTCACACCTTCACCGGCGCAGCGTGCGAACGCAGCACCAGCGTGCGCCCGGCGAAGGTCAGCACCCCGCTCACGCCAATCACGATGCCCATGCCGTGCGGCGAGACATCGTGAAACAGACCCACCGCGAGACTCGACAGCGCGCCGAGCGCGAGTTGCATCGCGCCGAACACGGCGGCGGCCGCGCCTGCGTTGTGCGGATAGCGGTGCATCAGTTCGGTCGTGCAATTGGCCGAGAGCAGCCCGACCACGCCGACCACGAAGAACAGGCACACGACGATCGACCACAGGCCGCCCCACCCCGTCAGCGACACCAGCGCGACCGCGAGCGCCGCGGCCACGCTCACGAATGACGCCGCCGAGATCATCTTCATCGCGCCCACCCGGCCGACCCACTTCGTGTTGAGCACATTGCCCGCGATGATGCCCACGATATTGAGCCCGAACAGGAAGCCGTAGAACTGCGGCTTCACATGGAAGTAGTCGATGTAGACGAACGGCGTTGCCGTGATGTATGCGAACATCGACGCGAAGGCCATGCCGCCGCAGATCATGTGGCCCCAGGTGACCGGATCGGTGAGCAGGTGCCGGTAGGCGGCGAACGACTTGGCCAACGCCGAACTCGCGCGCTTCTCCTTCGGCCAGGTTTCCGGCACGCGCAGGAACGCGGTGACGGCGCAGGTCAGCCCGAACAGCGTCAGCGCGATGAACACGACGCGCCAGCCGCCCAGCAGGATCAACTGCCCGCCGATCAGCGGCGCGAGCAGCGGGCCCATCGACGTGACGATGGACAGCATCGACAGCACGCGGGCGGCGTCGGCCGGTGCGTGCGCGTCGCGGGCGATGGCGCGCGCCAGCACCGAGGCCGCGCCCGCGCCCAGCGCCTGCAGGAAGCGCACGAGCACGAGGGCGTCGATGGAAAACGCCGCCGCGCACGCGATGCTCGCCAGCGCATACAGCGCAATCCCGCCGAGCAGGACGGGCCGGCGGCCGTAGGCGTCGGACATCGGGCCATAGAGCAGCATGCCGAACGAGAAGCCGAACATGAAGCTGGTCAGCGTGCTTTGCGCGGCGGCCGGGCTCGTGCCGAAGGACGCCGCCAGCGCGGGCAGGCTCGGCAGATACATGTCGATCGACAGCGGGCCGCAGGCGGCGAGCGCGCCGAGCAGCAGAATCAAACGGCCGTCGGGCCGGCGCCGGGAGGTGTCGGACATGAGGTTCGCAGGACGGGAAAGGTGGAGGCGGTGCGGCGTTCGGCCGCGCGAGAGAACGGTCATTGTACGCGACGCTTTGTCATGATCCGGCCCTGAACCGCGCCGTGCGCTAAGCTCGACGCTTCTTTCATTCACTCGACGCACCGCCCCGATGACCGCCTTCCTGCTGATCTGGAGCCCCAAGAAGTGGCCATGGCCCGAACTGCCTGACCTGGCGCGCCGGGTGAGCGCGGGGGAAGCCGTCGCCGATGTCTGGGGCTGCGGCACGGCACGCGGCCTGCTGCCGGGCGACCGCGTGTTCGTGCACCGGGTGGCGCAGGAGCCAAAGGGCGTGTTCGCGTCGGGATACGTGACGCGCGCGCCCTACGAGGTGCCGGACGCCGGCAGCAAGCGGGGCTACCGGCTGTGCATCGACTTCGTCTATGACTGGCTTGTCGATGCGCACGAGCAGGTAGTTGTCACGCGCGACGAACTGCGGGCCCATCCCTTCTCGGTGCAGACCTGGGACGCGCAGATGTCCGGCACGCTCATCAAGCCAATGGCCGAAGGCGCGCTGGAGAAGCGCTGGACCGAGCGCACCGGGCGGCGCTCGCGGCCTCCTGTACCGCCGCCCATGACGCAAGCCGCTCCCGCTCCTGCTCCCGAACCTGCGCCCACCGCGCGCCGGACACGCGCCCGCACGCCCCGCAAGCCCGCTTGACGCCCGTCAACGGCCAGGCCCCGACCCGGCCTGGTCGCAACGACTCCGGTACAATTTCAGCACCGTTTTTCGCGTCGGATCGCGCGTTCCGCGGGCCAGCGCCCACCCGGCGCGCGGCCGCTCCGGCGCGGCTCCCGCATTCACCTTCAGCGCAGGCTTCCATCCATGTCCAAGAATCAAGCACTCTTCGAACGCGCACAGCGAACCATTCCGGGCGGCGTGAACTCGCCGGTGCGGGCGTTCCGCTCGGTAGGCGGCACGCCGCGTTTCATCGAGCGCGCACAAGGCCCGTATTTCTGGGATGCGGACGGCAAGCGCTATATCGACTACATCGGCTCGTGGGGTCCCATGATTCTCGGCCACGTCCACCCGGACGTGCTGGCCGCCGTCCAGCGCGTGCTGGCGCAGGGTTTCTCGTTCGGCGCGCCGACCGAAGCCGAGATCGAGATTGCCGAGGAAATCTGCAAGCTCGTGCCGTCGATCGAACAGGTGCGCATGGTGTCGTCCGGCACGGAAGCCACCATGAGCGCGCTGCGTCTGGCGCGCGGTTTCACGGGCCGCAGCCGCATCATCAAGTTCGAAGGCTGCTATCACGGCCACGCCGACAGCCTGCTCGTCAAGGCCGGTTCCGGCCTGCTCACGTTCGGCAATCCGACTTCGGCGGGCGTGCCGGCCGACATCGCAAAGCACACCACGGTGCTCGAATACAACAACGTCGAGCAATTGAACGAGGCGTTCAAGGCCTTCGGCGCGGAAGTGGCGTCGGTGATCGTCGAGCCGGTGGCCGGCAACATGAATCTCGTGCGCGCGACGCCTGAATTCCTGAACGCGCTGCGCGAGCGCTGCACCGAATACGGCACGGTCCTGATCTTCGACGAAGTCATGTGCGGCTTCCGCGTGGCGCTCGGCGGCGCGCAGGAGGTCTACGGCATCAAGCCCGACCTCACGTGTCTCGGCAAGGTGATCGGCGGCGGCATGCCGGCGGCGGCCTTCGGCGGGCGGCGCGACATCATGGCCCACCTGGCGCCGCTGGGCGGCGTCTATCAGGCGGGCACGCTCTCCGGCAATCCGATTGCGGTGGCCGCCGGTCTCGCGACCCTGCGCCTGATCCAGCGCCCCGGCTTCTACGACGACCTCGCGAAACAGACCCGCAAGCTCGTCGACGGCTTGACGGCCGCCGCGCGCGAGGCCCGGATTCCGTTCTGCGCCGACTCGATCGGCGGCATGTTCGGCCTGTATTTCTCCGAACAGGTGCCGGCGAGTTTTGCGCAGATCCAGCAAGGCAACACGCTGCGCTTCAACGCCTTCTTCCATGCGATGCTCGACGCGGGCGTGTACTTCGCGCCGTCGGCGTTCGAAGCGGGCTTCGTGTCGAGCGCGCACGACGACGCCGTGATCGGCGCGACGCTCGACGCGGCGCGCGGCGTGTTCGCGTCGCTGTCGGCCTGACGCTGCCGGGCCGCGCCGATGTTCTCGCAAACCGATTTCACGCACATGGAGCGCGCGCTCGCGCTCGCTTCGAAAGGCATGTACACGACGACGCCGAACCCGCGTGTGGGCTGCGTGCTCGTCAAGAACGGCGAAGTGATCGGCATGGGTTTCACGCAGCCGGCCGGTCAGGATCACGCCGAGGTTCGCGCGCTGAAGGACGCGCGCTCGCGCGGCAAGGATCCGCGCGGCGCCACGGCCTATGTGACGCTCGAACCGTGCAGTCATTTCGGGCGCACGCCGCCGTGCGCGCACGCGCTCATCGACGCGCGCGTCGAGAAGGTGATCGCGGCGATGGAAGATCCGAATCCGGCGGTGTCCGGACGAGGTCTCACCATGTTGCGCGATGCGGGCATCGACGTGCGCTGCGGACTGCTCGCGAACGAAGCGCATGAGCTGAACATCGGCTTCGTGTCGCGCATGACGCGGCGCCGGCCTTGGGTGCGCATGAAGGTTGCGGCCACGCTCGACGGCCGCACCGCGCTGCCGTCCGGCGACAGCCAGTGGATCACCGGCGAGGACGCCCGCGCCGACGGCCACGCGTGGCGCGCCCGCGCCTGCGCCATCCTCACCGGCATCGGCACCGTGCGCGAGGATGATCCGCAACTGACGGTGCGCGCGGTGGATACACCGCGCCAGCCGCAGCGCGTGCTGATCGACAGCCGTCTGGACGTGCCGCCTGCCGCCCGCATTCTCGAAGGCGCGCCGCCATGGATCTTCCATGCCGCCGACGCCGAGCCCGCGCGCGCCGCCGCGCTGCGCGACAAGGGCGTGGACCTGATCGAGATCTCGAACGAGCAGGGCAAGGTGGATCTGCCCGCCATGCTCACGGCGCTCGCGGATCGCGGCATCAACGAACTGCACGTGGAAGCGGGCCACAAGCTGAACGGCTCGCTGCTGCGCGAAGGCTGCGTCGACGAATTGCTGGTCTATCTGGCGCCGAGCCTGCTCGGCAGCGCGCCCGGCATGTTCGACTTCGCGCCGCCGGCCACGCTCGACGCGCGCCCGCATCTGAAATTTCATCGCATCGACCGCTTGGGCGACGATTTGCGCATTCTGGCGCGCTTCGCCGAAGCCAACGTGGCTAGCTGACGGCATTTCGATCCGTCATTTTCTGATTCAAAAGGAACGCTCCAGATGTTCACAGGTATTGTCGCGGCGATGGGCCGCATCGAAAAAGTCACGCCGCTTGGCGCCCAGGACGCGGGCGTTCGCCTGACCATCACGGCCGGCGGGCTCGACCTGAGCGACGTGGAACTCGGCGACAGCATTGCCATTCAGGGCGCCTGCATGACGGTGATCCAGAAGACGCCCGAGTCCTTCGATGTCGATGTGTCGCGCGAAAGCCTGAACAAGACGGTGGGCCTCGGCGAGGCCGGCACCGGCGTGAATCTGGAAAAGGCCTTGCGCGCGCACGACCGCCTGGGCGGCCATCTCGTTTCAGGACATGTGGACGGCCTCGGCGTCGTATCGAAATTCGAGCCGGTGGGCGAGTCGCACGAACTGCGCATCGTCGCGCCGAAGGAGATCGGCAAGTATCTCGCCTACAAGGGTTCGGTCACGGTGAACGGCGTGAGCCTCACCGTCAACGCCGTCACCGACCGCCCCGATGGCAGCGAGTTTTCGATCAACCTGATCCCGCATACCGTCGAAGTCACGACGCTGAGCGCGCTCAAGGCGGGCAGCCGGGTGAATCTGGAGATCGATCTGATTGCGCGCTATGTGGAACGGATGATGAGCGCGTCGTGACGGCGCCGGCGCCGGTCTCGCGGATCGACACCAGGTACAGCGTCTCCTGCGCGAGCAGGTAGAGCAGCGCATATTCTCCGGACGGCGCGTCGCCGAACTCGTGCACGTACAGTTCGCCGCCCGCCGCCCTCGCCCGCTCCAGCATCTCGACGAGATAGCCCACACAGAGCGCCGCTTCGAACTGCTCCGGAATCTGCCCGGAAACATCGCGCCCCATGCGCGGCGCCGTCCTGAGCTGGGGAAGCACTTCCGTATCCAGGCGTTCGATCAGAAGGTCGAACGCCTCTGCATTACCCGCCTCGATCCACTGCCGCTCGATTTCGAGCAGCCGCGCCTCGAAATAGTCCGTGATGCGCACCGCCGCGCGATCCGGGGAAAGTGCCGGATCCGCAGCGGTCAGCGCCTGTGATCCGTTTCTGTGCTTCATGCTGATCATGGTTGTCACGCCGTGAGAGTTGAGGTCCAGCCAGTCTCTCAGGCCCGGCGCGCGCGCACCATTCGTCCGAATGGCCTAGGAAATTTCCCGTCCGCCGTTCCGTGGATTTCGCCGCCCGCGTGGCGGCCGTGGCGTAAAATACGCCCTTTCCCCGAACCGGACCCTTACGGGACGTCATCATGTCGCTCGCCTCCACTCCTGAGATCATCGCTGAACTGAAAGCCGGCCGGATGGTGATCCTCGTCGACGAAGAAGATCGCGAGAATGAAGGCGATCTGATTCTCGCCGCCGAATTCGTCACCCCTGAAGCCATCAACTTCATGGCGAAATACGGCCGCGGCCTGATCTGCCTGACGCTCACCCAGGAGCGCTGCCAGCAGCTCAACCTGCCCCTGATGACGCAGCGCAACGGCACGCAGTACGGCACCGCGTTCACGGTCAGCATCGAGGCCGCCGAGGGCGTCACCACCGGCATTTCGGCCTCGGACCGCGCCCGGACCATCCAGGCGGCGGTCGCGCCGGACGCGCGCGCCGAACACATCGTTCAGCCCGGCCACGTGTTTCCGATCATGGCGCAGCCCGGCGGCGTGCTGGTCCGCGCCGGCCACACGGAAGCAGGCTGCGACCTCACCGCGCTCGCCGGCCTCACACCCGCCGCCGTGATCTGCGAAGTCATCAAGGACGACGGCGAAATGGCTCGCCTGCCGGATCTCATCGAGTTCGGCGAGCAGCACGGCATCAAGATCGGCTCGATCGCCGACCTGATCCACTATCGCAGCCGCACCGAATCGATCATCGAGAAGGTCTCCGAGCGCACCATGCAGACCGCGCACGGCTCGTTCCGCGCCATCCTGTACCGCGACGAACCCACGCATTCGCCGCACATCGCGCTGGTGCGCGGCACGCCGCGTCCCGAGCAGGAAACGCCGGTGCGCGTGCACGAACCGCTTTCGGTGCTCGACCTGCTCGAAATCGATGCCTCCATGCACTCGTGGACCATCGACGCCGCGATGAAGGAAATCGCCGCGCGCGACCTCGGCGCCATCGTCATGCTCAATTGCGGCGACACGAAGGAACACCTCGTGGCCGTGTTCGAAGCGTTCGACCAGCAGGAAAAGGCCAAGGAACTGCAACGCCGGCCGATCGACTTCAAGACTTATGGCATCGGCGCGCAAATCCTGCGCGACATCGGCGTCGGCAAGATGCAGGTGCTCTCGAATCCGCGCAAGCTCGGCAGCATGTCGGGCTATGGGCTCGAAGTCACCGGCTTCATCCCGATGCCCGGCTGCCCCGCGACCGCCGCGCCCGTCGAGCCGTCCGTCGCCCAGCTGCGCTCGGCCTGACACCGGACCGGACCCGACGCCCCTCTCCAACAGAACCAACGGATTCAATTCATGGAAATCGGACAATATCAGCCGAACCTCGACGGCGACGGCCTGCGCATCGGCATCGTACAGTCGCGCTTCAACGAACCGGTGTGCAACGGCCTCGCCGACGCGTGCATCGAGGAACTGGAGCGTCTCGGCGTGATCGGCGAAGACGTGTTGCTCGTCACCGTCCCCGGCGCGCTGGAAATTCCGCTCGCGCTGCAAAAGCTGGCTGAGTCCGGCCAGTTCGACGCGCTGATCGCGGTCGGCTGCGTCGTGCGCGGCGAGACCTATCACTTCGAACTGGTGTCGAACGAGAACGGCGCGGGCATTTCGCGCATTGCGCTCGACTTCGGCATTCCGGTGGCGAACGCCGTGCTCACGACCGAGAACGACGAGCAGGCCGTCGCGCGCATGACCGAAAAGGGCCGCGATGCCGCGCGCGTCGCGGTTGAAATGGCGAATCTGTCCGTCGCGCTCGAGCAGCTCGGCGGCGATGAAGAAGACGAAGACGAAGAAGACGAGGACCGCGCATGAAGAGCGCACGACGCCGTTCGCGCGAGCTCGCGACGCAAGGGCTTTATCAATGGCTGCTGTCCGGTGCGCCCGCCGGTGAAATCGACGCGCAGCTGCGTTCCACGCAAGGTTTCGACAAGGCCGACCAGGAACACCTGGACGCCATCCTGCACGGCGTGATCAAGGAAGCGGACACGTTGTCCGAGCAGCTGCAGCCGTGTCTGGACCGGCCGATCGATCAGTTGTCGCCGGTCGAACGCGCGGTGCTGCTGGTTGCGGCCTTCGAGTTCAAGCATCACATCGACGTGCCGTATCGCGTCGTCATCAATGAAGCGGTGGAACTGACGAAGACCTTCGGCGGCTCGGACGGCTACAAGTACGTCAATGGCGTGCTCGACAAGCTCGCTGTCGCCCTGCGTCCCACCGAGGCGCAGGCGCGTGGACGCGGAGCGTAGTAGATGAACCACGCAGCGGAGCCGCTGGTGAGACTGGCGTCGCGGGTTGGCGCCATCGAGCCGTTCTACGTGATGGAACTGATGAAGCAGGCCCAGGTGCTCGAACGCGCCGGCCGCGACATCATCCACATGAGCATCGGCGAACCGGATTTCACCGCGCCCGAGCCCGTCACCCGCGCCGCCGCCAACGCCCTCACGCGCGGCGTCACGCAGTACACCAACGCGCTCGGCATCCACGCGCTGCGCGAAGCGATTGCGCAGCATTACCGCGATACGTTCGGCCTCGACATCGATCCGGCGCGCATCGTCGTGACGGCGGGCGCGTCGGCGGCGCTGCTGCTCGCGTGCATGGCGCTGGTCGATCACGGCGACGAAGTCCTGATGCCCGACCCCTGCTATCCGTGCAACCGGCACTTCGTGTCGGCCGCGGACGGCAAGCCGGTGCTGATTCCGAGCGGTCCGGCGGAACGCTTCCAGCTGACAGCCGGGCATGTCGAGGAATACTGGACCGACAAGACACGCGGCGTGCTGCTCGCGTCGCCGTCGAACCCGACGGGCACGTCGATCGAGCCGGATGAACTGCGGCGGATCATCGGCGCGGTGCGTGCGCGCGGCGGCTTCACCATCGTCGACGAGATCTACCAGGGGCTGAGCTACGACGCGAAACCCGTGTCCGCCCTCTCCTTCGGCGACGACGTCGTCACGGTCAACAGCTTCTCGAAGTACTTCAACATGACCGGCTGGCGGCTCGGCTGGCTCGTCGTGCCGCACGCGATGGTCGGCGCGCTCGAAAAACTGTCCCAGAACCTGTTCATCTGCGCGTCGGCGCTTGCGCAACATGCGGCGCTCGCCTGCTTCGAGCCCGAGACGCTCGCGATCTACGAGGCTCGCCGGGGCGAATTCAAACGGCGGCGCGACTACATCGTGCCCGCGCTGCGTTCGCTCGGTTTCGGCGTGCCGGTGGTGCCGGACGGCGCCTTCTATGTCTACGCGGATACCGCCACGGTGCACCATCCCGCCGCCGGCAACAGCGACGCGCTCACGCACGCGATGCTGCATGACGCGGGCGTGGTGCTCGTGCCGGGCACGGACTTCGGGTTTCATGCGCCGCAGCGCTATTTGCGTCTTTCATATGCGACCGCTCATGCGAAGCTCGAAGAGGCGGTGGCTCGGCTGGGGTCCTTGTTCAGCCGCTGAACACTCCAGCTTGGCCGAATGAAAAATGGGCACCCTCGGGTGCCCATTTTTCATTGGTCAGACGCTTGCGACAGTATTCAGGCGCCGAATTCCGCCGAAGCAACGTGCTTCGTTTCCGTGTCGCCATCGTCCTGCGCGCCCTGCTTCTTCGACGTATCGATCGTCACGTGAACGCGCTTTTCGGGCGTGGCGGACGCCAGCACCTGCTTGGGCGCGGGTTGAACCGGCGCCTGCGGGGCATTGATCGGCACATTGCGGCCGCGTGCGACGTCGCGCAGACGGGAACGCTCGGCCAGCACCTTGGCGCCGTAGCCGCCGTCGTCCTGCGTCGTCGAGCCGACGTAGAAGCGCAGGCCGCCCGCTACCGAGCCTCCGCGCGCGATGCAATCCTTCAGCACGAGCGCGCCGACCTTGATGTTCGCGAGCGGATCAAGCGCCGCGTGCGAGCCGCCGAAGTACTGGAACTTGTCCGAGTGCACCTTCGACATCACCTGCATCAGACCCTGCGCGCCGACGCCGCTTTCGGCATACGGATTGAAGCCCGATTCGATCGCCATTACGGAGAGCAGCAACAGCGGATCGAGCCCGACTTCGCGGCCCGTGTCGAACGCTGCGCGCACGAGCTCGGTGACCGGCTCTTCCGCCACGCGATAGCGCCGCGCGATGAAGTTCGCGACCAGTTTCTGCTCACGCGTGGAAACCAGCACGCGGTCGTCGCGCGCATCGGCGACGACGCGTTGCGCCGGGATCAGACTCGCCAGCATGCCGACGGACGGCATCGTGCGCGGATCGAGACCGTTCGGCGAAACGGCGAGACTGATGCCGCCGGTCAGCTGGCGGGTGCTGTCGTCGTCGCTGGCAGCCGCACCGAGCGAGGGCGTGACCGCGGCGGGCGCGTTGCCGTTCGCGGCGGGCGCGTCAGCGGCGCTGGCGTGGTTCACGGCCAGGTTCACCGGCAGCATGGCGTCGTTCGCCGGGCGATGCACCGCCGAGAACGGCGGCAGCGGCTGCCCCGCGAGCAGGCGAGCCGGACCGGCCTGCACGGCGGCGGACACGAAAGGCATGACCTTTGCGGCGAGCGTGGTGCGCCACGAAGGCAGCAGCCACAGCGACAACGCCGTGATCACGGCAACGCCGCCGACCAGGCTGAAGAGATGGTGACTCAAACGGCGTCCACGACGCAGCGCGATGCGCACCAGTTGCGCGGCGCGGGTGTCGGAACCCCACGATAACCAAGCGTTCATCGATACTCCCAATGTTGCATGATTAGCGCAGATGAATACGAATAAAGCCCATATCAAAAGCGCAAATCAGACACCGCTCGCTCTTGGCAAGCGTAAGCGGCATCGGGGATACGGCATGCGCCGTCTGGAAGGCCGATCCGGCATGAACACCGGGTTGCGCGGCACGTACTGCATGCCCTGAGTGCGCAGGTGACCTTCGACGCGAAAAACCGGCGTGAGAAACGCCGGCAGTGACAACCAACAGCCATGAGTCGCCGGGCAGGTTCGGCGCAGGCGACGCATGTGCGTCTGTAAAGACCTGAGGCAGCGGTAAAAAGTTTCAAAACCTGCTTTGGATGCCAAGCGATTCTAGCAGGGTTTAATGATCCGTCAATGCTATAGACTTCGGTTTCAATTACTTACGGTTATATTGAACAGTGTTCAGCGCCCGAAAGGTACGTTTTCGCTTCCGTCGGCACTGCTTTTCGCTGAATGTCCCCCAACGCACCGACGCGAGCACAGGTAAAATCGACAATCGCCGTGGCGCGCAGCCGTCCCGCCCTGTGCAGAGCTGCCCCGCGGGCGTCCCGAGTTCACCTGCGAGCATCGATGAAATATAAAGACTTGCGCGACTTCACCGCCCGCCTCGAAGCGCTCGGTGAATTGCGCCGCATCCGGCAGTCTGTCTCCCCCGTTCTCGAAATCACCGAAATCTCGGATCGCGTGCTGCGCGCAGGCGGTCCCGCGCTGCTGTTCGAAGCGCCCACCGGCCACACCATGCCCGTGCTGGCCAACCTGTTCGGCACCACGCGGCGAGTCGCGCTGGGCATGGGCATCGAAACGGACGCGCCCGGCAGTGCGGACACGAGCCTCGGCGGCGACGTCGCCGCGCTGGGTTCGCTGCGCGACGTCGGCCGGCTGTTGTCGGCGCTGAAGGAACCCGAGCCGCCGAAGGGCTTGAAGGACGCCGGCAAATTGCTGTCGCTTGCCAAGGCGGTATGGGACATGGCGCCGAAATCGGTGAGCGCGCCGCCGTGCCAGGAAGTCGTGTGGGAAGGCCAGGACGTGGACCTCTATCGCCTGCCGATCCAGACCTGCTGGCCCGGCGACGCCGGACCGCTGCTCACCTGGGGCCTCACGGTCACGCGCGGACCGAACAAGCCGCGCCAGAATCTCGGCATCTACCGGCAGCAACTGCTCGGGCGCAACAAGCTCATCATGCGCTGGCTCGCGCATCGCGGCGGCGCGCTCGATTTCCGTGAGTTCGCGCTGGCGAACCCGGGCAAGCCGTATCCGGTCGCCGTCGTGCTCGGCGCGGATCCGGCAACCATTCTCGGCGCCGTCACGCCGGTGCCGGACTCGTTGTCCGAATATCAGTTCGCGGGGCTCCTGCGCGGCTCGCGCACCGAGCTGGCGAAGTGCCTGACGCCAGGCGTCGACTCGTTGCAGGTGCCGGCGCGCGCGGAGATCGTGCTCGAAGGCTTCATCTATCCACACGACGGCAACCTGCCGGCCGCGCCCGCCGGCGCGCCGCCGCGTCCCTCGACAGGCGCCGCCGCCCGCTACGAACACGCGCTCGAAGGTCCGTACGGCGATCACACCGGGTACTACAACGAACAGGAGTGGTTCCCGGTCTTCACGGTCGAGAAGATCACGATGCGGCGCGACGCGCTGTTCCATTCCACCTATACCGGCAAGCCGCCCGACGAACCGGCGGTGCTCGGCGTCGCGCTGAACGAAGTCTTCGTGCCGCTGCTGCAGAAGCAGTTCACCGAGATCACCGACTTCTATCTGCCGCCTGAGGGCTGCAGCTATCGCATGGCGATCGTGCAGATGAAGAAGAGCTATCCGGGACACGCCAAGCGCGTGATGTTCGGCGTGTGGAGCTTCCTGCGCCAGTTCATGTACACGAAGTTCATCGTCGTGGTGGACGAGGACGTCAACGTGCGCGACTGGAAGGAAGTGATCTGGGCGATCACGACGCGCGTCGATCCCACGCGCGACACCGTCATGGTCGACAACACGCCGATCGACTACCTCGATTTCGCGTCGCCGGTGGCGGGCCTCGGCTCGAAAATGGGCCTCGACGCCACCAACAAGTGGGCCGGCGAGACGAACCGCGAATGGGGCCGTCCCATCGTGATGGACGAGGCGGTGAAACGCCGCGTCGACGGGCTGTGGGCCGAACTCGGGCTCGACGCATGAGCGCGCTTGCAGCGATGCTCTTTCGGGGCGAGATCGTCGAGAACACGCATGCGGCGCACGTCGCCGTCGTCGATACGCATGGCCGGCTCGTGCATTCGTTCGGCGATCCGCAGCGCATCACCTTGCCGCGCTCGGCGGCGAAGCCGGCGCAGGCGCTTGCCGTGATCGAGACCGGCGCGCTCGAACGCTTCGGCTTCACGGAGGAGGATCTCGCGCTGATGTGCGCCTCGCACAGCAGCGAGCCGCGCCATATCGAACGCGTGCGTGCGATGCTCGCAAAGGCGCAGTCCAGCGAGAGCGACTTGCGCTGCGGCGGCCATCCGCCGATCTCGGACGCCGTGCAGCGCGACTGGATCAAACGCGGCTTCACGCCGACCGCCGTGTGCAGCAACTGCTCGGGCAAGCACGCCGGCATGCTCGCGGGCGCCCGCGCGCTGGGCCTCGCGCTCGCCGACTATCACCTGCCCGGCCATCCGCTGCAGGCGCACGTGAGACGCACGATGGCGCGCGCGGCCGGCTTGCCCGACGATGCAGTGCAATGGGCCATCGACGGCTGCAACCTGCCGACGCCCGCCTTCCCGCTCGCGCATCTCGCGCGGCTCTTCATGACGATCGCCGACGCCCCGCAGGACACGCCGCTCGCACGCATCCACCGGGCGATGACGGCGCATCCCGAACTCGTCGCGGGCGAAGGGCGTTTCTGCACGCTGCTGATGCAGGCCTTCGACGGCACCCTGGTCGGCAAGACCGGCGCGGATGCGTGCTATGCGATCGGCGTGCGGCGCGAGCACGGCACGCTCGGCATCGCGATCAAGGTCGAGGACGGCAATACGGCGGTGCTGAACGCCGTCGTCGTGCACGTGCTCGAACAGCTCGGCATCGGCACTCAGCAGCAGCGCGACGCCCTCGCCGCCTTCCGTCAACCGGTCGTGCGCAACACCATGGGCGTGCCGACCGGCCAGCTCGACGTGCGCTTCACGCTGCATTCCCATCAGGCTTGAACATGCATGCGTGGTCGTTGTTGTCGGACGGATTTTTTCTGTCGCTGTCGCTCTGCCTCGATATCGGCATCGCCAACGTCGCGATCATCTCGCTGGCGTTGTCGCATGGCTTCAGGCCGGGGTTCGTGCTCGGCCTCGGCACCTGTTTCGGCGACCTGTTCTATGCGGCGCTCGCGCTGCTCGGCATGGCGGCGCTGCTGCAGTTCCCTGCCGTGCGCTGGGTGGTGTGGATCGGCGGCGCCGTCGTGCTGTTGTTCCTCACGTGGAAGATGGCGCGCGAGGCGCTCGATCCGGCCTCCGCGCCGCCCGTCGAAGGCGAGGCGGATCTCGCCGTGCCACGTCCCCGGCACTGGAAGAGCTTCGTGCGCGGCTGCCTGCTGGCGGTGTCGTCGCCGAGCGCGATCCTGTGGTTCGCGGCCGTCGGCGGCGCGCTCATCGCCAAGGCGGGCGCGACCAGCGCCGTCAGCGCGTCCCTGTTCCTGACGGGCTTCTTTTGCGGCGGCCTCGCCTGGACACTCTTCATCTGCACGCTGGCCAGCCACGGCCGCAAACGCGCCGGCACGCGGCTGCTGCGCGCGTGTCATGTGATGTCGGCGGTGCTTTTCGCGTACTTCGCGTATAGCGTGATCGTCAATGGATACCGCGACCTGATCGTGCACGCGGCAAGCTGACCCTGCCTTCCTCGGCGCCTTCAGGCAAGGTACTGCGAGAGCTTCGCGAGATCGACATTGCCGCCCGAGACGATCACGCCCACGCGCTTGCCCTCGACCGGCACGATCTTCTGCAGGACCGCCGCCGCCGCGAGACAACCCGTTGGCTCGACCACCATCTTCATGCGCTGGGCGAAGAAGCGCAGCGTCTCGATCAGTTGCGCATCGCTCACCGTGACGATGCGCTCCACGTGCTCGCGGATGATCGGAAAGTTATAAGCGCCGACATGCGTGGCCGCGGCGCCATCGGCGATGGTGCGCGGCACGTCGATAGTCACGATCTCGCCGCGCGCCAGCGACTGTTGCGCGTCATTGCCCGCTTCCGGCTCGACGCCTATCACCTTGCAGTCCGGCGCCAGCGCGGCCGCCGCGAGCGCGCATCCGCCGATCAGCCCGCCGCCGCCGAGACACACGAACAGATAGTCGAGCGGTCCGGTTTCCTCGATCAGCTCTTTCGCCGCCGTGCCCTGGCCCGCGATCACGTGCGGATGGTCATAGGGCGGAATGAGCGTCATGCCGCGCTCGTCGGCGAGTTGCCGGCCGATCTCCTCGCGGTTCTGCGTATAGCGGTCGTAGGTGATGACCTCGCCGCCATAGCCGCGTGTGGCTTCCATTTTTGCGGCCGGCGCGTCCTCGGGCATGACGATGGCCGCGCGTATGCCCGCGAGCCGCGCCGACAGCGCAACAGCCTGCGCATGATTGCCTGATGAGTAAGTGATGACGCCGGCCGCGCGCTGGCGGGCGTCGAAGTGCGACAGGGCGTTCCATGCGCCACGGAACTTGAACGCGCCCATGCGCTGGAAGTTTTCGCACTTGAAGAAGAGCGAGGCGCCGGCGATGTCGTCAGCGGTGCGCGACGTCAGGACCGGCGTGCGATGCGCGAAGCCTTCGAGGCGCCGGGCGGCATCGGCGACGTCATCGTAGGTGGGGGCGGGAAGGGAGGTCATCGGCGGCAACCTGTGCTGGGAGGAAGCGGGAAGGAAGTGGCATTGTCCCAGTTTATGCCGCCCTGCTCCGGGTGCCGGAAACAGCAAGGGCGATGCGCGTTAAAACGCATCGCCCTGTTTTCAGGCTGGTGGTCGGTTGGGCTCAATAACGGTAGTAACCCGGACCGTGCCGATAGTATCCGTGGTGCCGGTAATACGGCCGGCCGTAATAGCCGTAACCGCCATAGACCACCGGGGGCGGCGGCGCATACACCACCGGCGGCGGCGCGACGTAGACAGGCGGCGGCGGCGCCACATATACCGGCGCGGGCGGCGCAGCATAGACCGGATAGGCCGGCACCCCGATGCCGACGCCAATCGACACATGCGCCTGAGCCGGACTCATGAACCCGACGCCGAGCGCGCCGGCCACCAACACACTACCGAGCTTTTTCACTTTCGTTCTCCTCGCCGCTTCGCATCGTTTCCGGCTTGCGCGGAACGTGAGCGACGGTACGAAAACGAATTTAACGAAAATGCACATCTATCGCTGAGACCATTTGTTGCAAATTGCAAGTTCCTTAACGCTGATCCAGCAGTGAAAGCCGCGCGCGATTCGGCTGATCAGGTGGAATCGCCCGCCGAAGCGGTTCTCGCCGTCAGCGTGAATACATGCATGGATGGAAAGGAAAGAATGCGTAACGTCTGATTACAAATGAACGAAAAAGCCCCGTCGAACGTCTTCGACGGGGCTTCGATGTGCGGTCGTGAGAGCGTCGTGCGTTGCGCCCTCAACCCACCTTCACATAAGCAAACTCGCGCGTGACATTGGGCGGCACGTAGGCGCCGCTGATGACGACACGGGGCGTCAGGCGCTTCTTCTGATCCCACCAGCAGCGGCGCTGGGTCTGGCTCAAGAAACGCAGATGCTTCCGGTACGAAAAAATGCTCATGGCAACCTCCGAACGTAGCGAATGAAACCTGAGGAAGAGGTTGAAGGCCGGTTGCGCCTGCCTCTTCGATCGAATCCTTCTTTTCTTTAGTATTTCGCGCTGTCCTCGCTCACTTCGTACGCCAGGGAACTCAACACTTGGCATCCACGTGGGCTTGACCACATTCAGCAGAATCCATGCCGTTCTGGCCCGCAAATGCGCGTCGCACGATGGGCCGTCGAATATCGGACGCACCGCTCCGCGTCCGTTTCACTTTATGCAGTCTATCCTGCCAGCATTGCGTGACGCGCGCTGTCGACCCGCGTGTCGAAATCGCAACATGCGCCGCAAATCGGCTTCCAATCGGCCGGGATTCTGAAATTTACGACTTGCTTTCATTTGACTGCCAGGGAAATGAAAATGTCGTCGTTGGCGCAAGCGCCTTGCCGCCCCCAATCGGGACGGCAGCCGTGTTAAGGTGACGACCGGCGCCCCACCGAGAAGGCCCGGTGGGCGGGGAAGTCAAGTCGCCATGAACAGGAAGTCGCGATGTTTCAGGGTCCGCCCCGCGAGAGCTGGCGAGTATTAAGACTCGTCGCGCGCCGCTTCGGCCGGTGACGGTTCGCGACAGCCTGGTAAAACACTCCCGTCCCGAGAATGAACAATGATCAAGGTCAAGCATCCCGAATCGCGCCGCGCGAGCGTGCGCCCCGCTGCCGCAGACGGCGCCCGTGCCCGCCGCGCACGGAGATGCGGACTCCATCGCTAGTCCCTGGCATCGTTCGTTTCAAGCTTCTTTCAGTCGACCCGACGCAGCCGCCACGCTGCACACGCAAACAAGAGGACCCGAGATGTTCGGCGAGATCGCCCGTTTTCTGCTCAGCACCGTTTTCACCCTGTTCGGCGCGGCCCTGCTGCTGCGCGCATGGATGCAGGTCGTGCGCATGCCGCCCTACAACCCGGTTTCCAATGCCGTGATGCAGGCCACCAACTGGATCGTGCTGCCGCTGCGCAAGATCCTGCCAGGCGGCAAGATCGACTGGGCCAGCATTCTCGCGGCGCTGATCGCCGCAGCTGTCTACGTCACGCTGATGGTCGTGCTCGCCGGCGTCGACCCGACGCTCATGCTGCCGATGCTCGCGCTCGTCGCCGTGCTGACTGTCATCAAGTGGGCGCTGAACCTCATCATCTGGATGACGATCCTGATGGCGCTGCTGTCGTGGCTCAACCCGCAGTCGCCGGCCATGCCGCTGCTCTTTCAGATCACCGCGCCGTTCCTCGACCCGCTGCGACGCATCCTGCCACGGCTCGGCGGCATCGACCTCTCGCCGATCCTGCTGTTCGTCATCGTGCAGGTGCTGCTGATGGTGGTGACGCGCGTGGCGGTATCGATGACGCTGTTCGGCATCTGAGCGGCGCACGCAATTGCGCCTGCGAAGGCGTTGCGCTTACAATTGCGTGCTCGAGCTTCGGCTCAAAGCGGGCGTCGTATAATGGCCATTACCGTAGCTTCCCAAGCTACAGACGTGGGTTCGATTCCCATCGCCCGCTCCAGGTTTCTCAGCACCAACCACATCAGAACACCCGGCAAAGCCGCCTCCAGTGTCACACTCGGGCGGCTTTTTGATTTCCAGCATTGCCTCGCCATGAATCAAGATCCCGAGAACGAAGCCGCCGACGGCGCCCCCGACCTTCCCGCCTCCGCCGACGATCCCTCGACGCTGCGGCACCGGCGCATCCGCAGTTTCGTCACGCGGGCGGGCCGCGTATCGATAGGACAGCAGCGCGCGCTCGACGAACTCGGTCCGCGCTACGTCGTGCCCTACGCGCCGCAAGCGGCGGACTGGAATGCCCTCTTCGGCCGCGAGGCGCCGCGCGTGCTGGAGATCGGCTTCGGCATGGGCGCGACGACAGCGGAGATCGCAACCGTGCGTCCCGGCGATGACTTCATCGGCGTGGAAGTGCACGAGCCGGGCGTCGGCGCGCTGCTCAAGCTGATCGGCGAGCAAGGACTCGGCAACATCCGCATCCTGCAGCACGACGCGGTGGAAGTGCTCGAGCACATGATCGCGCCGGACAGCCTCGACGGCGTGCACATCTATTTCCCCGATCCGTGGCACAAGGCGCGTCACCACAAGCGTCGCCTGATCCAGCCGAAGTTCGTCGCGCTGCTCGTCTCGCGCATGAAGCCGGGCGGCTATCTGCATCTCGCGACCGACTGGCAGAACTACGCGGAACAGATGCTCGAAGTCCTTTCGGCAGAACCCGCGCTTGAGAACACCGCCGACGGCTACGCGCCGCGTCCCGACTTCCGGCCGGTCACGAAGTTCGAGCGGCGCGGACTGCGCCTCGGACACGGCGTGTGGGACCTGATGTTCCGGCGTCGCTGAACGCAAAAAAGCCACGGCATGCCGTGGCTTTTTTATCGCGCAAAGGGATTCAATCGGCCCAGCTCAGCCCGCCGCTGTAGCCCACGATCAGGATCAGCAGCCCGAAGCCGATGCGGTACCACGCGAACGCCGTGAAGTCGTGCGAGGCGACATAGCGCAGCAGCCAGCGCACGCACACGAACGCGCTGATGAACGCCGCCACGAGCCCGATCGCGAACAAGCCAATATCGCCGACGGTCAGCGTGCGCCAGTACTTGGCCATTTCGTAGAGCGTCGCGCCGAAGATGATCGGGATGGCGAGGAAGAACGAGAACTCCGTGGCAACGCGCCGCTCGAGCCCGAACAGCATGCCGCCGATGATCGTCGCCCCCGAACGCGACGTGCCGGGGATCAACGCGAAGCATTGGGCGAGACCGACCTTGAAGGCATCGGCATAGGCGAGTTCGTCGACCGAGATCACGCGCGGCGCCACGGCGCGTTCCCGCTGGCGCGATTCGGCCCAGAGAATCACGATGCCGCCGACGATCAGCGCCACCGACACCGGCACCGGCGAGAACAGCACCGCCTTGATGTGCTTTTCCAGCAGTAAGCCCAGCACGATGGCCGGAATGGTCGCGATGATGACGTTGAGCGTGAAGCGCCGCGCATCGGGACGACTCGGCAGCCCGGTCACGACCGAGCCGATCTTCGCGCGATATTCCCAGCAGATGGCGAGAATCGCGCCGAACTGGATGACGACGTCAAAGGTTTTCGATTGCGCGTCGGTGAAATTCAGCAGACTGCCAGCAACGATCAGATGCCCCGTGCTTGAAACCGGCAGGAATTCGGTCAAGCCTTCCACGACGCCCAGAACGAGCGCCTTCACCATCAGTATCCAGTCCATCCGCAACCCTTGTTCGCCGATACAGCTGTTGTTTGTCAAGCACCGTACAGGCGGATGTCGGCTTACTTCTCGACGATCTGCGCACGTATGCCGTTTGTAAGGACTGTGATTGTACCGGGTTCGTAAGACACCCCGGCGAACTGGAGTTCTTCGGGCTTGAAGGTGTGGATCGGATAGCGGTCGAGCAGCTGGGCCGCGAGTTGCGCACCGACCGATGCAATCTGTTGGTTGTACTGCCCGGCGTCACCGGTGAACTGCGCGTCGTCAACAGATGGCGCGACGAGAATCACCGAACGGCTGGGGGCATCGTAGGCCAGTTGCGTGGAGAGCGTGAACGTGCCGGCCACGGGATTGGGCATGAAGGGCGTCGCGAGTCGGGCATCGACGCGCACCGTCACGCGATTGCGATCCGGCGCCATGCCGACGACCGGATTGCTCAGCACGACATCGAAAATCTGCGAGGCCGTGCGTTGCAGCGGGAACTTGCGGGCTACGGCTTCCTGGACCTGCTGCGTCGAAAATGTGTAGTGATCCGGAATGAACGGGAAGATGGAGTTCGACGCCGCGCGGGCGGTCGATGTGAGAGCGAGCGTGGGCAGCGACAGCGCTGCCAGCACGAACCGGCGCCGCAGCGGCGCGACGGTGTGCGTCATGCGTATTCCTCCAGTGCTGGGTTCTTCGATGCGTTGCGCCGGATGGCGCGGTTCGATGCGGTTCGGCTTTTGGACCATCGATCAGCGGGACAGTTGCGTCGCGTGGGGCTGCGTAACCCGTTCGAGCGTTTCGATCCACCGAAGCGCAAATTCGCGCGACTCGCCGCACATCTCCGCCGAAGGCTGCAAGCCGCTGCAGCACGCCGGCCTGCGCGGATCGCCGAAGATCGCGCAGCGCAGATCATCGCCGAGCTGCACGCAGCGTTCGCCCGCACGCTTGCCGTGCGGCATGCCCGGAATCGGGCTGGAGATGGAAGGCGCGATGCAGCACGCACCGCAGCCCTCGCGGCAGGCGTGAGGCGAAGAGTCGATCGACATGGCGATAAGGAAACCCGCGAACACAAAAAGACGAAAGCCGCATTGTCCCACGCCTCGTCTTGCGATCCGTCAAACCGGGCATGCCGTTCTGCGACCCTGGCGCGCACGTCCGGCGCCCGACGCCGCCCTACACTCGAACGAATTCCAGAGGCCCGCCATGACATCCGCCGCTCCGTTCTTCCGCCCCGATCTGCTCGCCCGCTACGACGCTCGCGGGCCGCGCTACACGTCGTATCCAACCGCCGTGCAGTTCACCGACACCTTCGATCCCGCTCACTATCGCGCGGCCGCCCGCCGCGGCCAGCCGCACGAAGCGCTGTCGCTGTACCTGCACATCCCGTTCTGCGACACCGTCTGTTTCTATTGCGGCTGCAACAAGGTCGCGACGAAAAATCGCGCGCATGCCCGGCCCTACCTCGAACGCCTGAAGCGCGAACTGGCGCTGCAGGCCACATTGTTCGATCCCGCGCGCCCCGTCACGCAGCTGCACTGGGGCGGCGGCACGCCGACTTTCCTCGCGCACGACGAGATGGCTGAACTGATGGCGGCCACGCGCGAGCACTTCAATCTCGTGCCCGACGAGCACGCGGAATTTTCGATCGAAATCGATCCTCGCGAGGCCTCGGCGGATACGGTCGCGCTGCTGCGCGAACTCGGCTTCAACCGCCTGAGCCTCGGCGTGCAGGACTTCGACGAACGCGTGCAGCGCGCCGTCAACCGCATCCAGCCGCGCGCGCTGACCGAGCGCGTGCTCGATGCCGCCCGCCGGCACGGCTTCCGCTCGGTCAGCGCCGATCTCATCTACGGCCTGCCGCATCAGAGCGTCGAGAGCTTTTCGCGCACGCTCGACGCACTCATCGCGATGCGGCCGGATCGCGTCAGCGTGTTCGGCTACGCGCACCTGCCGGAACTCTTCAAGATGCAGCGGCGCATCGACGCCACCGCGCTGCCGTCGCCGGCCGTGCGCCTCGCGATCCTCGAACGCGTGATCGCGCGTATGAGCGAGGCGGGCTATGTGTACATCGGCATGGATCACTTCGCGCTGCCGGACGACGAACTCGCCCGCGCGCACGCGGCGGGCACGCTCCAGCGCAACTTCCAGGGCTACAGCACGCAGGCGGATTGCGATCTGATCGGCATCGGCGCTTCGTCGATCGGCAAGGTCGGCGACGTCTACGCGCAGAACGCGCGCATGCTCGCCGACTACGCGGCAGCGATCGATGCGGGCACGCTCGCGATCGCGCGCGGCGTGCGCCTCTCGCCCGACGATCAATTGCGCCGCGACCTGATCATGCGCGTCATGTGCGGCGGCGAGCTGCGTTTCGACGAAGTCGCGCAGGCGCACGGCATCGAGTTTCCGGCGGTCTTCGCGGACGAACTCGAACGCCTCGCGCCGATGGCCGACGACGGCCTCATCGAACTCTCGCGCGACGCGCTTCGGGTACTGCCCGCGGGACGCATGCTGGTGCGCAATGTCGCGTCGGTGTTCGACCGTTATCTGGGACAGACCGGCACGCAGCGCTTCTCGCGCACGCTCTGAAGGAAAGTCGGGCATCGGCGAGGCTCCAGGAAGCGTATTTCTTACCTTGCTGGCTTAGAATGACAGCCACTCCGGGCGCCGGAGCCGCAGGCACTGCAAGCAAGACTCCGCGCCCGTCCATTCACGCCGATGCGAAGCGCCGGGACGGTCGAAGGCGCATCGCGAACGGCCCTGCCGCCGCCACCTCATGCCCAGCCCCTCGCCGCAGTTCGCTCCGCTCGCCCAACTCGCCGCCGATCTCCACGCCGGCCGCACGACCAGCCGCGCGCTGGTCGAGACGGCCTTGGAACGGATCGCCGATCCCGCGGGCCAGGGCTCGACCGTCTTCCTGCACGTCGATGCCGATCAGGCCCGTGCCGCCGCCGACGCCCACGACGCGCTGCGCCGCGCCGGCACCGTGCTGTCGCCGCTGGCCGGCATTCCGGTGTCCATCAAGGATCTCTTCGATATCGAAGGCCAGGTGACGCGCGCCGGCTCGACCGCGCTGAGCGACCACGCGCCCGCCCGCGCCGACGCCGTGGCGGTCGTCCGCCTGCGCCGCGCGGGCGCGGTGCTGATCGGCCGCACCAACATGAGCGAGTTCGCGTTCTCGGGCCTCGGGCTCAATCCGCACTACGGCACGCCGCATTCGCCGTGGCGCGCCGACGTGCCGGGCGACGCGCGCATCGCGGGCGGTTCGTCGTCGGGGGCGGCGGCCTCGGTCGCGGACGGCATGGCCGCCGTCGCGCTCGGCACCGACACCGGCGGCTCGATCCGCATTCCGTCGGCGCTGTGCGGCATCACCGGCTTCAAGCCCACCGCCAGCCGCATCCCGAAGCAAGGCGGCATTCCGCTCTCCCGCACACTCGATTCGTTCGGACCGATCGGCGTCTCGGTGGCCTGCTGCGCGCTGGTGGACCGCATTCTCGCGGGCCGCGAGCCCGGCGTGCCCGCCGCCCGTCCGCTCGATGGCGTGCGCCTCGGCGTGCTGACGAACTACGTGACGGACGGCGTCGAGGCGCCGGTCGCCGGCGCGGTCGCCGCGGCCATCGATCATCTGGCGGCGGCGGGCGCGGTGGTCGAAGACGTGCGTTTCGCGCCGCTCGACCGGCTGCCGGAGATCAACCGCTATCCGCTGGTCGCGATCGAAGCCTTTGCCTGGCACCGGAAGCTGATGGCCGAACGCGGCGCGGATTACGATCCGCGCGTGCTGGCCCGGCTGATGCGCGCCGAAGCGGCGAGCGCCGCCGACTACATCGACCTGTGCGAGGCCCGCGCCGCGATGATCGAGGAAGCACGCACGACGCTCTGGCAGCGCTTCGACGCGATCGTCTGCCCGACCGTGCCGGTGCTGCCGCCGCGCATCGCCGACCTCGACGCCGACGACGACCTCTTCACGCGGACCAACGCGCTCATCCTGCGCAATCCGACCACCTTCAATTTCCTCGATGCCTGCGGCCTGTCGCTGCCGTGTCACCCGCGCGGCGACGCGCCCGTCGGCCTGATGCTGGCCGGCGCGCCGAACGCCGACGACGCGTTGCTGTCCATCGGGCGCGCGGTCGAAGCCGTACTCGCCACGACGCGCTGAAGCGGCGGCGCGGCGTCGCGGGTGCGGCGTTCGCGCTAGAATTCACCGTCAAGCGGCGCAACTCAGGCACTTCCTTCTCGAATCGTTGCGGAACAATGAACAACTCTTTACATCACTTCTCGATGCATCAGGGCGACCGCGTCATGCGGCGCGAGCGGCGCCTGCTGGTGCTGTTGGGGCTCGTCTGTCTCGGACTGGTCGGTGGCGCGCTGTATCTGCAGTTCTATCACGGCGAGGACCCTTGCCCGCTGTGCATCATCCAGCGCTATTTCTTCGTGCTGATCGCGGTGTTCGCGTTCCTCGGCGCGGGCTTCAACAACTGGCGCGGCATCGCGCTGCTGGAGACGCTGGTCGCGCTGTCGGCGCTCGGCGGGCTCGCCACGGCCGCGCGGCATGTGTATGTGCAGTCGCATCCGGGCTTCAGCTGCGGGTTCGACGCGCTGCAACCGGTCGTCGACAGCCTGCCGCCCGCGCGCTGGCTGCCGCAGGTGTTCAAGGTCGCGGGCCTGTGCGAGACCCCGTATCCGCCGATCCTCGGCCTCTCGCTGCCGCAATGGTCGCTGATCGCCTTCGCGATCATCTTCGTGCTGGTGCTGGCGAGCCTGCGGTTCAAGCGCAAGCTGCGCGCGACCGCGCGGTAATTCCTGCCGCCCGGGCCGTCCGGGCCGTTCGTTGTCCCGGGCGGGGCGTTCGCGCCGCCCGTCTCCCCGCTCCACCCATCTTTCCCGCCACGCATCAGTCCGACCGCATACCCTTGATACGGAGCCGGCAATATTTTTTTGATATTGCAATGCTAAGGTCATGTCTGGATGGCGATCTACGTGCGCGCAGTCCGTTCTGCCCAGGCAAGCCGTGTTTTTTTCGGTCAGCCCCGAAACGAACGACACCCGCGTAACGCGCGCCGGGTCCGCAATGTCTTCCTGATCATGACAAAGCACACCATCCGCATCCCCTGTCACGTCTCCTCACGCACGGCATCCGCCCGGCCCTTGCACGTCCGGCACCCGGCAGTCTCCGCGTGCGCGTGGGCGCATCGAGCCATCCCGATAAACTACGGATTGCGACGATCCACCCTCACGCCACCCTGATACCTTTCCCGGAGCTCCATCGATGCAAGTTTGGCTGAACGACCTGCAACACCTGCTCGCGCACGGCGATGCCGTCGTGCTCGTGACGGTCGCGCGTGTCGAAGGCTCCGCGCCGCGCGAGCCAGGCACGAAGATGATCGTCACGCGCGAGGATGCGCGCTACACCATCGGCGGCGGCCATCTCGAATGGAAGGCTATCGAGACCGCCCGGCAAGTCCTGAAGGAAGGCATGCGCCGTCCGCACATGCGCAGGCTCGAACGCTTCGCGCTCGGCCCGAGTCTCGGCCAGTGCTGCGGCGGCGCCGTGGTGCTGGCTTTCGAGCGGCTCGACGTCGCCGACCTGAACTGGGTGACCACGCTCGCGAAGCGCACCGCGCAAGGTCTGTCGACCGTGCGCAGCATTTCGTTCGCGCCCCAGCCCGACGCCGTCATGCTGTCCGATCCCGAATCCGCCGCCGCCGACGCCGACTGCCTGCTATGGGACGGCGCCGGTTTCGCCGAAAGCGGACCGCTGCTGACCGAGACCATCGCGCCGCGCGACTTCCAGGTCGTCTTGTTCGGCGCGGGGCATGTGGGCGCGGCGCTCGTGCGCGTGCTCGCGACGCTGCCCTGCCACGTCACCTGGGTCGACGAGCGCGACGCCGCGTTTCCCGCGCCGCAGTTCGTGCCGGACAACGTGACGATCGAGCCGAACGACGCCCCCGACGAAGCCATCGACCGCGCGCCGCCCAACGCCTACTACCTCGTGATGACGCACAACCACACGGTGGATCTGGCGCTGGCGGAGTGCATCCTCCGGCGCGGCGATTTCGCGTTCTTCGGCATGATCGGCTCGTTCACGAAGAAGAAGCAGTTCGAGCACCGGCTCGTGGCGCGCGGCATCGACCCGGCGCGCATTGCGCGGATGGTGTGTCCGATCGGCATCGACGGCATCGTCGACAAGGCGCCCGAGGTGATCGCGGTCGCGGCAGCCGCCCAGCTGCTGCAAGCGGTCGAAGCCAACACGCAGGCGCGTGCGTCGTCGCAACAGAGCGTCTGAGCCCGGACGCGAAACAAGCCCCAACCCATAACAGCCCATGAATCCCACATTCGCCGACAAGATCGCGCACGCGCCCAAGGCCGAGCTGCATATCCACATCGAAGGCTCGCTCGAACCCGAGCTGATCTTCGCGCTCGCGCAGCGCAACGGCGTGCCGCTCGCGTACGACTCCATCGACGCACTGCGCGCCGCCTACGCATTCACCGACCTGCAATCGTTCCTCGACATCTACTACGCCGGCGCGAGCGTGCTGCTGCACGAGCAGGACTTCTACGACATGACGGCCGCCTATGTCGAACGCGCGCTGGCCGATCACGTCACGCACACCGAAATCTTCTTCGATCCGCAGACGCACACCGAACGCGGCGTGCCGATCGAAACGGTCGTGGCCGGCATCGAGCGCGCGCTCGCCGATGCCGAAAAGCGCGGCCTTACGTCGAAGCTGATCCTGTGTTTCCTGCGCCATCTGTCCGAAGAAGACGCGCTCGCCACGTTTGAAAGCGCGCTGCCGCTGTTCGACCGGTACGCGCACCGGCTGATCGGCGTGGGGCTCGATTCATCGGAACGCGGCCATCCGCCGTCGAAGTTCGAACGCGTGTTCGCGAAGGCGCGCGAGCGCGGCCTGAAACTCGTCGCGCATGCGGGCGAGGAAGGTCCGCCGTCCTACGTCTACGAGGCACTCGATCTGCTGAAGGTGGATCGCGTCGATCACGGCGTGCGCAGCATCGAGGACGCGGCTCTCGTTGCGCGACTCGCGGATGCGCGCATCGCGCTGACCGTGTGTCCGCTGTCGAACCTCAAGCTGTGCGTGTTCGACGACATGACCAAGCACACGCTGAAAGACCTGCTCGATCAGGGCGTCGCCGTGATGATCAATTCCGACGATCCCGCGTACTTCGGCGGCTACGTCAACGCGAACTACTTCGCGATCGTCGATGCGCTGAAGCTCGACGATCACGAGGTCTACACGCTGCTGCGCAACAGCCTGGAAGCGTCGTTCGTGACCGACGCGGAGCGCGCGGACATGATCGCGCGCCTGGATGCCTACTGGAAGCAGTGAGCCCATGGACACGACCGCTGCGTCCAACCGGGACATGACCGCCATCGAACGCTTCTTCGGCGTGCGCGCGGCGGGTTCGCGCGTGAAGACCGAAGTCGTCGCGGGCATCACGACCTTCCTCACGGCGATGTACATCATCGTCGTCAATCCGGGCATCCTGTCGCAGGCGGGCGTTCCGTTTCCGGCGGCGCTCACGGCGACCGTCATCGTCAGCTTCCTCGGCAGCTGCGCGATGGGCCTGTATGCGCGCAATCCGGTGCTCGTCGCGCCCGGCATGGGCATGAACGCGCTGTTCGCCTTCGTCATGGTCCACGGCGGCAAGATGCCGTGGCAGACCGCGCTCGGCTGCGTGTTCTGGTCCGGCGTGATCTTCGCGGTGCTCGCGGCCTTCAACGCGCGCAAACTCGTCGTCGATGCCATTCCGGCCAACCTGCGGCATGCGGTGTCGTGCGGCATCGGGCTGTTCATCAGCCTGATCGGGCTCGTCAACGCCAAGTTCGTGGTGAGCGATCCGGTCACGATCGTGCATTCGGCATCGCTGAATCCGGTGGTCATCACCTTCCTGATCGGGCTCGCGGCCACCACGATCCTGGTGGCGCGCAAGGTCACGGGCGCGCTGATGCTGGGCATCGTGTTCACGACGCTCATCGCGCTGCCGATCGGCCGCTGGTGGGGCGACGGCACCGCCTACTGGCCCGCCGCCATCGCGACGAAAACGCTCGTCAACTGGAACGGCCTGTTCGCCGCGCCGGATTTCTCGGCCATCGGCCAGCTCGACCTGATGGGATCGCTCAAGCTCATCTACTGGCCGTTCATCTTCGTGATGCTGTTCACGTCGTTCTTCGACGCGCTCTCCACCTTCATGGCGATCTCCGAAGCCGGCAAGCTCTACGACCAGGACGGCAATCCGCGCAACATCCGCCAGTCGATGATGGTCGATTCGTTCTCGGCGCTCGTGTCCGCGCCGCTCGGCACCAGTCCGGCGAACGCGTATATCGAATCGGCGGCGGGCATTTCGGCGGGCGGGCGCACCGGGCTGGTGGCGGTCGTGGCCGGGCTGTGCTTCCTGCCGTTCCTGTTCCTCTCGCCGCTGCTGTCGCTGATTCCGGCGATCGCCACCGCGCCCGCGCTCGTGCTCGTCGGCGTGTTCATGATGGATGCGATCACGAAGATCGAATGGCAGCGTTTCGACGAAGCCATTCCGGCGTTCCTCGCGATGATCCTGATCCCGCTGACCTATTCGATCACGGATGGCGTCGCGTACGGCTTCCTCGCGTTCGTCGTGCTGAAGACGGCGACGGGCCGCGCGCGGGAGGTCAAGCCGGCGATGTGGATCATCGCGGCCTTTGCTTTGGTCCTGCTTTCGCAGTTGTAGTCCCTTTACAGAAACGGAGACGTTGCATCATGACTCAGACCGCCTGGCGCGCCCAGTTGCTGACTTTCCGGGAAGATCCCGCGCATGCCGCCGACGGCGCGGTGTATGAGGCCGACGGCCTGTTGATCGTCGAAGACGGCAAGGTGGTCGCGGCAGGCGCGTATGCGTCGGTGCGCGATCAGCTGGCCGCTGACGCGATCGTCCACACGATGCGCGACAAGCTGATCGTGCCGGGTTTCATCGACTCGCACATTCACTATCCGCAGACGGACATGATCGCGTCGCCGGCGCCGGGCCTGTTGCCCTGGCTCAACACCTACACGTTCCCGACCGAACGCGGCTTCGAGAATCCGGCGCTCGCGCGCGAGACGGCGAGTTTCTTCCTCGACGAACTGCTCGCCTGCGGCACGACCACGGCGCTGGTGTACTGCACGGTGCACAAGCAATCCGCCGAGGCCTTCTTCACGGAAAGCGAGTCGCGCGACCTGCGCATGGTCGCGGGCAAGGTGCTGATGGACCGCAACTGTCCCGAGTTCCTGCGCGACACCGCGCAATCCGGCTATGACGACAGCGCCGAACTGATCGCGCGCTGGCACGGACGCGGCCGTCAGCAGTACGCGCTGACGCCGCGTTTCGCGCCGACCTCGACGGAAGCGCAGCTCGAAGCGTGCGGCGCCCTGGCGCAGCAGCATCAGGACGTGTTCATCCAGACGCACGTGGCGGAGAACACCGACGAGATCAAGTGGGTCGAGAGCCTGTTCCCGGGGCATCGGAGCTATCTCGACATCTACGATCACTACGGTCTGCTGCGCCGCCGTTCGGTCTATGGCCACTGCATTCATCTCGACGACCGCGACCGCGAACGCATGGCGGAAACCGGCGCGGTGGCGTCGCACTGCCCGACATCGAACCTGTTCCTCGGCAGCGGCCTGTTCGACTTCGAGAAAGCCGGTGCGGCCAACATGCCGGTGGCGATGGCGACGGACGTGGGCGGCGGTACGTCGTTCTCGATGCTCCAGACGATGGGCGCCGCGCACAAGATCGCGCGCCTGACCGGCCATCATCTGACGGCGACGCGCATGTTCTGGCTCGCGACGACCGGCGCGGCGCAGGCGCTGGAACTCGACGACCGGATCGGCACGCTCGCGCCCGACAGCGAAGCGGACTTCGTCGTGCTCGATCCGAACGCGACGCCGCTTCTCGCGCGTCGCACGTCGCGCACGGAGTCGCTGGAAGAACTGCTGTTCGCGTTCGCGCTGCTCGGCGACGACCGCGCGGTGTTCGAGACGCATGCCGCCGGCAAGCGCGTGCATGCGCGCGACGGGCGCAAGACGGTCATCCTCGACAAGGCAGCGTAGAGCGGCTTCAGGCAGATCGTTCCCGCAACGGCAGCCACCGGACGATTCACGCGTCCGGCGGCCAACGACGCGCATTCCTGGCAATGTCCGCATCATTCAGATTAGTACGATGGCGGACGACGTTTCGGTTTCTTAACATTCGGGCTGCGTGGAAGCCTGACAGAAAGCATCGAGGGCGGTGGCTGTATCGAGCTTGCCTGGCAGCGCCTTCCTGATCGAACACAACGAGGCGTTGCTTCACCGAAAGACCCACGATGTTTTCAGTTACCGAGACCGAAAAGTTATACAGGCTGTTTCTCAGGCTCGACCATTGCCGTTCCGGGCTCACGCTGCATGTGCGGACGATCCTGCCTCGCCCCCGCGGTTCCCGATCGAACACACTGACAGCGCGCAAGGTCGTCGCGGCGGTTATCTCGCTGTCCGGCATGCTCACCGGTGCCGAATACGCGCATGCTTGCGCGCCGACGGCGACCTTTCCAGACGCATCCGTCTCTTTCCCGGCCACCATCAGCGTGCCCGCCAACGCACCGGTCGGAACGGTCATCGCCACGGTGAGCGGGCCCATCCCGAACACCGCCGGCGCGACCTACAGCGATAACTGCGGCAATGGCGGCGGCAGCGTCTTCTGGGCACTCACGGCCGGCCCCGTTCAGCCGAATCGGATAGGCGCGACCTCGGTTCCGGGCATCGGCTACACCTCGTCGATATCCGGCGGCGGCCTCAGCGGAACAGCCACGATGGACACCGCCATCGACGGCGCGTCGCTACCGAATAATTCGGGCGCCAATTATTTTTCTTCGCAGGTCATGGTTACCGTCAAGCTCGTCGTGACGGGACCCGTCAAGGGCGGCGTGCTCACGTTGAATCCGACCGGGCCCGGAAGCCAGAACGTAGTCGGATACTTTTACGTCGGCATGGCTGGACGCTACGCGTTCCGCGTCCTCTCCCCGAGCGGCGCGACATCCATTACCGCCCGCGGCTGCAACGTCACCACGCCGGCCGTGGGCATCACCCTGCCATCCGTCTCGCCATCCAGTCTTTCGAGCACCGGCGCCGTGGCGGGCAACACCTTGTTCTCTCTCGGCCTGAACTGCGCCGCCGGCACGTCGGTGAACCTCACGCTGACCGATGCCACCACGCCATCCAACACCTCGAATGTGCTGACCCTGGGAAGCGGATCGACGGCATCGGGTGTCGGCCTGCAGATTCTCAACGGCACCACGCCGATCGCCTACGGGCCCGATTCCAGTGCGGCCGGCAACACCAATCACTGGTCGGCCGGAACGGCAAGCGGCGGTCCGATGACGATCCCGCTGAACGTGCGATACATCCGCACCGCGAATCCGATGACAAAGGTCGCCGGCCTGGCGACGTTCACCATGTCGTATCAATAGTTGCGCGTTTGAACAAAGCGTGTGGTCACGCGCGCGCTCGACAGTCCAAGCACTTTTATTGCATTCTCGTTAAAGTGCAGCCTGTCACGATCCCGCGCCGCCATGAAGAAGCTCGCCGCCCGCATCACCTCGTTTGCGCTATCGCTGGCGCTGGCTTCGTTCAGCGCATTCGCCCATGCGCGTGCCCTCGAAGCACAGCTCGACTGCAAGTCGACGCCGCATGATTTCATCGCGCCGCTGCAGGAAGACAATCTGCTGGAGAAGAAGCCGATGCGGATCGAGTCGAACTCGATCAACGCCTTCCGCGCCGTGAAGGGCGCGACGCTGACGGCCTATGGCTTCAAGGTCTACGCGCTGGTCGCGTATCAGAAGGACGATCCGCTCTTCAAGCAGGGCAAGGGCGAGCCGATCGGCGACGCGGCGTATGGCGCGGTCGTCTGGGGCGGCGACGAGGAAGTCGCGCAAAAGGTGCGCGAAGCAGGCAGCGACGCAGTGGTGCACCACGTCGCGCCTTTCATCACGGCGATCTTCTGCAAGCAATAACCGCAAGCAATAATCACCGGGAACGCAGCGCTCAGCGCAACAGTTCCACGAACGACGAGATCAGCCGGTCCATGTCGGCCGTATCGAGCGCGCCCATGGTCGAGATGCGGAACAGCTCCTTCGACAAACCGCCCTGCCCCGCATAGATCACGAAACCCTTGGCCTTCAGCGCGTCGTGCAGCGTTTCGTACGTGACGCCCTGCGGCAGCCGATACGCCCGCAACACCACCGACGACTCTTCCGGCGCCAGCGCGCTCTCGATGCCGAGCGCCGCCAGCCCCGCGCGCACCTGCTCCGCGAGCCTCGCGTAACGCTGATGCCGCGCGCGCCAGCCGCCCTCTTCCTCGAACTCGCGCAGCGCCTCGACCAACGCGTAGTACGCGTGAACCGACGGCGTGAACGGCGTGTTGCGCTGATCCTGGAGCTTGGCGAGCCGCGCGATGCCGAGGTAGTACGTGCGGCTCGCGGCCTGCGCCAGCGCGGTCCGGCGCGCGATGACGAACGCCGCGCCCGGCACGCCGTGCAGGCACTTGTTGGCCGTCGCGGCGATCGCGGCGATGCCGCCGCCGTCGAAATCGATCGCCTCGGCGCCGAAGCTGCTCACCGCATCCAGCAACAGGCCGACACCGCGCTCGGCACATGCGCGCGACAACTGGTCGAGCGCGTTGAGACGGCCGGTCGTGGTCTCGTGATGGATGATGGCGAGATTCGTGAAGGTCTTGCTGTCGAGCAGGCGGATGATCGCGTCGATGTCCGGCGCATGCATCCACTCGTGCTTCACGACTTCATGCTCGATGCCGTATTGCTGCGCGATCTGCGCGATGCGCTCGCCATAGACGCCGTTCTCCACGATCAGCAGACGCCCGCCTTCCGGCACGAGCCCCGCGATCATGCTTTCGACGGCCGCGGTGCCCGAGCCCGTCATCAGCACGGCGCTCCATACGGCCGGATCCAGTTCGTAGGCAGCGACGAGACGGCGGCGCGCCTCATCCTGCAGATCGAAGAATTCCGGCTCGCGATGGCACAGGTCGGTTTGCAGCAGGCTCTTGCGCACGCGTTCGCTCAGCGTGACAGGACCCGGGTTCAGCAAAAGCATCAACGGCCTCCAATGTGGTGTTGCAAGCGGGCGCGCACGTCCTCGGGCGTGACCTTCGGACGCGGCAGGTCGGCGGGCGTTCCGGTGGTGATCGACAGGCGCGCGAAGCGGGCGCCGTCTACATTCTGCGCGTCGAACAGGCGGTCGATCACGCCGATGTCGTCGCCGTCGAGCGCGAGCGCATAGCCGCATGCCCACGCCACCGACGCGAAATCGACGCCGCGCGACACGGTAGCCTGCCCGCCGGTCGATTCGTGCGCGCCGTTGTCGAGCAGCAGGTGCACGAGGTTCTTCGGTCCATAGGCGCCGAGCGTCGCGAAGACGCCCATGCGCATCAGCGCGGCGCCGTCGCCGTCGATGGCTACGACGGTCAGGTCTGGCCGCGACAGCGCGAGACCGAGCGCCATCGGCGTGACACAGCCCATCGAGCCGACCAGATACAGTTGGTTCTCGCGGTCGTCGATCGCGTAGAGTTCGCGGCCGCAGAAGCCGGTCGAGGCCAGCACGACGGTCGAGTCCTTCGGCGTATGCGCGATCACCCGTTGCAGCGCGGCGTGGCGCGTGACGCGCTCGCCGGCGAAACGCGCGACCTGCGCCTGCGCGTCATGGGCGCGCAGGCCTGAAAGGCCGCTCGTCTTCAGTTCATAAGGCGCGACGCTGCCCTTCTGCATCACGAGCGCATAGGGACGGCCGGTACGGTCCATGTACTCGGTGGCGCGGTCGAGCGCCGGGCCGATCTGCTCTGCTTCCGTCGGGAACAGTTCCCATGGGATTTCCATGGTGTCGAGCATCTGCGGCGTGATCGGGCCCATCAGCGCGTGCTGCGGCTCGTCGTGCACGCCGGGCTGGCCGCGCCACGTGACGATCAGCAACTGCGGCAGACGGAAGGTCCAGGTGAGCGACGTCAGCGGGCTGACCGCATTGCCGAGACCGGAGTTCTGCATCATCGCGATGCCGCGGCGCTTCGTTTCACCGGAGCCGCCGCCGAGCGCGACACCCGCGATCAGCGCGACCGCATCGCCTTCGTTCGCCGCCGACACGTAATGCAGCGACTCGTCCTGCAGCACGTAGTTGATGAAGGGCGTGAGATACGAGCACGGCACGCCCGCATACCAGTCGAAACCACGTGCGCGCGCGGCCTCGACGAACTGGGCGGCCTCAATCACGCGCGCGCTCCGTGCTGTCCAGACCGTCCGTGCCGATCGGCGTCTGGCCGTGCGCGAAATCGCCCGCGCGACGGAAGTCGTCGAGATCGTTCACGCCGCGCCAGTGGCCGTGCACGTATTGCACTTCGATCTTCTGGCCCGCCGCCAGCAGCGCGTTGAGCAGCGCGGCCATGTCGAGGGTGTCGAAGTCCGGACGCTGCTGCAGTTCGCCGAGCGCGGCGAGCAGGCGCTCACGTGCGCCCGCGCGCACGTTGATGAGACCCATCCAGCGGCCTTGCGGCGCGCGGCCCGGCTGCGCGCTTTGCCCCGCGCCGACCACGCTTTCGAGCCACACCTTCTGGCCGAACAGCGCGCGGTCGTCGCCGGTCGAGCAATACACGAAGTCCGTGGCGGATTCACCGGCCTGCGGCGCCTGCGACGAATCGACGACCACGCAGAAGTCGCTGTCCGACTCCACCAGATCGCGCAGGATGTAGCTGCGGAACAGCAGGTCGCCGTAGGAAATGACGGTGTCGCCGTTCAAGTGCTCAGCGGCGCACGCCAGCGACGCGAGTTCGCCCGTCGACGCATGCCGCTCGTTGACGACCAGACGCACGCCGCCCTTCTCGATGGCGTCGGCGCGATAACCGCCCACCACGGTGATGTCGTTGATGCGCTCCTTCTTGAACGCTTCGACCAGATGGCGCAGCAGCGGTTTGCCCGCCACCGGCAGCATTACCTTGGGACGTTCTTCGGTGAGCGCTTCGAGGCCTGCGCCGCGGCTTGCGGCCAGCACCACCGCGCTGCGCTTTTCGTTCGCCGCGCTCAGGTAGATGTTCTCGGCAGCCGAGTATTCGTCCGCGTCCTGCAAACGGAAAATCTCATTGACCGCCGCGATGCGGTCTTCCACGTTGACGAGCGTCTCGCTGTCGTGGATTTCCTTCGCGATCGCCTGCATCGCCGAGACGGCGCCGCGGATCAGATGGTTCGCCCAGATCACGCAGCTGATGCCAGCCTGGCGGAACGCGTCGGTCGGCGTGCTGTAGTACTTCGTCGGCACGATGACGAGCGGACCGCGTCCCGCCCATTCGCGCGCGAACGTGAGGATTTCGTCCGGCTTCGAGAGCTTGCTGTGGATCAGGATGGCATCCGCGCCCGCCTGGCGATATGCCTCGGCGCGCTTCAGCGCTTCTTCCATGCCCCAGCCCGCGATCAGCGCTTCCACGCGCGCTACGATCGAGAAGTTCGGATCGCTTTGCGAATCCTTGCCAGCCTTGATCTTGCCGCAGAATTCATCGATGTCGGCGAGCGGCTGCGCTTCGCCGTTGATGAAGCTGTTGGTCTTCGGAAACTGCTTGTCCTCGATGCACACGCCCGCGATGCCGCGCTGTTCCAGCTTCTTCACCAGGCGCCGCACGTTATTGAAGTTGCCGTAGCCGGTGTCGCCGTCGAGCAGGATGGGCAGATCGCTCGCGTCCGCCATGAATTCGAGGTTGTCGACCACCTGGGTCCAGCTCGCTTCGTTGTTGTCGCGCACGCCGAATTGCGCGGAGATCGACAGGCCCGAGCCCCAGATCGCCTTGAAGCCGGCTTCCTTCGCGATGCGCGCCGAAATGCCGTTGTGCGCTTCCATCAGGAATTCGAGGCGGTTGCTTTGCAGCATTTCGCGCAGGCGCAGCGTGCGCGAATAGCCGACGGGAATTTGGGTAGGTGCGTTCATTGTTGGGAGGCTCCGGCAAACTGATGCAGCGCGTTGAGTTGCGGCAGGACTTCGTCGGCCGCGCGCTTCACGTCATTCTGAAAATCGATTTCGATCCACGGTGCGCCGGTCACGTCGGCGATGTCGAACACGTGGGACTGTTCCAGCAGCAGGTCGCGCACCGCTTCCTCGTGCGGCAGCTTCGCGCGGCCGGTCGCGACGTAATCGGCGCAGATCTCGGCGAGGCGCGTGGCCGTCGCGTGGTCGAAGCGGAAGAAGCCGACCGATTCGCCGATCGTGTCGTACTGCAAGCCCGCCGCCACCTGCTTGCGCAATTCCACCGGCACGCCGTTCTCGACGCACAGCTTCACCGGCTCGTCGCCGGCTTCGAAGTCGCGGTCGATCAGCAGGCGGTTCACGCTCGCGCCCGCCACCAGCGGCGCGAAGATACGCTCGTCGTAGAGCACGTCGGCGTCCATCAGCAGGACGTCGCCGCCGCGCGTCATGGCTTCGCGCGCGGTATGCACGGACAGCACGCTGCCGAGCGTGAATTCATCGTTGACGACGACTTCGCTCGCCGGCTTCCAGTCGATCGACGCGAGTTCCGCCTCGATCTGCTCGCTCTTGAAGCCGGTCACGAAGACCACTTCGGTCACGCCGGCGGCTTTCAGGAAATGCAGATGGCGTTCGAGCAGCGAGGCGTCGCCGAAACGCAGCAAGCACTTGGGCTTCTGCTGGCCTTCGGGCTGCACGAGGCGCAGACCCATCCCGGCCGCAAGAATAATTGCGCGCATGGTTGTTGTTCCCTTCGAGGGTGTTCAGTCGATATCCGGCACGCGCGCGAGTCGGCGGCGCTGCCAGCCTTTTTCAACGAAATGCAAGTAGACGATGCCCGGCACGCCGAGCAGCAACTCCCGCGCGCGCTTGACGAGCGACAGCGCGAGCGCCGCCTCGGGCGGCAGGCCGACCAGGCGCGCGAGCAGCAGATAGCCGCCCTCCTGCACGCCGAGCGAACCAGGAATGGCGAAGGCCGCGCCGCGGATCGCCTGGCCGAGACTTTCGAGCATCAGCGCCTCGGCCCAGCCGACCGGATGGCCGAGCAAATGCAGCGCGAACCACACTTCGCCCGTGCCGGCGAACCAGCCGAGCAGGCTCAGCCCGAAGCTCGACGCCACCTTGCGGCGCTCGCGATAGAGCTCGTGGACGGCGGCATCGACAGCTTCGGCGCGCGTGACGAGCGACGACCAGTCGCGCTTGGCGGAGAACTTCGCGGCGATGCCGGAGGCGAAGCGCATCGCGCGGCCGAACAGCCCGCGCCGCTGCGCCAGATAGAAGCCGAAGATCATCAGGCCGATCACGCCGATGACCGCGAGCACGGCAATCGTCACGCTCGACGACGATCCGCCCGTCGCATAGCCGGTCAGCAGCACGACGCCGACCAGCGCGAACAGCAGTTGCGCGACCGTCTGCATGGTCGTGCTGACGGTGATGACGGCGGCGGCGTCGCGCGCGCGCATGCCGCGCTGTGCGAGGTAGCGGACCATCAGCATCGGGCCGCCGATCTGGCCCGCCGGCATCAGGCTGTTGACCGATTCGCCGGCCCAGCGCGCCAGCAGCGCTTCACGCAGCGCCACGCTGCGCTCGTGCGCCGGGAACAGCACGCTGATCGCGCCTGCGTCGATGAACAACGGAATGAAGTGAAACGCGGCCACGGCCACCAGGCCCCAACCGGCCGCGGCGAGCGTCGCCGCCACGGAACCGAAGCCTTGCCAGCCGAGCAGCGCGATGAACAACACCACGCCGGCCGACAGCAGGAAGGTACCGGCGCGACTCATGCGGATCCGTTCTTGCCGCCCTTGCGGCGGAAGACCTGGCGGAATCCGAAGTACGCGATCGAATCCTTCATGTTCGAGATGAAGCGCTGGAACGGCCGCATCGACGGGTTCGTCACGTATTCGAAGGTCAGCGACACGCGCATCTGGTTCTCGCCGAGCGGCGTGACGCGGTGGCGCAGCTTGTCGCCGTCGAAGAACACGAACGCGCCCGGCGGATAGCGCACCGCACCCGGCTGGTCCGGCACGCCGGGCGTTTTCGTGTGCAGTTCGTATTCGAGCGCGCAGGTGGAGTCGTCGATCACGCCGAGCAGCAAGGTGTAGCGCCGGCCTTCGTAATACGACGTGTCGTAATGCCAGCCGATGTGATCGCCCGGACGCGTGTAGAAATACAGCGCGTAGGCGTGGGCGTCGTCGGGCGGCGAGACCTGCAGCTTGTCGCCGGTGATCGACTCCAGCCACCCGATCAGCGCTTCCGAGCGATACAGCTCCGCGATGAACGGCGCGAGCTGGTCCAGCGTATGGCGGCTCACGCTGCCGCCCGCCTTGTGCCCCGGCAGGTAGTTGCGGTTCACGGCCGGCGTCACCGCATGCACGGCGGCAATCAGACGCTCGGTGAAGTCGCGCGGCAGGAAGTCTTCGATGTACAGAAACGACCCTTGCTGGCCATACTCGTCGCGCAGCGCAGGCGTGGGCAGCGCGGCGAGGCGCGTTTTCATCGTCGCGTCGATGTCGCGCCGCGACACCGTCGCCGCCGCGGCGGGCTGCGCCGCCGTGTTGTCCGGAAAAGCCGTTGCGCTCATCTCACCGCCTGAAAGTCGTTGCCGTCCTTGGCGGGCGACGCCTGCGCGCGCCGCTGTTTCGCGGCGACGCGCTGATAGTCCACCGCCACATACACGGCAAACAGCGGCGCGCCGATGGCCGCGGCAATCAGGAAAGGCGTCATGCCATTCAGAAGGGTGATGACGGGCAGCAGATAAAGCACGTCTTCGGTCTCGAAGCCGGCCATGGAGGCCTGTTTGGTGCCGGCCTTGCCGATCATCGACTCGATCCGCATGCGCAGATAGAAGATCAGCGCGACGGCCACGCCCGCGAGGCCGCCGAGCCACTGGGCCGGCACGAGCATGGACGGATGATGCACGGCCACATAGAAGCCGATGCCGAGAAACAGCAGCACGGTGACGAGCGCGTCGCACGCGAGGTCGTACAGGTGGCCGATCTTGCTCGACTGTCCGCTGATGCGGGCGAGTTCGCCGTCGGTGTGATCGACGAGATTCGACAGCGCGATCAGCGCGGCGCCGAGCGAACACAACCAGAACTCGCCGAGCGACAGATACCACGCACCGGCCAGGCCGATCGCGAGGCGCAGCGTGGTCAGATGGTTGGGCGTGACAGGTGTGCCGACGAGCGGCGTGACGAGGCGTCGGGCAAGCCGTGCGTCCCAGGTGGCGGGCTCAGGAACGGCTTTGGGATTGGGCGGACACGATTTTGTCATCCCGGGAATATATCGCTAATTCGGCGAACCTGCATATATTGCGGGGGGTCGTTTCCAGCGATAACTCCCTGTTTAGTCAAGGCCAGCGGGCGATTCTGAAAGTTCGACTTTCACTTTCGACAATGCCGGGCATTGTTGCATGCGGCAAAATTTTCCGGCTCCAGAAAAGCAGCCCGTGCAGCCGGGCTGCTGCTTCGGACCCGCGATCATTCGACCGTCTTCTGCGCCGGCGCGGGCGCAGGCGGCGCGACCGTGCGCTCGTTCGAACTCGTCGAGGACGCCGTCTCGTTCGGCATGCCGTCCTTGCCCATCGGCAGCGTGACGGTACGCACCGTGCCGTTGCCGAGCGGGAAATCGGCGAGTGCGCTGCGCACGAGATAAGGCATGGCCTGGTAGAGCGAGGGGTCGCCCGTCGAGTTGACGGCCGTGACCTTGTAGGCTTCGCGGCCAGTCTGCCGGTCGGTCATGCGGATCTGCAGCGCGTGGATGTACACCGGATAGGTCTGATCGACATAGCCCGTCGGACCCCACGGGCCATAGCCGCCCCAGCCCGGCCCCCAGCCGCCCCACGGGCCACCCCATGGACCGCCCCACGGGCCGCCGTACATCCACGGATCGTAGAAGACCGGCTGGCGCACGGTCATCGTGTCGCCGCGGACCGAGTAGGCAATCGCCACCTGATAGTTCGCACTCGCCTCGGGCACCTGGCGGAAGTTGTACTTGGAGAGCTCCATCGCAACGAGCGTCTCGTACGTCGTCTGTTCGATGCTGTTGCGCTGCTCGTCCTTGCGGGCGAACGCGTAGGTGCGGGTCGTATCGTTGCCGCTCCAGTCGGAGAAGGCGGTCACCTGGGTCTGCACGTAGGTCGTGCAGCCCGCGAGCCAGGTTGCCGCGAGTATCAGCGTCCATCTGAAAAACGCGTTCATGGTCGTCCTCACTGGGTTCCAGCACCCGTTCCAGTTTATTTACAGCCTCCGGCCAGCCCGGAAGCCTCCCTTGTTTTGTGGGGGTTTGCGACGCGTCATGCCGCCCGGTTCACGATCCTCGGGCGGCTTGTACAATGGTTCGACCAGCCGCGCGCGCGTTGGTGCGTTCGACCTTCGTGCGTTCCGCGTTCTGCGTTCGCATAGCGTTCGCACTCGGGACGCCGGCGCCGCCGTTCAATCCAAACATGAAGACCCTGCCATGTCTACCACGACCGCTTCCGCAGTGATCCGCCGCGAGGACTATACGCCACCCGCCTTCCTGATCGAATCCGTCGCCCTCGAGTTTGATCTCGCGCCGTCGCACACCGTGGTCAGGAACACGATGAAGCTGCGTCGCAATCCTGACGCAGCCGCCGCCGGACCTGGCGCGCGGCTCGAACTCATGGGCGAGCAACTGGAATTCGTCAGCGCGACGGTCAACGGCGCGGCGCATTCGGATGCCCGCGTTCACGCGGCGGGACTGTCGCTCGGCGGTCTGCCGTCCGATGCTTTCGAGCTTGGCATCGAGAGCATCTGCAATCCGGCTGAGAACACGACGCTCTCCGGACTTTATGTCTCCAGCGGCAACTTCTTCACGCAGTGCGAAGCCGAGGGCTTTCGCCGCATCACCTACTTCCTCGACCGTCCGGACGTGATGGCCACCTACACCGTCACGCTGCGCGCCGACAAGACCGCGTATCCGGTGCTGCTGTCGAACGGCAACCTGATCGCCGAGGGCGATCTGCCGGATGGCCGCCATTTCGCGCAATGGGAAGATCCGTTCAAGAAACCAAGCTACCTGTTCGCGCTGGTGGCCGGCAAGCTGGTGTGCATCGAGGAGCGCATCCAGTCGGGTTCCGGGAAGGACAAGTTGCTGCAGGTCTGGGTCGAACCGCAGGATCTCGACAAGACCCGCCACGCGATGGACTCGCTGATTCACTCGATCCGCTGGGACGAAAAGCGCTTCGGGCTGGAACTGGATCTGGACCGCTTCATGATCGTCGCGGTGAGCGACTTCAACATGGGCGCGATGGAGAACAAAGGCCTCAACATCTTCAACACGAAGTACGTGCTGGCCAACCCGGAAACCGCCACCGACACCGACTTCTCGAACATCGAGGCCGTCGTCGGCCATGAATACTTCCACAACTGGACGGGCAACCGCGTGACCTGCCGCGACTGGTTCCAGTTGAGCCTGAAGGAAGGCCTGACGGTGTTCCGCGACCAGGAATTCTCCGCCGACATGGCCGCCGGCGACGCCGACGGCGCAGCCAGCGCCGCGGCGCGCGCGACCAAGCGCATCGAGGACGTGCGCGTGCTGCGCCAGATGCAGTTCGCCGAGGACGCGGGCCCGATGGCCCACCCGGTGCGTCCGGAGAGCTACGTCGAGATCAACAACTTCTACACGATGACCGTCTACGAGAAAGGCTCGGAAGTCGTGCGGATGTACCAGACGCTGTTCGGGCGCGACGGCTTCCGCCGCGGCATGGACCTGTATTTCAAGCGTTTCGACGGCCAGGCCGTGACCTGCGACGACTTCCGCCAGGCGCTGGCCGACGCGAATCATCGCGATCTCGCCCAGTTCGAGCGCTGGTACAGCCAGGCGGGCACGCCACGCGTCTCGGTGCGCGCGCATTACGATGCCGCCGGCAAGCGCTATACGCTTTCGCTCAAGCAAGGCTATGGCGAGGCGTCCGAAGCCGCGCGCGAAACCCAGAAGGGTCCGCTGCTGATTCCGTTCTCGGTGGGCCTGATCGGCCGCAACGGCGCCGATCTGCCGCTGCGTCTGGAAGGCGAAAAGGAGCCGAACGGCACGACGCGCGTGCTCGAGTTCACCCAGCGCGAGCAGTCCTTTACGTTCGTCGATGTGAACGAGGCCCCGCTGCCGTCGTTGCTGCGCAATTTCTCGGCGCCGGTGATCGTGGAATACGACTATTCGAACGAGGAACTCGCCTTCCTGCTCGCGCATGACAGCGATCCGTTCAACCGCTGGGAAGCCGGCCAGCGGCTCGCGACGCGCGAACTGCTGGCGCTCGCGGGGCGCGCGGCGCAGGGCGAGGCGCTGACCATCGACGATGCGGTGATCGCAGCGTTCGCCCAGCTGCTCGACGACACGACCCTCACGCCGGCCTTCCGCGAACTCGCGCTGATGCTGCCGTCGGAAAGCTATCTGGCCGAACAGATGGCGGTGTCGGATCCGGCCGCCGTGCACGCGGCGCGCGTCTTCATGAGCCGGCGGCTGGCCACGCAGCTGCGCGACAAGTGGCTCGCGACGTATGAAGCGAACCGCACGCCCGGCGAGTATCGTCCGGTGCCGGAAGACGCGGGCAAGCGCGGGCTCCGGAACCTCGCCCTCGCCTACCTGAGCCAGCTCGACGACCCCGCCGACGCCGTCCGCCTCGCACAGGCGCAGTACGACAGCGCCAACAACATGACCGACCGCTCCGCCGCCCTCGCCGCCCTGCTGCTCGCGAGCGCGACGCAGGGCGCGGACGCGACTGTCGCCGACGCCGCGCTGGCCGACTTCTATCGCCGCTTCGAGAAGGAGGCGCTCGTCATCGACAAGTGGTTCGCGCTCCAGGCGACGCAGCGTGGCGGACCGGACCGCAACGTGATCGAGATCGTGCGCAAGCTGATGCAGCACCAGGCGTTCACGCTCAAGAACCCGAACCGCGCGCGTTCGCTGATCTTCAGCTTCTGCAGCGGCAATCCGGCGCAGTTCCATGCCGCCGACGGCTCCGGCTACGCCTTCTGGGCCGAACAGGTGATCGCCCTCGACGCGCTCAATCCGCAGGTCGCCGCGCGTCTGGCGCGCGGGCTGGAATTGTGGCGCCGCTTCACGCCGCAATTGCGCGAGAAGATGCATGCGGCGCTGAGCGAAGTGGCGGCGCAGGCGAAATCGCGCGATGTGCGCGAGGTCGTGGAGAAGGCGCTCGCCGCTTGAGCGTTGTTTCGGCACGGTTTTTTTCCGCTGGGTGATGGGCGGTGACTGACTGGAGGCCGTCGTGCGCCGCCTGGCGCGCGGCGGCCTTGCTTGTTTCTGGCCGACGCCCGCCGGCGTTGTCATACGGTGGGACGGGGTCGAGCGGTTAGAATCGCAAATATTCGTCTAACGCTCACGGAGCCTCGCATGTCCTCCAATTTCAGCCGTACCACGCTCACAAAGTATCTGATCGAGCAGCAGCGCGAACACCAGAATCTGCCCGCCGACCTGCGCCTGCTGCTCGAAGTCGTGGCGCGGGCCTGCAAGCAGATCGGCTATCACGTGAGCAAGGGCGCCCTCGGCGAAGCGCTCGGCTCCGCCGGCAGCGAGAACGTCCAAGGCGAAGTGCAGAAGAAGCTCGACGTGCTGTCGAACGAAATCCTGCTCGAAGCCAACGAATGGGGCGGCAATCTGGCCGCGATGGCATCGGAAGAAATGGAAAAGATCTTCCCGATCCCCAATCGCTATCCGAAGGGCAACTATCTGCTGACCTTCGATCCGCTCGACGGCTCGTCCAACATCGACGTGAACGTGTCGATCGGCACGATCTTTTCGGTGCTGCGCTGCCCGGACGGCGTCGAACCGAGCGAACAGGCGTTCATGCAGCCGGGCTCGCAACAGGTGGCGGCCGGCTATGCGGTGTACGGTCCGCAAACCGTGCTCGTGCTGACCACCGGCCATGGCGTGAACTGCTTCACGCTCGATCGCGAACTCGGCTCGTGGGTGCTCACGCAGCGCGACATGACGATTCCGGTCGAGACGCGCGAGTATGCGATCAATGCGTCAAACAGCCGGCATTGGTATGAGCCGGTGCAGCGCTATGTCGGCGAACTGACCGAGGGCAAGGAAGGCGCGCGCAAGGAAGATTTCAACATGCGCTGGATCGCTTCGATGGTCGCGGACGTGCATCGCATCCTGAGCCGCGGCGGCATCTTCATGTACCCCGCCGACAAGCGCGACCCGTCCAAGCCCGGCAAGCTGCGCCTGATGTACGAAGCCAATCCGATGGCGTTCATCGTCGAGCAGGCCGGCGGCGCGGCGACCAACGGCGAACAGCGCATTCTTGATATCGTCCCGACGAGCCTGCATCAGCGTGTCGCGGTGTTCCTCGGTTCGAAGGGCGAAGTGGATCGCGTCACCCGCTACCATCACGAAAAGAAAATTTGATTCGAGCTATTGCCAAATCGAGAAAACGGTCGCTATAATCTTGTTTCTCTGATGCCGGAATAGCTCAGACGGTAGAGCAGCGCATTCGTAATGCGAAGGTCGGGGGTTCGATTCCTCTTTCCGGCACCAAAAAGATTCAGCAGTACAAAAACCCGCGTTCACGCAAGTGACGCGGGTTTTTTGCTTTATCCGGTGTTTCTGCATCTCCACACCTTTTCACCCCCACAGGTGGGTGGATGCAAGTGCAGCACGTCTATGCCACGATTGCCTGAAGTTGTTCGCGAGTGCTCTCGACCGACTTCAGCCCGTGCGCGTCTTTCGCTGAATCTTCCTTTGCGATTTCACGTTCAGTCCGAGTGCGCGTCTGATTCGCTTTTTATGTGCGGCTTCGTACAACAACACGCTATTTTCCGCTCTGCACCATCGAGCGTCAACGCAGGTTTCCCGGTATCGTTATATCCATAGAGGAAACGCTACAGTTGGACATGAGTTACGCGGGCAGGATCGGCAAGCAAGGCGCCATGCGGCTGACGGCCGATTCGCACGAATCCCGAAAAATGCAGTTTTTGCGACACCGGATGTTAAGGGCGAGTATGCATTACCGGTACATTGCCCTTTGCAACACGAACGATCATGCGTTGTGCTTCAGCCGTATCGATTGGATTCAAGTTGAATCGGCAGCCATCCGATAACGCATTTTGAGAGGATTTCGAGTTTGAACTGCTGCTTGTGTGCGGCGGCGCAACAGCCGCATCAATCAGGTTGGCGCATTTGAGTGTAGTCATAGAGGAGAGAGATCATGGACGCAAAACCGACGAAAATCCCGACGCCCGACACGGTGTTTTGTCCGGATCAGGATCCGGTGGCCGTCGAATTTCTCGCGACCGAATTGCCTGAGCACGTCAGGGCTTTCTTCGACGAACAGCGTAACGCTGCGCAGTCGAAATAGGCAGATGCACTGGATCACGCAGTCGTCGTGGGAATGACAGACCGCCGCGCGCGGTGCAGGCGGGCGTTCGCGTCCGGATGCGGCTCGCGTGAGGTTCCCCCACGTCGCTGATGTTTGGGCGAGCCGCACATGCCGGCTCGCCTTTCAGGACGCTTCTCCTCTTCCTCTCTGTTGATCCCGGCCGGCGGTACGTTATTCTGGCGCTTTTGTTCGTTCATGCCGATGCGCCGTCGCCCGACCCTCTCCCTTCTCGTTCCCGCCGCTTTCGCTTACGCGCTTGCGCTTGCCGCACCCGGATCCGCCCACGCCGATGGCGATGAATCCGCCTTCACCAATGTCATCGCACTGGTTTCGCAGCGTCTCGCGCTGGCGGAACCGGTCGCGCGCTGGAAGTGGGCACATCACGATGCGATCACCGACGCGCCGCGCGAGGAAGCGCTGCTCAAGCAAGTCGAAGAGAAAGCGCGTGCCGCGCAAGTCGATCCTGAATTCGCGCGCGCCTTCTTTCGCGATCAGATCGAGGCGAGCAAGGACGTCCAGAACGCCCTGTTCGCCAACTGGCGCAAGCTGAAGGCCGCGCCGGAAGGCACGCCGCCGGATCTCGCGAAGGACACGCGCCCGAAACTCGATCAGCTCACGCGCTCGCTGATTGCGGCGCTTGCGCACATCGAACCGCTTCGGCACACGGACGATTGCCCTGTTCGGCTCGCGGAGAGCGTCGCGCGATGGAAGCATCTGACGCGCTACGACGCCGCGATGGATGCGCCGCTCGAGCGCGCGCTGTCGCATGTCTGCGCAAGCGGCGGGCTGGGCGCGGTGGGTTGACCGCCGGGTCGACTGAAGACTAGAACGCGGCGGCGAGCGGACGGATGTCGAGCGGCGTCACGGGCAGACCGCGTGCGAGGCGTTCGCTCAGGATCCGGTAAGTCGTCAATTCGAAGCCAGGCGCCGTGACACCCGCCGACAGCGCAGCCGCCCCGTCCAGCGAGTCAGCCGAGCCAAGGTATTGCCATTGATTCACGACGTGCCATACGCGTCGTCCCGACTCGGCGTCGCGCTCCTCGACGGCAATCGCGCCCGCATACGGCCAGGGTGCGCCGCGCGCTTCGCCGGAACGCGGCTTTGGCACCCGGTTGTAGGCCGGCCGCAAAGCCGCAATCAACTGCGCTTCGGCAAGCATTGCGCCAATTTCGCCGCCCGTCGCCTGGTATTCGACACGGCGCACGAGCGACGCCAGCCGCAAGTCCTTCGCCGAGCGCTTCGGTCCGACCAGATGCGAGCGGACGCGTTGCCGCAACCGTACGCTTCGGCCGACGTACAGCGGTGCGTCGTCATCGCCATGGAACACATAGGCGCCGCAGCCGGCGGGAATGCGCTCGATCGTGTCCTCGTCGATATGCGCCGCAAGCTGGAAGCGGCGCGTCACCCGTTCGAGATGTGCCTGCATGACCTCCGGCGCGTGCGCACGATGCAGGTGTTGCCAGAATTGCCAGAGCAGATCGGCGTCGGCGAGTGCGCGATGGCGCGCCGACGGCACGAGCGCATGGCGTTGCACAAGTGCGTCGAGACCGTGACGGGTTTCCGACGGGTACACCGCCCGCGAGAGCTGTACCGTGCAGAGCACGTCCGGCACGAACCGAAGCCCGACGCGCTTGAACTCGCCTTTGAGGAAACCGTGATCGAAATGGGCGTTGTGGGCGATGAAGAGTCGCCCGCTCATCCGTTCGAGCAGGTTTGTGGCGAGCTGGTCGAAGGTGGGTGCGTTTCGCACCATGGCGTCGTTGATGCCGGTCAGCTGCTGGACGAACGCGGGAATGGAGCGCTGCGGATTGACCAGCGACGTCCACTGCGAAACGCCCTGCGGACCGACTTCGACGATACCGATCTCCGTGATCCGGTCGACGCCGAAGGTACCGCCTGTTGTCTCGAGATCGACGAAAACGATGGGTTCGGCCGGAAGCGTGAAGCGGGATGAATCGAAGTGCATCATGGACGGCGGAAAGCGGTGCGCCTGACGAGATAGACAGGCGCGCAGTAAAGGATGAATTGCCCATTCTAACGCAGGGGATCGGCGGGCCCTGACCACGCAAGGATCGCATTCGACAATTAAGCATTTGCTACGCTTTGCCATAACGCAATGGGTGCGTGATGAATACTGCGGTAGAACTCAAAAGGGCATCTGTCAGCATTCCATAAATAAACTTGCAATAGTGGCAAACCCGAAATCAAGCGAGTGTATTTTCAAGCTGGAGCAGCGCTGCGGGAGCCCGGAGAAGCCGAAGCGCGCACGCCCCTGCCGGCAGGGGCCGGCCCTCATACGGCTGGCTTGAGCGAGGTAACGCGGAACCAAGCTGGCGTGATTCGATTGCTTTTGCGACGCTCAGTTTTCAATCAGACCAAAGCACTAAAGCAATACCCTTTGAGCAGCGCCTTATCCGTCACTCGCAAGTTGCATTGGTTATCCCAATTCAATTATTCAGTATTAACCATGCCAAAGAATTTTAAGCGTATCCAAGAAAATCAATTAAGGACATTTCAAGAGTAACCGACCATAATCCTTGCCGGATTCTCCGCGAGGATTTCATCTGCGTTTTGCCCGCCGTCAACAAAAACGCGCATCGATAACGAGCGGCTTTCACCACCTTGCCGACAGGAAGCTTTGACCGGATTAAAAGAACAGCCAGGGAATTTTGTCTCGATTGCAATGGGCAATGCTGAATGTGCCCAACCTTGACACCCGCCAAGCCATACGGCGCAAGGCTCCGCGCCTTCCGCAAAGGCGCCTCGCGTCACCACTTCACCGAAACCCGGCGCAAAAAAAAGCGCGACTGGGAAGTCGCGCCGACAAAGTTTGGAGATCTTTTTCCGTCAACGAAAAAGTCTGCTTCGGAAAGCAGAGCACTCAGTATAGCGATGCGCCCCGCACAAATTACCTGCATAAATCACAAACTTCTCTTTCAGATTTCTCAACAATCCCATTCCGGGAATTACTTGTTGCTTTTGCGCGTCAATTTGTGTCGTTCATGCGCAACGCTAATCGGTTGACACCTTAGCCCTTACGACTTCATTTGCCCTTAAACCATTGTAAATAAACAGGAATAAGCGAATTTTCGATCATTGCGCGAGCGAGAATGGTTTATTGCGAAAATCGAACAATGCTCAATGTGACACCGTTCTTTACACTTCGTCTGGTCCGGAAACAAATGTGTCGGCTGCCGATGCATAGCTCTTCTGGCCGCGCCCTCTCGCAGCGCGCCGGTACGAGGTTTCCTCAAAGCCTGGGTCCTGGGCCCAATCTGCTCTCGGAGTTACAAAGATGAAAAAGACTCTCATGGTCGCCGCCCTGACGGGCGTTTTTGCTACTGCCGCCCATGCGCAAAGCAGCGTCACGCTGTATGGCCTGATCGATGCCGGCATCACCTACACGAACAACAATGTGACGACGGCCGGCGGCACGGGCCACAGCAACTTCAAGGCGACGAGCGGTTCGGTCAACGGCAGCCGTTGGGGCCTGCGCGGTGCTGAAGACCTCGGCGGCGGCCTGAAGGCAATCTTCACGTTGGAAAACGGCTTCAACATCATGAACGGCACGAACGGCCAAGGTGGTCGCGAGTTCGGCCGTCAGGCATTCGTCGGTCTGTCGAGCACGCAATTCGGCGCCGTGACGCTCGGCCGTCAGTATGACTCCGTCGTCGACTTCGTCGGCCCGCTGGCATTGACCGGCACGCAATACGGCGGCACGCAGTTCGCCCACCCGTTCGACAACGACAACCTGGACAACACGTTCCGCGTCAACAACTCGATCAAGTACACGAGCGCGAACTACGCCGGCTTCAAGCTGGGCGCGATGTACGGCTTCTCGAACGAAGCGGGCGGTTTCTCGGATAACCGTGCTTACAGCGTCGGCGCATCGTACAACTACGGTCCGTTGAACGTTGCTGGCGCGTACATGCAACTGAACAACGTCGGTTCGGCGACGAACAACATCGCCGGCGCAGTCGGCAGCGACAACTCGCCGTTCACGGCTGGCCGTCAACGCATCTTCGGCGGCGGCATCAACTACGCGTTCGGCCCGGCAACGGTCGGCTTCGTGTTCACGCAGACGATGCTGGACAACGCAACGTCGCTGAACAACGTCGCAACGAACGCAGGCAACATCAACCTCGGCGACAGCCACGTTCGCTTCACGAACTACGAAGTCAACGGCCGTTACAACCTGACGCCGGCTCTGTCGGTTGCAGGCGCGTACACGTACACGGACAGCCGTATCGCCGGCGAAAAGCCGAAGTTCCATCAGTTCAGCCTGCAAACGGCCTACGCGCTGTCGAAGCGTACGGACGTGTACCTGCAAGGCGAATACCAGCACATGACCGACGACGATGGCCTGCCCATCGGCGCGACGATCAACGGCGTGGGTATGTCGTCGTCGTCGAACCAGGTTTCGGCAACGGTTGGCGTGCGTCACCGCTTCTAAGCGTCACCGGCAATACTGCTGTAGAAAAGCCGCTCTTCGGAGCGGCTTTTTTTCGTTCTGGGTTCAGGCAAGCGGTCCTGAACCGGACGGCACACGCGCCTCAGCGCGGATAGCGCACGTCGAGAATATCGATCTGTCGCACGCCCGCGGGCGTATGCAGCGCCACCGTGTCGCCGATCTTCGCCTTCAGCAGCGCACGCGCCATTGGCGAGATCCAACTCACCCAGCCGCGCTCGAGATCCACCTCGTCCACGCCGGCAATCGTCACCGTCTTCACTTCGCCGTCGTCGCCGGCGTAATCGACGGTCGCGCCGAAGAACACCTGGTCGACGTTCTCCTGCTTGCTGCTGTCCACCACTTCCGCTGCGTCCAGCCGTTTGGTCAGGAAACGGATGCGCCGGTCGATCTCGCGCAGGCGCCGCTTGCCGTAGATATAGTCGCCGTTCTCTGAACGATCGCCGTTCGACGCCGCCCACGACACCAGCTTGACCACCTCGGGACGCTCGTTGTCGAGCAGTTGCAGGAGCTCGTCACGAAGGCGCTGATGTCCTTGCGGCGTGATGTAGTTCTTCGTGCCTGCCGGGACATCCGGGTGTGCGGTTTCGAGATCGTCGTCGCTGTCGTCCGACTCTTTGACAAATGCTTTGTTCATGATGCGAATCCAGATCCAGTTTCGAGATGACACGCGCTTTCAAAACATCAAGTTACCATGCGGAACATGCATCTCCTACGAAGGAAACCGGGAATTTGCCCTAAAAGCCTTCCATTTTCGGATTAGCTTGGCTATAATTCCGCTTCTGCGTGCGGCTGTAGCTCAGTTGGATAGAGTACTTGGCTACGAACCAAGGGGTCGTGGGTTCGAATCCTGCCAGCCGCGCCACTTTTTTCTGATGTTCTCGTTATTGGCGGTCGCGCCAATTAAGGAAAACATCACGCGCTTGACCATAAGCGCATTGACGTCACATGAAGCAGTACCGTTTTGCGTGCGGCTGTAGCTCAGTTGGATAGAGTACTTGGCTACGAACCAAGGGGTCGTGGGTTCGAATCCTGCCAGCCGCGCCATTTTAGGAGGGCCTTCCAGTCGGAAGGCCCTTTTTGTTTTCGTCGCTCGAACCGGGCCGCATCGGGACCGTGCAATCGTGCAATCAGACGCGCGGAATCGAACCGATATCGCCGATATGCTTCTCCGGCGCCGGCACGTCTTCCACCGACACCACCGCGCTCGATTCCCCGATCGCCTCCGCCCGCGTCCCCATCAACGATTGCGGCCGACGCATGAATTCGTCTTCCACGGTATCGCCGAATGCCTGCCGCACGAACGCGCGCAGCAACGCGATGCGCAACGACACTCCGCGCCCCTCCACGCTCTCCCCGTCCTTGCCGAAGCTCACGCTGCAGACCACTTCGCCGCGGCCGTGATCGTGCATCTCGAGCCTGCAGGCGCGCTCCAGCACGACGGAGGCGGCTTCCCACGAGGTAGACGGCAGGAAGCGCCCGTCCCACGGCCGTCCGCGATCGTTGCCGCGGATGGAAAGCGTCTCGCCGCTATCGGTAAAGTGGATTTCCCGAACGAATTCGTGCAGCCCGCGCGCGACCCAGTAGTCGAGCGTGGCGCCTTCGAGATCGGATGTGTTCATTGCGGCGCTCTCTCCTGTCGATGGAGGACGGAGCATGCACGCCGCGTTCCCGCGCCGGGATCGAGCCGGGATCAGTAGTCCGCGCGTTCCCGGTCGATGCGCATGCCGCCGTCCTGATTGCGATGATGCGGTTCGTCGCTCGGACGTTCGCGCGCGATCCGCATGACGTCGTGATTGGTTCTCACGCGGCGCATCACGTTCGCCAGATGCACGCGGTCGCTGACCTGGATCACGAAGCGCAGCAGCTTGGCTTCCTGCGACACGTCCTCGTCCATTGCGATGTGCACGATATTCGCGTCCGCCGAGGTAATGTCCGCCGCGACGCGCGCGAATACGCCCTTGGTATTCTTCACCAGCACCTTCACGGCGACGTCGAACAGGCGGCCCGGTTGCGGCGCCCAGGCCACGTCGATCCAGCGGCCCGGATCGCGCCGGTGAATGCGCTGCGCGACACGGCAATCGGTGGTGTGGATCGCCATGCCGAGGCCGATGCCGATATAGCCCATGATGTCGTCGCCGGGAATCGGGCGGCAGCACGGCGACAACTGCACCGACATGCCTTCCGTGCCCGTGATGACCACCGGCGGCGCGGTATTGGTGTTGTGATGGTCGCGATGCGGATGCTCGTCGTCATCCAGACCGTTCATCAGCACCTCGATGCGCTTCGCCATCACCGCGGCCACACGGCGTCCGAGGCCGATATCCGCGAAGATTTCCTGACGCGTCTTGTTCCCGGTCCAGAGCACGAGCTTTTCCCAGACTTCCGGCGTGACGTCGGACAGTGCGAGGCCGTAACCCTTGAGACTTTGATCGACGAGACGCTCGCCCAGCTGGACGGACTCGTTCAGGCGCATTGTCTTCAGATAGTGGCGAATGGCCGAGCGCGCCTTGCCGGTGCGCACGAAGCCGAGCCACGCCGGATTCGGCTTCGAATAAGGCGCGGTGATCACCTCGACGATATCGCCGCTCTTCAGCTCCGTGCGCAGCGGCAGGAGCTCGTTGTTGATCTTCACCGCGACGCATTGATTGCCGAGGTCGCTGTGAATGGAATACGCGAAGTCGAGCGCGGTGGCGCCGCGCGGCAGCGGCATGATGCGCGACTTCGGCGTGAAGACGTAGACGGCGTCCGGGAACAGGTCGATCTTGACGTGTTCGAGGAATTCGCTCGAATCGCCCGCTTCGCTCTGGATGTCCAGCAGCGACTTGAGCCATTGATGCGCGCGCTTTTGCACATCGTTCAGGTCGGCGCCGCCGTTCTTGTACAGCCAGTGCGCCGCGACGCCGGCTTCGGCGATCTCATGCATCTTGCGCGTGCGGATCTGGAACTCGATGGGCGCGCCGAACGGACCGACCAGCGTGGTATGCAAGGACTGATAGCCGTTGACCTTCGGAATCGCGATGTAGTCCTTGAACTTGCCCGGCACCGGCTTGTAGAGCGCATGCAGCGCGCCGATGCACGTATAGCATTCGAGCGCGCTCTCGACGACCACGCGAAAGCCGTACACGTCGAGCACCTGCGAGAACGACAACTGCTTGTCGCGCATCTTCTTGTAGATGCTGTAGATCGTCTTCTCGCGGCCGGTGACTTCCGCGTTGATCTTGGCGTCCGCGATGGTGCGCTGCACCGCTTCGAGAATCTTGCCGACCACTTCGCGCCGGTTGCCGCGCGCCGCCTTCACCGCTTTTTCGAGCGTGGCGTAACGGGTCGGATTGAAGTTCGCGAACGAGAGATCCTGCAGCTCGCGATAGGTATTGTTCAGACCGAGCCGATGCGCAATCGGTGCGTAGATGTCCAGCGTCTCGCGCGCCACGCGCCGGCGTTTCTCCGGCGGCACCGCGCCCAGCGTGCGCATGTTGTGCAGGCGGTCGGCCAGCTTCACGAGGATCACGCGCACGTCGCGCGCCATCGCGAGCAGCATCTTGCGGAAGTTCTCCGCCTGCGCCTCTTCGCGATTGCGGAATTCCATCTTGTCCAGCTTGGACAAGCCGTCCACCAGTTCCGCGACCTTCGCGCCGAAGCGCTCCGCAATCTCCGTCTTGGTCACGCCCTGATCTTCGATCACGTCGTGCAGCAGCGCCGCCATGATCGATTGCGCGTCCAGCTTCCATCCCGCGCAGATTTCCGCGACCGCCACCGGATGCGTGATGTACGGCTCGCCGCTCTGGCGATACTGCCCGAGATGCGCTTCGTCGCTGAAATGGAAAGCTGCCTTGACTTCCTTGATCTCTTCGGCCGTGATGTAGCCGGAGAGCGCATTCGTCAGTTTCGCGATGGAAACGACGTCATGCTTGCGCGGCTGCTCGGGCGTGGCGGTCGGACCGAACAGATGGCGGAAGGACTGTTCGAGAACGGCGTCGATGTACTTGCGCGCCGCGTGCGGCTTGTCGGCGTCGAGCAAGGAGTCGGCGTCGGTGTCGAGATCGGGATCCACGGCGGCGGAGACGGGCAACGGTGTCTGACTCATGATCGCCTCCTCCGTGGTGATGTGATGCGGCGGGTTGCAGGTTGCAGCCTACAAACGGATCAGGGAACCGGCGCCGGTTCCCTGCTTGATTCAAGCCCTCAGACGGGCACCTTCTTCAGCATTTCGATGCCCACTTGCCCCGATGCGATTTCACGCAGTGCGACGACGGTGGGCTTGTCGCGGCTTTCGATCTTCGGCGTATGGCCTTGCGCCAGCTGGCGAGCGCGATAGGTTGCAGCGAGTGCGAGCTCGAAGCGGTTAGGGATTTGTTTCAGGCAGTCTTCGACAGTGATGCGGGCCATGTTGGTTTCCTTCTCGATATGAACTTTATTCTACCTTATGTGACCGATATGACCCGGCCACCGCGGTGCTCATGATTGCGGCGTGGAATGGATGCCGAGATCCACGAAGAGCTGCGTATTGCGGGCGTATTGCGACGTGAAGCGCAGGCGCGTCGCGGCGACGAGGCAGCGCAACTCAGTGAGCGCGCGATCGAAATTCTCGTTGATGACCACGTACTCCGCTTCCGATGCATGCGCCATCTCGCTGCCGGCTGCAAGCAGACGGCGCACGATTACCTTGTCGGAATCCTGGCCGCGTTTCTTGAGGCGGTCTTCGAGCGCATCCAGCGACGGCGGCAGGATGAAAATCTCCACCGCATTGCGGAACTGCTTCTTCACCTGCTGCGCGCCCTGCCAGTCGATCTCGAGCAGCACGTCGTGGCCCATCTTCATCTGGTCGGCAATCCACAGCTTGGACGTGGCGTAGTAGTTGCCATGCACTTCGGCGCTTTCGAGAAACTCGCCGCGCTCGCGCCGCTCCATGAACTCATCGACGGACACGAAGTGATACTGCACGCCGTTGGTTTCCTTCGAACGCGCTTCACGCGTCGTGTAGGAAACCGACAGCAGGATGGCCGGATCTTCGGCGAGCAGCGCGTTCACGAGCGTGGACTTGCCGGCGCCCGACGGCGCGACGACCATGAACAGGTTGCCGGGATAGATGCCGGTGTAGTGGCTGTGCGAGCGATGCGGTGTGGGGTTCGACATGATGGTGCGTTACTCCAGATTCTGTACTTGCTCGCGCATTTGTTCGATGAGCAGCTTGAGCGTCATCGAGGCGTCGGCGAGTTCCTTCGCGGCGGCCTTCGAGCCGAGCGTGTTCGCTTCGCGGTTGAGTTCCTGCATCATGAAGTCGAGACGCTTGCCGACCTTGCCGCCCTTTTGCAGCACATGGCGCGTCTCGGTCAGATGCGCGCTGAGACGCTGCAATTCCTCGGCGATGTCGATGCGGATGCCATAGATGGTCACTTCCTGGCGGATGCGTTCGGCGACTTCCTCGCGCGGCACGCTGGCGGCGGAGGCGCCGTCGGCGGTGGCGATGCCGAGCGCATCCTGCAGGCGCTCGACGATCTTGTGCTGATGCCGCGCGATCAGTTCGGGCACGAGCGGCGTGATGCGCGCGACGATGGCTTCCATCTCCGTCACGCTGTTGAGCAGCACGTTGCCGAGCGCGGCGCCTTCGCGGCCGCGCACTTCGATGAGATCGGCGATGGCCTGCCTGCCGCACGCGAGCACGGCTTCGCGCAGCGTGTCCTGCGACACCGAGCTTTCCGCGAGCACGCCGGGCCAGCGCAGGATTTCGCCGGTGCGCATGCGCTCGGCGCCGGGGAAGATGTCGAGCACGGCGCGCTCGAGCGTGGCGAGCTGGCTGAGCGCGTCGCGGTTGAGCGCGCCGGCATTGGCCGTCTGTTCGACACGATTCAGGTTGATGCGGATATCGACCTTGCCGCGCGAGAGCTTGTTCATCAGCATTTCGCGCAATTGCGGCTCGGTGGCGCGCACGTCTTCAGGCATGCGGAAATTGAGGTCGAGAAAGCGCGAATTCACCGTGCGCAGTTCCACCGAAACCCCGACGCCCGAACCGCCCGCGCCATTGGGTCCCGCGCCATCCGCGACGACTTCGCGCGTCGCGCTGGCATAGCCAGTCATGCTGTAGATCATGGTACGTCTCGCGATTGAGACCTTCGTTGCGAAGGCCGTTTCGATACGAAGCGCCCGGCGCTTTCGAAAGCCCCTTGGAGTGGCGCGTGTGTGACCGCCGGGCGAGGAACCGGCATTATCCCATTTTTGCCATGCGGACCGCCGATACCAAGGGTCGGCCGGACCGGGCCCGCCCGACGCCCTGCGGGGTTTGGCGATAAAATCCAGCCTTGCTGCGCGGCGTCCCACGGCTGTCCTGCAAGCGTTCTGTGCCGGACGCGCGCGCTTTCACTCTCACCACTCGATCCTCATGACCGACTCTCCCCTGCTGAAGCCCTCTCCCCCGCGTCCGAGCGGCCGCCGCGCAAACCAGCTGCGCGACGTGCGCATCACGCGGAACTACACGAAGCACGCGGAAGGCTCGGTGCTCGTCGAATTCGGCGATACCAAGGTGATCTGCACGGCCAGCATCGCCGAGCGCGTGCCCGAATTCCTGCGCGGCCGCGAACAGGGCTGGCTCACCGCGGAATACGGCATGCTGCCGCGCGCCACGCACACCCGCAGCGACCGCGAAGCCGCACGCGGCAAGCAGACCGGCCGCACACAGGAAATCCAGCGTCTGATCGGCCGGGCGCTGCGTTCGGTGTTCGACCTGAACGCGCTCGGCGCGCGCACGCTGCATCTCGATTGCGACGTGATCCAGGCCGACGGCGGCACGCGCACGGCGTCGATCACCGGCGCGTTCGTCGCGGCCTATGACGCCACCAGCAAGCTGCTGGCCGCGGGCAAGATCGCGAAGTCGCCGGTGAAGGACTTCGTCGCGGCGATCTCGGTGGGCATCTTCGAAGGCTCGCCGGTGCTCGATCTCGACTACGACGAAGACTCGCAGTGCGATACCGACATGAACGTCGTGATGACGGGCTCGGGCGGATTTGTCGAAGTCCAGGGCACGGCGGAAGGCGCGCCGTTCTCGCGCGAAGAGATGAACGAGCTGATCGCGCTCGCCGACAGCGGCATCAAGGCGCTCGTGCTGAAGCAGAAGGAAGCATTGGGGATTCGCAGTGTCTGATTCGTTTGCATCCGGGGCGGCGCCGGGCCGTGTCGTGCTCGCCTCGAACAATGCGGGCAAGCTGCGCGAGTTCGCGGCGCTGCTGGAGGCGGCGGGCATCGAACTGATCGCGCAGGGCGAACTCGGCGTGCCCGAGGCGCCCGAGCCGCATGTCACCTTCGTCGAGAATGCGCTGGCGAAGGCACGCCATGCGTCGGCGCTGACGGGCCTGCCCGCGCTCGCCGACGACTCCGGCCTGTGCGTGCGCGCGTTGCAGGGCGCGCCGGGCGTGTATTCGGCGCGCTACGCGTCGCTTGCCGGCGGGGAGAAAAGCGACGCGGCGAACAACGCGCGGCTGGTCGCGGATCTCGCCGGCGTGGCGGACCGTCGCGCGTATTACTTCTGCGTGCTGGTGCTGGTGCGTCACGCGGAAGACCCCGAACCGCTGATCGCGGAAGGCCGCTGGCACGGCGAAGTGCTCGACGAACCGCGCGGCACGCACGGCTTCGGCTACGACCCGCACTTCTTCCTGCCCGCGCTGCACGCCAGCGCCGCCGAACTCGATCCCGCCCGCAAGAACGCGCTGAGCCACCGCGCGCTGGCGCTGCGCGACCTGCTGCAACGACTGAAGGAACTGGCGTGAGCGCGGGACCGAAGACCATCAACGTGGTGCAGACCTTTACGTCGCCGGGCAGCATCCGCCTGACGTCGTTGCCGCCGCTCGCGCTGTATGTGCATTTTCCGTGGTGCGTGCGCAAGTGCCCGTACTGCGATTTCAACTCGCACGAGTGGAAGGGCGACAGCTTTCCCGAAGACCGTTATCTCGACGCACTGCGCGCCGATCTCGAAAGCGCGCTGCCGCTCGTGTGGGGACGGCAGGTGCATACGATCTTCATCGGCGGGGGCACGCCTTCGCTGCTCTCGGCGCCCGGTCTCGACCGGCTGCTTTCGGACGTGCGCGCGCTGCTGCCCGTCGACGCCGACGCCGAGATCACGCTCGAAGCCAACCCCGGCACGTTCGAAGCGGCGAAGTTCGCGTCGTTCCGCGCGAGCGGCGTGAACCGGCTGTCGATCGGCATCCAGAGCTTCAACGAGGCGCATCTGAAGGCGCTCGGCCGCATCCACGATGCAGGCCAGGCGCGCCAGGCCGTGGAGATCGCGGCGCGGCACTTCGACAACTTCAACCTCGACCTGATGTTCGCGCTGCCGCAGCAGTCGCTCGACGAATGCCGGCACGACATCGAGACGGCGCTGGCGTTCGCGCCGCCGCATCTCTCGCTGTATCACCTGACGATGGAGCCGAACACGGTCTTCGCGAAGTATCCGCCCGCGCTCCCCGACGACGATGCTTCCGCCGACATGCAGGAGTGGATTCACGAGCGCACGCGCGAGGCGGGCTACGGACGCTATGAGGTATCGGCGTATGCGAAGCCGCATCGGCAGAGCCGGCACAACCTGAACTACTGGCGCTTCGGCGATTACCTGGGGATTGGCGCGGGAGCGCATACGAAGCTGTCGTTTCCGTCGCGGATCCTGCGGCAGGCGCGTTTCAAGCATCCGGCGAGCTACATGGATCACGCGCTTTCGCCGACCGAAACCCCGGTGCAGGAAGAACGCGAAGTGGGTCCGCGCGATCTGCCCTTCGAGTTCATGCTGAACACGCTGCGGCTCGTGGAAGGTTTCCCGGTGCATGCCTTCGTGGAGCGCACCGGCTTGTCGCTATCGGCGATCGAACCGGCGCTCCAGCGCGCGGAACAGCGCGGACTCATCACGCGCACGCCGGAGCGCATCGCGCCGACCGAGCTCGGCCAGCGCTTCCTCAACGATCTCCAGGAGATGTTCTTGAAGGATCCGCACAATTGAGCGCGTCGACGGCGGCGTCCGGCTCGGTGATGCGGCATCGTCCGTTCGCGCTGTTCTGGAGCGCGCGGGTGATGTCGTCGGTGGCGTTCCAGATGATGTCCGTGGCGATCGGCTGGCAAGTCTATTCGATCACCCATAGCGCCTATGCGCTCGGCTTCGTCGGACTCGCGCAGTTCCTGCCGATGTTCGTGCTGACGCTGGTCGTCGGGCACGTGGCGGACCGCTACGACAGGCGCACCATCGCGTACGTCTGCCAGGGAATCGAGGGGATCGGCGCGCTCGCCCTGTGTCTCGGCGCGTGGCACGGCTGGAATCACGTCGGCCCGATCTATGCCATCGCCACGATCACGGGCGCGGCGCGTGCGTTCGAATCGCCGTCGATGGCGGCGCTCTTGCCCAACCTCGTCGCACGCACGCAGTTGCAGCAGGCGACCGCATGGTCCACTTCGGCGAACCAGACCGCGATGATTCTCGGCCCGGCGCTGGGCGGCCTGCTGTATGGCTTCGGCGCGTTGACGGTGTATGGCGCGGTGGCTATCGCGTTCCTGGCGGCGGCGTGGGCCGTGGCGGCGATCCGCATCGACGAACCGGTCCGAATGCGCGCGCCCTTGTCGTTCGAGGCGCTGTTCTCGGGCATCGGCTTCATTCGCAGCAAGCCGGTGATTCTCGGCGCGCTGTCGCTCGATCTGTTCGCCGTGCTGCTCGGCGGCGCGACGGCGCTGCTGCCCGTCTATGCGCGCGACATCCTGCATACCGGTCCGTGGGGACTCGGCGTGCTGCGCGCGGCGCCGGCGGTGGGCGCGCTGACGGGCTCGATCGTGCTCGCGCACTTTCCGCTGCGGCAGCGCGCGGGCACGGCGCTGTTCGGCGGCGTGATCGTGTTCGGCATCGCGACGATCTTGTTCGGGCTGTCGCACGACATCGTGCTCTCGCTGATCGCGCTTGCCGTGCTCGGCGCATCGGATGTGATCAGCGTGGTGGTGCGCACATCGCTCGTGCAGTTGCAGACGCCCGATGACATGCGCGGAAGAGTCGGCGCGATCAACTCGCTGTTCATCGGAACGTCGAATCAGCTCGGGGAGTTCGAGTCGGGCATGACGGCGGGGCTGTTCGGCGCGATGCCGGCGGTGCTGATCGGCGGGATCGGGACGATCGCGGTCGCGCTGCTGTGGATGCGGCTGTTTCCGGCACTGCGGGCGACGAAATCGCTGGAAGGGTGAAGGTTTGAAGCGATGCGGCTTCCTGCCGGAGAGTTGCGCTACAATACGCGCCTTGCTGGAGGTGTGGCCGAGCGGTTTAAGGCACCGGTCTTGAAAACCGGCGAAGGAGCGATCCTTCCGTGAGTTCGAATCTCACCGCCTCCGCCAGCACCCAATCAAAAGCCCCATGAGTCGCCGACTCATGGGGCTTTGTCGTTTCCGCGCAGTTCTCTCGCCACTTCACATGATCACTTTCTCATCTCCCGCTCATCGTGGCGACGCGGCCGTTTCGTACTCTATCCCTGACGCTGCCGCACCGGCCCGATCCGATTCGGACCACCCGCTCGCGGGACTAGCGAATACCACCGGACGCAGCAGCGCCGCCGTCTTTCAGGACATTCAGGACGGCGCCGACGCACCTCACCTCGACGACCCCGCGCTGCACGAGCCAGCCGCGTCCAGGTCGTCGTCAGGCCACGCGCACGACGGAACTGGTGGCCCGTCGTGCTTTGGTCCGGGCACTCCCGCCCGGACATTTTTTTGCGCCGCGCCCGACATCGAAGAGCGCCGAGGCGAACCTCGCCGCTCCCGCACAACCCATCTTTCAAGCCCCCACTGCCGTCCCGCACTGGCTGCAAAACTTCGCGCCTAGCACGAGTGCCTGACGACATTGCCCACACGACTGCGGCACGAGCGGCGTCGCGCACTGCGAGCAGAAGCGCGCGCCTTCCTGCTGGCTCGTATTGCATCGCGGGCAGCTCACACCGCCGGGCGGACGCGTCGGCGCCGCCGGAGCGGGCGCCCGTCCCCAGCCCTCGTTCCCTTGTCCGCCATGATGTCCATGACTCCCTTCATGCCGACGGCCATGCCCGCCCTGCACCGCATCTCCACGATGCCCGCCAAACGCGCGCTCGAACCAGTTCATGCCATCTCTCCCAAGTCACTTGCGCAGCAGACGCAAACCATTCCCAACCACGAGCAGACTCGCGCCGACGTCGGCGAACACGGCCATCCACATGGTCCCGATGCCCCCGATGGTCAGCCCCAGGAACACCGCCTTGATCCCCAGCGCCAGCACGATGTTCTGCACCAGCACGCGATGCGTCGCCTTCGACAAGCGGATGAACGCGGGAATCTTTCTGAGGTCATCGTCCATCAGCGCGACATCGGCGGTTTCGATGGCCGTGTCCGTGCCCATCGCGCCCATCGCGAAGCCGACGTCCGCGCGCGCCAGCGCCGGCGCATCGTTGATGCCGTCGCCGACCATGCCCACCGTCGTGCCCCCCGCCGAAAGCTGCTCCACAGCCCGCAGCTTGTCCTCGGGCAACTGATCGCCCTCGACGCGATCGACGCCCACTTCGCGGGCAATCGCCGCCGCGGTATGCGCGTTGTCGCCGGTGAGCATGACGGTGCGCACACCCAGCGCATGCAGCTCGGCGACGGCCGCGCGGCTCGTGTCCTTCACCGTGTCCGCGACGGCGAACAGCGCCAGCACGCGCTCTTCATCGGCGAGCATTACGACGGTCCTGCCGTTTTTCTCATGGCGTTGCAGTTGCGCTTCGAGCTCCGTCGAACACAGGCCGAGCGCTTCCACCATCCGGTGATTGCCGAGCGTATGGCGACGCCCGTTCACCCGGCCCGCGATACCTTGTCCCGGCAACGCTTCGAACTCGTCGACGGGCAACAAACCGACCGCATCCGCCGCGCCGGCGCGTGCGATGGCCGTCGATACCGGATGATCGGAGCGGCTCGACAAGCTGACGGCGATCGCGCGCACTTCCGCGTCCGGGAGATCGTTCGTCATCTGTTCGAACGCCACCTGCACCGGCTTGCCGTGAGTCAGCGTGCCGGTCTTGTCGAGGGCGAGCCAGCGCAGTTTCCGGCCTTGTTCCAGAAAGGTCCCGCCCTTCACGAGCATGCCCTTGCGGGCCGCCGCGGCAAGCCCGCTGACGATGGACACCGGCGTCGAGATCACCAGCGCGCACGGGCACGCGATCACGAGCAACACCAGCGCCTTGTACAGCCACGCGAGCCACGCGCCCGCGAACAGCAGCGGCGGCAGCACGGCGACGCCCACCGCGACCAGGAACACGCTCGGCGTGTAGATGCGGGCGAATTGATCGACGAAGCGCTGCGTCGGCGCGCGCGTGCCTTGCGCGTTCTCCACTGCATGGATGATGCGGGCGAGCGTCGACTGGCCGGCCACAGCCGTCACCTCGTACTCGAACGACCCGGACTGGTTGATCGTGCCGGCGAAGACGTCATCGCCGGGCCCTTTCTCGACGGGCAGGCTCTCGCCGGTGATGGGCGACTGATCGATCGTCGAGCGGCCCGCGCTGATCCTGCCGTCCAGCGCGATGCGCTCGCCCGGCCGCACGCGCGCGATGGCGCCAAGTTTGACTGCCGTAGCCTCGACGTCGCGCCACGGACCGTCCGGCTGCCTGACGGTCGCGGTGTCGGGCGCCAGCTTCATCAATCCTTCGATGGCATTGCGCGCGCGATCAAGCGAGCGTGCCTCGATCAGTTCGGCGATCGTGAACAGCACCATCACCATCGCGGCCTCGGGCCATTGGCGCAGCGCGAGCGCGCCGGTCACCGCGATGCTCATCAGCGCGTTGATATTGAGGTTCAGGTTGCGTATGGCGACCCAGCCTTTCTTGTAGGTGCCGACGCCCGAACCCGCGATCGCCAGCACCGCGAGCGCCGCGACGAGCCATTCGGGCGCGCCCAGCCAGTTCGCGGCTTCGGCGCTCAAGGCGGTGACGCAGGCCGCACCGAGCAGCCACATGGGCTTGCGGGACGGCGCGGAAGAGGCGGCGCGGGCGCCGGTTTGTGCGTGATCCGCGAGTTCCGCTGCGAAGCCGAGCGACGTGAGCGCCTTGAGCACCGCATCGAGTCCATCGGGCCGATGCACGACCGTCAGCACGCGCTGCATCAGGTTGAACTGCATCTCGCTGACCTCCGGCAGCGCGCCGAGTTTTTTGCGGATCAGCGCTTCCTCGGTTGGGCAGTCCATCTGCGCGATGCGCATCTGCGTGCGGACGAAGCCACCCAAGGTAACGGACGGGGTCAGCGCGGGGTGGTCGTGGGCGTGTGCATGGTCGTGTTCATGGCCGTGGTCGTGATCGTGACCATGTTCATGCCCGCCACAATGTGCGTGTCCGACGGCACGCACGTCCTGCTCCTTTCGAAGCTCGATGATCGAATCATGTCCTGCGCAGCACTGTTTCATTTTCGCTATCCCTTAACGCCATGGGGCGAGTAAACACCCTGGAGGAACTCCAGGGTCAAGGGACGATTCTTTGAAAACAGTCATTCCGCGCGAAAGCACGCCAACGCGTGCATGTCGCTATGCGAAGGAAATCAGGAATCAGCAGGGCTTTGTCGGTCATGCGTGACAATCGCAGTGAACAGACAGGCCATAGGCCCATCTAACCGCCCACATCGATCACTACGCGGAGACGCTTATGAAATCAGGCCGCATCCTGCCCTTTCTCTTCGGCGCGTTGCTGGCTGCAAGCCTGCCGATGCAGGCGCAAGCCCAGCCCAACCCGAATGCGCAATGGCGGCATTCGGAAACCACCTTCTTCGAACTCATCCAGAACGGCTACGGCATCGTCTCGGTGACGAGCGTGGCCGCCCGCAGCACCGGTCTGCCTGAAGACACCTACATCCTGCAGAAGACCAACAGCGTGTTCCGCTGCGTCGAAACCCGCGCGGCGGAAACGGGCGCGGTAAGAGCATCAGCGCCGCTGCGCTGCGCCGAACTGGTCAAACCCTACGTCGACTGACTCACGCCCGCTGTCCGCTGAAGGCGCCGTACTTTAGCCCACCGGCGTCTCGCCCTCACCCGATTCCTTGCCGGGCCGGTCATTCGGTCCTTGCTTGCGGTTCTCGTCGCTCCGCTCCGGCAGCTTGCTCTTTTCGTTGTCGCTATGCTCGGCCGGCTGGGCATTGTCCGGCGCTTGATTGTCTGCGTTCATGATCGGCTCCTTGGAAGCTTTCCTTGTGAAAGCCAAGGCAGCAAGTCGCGCGCCCGCACGATCGTGTCGACGTCGCCCATCCGGCCCGCAGGCACTACCATGGAAGCAGAGTCTTCCACGGTGCCCTCCCATGTCCGCCTCTCTCCGTTCCGCCGTAGCCGCCCTGCTCGGCGCATGCGCCGTGCTCGCGCTGACTTCATGCACCTTCACGCCGCCGCCCGGTGTCGTCGCGGCGCGCACAACCGCGCCGCCCGCGGCGCAAGGCTCGACCCTCGACGACTACAAGCAGCGCATCGCGCAACGCATCTTCGAGCGCAATCCGTCGCTGGTGCTCAAGGGCACGCCGCAAGCGATGCTGCGTTCCTTCGTGCTCGTCGCGTTCACGGTGGATCGCGGCGGCCGGCTGGTCGATTCGTCCGTGTACCGCACCAACGGCGACGACGAAGCCGAAGCCACCGCGCTCGCCTCGCTGCGTCGCGCGGCGCCGTTGCCCGCACCGCCGGCGCGGCTGCTGAACGGCAATGGCCAGTTGGAGTTGTTCGAAGGCTGGATGTTCAACGACAACGGCCAGTTCCAGCTGCAAACCTCGCACTCGCCGCAGGCGACGACCATCGACTAGCATCGACCGGTGGCGGTCGCCACGCACGCTCGTTATAATTTTTCGCACCCCGGCCGGACCTGCTTCCGGCGTGGCCTTCGCCCCGCGCCCACCCCGCGCGCCCTGCGAAGCGCCTCAGGCGCAGCCCATCTGCGCCGCGACCACGCGCGGTACTCGCGCATGCCGCCCGGCGCTGGCTCCCAGCGTCACCGCTGTCATCGCATGACCATCCCTACAAGAAGCTGACGCGACAGTCGACGGCGACAGTCGACGGCGCCACGCCCCGACGCAGCACGAATCAACGCAACACGCATCAACGCCAAGACAACGGAGACAGCATGTCCTCACCCTCGCTCTCCGCCGCCAAGCCCGGCGACGGATCCCAAAGCGCTTCCCGCGTGATTTTCGCGAGCTTCATCGGCACCGCGATCGAGTTCTACGATTTCTATGTCTATGCGACCGCCGCCGCGCTCGTCATCGGACCCGTGTTCTTTCCGCACGACTCGCCCGCCGCGCAGGCACTGTCGGCGTTCGTCACCTTCGGCATCGCGTTCGTCGCGCGGCCGATCGGCTCGTTCCTGTTCGGACATTTCGGCGACCGCATCGGCCGCAAGTCGACCCTCGTCGCCTCGCTGCTGGTCATGGGCCTCTCCACGACGCTGATCGGTTTCGTCCCCGGCTACGATTCCATCGGCAGCCTCGCGCCGATCCTGCTGTGCGTGCTGCGCTTCGGCCAGGGCATCGGTCTCGGCGGGGAATGGGGCGGCGCGGCGCTGCTGGCCACCGAGTACGCGCCCAAAGGTAAGCGCGGGCTGTTCGGGATGTTCCCGCAGCTCGGGCCGTCGATCGGCTTCCTCGCCTCCAACGGCCTGTTTTTCGGTCTGGCGCTGTCACTCACCGACGAACAGTTCCGCAGCTGGGGCTGGCGCGTCCCGTTCATCGTCAGCGCGGTACTGGTCGCGCTCGGCCTGTACGTGCGCCTGAAAATCGCGGAGACGCCTGCGTTCCGCGCGGCCGTCGAGCGCGAGGAGCGCGTCAAGGTGCCGGTCGCGACGCTGCTCGGCAGTCACCTCATGCCCACGCTGCTCGGCGCGTTCGCGATGGTCGTCTGCTACACGCTGTTCTACATCTCGACGGTGTTTTCGCTGTCGTTCGGCGTCGGCAAGCTGCATTTCGCGCGCGAGACCTTCCTCGGCCTGCTGTGCTTCGCGGTGCTGTTCATGGCGCTCGCCACGCCCATTTCCGCAATCGCCAGCGACCGCTTCGGACGCAAGCCGGTGCTGGCAGTCGGCTGCCTGCTCGCGATCCTGTCGGGATTCACGATGGCGCCGCTGCTCGGCAGCGGCAACACGATCCAGGTGGCGCTGTTCCTGACGATCGAACTGTTCCTGATGGGCGTGACCTTCGCGCCGATGGGCGCGCTGTTGCCCGAGCTGTTCCCGACCAACGTGCGCTACACCGGCGCGGGCGTCGCGTACAACCTGGGCGGGATTCTGGGGGCGTCGGTGGCGCCTTATATCGCGCAATTGCTCGCGAACCGGGGCGGCCTGACGTGGGTGGGTGGGTATGTATCGGCGGCGGCGGCGGTCAGCCTCATCGCCGTGCTGTGCATGCGCGAGACCCGCGATATCACGTTGGAATGAGCACGCTCGAATAAACTTGGCGCCGCTCAGCGGTCGTGCCGGTTGCCTGCCTGCGCGGGCACCGGCCGGCCGTTGACGAGCGCGACGCGCGGCGGCGCCGGCCGCTGCGCCTGCCTGACCTCCTTGTCGCGCGCGGCCTTCGCCGCCTTGCGATCGGCCCAGAAACGCGCGAGCGCCAGCAGCGTGACGATGGCGATGCCATCCGCGATCAATCCCAGGATCCAGTGCGACGGATAGCGTCCGAGTCCGAGCACGCCCATGGCCCGCAGCGCCGAATCCAGCACGAGCGACACGCACGCCCCCGCGATGAAGCACACGAGCCCTTGCTGCCCGATCGTCACGATGCCCGGCAGCCTGCGCGCGAGCCGTCCGATCCAACCGGCATACACCGCGCGCGCGACGATCCACGCGATGGCGGCGAAGCTCACGATGCGCAGGGTCGCAAGATTCTGTTTCATGAATCCCGGCGGCGGCTGCATTTCGAAGAACAGCTTGTAGAACGCGAAGACCAGCGCGACCGCAATCGCCACGGCGGTCAGCCCGCGCGCGATGCGGCTCGCATGGAATCCTTCGCTGATCGGCTGGACGCGCGCGAGCATGCCGGTCACGAACATCAGCTGCCACGCGAAGGGATTGAACGACCACGCTTCCGCATAGGTGCCGGGCAGCGCGCGTGCGAGCGGCGCGGCCGCGAGCCAGACCAGCAGGCTTGCGAAGATCGCGACCACCGGCTTCTTCTGCGCGAGCGGCACGATCACGGGCACGGCGAGGGCGAAGACGGCGTACATCGGCAATACCGCCGACAAATACGGCTGCTGCCTGAGCGTCACGATTTCTCCGATCAGACCCAGTGGCCGCGCGAGGAAATTGGGCCATTCGGTGTACTGGAGCATCGGCGTGTCGATCTTCAGCGCCATCATCAGGCCGCCGCCGATCAGCATCAGGAAGGCCGTGAACAGATAAGCGCGATAGATTTCCCAGCTGCGGCGGAAAAAACGCCGGCGCGCGGCCTTGATGCTACGGCGAGTCGCAAGCGCCGTATAAGCCGCCGCCGACGCGTAACCGCCCAGGAAGACGAACACTTCGGCGGAATCGCAAAAGGCATATTGATGCAGCGTGAAGCGCGACAGCACACTTCCCGTTATATGGTCTACCGCGATAATCAGCAGCACGATTCCTCGAAAGAAATCGACTTCGAGAGAACGTGTTGTCGGGGAAGTCATCTGGTGAATGCTCCACGGGCTGCGGTTCCACGGCGACAGGAACGTCGCGCGCGCATACGGGGTTTGTACTGACTCCCGAGAGGAAATTCCCTTTATCGACCGGTATTTAAAGTAACACCCGATGTCAGTCGGCAAGCTGGCGGCAAAATGACTTTTTGGCCCGCTATTCAGTCATTTTTGCTGTGCTTATACTCGAAGCGGCATCGAAACAAGCTCGACAAAACCAAAACGGTTCGGCAGCGTCAATCGCGGATTCTTCATTCGCGCTTCAATCGGGAGGCCACCATGCGTTTTCATCTTCAAGGCTCGCATCTGGTTGCAATGATCGCCATCGCGCTGCTGAGCGCCCTGCTGCTCGCCGTGAAGTTCCGGCCTGCAACCTGGCGCGGCGTGGTCGTCGAAGCGGTCATTGCGAATGTCGGCGCCATTCTCGCGGTCGTCGCGTTCGAGGTGCTCACCGCCTGACCTGCTCGTCCGCTCGCAAGAAATTTCAAACCGTTTGAACTCTGTTGCCAGGAGGCTGTCACATCGGGCAATGGCGTTCAGGCGACCGGTTCTTTTCGGGTTGCTCGAACGACTCCCTTCTCCTCTCCGTTCCTGCTAACGCGGGAACGTTCAAGGGCGCCAGGCGAAAGCCTCGCGCCTGTTCTTTTTTCCGCCCTGCGCATGCCGTAGTTCAAGCAATGCTTCGCTCACTCGCAGCGAACATGCCTGGCCCGCTTCGTCGGTTCAGGATTTCCCACGCTCGGAGCGTGCCCGGCATCGCGGAATGACCCGACTCAGATCCAGTGTCCCGGCACATAGCGATACTGCCCGCGATACGGCGACCACACGCCCGCGATCCAGCGCCGGCCCGCGCGCACTTCGACCCATCGTCCGGCGGCCCAGACGTAACGGCCCTGCCAGACCCAGTGTCCGGCTTCCCAGACGAAGCCCGCACGCGGCGGCGGAATGCGCTCGTAGCGCGGCGCGGGCGGCGCGCTCGGCGCGATGATCACCGCGGCGGCGTACGCCCCGGACAGCGTGACGGCGCCGGCGGCGATGATCGCGATCTGAACGAGCAGGCGGCGAAGGGACACTTTCATGAACGACCTCTTGTCGAAAAACATCGAACGCGCGCGCAGGGCGCGCGGGCAAAGCTCGCGGCGCAGGAACCTCCGCGAAACAGTTCAATGTGTAGACCGGCCGATGCGATGACAGGCGCAGGCGTGCCAGAGGCCCGAATTCGAAACGATGTGTGGACAAGTGTCAGCGACTGTCGATGCGCCTGCTCGCGCCACCTCGAAGAACGACAAGAGAATCACGCAAACGATAGCGCCGCAAACGAAAAGAGCCGGAATCTCGCGATTCCGGCTCTTCCTGTAAAGCAAACGGTGCGGCACGCAGACGCGCCGCACGACGTCACGCCTGCGGAATTTCGATCTTCACTTCCAGCACTTCGAGATCGTCCTGACGTTCGAGGCTGACCCGAATGTCGTCGTTGGAAATCTTCACGTACTTCGAAATCACCGCAACGAGTTCCCGTTGCAACGCCGGCAGGTAATCGGCGGCGGCTTTGCCACCTGCGCGCTCGTGCGCAATGATCAACTGCAAGCGTTCCTTCGCGACCGAAGCGGACTTTTTCTTCTCGCCCAGCAAAAACGAAAGAATCGACATTGCGTCCCCTTACTTGGTGCCGAAGATGCGTTGCAGCAGGCCGGGCTTTTGATAATCGGTGAAGCGCAGCGGCTTCTGCTCGCCGAGAAAGCGCGACACCACGTCCTTGTACGATTCGGCGACATCCGTGCCGTCGAGATGCACGGCGGGCAAGCCCTGGTTCGATGCGTGCAGCACCGCTTCCGACTCCGGAATCACGCCGATCAGATCGATGCGCAAGATCTCCTGGATGTCGCTCAGCGACAGCATCTCGCCTTCGGAGACGCGCTTCGGGTTGTAGCGCGTGATGAGCAGGTGTTCCTTGATCGGCTCCTTGCCTTCCATCGCGCGCTTGGTCTTCGACGAGAGAATGCCGAGGATGCGGTCCGAGTCGCGCACCGACGAGACTTCCGGATTCGTCACGATGAGCGCTTCATCGGCGAAGTGCATGGCCATCAGCGCGCCGGATTCGATGCCCGCCGGCGAATCGCAGATGATGTATTCGAAGTCCATCTTGACCAGCTCGTCGATCACCTTCTCGACGCCTTCGAGCGTGAGCGCGTCCTTGTCGCGGGTCTGCGAAGCCGGCAGGATGAACAGGTTCTCGCACTTCTTGTCCTTGATGAGCGCCTGGTTCAGATTGGCTTCGCCCTGGATGACGTTGATCAGGTCGTACACCACGCGGCGTTCGCAACCCATGATGAGGTCGAGATTGCGCAGACCGACGTCAAAGTCGATCACGGCCGTCTTGTGGCCGCGCAAGGCGAGCGCCGATGCGAAGCTCGCGCTGGTGGTCGTCTTGCCGACGCCGCCCTTTCCCGAAGTCACCACAATGATTTTTGCCATACAAGTACCTTGTGTTCGTCAATAGGTCCGCTCGCGTTGCCTGGAGCGCGCGCTGGGCATCGGTGGCGCGCGGGTGGAGGCGACTCGTCAGGTCAGCCGCAGCGGTTCGATCATCAGTTTTTCTTCGTTCAGCCAGATCTGCACCGGCTTGCTCAGCACGTCGGCCGGCAGCGGGTTCTCGGTGGTCCGGTAGATTCCCGCGATGGAGATCAGTTCCGGTTCGAGACAGGTGCAGAAGATCCGCGCGTCGAGGTTGCCGTGCACGCCCGCGAGCGCGCGGCCCCGCAACGGCGCATAGATATGGATGTTTCCTTCCGCGATGACCTCGGCCCCGTAGGACACGAGCCCGAGCACGATCAGGTCGCCCTTCGCGTAGACCTGCTGGCCCGAGCGCAACGGCCGGTCGATGATGGTCGCCGGTTGCGGCAGCGTCGCGGGCGGCGGCGTGTTGGCGACGGCCGCCTCGATCACGGCGGCGGCCTCGGTGTTGGGCTTGGCTTCGTCGACGGAAGGCTTCGGCGCGCCCCGGCGATCGCGTGCTTCGAGGATCGGCAGGCCGCCTTCGTTGGCCCACTGGATGGCCCACGTCTGCGCGGGCAGCGCGACCACGCCGATGGGACGCATGCGCACGCCGGCAAGCAGCTTCTCGAGTTCCGCGAGGGAGATGCGCTCGCCTTCAGCGAGACGTCGAACGTCGATGGCGACGACATCGCCTGCGAAGAATTCGGGAGTCGCTTCGAAACGCCGCGTGAGTTCGGTGCGCAAGGCATCGAGGTCGGGAGTCTTGACGACGAAGAGAAGCGTGTCGACGGAGCCGCTGCGCAGTTCGAAATAGGGCGTTTTGTTGAGCGACATAGGAACGGCCAAAAATTTTGCGTATTTTACAGGCGTTGTCGCACACGGCCATAATTTTTGGCTCGAATTCAGCTATCGGAAACGCGAAGTGCGACGAGAGATGCGTGCCGCGCGCACGCTCGACGTGACCGCGATGCGCGCTTAGACAGGCTGCCCGGAATGCAGCCGATGCACAAAGAGGGATTCGGCTTCCTGCTCATGCAAGGGCATGGCGCGACGATCGCCGGTCGGGCCGAAGCCCAGACGTTCGTAGAAGCGCATCGCGGTGCGGTTCTCATCGGCGATCCACGCGTGCACGTCGGCCGCGCCCTGCTCCGCGAGCCATTGCGATGCGACGTTCACGAGCAGTTCGCCGCCGCGCAGATGACGCACCGCCGGCGCGACCCACAGCGCGTTCACGAAGGCGCGCCCGCCCGGTGCGTCCTCGATGTACGCATGCACGAGCCCGCAGGGATGGCCTTCGGTGTACAGCAGGAAAGTTGCGAGCTTGTCGGCGCTGGCGTGCAGCGCGGCGGTATCGTCGAATTGGGCGGGTTCGAGCAGCAGCGCATCTTCAAGCGTCTCGCCGAATGCGTAAGGCGCCTCGCGCAGCGATGCCGTGCGAAGTTCGCGCAGGACCGGACCTTGTTGCGCGGCGATGCGGCTGACGGTCAATGAGGGACTCATGCGGGCAATTTCTCTCTGACTTCAGGCTCCATGCGTGCGGCTCGTGCGGCCGGTCCGGCATGTTCAGCCATGGGCGTAGCTTCAACCGATCGGGCGGACCCGTCAATTCCTAAATCCGGGAAAGTGCTTTACAGCGCACATGGCAATGCGTAGCCGTGCTCATGGTCGCTTCGCTCATTCAGGGCGCCGCGTACGCGCCGGTGCCGTCCGGCCAGGGCGTGAGCAACTCGAAACCGTCCTCGGTCACGGCCACCATGTGCTCCCATTGCGCAGACAGCGAGCGGTCCTTGGTCGTCACGGTCCAGCCGTCGCGCGACTGCTGCGTGGCGGCGCGGCCTGCGTTGATCATCGGCTCGATCGTGAACACGAGGCCCGGCTTGAGGCGCAGTCCGGCGCCGCGCTGACCGTAGTGCAGCACTTGCGGATCTTCGTGATACACGCGGCCGATGCCATGGCCGCAGTATTCGCGCACCACGGAAAAGCCTTCCCGGTGCGCGACGCCCTGGATCGCCGCGCCGATGTCGCCGAGCGTCGCGCCCGGGCGCACTTCGCGGATGCCGGCCACCATCGCCTCGTACGTGGTTTCAGTGAGGCGGCGCGCCTCCGCGTTCGGCGTGCCGGCAAAGTACATGCGGCTCGTGTCGCCGTAGTAGCCGTCCTTGATGATCGCGACATCGATGTTGATGATGTCGCCGTCCTTCAGCTCCTTCGGCCCGGGAATGCCGTGGCAGACGACGTGATTCACCGAGGTGCAGACGGTTTTCGGAAAGCCCATGTAGCCGACGTTGGCGGGAATGGCTTTCAGTTCGTCGACGATAAAGCGGTTGCAGAGGGCGTCGAGTTCGTCGGTGGTGACGCCGGGACGGACGTGTTCGCCGATCATCGCGAGAACTTCGGCGGCCAGGCGGCCGGAAATGCGCAACTTGTCGATGTCTGCGGGAGTCTTGAGCGTGATGGCCATGGGGCGATGCAGATGGGTTCAGCGGCCTGCGTGCGCGGCCTTCGACCGGATTTCAGGCGGACGGCGCACGAGGACAATGGGGCCGATGATAGCATTCCGGCGCCGCCGGTCCTTGGCCGGAGGGGTGAGGACGCGGTTGCGGACATGCACGCTTGTGATGCACGCGGGTTTGTGTTTTAGTGGCCCCGGTTCAGACTTGCCGGAGCGTGACTACCTTGCCTCGATTTGCCCATTTGTTTGCCATGGCCGCGAGCGCCGCTGCCCTCGCCGCCTGCAGTTCGACGAGCGGTCCCGAGTTGCGCGCGTCGAAGCCCGTGATCCATGTTTCATCGGCGCGGCCCGCGTCGGATATTTCCAGCTGCCTGCAACGCATGATTCCGTCCGCGCAGACCAGGCGCGCGCAGGGTTCGACCGAGCTGATGGTCGGGTCGAATGCGTGGCTCGTGACCTTGACGCCTTCGGTGTACGGGTCGGAGGTGAAGGTGCAACAGTCATCCAGCGACGATGGCGGTGTGCCGGAGCCGGAGCTGCGGTTCGATATTGCGCGGTGTACGACCTGAGTGCGACGGGCTAGCGGATCAATATTCGCTCACTTTCCCAGCCCGGCGGGAAACCTGCGGCGCGAATGTTCACGAGCTCCGACTGCGGGAAAGGAAGCCAATGCGCTTTCACTGCGCCAGACCATCCGCTTTCCGGGCGAATGACTCGCAACATGGTTTCGAGGATGCACGGCGTGCCGTACGTCCGCCGCCGCGCAAATTCATCTCTCGCCAAATGGTGCAGGTATTGATGCGGTTGAGTGTCGGGAAGTTTCGGTGGTTCGGGGTGGTTGCGATTCCACAGCCGTGAATGATGCGCAGCGACGTTTCGCACGAAGTCGATCGTGCGTAGCCATGACGCCAGATGCTGTCCGCTGATTCCATATCGGCTCGCGATCTTGTTCTGATCGCCGCACTTCATCCCGGCGAAAAATTTCGACAGTAAGCCGAAGTCCCAAATCTCTGTGGCGACCCGGATCGGAAGCGCTGCGCCGTATTTCTGCTCATGATGAGCGACGAAATCTTCCTTGCGACTTTTTCTCAGTGCCTCTTTGTATTTTTCCAGCCACTCTTGATGTCGCGTGAGCCTCCTTGGGCCCTGTCGTTTCTGGCAGAAATTCGCGTCCAACTGAGCTGTTGGTTCGTGGGCGCGACGATGCCGCCGCCCAAGCAAATGCGCGATATCGACGCGCACCGCGACCGCGACTCTCTCGATGGCGTCGAGGACGAGCAATCTCAATTTCCTGTCGAACTCGTAGACTGCCTCGGCCAATTCGAACGACGCTCCGTCGAGAGAATCGTCGCTACGGCGGACATCGCTGCCCGGAGTCGGGACGCGAAGCGGGAACCCGTAGCCAACCAGACGGTAATAGCCGATTCCTTGCAGCGTTGCTAAAGCCGCAGCATCGTCACCAACAGCCAAGTTTCGCGATTTCAGGAGGTCCAGTTGGTCTGCGTAAGGGCGGTGCAGTTTTAACGGAGAGAATTCCGGCTTGTCGGTTGCCGTCAGGCAAGGATCGGTCGCCACAAATGGAAATCCCCCACATGGGACACCAATCTTTCGATCGGGCTCAGAGGTGAGGGACATATTGGAGAGTGATTCCAAATGACTGATGGAAGCCGTCAACAAGGAAAATCAAATCGAGATGTTCGCCACATAGGCGGCATTGCCTTGCATACGCCAAAATGACGAAAGGCCGCCCAATGGGCGGCCTTTCTGTTTGATGCTTTCTATGTTCTTGGCGGAGAGGGTGGGATTCGAACCCACGGTACGGGAAAACCGTACGCCTGATTTCGAGTCAGGTACATTCGACCACTCTGCCACCTCTCCGTCTACCCTCTCGGGCCTTCGTCAAGCCGGTCGTTGCTCGGCGAAGAACGAAACTATATCGAACTCTCGGAACCTTGCCAAGCCCCTTTTGCCAACCTTCAGCAAAATAAGCGCGAGGCCAGTGTCATGCGCCCACGGCGGCTTCGATGCGCTCCTGACCACGCATATAAGGCCGCAACACGGCGGGAATCGTCACCGAGCCATCCGCGTTCTGGAAGTTCTCCAGCACCGCGACGAGCGTGCGGCCCACCGCCAGTCCCGAGCCGTTCAGCGTGTGCACGAACTCCGGCTTGCCCTGGGCATTGCGGAAGCGCGCCTGCATGCGGCGCGCCTGGAAAGCCTCGGTGTTCGAGCAGCTCGAAATCTCGCGATACGTGTTCTGCGCCGGCAGCCAGACTTCGAGGTCGAAGGTCTTCGCCGCTGAAAAACCCATGTCGCCCGTGCACAGCGTGATCAGTCGATACGGCAATTCCAGCTTCTGCAGGATGGCTTCGGCCTGGCCGACCATCTCGTCGAGCGCGGCGTACGAATGCTCGGGCGCCACGACCTGCACCATCTCCACCTTGTCGAACTGATGCTGCCGGATCAGGCCGCGCGTGTCGCGTCCATACGAGCCCGCCTCGGACCGAAAACACGGCGAATGCGCGGTGAGCTTCACGGGCAGCGCGGCTGCGTCGAGAATGCTCTCGCGCACGGTGTTGGTCAGCGAGATCTCGGACGTCGAAATGAGGTACTGCGTGACCGTGTTCTCCTCGCCGCCCTTCTCCACGCGGAACATGTCGTCCGCGAACTTCGGCAACTGGCCCGTGCCGTAGAGAATCTCCGGATTCACGATGTACGGCGTGTACGCCTCGGTATAGCCGTGCTGCTCCGTGTGCGTGTCGATCATGAACTGCGCGAGCGCGCGATGCAGCCGCGCAATCTGTCCGCGCAACAGCGTGAACCGCGCGCCCGACAGCTTCGCGCCGGTTTCGAAGTCGAGGCCGAGCGGCGCGCCGACATCCACATGGTCCTTGATCTCGAAGTCGAACGCGCGGGGCGTGCCCCAGCGCCGCACCTCGACGTTCTGCGTCTCGTCGCGGCCCACCGGCACGCTCTCGTGCGCCAGGTTCGGCACGGTGAGCATCAGGTCCGACAGGCGCTTCTGCACGTCGTCCAGCTTCGCCGCCGACTCCTTCATGGTGTCGCCGATCCCGCCCACTTCCGCCATCACCGCCGAGGTGTCCTCGCCGCGGCCCTTCATCGCGCCGATCTGCTTCGAGAGGCTGTTGCGGCGCGCCTGCAGTTCTTCGGTGCGCGTCTGGATCTCGCGGCGCTCGGCTTCGAGCGCGGCAAACGCGGCGGCATCGAGCGTGAAGCCCCGGTCGGCGAGGCGCTTCGCGACGCCGTCCAGGTCTTTGCGGAGGGTTTGGATATCGAGCATGGCGGGGGCTGCTGGTTGAGTATTCGTGAAACGTCGATTCTAGCGCACGGCCAGCGCCGGCCGGACAGGCATCAGCCCTCAGCGCTTCTTGTCGTCGCGGTGTTCGCGCCGCCACGCGTCGTCGAGATCGCTAAGGCGCGCGAGCTTCTCGCCGATCTTGCCTTCGAGCCCACGCGGCGTCGGCTGATACCACGAAGGCTCGCGCATGCCGTCGGGCAGATAGGTCTCGCCGGCGGCGTAGGCGTCGGGTTCGTCGTGCGCGTAGCGATATTCGTGGCCGTAGCCGAGTTCCTTCATCAGCTTGGTCGGCGCATTGCGCAGATGCACCGGCACGCCGCGCGACTGATCGCGGCCGACGAAGCGGCGCGCCTCGTTGTACGCGTTGTAGCCGGCATTCGATTTCGGCGCGACCGCCAGATAGATCAACGCCTGTGCGAGCGCCAGTTCGCCTTCCGGCGTGCCGAGGCGCTCGTAGGTCTCGGCGGCGTCGAGCGCAATGCGCGCACCCCGCGGATCGGCGAGTCCGATGTCCTCCCACGCCATCCGCACGATGCGCCGCGCCAGATAGCGCGGGTCCGCGCCGCCGTCGAGCATGCGGCAGAACCAGTACAGCGCGCCGTCCGGATTGCTGCCGCGCACCGACTTGTGCAGCGCGCTGATCTGGTCGTAGAACGCATCGCCGCCCTTGTCGAAACGGCGCAGGTTCTCGGCGAGCGCGCTGCCGAGCAAGGCGCCGTCGACTTCGCCCTGCTTCTGCTGCGCCGCCGCGCGCGCGACGATTTCGAGATTGTTCAGCAGCTTGCGGCCGTCGCCGTCGGCCGAACCGACCAGCGCATCGCGGGCCTCGTCCGTGAACGTGAGGCCGCCCAGTTCCCGGCTCGCGCGCTCGAGCAATTCCTTCAGTTCGTCGGCGTCGAGGCTCTTCAGCACGTAGACGGCCGCGCGCGACAAGAGCGCGCTGTTCACCTCGAACGACGGATTCTCGGTCGTCGCGCCGACGAACACGAACAGGCCGGACTCCACGTGCGGCAGGAAGGCGTCCTGCTGGCTCTTGTTGAAGCGATGCACTTCATCCACGAACACGAGCGTCTGATGCCCGTTCGCGCGATGAATCTGCGCCATCTCCACCGCCTCGCGGATATCCTTGACACCGGACAGCACCGCCGAAAGCGAGATGAACTGCGCGTGGAACGCGTCGGCCATGAGGCGCGCGAGCGTGGTCTTGCCGACGCCGGGCGGGCCCCACAGGATCATCGAATGCGCTTCGCCCGATTCGAACGCGACGCGCAGCGGTTTGCTCGGGCCAAGCAGGTGTTTCTGGCCGATCACGTCGTCGATGGTGCGGGGGCGCAGACGCTCCGCGAGCGGAACGGTGCCACGGTTTTCTTCGAACATGTGCTGTGCGATGCAGGTTGACGCGGTTGGGTGGATCGCGGCGATAATCTCGCGCTTCCCGAGAGAGGCGCCGGCCGGTGGCGGAACGGGTCATTATGACAGCCGGGCCGCGAGGGCATCGGACCCGCCTGCGCGTGACCGTCTCGGACAACGCATCGACCATATGAGGACGCAATCCGATGGGGCAAGAGCACACCACGAACGCTGCGGCGCACGGCGAAACTTCCACCTACGCGCCGCTCACCCCGGTGCCACCCGAACGGCGCGCCTTCGCGACGAGCGACGCCTTCGCGCTGTGGTTCTCGCTCGGCATCGGCCTGCTGGTCGCGCAGGCGGGCGCGCTGCTGGTGCCGGGACTGTCGCTGCCGCATGCGCTCGCGGCGATCGGCATCGGCACGGTGGTCGGCGTCGTGCTGCTGGCGCTCGCGGGCGTGATCGGCACGGACACCGGGCTCGCCGCCATGTCCTCGCTGCGGCCGACGCTCGGCGTGCGCGGCGCCTCCGTGCCGGCGGTGCTCAACGCGGTCCAGCTGGTCGGATGGGGCTCGTTCGAGATCATCGTGATGCGCGATTCCGCCGATGCCCTCGCGAAGCAATCCTTCCACTTCTCGATGCCGATCGTCTGGACGCTGATCTTCGGCGTGCTCGCCACGCTGCTCGCGGTGAGCGGCCCGCTGTCCTTCGTGCGGCGCTTCCTGCGCACCTGGGGCATCTGGCTGCTGCTCGGCGGCGCAGGCTGGCTGACCTGGAACCTGCTCGCGAAGCACGATCTCGCCGCGCTGATGGCGCGGCCCGGCACCGGCGAGATGGCGTTCGGCGCGGGCATCGACCTGGTCGTCGCGATGCCGCTGTCGTGGCTGCCGCTGATCGCCGACTACACGCGCTTCGGCCGCAGCGCGGGCGGCACGTTCCGCGGCACGCTGCTCGGCTACGGCATCGCGAATCTCTGGTTCTACGCGCTCGGCGCGATCTACGGTCTCGCGGCCGGCGGCGGAGATGCGCTGCTGACCACCGCGTTCGCGCAGGCGGGCGGCGGTCTCGCGCTGTTCCTGATCCTGATCGATGAAACCGACAACGCCTTCGCCGACATCCACTCCGCCGCCGTTTCAACCGGCACGTTGTGGGCGCGCGCCAGCGTGCCGCTGCTGTCGTGCGCGTTCGGGGCGCTGTGTACGCTGGTCGCGCTGGTGGTCGAGATGGGCAAGTACCAGAACTTCCTGCTGCTGATCGGTTCGGTGTTCGCGCCGCTCTTCGGCGTGGTGCTGGCGGATCACTTCATCGTGCGCAAACGCCGCATCGACACCGCCGTGCTCGCCGATCCCACCGGCCGCTATGGCTATTCCGGCGGCTGGCATGTGAGCGCGTTCATTGCGTGGGGCGTCGGCATTGCCGCCTATCACGCGATCAACCAGTGGCTGCCGAACCTCGGCGCGACGTTGCCCGCGCTCGCGCTCGGCGCGGTGTGCTATCTGCTGCTCGTGGCGGGACGGCGGCGCGCGTACGCGTAAGGCCGCGAGCAAGCCGGTCGCTCAACGCGCCGCGCGATATTCGACGCCCGGCAGCACGCACAGCAGTTCGAAGGCGAGATTGGCGCCGAGCAGCGCCGTGGTGCCGAACGGATCGTAGGGCGGCGCGACTTCCACCAGATCCGCGCCGACGATGTTCAGCCCGCGCGCGCCACGCACGATCTCCAGCGCCTGCGGCACCGTCAGGCCGGCGATTTCCGGCGTGCCCGTGCCGGGCGCGAAAGCCGGATCGATGCCATCGATATCGAACGTGATGTAGACGGGACCGTCGCCCATCTGCGCGCGCACTTCGTCCATCAGCGGCGCGAGCGACTTGTTCCAGCATTCCTCGGTCTGCACGACGCGAAAGCCCTGCTCGCGGCACCAGTCGAAATCGCCGGCCTCGTAGCCGGTGCCGCGCAGGCCGATCTGCACGACGCGCGAGCAGTCCAGCAAGCCCTCCTCCACCGCGCGGCGAAACGGCGTGCCGTGCGCGATCTTCTCGCCGAACATGGTGTCGTTGACGTCCGCGTGGGCGTCGATGTGAATCAGCCCGACCTTGCCGTGCTTCGCGTGGATCGCGCGCAGGATCGGCAACGCGATGGTGTGATCGCCGCCGAGCGTGAGCGGCGTGCAGTCGTGCTGCAGGATCTCGCGATACGCACGCTCGATGCGGTCGATGGAATCGAGCAGGTTGTAGGGATTGATCGCGACGTCGCCGATATCCGCGACGCGCAGCGAATCGAACGGCGCGGCGCGCGTCGCCATGTTGTACGGGCGCAGCAGCACGGATTCGCTGCGCACCTGACGCGGGCCGAAGCGCGCGCCGGTGCGGTTGGACGTGCCGAGATCGAACGGCACGCCGACAAAGCAAGCATTCAGCCCGGCGGCGGACGGGACATGCGGCAGACGCATCATCGTCGTGATGCCGCCGCAGCGCGGCATCTGGTTGCCGGAAAGTGGCTGCGGACGTTCGGCGCGGGCGTCGAGAAAGTGGGAATCGAAGTGTTCTGCGGGGGCAAACAGCGCGGAAGTATTCATGGCGTCGGATGAATCAGGATGGGTATGCTGCCATTCATAGCCGCTTTGCTCCGGCGTTAAAATGACGACAAAAACAACTTCACATCGATTTTTATCGATGTATCGGCGGCGCGCATGTTCTCTCACTTGTCCGACCTGGATCTCCGGCTGATCCGCGTGTTTCTCGCCATCGCCGACGCGGGCGGCGTGTCGTCGGCGCAGGCCACGCTCAACGTCGGGCAATCCACCATCAGCACGCAGCTCGCGACGCTCGAAACCCGGCTCGGCTATCGCCTGTGCGAGCGCGGGCGCGGCGGCTTTGCGCTGACTTCGCGCGGCGAACAGTTCGTCGAGGCGTGCCGCACGCTGCTCGCGGCCATCGACACCTTCGACTCCACCGCCCGCAACGTCGGCAAGACGCTGGTCGGCACGCTCACGCTCGGGATGATCGGCAATACACCGGTCAGCGCGAACGCACGCGTCAGCGAAGCCATCGCGCGCTTTCGCCAGCGCGACGAATCCGTGCGCTTCGCGGTGCTCGTGCGCTCGCCGGGCGAACTCGAGGAAATGCTGCTCGCAGGACGCATCCAGATGGCGATCGGCTATTTCTGGCATCGCGTGCCGTCGCTCGATTACGTCGAGATCTTTGCCGAGGAACAGCTCGCCTATTGCGGCCGCGGGCATCCGCTGTACGCACGTGCGGGACGTGTGCGCATGAGCGAGGCCAATGAGCACGACTGGGCATGGCGCAGCTATCCGCTGCCGGAGGCCGGGACGCTTGCGCCGCGACTCGTCGGCGCGGTCGCCGACAACATGGAGGCCGTCGCGATGCTCGTGCTCTCGGGACAGCATCTCGGCTATCTGCCCGAGCATTTCGCCGCGCCGTATGTGAAGGAAGGACTGCTCGCGCCGCTGAATCCAAAAGCGATGCGCTATCGCGTCGCGTTCCAGATGGTCACGCGTGCGCGGCGTGCGGGCGGTGCGAAACGCGAGATCGTCGAAGCGTTCATCGAAGACATGCAGGCTGCGCACGGCTGAGATTGCTTTTAGGCAGGCGTTTTCAGCCGTTATTGGCCCATCCACAAGCATGACAATTTTCTACAAATCCAATACCGGAATCTTATTGATCAGGCAATACGACTTCTCCTAATATCAATTCATGAACATCTCAAAATTGAGCGCGACAAACGGGTCCGAAGGACCGGAAGCGTGCTCGGTTGCAGCGCTGACTGACCATCGCGGACGGGCAGCACCTTCTCTTAGGACGAGGGAACCATGATCGACGCAAAGCTGGGTAGGGCACGACGGGCCGGACAACTCGTTCTGGCCAGCGCGATGAGTTACTGCGCGATGGCGAGCGCAGGCACGAACGGCGGCGTCATCTACTTCACGGGATCGATCGTGGCCTCGCCATTCGGCGTATCGGTTGGATCGGGGAATGCCTCTGCGACCGCCTCCCCGATACGGATCGACCAGACGAGCGGGCGCACCGCGCACGTGATGTTCTCCGCCGAGCCAAGCGATGCGCCGAGCGCTGGCGTGTCGATGTCGGTGATCGGACACAGCCCGGCATCCGGCGCGCGTTTGCTCGCGACCCGCTTCACCGACAGCCGGGGCAACACCACGCCGTCCGATGCAGGCGGCACTTACCACGTAGGCAAACTCGGCGGCACGCTGTCGATGCGCGCGCTCGACGAGACGCCCGCGTCCGTGACCCGCGTCCTGCTGACGACGAGCTACAACTGAGCCGCGATGAAAGCGCGTCCCGGCGGGCGCCGGGCCGTGTAGATCAGCCGATGATCAGCCGTTGATCACGTCCGCGCCCTTCGGCACGGTGAACTTGAACGCATCGCTCTTGATGGGCGGGTTCTTCTGGATGTTCGAGAACGTGAGCAGCGTGACATTGCCGAACACGTCGTGCAGTTCCATCGCTTGCAGGTTGCCGTCCTTGAAGCCGATGCCGACCGTCTCGAACTGCGTGTCCTTCGCTTTCGGCGTGAGTTCGAGCCAGTCGATGCCGCCCTTCTCGCCCGCATCGCGCAAGTTGAAGTTCTTGTCCAGGTCGTTGCTGCCGAACAGGATGGCCGCCGGGCTCGCACCCAGCGCGCCGCCGAGCGTGCGCACGGTGACCTGGTTCAGATCCTTGTCGTACACGTAGAGCTTGTCGCCATCCGCCTGCAGGACCTGCGCATACGGCTTCTGATAAGACCAGATGAACTTGCCCGGCCGCGCGAACATGAACGTGCCGCTCGATGTCGTGCCCTTGGTCGGCACGGGCGTGGACGTAGCGCCGTTGTTGGCCTTGCCCGGCGCCTTGATTTCCTGTTGCGTGAAGTCGCCGCGCGCGGCCTTGACCTGCGACACGAACGCCTTCAGCTGTTCGGTGCCGCTCGCGAAGGCGTGCGACGCCAGCAGCATCGACGCTGAAAACAATGCGGCGCTCAGGACCTTGAGCGTGCGGCTCCCCGTATGGTGTTGCATCGTGATGTTCTCCCTTTGATTCGCGCCGCGCGTCATTCGGCGTCGCGCGCCGGCGTCAGGATCTCGCGGTTGCCGTTCGACGACATCGCCGACACCAGCCCCGAATTCTCCATCTGCTCCAGCAGCCGCGCCGCGCGGTTGTAGCCGATGCGCAAGTGCCGCTGCACCAGTGAAATGGATGCGCGGCGATTCTTGATGACGACCTCGACCGCCTGGTCGTACAACGGATCGGACTCGCCGTCCGCGCCGCCGGTTCCGTTCGCGCCGGCCGAGCCTTCGTCGCCCTCGCCGGCAAGCCCGCCTTCGAGCAGGCCTTCGATGTAATTCGGCTCGCCCTGCTCCTTCAGCTTGTCCACCACGCGATGCACTTCCTCGTCCGACACGAACGCGCCGTGCACGCGCACCGGCAGGCCCGAGCCCGGCGGCAGATAGAGCATGTCGCCCATGCCGAGCAGCGACTCCGCGCCCTGCTGGTCCAGGATCGTGCGCGAGTCGATCTTCGACGAAACCTGGAACGCCATCCGCGTCGGCACATTGGCCTTGATGAGGCCGGTGATCACGTCCACCGAAGGCCGCTGCGTCGCGAGAATCAGGTGGATGCCCGCCGCGCGCGCCTTCTGCGCGATACGCGCGATCAGTTCCTCGACCTTCTTGCCGACCACCATCATCAGGTCGGCGAGTTCGTCGATCACGACCACGATGTTCGGCAAGCGCGTGAGCGGTTCCGGTTCATCCGGCGTCAGGCTGAACGGATTCGGAATCTTTTCGTCGCGCTTCTTCGCGTCGTCGATCTTGCTGTTGAAGCTCGCGAGATTGCGCACGCCCATCTTGCTCATCAGCTTGTAGCGGCGCTCCATTTCGGCGACCGCCCAGTTGAGCGCGTGACCGGCCTGGCGCATGTCGGTGACGACCGGACACAGCAGATGCGGAATGCCTTCGTAGACGCTCATTTCGAGCATCTTCGGGTCGATCAGGATCAGCCGCACCTGATCCGCGCTCGCCTTGTAAAGCAGCGAGAGGATCATCGCGTTGATGCCGACCGACTTGCCCGAGCCCGTCGTACCCGCGACCAGCAAGTGCGGCATCTTGGCGAGATCGGCGCAGACCGGATTGCCGCCGATGTCCTTGCCGAGACCCATGGTCAGCGGCGACGCGCCGTTCGCATAGACTTCGGAGCCGAGGATCTCGGAGAGCTTGACGGTCTGGCGGCGCTGGTTCGGCAGCTCGAGCGCCATGTAGTTCTTGCCCGGAATGGTTTCGACGACGCGGATCGACACCAGCGACAGCGAGCGCGCCAGATCCTTCGCGAGACCGACGATCTGGCTGCCCTTCACGCCCGTTGCGGGCTCGATTTCATAGCGCGTGACGACCGGACCCGGATACGCCGCGACCACGCTCACTTCCACACCGAAGTCCTTCAGCTTCTTCTCGATGAGACGCGAGGTGTATTCGAGGGTATCGGCGGCGATGGTTTCCTGGGTCTTCGGCGGCGGGTCGAGCAGCGCCAGCGGCGGCAGCGTGGAGTCGCCCGGCAGGTCCTTGAAGAGCGGCACCTGCTTTTCTTTTTCCGCGCGCTCCGAGCGCGCCGGCGTGGGCACGGCGGGCACGATCATCACCGGTTCGTGATCTTCGTTCTTCTCGCGCGAACGCACGACCTTGCCCTCGCGCTTGACCGCTGCGGCCTCGCCGAGCTTGCGGTCGCGGCCGGCCTCACGGCGCAGTTGCGCGCCGGTGATCGCGTTGAGAATGCCGTCGCCGACCTTCTCGCACACCGAGAGCCACGAGAAGCGGAAATACAGCGACAGCCCGATGGCGAGCGCGATCAGCAGGAACAGCGTGGCGCCGGTGAAGCCCAGCGCGTGCGACACATGGCGCGCGACCATGTCGCCGATCACGCCGCCGGGCGCGCGCGGCAGCTGCACCTTGAGCGACCACATGCGCAAGGCCTCGATGCCGTCGGAGGCAAGCAGCACGAGCACGAAGGCGAAGGCTTCGGCGAGCCAGGTGCGGTCCTTCGGCGCGTCTTCATCGACGACCGGCGGCTGCGTGATACGGCGATAGTTCGCGATGATGCGCCGCGCGAGCAGCACGATCAGCCAGTAAGAGGACAGCCCGAACACGAGCAGCAGGATGTCCGACGTATAAGCGCCGACGCGGCCCGCCCAGTTCGCGATGCGTTCGACGCTGACGGCGTGGGTCCAGCTCGGGTCCCTGCGGCTGTACGAGAGCAGCGCCATCACGAGGAACAGTCCGAGCGCGACCTGGAGGATCCAGCGAATCTCGGTGAAGAGCCGCGACATGCGGTGCGGCAGTGCCTGCGGGCTCGCGGAATAAGGTGCTTTGGCCATTGATTCGATGCTTGGTGTCGCCTGCTTGCGGCCTCGCCGGCCGGTGCGCCGGGACCGCCTGGAACGGTGGCCTATTGTAAACGCTGCATTGCGGGGAACGGCGTAAAAACGCCCCGGCGCTTGCAACCTGTAACACTCGTCACGCGGGCGTCATGGGCGCAAACCTCGCGCGCCGCGCCTATCGGCGCAATTGAAAGGTTCACTCGGAAGGCTTTTCGAGGCACCTTTATAATCCCCGTTTTGCACTCAAATACGGTTCATCGGAAGCGCTCCGGCGCCTCCACGCGGCCACGAGCCGCGCGGCGGGTGTCGATATTGCTGTGGTTCGCGCATGGCCACCAGCGCCCAGCCGCGCTGGCCACGCTGCCGCAAGCTCATCCGGCGCGCTTTCGAGCCGACCATCAAAAACGGACCACTATCATGTCTTCGCCCAAACACGCCAAAGTGCTGATCCTCGGTTCCGGCCCCGCCGGCTACTCCGCCGCGGTCTATGCGGCGCGCGCGAATCTGTCGCCGCTGCTCATCACCGGCCTCGCCCAGGGCGGCCAGCTGATGACCACCACGGATGTCGAAAACTGGCCGGGCGACCCCTCGGGCGTGCAGGGCCCGGAACTGATGCAGCGTCTCGAAGAACACGCGCGCGCCTTCAACACGGACATCGTGTTCGATCACATCCACACCGCCAAGCTCAATGAAAAGCCGATGCGCCTCATCGGCGACTCGGGCGAATACACCTGCGATTCGCTGATCATCGCGACCGGCGCGTCGGCGCAGTATCTCGGCATGCCGTCGGAGGAAGCGTTCATGGGCAAGGGCGTGTCCGCCTGCGCCACCTGCGATGGTTTCTTCTATCGCAACGGTGAAGTCGCGGTCATCGGCGGCGGCAACACGGCGGTCGAGGAAGCGCTGTATCTGGCGGGCATCGCGAAGAAGGTGACGGTGATTCATCGCCGCGACAAGTTCCGCGCCGAGCCGATCCTGATCGACCGCCTGCTCGCGAAGGAAAAGGAAGGCGTGGTCGAGATCAAGTGGAACCACGTGCTCGACGAAGTCACCGGCGACCAGTCCGGCGTCACGGGTCTGCGCGTCAAGCACACGCAGACCGGCGAGACGACCGACATCGCGCTGCAGGGCGTGTTCGTCGCGATCGGCCACAAGCCCAACACCGATCTCTTCATCAACCAGCTCGAGATGAAGAACGGCTACATCATCACGAAGGGCGGCACGACCGGCGACGCCACCTCCACGAGCCTTCCCGGCGTGTTCGCGGCGGGCGACGTGCAGGATCACGTGTATCGCCAGGCCATCACCAGCGCGGGCACGGGCTGCATGGCCGCGCTCGATGCGCAGCGCTACCTCGAAAGCATCCATGAAACGGCCACGCCGCATTCGATGAGCCACGAAGCGGATCGCTGATCCGCCGGACCGCGCGCGCGGCGAGCCGCTAGAATGTGATCAGCCCGCACGGTGCGCTTCGTGCATCGCTTTGGAAGCTTGCAGAACGGGCCACGGTTCACGCCGCCGGCCCGTTTTCTTTGCGGCAGGCGCGCGGCGGGCGGCTTGCTTTCCGGCATTCGCCCGCGCACCCCATCCTCGACTCAGTTTCCAGACGTTTCCAACTGGCCGAACGATGCCGAAGAATCACCCCCATCCAAACGAACCGAAAGCCCGGCGCAAGCCTGCGCCGCCATCGGCCGAACCGCCAGCGCGCGAGCCGGCCAGGCCCGCCGATGTCGCCGCCGCGGTAAGGCGCGACGGACTCGCAGGCCTGTCGACGCTCAAGCGCGCGCTCAAGGCCGACGCCGAGCAGCGCGAGATCCAGCGCGTCGCGGCAGCGCGCGCCGAGCGCGAGAGCGTCGCGGATGCCGATGAATTCCGCCGCGCCATCGACTCGATCGGCGCCGTCGAACCGCTGAAGACCCCGCCCCGCACGACGCTGACCCGCGTGCCGCCCCCGCCGCTGCCGCTGCAGAGCCGTCGCGACGAAGAAGCGGTGCTGCAGGAGGCGCTGTCGGACGAATACGATCCCGAAAGCCTGCTCGATATCGACGACACGCTGTCCTTCAGCCGCCCGGGCATCAGTCAGGAAGTGGTGCGCAAACTGCGGCGCGGCGCGTGGATCGTGCAGGCGCAACTCGACCTGCACGGCATGCGGCGCGAAGAAGCGCGCGAGGCGCTGGCGGAGTTCATCCGCGAATCCGTGAAGCGCGGGCTGCGCTGCCTGCGCGTGATCCACGGCAAGGGACTCGGCTCGATCGGCCGCGAACCGGTGCTGAAAGGCAAGGTGCGCGCGTGGCTGGTGCAGAAGTCGGAGGTGATCGCGTTCTGCCAGGCGCGTCCGCACGACGGCGGCGCGGGCGCCGTGCTCGTGCTGCTGCAGCCGGGCGGTACGTCGCGCCAGCACCATCATCCGCAGGATCGCGGCGGCGAAGACAAGTCGAGGCCGGGGTCCGAACGTGCATCCTAGACTGACGCTCGCCATCAGCATCATGGAGGCGCTCGCGATCTTCGCCTACGCCTTCTCCGGGCTCATCGAGGCGCGCAAGCGCCGGCTGGACGCGGTCGGCGCGTTTCTCGTCGCGCTCGTCACGGCGTTCGGCGGCGGCACGGTCCGCGACGTATTGCTGTCGCGCCGGCCGTTCTACTGGGTCGAGCATCAGGACTACGTGCTCTTCATCTTCGCGATGGCGATCTTCGCGCCGCTGTTCCTGCGCGTGACCTCGCGCCTGTTCGACCAGCGCGCGCTGCTGGTGACCGACGCGATCGGCCTCGGTCTCTTCAGCGTGTCGGGCACGTCCGTCGCGCTGGACGCGCAAATGCCCGCCTTCACGGCGACGATGATGGGCGTCGTCACCGGCGTGTTCGGCGGCGTCATGCGCGACGTGCTGTGCAACGAAGTCCCGCTGATCCTGCGCGATTCGCGTCCCTATGCGGTGTGCGCGTTCGCGGGCTGCTGGATCTATCTCGGACTGGAGCGGCTCGACGTCGACACGATCTACAACGTGCTGCTCTCGACGGCGTTCATCCTGCTCGCGCGCCTCGTCACCTTCAAGCTCGACATCCGGCTGCCGCACTAGACGCCTTGGGGCACGTACCGCGAAGCAGGCGGGAAAACCCCTCGTTTTGCTACAATCGCTTCGTTTCCCGCCCCTTATCCGGCCACAGCGCGGCCACGGCGCGTATCCGCCCTAGGTCGCCACTACGCACACAGAACATGAACATCGAGCAAGCGCGTTTCAACATGATCGAGCAACAGATTCGTCCGTGGGAAGTGCTGGACCAGGACGTCCTCAATCTGCTTTCGATCGTCAAGCGTGAGAACTTCGTTCCCGCCGCGTACCGCAACATTGCCTTCGCAGACCTCGAAGTGCCGCTGCCCGGCGGCGAACGCATGCTGGCGCCGCGCGTCGAGGCGCGCATTCTGCAGGAACTCGCGGTTCACAAGGGCGAGACGGTGCTGGAAATCGGCACGGGTTCCGGCTACATGGCCGCCCTGCTCGCGCATCGCGGACGCAGCGTGACGAGCGTCGAGATTTCGCCGGAGCTGGCCGACCTCGCGCGCCAGAACCTCGCGGCGAACGGCGTGACGAACGCCGAAGTGATCACCGGCGACGGCGCGCGCGGCTGGACCGACGGCGCGCCCTACGACGTGATCTGCGTGTCCGGCGGCCTGCCGGTCATGCCGCAGGAATTCCTCGAACAGTTGAAGATTGGCGGGCGCATTGCGGCGTTCGTCGGCGTGGCGCCGGTCATGAAGGCGCAGATCGTCACCCGCGTCGATGAAAAGCAGTTCCGCGTCTCGGACGTGTTCGAAACGCTGGTTGCGCCGCTCAAGAACGCGGTGCATCCGTCGCTGTTCCGCTTCTGATTGCGCTTCGTGCCGCCGTGAAGTCACGGCGGCACGCTCCCGTTCCTCGCTGTCCTTGCTGTCGTCTTTCGAAGATCTCCATGCAAAATCTCACCGCACCCGAACTTGCCGCGTGGCTGGCCGATACCTCGCGCCCCGCGCCCGTCCTGCTCGACGTGCGCGAGCCCTGGGAGGTCCAGACCGCGAAGCTGGACAACATCGTGTCGATTCCGATGCGCGACATTCCCGCCCGCAGCGAAGAACTCGACGACGACGCGCAGATCGTCTGCATCTGCCATCACGGCGCGCGCAGCGCACAGGTCGCGATGTTCCTGGAATCGCGCGGCTTCACGCAGATGTTCAACCTGTACGGCGGCATCGACGCGTGGTCGCGTCAGGTCGATCCGGCGGTGCCCACGTACTGATCCTGCGTCATCCGGCGCTCGACCACAGCGCCGTGCCGTTCGCGGCATAGATGACCAGATGGCCGTCCTTCTGGATCAGCGCCACCGCTCCCGGATGACCCGACGTACCGGTCTGCCACACCCGCGTCCCGTTCCTGTCGTATAACGCCAGATTGCCGTCGTCCTGCATGCGGACTTCGGCGCCGGGCGCGCCCGCGCTCTGCGACGACCACACGACCGCGCCGTTCTGCATCGCGACGAGATAGCCGTCGTCCCGCACCGTCAGCGTGACGCCGCCGCTGCACGCCGCCAGCGATCCACCCACGCCGAATCCTTCGCCTGCCGCCAGACGGCCGCAGGCGCCCGGTGCATTGACTTGCGGCAGCGCCGCGAACCAGTCCGGATCGGCTGCGTTCGCAATGGCCTGCGCGCCTGCGTCGTTCGGATGCAGATGGTCGCCGCTGTCGAACGCCGGGGCATACGCGGCCTGATTGCCGGCGTCGCCGGTTGCCCCCGCCTGATCGAGCACGGCGTCACAGCCGCTGCCGGCGCGATCGCGCAGGAACGCGTTGATCTGCTCGCGGGTGGTCTCGATGGCCGGCGTCCACTCCGCGACGCCCTGGAATGGCGTCAGCGTCGAGCAGATGACGCCGAGCTGCGCGGCGTGCGCTTGTCCGATCACGCGCCGGTACGCGTCTTCGAGTTGCTGCGCCGTCGGCGGATCGGCGTGAATGAGACTGTTCACGGCTTCGTCCGAGACGATCACCCATTTGACGTTCGCCTGCTCCAGCACGTCGCGGGCAAAGCGCGTGAGTCCGGCCTGACCCGCCCGATCCGTGAAGAAATCGTTACCGCTGATGGCCTCACTCAGCACGCCCACCGCCATGCCCGCGCGCGCCAGCCGCACCGCCAGCCGGTTGGGCCAGCGCCGGTTGGTGTTCGGCGTGGTCCCGAACCCGTCCGTGATCGACGCGCCGAACGCGACCACCGCGCCCGTTGCGGCGGCATTCATCACGTCGATGCCGGTCAGGAAATAGACCGATTGCCCGCCCGCCGCATTCGCGACGCCGCCAGAAAACGCCGCATCGCCGCTCACGTCGCCGGGCGCGATATAGACGTCCTGCAGGCCGAGATCGTGGCCGGTGGAGTGCGGCGGCGTCCTCGAGGGCACATGCAGGCTTACGGCGAGATCGGCGAGCGCGGGCACGTCGAAGGCGACGGCATCGCTCTGCACCGAACTGCCCGCCGGAATCGTGACGTAGGCCTGGCCGCCAAACGTGACCGGGCGATCGGTGCCCGCGACCGTACCCGCTCCGCGCGCGCGCCGCGCAAGATGCACGTCGCCGATCGTCACGGGCTGCGTGCCGTACAGGTTCGAGAGCGTCACCCGCGCCGCCGTGCCGCCGATGCTCGTATGCACGATGTGCCGGATTGTCTGGTTGTCGAAGCCCTCGTCGGACGCGACGGTGGGCGCGATGGACCACGTGCCGGTCCATTGCGCCTGGGCGTAGACCCTCGGCGCGACGGACCCAAGAGCGGCCATCGCCAGCCACCCGGCCACGAACCTGCGCAGAACCGGCTTCATATCCGCCTCCGTTTCCGGCCGGACGCCGGATCAATGCGGTTTTCCGCAGGGCAATCGTGCATTCGTCGTACCCGCGGCGCGCGTGGGCATGGCACTCCACCAAGAAAAAAGCCGCATGAACGTTCGTTCATGCGGCTTCCTTGCTTCCCGGCGCGGCACGGATCACACGACGTTCATCGCCATGGCGCTCGCGCGATAGTGTTCCGCGGCCTGCTGCGTGTCGCCGAGCTGCTCATGCAAACGGGCAAGCGCGCGATGCGTGCGGATCTTGAGCGGCTCGTTGTCGGCGAGCTTCAATGCCGATTCGAGGAACGCCTGCGCCTTGCCCCACAACTGCTGGTGCAGGCACAGCCGGCCGAGTGTGAAGAGCAGATCGGCGTCTTCGCTGCGCTCCTTCTGCCAGGCTTCGGCGCGCTGGATCAGCGGGAAGGCGTCCCCGCCGACGATACAGTCCGGATAACGCCGCAACAGCCGCGCATCCCAGTTGTGCGCGAGCGCGTCCTCGACGATCTTCTTCGCCTCCGCGCGACGGTCGAGCGCGATCAGCAATTCAGCAGCGAGATCGGCGAGACGCGGCGACTGACGCTCGGTAGCCGAGAGCGACTGCCAGAACTCGATGAGCGCATCGGGATTGTGCCGCCGGTCGCGCAGCAGGTTTTCCGCCGCGACCTGACGCAGCCGCACGGCCACCGCCGGATGGAGCGCCTCGCGCTTCTCCAGCATGCGCACGAGCTTCAGCACTTCACCCCAGTTCTTCAACTGCTGCTGCGCCCGCAACGCGATCTGCTGCGCATGGATGCGCCGGCCGCCCTGCGCCTGCATCTCGGTCAACGCGACAAGGGCGCCATCGGCGTCGCGGCCGTCGGCGCGCATGTCGGCGGTCGCCATCAGGCGCGCGTCCTGCCATTCGGGGCCGCCCACCTGCGCAAGCCATTCGTCGCGCCGGGCATATTCATGCAGCCGGTGCGCCGCACTCGCGCCGATCAGCCCGGCCGCGCCCTTGTTGTCGGTCACGGCGAGCGCGTCGCGCGCGGCCTTCTCGGCCTTCGAAAAACGCCCGGCATACAGATGTCCGACCGCGTCGCGCAGCGCGGCATTCGCCTTCGCCAGCTTGCTGCGCGCGCGATACGCCGCCACCCGCGACGGCATCTTCCAGACGCCGCGCGCCGCGCGGATCAGCGCGTACAGCACCAGGAACAACACCACCAGCGCGACCACGAACAGGTTCAGCGACATGTCCACGCGATACGGCGGCATCACCAGCAGGATCTGTCCGCCGTTGAAGCCGCCGACCGTCGCGACGATCACCGCGACGGCGAACAGCAGCGCAAGCCAGATGAGTCCACGAGTCGTCATCATCCGCCTCGCTTGAACTGGTGGACGGCGGCGAGGCTGTCGTTGAGGTTGGGCACGGATACCGCGAGCGATGCCTGGTCGACCTGCTTCACCAGTTCGCGCACCGCTTCCACCTTCTTCGACGACGGATCGAAATAGCGGGCCAGCGCGGCATCGGCGGCGCTCAGGTCCGACTTCAGCGTGGGTTCACTGCGCGAAAGCAGCGACAAACGCGCCGACAGCAGCCGCAGCTTGACGTTCTCGCGCACGAAGTAGCCTTGATCCGGCGACGTGAGCATGGCGTCGGCGTTATCGATGCGGCGCACCGACACGAGGCTCGACAACTGCTGGCCGATGCCGCTCGTGATCTGCCGCCACAGCACCTTCCAGCGCGGCTCGCCGGTGGCCGCGGCGATGGAGGCGCTGTCGGCGGGCGCGGCGGCCTGGGCGCGCGCACGGGCGAGCGGCGCTTCGCCGGCGAGCGGCAGCTGGTCGATCTGGCCGATGGCGGTATCGAGCTTGATGGCCAGACCGGTGAGGTCGGTGGTCGGCGCGGACTTGAGCTTGTCCATGTCCTGCGCGATGGCTTTGCGGATCGCCACGACCTGTGGGCCATTGGTTGCCGCGAGGCGGGTGTCGGCGCTTTGCAGCGCGAACAGCGCCAGTTGCACGTTGCCGGTCAGTTGCAGCTGCTGGCTTGCGCTCGACAGGATCTGCTCGACTTCGGCGACGGTCCAGTCGTCGCGATTGCTCGCGAGATCCTGATATTGCTGCTGCAACGCCTGGCTGTGCGCTTCGGCGTCCGCGAGCTTGCCTTGCAGCTGGATGAGCTGGGTGTTGAGCGCGGTCGTGGCGCTCGCGGCCTGATCGGCCTTGGCGCGCAGCTCGGCGTTCTGCTGGTCCGCCTGCGCGAGCCGCTGCGACAGTTGCGTGCCGGCGCGGTCGAACTTGCGGTTCAGGACGAACGCACCCGCGCCCGCCGCCACCGCCAGAATGACGACGACGACCCACAACAGGACGAGGCCCGCGCCGCTGCGCCGCTTCTGCTGCTCGAATGGCGTGAACGGCGTGTTGGGCGGCAGGGGCGGTGTCACGTTCGGCTGAGGTGAGTCTTTCTTGGAATCGTTCGGATCAGTCATGCGTGATGGAGCCGGTTGGTGGGCCGGTTGCGGGGCCGGTTGCTGGGCCGGGGCCGATTCGGAAGCCGGACCGGCGGCTGCGTCAGCCTCCGGATGCCGGTGGGTCTGGGCCGTTTGATGCGACTGGTGAGTCTGGGCCGATGCCTCCGCGCCGCTCATGCCGGACGGAAACAAGGTTCCCAGCGCGTGGACGATGCGGTCGTCACCCGCGCCGGACACCGTCATCCTATCAAAACCCGCCCCCCGCGCGGCCTCGGCGATGCGCGGATGGGGGCAGACCAGCGGCGCGCGTTTCAGGCGCGCGATTTCATCGGCAGTGAGATGCTCGTACGCGAGTTCGTTGAGATTGCGCACGCCTTCAGAGCTGGTCAGCAGCCAGGCGTGCAGCACGTCCTGCATGGGCGGCTCGCCGGTGAGCAGCGCGTGCACGCGCTCCCACTTCTGCATCGACGGCTCCGGCAGCACGCGCCGGTACGCCGCGGCCTTCTCCACCCGCGCGCCCGCGGCCACCAGGCGTTCGGCGAGCCACTCGCGGCCGCCGTCGCCGCGCACGATCAGCACGCGCCGGCCTTTGAGACCGGTGGCGCCGAACTCGGCTTCGATAGCCGCGTACAGCGCTTCGGAATCAAAACGGGGATCGGCTTTCTCCGCCGATGGTGTAATCACCCGCTGCGCGGGCGCATGCACGCCCTGGCGCGCGAGCGCGGCCACCGAGCCGGGTCCTACCACCGCCACCGGCAGATCCGCAGGCCACGGCGCAGCGAGCCGGCTGAACGCGTGATCGATCGCGTTCGGCGACACGAACACCACCAGCGCGTAACGCTCCGGCGCATCCGGCGGCAGATAGAGCTGATCGAGCGCGGCGCGCAGCGGGGCGTCGTCGGCGACGGGGGCGATGTCAATCAGCGGGAATTCCAGCGTGTCGAATCCGGCGCTGGCGAGACGCGCGAGCAGCGTGGACGACTGTCCCGCCGGACGCGTGACGATGACGGTGGCGCGGCGCGGGCCCGGCATCAGGAACGCGGCCCCGCGGGCGCCGTGTTCGGACCGTCGCCGGCACGCGAGGTGGCGAGCGCGGCGACGATCTCCAGCGCGCCTTGCGCTTCGAGATCCGTCGACACGCGCTGGCCCAGCGCGAGCGCGGCGGCCAAGTCGGGCGCGCGCACGGATTCCTCGGCGCGCAGCACGCGCCGGCCATCCGGCATCGATACCGCGCCGCGCAGATGCAGCGCGTCGCCCTGCCACTCGGCGTACGCGGCGAGCGGCACTTCACAACTGCCGCCGAGCGCGCGCGATACCGCCCGTTCCGCTTCGACGGCCAGCGCGGTCCGCACGTCGTGCAGCGGCGCGAGCCACGCGGCGAGTTCCGCGCGGTCGGCGCCGATTTCGATGCCGAGCGCGCCCTGCCCCGCCGCCGGCAGGCTCTGCGACGGTTCGAGACGCGCGCGGATGCGTGCTTCAAGACCGAGCCGCTTGAGACCCGCGGCCGCGAGGATGATCGCCGCATATTCGCCGCGGTCCAGCTTGCCGAGACGCGTATCGAGATTGCCGCGCAGCGGGCGCACGTCGAGGAGCGGAAAACGTGCGCGGATCATGGCTTCGCGACGCAGGCTCGAGGTGCCGACGACGCTGCCCGCCGGCAGCGCTTCGAGCGACTCGAAGTGCGGCGAGACGAACGCGTCGCACGGATCGTCGCGTTCGAGAATGGCGCCGAGCGTGAAGCCTTCGGGCAGTTCCATCGGCACGTCCTTGAGCGAATGCACCGCGAGATCGGCGCGGCCTTCGGCAAGCGCGGCTTCGAGCTCCTTCACGAACAGGCCCTTGCCGCCGACCTTCGACAGCGTGCGATCGAGGATCTGATCGCCGCGCGTGGTCATTCCGAGGATTTTCACGTCGCAACGTGGATATAATTTGTGCAGCGCACACCGCACATGTTCGGCTTGCCACAGGGCAAGGCGGCTTTCCCGCGAAGCGATGGTCAGGGTTGCGGGCGGTGTCGCCGAATGCGTCTCGGAATTCATTGATGCTTGAGTGAATGACGGGATTGATGAATGGACATTAGCGAACAATGGTAGCACGCACGCCACGGCTCACCGACCCGCCGGCATTGCGCGAAAGCCTTGTCCGATGCGCCTTTCGGGGCATTCGCAGAACGTCGGGATGCAGCGGGAAGGCGGCTCCGCGCCGCCTTCCCGCGGTTCGCGGGCCGCGACGCGGTGAATCGCGCGGCATGCTGTCGCAAGTTTGAAGCACGGCCGTTCGGCGGCCGGCGCTTTCTCGCCGGGCCAACGCGCCGGTCCGGCGTTTCGAGTCGATGTGCCCTGGCTTTGCCGCTTCTGAGAGGAACTCAACGTGACGTCTTCTGCATCGGCTCGCTCCGCGCGCCGCAACGCCGCATCGCCCAAGTCTTCCCCCGCTGGCACGCCCGCACCCGCCAGCGCCAGCCAGCCCGCCACCGTCGCCAAGGCGTCGAAGGCCGCCATCGCGCCGAAACCCCGGCCCGGCATCAAGGCCGCTTCGAAGTCGGCGCTGAAGTCCGTCCCCAGACCCGCGCCGAAGACGCCCGCGGCGTCGAAATCCACGTCGAAGCCCTCCACCCGCGCGCGCGACGACAAGGACCGGCCGCTCTTCGAAGACATCCGTTTCCTGGGCCGCCTGCTCGGCGAAGTGCTGCGCGAGCAGGAAGGCGACGCCGTGTTCGATGTGGTCGAAGCCATTCGCCAGACGGCCGTGAAGTTCCGCCGCGAAGACGACGTCGAGGCCTCGCAGACGCTGGAAAAGAAGCTGCGCGCGCTGTCGCCGGAACAGACCGTCTCGGTCGTGCGCGCGTTCAGCTACTTTTCGCACCTCGCCAACATCGCCGAAGACCGTCACCACAACCGTCGCCGCCGCATTCACGCGCTGGCCGGCTCCGGCTCTCAGCCCGGCACGATTGCCTACGCGATCGAACGCATGCGCGAACAGCAGACCGTCAGCGCCACGCGCAAGCAGCTCGACAAGTTCTTCGGCGACGCGCTGATCGTGCCGGTCCTCACCGCGCATCCGACCGAAGTGTCGCGCAAGAGCATCCTCGATGCGCAGCACGACATCGCCCGCCTGCTTGCCGAACGCGACCAGGAACTGACCGCGCGCGAACGCGCCCGCAACGAAGCGGTGCTGCGCGCGCGCGTGACGTCGCTGTGGCAGACGCGCATGCTGCGCGACGCGCGCCTCACGGTCGCCGATGAAATCGACAACGCGCTGTCCTACTACCGCGCCACCTTCCTGGCCGAGATTCCGGCGCTCTACGCGGACATCGAGACCGCGCTCGGCGAACACGGCCTGCCCGTGCGCCTGCCGCCGTTCTTCCAGATGGGCAGCTGGATCGGCGGCGACCGCGACGGCAATCCGTTCGTCACCGGCGAAACGCTCGACACCGCGATCACCCGCCAGGCGACGGTGATCTTCGAACACTATCTGGAGCAGGTGCATCTGCTGGGCGCGGAACTGTCGGTGTCGAACCTGCTGGCCGGGTCGAGCGAGGCCTTGCAGGCGCTCGCCGACGCCTCGCCGGACCAGTCGGTGCATCGCACGGACGAGCCGTACCGGCGCGCGCTGATCGGCATGTACACGCGACTCGCGGCCAGCGCGCGCGTGCGGCTGGGCGAAGGCGTCGTGGCGCTGCGCAGCGCCGGGCCGGGCGCGCCGCAGATCCGCGCGACGCCCTACGCGGATGCCACCGAATTCACCCGCGACCTGCACGTGCTGGTCGATTCGCTCGCCGAGCACCATGGCGCGTCGATGTCGATCCTGCGGCTCTCGCCGCTCGTACGCGCATCCGAAGTGTTCGGCTTCCATCTGGCGAGCATCGACTTGCGGCAGAGCTCGGACATCCACGAGGCGGTCATCGCCGAACTGCTCGCGCGGGCCGGCGTGAATGCCGACTACGCGGCGCTCTCCGAGGAAGAAAAGCGCGCGGTGCTGCTGAAGGAACTGGCCCAGCCGCGTCCGCTGCGCCTGCCGTACGCCGACTATTCCGATCTCGCAAAAAGCGAGCTCGGCGTGCTGGAAGCGGCGCGCGAAACCCGTCGCAAGTTCGGCGCGCGCGCCGTGCGCAACTACATCATTTCGCATACGGAAACCGTCAGCGACCTGCTGGAAGTGATGCTGCTGCAGAAGGAAACCGGCGTGCTGCAAGGCTGCCTTGGCAACCGGGAAGATTCCGCGCGCGACGGCCTGATGGTGATTCCGCTGTTCGAAACCATCGCCGACTTGCGCAATGCGCCGGTCATCATGGGCGAGTTCTTCGCGCTGCCGGGCATCGACGCGCTGGTGCGCAACCAGGGCAACGAGCAGGAAGTGATGCTCGGCTATTCCGACAGCAACAAGGACGGCGGCTTTCTCACGTCGAACTGGGAGCTGTATCGCGCGGAACTGGCGCTGGTCACCTTGTTCAAGGAACGCGGCACGACGCTGCGCCTGTTCCACGGCCGGGGCGGCACAGTGGGACGCGGCGGCGGCCCGACCTACCAGGCCATCCTGTCGCAGCCGCCCGGCACCGTCGATGGGCAGATCCGCCTGACCGAACAGGGCGAAGTGATTTCGAGCAAGTTCGGCAATCCCGAAATCGGCCGGCGCAATCTGGAGACGGTGGTCGCCGCGACACTGGAAGCCTCGCTGCTGCCGCATGAAAACGCGCCCGCGCAGCTGCCGCAATTCGAAGAAGTGATGCAGACGCTCTCGGATGCGGCGATGGCCGCGTACCGCGCGCTCGTCTACGAGACGCCGGGCTTCACCGACTACTTCTTCTCCTCGACGCCGATTGCCGAGATCGCCGAGCTGAACATCGGCAGCCGGCCGGCCTCGCGCAAGATGCAAGATCCGAAGCAGCGCAAGATCGAGGACCTGCGCGCAATTCCCTGGGGTTTCTCGTGGGGACAGTGCCGCCTGCTGCTGACCGGCTGGTACGGGTTCGGCAGCGCGGTGAGCGCGTATCTGGACAAGACCGGCTCCGAGGAAGAACGCGGCAAGCGGCTCGCCCTGCTGCGCAAGATGTGCAAGACCTGGCCGTTCTTCAAGAACCTGCTGTCGAACATGGACATGGTGCTCGCCAAGACCGATCTCGCGGTCGCGTCGCGCTACGCGCAGCTCGTCAGCGACAAGAAGCTGCGCAAGCACGTGTTCGAGCGCATCGTCGCGGAGCATGAGCGCACGTGCGCCGTGCTCGCGGAGATCACCGGCCGCGGCGAACGTCTCTCCGACAACCCGCTGCTCGCGCGTTCGATCAAGAACCGCTTCCCGTATCTCGATCCGCTCAATCACCTTCAGGTCGAGCTGCTCAAGCGGCATCGCGCGGGCGATCAAAACGTGCGGCTGCGGCGCGGCATTCACCTGACCATCAACGGCATCGCGGCCGGCCTGCGCAACACCGGCTGATGCGTGGCGGCGCCGTGTGCGGGCAGCACCACGGCGCCGCTGACCTCAGTCGCGCCTCTGCGCCTCGATCAGCATCGCATCGAGTTCAAACGAGCCATCCTCCGTCACGCTGAAATACTGGCGCACTTCGTCGGGCGCGCTGTTCCACATCGAGCGAATGGCCGTCACGCGCTCGGGCGGCGTGCGCATCCGCGTTACCCACGCATCGAATCCGAGCGGAATGCGCCAGCGTTCGCCGACACGCGCCTCGAAGCCGGCGGCATCCAGCATCGCGAGCCATTCGTCCGCGCGATAGTCGCGGATATGCGAGGCGTCGCGCAGTATTTCGATGGCCTGGATATGCGTGTCGTACAGCGGATCGTCGATCCCCGCGATGTCGATGAAGCGCAGCCGCCCGCCCGGCTTCAGCACCCGATGCACCTCCCGCAGCGCCGCCGGCACGTCGCGCCAGTGATGCGCGCTCATGCGGCTCACCGCCCAGTTGAACGACGCATCCGCGAACGGCAGCGTTTCCGCCGCGCCCTGCTGCGTGCGGATCGTCGTGAGCCCGCGCTCGCGCGCCGCGGCTTCGACCGTCGCCAGCATCTGCGGCGCGATGTCGTACGCCACCACCTCGCGCACGTGCGGCGCGATTGCGAAGCTCGCGTGGCCTGCGCCGCAGCCCATGTCCAGCACCGTCGCGTTGCCGCAGGTGGCCGCGAAGGTCGCGGCGAGCGTCTGCAGATCCGCGCCGCTCGCGTGGACGGCGCTCGTGAGATAGGCGGCAGCCGTGCTGCCGAAGGCGTCCGCGACCTGATCGTGGTGTTTCATGGCGAATCTCCGGTTCGGTGTGGGGAAGGTGTGGCGCTACAAGCCGCTACAATAGAACCCGCCCTGTACCGGTACAAGTCAAGCAGTTATTCTGGTATCTCCACCACCTGTCATCGCTGAACCCTGTTTTCAGCGCTTTGCATGAGCTCCATCGAGAAACACGACATCCTCGCCGAAACACCCGCTCGCGCGCTCGGCGAGTTCATCCGCGCGCATCGCGAACGCCTCTCGCCGCAGGCCGTCGGGCTGGCGCCCGGACCGCGCCGCCGCACGCCCGGCCTGCGCCGCGAGGAAGTGGCGCAACTGTGCGGCGTGAGTCCCACCTGGTACACCTGGATCGAACAGGGCCGCCCGGTGTCCGCCTCCGCCGACGCGCTCGCGCGCATCGCCGTCGCGTTGCAGCTGTCGCGCGCCGAACGCGCCTATCTGTTCGAGCTGGCCGCGCAGCGCGATCCCGCCGAGCCCGATCCCGCCAGCCAGGACGCGCCCGCCGCGCTGCTGCAGACGGTCGGCCTGATCGGCGCGCCGGCTTACGTACTGGACCGGCAATGGAACGCGCTGCGCTGGAACGCGCCGGCGGCGGAGCTGTTCGTCGGCTGGCTCGACGGCGCGCACGACCGCAACCTGCTGACCTACACCTTCACGTCGCCGGCGGCGCGCGAGCTGATCGTCGACTGGGACACGCGCGCGCGGCGGCTCGCGGCCGAGTTCCGGGCGGATTCCATCCGCCATCTGAACGATCCGCCCACGCGCGCGCTGATCGACACCCTCAGCGCCGCGAGCGACGCGTTCGCGCGCTACTGGGCGTCGCAGGACGTGTTCGAGCGCGAGGGCGGCGAACGCGGGTTCAATCATCCGGCGCGCGGCCGCGTGGTGTTCAACCAGATCACCTTCAAGCCGGCGCATCGCGAAGATCTGAAGCTCGTGATCCTCGTCGGGGAAGCGTGACGCCTTTTGTTAAAATCCCAGTCTTCCGGCGGCTCCTCGCGCCGCTTCCTCCGACCGCCACAGCACAGCACATCACCATGAGTTCCCAACTCCACAAAAAAGGCGAGGCCTGGTCCGCGCGCTTCTCCGAGCCGATGTCGGAGCTCGTCAAACGCTATACGTCATCGGTATTCTTCGACAAGCGCCTCGCCCTCGTCGACATTCAGGGCTCGCTCGCGCATGCCTCGATGCTCGCGGCGCAGAAGATCATCGGCGCCGACGACCTCGCGGCCATCGAGCGCGGCATGGCGCAGATCAAGGGCGAGATCGAGCGCGGCGAGTTCGAGTGGAAGCTGGACCTGGAAGACGTGCATCTGAACATCGAGGCGCGCCTGACCGCGCTGATCGGCGACGCCGGCAAGCGCCTGCACACCGGCCGCTCGCGCAACGACCAGGTGGCGACCGACATCCGCCTGTGGCTGCGCGGCGAGATCGACCGCATCGGCGAGCTGCTGAAGGATCTGCGCGGCGCGCTGATCGACATGGCCGAGCAACACGCCGACACCATCATGCCCGGCTTCACGCATCTGCAGGTCGCGCAGCCGGTGACCTTCGGCCACCATCTGCTCGCCTACGTCGAGATGTTCTCGCGCGACGCCGAACGCATGCGCGACGCCCGCAAGCGCGTGAACCGCCTGCCGCTGGGCGCGGCGGCGCTGGCCGGCACGAGCTATCCGATCGACCGCGAGGCGGTTGCGAAGACGCTCGACTTCGAGGGCATCTGCGCGAACTCGCTCGACGCCGTGTCGGACCGCGACTTCGCGATCGAATTCACGGCGGCCGCGGCGCTCGTCATGACGCACGTGTCGCGCTTCTCCGAGGAACTGGTGCTGTGGATGAGCCCGCGCGTCGGCTTCATCGATCTGGCCGACCGCTTCTGCACCGGTTCGTCGATCATGCCGCAGAAGAAGAACCCGGACGTGCCGGAACTCGCGCGCGGCAAGACCGGCCGCGTGAACGGCCACCTGATGGCGCTGCTCACGCTGATGAAAGGCCAGCCGCTCGCCTACAACAAGGACAATCAGGAAGACAAGGAGCCGCTGTTCGACACCGTCGATACGGTTGCCGACACGCTGCGCATTTTCGCGGAGATGGCCGCGGGCATCACGGTGAAGCCGCAGGCGATGCGCGCCGCCGCGTTGCAGGGCTTCTCCACCGCCACCGACCTCGCGGACTATCTCGTGAAGCGCGGCCTGCCGTTCCGCGATGCGCACGAGGCGGTGGCGCATGCGGTGCGCATCTGCGTGGACCGCGAATGCGACATCGCGGACCTGTCGCTGGACGAGATGCGCAAGGAACTGCCGAACGTCGCGCATCTGATCGGCGAGGACGTGTTCGATTATCTGACGCTCGAAGGCTCGGTCGCGAGCCGCGCCCACGCGGGCGGCACCGCGCCGGATCAGGTGCGGGCGGCGGCACGGGCCGCGCGCGCGGCGCTTTGAACGCGCGAGGTTTCACAGCGCCCTGAAGACCCTCCGAGGCCGTTCGCAAGAACGGCCTTTTTCGTTCCCGGCCGCGACGCAGTGTCCCTGCGCAATGCCTGGCTGATTCGCGATAATCGGGTGTCGCGCCCTCCACACCCATCACACGCTCCACGCCATGATCATCCGCCCCAAGCTCAACTGGTTCCGGCTGTTGTTCGTCTGGCGCGGCTCCGTGCTGCCCCAGCTTCTGCCGCGGCTCGGGCTGATCTTCGCGTTGTCGGTGACGGCGATCGTCATGCACGACACCATGCGCACCTATCCGGTCGAACTCGGCACGCCGCCGTTCGCGCTGGTGGGCATCGCGCTCGCGGTGTTTCTCGGCTTCCGCAACAGCGCGGCCTATGAGCGCTGGTGGGAAGGCCGCAAGCTGTGGGGCGCGCTGCTCAACACCTCGCGCGCGCTCGGGCAACAGGCGCTGTCGCTGGCTGCCCGGCGCGAGCCGGTGCAGTCACGGCAGTTCCTCGCCGCGCTCGGCGCCCTCGCGCATGCGCTGCGTCACCAGCTGCGCGGCACCGACGCCCTCGCCGATCTCGCCCCGCGCGTGCCGCCCGAGCTGCACGCGCGCCTCGCGGCAGCCACCTTCCGCCCGGCGCTCATCATGCTCTGGCTCGGCGAATGGGTCGCGGAGCGTCAGCGCGAGGGCAGCATCGACGGCTATGCGGTGCTCGCCTTCCAGCACAACCTGAACGTGCTGTCGGATGTGATCGGCGGCTGTGAACGCCTCGCCTCGACCCCGTTGCCGTTCTCGTACTCGGTGATGATCCATCGCACCATCTATCTGTTCTGCGCGTTCCTGCCGTTCGGTCTCGTCGACGGCGCCGGCCTGCTCACGCCCTTGTTCGCGTTGCTGCTCGCCTATGCGTTCATGGCGCTCGAAGCCATCGCGGCGCAAATCGAGGACCCGTTCGGCAACGAAGAGAACGATCTCGCGCTGAACACCATCTGCGAAGGGATCGAAACCGCGCTGCATGACCTGGCCGCCGACCCCGGCTTCGTGCGCGCGCCACGCTGCGCGACGAACACGCCCGACTACATTCTCGATTGACCTTCCGTCCTCCCGTGCAGGGTGCGCATGACATCGTCGATAATCGTGCGCTCTCAACCCGGAGGAAACGTTTTGAAACTGTTCTACAAGGCGGGCGCGTGCTCGCTCGCCTCGCATATCGCGCTCGAGGAGTCCGGCGTGGCCTACACCACCGAAGCCGTCGATCTCAAGACCAAGACCACCGCGAGCGGCGCCGACTTCAGCCAGATCAACCCGAAGGGCTATGTTCCCGCGCTGTTGCTCGACAGCGGCGAACTGCTGACCGAAGGTCCGGCGATCATGCAATACGTCGCCGATCAGGCGCCGGCCAGACATCTCGCCCCGCTTGCCGACGCGATGGCGCGCTATCGCCTGCAGAGCTGGCTCACGTTCATCGGCACCGAACTGCACAAGAACTTCTCTCCGTTCTTCACGCCGGGCGTGGGCAGCGATTCCCGGGCCATCGCCATGGCCACGCTTGAGCGCCGTCTCGCGTATGTCGCGCAGCACATCGATGACAAGCAGTTCCTGCTCGGCGACGACTTCAGCATCGGCGACGGCTATCTCTTCACCGTGCTCGGCTGGGCGAAGCATGTGGATCTCGATCTCGGCAAGTGGCCGGCGCTCGTTGCGTATCAGGAGCGGGTCGGCGCGCGGGCCGCCGTGCAGGCGGCGATGAAGGCGGAAGGCCTGATCTGAAGCGCGCGGCATCGTGCGGCGCACTCGCGTATTTCATCCGCAGATGCGCCGCACCAGCCATTTGTACATACGGTCGAGCGTCGGCACGATGCGGCGCTCGGTCCAGTCGAACGACAGCATGGCCACGGACACGAGCATCGCGCTGCACACGAAACCCGCGAACCACGGCTCGACATGCGGCCAGTCCAGCAGCGCGCGGCATGACAGGTAGTAACCGCCCACCAGCGAGATGACGAAGAAGATCGCCGCGCGCCATGACGAATGCTCGCGCGAGCGTGTCAGGTGAATCAGCGCGCCGCACACAACGCCCAGCGCGTGCGCCGGATCGGCATGCATGTCGGATGCCGACGGATCGAGGCAGCGCACCATGTCCATCAGGCATTCGGACCCGCAAGGCGCGAACGGATAGAGAACGATCATGATCTGAAGTGTGCAACGTGAGGTTCCGGCCGCGCGGCGGCGCTCTTGAAGACGCCGC
>NZ_JARUXQ010000001.1:583721-749198 GCF_031451265.1 Caballeronia sp. LZ033 | reverse complement strand
GTCTTCAAGAGCGCCGCCGCGCGGCCGCTCCGGGACAGCGTCAGCCGCCCCGCCCGGCCGGACCGCGCGTCAGACCGCGCCCTTGTCGATCCACGGCTTGGCGTCCGCCGCGGTCTTGCCCGTGCAGGCCGGATTGCCCGGCTCGTCGTACGACGTGGCCCACCACTGCGTCACGTAGGTGTGCAGCCCCTGGCCTTTGTAGTTGTGCGTCACGGTCGAACCGCCCGGATAGTCCTGCGGCACCCAGGTGCCTGTGTCGCCCGCCGGCGCGACGGTCACGGTCGTCGTGGCGGTCGAAGCCGGACCGCTGCCGCCGTTGCCCGTTACCGTGAGCTGGACCGGATACGCGGTCGTGCTGCTGACCGCCGGCGCCGTCACGTTCACGCTCATGCCGCGCGACTGGTCGAACGGCAAGCCCGGTGCGCTCCACAGATAGGTCAGCACACCCGGACCCGTCGATGCCGCGCCCGACAAGGCCAGCGGTCCGCCCGCCTGAACGTTGGTCGTCCCGGTGATCACGGCAGTGACCGGCGTGGACACCGGCTTCGCTTCGAGGCACACCGTCTCGCTCGCGCTCGACGTGCCGTCGCTCACCGAAAGATGCACGAGATAGTCGGTCACCTCGGTGACAGTCGGCATCGACGCCGCGACGCTCACCTGCGTGGAGCCGTCGAACGGCAGGCCGGGCGCGTTCCACAAGCAGGTCAGCGCATCGCCGTCAGGGTCGGACGACTGCGCACCCGACAGTTTGAACGGCGTACCCGCATCGAGCTGCACCAGCAGCTTCGCGACTGGCGGATGATCGCTGTCCGACTGCACGTCGAGTTCGAGCTTCGCGGTATCCGTGCCGCCTCGGCCGTCGTCGACCGTCAGGCTGACCGTGTACTTCGGCGCAGCGTTCGCCGGCACGGCGCCGCTCACCTCCATCGTGGTCGCGCCATCGAACGACAGGCCCGGCGCCGACCAGCGGAACGTGAGCGCGTCGCCGTCGGTATCGCTGGAACGCGCGCCCGTATAGGTCACGGTCGCGCCCGCCGCTGCCGTGGCCGGACCGTCGATGACGGCGACCGGCGGATGATTCTCGCCCGTCACGTTGATGCCCTTGAAGTAGAACGGCTCCATGTCGACATGCTCCACCTCGATCTCGTTGCCGAGACCCTCGCGCGCCGCATTGACGAGCAGGCCGTTATCCAGGTCGATGGTCCACGTGAACAGTCCGGCCAGCCCGCGCTCGCGCACGTACTCGCCCTTGGCCTTCACGGTGCGAGGCGTATCGACGGACAGGAACAGCCGCGAGTCCGGGCTGTAGAGATAGTCGGCATCGGCGATTTCGTCGGTGTAGACGTTGTAGCCGTTGATGCCCGCCTGGTTCTCGAGATCGACATAGTTGTAGATCAGGTCGTACCACTCGGTGACGCCCGACTCGAAGCTGCCGGTGGTCGTGCCCTGGCCCGGATCGTAGCTGCCCTGGAGCGGCGAGAAGCTCGCGATGTTCGCATTGCGCCCGCTGCGGCTGTAGGCGGCGTAGCCCAGCGCGACCCGCTCGAGCGGAATGCCGACGGTCTGTTCAAGATAGTCGACGGCGGCATCGATGCTGAAGCCGTCGGCGTTGAACGGATGCAGGTTCGTGTGATGCGCGAGTCCCTCCGACCACGGCGTGCCGAAGAAGTCATAGGTCATCAGATTGAAGCCGTAGACGCCGGCCTCCAGCATCTTGTCCAGATGAGCGGCCTTCATCTTGTCGACGTCCGCCGACACCGCGATGCTGATCTTCACGTCCTCGCGGCCGGCCTGCTTCAGCGCCGCGCCCAGTTCGCTCACGAGGATCGCGAAATTCGGCGCGTCGCTGGCGTCGTAGGTGTTGCCCGTGTTGCCTTCCGCGCCCGGGTATTCCCAGTCGAGATCCAGTTCGGTGAACATCGGGAAGCGCGACAGGATGTCCAGCACGCTATTGATGAACGTCTTGCGCTTGCCGGCGTCGGCGGCGACCCAGTGAAACGCCTCGCTCATGGTCCAGCCGCCGATGCTGAGCGCCATCACGAGATCCGGGTTCTTCTCGTGCAGCTTGCGCAGCCCGCCGAGCACGCCCTGCGCCTTGTTCTGATAGAACAGCTCCGTGTAGCTGCCGCTGGCGGGCGTCGAGAAACCACAGTCGATATACGAGCTCACGTCGCCCCATGCATCGACGAAGGTGGCTTCGTTTGGGCTGCACGCGAAGTCCTGCGCGGCCTGCTGGATGGGCGCGCTGTTCTCGCCCTTGTCGCCGACGATCCCCAGGAAGCCGATGATGAGCTTGTCGTAGGCGAACGGATCGAGCGCCATCAGGTCGATGCCGCGGCCGCAATCCGCGTCGCCGAAATCGCCGAGGTAGCGGCCGTCGTACTGCGACCAGTCCGTGTAGTAGCCGGACACCTTCTTGTCGTTCGACTTGTAGCGGTTGTACACGCGCTTCGCCACGCGGCCGGACGTATAGCTGAAATCCTGTGTTTCCGTTTTCGGATCGTAGGCATTCATGCCGTACTTCTTTTTGGTCGCGCCCTTCGCGCCATAGGTGTTGCCGGGATCGCCGTTGTAGACGAGCTTGCTGTTCGGGCGGCCGCCTTCGACATTGCGGTTCGTCATGACCTCGTTCGATACGGCGTGGTTCGTTGTCTTGCATGTGTTGCTCATTGCATTCCTCCTGATCCAGTATGAAAAGGTTCGTCTGCCCGGTGCGCTTCGTGCCCCGGGGTGACAGGACCATGTTCAGGAATGCAGGCGAACAATGACATGGGAAACGTGTGGAAGACTCAAGGTCCGCCGCGCGTCGCCGTCGTCCACATCGACAGGCCCGTGCAGGCGGCCTGATTTCATTCGGGAACTGCAACCGCGCCTGGTCAAGCCCTGCTCGACGCCTTGAAGACACGTCTGTCGAAATGCATGCGGGTCTTCAACGCCAGGACAGCGCCATCGCCTTGGGTGTGTCCCTCCTATGTCCGTCCCTCGTGCGCAAACGTGTCAGTTCTTCCATGGTCTCCGACCCGCCTCTGTTGCTACGGTAAGCGTCTTCAACGCACGAGGACATGATGGACAACGCAAGGAGCAGCACACGATTCGACTGGCAACACGACCGCGTCTGCAGCGGTCAGGTCGCCGCCCGCATATCGGGTCAGGAAAAAGAAGTCCTGCGGCTGCTGGTGACGGCGCAGGGACGCGTGTGCGAACGCGAGGAACTGATGGATGCCATCTGGGGGCCGCGCGCCGCCTATATGGACGATCTCTATCTCACGCAGTTGGTGTATCGCGTGCGCAAGGCGCTGAAGCCCTTGGGCCTGTGCGAGCGCATCGTGACCATGCCGCGCATGGGCTATCGCTTCGATGCGGAGGGCTTGCAGCTGCAGGACCTGCCCGGTGCGGAAGGGATGGACGAGCCGCCCGCGCCCCAGCTGCGTGGATGGCGCGCGCTGCTGGAGAGATGTCGCCCGGCGCGGCGCGATGCCGGTGCGAACCGCGTATTGCAAGCCGCACCCTCCGTACCGGGCGGCCTGCCGGTCATTCACGCCCGGCTCGGGACCGTGACGTTCGCGGGCACGACCGGCCATCTCACCGGCTTCGAACGCGCACTGCTGGAAGCCTTCGTCGAGCAGCCCGACGTCACGCTGCGGCGCCAGGAGTTGATCGTGCGCATCTGGGGCAACGAGGAGAACATCGACGTGCACCGGCTCACGCGTCTCGTGTCCCGCTTGCGACGCTCGCTCGAACCACTGGGTCTTGCTCATCGCATCGTTCACGTGCCGGGCGTCGGCTATCGCTTCTGCGCGATGGACCCCGCTGCGGAAGCGCACTCCGAGACGCACGGGATGGCGCGCGACGAAACGTCCTGTACGCCGTCGTTGTCGGGACGGGCCGGCGTGCGGCTGCCCGGATTACCCGCGTCGGCCACACTGGCCATGGCGGTTCTGCTGACGCTCTCCAACAGCCATCCGACACCCGCGCATCAACGCGCCCTGCGCCCGGTCAGCCTGACGCGATGCGACCGGCAGGTCGTGCACGATGTCTTCGTTCGCGACGTGGCCGCGTCACTGTCGATCAAACCGCATGGCTCGATGACCGAAGCCGTGGACGACGCCTGGTGCGACGTCATCAAGGACCTGCACGCGGCCGGCTGCCGCAGCGTCAGCGACATGCCCGCGTCCTATTCCGCACACAGGCTGGGCAGCTGACATGGCGCTGCGACACTCATAAAAAAAACCCGCGCAGGCTGTCGGGCCTGCGCGGGCGCCAGATGCCAGACCTGCGACGCGCTATGGATCAGCCGCGCACGCAGTCGACGAAGTATTCGACCCGGCCGTTGATCATCTCGCCGACCAGCCCGTGGATGTCCGTATGGAAACCGGGGAAGCGCTCGTTGAACTCGCGCGCGAAGCGCAGGTAATCGACGATCGTGCGGTTGAAGCGCTCGCCCGGGATCAGCAGCGGAATGCCCGGCGGATACGGCGTCAGCAGGATGGAGGTCACGCGCCCTTCGAGTTCGTCGATGGGCACCCGGTCGATCTCGCGGTGCGCGAGCTTGGCGAACGCTTCGGACGGCTTCATCGCCGGCTCCATGCTCGACAGGTACATCTCGGTGGTGAGGCGCGCGATGTTGTTGGCGCGGTACACGCTGTGAATCTGCTCGCACAAATCACGCAGGCCGATGCGCTCATACGACGGATGCTGCGCGACGAACTCCGGCAGCACGCGCCACAGCGGCTGGTTGTTGTCGTAGTCGTCCTTGAACTGCTGGAGTTCGGTGACCATCGAGTTCCAGCGGCCCTTGGTGATGCCGATCGTGAACATGATGAAGAACGAATACAGCCCGGTCTTCTCCACGATGATGCCGTGCTCGGCCAGATACTTCGTGACGATCGCGGCCGGAATGCCGGTCTCGCCGAATTCGCCGTCCACGTCGAGCCCCGGCGTGATGATCGTCGCCTTGATGGGGTCGAGCATGTTGAAGTTCTCGGCGAGCGCGCCGAAGCCGTGCCAGCGGTCGTTCGGCTTGAGCATCCACTCCTCGCGGTCGCCGATGCCCTCTTCCGTCAGCGCCTCGGGGCCCCATACGGTGAAGAACCAGTCGTCGCCGTATTCGGCGTCGACCTTGCGCATCGCGCGGCGGAAGTCGATCGCCTCCGCAATCGATTCTTCCACCAGCGCCGTGCCGCCGGGCGCTTCCATCATCGCGGCGGCCACGTCGCAGGACGCGATGATCGCGTATTGCGGCGACGTGGACGTGTGCATCAGGTACGCCTCGTTGAAACGATGGCGGTCGAACGTGCTGTTCTCGCTGTCCTGCACGAGAATCTGCGACGCCTGCGAGATGCCGGCGAGCAGCTTGTGCGTGGAGTGGGTCGCGAACACGAGCGCGCCGGTGCGCGGACGGCCCGCGCCGATCGCGTGCATGTCCTGGTAGAACGAGTGGAACTCGGCGTGCGGCAGCCAGGCTTCGTCGAAATGGAGCGTGTCGAGCATGTCGCCGAGCAGGTCCTTGATCATCTCGACGTTGTAGATCACGCCGTCATAGGTGCTCTGCGTGATCGTCAGGATGCGCGGCTTGATCTTCGGGTTCTTCGCCAGCGCCTCGCGCGCGAACGGATTCGCCTCGATCTTCTTGCGGATGTTCTCCGGCTTGAACTCGTCGCGCGGAATGGGCCCGATGATGCCGAAGTGATTGCGCGTCGGCGTGAGGAACACCGGAATCGCGCCGGTCATCGTGATGGCGTGCAGGATCGACTTGTGGCAGTTGCGGTCCACCAGCACGATGTCGTCGGGCGCGACCGTCGCATGCCAGACGATCTTGTTCGACGTGGACGTGCCGTTGGTCACGAAGAACAGGTGATCCGCGCCGAAGATGCGCGCCGCGTTGCGCTCCGAGGCCGCGACCGGGCCGGTGTGGTCGAGCAGCTGGCCCAGTTCCTCCACCGCGTTGCAGACGTCCGCGCGCAACATGTTCTCGCCGAAGAACTGGTGGAACATCTGCCCCAGCGGATTCTTCAGGAACGCGACGCCGCCCGAGTGCCCGGGACAGTGCCACGAGTACGAGCCTTCGTCCGCGTACTGCACCAGTTCCTTGAAGAACGGCGGCGCCAGCGCATCGAGATACACCTTCGCCTCGCGGATCACGTGGCGCGCGACGAACTCCGGCGTGTCCTCGAACATGTGGATGAAGCCGTGCAGTTCGCGCAGGATGTCGTTCGGCAGATGGCGCGAGGTGCGCGTTTCGCCGTACAGGAAGATGGGGATGTCGGCGTTGCGGCGGCGCACCGCCTCGATGAACGCCCGCAGCGCGACGATGGCCGAGGCCAGCTCGGGCGTGTCGCCTTCCACGACGACGTTGTCGGCGTAAGGCAGCAGTTCGTCGTCGTCGATGGACAGGATGAAGCACGACGCGCGGCTCGACTGCTGCGCGAACGCGGCCAGGTCGCCGTAGCTCGTCAGGCCGAGGACTTCGACGCCTTCCTTCTCGATCGCCTCGGCGAGCGCCCGGATGCCGGAACCCGAGATGTTCTCGGAGCGAAAGTCTTCGTCAATGATGACGACGGGAAAGCGAAACTTCATGAGGCGATTCTCCAAATGGAACGACCGCTGTCCGGGAAGCAATCCCGAAGCCAGCGGTCTTCGACCAAACGTCTGCCGTGTGCGTCTCGAAACGCGCGGCGATGATCAGGTTTTCGGCAGCGTCACGCCGTGCTGCCCTTGATATTTCCCGCCGCGATCCGCGTACGAGGTCTCGCACATTTCGTCGCTCTCGAAGAACAGGACCTGCGCAACACCTTCGTTCGCGTAGATTTTGGCAGGCAAAGGTGTCGTATTCGAGAATTCGAGCGTCACATAGCCTTCCCATTCCGGCTCGAACGGCGTCACGTTCACGATGATGCCGCAACGCGCGTAGGTGGACTTGCCGAGGCACACGGTCAGGCACGAGCGCGGAATGCGGAAATATTCCACCGTGCGGGCCAGCGCGAACGAATTCGGCGGGATGATGCAGACATCGCCCTTGAAGTCCACGAACGATTTTTCGTCGAAGGCCTTCGGGTCGACGATGGTCGAATTGATGTTGGTGAAGATCTTGAATTCGTCGGCGACGCGGATGTCGTAGCCGTAGCTCGACGTGCCGTAGCTCACGATCTTGCGGCCGTCCTCGGAGACCCGCACCTGATCGGGCACGAACGGCTCGATCATCTTGTGCTCTTCGGCCATGCGGCGAATCCACTTGTCGGACTTGATGCTCATAGGGGACGCTACTCAACGGTGAACGGCTCCGGTCTGGCGACCGCCGCCTGCTGTCAAACGAAGCCTGGCGCGCGGCGGCCTGTCCTGCCCCTGCCGCACCCGCCAGACGAAAGCGCGTATTTTACGCGATCGGGGCGCGGCGCCCGAGACACCGCGCGAGGCGCGCCCCTAGCGGCGAATCACGCCGCAGGCGAGCGCCGGTCCCACGTTGTGCGGCGCGCTCGCGTACGGGTCCATGGCCTCGCGGTGCAGCATGATGGCGCGGGAAATGACCGAGCGCACGCCGTCGAGCGAGACGTCCGTCGCCACGATGAAACCGGTTGCCGCGCCGTTCGCGTCCGCGTGAATGTTGCCGAGTTCGCCCTCGAGACGGCTCGACGCGCGCCTGCGCTCCGAGGGCAGCGCGAATACCGGGCTGGTGTCCTGGTCGTTGACGGCGATGCAGTCGCCGCGCTCATGCACGGTCAGCGCGTGGTCGCTGTTGGGCGGCATGTCGGTGAGGCTGTAGGAGACTTGCACGCCGTCGGCGCGCTCGATCAGCGTGATGGTGCCGCGCGCGGCATTGCCGGGCGTCGGCTGGAGCACCGCGTCCGCGCGTTTTTCGTGGTTCTGGAAGATGAGGCCGCAGCCGCTCAGCATGACGCTGCACGCGGCCGTCGCGATCAAGGCGTGGAGCGCCTTCCCGTCGAATCTGATTCTCATGCGATCCTCTCGGCGGCCCGCTGACGCCCTGTGCATCCACGCTGCCGCGCATCGAAGGCGACATGATACCGCGAGCCGCGCCGCACAAGGCTCGCGGTGATCCGTTGCTGCGCTCCGCTCAGGTGTTCTGCACCACGATGCTCGGGAACTTCGAGCTCATGTCGCGCTGCCGGTCGGCCACCGCGATCGCGACGCGCCGTGCAATCGCGCGATAGGTCTCCGCAATGCGGCTCTCCGGCTGCGACACGACAGTCGGCTGCCCGGCGTCGGTGCGTTCGCGGATGGCGATGTCGAGCGGCAGCTGCCCCAGGATCTCGACGCCGTATTCCTTCGCCATGCGCTCGCCGCCGCCCGCGCCGAAGATGTGCTCTTCATGGCCGCAGTTCGAACAGATGTGCGTGCTCATGTTCTCGACGATACCGAGAATCGGAATGCCGACTTTCTCGAACATCTTCAAGCCCTTCTTGGCGTCCAGCAACGCGATGTCCTGCGGCGTCGTGACGATCACCGCGCCCGTCACCGGCACCTTCTGCGCCAGTGTCAGCTGGATGTCGCCGGTTCCGGGCGGCATGTCGATAACCAGATAATCCAGGTCCTGCCAGTTGGTCTGCCGCAGCAATTGTTCGAGCGCGGACGTGACCATCGGACCGCGCCAGACCATCGGGTTGTCCTGCTCGATCAGAAAGCCGATGGAGTTGGCCTGGATGCCGTGGCCGATCAGCGGGTTCATCGTCTGGTTGTCGGGCGACTCCGGGCGGCCCGTGATGCCGAGCATCATGGGCAGCGAGGGACCGTAGATGTCGGCGTCCAGCATGCCGACCGATGCGCCTTCCGCTGCGAGCGCCAGCGCGAGGTTCGCAGCCGTCGTGCTCTTGCCGACGCCGCCCTTGCCCGATGCCACTGCAATGATGTTCTTGACGCCCGGCAGCAGTTTGACGCCGCGCTGCACGGTATGCGCCACTACCTGCGACGAAACGTCCACCTTCACGTCCGACACGCCGGCAATCTGCCGCAGCGCGCCCGCCACCTGCTCGCGGATGGTGTCGAACTGCGACTTCGCCGGATAGCCGAGCACCACGCTCACCGCGACCGTCGAGCCTTCGACGGACACGCTGCGAAAACTTTTCGTATCGACGAACTTGCGATGGGTATTCGGATCGGTCAGTGTGGCGAGTGCGGTGTCGATCTGCGCGCGATCAATGCTCATTGGGGCTCCATGGAACGCTTGTTGCTCTCCGCTTGCGGCGCATTGCAACAAACTGACGAAATTGAAAGTAATTGTTATGAGCCGTTGCGCGTGGCTCGCGTGCGCTGCACTATCCCGCAGCAATTGTTTCCGGGGACGCATCGTACGGGACGCTCGGGCAGGTTCCTCGTTATTGTAGAGGCTCGTCCGGAGGCCCGTTTGAAGACCCTCCCGCACTGTCGGCGCCTGCCGCCGAATGCTTGTCGATTCAAAGGAGATCAAAGATGAATACGAAGTTGATGACTCGCCTGTCCGTGCTCGCCATCGCGGGCTCCATCCTTGCCGGCTGCCAGACGCAGCAGGGCACCAACACGGCAGTCGGCACCGGCGCGGGCGCCGCGACCGGCGCGGCGATCGGCGCGATCTTCGGCGGCGGCAAGGGCGCGGCGATCGGCGCGGGCGCCGGCGCGGCGGCGGGCGGCATCGTCGGCTACAACTGGCAGGCCATCCGCAACAAGATTTCCGGCGACTCGAAGGGCACGGGCACGCAGGTGACCGAGCAGCAGGACGGTTCGCTGAAGGTGAACATTCCGAATTCGATCTCGTTCGATACGAACAGCTATGCCATCAAGCCTTCGTTCGATCCGGTGCTGAACTCGGTCACGCAGACGCTGCAGCAGCATCCGGAACTGGTGGCCAACGTCATCGGCCATACGGACAACACCGGCCAGCCGGCCTACAACCAGACGCTGTCGCAGAATCGCGCGCAGAGTGTCGCGTCGTACATCGCGACGCACGGCGTGGCGGCGCAACGTTTGTCGTCGCAGGGCATGGGCCAGAACCAGCCGATCGCCGACAACTCGACGGAAGCCGGCCGTGCCCAGAATCGTCGCGTGGAGATTTATCTGCGCGCAACGGCACAGCCGGGACAGGTACAGTAATCGGTTGATCTGAAAGGAGAATTCGCCGCGCCGAGAGCGTTGCGGCGAGGGTTGCGGCACGAATGCGCAAGCGTCTGAAAAAAATTTGAAACTTGAACGCGCGGCGCGTGTCTGTCTTTACGGTAGGTGGATGGCCACGCCATCGCCTGCCATTCTCCTCTTGTCGTTGTTGCTCCGGGGCCCAATTGGACCCCGGTTTTTTTTGTGCGTACGGTTTGTGAACGCACCGGACTGATCACGCCACCGAGATTTTGAGACGCTTGCCGAGCGACAGGAACGCCGCTTCGATGGTCTCCAGCTTCGACGAATGACGCGGGTTCAGCAGGCGATCCACTTGCGGCATGTGGATGTTGAGCCGACGCGCGAGCTCTGCCTTGCGGACGCCCTGGCGAAGCATTTCGTTCTGCAAGAGCACCTTCGAGACGACCAGCGCCGGCAAGGACACGACTGGCTGGCCCTTTCCTGCCTTGGATGGCATGGGCACTTCGCGCTTTTCGTCGAAGTAAGCCTCGATTACCGTTTCGAGCGCGTCTAGTGCGTTCAAGAGGGCCTCGTCCTCGTCGTCACCGACTGAAACCGCCTCTGGAATATCCGGAAACGTAACCAGATAAGTGTTGTTGGTGTCGAGTTCCAGATTGACTGGATAAGACAGCATGATGGTGGATTCTCCGAAGAACATGGCAACCCCGCTTATTTCAATCCAAGTTGTTTCTTGATCTGCTGAACCAGCCCCGTTCCGATTTCCTTGCTGCCGTGATCGGGGAAGGAGCTGATCCTGCCGTTGAGGGTCAAGCGAAAATGGCTGCCTTTTCCCGGCTTCATTTCTACCCCTTGCTCGCGCAGCCACCTTCTGAACTCACTGTACTTCATACACTTCGATCTCCAACGTGTTCAATCGGAGCGCTGAAGATACAACACGAATGTTATCCCTCGCTAAGCGAAAAATGCAACTTTTTTGATGTATTTTTTCGATGCTGGAAAGCATCAAATCAAGGCTTGCGAGGCATGAGGCGTCTGCCCATCATCGCCCTGCTAGAATCGATCTTTCGCCGATTTGATAATCCTTGCACTTCCTCCAGGCCGCGCCTCCATGTCAGCACCGATTCCAGCCACCGCCGCCACCGCGCCCGCCGCTTCAACGCCCGATAGCGGCCGCCGCCAGGTCCTCGTCACGTCCGCGCTCCCTTACGCGAACGGTCAGATCCACATCGGCCATATGGTCGAGTACATTCAGACGGACATCTGGGTTCGCACGCTGCGCATGCATGGCCATGAGGTCTATTACGTCGGCGCCGACGACACCCACGGCACGCCCATCATGCTGCGCGCCGAGAAGGAAGGCATCACGCCGAAACAGCTGATCGAGCGCGTGTGGAAGGAACACAAGCGCGATTTCGACAGCTTCGGCATCTCCTTCGACAACTACTACTCCACCGACGCCGAGGAAAACCGCACGCTCTGCAATTCGATCTACGCCGCGCTGCAACAGGCCGGCCTGATCGAGGCACGTGACATCGAGCAGGCCTACGATCCGGTCAAGGAAATGTTCCTGCCGGACCGCTTCATCAAGGGCCAGTGCCCGAAGTGCGGCGCCAAGGACCAGTACGGCGACAACTGCGAAGTGTGCGGTTCGACCTACCAGCCCACCGAGCTCATCAATCCGTATTCGGTCGTCTCGGGCGCCACGCCGGTCCGCAAGACCTCGACCCATTACTTCTTCCGCCTGTCCGACCCGCGCTGCGAATCGTTCCTGCGCGGCTGGGTCAGCGGGCTCGCGCAGCCGGAAGCGACCAACAAGATGCGCGAATGGCTCGGCGACAAGGGCGAGGCCAAGCTCGCCGACTGGGACATCTCGCGCGACTCGCCCTACTTCGGCTTCGAAATTCCGGGCGCGCCGGGCAAGTACTTCTACGTGTGGGTGGACGCGCCGGTCGGCTATTACGCGAGCTTCAGGAATCTTGCGGACCGTCTCGGCCTCGCGTTCGACGACTGGGTGAAGCCCGGCTCCACGACCGAGCAGTATCACTTCATCGGCAAGGACATCCTGTATTTCCACACGCTGTTCTGGCCGGCCATGCTCGAATTCTCCGGCCATCGCACGCCCACGAACGTGTTCGCGCACGGCTTCCTGACCGTCGACGGCGCCAAGATGTCGAAGTCGCGCGGCACCTTCATCACGGCGCAGAGCGTGATCGACACGGGCATCAACCCCGAGTGGCTGCGCTACTACTTCGCGGCGAAGCTGAACAGCACGATGGAAGACATCGACCTGAACCTGGAGGACTTCCAGGCGCGCGTGAACAGCGATCTGGTCGGCAAGTACGTGAACATCGCGAGCCGGGCAGCCGGCTTCCTGATCAAGCGCTTCGAAGGCCGCGTGCAGGACAGCGCGATGAACCATCCGCTGCTCGGCCAGTTGCGTGCGGCCATTCCGCAGATCGCCGGGTTCTACGAAGCCCGCGAATATGGCCGCGCGCTGCGCACGACCATGGAACTGGCTGACGCCGTCAACGCCTACGTCGATACCGCGAAGCCCTGGGATCAGGCAAAGGACCCGGCCAACAGCGTCGCGCTGCATGAAACCTGCAGCGTGAGTCTCGAAGCGTTCCGCCTGCTGTCGCTGGCGCTGAAGCCGGTGTTGCCGAAGCTCATCGAGGCCGTGGAAGCGTTCCTCGGCATCGCGCCGCTGGTGTGGACGGACGCGGCGCGGCCGCTGTCGTCGGCGAATCCGATCAACGCGTACAAGCACCTGACCACGCGCGTCGATCCGAAGCAGATCGAGGCCTTGCTCGCGGCCAACCGCGAATCGCTGCAGCCGGGCGCGGAAGCGGCCACAGCGGCGGCCGCACCGGCATCGACCGCCAAGAAGGACGCCAGGCCGAAGCAGGACCAGACGGTCCAGACGGACGAGAGCGGCATCATCTCCATCGACGATTTCGCGAAGATCGACCTGCGCATCGCGAAGATCGTCGACTGCAAGGCCGTCGAAGGCTCCGACAAGCTGCTGCAACTCACGCTCGACATCGGCGAGGAGAAGACGCGCAACGTGTTCTCCGGCATCAAGTCGGCGTATCAGCCGCAGGACCTGATCGGCAAGCTCACGGTCATGGTCGCCAATCTCGCGCCGCGCAAGATGAAGTTCGGCCTGTCCGAAGGGATGGTGCTGGCGGCGTCGGCGGCTAACGAGAAGGCGGAGCCGGGCCTCTACATCCTCGAGCCGCACAGCGGCGCGAAGCCCGGCATGCGCGTGAAGTAAGCGCGCCACAAGGCATCGCTGCAAAGACAAAGGGCACGCAAATCGCGTGCCCTTCTTTCTTTCAGCCACGCGCTTGTGCCTGAAGAAGCTCAGTCCGCGTCGCCCGGCGGCGAGGCCTCAGTCGACGACGCCCCGGAAGCCGCCGCAGCCGAGTCCGCGGCAGACGCGACCGCCCGCGAAGACGCCCCCGACCACAACCGCGCCCACGAACTGAACCTGCGCGTGTAGGACAGATCGACGCCCTGATACGTGCCGCCATACACCGTCACGGCCCAGAAGCGCGACAGGTTGAGCGTCGCCTTGACCGCGTTGGCCGCCGATTGCAGCCCTTGCTCGTAGCCGATCACGAGGCGCTCGTTGATCGCCTTCGAGAGCAGCACGACTTGCGGATCGGTCAGGCCCACTTCGCTCGACCCCACCGTGAACTCGTCCAGCCCGACCGTCTGCGCGATCTTCGCGCCGCCCTTGCTGCCGAGCAGCGCGAGCGCGCTCGTCATCGCGCTCTGCTGGCCGACGTTGTTGCCCTGATCCGTACCGTGCCCGAACAGCAGCCACGAGAGCTTCTCGTTGTCGGGCACGCTCGGCTCGGAGATCAGCCGCGCGACCGGCGCCTGCACGGTGCCGGTCACCTGCACGCCGGCCTCGACTTCCTGATTGCGCCGCATCGCCAGGATGTTGATGCCCGGATTCGCCACCGGCCCGTTGAAGGTGAAGAAGCCGTTCTCGATGTTCAGCTTGCGCCCGAACGCGGTGTACGACGAGCCGGGCGTCGTCACGCGCACGTTGCCGACGGCGCGCAGCGGCATGTTCGGCGCGCTCGTCGCCGTGATCGAGCCGGCCAGCCCGAGATCCGCGCCCGCGCCCTTGAAGCGGAAGCGCTGGCCCAGATTGATCTCGATGTTCGCGCGCGGCGTGAACGGCCCCACCGGCTTGCCGGTCGCGGCCGTGAGCTGCTGGTTCTCGCCCTTGATGGTGCCGTCGGGGCGTTCGATCACCACGTCGTCGCCGAGCTTCGGCGCGGACGACTCCGGCAAGTCGATCAGCGCGTGATCGACGGTGAACTTGCCGTCGATCGCCATGCCGCCCTCCAGCCCCGCGTTGGCGATCTTCGCCTCGCCCGAGAGCGTGAGTTCGCGGTCCGGCGAGGCGAACAGCTCCAGCTTGTCCGCGATGATGCTCGCCGTCAGGTCGGGCTGCTGCTGGTCGAGCCGCACCTTGCCGGTTGCGCGCAGCGTGCCGCTCGCGCCATGAAACTCGACGCGCTGGAAATCCACAAGATTCTCCGCCAGCGCGATCCGGATGATGCCGTCCTTCAGCTGCACGCCCTGATCGACGACCGTCGCGGAGAGGTTGTCGCCCGTCAGCGAGCCCGACAGCGTCGGCTTCGCGACGATACCCGCGATCACCAGCTTCAGCGCCATCCGGCCGCCAAGCAGATAGTTCGCGCCGAGCAGGCCGCCGGTCGTGCGCAGTTCGGGAATATTGGCGTCGACGGCGCCGGTGAGCGGCGCGTTGTCGTCGACGGTGAGCATGCCGTCGCGGTTCACGAGCGGCGTGTGCACGTTCGTGTCGATCACGCCGATGCGGCTCGCCTGCGCGTGCAGCGACGCGTTGAGCCGGTTGCCGCCGGAGAAGTCCGCGCGCGCCGTGATGTCCGAGACGCCGAGCGCGGCCACGCCGCGCGTCCCGTCGATGGTCACGTCGCCGGCGCGCCGCTTGATCTGTACGTGGCCCGTCGCCGTGGTGCCGAGCGAGAAGTCCCAGTCGCCGTCGAAGACGAGGTCGGTGCGGATCGGCGGCTCCGCGCCCGTCAGTTCCTGACGCACTTCGAGCAGATGCGGCACCGACAGATTCGTCAGCGTGCCCGCCGACTGGATCCGGCCATGCTCCATCGCGAAGGACTTGAGGCTCAGCACCGCGCCTTCGGCAACCAGCCGCGTCGCGCCGAGCACGAGCCGCTGCGGCCCGTAGCTCACGGTCAGCGGCGTTTCGAGATTGACCGAGGGCGTGCCCTTGTTCGACAGCTTCGTGATCGTGCCGTCCCAGTGCGGACCGTCGGGCGCGTCGGTGAACTTGCCGTTCGCGCCGAGCGCGAGATTGACCGGCTGGCCGCGCACCTTGCCGGTCGCGGTCACGTCGAGCGTGTGATGCGCGCGCGTGCCGTTCAGGCTGGCGTCGAGATTCGCGACCTCGATGCCGTCCGTGCTCGCGTCGCGCGCCTTCAGCGTGAAGACGAGCGCGCCGTTCGCGCCGTCGCGGATATCGGCGCGGCCTTCCGCGTGGCCCAGCCGGTTGGCGCCGAACACGAGGCCATCGGCCTGATAATTCGCCGCGACGTTCGGATGCGCGATCGAGCCGGTCAGGTCGCCGTCCGCCTTGACCGTGCCGGCGATGCCGAAGCCGAGCCGTTCGAGCGCGGGCGCATCGACACGAAAGCGCAGCCGGTCGCCGGGCGCACCGAAGCTGCCGTTCAGATCGACATCGTTGCCCGCCACCGACAGCGACGCCTTGCTCGGCAACAGGCGCGTGCCCGCGACCTGCACGGTGCCCTCGCCGGTCAGCGGCAGGTTGTCGTACATGCTGTCGTTGAGCTTGAACGTGGCTTTTGCTGTCAGCGTCGGCGCGAGCGTGCCGGCGGCGGCAAGCGTGCCGTTCACGCGCGCTTCCACTGGCCGCGCGGCCGGCACGGGTTTCTTCGCGGCGCCCTTCTTCACCGGCGCGGGCTTCTGCGCGATCAGTTGCTGTTGCAGCAGCAGCGGATTGAAGTCGACGAACTTCGCCTTCAGGTCATAGCTGGAGTTCGCGTCCTTCTTCAGCACGCCGTTCGCCTCGACGCGGCCACGGCCCACCGTCAGCTTCACTTCGTCGAGCGTGGTTTGCTGCGGGTCGAGCCTGACCTTGGCCTGGGCGCGAAGGGTCGCTTTCGGATCGTTGAGGTCGGCGCTGATGCTCTGCTTGTCGCCGTCCAGCACGATGCCGATGGGACCGGAGAAATCGGTGGGACGCAGGGTCGGTTCGATCGCGTTGAGGTCGAGCTTCGCCACTTTCAGGTCGAACTTGCCCTTGCCGCCCGCCAGCGATCCGCCGCCGGTCACGGTCGCGTTCTTCAGGAGCCGCACGTCAAGGTTCGTGATGGTCTGCGCGGAGGCGTCGAGCCGGACGTCGGCGTGCGCGTCGATGAGCGGCAGCAGCTTCTTGTCGATGGAACCCGGCTTCGCGTTGACGATCGACACCGGGCCGCTCACGACGAAGCCCTTCGCATCCGCGCCTTCGACCGGTTTCACTTCGGCGCGCACGGCCAGGTCCGCCTCGGGCGCCGCCGGGCTGAAGGCCTGCGGATTCACGTGATCGAAGGTGACGAGCGCGGACTTGAGCGGCACGTCGGCGAACGGCAGCGCTTCGACGTGCGCCCGGCCGTTCAGCTTCATGCCGCTGGCGTCGACATCGGCGATCAGGTCTTCGAGCGAGCCCGACAGCCGCGCGCTGACCGTCACCGCCTCATTGGCGACCTTGCCGGAATACCCGGCGTCGCCCGACAGCGGGAAAGGCCGCGCGCCGCCGTCCAGCTTGAGCGCCGCCGTCACCGCGCCGAACGGGGTATCGAGCCGCTGCACGGTCGCCTGGTGATGCTGGCCGTCGCTGCGGCCACTGACGAGCAGGCGCGAGAACTCGGTGGTCGTCGTGCCCTGGTGCAGGCGCAGCTTTTCCAGCGACACATCGTTGATGACGAGCTGGATCGGAATGCGCAGATCCTTCGGCAATTCCGTCTTCTTGCTGGGCTCATTCGACGGCGCAATGCGCGCATCAACCGTCCCCACGTGCAGATAGTCGATCGTGAAACGCAGCGGCTCGCGCGTCAGCGCCCAGCGGCCCGAGACGCTGTCCACCGCGATGTCCGTCCCCTTGCCGTCCCTCCAGTGGACGTCGCGCAGGCGCAGGCCGGTGGCGATCGCGCCGCCGTCGAGCGTGCCGGTCAGTTGCCCCTTGAGCAGCGACGTGGCCGCGTTCCATGCATAGCGCGTACCGCGCTCGGTGTTCAGCACGTACAGGACCGTGCCGATCGCCAGCCCCGCGATCAGCAGCACGACCAGCACCAGCACGCCGAGCCAGCGCGCGAGCCGCCGCGCGGCGCTACCGCGAGGCGGAGGCGGCGGCGCAGAAGTGCCCGCGCCGGCTTCGTTGCCGGGCGGCGGGGCTTCAGCGTCGCGGTGCGGGGTCGGCTCGGTCATGCGGGTTCACGGTTCCGTATCAAGGTTCTCATGCGCGTCAGAAGGCGATACCGAGCGTCAGGTACGGCTTGATGCTCTTGTTCTTCAGGCCATATGCCAGATCGACATTGACCGGCCCGACCGGACTGCGCCAGCGCACGCCAACGCCCACACCCGGCTCGAACACGCGCTCGCTCCAGGTATCGGCGGCCGCGCCGATATCGAAAAACATCGCGCCGCCCCAGTCATGCGTGAACCAGTGCTGATATTCACTGCTGCCCGTCATCATGTATTTGGTGGGCAGGATCGAACCGGCCACGTTGTTGCCGATGCTCAGATAGCTGTAGCCACGGACCGAGTTCGCGCCGCCCGCGCGGAACAGCAGCGACGCCGGCACGCCGCTCGACGGCCCGCTCGTGAAGACGCCGCCGAACTCCGCGCGGAACACCAGCAGATCGTTCTTGCCGAGCGGCACGAACTGGAGCGCGTTGGTATAGAGCCGTGCGAAGGTCTGGTCGGTCATCGCGCCCTTCACCGCAAAGCCCGCTTCGGCGCGAATGATGTTGCCGCGGCGGGGAAACAGCGGATCGTCGACATTGCGGCGCACCCAGCTCCACGCCGGCACGAGCGCGCGCGCCGTCGACGGGTTGGGCTCGTTCTGCGTCAGGCGGTCGTCGTAGAAGGTAAGCGAGAAAGTCGTGTCGATGTTCTGCCGCGAACGCGAGCGCTGCACGCCCACCCGGCCGCTGTAGATGTTCGTGCTGGAGACATCGGTGATCGTGTACGAGCCGAACACGGCGTTGACCCAGCCATGTCCGTCGGGCGGCATCGCGAGCTGCACGCGTCCATACTGCTGCGTCTGATCCAGGCGGCCGGAAATGGTGAACGGATACGCGGCGTTGAAGGTGTTCAGGTAGCTGTAGGCGCCCTGGATGTGGAAACCGGTGTCGGTCGCGTAGCCGACGCCATAGCGAATGCTGTTGTACGGATACTCGGACACCTTCAGGTGCAGCGGCGTGTCCTGGGGCTTGTTCACGTCGTTGTCGACGTCGATGGCCACGCTCGCGTAGTACGGCGTGTTCTGCACCTGGCGCTGGAGTTCGTTGATGCGGGCGACGTCGTAGACTTCGCCGGGCTGGATCGGATTCACGTGATCGACGATCCACGCCGGATACCGCCGCGTGCCGCTCACGTCGAGCTTGCCGAGCGTGAAGGTCGGACCGCTGTCGAAGGTGACGGAGAGATCGGCGAGATGCGCGCGCGGATTGATGCGCGCCTGCGAACGCACGATCTTCGCGCCGAGGTAGCGTTTCGATTGCAGCGCGCGCAGCGCGGCGTTCTTCGCGTCGTCCCAGCCGCCCTGCGTGAACGGATCGCCTTCGTTGACCGAGAACGCGAAGCGCGCCGCGTTCTCCTGCGCGCGGTCCTCGGTGGTCACCGCGCCCTTGAAGATGAGCTGCACCGAAGCCACCCGCGTGCGCGGCCCGGGATCGACGCTGATCTTGACGCTGCGCTTGCCGTCCTCGCTCGCGACGTCGGTGCGCACGACCGGCGAGAAATAGCCTTCCGTCGCGACGAGATCGCGTACATCCTTCGGCGCGGCCGTGATGAGGAACTGGATCTGGTCGTCGCTGACGTCGTCGCGCTTGGCGAAGCGGGACAGGTCGAGATTGTCCTTGAGCAGCTTCTTGATGCTGCGCGGCGCGTCGATATCGACGTCGTATTTCGCGAAAGCCGGAGTCGCAAAGCCAAACACGCCCAGCACGCCGCACGCGAGGAATGCGGCGAGCACGGCGGGAAAGCGCCTCGGGCACAACGGCTTGACGCGCAGCGCGCGCAGCGGATCAAACGAACGCCCCGCCAAACGTGACCTCCGGCATCGGGATGACTTGGATTTGAAAGGATGGCAACCGAGCGTGCAGCCGCCGCGTCGTCAGGCTTGCGCGGCGCGGCGGCAGGTTCCGGCGGCGCAGGCGCTATTTCACCACACTGGCGCAGGCCGGCGGCGCATTGCGGGCAGCGAAACGGCACGGACGAGCGCGTTCCGCCTGCCGTTCCACCTGCCGTTTCGCCTGACAGGCGCGCCGGTTGGACGGCACACGGCGCGCGGGGTTCCGCGAATCACGTACGGACGTGCATCTTTCAGCGAGCGGCGTCGGCAGCGCAGGCTTGCGGTAAAATTGCGGCGCGCGGGCAGGAGCGGGCCACAGAGCCGCTTCAAGGAAGGCCACACCGCACCGCGCATCGAACCCCGCATCGACTCAACGGACAACGGAAGCCGGATCATGTACCAGTCGGACATCACCCAGTTCATCAATCAGCTGAAAGAGCAGAAGCCCACGCTGGAAGCCGAGCAACGCCGCGGCCGCGCGCTTTTGTGGGACAAGCAGCCGATCGACCTCGACGAGCGCGGCGAGCAGCAGCAATCGCGCGTGCAGCAGACGCCCTACGTCTACTACCAGAACTTCTGAACGTGAGCGCAGCCGGCCACGAGCCGCCTTCGGCGCCCGAAGCGCGCCGTGAAGGCGCACGGGAAGACCGGGCGGTCGCGCTCGCCGCCCCCGCCACCGATTCGACGCCCGACACCATCGACGGCGTCGCGATCGCGCATCTGTACGGCGAACCGCTGTGGAAGCTCCCCACGGATCTCTACATCCCGCCCGATGCGCTCGAAATCTTCCTCGAAGCCTTCGAAGGCCCGCTGGACCTGCTGCTCTACCTGATCCGCAAGCAGAATTTCAACGTGCTCGACATCCCGATGACGGATGTCACCGCGCAATACCTGGGCTACGTCGACCAGATCCGCGAATCGAATCTGGAGCTTGCCTCCGAATACCTGCTGATGGCCGCGATGCTGATCGAGATCAAGTCGCGCATGCTGCTGCCGGTCAAGAAGGCCGACACCGGCGAGGAAGCCGAGGATCCGCGCGCCGAACTCGTGCGGCGCCTGCTCGAATACGAGCAGATGAAACTCGCGGCGCAGCGCATCGACCAGTTGCCGCAGCTCGGGCGCGACTTCCTGCGTGCCGACATTCATATCGAACAGGCGGCGGAGCAGCGCTTCCCGGACGTCGACATGAACGACCTGCGCGCCGCCTGGGCCGACGTCATCAAGCGCGCGAAGCTGGTCCAGCATCACAAGATCTCGCGCGAGGAGCTGTCCGTGCGCGAGCACATGAGCGTGATCCTGCGACGCCTGCAGACCGCGCGCTTCATGGAGTTCACGGAACTCTTCGACACCTCCCGCGGCGTGCCGGTGGTCGTGGTGAACTTCATCGCGATGCTGGAGCTGTCGCGCGAATCCTTGATCGAGATCACGCAGGCCGAGCCGTATGCGCCGATCTACGTCAGACTCGCGTACGCTCCCGCCTGACACCGCTCACCCCTTGGCTTGTTCAGACGCGGCCGCATCGAGGCCGTGCCGACAGGAGACACCCGCTCGATGAAAGTCATCAGCTCCATTCATGAACTGCGCGACCAGTTGCGCGGCCAGAACCGCACCGCCTTCGTGCCGACGATGGGCAACCTCCACGAAGGCCATCTCTCGCTGATGCGTCTCGCGCGCCAGCACGGCGACCCGGTCGTGGCCAGCATCTTCGTGAACCGCCTGCAGTTCGGCCCGAACGAGGACTTCGACAAGTATCCGCGCACGCTGCAGGACGACATCGAAAAGCTGCAGAAGGAAAACGTCTACGTGCTCTTCGCGCCGACCGAGAAGGACATGTATCCGCAGCCGCAGGAGTATCGCGTGCATCCGCCGCACAATCTCGGAGACATTCTCGAAGGCGAATTCCGCCCCGGCTTCTTCACCGGCGTGTGCACGGTGGTGATGAAGCTGATGTCGTGCGTCCAGCCGCGCGTCGCGGTGTTCGGCAAGAAGGACTATCAGCAGTTGATGATCGTGCGCGCCATGTGCAACCAGTTCGCGCTGCCCACGGAAATTGTCGCGGCCGAGACCGTGCGCGAGGACAACGGGCTGGCGCTCAGTTCGCGCAACCGCTTTCTTTCGGACGCCGAGCGCGCCGAGGCGCCGCAGCTCGCCGCGCAGTTGCAGCGCGTGCGCGAGGCCGTGCTGTCGGGCAATCGCGATATCGCCGCGCTCGAGCGCGAAGCGATGAACGCGCTCGCCGGACGCGGCTGGAAGCCCGACTACATCAGCGTGCGCAAGCGCGTCGACCTGCTGCCGCCGGGCGAGGCGGACGCGGATGCGCCGCTCGTCGTGCTGGCGGCGGCGAAGCTCGGCGCGACGCGTCTGATCGACAATCTGGAAATCTGAAGTATTTCAAGCATCTGAAGGAAGAGGAAAGAAGCACCATGCAGCGCACCTTGCTGAAATCGAAAATCCACCGCGCGACGGTCACGCATTGCGAGCTTCACTACGAAGGTTCGTGCGCGATCGACGAAGACCTGCTCGACGCCGCCAACCTGATGGAGAACGAGCAGATCGACATCTGGAACGTGAACAACGGCGAGCGCCTGACCACGTATGCGATCAAGGGCGAACGCGGCAGCGGCATGATTTCGCTGAACGGCTCGGCCGCGCGGCGGGCGCAACTGGGCGATCTGGTGATCATCGCGGCGTTCGCGCAGGTGGACGAGGAAGAGATCAAGGCAGGCTGGAAACCGGATCTCGTGTTCGTCGATGAGAAGAACCGCATCAAGGGCAGCCGGGATCACGTGCCGGTGCAGAGCTGGACGTAGGGGAAGCGCGTCTCCGCGCCTTGCTGGCGGGGCGCAACGCCGAAATAGCCGTATAGCAGCTAAAACGGATTGAGCTGCTATGCGGCTAAATCCGGGCAAACGGGCCGATTTGATCGCATTCGCCGTTGCCCGGCCCTGGAAAACCTCCGACCGCTAATCAGGCTCGCCCCCTACTTCTTCCCCGCCCACTCCACGATCGGCGCCCACTGCTCCAGATCCTTCTCGACCCGGCTCTTCGCCACGTCCCACACCGTCAAGCCGTGCGCGGCGAGCTGCACGTAGTTCTGCGTGTCGCGCAGGAAGCCGAGCACCGGCAGCTCCAGCCCCTCGACGAAACGATGCAGTTGCTCCGCCGAGCGCGTGCGTGCATCGACCCGCATGCCCACCACGCCAATCTCGATCGCGCCCTTGCGCACCGCCTTTTCCTTCGCCAGACGGGTGAGGAAGTCCTGGGTGGCGAGGATGTCGAACATCGACGGCTGCAGCGGCACGATGACCTTGTCCGCCAGTTCCAGCGCCAGCGCGAGGCGGTTGCCGTGCACGCCGGCGGGCGTATCGACGACGGCTTTTTCCAGACCTTTGGGAGGCTTCGCCGGGGAATCGACATCGACGCCCCATTCCTCGATCTTCGGCAAGGTGTCCACCCGTAGCGAAAGCCACGCGTGGGAGGAGCGCTGCTTGTCGAGATCGGCGAGCGCCACCCATTCGCCCTGCGCTGCGAAATAGCCTGCCAGATTGGTCGCGAGCGTACTCTTGCCTACGCCGCCCTTCGGATTTGCCACCACGATCACGGTCATTAAAGGTCCCGGAGAAAGTTCGGCGCGCCGCCCGGACGAGGCCGGACGACACGCGTTTTCGTCTTTATTGAATGAAATTCCTGGCGGATGCCTGTTTCGAGCGTTGATATTATCGGCAAAAGCGCGACATCCAGCATGTCGTCCGAACGGCCGGGACGATGACTCCCGTCTGTCGTCCCGCTTCCGACCTTCCCATCACCCTCACCGGAACCGCCCACGCCCATGACTTCGCTCCGCCCCGATGTGACGCTCGACTACCTGCGCAATCGTCAGAAAGGCCGCCTGCCCGATCTGCTGGGCGTGCAACTGCTTTCCCTCGATCAGGGCCGCCTGAGCGGAGAACTCGCCATCCGGCCGGAACTGCTCGCGCCCAATGGCTTCCTGCACGCCGCGACCGTGGTCGGCCTCGCGGACACCTGCTGCGGCTATGCGTGCATCGCGCATTTGCCCGAGAACGCCCAGAACTTCACCACGCTCGAATTGAAGAGCAATCACGTCTCGACGGCGCGCGAAGGCAAGATCGTCGCGGCCGCCACGGCGGTGCACCTCGGGCGCAGCACGCAGGTCTGGGACGCAACGGTGACGAACGGCGACGGCAAGCTCATCGCCCTGTTCCGCTGCACGCAGATGATTCTCTACTGATGCCGAGGCCGATGCGGCGGTCCGAACGCCGCCTGTAGCGCGTCCAGGTCGAGCGCCTGGGCGAACGAATCGGCCAGACGATCCAGCGACGCCTCGCGCAGCGCCGGATAGTCGAGCGCCTGCGCGTCCTGCACACCCGCCCACGCGAGCAGGGCCGCGCAGGCTTCGGGGGTATCGAACACGCCGTGCAGATAGGTCGCGGCGATCTGGCCATCGGCGGACACGGCGCCGTCGCAGCGCCCGCCCTCGAGCGCGACCAGCGGCCGTGTCAGCGCCGCGCCGTCCGTGCGGCCCATGTGGATCTCGTAGCCGCGCACGGGCGCATCCGCCGCGCCGACCGTCAACTGCCCGGTCACGTTCTCCAGTTGCTTGTGCGGCGTCAGCACGGTGGCGAGTTCGAGCAAGCCGAGCCCGTCCACACAGCCGGCGGCGCCTTCCACGCCGTCCGGATCGTCGATTTGCCGTCCGAGCATCTGCATCCCGCCGCAGATGCCGAGCACCTTGCCGCCGTAGCGCAGATGCCGCTCGATCGCGCGGTCCCAGCCGTGTTCGCGCAACCAGGCGAGATCGCGCTGCACGCTCTTCGAGCCGGGCAACACGATGAGATCCGCCGGCGGCGGCGCGACGCCCGCGCGAATGTAGCTGAAATCGACCTGCGGGTGCGCCCGCAGCGCATCGAAGTCCGTGTGATTGCTGATGCGCGGCAACGCCGGCACGATCACCTTCAGCGCCGGCGCACGGCCGCGCGCGTGCGGCTGGCTCGGCAGCATGTCTTCGGCATCGAGCGTGAGGCCGTGCAGAAACGGCAGCACGCCGAACACCGGCTTGCCCGTCTGCGCTTCGAGCCAGTCGAGGCCGGGCTGCAGCAAGCCGATATCGCCGCGAAACCGGTTGATGACGAAGCCGCGCACGCGCGCGCGCTCGCTCTCCGAAAGACACGCGAGCGTGCCGACGAGGTGCGCGAACACGCCGCCGCGATCGATGTCGGCCACCAGCACGACCGGGCAGTCGACCCGCTCCGCAAAGCCCATGTTGGCGATGTCGTTGTCGCGCAGGTTGATTTCCGCCGGGCTGCCCGCGCCTTCGACGATCACCGCGTCGAACTCGTTGCACAGGCGCGCGTGGGAAGCGAGCACCGCGTCCAGCGCGACGCGCTTGAAGTCGTGATAGGCGCGCGCGTCGAGATTGGCGTGCGCATGGCCGTGGATGATGACCTGCGCGCCCCGGTCGCTGGTCGGCTTGAGCAGCACCGGATTGAAGTCGATGCGCGCCGGCACGCCCGCCGCGACCGCCTGCAACGCCTGTGCGCGGCCGATCTCGCCGCCGTCCACCGTGACCGCGCTGTTCAGCGCCATGTTCTGCGGCTTGAACGGCGCGACCCGCACGCCGCCACGCCGGGCGAGACGGCACAGGCCCGCGACGAGCGTGCTCTTGCCGGCATCGGAGGTGGTGCCCTGGATCATCAGCGTGCCGCGAGGCGTGAAAGACATACCGGCTACATCCTGTGACGAATGACGCGCTATCTTAGCCCGTCAGTACAATGGCGCGATGACCCCGGATCTCACTTTCATCCTCGGCGGCGCGCGCTCCGGCAAGAGCGCGCACGCCGAACGCCTCGCCGACGGCAGCGGACTGCCGGTCACCTATATCGCGACCGCGCGCATCGGCGACGCCGAGTTCGAGCAACGCGTGCAATTGCATCGCGAACGCCGGCCGGCGCACTGGCCGCTGGTCGAAGCGCCGTTCGATCTGGCGCGCGCGCTGCGCAAGGCGGATCGCGCGGATGGCTGCGTGCTGATCGATTGCCTCACGTTGTGGCTCGCCAACCTGCTGTTCTCGTCCGACAACGACGGCGACGACATCGCCGTATTACCCGAGCGCGCCCAGGCCGCCCTCGCCGACTTCGACGCCGCATTGGCCGAGGTGCGCGGCAAGGTTATCGTCGTCAGCAACGAGATCGGGCTGGGCATCGTGCCGCTCGGCTCAGTCACGCGTCTCTATGTGGACGAGCTGGGGCGGCTGAACCAGCGCGTCGCCGCCGCCAGCACACGCGCCGTGCTGATGGCCGCGGGCCTGCCGCTCGTGCTCAAGGGCTGACGGAGGAATCGCTACGATGTTGCTGCTCTCCGTCTACGCCATGGCCTTGCTGGCGGTGCTTGGCGTGATCGTCGACCGGTTGTTCGGCGAACCGCGTGCGCGGCATCCGCTGGTCGGCTTCGGCCAGCTCGCGACGAAGCTCGAAGCGCGCATGAACACCGGTTTCCGCGCCCGGCCCGCGGGCATGCTCGCGTGGTTCGCGCTGGTGGCGCCGCCGGTTGCCGTCGCGTGGCTGCTGGTCAGCGTGCTGCCGTTCGCCTACGCGAGTCTCGTGCACGTGCTGCTGCTCTGGTTCGCGCTCGGCGCAAAGAGTCTGCGCCAGCACATCGCGCCGATTGCACGCGCGCTGAGTTTCGGCGACCTCGACCGCGCCCGCGCGCTGACGGCGCGCATCGTGTCGCGCGATACCTCGCAGGCCGATGAAAACGCCCTCTCGCGCGCGGCGGTCGAATCGGCGCTGGAAAACGGCAACGATGCGATCTTCGGCGCGCTGTTCTGGTTCGCGGTCGCGGGCGGACCGGGCGCGCTGATGTTCCGGCTCGCCAATACGCTCGACGCGATGTGGGGCTATCGCACGCCGCGCTTCCTGCGCTTCGGCTGGGCGGCCGCACGCTTCGACGACGTGCTCAACTTCATTCCCGCGCGCCTGACGGCCGCGAGCTATGCGCTCGCCGGCGACACGCACATGGCCTGGCACTGCTGGCGCACCCAGGCGCGTTCCTGGGACAGCCCGAACGCCGGCCCGGTGATGGCCGCGGGCGCGGGCAGCCTGAACGTGCTGATCGGCGGCGCGGCGGTGTATCACGGCAAGCTGGAGGCGCGGCCGACGCTCGGCGCGGGGCACAGCGCGAATCCGAAGCATGTGGTCGCGGCATTGCGGCTGGTCGAGCGGGCGACCTTGATGTGGCTCGCGGTGCTGCTGGTGCTCGCCGTCGCGAGCGTGACGACGGGCGGCTGACATGACTCACACCACGCAACCTGAAGACGCCGACGCCCCGGTGCGCCACGGCGGCAACCTGTGCGAAGCCGCGCGCCGCTATGACATTCCGTTCGAAGACTGGCTCGATCTCTCGACCGGCATCAATCCTCACGGCTATCCGGTGCCGCCGGTGCCGCCCGATGCCTGGCGCCGTCTGCCCGAAGACGACGACGGTCTCGCCGACATCGCAGCGCTCTACTACGGCGCTCCGCGCGCGTTGCCGGTCGCGGGTTCACAGGCCGCGATCCGCGCGCTGCCGGCGCTGTTGCGGCCGGGCGTCGTGGGCGTCGCGCCGCTGACCTACGGCGAGTACGCGCCCGCATTCCGCCGCGGCGGCCATACGGTCGTGACGCTCGACATTCATACGCAGGCTTTGCCGGATGCGCTCGATCACGTCATCGTCGCGAATCCGAACAACCCGACCGCCGAACTCCTCCCGCGCGACACGCTGCGGCGCTGGCATGAACGGCTGGCTTCGCGCGGCGGCACGCTGATCGTCGATGAAGCGTTCGCCGATGTCGATCCCTCTGCCTCGCTGGCAAGTGACACCGTACGCGAAGGTCTGGTCGTGCTGCGCTCGGTGGGCAAGTTCTTCGGGCTTGCGGGCATCCGCGCGGGCTTCGTGCTGTCCTCGCCTGCCGTCGCCGAGCCATTGCGCGCGATGCTCGGCGCCTGGACCGTGAGCGGCCCGGCGCGGCATGCGGTCGAAGCCGCGTTCGCCGACCGCGCCTGGCAACGCGACACTCGCGCCCGCCTGCATCGCGACGGCGCGCGTCTCGCCGCCTTGCTCGCGGATCACGGACTCGACGCGCGCGGCACGCCGCTGTTCGCATGGATGCCCGTACCGGACGCGGCGGCGCTCCAGCACGAACTCGCGCGACGCGGCATCTGGACGCGTCTCTTCGACCTGCCCGGCATGAAGCCGAGCCTGCGCGTCGGCCTGCCGGGCGCCGAGGGCGACTGGGTGCGTCTGGCGCGCGCGCTGGCGGAGATTCGCGGATGATCGCGCGTGCGCTGCTTGCAAGCGTGCTGATGGCGGTCTGCGTGAATCTGCACGCCGCCATCACCGTCACCGACGACAGCGGCGCCGCCGTCACGCTCGCGCAGCCGGCGCGGCGCGTCGTCAGCCTCGCGCCGCACGTCACCGAACTGCTGTTCGCGGCGGGCGGCGGCGCGCGCGTGGTCGGCGCGGTGAGCTACAGCGACTACCCGAAGGAAGCGCAGGCCATTCCCCGCGTCGGCGACAACAAGGCACTCGATCTGGAACGCATCGTCGCGCTGCATCCGGACCTCATCGTGGTCTGGCGGCATGGCAATGCGGCGCGTCAGCTGGAGCGGCTGAAAGCGCTCGGCGTGCCGATCTATTTCAACGAGCCGAAGCATCTCGCCGATATCGCGACGAGCCTGACCAAGCTCGGCGCGCTGCTCGGCACGCAGGCCACCGCGCGCGCCGCCGCCGATGCCTTCACGAACGACATCGCGCAACTGCGTGAGCGCTATGCCCGGCGACCGCCCGTGAGCGTGTTCTATCAAGTCTGGGACGAGCCGCTGATGACGCTCAATCGCGACAATGTGTTCGATGAAGTGATCACGCTGTGCGGCGGCGTGAACGTGTTCGCGGCCGAGCCGCTGCGCGTGCCGACGGTCTCGGCGGAAGCGGTGCTCGCGGCGAATCCCGAAGCCATCGTCACCGCGACGGCCGGCGCGACGCCGCCGGACCGGCCCTTGCCGGCGTTCGATCGCTGGCGGCGCTGGACCGCGCTGACCGCTGTGGCGCGCGGCAATCTGTTCGGCATCGACGGCGATCTCATCAACCGGCCGACACCCCGCCTCGCGCTGGGCGCGGCGCAACTGTGCCGCGATCTCGACGACGCCCGCGCACGCCGGACCCGCTAGTCACGCGTTCCAGCGCACCAGCAGCCACTGTCCGCGCACGCGCCTGAACCATGCGATGCCGTTGAAATCGAGCGGCCATAGCAGCGCGTGCTCATTCGCGATGCCCAGCATGTGCGCCGCCAGCAGCCGCATCACGCCCGCATGCGCGACGACGTGCACCGTCTGCTCGCCGGCGCAGGTGTCGTCGAACCACGCGATCACGCGGCGCGCGAACTGCACCAGATTCTCGCCGCCATGTGGACGCGCATGCTCGATGTCGGCCGCCCAGGCATCGATGAGCGCGCGCTCGATGCCGTCCCACGCACGCCCTTCCCACGCGCCGAAGTTCATCTCGGCGAGGCGCGGATCGAGATGGACCGGGCCATCCGGCAAAAGCGCACGGGCGAGCGATGCGCAGCGAAGCAACGGACTGGCATGCCAGCCCGCGACGCAGCCAGGCACCTTCAGCGCCTGCATGCGCGCCGCCAACTCGAGCGCCGACTCAGCGACGTCGCGCAGCAAGGGCACATCCGTCTGCCCGTAGCAGACGCCTGCTTCAATGGCCACTTCCGGATGGCGGATCAGAACGAGATCCATGCGAGCCCGACGAGATAGATCGTGATTTCGAACACTTGCTGCGCGAAGCCGAGGCAGTCGCCCGTATAGCCGCCGATGCGCCGCACGAAGTACCGGCCGATCAGCCAGCGCAGCACGCACAGCACGGCAATCGTCACGCCCGCCAGCTTCCAGTCCAGCGCGAACAGCCAGGGCACGCCGAACAGCAGCGCCCAGCCGAACGATGCCCGACTCATGCGCTGCGCGACCGGCCGGGCCTTGCCTTCGGCGCGCACGTAGTCGAGGGTGACGAGATAACTGATCGCAAAGGCGCGGCTCGCGGCGTGCGCGCCGATCATCGTCCATGCGACGCGATACGGCGGCAACGCGGCCAATGCCTGCCACTTGAGCGCCAGCGCGATCACGAGCGCGATCGCCCCAAAAGCGCCGATGCGCGAATCGTGCATGATGCGCAGCGCATCGTCCTTCGTATACGCGCCGCCGAAGGCATCGACGCAATCGGCCAAGCCGTCTTCGTGGAATGCGCCGGTCAGCACGAGCGTTGCGGCCATCGACAGGAGCACGGCGACGCCCGCCGGAAACACCCGCCATGCGGCCAGCCAGACCAGCGCCGCAACGGCGCCTACCAGCACGCCCACCAGCGGAAAATAGCGCGCCGCCGCGTTCAGATAGTCGCGCTCGAAACCGACCCAGCGCGGCACCGGCACGCGCGTGAAGTAGCCGAGCGCGGTGAAGAAGTAGCGCAGTTCGTCGAGCGGGCGCGGCATCTCAGCCGGCCTGATCCGACACGCCCGCCGACTCGAAGCTCGCCATTTCATCGAGGAAGGCGACGGCCGCGCGCAACACCGGCAGCGCGAGCGCCGCGCCGGTGCCTTCGCCCAGACGCAGGTCGAGTTGCAGCAGCGGCGCAGCCCCGAGATGCGCGAGCATGCGCCGATGACCGGTCTCGTCCGATGCATGCGCGAACACGCAGTAGTCGAGCACCGACGGCGCGAGCGTCGCGGCGACCAGCAGCGCCGACGTCGCGATGAAGCCATCGACGAGGATCGTCATGCCCGCACGCGCGGCTTCGAGACACGCGCCGGTCATCATCGCGATCTCGAAGCCGCCGAAGGTCGCGAGGGTATCGACGGCATCGCCGGTATCGGCATGCAGCGCCAGCGCGCGGCCCAGCACCTCGCGCTTGTGCGCGAGACCGCGATCGTCGAGACCCGTGCCGCGGCCGACACAGTCGTCGATCGGCACGCCGCACAGGCGGCTCATCAGGCACGCCGACGACGACGTGTTCGCGATCCCCATCTCCCCGAAGCCGATCACGTTCGTGCCCAACGCCGCATGCCGGCGCACGCACGCCGCGCCGCGCGCGATGGCGTCCAGCGCGGTCGCGCGGGACATCGCGGGCTCGCGCGCGAAGTTGCGCGTGCCGGGGCCGAGCGACTCGCGTTCATAGCCCACGTCCGGACCTGCCTGCGCAGCCGGAATCGGCGTCGCGACGCCCGCATCGACGATCTCCAGCGTCATGCCCACCGAGCGCGACAGCGCATTGATCGCCGCGCCGCCCGCCAGAAAATTCGCGACCATCTGCGTGGTCACTTCCTGCGGATACGAACTCACTCGCTCAGCGGCGATACCGTGATCGGCGGCAAACACGATCATCGCCGGACGCACGATGCGCGGCTTCGTCGTGCGCTGGATCAGTCCTGTTTGCAGCGCGAGCGCTTCGAGCCGCCCGAGGCTGCCGCGCGGCTTGGTCTTCATGTCGATGACGCGGCGCAGTTCGGCTTCGAGCGAACGGTCGAGTGCGGGCGGGAGCGGGATGTCGTTGAGCGTGGACATCGATGTTCCTTCAGAAACGTGGGATGGAAGGCACGAGCGCCTCGTGATCGCCGTCGCGCAGCAGCGCCAACGGATAGCCGAACGCCGCGCTGGCGCGTTCCGGCGTGAGCACCTCGGCGACCGGGCCCGCACAGGCGTGGCCGCGGCCATCGAGCAGCAAGGCATGCGTCGCGAAGCGGCGCGCGAGATTCAGGTCATGGCACGAGAACACGACGGTGCGGGCGGGGCCCGCTGGATGAGCAGTCGCACTCGCCGCCGCGCGTAACGCATGCAGGCACGCGATCTGATGATGCAGGTCCAGATGCGCCAGGGGTTCGTCCAGCAGCAGCAGCGGCGCGTTCTGGCACAGCACGGCCGCGAGCGCGACCCGCTGCCGTTCGCCGCCCGACAGCGTGAGCACGTCGCGCGTCGCGAACGGCGCGAGGCCGAGCGCGTCGAGCGCCGCGTGCGCGGCGGCGCGATCGTCGGCGCTTTCCCAGCCCCAGCCGGTCAGATACGGAAAGCGGTTGAGCAGCACGGTGTCCAGCACACTGGCGCTGAAGGCGTCGTGGGTCGCCTGCGGCATCAGCGCGCGCACGCGTGCAAGCTCCGCGGCACGCCACGACGCAAGCGCGCGGCCATCGAGCGACACGCGGCCCGCCACCGGTGCGCTCAACCCGGCCAGCACGTGGATGAGCGTCGTCTTGCCCGCGCCGTTCGGGCCCGCGATGCACCACATCTCGCCGGGCACGAAGGTCTGCGTCAGGCCGTCGATCAATGTGCGCTCGCCGGCCCGCAGCGCGATGGCGTCGAGATGCAGGTTCATCGCGGTCTCCGCAGCAGCATCCAGAGGAACATCGGCACGCCGGCCAGCGCCGTCACCACGCCCACCGGCAACTGCGCGGGCGCGATCACGGTGCGCGCGGCGAGGTCGGCGGCCATCACCGCGAGACCGCCCGCCAGCGCGGCGGCGGGCATCAGCATGCGTTGATCGTTGCCGAACGCGAGCCGCAGCAGATGCGGCACGACCAGTCCGACAAAGCCGAGCGTACCCGCCGTGGTCACCGCCGCCGCAGCCGCCAGCGATGCGACCAGGTAGACACGCAGACGCAGCCGCGCCACCGGCACGCCGAGCGCCTGCGCGGCGCTGTCGCCGCGCAGCAGCACGTTCAGCTGCGGCGCTACGGGGAGAATCAGCAACAGCGCGAACACCAGCGCCAGCAGTGCGGGCCACGGCGTGGCGGCGCCGTCGAGATCGCCGGTCAGCCAGAAGATCATGCCGCGCAGGCGGTTTTCGGGCGCGACGCTCAGCATCAGCGTGATGAGCGCACCCCAGCCCGATGCAATCACGACGCCCGTCAGCAAGAGCCGCGGCGATGCGTCCTGCGTGCCGCGCCACAGATCACGGCGCGCCAGTCCAAGCACGAGGACGATCGATGCGAACGCGCCGGCGCAGGCGGCGAGATCGACGCCCCACCACGGCAGCGAGACCAGCATTGCCGCCAGCGCGAAGCTGGCCGCGCCGCCCGAGACGCCGAGCACGTAGGGTTCCGCCAGCGGGTTGCGCAGCAGCACCTGCAACAGCGCCCCGGCCAGCGCGAGCAGCGCGCCCGACGCAAAGCCCGCGAGGGCGCGCGGCAGGCGCAGCGTGAGCACGATGTCGTCGGCGATATCGGGCACGGCGGCGCGCGCATTGAAAAGCGCATGAGGCAGCGCATGAACCAGCGCCGCGAACGCGCGCGACGGCGGCAGCGCGACGCTGCCCAGCGCGAGCGAGGCGATCAGCACCGCGCACGCCGCGGCGGCGAGACAGACCCAGATCGCGGCGGCGCGCGCGCCGTTCATGCCGCGCAACCGCTCAGGCGCGCGGCTCACGACGGATGCCAGCCCAGCGTGAGATAAACGCCGCGTCGCGGCGTGTTGTAGGCATACGCAAGCTCATAGTCCTTGTCGAAGAGATTGTCGACGCGCGCCGTGACGGTCCACGACTTCGAGATGTCATAGCGCGCCGACAGGTTCACGATGCCGTAGCCCGCCAGCGTCGAATCGTAATCGCTGCGCTGGCCGCTCACGAGCCACTCGCCGCCTACGCGCCAGCGCCCGATCGTGCGATGCGCGCTCAGCGTCGCGAAATGCCGCGCGCGTCGCGTCAGGTCCTGGTGATTCGTTTCATCGACGGGATTCTGGAACGTGACGCCCGCGCGCACATCCGTTCTGCCGACATGCCCCGCCCACGATCCCTCGATGCCCTGCACCTTCGCCCGCCCGACATTCTGCGCGGTGTAGTAGAAGCCGCCGTCGGACACGTAGTCGATCAGGTTCGAGTAGCGCGTCTGGAACAGCGTGACGCGCAATACCCCGAGTCCGCTCGACGCATACTGCAACGCCGCTTCGACCGAATGGCTGCGCTCCGGTTGAATCGACGGATTGCCGCTGAACGGATAGTAGAGATCGTCGAAGCTCGGCGCGCGGAACGAGGCCGCATAGCTCGCGCTCGCCTTCCAGTGCGCGTCGATGTTGTACGCGTAGCCGAGATAGTAGCTGTTCGCGCCGCCGAAATCGGAATACTGGTCGTGACGCAGGTTCGCCTGGAATTCGCTCGCGCCCAGATGGCCGACATAGCCCGCGAACACCGAGTTCACGTGGCGGTCGGGGGCGCTGAACTGATCGGAATCGAGCGTCTGGTCGAGGTGCTCGTAGCCGAAGAGGAACGTGTGCGCGTCGCTGATGCGGATGTCGTTCTGCCACGTGTACTGGCGGTTCTCGGAATTGAAGCGGCTCGTATAGACGCCGTTCTGCTCGATGTTCGCGCGGTCCTGGCCCTGCGCGATCGTGAAGTGCGTGGTCCAGTTGCCGGTGAGTTTGCCGTTGGCGAACACCGACGCCGAACGCACGCGGTTGTGCGATTCGTTGAGATCGGTCGGCTGGCCGTAGGCATCGTCGAAGCTGTTGATGCCGTTCGACTGCAGGAAGCGCACGCCCGCATCCCATTGCTCGTTGAACCTGTGGCGCAAGGTCGCAGCGACGCTCTCGTTCAAATAGCCGTTCGCGTTGGGATTCGCGCCGGGCGCGAGGTTCGGATCGATCGACGAAAAGCCGTCGGTCTTTTCGCGCGACACGTTCAGGCTGAAGGTGGTGCGCCCGTCCTGGTCCAGCGCGCCGTTCACGCCGGCGGACTGGCGCTGCGTGTGATAGCTGCCGAGCTCGGTTTCGAAGCTGAAGCGCGGCGGATGCGGCTCGCCCTCCTTCGTGAAGATCTGCACGACCCCGCCGATCGCGCTGGAACCATACAGCGCCGAGACATTGCCATTCACCACCTCGACGCGGCCGATCTGGTCGAGCATCACTTGCGACAGTTGCGCCGCGCCGAGCGATGCCGATTCGACCCGGACGCCGTCGATCAGCACGAGCGACTGCGACGACGATGCACCGCGAATGAAGAGTCCCGAGTTCGCGCCCGGTCCGCCGTTGCGCGTGACCTGCATGCCGGGCGCGAGCGCGATGAGGCCGAGTGCGTCGTCGGCGTTGCTGTCTGCAATGTCCTGTGCATCGAACAACGAGGTCTGCGGAATGGAATCGGCGAGCGGCTGCGCTGCACGCGTGGCAGTAATAACGACAGGCGCAAGCGTTTGCGAAGCGTCATCCGTGGCGGTGGTCGTCGCGGCTTGCGCGACGCCGGCGAGCGGCAGGAGAAAAGTGGCAGCGGCGAGGCCGCGACTGGAGAGGCCGTCCCGGACGGAGGCCCATGGCGATTGCATGACGAGTGTTCCCGTGGAGGATGAGCGCGGCCCCGCTCCCCGCGAGGTTCGATGCGCGACGAACGCGCCATGCCGTTTGGGATCATGCAGTGATCGTGCGATGACCGGCGGCAGGCGCGTGGCACTCTGGCCGGTATCCGGGCTGGCGACGCATCGTCCCGCCTTCCCGCGCATCATGCGCAGTGGCGTCGACACGTTTCTTGCAGAGGCCGACGAGCGGCCCGGCGTATGGATGGATCCATGCGCCCGCACTGCAAAAACGCGTATGAGACGACTTGCAACTTGCGTTGCGGTCGCTTACCGTTGCGGGGGCAGCACAGGTTGGCTCCGTCCTGTCCGGCCGCCGTTCACTTGTTCGGCTGCTTCGAGGACTTCGCTCCCTGTTTCCCGTTTGACTGCATGCGCGAGAGCCGCGCATGCGAGCACCAGAAGTGCGGCAAGTGTAGGAGCGCGGGTGGGGACCGTCAAGAAACGGCGAACCCTGGCGCGAAGGACAGCAGGCGGCGCGTGAAGATGCAAAGAACAAACGAACTCAGCGAGCGAGAATCAGCCTGACTGCATGCACGAACAAATCAACGCTCGTGTTTTCTGCACACGAATGCATTGCGAGATGCGCGAGAACCCGGGGTTTGCGCGCAAGATCGCGTGCTGTTACGTCTCGAAACGAGACAATTATCGGTAGCTCCGTTGAACCGCGCTAAAATGCGAGGTCTTTAGAGGACGCAGCACATGCTCAACGAACTCGAATCACTGTCAGGAAACATCGGCCGGCTGATCCAGATCAGCGAGCGCCACAATCAGGCGCGTGCCGCGCTGCAAGAACAACTCGAGCAACTGCGCACCGAGTACGCCAATCTCCAGGCCGACCTCGCGCAAGTCCGCGAAGAACGCGACACGCTGCAGTCCGAACGCGATTCCCTCTCCGCCAAGATCGACGACGCGCAGGTCCGCCTCAACGCGATCCTCGAAAAGCTGCCGCGCGCAAAGTCCGCGCAGCACGGCGAAGCCGACAATCAACTCGATCTCCTCGAAGCCGATTCGCCGGAAGCGCATGAACATGCCCATGCGTCCGAAGCGGAATTGCACGGCGAGCATCATCAAGGAGAGAAGGCATGACGACCACGCAAATCGAAGTCTCCATTCTCGGGCAGCCCTATCGCCTTGCCTGCTCGCCTGAGACGGAAGGTGCGTTGCGCGAAGCCGTCGCACGCGTCGATGCCGAGATGAACAAGGTGCGCAACGCGAGCAACGTGCGCGGCACGGATCGCATCGCGGTGATGGCGGCGTTGTCGCTGGCGTCGGAATTGCTCAAGCTGCAGGACAGCGTGCGTCACGGCGAAGCCTTCCCCGCCGAGGAAATCCGTCGCACGATGCACTCGATGAACGAGCAGCTCGGCGCCGTCATTGCACAATACGAAGTGCAATAAAGCGCGTCGATGCGGTTGATCAAGCCGTGTTTGTGAAGGCTTGGCAAAGGCACAATCAGCGCGCCACGTCGATCGAAAAAAGAAACCGCACCGGGGCTGCAGAAGGCAAACGATTGGTGTAGAGTGACGTTTCCCTGCCTGGTACGCCAAGGTCATATATTCCTTGAACCAATGCTACATTGGCACGGTTGCGGAACCTTGCAACATGGGCGCGCGCGTCGCTAGTCCGATGTACCCGAAGTGTTGCTTACCGCGACCAATCTTGAACCCAGGTTCAGGATGCCGGCCTAGCGGCTATGGCGGGGACCTCATCTCAAACGGCATCGGTTTTCCCGATGCCGTTTTCATTTGCAGCAGTGCTTCTGCATTCCTCATTCCATCGTCGATCACGCATAACGAACAACCATGCGCTACTGGCTGATGAAGTCCGAACCGGACGAAGCGAGCATCGATCACCTGGCGCACGCGCCGAAGAAAACCCTGCCGTGGACGGGCGTGCGCAACTATCAGGCGCGCAACTTCATGCGCGACCAGATGCAAGTCGGCGACGGCGTGCTGTTCTATCATTCGAGCTGTCCGGAGCCGGGCATCGCGGGTATCGCGAAGGTCTGCTCTACTGCCTATCCGGACCCCACGCAGTTCGATTCCAACAGCCACTACTACGATCCGAAGTCCACGCAGGAAACGCCGCGCTGGATGCTGGTCGACGTGAAGTTCGTCAAGAAGACGCCGCTGATTCCGCTCGCCACGTTGCGCGAGCATGCTGAACTCGCGGACATGCAGGTACTCGCACGCGGCAATCGTCTTTCGATCACGCCCGTCACCGATGCGCAATGGCGCTTCATTACCGAGCGTCTCGTCTAACAAGGAACTTACGACGCACGGGTGCCGCCTAAAGGCCGTCGCACATCATGCGACGCAATACGTGATTGCCTTTGCGTCTGGAGCCTTCGATGACCTACAAGAAAACTGCCGCCGCCCTCGCCCTGTTCGCGATGTCCGGCGCCGCGTTCACCTTCTCTCAATCCGCCGCCGCGCAGACGGTGATCAATCAGCAGCCCGCGGGCGTGCTGTCACTGTCGGCGCAATCGAGCGCGCAGGTGGCGCAGGATGTCGTGACCATCACGCTGTTCTACGAACAGGAAGCCGCCGATCCCTCCTCCCTCACCAACACGCTCAATCAGCGCGCCGAGTCGGCCTTGCGCGAGGCGCGGGGCGTCGACGGCGTGACGGCCAGGAGCGGTTCGTTCACCGTGTATCCGTCCACCGATCGCGACGGCAAGATTTCCGCCTGGCGCGGCCGCACGGAAGTCGTGCTCGAATCGCATGACTTCGCGGCGGCCTCGAAGCTCGCCGGCCGGATGAGTGCGTCGATGCAAGTGGGCAGCGTGGCCTTCTCGCTGTCGCCGGAAGCACAGCGCGCGGCCGAGCAGAAACTCGTGACGCAGGCCATCGACTCGTTCCGCAAGCAGGCGCAAACCGCCGCGCAGTCGTTCGGCTACAGCAACTTCTCGATCAGGGAAGTGAACATCGGACACAGCGGCGTTCAGCCACGCCCGGTCATGATGATGCAGTCACGCGCGATGAGCGCCGATGCCAAGATGGCCGCGCCCATCGCGATGGAAGCCGGCACGACGACCGTGACCGTCGATGTGAACGGCTCCGTGCAGATGGGGCGGTAAGCGGTACGCGGGGCGCTCGCGCCCCGCATCTCAGTCAGGCCTGCGCGGATTCGGGCGGAAGGCGCAGATTGCGCTTGTACGCCCACACCATCATCAGCACGCCGGCGATGATCATCGGCAGCGAGAGCCACTGGCCCATCGAGAGATTGAATGCGAGCAAGCCGAGATAGTCGTCCGGCTCGCGCGCGAATTCCACCGTGAAGCGCGCCAGTCCATAGCCGATCAGAAACAGCGCGGACACGGCGCCGACAGGCCGCTGCTTGCGCGAGAACGTCCAGATCAGGATGAACAGCACCAGCCCTTCCAGCGCGATCTCGTACAGTTGCGACGGATGACGCGGCAGCATGTGATAGCGCTGGAAAATCTCGGTGAGATGGTATTGCGCGTCCAGTTGCGGATTCTTCGAGAGCCACACGGCGTCGTCGTTGGTCGAATTCTGGAACAGCATCGCCCACGGCGCGTTCGGGTCCGTCACGCGGCCCCACAGTTCACCGTTGATGAAGTTGCCGAGACGCCCCGCCGCGAGTCCGAGCGGCACCATCGGCGCGACGAAATCGGTCACTTGCAGCCAGGTGCGCTTGCGCTGCCACGCGAACAGCACCATGGCGAGCGTCACGCCGAGGAAGCCGCCGTGGAACGACATGCCACCTTCCCACACCTTGAAGATGTCGAGCGGATGCGCGGCGTAGTAACTCGCCTTGTAGAAAATCACATAACCGATGCGGCCGCCGAGAATCGTTCCGAGCACGCCGTAGAACAGCATGTCGTCGATGTCTTTCGCGGTCCAGCCCTGGCGCGACACATAGGGCAGGCGCAGACGCAGCCGCCCGATGACAATGGCCGACACGAAGGCCACGAGATACATGAGGCCATACCAGCGTACGGCGAGCGGTCCGAGATGGATGGCGACGGGATCGAAATTGGGATGTATGAGCATGCTGATGTCAAAGAGCTGACGGACTTCGAGGGGGCCTCGAGCGAACCTCAAGGCCGCATCATACAGAACCGGCGCCCTGCGCCCGCGAACGGACGATGTCGATGAAGCCGGCCAGCACCGGGCTCACTTCCGCCGCGCGCCACACGAGCCCGGTTTCGACGAGCATCGCCGGGTCCTCCGGCGCGCGCAACGGCCGGTACACGACGCCCGTGCGCCGCAGATGCCGCAGCGAACGCGGCACGAGCGCGACCCCCATGCCCGCCGAGACCAGGCTCACGATGGTCTGCATCTGAATGGCCTCCTGGCCGATGCGCGGCGTCAGGCCGGCAGCGCCGTAGCAGCCCATGATGCTGTCGTACAGGCCGGGCGCAAGCCGCCGCGGAAACACGATGAGCGGCGCGGCGGCCAGCGCGCCCAGCTCGACGCGCGTGTCCGCCCACTCCAGCTCGCCCTGCCCGAGTTCGCGCGCGGTCGCGGCGGGCATCGCGACGACCAGCGGCTCGCGCGCCACCGGCAGATACGACAGCGCGCCCGCATGGCGCGCCGGCAGCGGCGGAATGACGAGTCCGGCGTCGATGCGGCCGGCGACCAGTTCCTCGATCTGCACGTCGCTGGTGGCTTCGGTGAGTTGCAGCCGGACGCCCGGATGGCGCGCGCCGAACGCGTGCAGCAGCGCGGGCAGCAAGCCGTAGTCGGCCGTGGAGACGAACGCGAGCGACAGCACGCCCGCCTCGCCGCGCGCCAGCGACTGCGCCAGCGGCCGCAGCGCATCCGCCGACGCGAGCAGGCGCCGCACCTCGGGCAGCAGATCCTTCCCGACCGGCGTCAGTTCCACGCTCCGTTTCGTCCGCACGAACAAGGCGACGCCAAGCGCCTCCTCCAGCCCGCGGATCGCCTGCGAGAGCGGCGGCTGGGTCATGGCCAGGCGCGCGGCGGCGCGGCCGAAGTGCATCTCCTCGGCGACCGTGACGAAGTAGCGCAAGAGGCGCAAGTCGAAAGACGGGGTGCGCGGGTCCATTGATATGTTTTGCGACCTTATCAGCCGTGAATAATATATTGGACAGATACATCGCGCGAGTCGCATGCTTGCCGGACTAGACCAAAAAGTCCCCCTCAGGAGCACACCATGGCCTTCAATCGCCGCTCGAAGAACATCACCCAGGGCGTCGCGCGCTCGCCCAACCGTTCGATGTATTACGCCCTCGGCTATCAGGAAGCCGACTTCGACAAGCCGATGATCGGCGTCGCCAACGGGCATTCCACCATCACACCGTGCAATGCCGGCCTGCAACCGCTGGCCGACGCGGCCATCGAGGCGATCCGCAAGGCCGACGCCAATCCGCAGATTTTCGGCACGCCGACCATTTCGGACGGCATGTCGATGGGCACCGAAGGCATGAAGTACTCGCTGGTGTCGCGCGAGGTGATCGCCGACTGCGTCGAGACCGCCGTGCAGGGACAGTGGATGGACGGCGTCGTGGTGATCGGCGGGTGCGACAAGAACATGCCGGGCGGCATGATCGGCATGGCGCGCATGAACGTGCCGTCCATCTACGTGTACGGCGGCACCATCCGCCCGGGCAACTGGAAGGGCCGCGACCTGACCATCGTGTCGTCGTTCGAGGCGGTCGGCGAATTCACCGCGGGCCGCATGAGCGAGGAAGACTTCAAGGGCGTCGAGAAAAACGCGTGCCCGTCCACGGGCTCGTGCGGCGGCATGTACACGGCCAACACGATGAGCTCGTCGTTCGAGGCCCTCGGCATGTCGCTGATGTATTCATCGACGATGGCAAATCCCGATCAGGAAAAGGTCGACTCCGCCGCTGAATCGGCGCGCGTGCTGGTCGAGGCCGTGAAGAAGGATCTGAAGCCGCGCGACATCATCACGAAGCAGTCGATCGAGAACGCCGTCGCGCTCATCATGGCGACGGGCGGCTCCACCAATGCCGTGCTGCACTATCTGGCGATTGCGCACGCGGCGGAGGTGGAATGGAGCATCGACGACTTCGAGCGCATGCGCAAGAAAGTGCCGGTGATCTGCGATCTGAAGCCGTCGGGCCAGTATGTCGCGACCGATCTCCACAAGGCCGGCGGCATTCCGCAAGTGTTGAAGATCCTGCTCGATGCCGGTCTCCTGCACGGCGAGTGCATGACGATCACGGGCCGCACGATCGCCGAAGAGCTGAAAGACGTGCCGGCCAAGCCGCGCGCCGACCAGAAGGTCATCTTCCCGATCGCGCAGGCGCTCTACAAGCAAGGCCACCTGGCGATCCTGCGCGGCAATCTCGCGGAAGACGGCGCGGTCGCGAAGATCACGGGCCTCAAGAATCCGGTCATCACCGGTCCCGCGCGCGTGTTCGACGACGAGCAGAGCGCCATGGACGCGATCCTCGCCGACCGGATCACGGCCGGCGACATCCTCGTGCTGCGCTATCTCGGGCCGGTGGGCGGGCCGGGCATGCCGGAGATGCTCGCGCCGACCTCGGCGATCATCGGCAAGGGACTGGGCGAGTCAGTGGGCTTCATCACCGACGGCCGTTTCTCCGGCGGCACGTGGGGCATGGTGGTCGGGCACGTGGCGCCGGAAGCGTATGCCGGCGGGACCATCGCGCTGGTGCAGGAAGGCGATTCGATCACCATCGACGCGCACCAGCTGCTGCTGCAGCTGAACGTGGACGATGCCGAACTCGCGCGCCGCCGCGCCGCCTGGAAGCAGCCGGCGCCGAAGTACACGCGCGGTGTGCTGGCGAAGTTCGCGGCGCTGGCGCAGCCGGCCAACAAGGGCGCAGTGACGGGCTGATACGCGCGTCGAAACGCCCGGATGGATCATGCACAAGGGGCGCAGCGGCGCCCCTTGTGCATTCCGCGTGCCGCACGCCATGTCTCCTATAATGCGCGACAACGTGAAGCGTGCGCGTGCATCGGGGGAGACCACATGAAAGCACAGCTCAGGGGCGTCGTTGCGGGACTGGTGTGGTGGAGCGTGTGCGGCGTGGCCTGCGCGCAGAACGACAGCGCCTCGATGCTCGCGTTCGCGCAAAGCCACAACTGCATGAGCTGCCATTCGGTCTCGCGCAGCTTCATGGGGCCGTCGTTCGACAGCGTGGCGCACAAGTATGCGCAAGTCGAAGGCGCGCGCGGCATGCTCGCGCGCCGCATCATGGAAGGCGGCGTGGGCGTGTGGGGCCCGGTGCCGATGCCCGCCAACACGCAGATTTCACCGGATCAGGCGGCGGCGCTCGCCGACTGGATCCTCTCGCTGCGCTGACCGGCGCGTGCGCCCTTCACTCGCCGTGCTGACGGCGCAACTCGATTTCCACCGCCTCGCGCACCCATTCGCTCATGTGGCTCTCGAGCGCCGTCGCCACTTCGCGCGTGATGGCGGAGACGAGCTGGACCGAGTGCTCGCGCAGCACTTCGCGGCAGCGCTCCTCGATCAGCGCGCGGGCATCGCCCGTCAGGAAGTTCGTGAAGCGCCCGCGCAATTGTCCGGCGATCTGCTCCGCGTCGTATTCGATGGCGAGATTGGCCGACGGCGCGCGCGCGTACTCCGGCTTGCCGGGCACGACGACGTCGGTGAGGACGGGAATGGAGGGATCGAAGGATTGCGGCTTGTCCGTCATGGAAAGGGGTCTCCTCTTGAGCGCGGCGGGCGCGGCGGGCGCGGCCGCGTCTGTATGCAAGGCGTGGTGTACCGGGCAGAGCTTAACCAGCCCAGCGCGGCCACTCTGTTCGCTCAACCGCCCTGATTGCCTTGATTGTGCGTTTCGATGGCATAGCCCCGATCGCGATAGATGCGATAACGCTCTCGCCCCGCCGCGAGTTCCCCGCCCTCGCTGCCGACGATCTCCACCAGCCGCTCGAAGCGCGCGAACTGCGCCGACATCGGCGCGCCGAGATTCACCAGCACCTGATGATGCGGCGCTTCGTCAAGATTCGAGGTCAGCACGACCGGCGTGTCCTGCGCGAGCGGACTCTTCGCCATGCAGTGCGGCACGAATTCGAGCGGCTGGAAGGTCCACAATTGCTCGTCGAAGGCGGCGAGCCGCGCGGGCTCGGCGAGCACCACGAGCGGCTTGCCGCTCAGGTACGCCTTGCGCGCGAGGCGGCAGGCGTACGCGAGCGGATCGCCCACGTTCGTATGGAAGTCGATGCGCGTCATACGTGCGTCATGCCCGCATCACGCGCCGGCGCGGTCGATCAGGAACTGCGCGAGCAACGGCACCGGCCGGCCCGTCGCGCCCTTCGCGGCGCCGCTCTTCCACGCGGTCCCGGCGATATCGAGATGCGCCCACGGATAGTTCGACGCGAAACGCGACAGGAAGCATGCCGCCGTCACGCTGCCCGCCGGACGTCCGCCGATGTTCGCCAGATCCGCGAAGTTGGACTTCAGCTGATCCTGGTACTCGTCGTCGAGCGGCAGGCGCCAGGCCGGATCGACCGCCTCGCGCGACGCGTCGAGCAGTTCGCCGGCGAGCGCGTCGTCCTTCGCGAACAGGCCCGTGTTGTGATGGCCAAGCGCGATGATGCACGCGCCCGTCAACGTCGCGATATCGATCACGGCGGACGGCTTGAAGCGTTCCGCATAGGTGAGCGCGTCGCACAGGATCAGGCGGCCTTCGGCGTCGGTGTTGAGCACTTCGATGGTCGTGCCGTTCATCGCGGTGACGATGTCGCCCGGCTTGAGCGCATTGCCCGCGGGCATGTTCTCGCAGGTCGGCACCACGCCGATCACATTGAGCTTGAGGCCCATCTCGGCCACGGCGCGCATGGTGCCGAACACCGAACCCGCGCCGCACATGTCATATTTCATTTCGTCCATGGCTTCGCCGGGCTTGATCGAGATGCCGCCCGAATCGAACGTGATACCCTTGCCGACCAGCACGATGGGCGCGTTCTTGCCCTTTGCCTTGGCGGTGTCGCCCGCGCCTTGGTAATGCATGACGATGAACTGCGGCGGCTCGACCGAACCCTTTGCCACCGAGAGAAACGACCCCATGCCGAGCGCCTCGATCTGCTTCTGGCCGAGCACCTCGACCTTGAGCTTCCAGTCGCGGCCGAGTTTCTTCGCGGTCTGGCCGAGATACGTGGGCGTGCAGACGTTGGGCGGCAGGTTGCCGAGATCGCGCGTTAGATCCATGCCGTTGGCGATGGCCACGCCCTGCTTCAACGCGGCCTTGGCGGCCTTCTCGTCGGCGCTGAAGACGCTGAACACGACCTTCTTGAGCGCGCGCGGCGTGGTGTCCGGCTTGCTCTTCATCTGCGTGAACTTGTAGGTCAGTTCGCGCAGCGCGAGGATGGCGGCGCGCACGGCCCAGTCGCCGCTGCGTTCCTGGATCGGCAATTGCGCGAGCGTGAAGGTGGCCTGGCCGATCTTCGCGCCGAGCAGCACGCGCCATGCGGCGCGCACGGCTTCGCCATAGGCTTTCTGCGTGAAGGCGTCCTGCTTGCCGAGGCCTACGAGCAAGACGCGCGAGGCGCCGATGCCCGTCACTTCGGGCACGAGCAGCGTGGTGCCTGCGCGGCCGCTCATGTCGCCGGCCTTGACGATGCGCGAAATCAGGCCCTTGGTCGCGACATCCATGTCGCGCGCGGCGCCCGTGAGCGACTGCGCTTCGAAGATGCCGAGGACGATGACATCCGACTTTCCGGTAAGGAAACCATTTGCCTCGCCTTCGCTCCAATCACAGGCTTTTATGCTAAAGTCCATCGCGCTTATCCTCGGATAAAATCTTGGCTGAAGGATGAAAGCCGCAATTATCCGCTATTTTTTCCGCGGCAGTCACCGGTTTGCGGCGTGAGGGTAAGCAAGACCCCTTCCCGTCTGCCGAAGAGGTGCGTGCGTGATTCCGCATCGCCGCCAGTCTTAAGCAAAATTCAATGATCTTCGAACGCTCCCTGCAGCGCGAACTCGCGTACACGGCCGGCGCCGTGTTCATGGTGCTGCTCACGATCATGCTCACGACGATGATGATCCGCATCGTCGGCTTCGCGGCGCAAGGTCAGATCGACCCGAAGGACGTCGTCGTGCTGATCGGGCTGACCGTCATCGGCTATCTCGCGGTCATGCTGATCGTGACGCTGTTCGTTTCCATCCTGTTCGTGCTGACGCGCTGGTATCGCGATTCCGAAATGGTCGTGTGGCTCGCCTCGGGCGTGAGCCAGACCCAGCTCATCAAGCCGGTCGCCGTGTTCTCCACGCCGATCATCATCCTCATCGTGTTCTTCGCGTTCGTCGGCTGGCCCTGGTCCAACCAGCAGAGCAAGCTGATCAAGGCGCGCTTCCAGCAACGCGACGAAGTGTCCTTGCTGGCGCCCGGCCAGTTCCGCGAATCGCCGTCGAGCCACCGCGTGTTCTTCATCGAGAAGATGTCGCCGGACCAGGCCCAGGTGCAGAACGTGTTCGTCACCAGCACGGAAGGCGGCAAGGTCAACGTGATCGTTTCGCAGACGGGTCACACGGAAACGCGCGGCGACGGCGATCGTTTCATCGTGCTGGACAACGGCCGCCGCTATGACGGCGAACCCGGCCAGCCGAACTTCCGCATCATGGAGTTCGAGCGCTACGGCGTGAAGATCATGGGCCACCAGGTCGTCAACACGCCGAGCACCACCGGCATCTCGACACCCGACCTGCTTGCCGCGCCCACCAAGGACAATCTCGCGGAATTCGCCTGGCGCGCGGGGCTGCCGCTCATCGCCATCAACCTGATGCTGCTCGCCATTCCGCTTTCCTACCAGAATCCTCGCCGCAGCCGCACCATCAACCTCGTGATGGCCGTGCTCATCTACCTCACTTATTCGAACCTGCTGAACGTCGTGCAATCGTGGATCGAGCAGGGCAAGGTGTCCTTCGGCGTGGGGCTGGTGGGCTTGCACGTGATCGTGGGCGCGCTGGTCGCGTTCATCTTCTGGCTGCGGATCCGCAACCGGCCGCTCTTCAGGCTGTCGTCCCTGACGCGTTCGAAGGGAGCCTGAACCCATGCGCATCTACGAACGATACTTCGCGCGCCAGATCTACCTCGCGTTCATCTTCATCCTGTTCGCGTTTTCCGGCCTGTTCTTCTTCTTCGACCTGATCAACGAGCTGAACACGGTCGGCCACGGCAACTACAAGTTTCCGCTCGCGGTGCTGCGCGTCGCGTTGCAGACGCCCTCGCGCTTCTACGAAATCATTCCGGTCGCCGCGCTCATCTCGGCCATCTACGTCTTCGCGCAGATGGCGGCGGCATCCGAGTTCACGATCTTCCGCGTCTCCGGGCTCTCGACCGGCGCCGCGCTGCGTTCGCTGCTGAAGATCGGCATACCGCTCGTGCTCGTCACGTATCTGATCGGCGAAGTGGTGGGACCGTACACCGACCAGTTGTCCGAGCGCGTGCGGCTCGAGGCGCTCGGTTCGTCGGTATCGTCGAACTTCCAGTCCGGCGTGTGGGTGAAGGACACGCTGACCGCCAAGGAAAACGGCGAACAGGTCACGCGCTTCGTCAACGTCGGCACGCTGAATCCGGATACGTCCATCGCCAATGTGCGCATCTACGAGTTCGACGGCAAGTTCCGCCTGACCAACGTGCGCATCGCGAAGACCGGTGTGTACGAGCCGCCGGGCCACTGGAAACTGACCGGCGTGACCGACACGCAACTCTCCGCCGCGCCGCCTCAGGCCGTGAATCCCGGCGATACGCTGAACCCGGTGTATCGCGCGGTCCAGACGACGCTGCCCGAATACTCGCTGCGCTCGGAACTGACGCCGCAGATCCTGTCGGTGCTGCTGGTGTCGCCGGACCGCATGTCGATGTTCAACCTGTTCCGCTATATCCAGCACTTGACGGAAAATCATCAGGACACGCAGCGCTATCAGATCGCGTTCTGGCGCAAGATCCTTTATCCGTTCGCCGTGTTCGTGATGCTGATCCTGTCGTTGCCGTTTGCCTACCTGCATACGCGTGCCGGCGTGGTCGGCGTGAAGGTGTTCGGCGGCATCATGATCGGCATGAGCTTCCAGCTGTTCAACACGCTGTTCTCGCACATCGGCAATCTGAATACCTGGCCCGCGCCGATCACAGCGGCCGTGCCCGCCCTCGCCTATCTGGCCGTCGGATTGCTTGGCTTGAAGTGGGTGGAGCGGCACTGACCGCTCGGTTTCCTCGGGAGCGCACGATGGACAAGCACGGCATCATCCTGTTCGGTCACGGCGCGCGCGATCCGCGCTGGGCCGAGCCGTTCGAGCGGCTCGCGGCGAAGCTGCGCGCGGCGCGTGGCGAGCCGGTCGCGCTCGCTTACCTCGAACTGATGACGCCGGACTTGCCGGCGGCGGTGGCGTCGCAGGTGGCTGACGGCTGCGATGCGATCACCGTCGTGCCGGTGTTCTTCGGGCAAGGCGGGCATGTGCGCAAGGATCTGCCGGAAATCGTCGCGCGGTGTCAGGCGGCGCATCCCGATGTGACCATTGCATGCGCGACGGCTGTCGGTGAGGACGATGCCGTGCTGGACGCGGTCGCCGGATATTGCTTGAGGCAGGTGGGGCAGTAAGCCGGCCGTCCTCGCAACGAGGCGGCAACTGGGCGGACAACGCAGAAACATAATTTCAAGACGGAAGGATCGGATTGATCCAGTGGGCTTGAGGAAGCGTCCGGTTTAGCATGGCATTCATTCACAGGCAGTGCCTTTTCTGACAGGCTTGGTTGCTTGAATGACGCGGTTTGTCTATCAGGCTCGGCGCGTTCGGGTGACTGGGCATCGGGCCTGATCGAACTGAAACGGCTGACGACGTGGCTTCCTTCATCTTCTTTCTGCAAGACAACTATGGCCTCCTGGTCCTTGCGGCGATCACATTCGCATTGGCGCAATCGCTCGCTTACCTCTATCGGTGAAAGCTCGCGCGTTTGAGCCAGGCGGGGGTTTCAGTGCACAACGGCCACGACGAGGCTGGCTGCTTGAGTCGGCAGTCGGAAGACATGGTGCGAATGCAAGAAGACATCCGGCAATTGCGACGTGGATTGAGGCGGGTCGAAGCGCGGCTGACTGAACGGCCTGCTCACGCAAGACCGCTGGCTGCTTCGGCGCTTGCTCGGCATCACGCTGGAAGTAAAAGGCGCAAGCGCGGCCGGATGACGGATGAGTGCTACAGCACTGGCCATTCGGCCGAATTCTCGCCTTGCATCGTCGCGGCTACAGTCAAGGTACTTATCGGTACACCAAGGAGAACTCGACATGAACCTGCTCATTGCCAGATGGGGCGATAGCCTCGCCGTGCGTATCCCCGCTGAATACCTTCACCATGCCGGGATGTCTGAAGGCGATCACATTCAGGCGAATCTGACCGTCGACGGTGGCATCTGCCTCCACCCCGGTAACTGGGATCGCGAGGCCTTCATAAGAGAAATCGCGCAAACACGCGATCGCATGCCGATGACTGAATCGGTCATCGACGAACTTCGGCGTGAGGCGCGCTACTGATGGTTTATGTCGATACCAGTGTTCTAGTCGCGCTTTGCGCGATAGAACGCATGACTGCTGCGGTTTCGAATTGGTACTTCTCTGTCAAGGACAGCCTGATTTCTGGGGCCTGGTGCGCAACCGAGTTTGCCAGTGCGCTGGGCATCAAACGGCGGACCGGTCAGATCACTGATGAGGAATCATCTGCCGCATGGCATGCTTTTGAACGGCTGTGCGCGAAGGACCTACGACTGACTCCCATCAAGCCGTCTGTATTTCGTCATGCGGCCGTTCTGGCGCTCGACGCGTCCACCCGCTTGCGTGCGGGCGATGCGCTGCATCTCGCGACAGCGCTGGATTGCAACGCGAGATCAATCGCCACCCTCGACATCCTTCTCGCCGACAACGCAAAGAGGAAGCAACTCGAACTAGTGCAACTCTGACCTCCCCGCCCAACAAAAAAGCGCACCGTCTCCAGTGCGCTTCTGTTCCCTGCTCGACCAACAACTGCATCAAGCCGCCGCCTGCATCCCCTTCAAATGCACCTTCGGCGTCACCGCCGTCCGTTCGCGAAACGCCTCACCAATCATCAGTAAACTCGGCTGCGTCGGATCCAGCCATTCCTGCGCTTCACCCAACGCCATCTGCGCGAGCGTCAACGTCAGCGTGCGTTCACGCGCCGTGCTGCACGCCTCGACGATCGCCACCGGCGTCGCGCCCGGACGCCCCGCATCGATCAATTGCTGGGCGATTTCCGGCGCGCTGTCGCGGCCCATATAGAACACCAGCGAATCCGCCTGCGCCTGCTCGCGGATATCCTCGCTGTCCGCGGCGCGCGAGTGCGTCGCCAAGGCCACGCTGCGCGACACGCCGCGCAAGGTCAGCGAGCGCTTCAGCGACGCCGCGCTCGCCAGCGCGGCCGTGATGCCCGGCACCACCTCATAGTCGACACCGGCCGCCTCCAGCGCGCGCATTTCCTCGTCGGCGCGGCCGAAAAGCATTGGATCGCCGCCCTTCAGGCGCACGACCAGACCGTGCTCCAGCGCGGCATCGACGATCTGCTTGTTGATGAAATGCTGGGCCGTCGAACGCTGGCCGCAGCGCTTGCCGACGGCGATCTTCTTCGCGTTGGGCGCATAGTCAAGCATCGCCGGCTCGATCAGCGCGTCGTGCAGCACCACATCCGCTTGTTCGAGCAGACGCATGCCGCGCACGGTGATGAGATCCGCCGCCCCCGGCCCCGCTCCGATCAGATAGACCTTACCCATAGCTTTCATCGTTGAACTCACGCGTTCAGCATCCTCATGCGGAAATCGCACGAATCATACCGGCCGCGACCGTGTGATGCGTCGCTTCGTCGATCAGCACGAACGCGCCGGTGCCCTGATGCGTATCGTACTCGTCCGCGACGAGCGGCTTCTGCAACGTCAGCGCCACGCGGCCGATATCGTTCATCGCGAGCGTGCCGCGATCCACCGAATGCGACAGCGTATGCACGTCCAGCACCTGCTTCACCGCGCCAATGCGCGTGAACACCGTGTTGGTCGTCTGCTTCAGCAAGTATTTGCGCTGCAACGAGAGCGGCTCTTCGTCGAACCAGCAAAGATCGGCTTCGAGCTTCTTCGCCGGCTCGACCTTCTGCGTCAGCGGGACGAAGGTATCGCCGCGCGACACGTCGACGTCTTCCGCCAGTCGGATCGTCACCGTCTGGCCTGCGAACGCGCGATCCACCGGCGCCACGCCGCCCGGCACCGGGGCGATGATCTCGGCGACCGTCGCTTCGCGGTTGGCCGGCAGCACGGCGAGCGCATCGCCCACGCGCACCTCGCCCGCCTCGACCCGGCCCATGTAGCCGCGGAAGTCGTCGGCCTGCGAGCCGTCCTGGCGCGCGACCCACTGCACCGGGAAACGCAGCGCCTGATCGCTCGCTTGCGCGACCGGCAGCGACTCCAGCAGGTCGAGCAGCGGCTCGCCCGCATACCAGGGCATGCGCTCGCTCGCCGACACGATGTTGTCGCCCTTCAGCGCCGAGACGGGCACGAAGCGCACGTCAGCGATACCGAGCTGGCGCGCGAGCGCGACGTAGGCATCGCGGATCTCGTTGAAACGGGCTTCGCTGTATTCGATCAGGTCCATCTTGTTGATCGCGACGATCACATGCTGCAGGCCGAGCAGCTTGACGATCGCGCTGTGACGCTTGGTCTGCGGCAGCAGTTGCGCGACGCCGCTCTCGAGCGTGACGCGCGTTGCGTCGACGAGAATGATCGCCGCATGCGCGGTCGATGCGCCCGTCACCATGTTGCGCGTGTACTGCTCGTGGCCGGGGGTATCGGCGATGATGAACTTGCGCTTGGCCGTCGCGAAATAGCGGTATGCGACATCGATGGTGATGCCCTGCTCGCGCTCGGCTTCGAGCCCGTCCGTCAGCAGCGACAGATCGATCTCATCGCCGACCGTGCGCTTGTTCTTCGCGCGCGAAATCGCCGAGAGCTGGTCCGACAAAACCGCCTTGCTGTCGTACAGCAGGCGGCCGATCAGCGTGCTCTTGCCGTCGTCCACGCTGCCCGCCGTGATGAAGCGCAACACGCCCAGGTCTTCTGCTTGATAGATGCTCATGATTCGTTCGTCCTTGGGGCGTGTCGCTTAGAAATAACCTTGCTTCTTGCGCTGTTCCATCGCGGCTTCCGACGCCTGGTCGTCCATCCGCGTCGCGCCGCGTTCCGTGATTTCCGTCACGGCCGTTTCCGCGATGATCTTCTCGACGTCATCGGCGTCGCTCGCCACCGGGCAGGTGCAGCTGATGTCGCCGACGGTGCGGAAGCGGACTTGCGCGACCTCGGCCGTTTCGCCGTCGCGCACCGGCGTGAGCGGCGTCACCGGCACGAGCAGGCCGTTGCGGCGCACGATCTCGCGGTCATGCGCGTAGTAGATCGACGGCAGTTCGAGCTTTTCGCGCGCGATGTATTGCCAGATGTCGAGTTCGGTCCAGTTCGAGATCGGGAACACGCGCAGATGCTCGCCCGCATGCAGGCGCGCGTTATAGATGCTCCACAGTTCCGGGCGCTGCGCCTTCGGATCCCACTGGCCGAATTCGTCGCGGAACGAGAAGATGCGCTCTTTCGCGCGGGCCTTCTCTTCGTCGCGGCGCGCGCCGCCGATCATCGCCGTGTAGCCGTATTCCTCGATGGTCTCGAGCAGCGTCACCGCTTGCGCGGCATTGCGCGAATCGGTCTCGCGGCGCAGGCGCACGGTGCCCTTCTTGATGGAATCCTCGACGTGGCCCACCACCAGCTCGGCGCCGATCTCGGCTGCACGGCGGTCGCGGAAGTCGATCACTTCCTGGAAGTTGTGGCCGGTGTCGATATGCACAAGCGGGAACGGCAGCGACGTCTTGCGGTTCGCGCCGAGTCCGAATGCCTTCAGCGCGAGCGCCAGCACGACCACCGAATCCTTGCCGCCCGAGAACAGCAGCGCGGGCTTGCTGCATTCGGCGACCAGTTCGCGAATGATGTGGATCGACTCGGCTTCGAGCCAATCCAGGTGATCCATGCGCGTCGCCTGGTTGACGACCGGCGCGTTGACGGTTGAGTCGAGCGTCGTGCTCATGTTCTCGATCCTTGTTTTGGCGGCGCTTGAGCTTCCTTGAAGCGCTGCGTTCGGTGACTGGGTTTGATGCGGCGTCTTGTTGACTTACGCGCCTTGGATCGCCGAGCTCGGTGCTTCCTCGACGATCTTGATGTTCGTGATGTGCAGACCGCATTCCTTCGTATCGCGTGACTCCCACCACCAGCGGCCCGCCCGGCTGTCCTCGCCAGGACGCACGGCGCGCGTGCAGGGTTCGCAGCCGATGCTCGGATAACCACGCGCATGCAGCGGATTCACCGGCACGTCGAAGGCCTTCAGGTAATCCCACACATCGCTTTCGGTCCAGTCCGCGAGCGGATTGAACTTCGTGATGTTGCGCGGTTCGTCGTGCTCTTCCTCATGCAGTTCGGCGCGCGTGACCGATTGCTCGCGGCGCTGACCCGTTACCCATGCGGACACGTCAGACAGCGCACGATTGAGCGGCTCGACCTTGCGGATATGGCAGCAGCTCTTGCGCAAATCAATGCTTTCGTAGAAAGCGTTGAGGCCGTGATCGCGCACATAGGCATCGACGGCGTCCTGTTGCGGCAGGAACTGCTCGATGCCGTAGCCATAGCGCTGCTTGACGGTATCGAGCATGCCGAGCGTCTCCGCATGCAGGCGGCCCGTGTTCAACGAGAAGATGCCGATCTTCACGCCGCGCGACAGGATGGCGTGCGTTAGCACCATATCTTCGGCGGCGAGACTGCTGGCTAGCTTGACGCGCTCGTGGCGCGCTGCGATCGAATCGAGCAGCGCGTCGAGGCGTTCAACCTTGGCTTGCAATTCAGGGGTCATGCCTTACGCTCCGAGAGTCGCGATCAATGCCGCGCGGCGGCGAAACAGCGGTTCGGGATTGTCGGTTGCGCCCTGATACAGCTCCGTGAATTCGCCGAACGCATTGAGCGCGTCGTGAATGTCCTTGTCGGCGCGCACGGCGAAGGCGTCGAAGCCGCAGCGCGCGTGAAACGCGACCTGATCCCGCAACACATCGCCGATCGCGCGCAGTTCGCCGGTCCACTGATAGCGCTCGCGCAGCAAGCGGCCGATGGAGAAACCACGGCCATCGCGGAACACGGGGAAATCCACCGCGATCACGTTCAACTGGCCGAAGTCCGCGACGAGGTCGGCGGGTTCGTCGTCCGGCGCGAGCCACACGCCGATGTCATCCTTGGCACGCGTCGCGACGATCGCCGCCTTGTGTTCCTTCCACAGCGCGAACGGCACGATGATCTTGCCGGCCGGCAGCGCATCGACGGCGGGCAGCGTGCCGTCTTCCGCCGCGCGCACGACGACAAAGGCGTCTTCGACAATGGCGCGGTTCTTGATAATCAAGGTCATGTGCGAATCCTTAAGCGTGAGCCTGGCGCGATGCGTACACGCGCTCCTTGAACGGCGCGATGCCGATGCGGTTGAACGTCTCGATGAAGCGTTCGCCCTCGCCGCGGTTGTCGACGAAGGTGTCGATCACCTGCGAGATCACATCGGGCATTTCCTCGGCCGAGAACGACGGGCCGATCACCTTGCCGAGATGCGCGCCGGTCGCGCCCGAGCTCTGCTCGCCGCCGAGCGTCACCTGGTACCACTCGGAACCGTCCTTGTCGACGCCCAGAATGCCGATGTTGCCCACGTGATGGTGACCGCACGCGTTGATGCAGCCAGAGATGTTCAGCGACAGGTCGCCCAGGTCGTACACGTAGTCCAGATCGTTGAAGCGGTCCTGGATGGCCAGTGCAATCGGGATCGACTTCGCATTCGCGAGCGAGCAGAAATCGCCGCCCGGGCACGCAATGATGTCGGTCAGCAGACCCACGTTCGCCGTTGCGAAACCCAGCGCCTTCGCACGTTCCCACACGGTGTGCAGGTCGTGCTTCTTCACGTTCGCAAGGATCAGGTTCTGCTCGTGCGACACGCGGATTTCGCCGAACGAGAACTCGTCGGCGAGTGTGGCGACGTCGTCCATCTGCTGATCGGTGGCGTCGCCCGGCGCGATGTGCTGCGGCTTGAGCGACAGCGTCACCGACGCATAGCCCGGCACCTTGTGCGGACGCACGTTGCGTTCGACCCAGCGCGCGAACGGCTTGCTTTCGATCAGATGCTTTTCATAAGAGGCGTCGGTGTCCGCGAGCTTTTCGTAGGCGGGCGGCGCGAAGAACGCCGACACGCGCGTCACTTCGTCCTGCGTGAGCGTCGACGGGCCGTCCTTCAGGTGCTGCCACTCTTCCTCGACCTGCTTCGAGAACTTCTCCGGCGACAGCGCCTTCACCAGGATCTTGATGCGCGCCTTGTACATGTTGTCGCGGCGGCCATAGCGGTTGTACACACGCAGTACGGCTTCGCAATAGGTGAGCAGATGCTGCCACGGCAGATCGCGCTTGATGATCGCGCCGACGATCGGCGTACGGCCAAGTCCGCCGCCCGCGAGGATGTCCATCACGACTTCGCCCTGCGCGTTCAGCTTCAGATAGACGCCCATGTCGTGGATCTGCACGGCCGCGCGATCTTCCGTCGAGCCGTTCACCGCGATCTTGAACTTGCGCGGCAGCCAAGCGAATTCCGGATGGAACGTGGACCACTGGCGCAGGATTTCCGCCCACGGACGCGGATCGACTTGTTCGTCATGCGCGACGCCCGCGAATTGATCGGCGGTGATGTTGCGGATGCAGTTGCCCGAGGTCTGGATGGCATGCATCTGCACCGAGGCGAGCTTGCGCAGGATTTCCGGCGTTTCTTCGAGCTCGACCCAGTTGAACTGGATGTTGGTGCGCGTGGAGAAGTGACCGTAGCCGCGGTCGTGTTCGCGCGCGATGGTCGCGAGCATGCGGAGCTGGTCGCTGCGCAGGTTGCCGTATGGAATCGCGATCCGGTGCATGTACGCGTGACGCTGGTAGTACAGGCCGTTCTGCAGACGCAGCGGACGGAATTCTTCCTCGCTCAATTCGCCCGACAGACGGCGACGAACCTGGTCAGCGTACTGCTCGACACGTTCGTCGACGATGCGTTGGTCGATCTGATCGTATTGGTACATTCGGGGACCCCATGTTCTTGTCAAAGACGCTGCGGCCTAGGTTTCCGCAGCGCGTCTCATCCATCGAATATCCATTGAGTTCCTGTCGCGGCCGTCGTTCAGACGGTTCACTCATTTGCAAATGACGAAAACAGATATGGATATTGGAAAAATTGGACTGATAGTAAAGAACCTGCTATATATTGCAAACGACTGAAAAATTACTTTGATATGCGGCTGGGTTATAAATGAATCTGCATCAGTTCCGCTTCGTGCGCGAGGCCGTCCGGCAGAACTTCAACCTCACGGAAGCCGCAAAGGCGCTGTATACATCACAGCCCGGCGTCTCCAAGGCGATCATCGAGCTGGAAGACGAGCTTGGCGTGGAGATCTTCACGCGCCACGGGAAGCGCGTCCGGTCGCTGACCGAGCCCGGGCGGATCATCCTGGCGTCGGTCGAACGTATCCTGCAGGAAGTGGAGAGCCTGAAGCGCGTCGGTAAGGATTACGCGGCGCAGGATCAGGGCAACCTGGTTATCGCCGCGACCCACACGCAGGCGCGCTATTCACTTCCCGCTGCCATCGCCGAGTTCAAGAAGCGCTTTCCGAAAGTCCACCTTTCGATTCTGCAAGGCAGCCCGACCCAGGTCGCCGAAATGGTGATTCGCGATCAGGCGGACATCGCCATCGCCACCGAGGCGATCGCGAGCTACAAGGAACTCGTGTCGCTGCCCTGCTTCCAGTGGCAGCATCTCGCCGTCATGCAGCCGGATCATCCGCTGCTGGAGCGCAAGCTCCTCTCGCTCGACGATCTCGCGCAATATCCGATCATCACCTACGAAGCGTCCTTTGCCGGGCGCACCAAGATCAATCAGGCGTTCCAGCTGCGCGGCCTCACGCCCGACATCGTGCTCGAAGCCATCGACGCCGATGTCATCAAGACCTATGTCGAACTGGGACTGGGCGTGGGCATCATGGCGGACATCGCGTTCAATCCGGAGCGTGACCGGCATCTGCGCGCGATGCCGGTCGGTCATCTGTTCGGCACCAACGTCACGCGGCTCGCGCTCAAGCAGGGCGCGTATCTGCGCAGCTATGTGTACACGCTGGTGGAACTGCTGTCGCCGTCGCTCAACCGCAAGCTGATCGAGCAGGCGCTCTCAGGCGATCACGAAAGCTACGAACTGTGACGAACGCTGTATAAAGCGGCGGCCGCCTGCCGCCGACAAAAATCATTGCCACTTCCCTGGAGACCTTCCAATGACGTTGTCGAAGTTCATGCGCCGGCTGATTGCGGGCGCCGCCGTTTCGGCCGTTGCCGCCGCCGCGCATGCGCAATTGAAAGTGGGTATCGACCTGTCGAGCACCGGCCCCGCCGCCGCGATCGGCATCACGAGCAAGAACGCGATGCTGATGTGGCCGAAGACCATCGCCGGGCAGAACGCGGAATACATCATTCTCGACGACGGCTCGGACCCGGGCGCGGCCGTGCGCAACATCCGCAAGCTGATCACTGAAGACAAGGTCGATGTGATCGTCGGGCCGAACATCACGCCGGCGGCGCTCGCGGCGCTCGGCCCGGTCGCGGAGTATGAAACGCCGATGATCACGCTGATCGGCTCGGCGTCGGTCGTGGAGCCGCAGGAAGGCAAGAAGGTCTGGGCGTTCAAGATGGCCCAGACCGATCGCGCGATGGCCGACGTCATGACCCGCTACATGGCGAACCACGGGGTGAAGACGGTGGGCTTCATTGGTTTCGCGGACAGTTATGGCGACAGCTGGCTCAGCGAATTCACCAAGTTCGCCGAGCTGCGACATATCAGGATTGTGGCGAGCGAGCGCTTCAATCGCACGGACGCCAGTGTCACCGGGCAAATCCTCAAGCTGATGTCCGCGAAGCCGGATGCGGTGCTGATCGCCGGCGCCGGCACGCCGACCGTGCTGCCGCAGCGCACGCTGGTCGAACGCGGCTACAAGGGCGCGATCTACCAGACCCATGGCATCGCGACGCCGGAGTTCATCAAGCTCGGCGGCAAGGACGTGGAGGGCACGCTGTTCCCGACGCAGCCGGTGGTCGTCGCTCGGACGCTGCCGGCGGATCATCCGTCGAAGAAGGCGGCGCTGGCTTTCGTCACTGCCTATGAGGAGAAGTACGGCAAGGGTTCGGTGACACAGTTCGCGGGCGACGCGGCGGGGGTGTATCCGCGCCTGCAGGACGCCGTGGCGCGGGCGTTGAAGGCCGGCAAGCCGGGCACGAAGGAATTCCGCGTGGCGCTGCGCTCGGAACTCGAGCACGCGCATGAACTGGTGGTGCCGAACGGCGTCGTGAACACGAGCGCGACGGATCATGTGGGACTGGATCAGCGTGCGAGTGTCATGGGCGTCATCAGGAACGGCGCGTTTGTTTATCTGGCGCAGTGACGACGCAGTGATCGATTCAGCAGGGACGGCGCACGGCAGCGCCGATCCTGCTTGCCCGCGACGGTGTTTTCGGTCATAATCGCCGACTCGATTGGCCTGCGTTCGCGTTGAAGTTCCGTGAGGCGTTCAAGGCTGACGAAGTCCGACGCAAGCCCAGGTGGTGAAATTGGTAGACGCAGGGGACTCAAAATCCCCCGCCGCAAGGCGTGCCGGTTCGATTCCGGCCCTGGGCACCACGAATCCTGCAAAAAGCCGCTCCTCTTGGGACCGGCTTTTTGCATTGAGCCTCGGGTTCAAGACCATTTCGAGACAGCAGACCGAGCCCGCTATGGCAGACGACTCCGTCTCGATGACCACGCATCAGCGTTCGAGCGCTCCCTCACCCGGTGCAGCGCCTCGCGAAGACCTCATTGAGGACGCAATGACACCCCTCGATGGCTTGCCCCTTCGCCGCGGCGTTGGGCTCGTCCGGAAACACGATGCGAGAAAGCCAGTCCACCCGTCCCGGCACGCAGAACTGCATGAAGGCGCAGCCAAAGATGACTGGCGCATATTCCCGGAAGAAGCCCAGCGCGATGTTCAACATGTTGTGTTCCTTGCTTTGAATTCGCTCAAGGCGAATGACAGTACGTAGTAGGCCGTAGATTTCCGCCAAGGCCGCACGAGCAGGATTTCTCTGACCTCCTGACTAAACGAGGCCACGAGCAAGTACCTCCACAGCAGTACGTCAAACAGAGACGCGAAAACTCCCAGATTGGCGACAACGATGGCGCGCCTGACGAGTGCGTCTGACGTTCGTCCGGAATCCGGACCAGGCATCCCGCTCAGGCTTGTCAACCCGACGTTCGGACTGACGCCCGAAGCCACCCGCGAGATGGGAAAGAAGTCATTCTGGCCAGGCTGCTTCAGGGCCACCCGCAGCAGGTATTCGATCGCGCCCATGAAGAAGGGCAAGCCAACGAGCAGCGGTCGCGCTGCCATGTTCAAACCGTCCGTGCTCATCTTCATTACCCCGTCATGTCCGATGAGGAAGTGTCATGCGTCGCCCATGGTTCCGACAGTCGTCCAGATGGCCAATCGGTTCGGCACGACTCCTGTCTTGCGTGTTTCCCCTAGGTCCATCGCCATACAAATGTGCGCAATCGCGTAGACGGTCATTGCAGCGATCGAAACAATGAGCTTTCGAGCGGCCTTCACCAGGCGTCAGGAAGCCTTCGCGCGCGGGGCATGTCGAGGATGCCCGCCCGCGCGGCACCCGGAATTCGGGTTGCTCAGGACCTGCCGATGTCGTGGCTCGCTCGCGCGACGCATCGAACCCACATTCGAACAGGGGTGCGGCATGAATCGAACCGAATACTCGCTGTCGCTCGACTCCGTCATCTGCCTTCGCTGCAACACCCTCTCGCGTGCCGACGAGGACATGTGCCCGCAGTGCGGCGCCGATCGCCAGGGAGCGATCTTCACTTCCGCCGCCGAAACCGCGCCGGCCGCCGCCACGGACGAGCCCGCGGACTCGCCCGGACAGCTCGATATCGTCGACCTGCGCGACACGCACTGGCTCAAGCGCGCCGTGCGCCGCAAGATGGTGACGTCCTATCCGAGCGTCGCCGAGCCGGGCGACGAGCCGCGCACCTCGGCTCGCAAGCCCGCGCGGACGAGCATGGCGGTGCTGGTCGGCGGCGTCGTGGCCGGACTGGCGGCCGGAGGATATTGGTATGTCCATTCGGACGATGACGCCGATCCGGCGCAAGCCCGCCCGACGCTCAGCGCCGCGGGAACGATTCACTCCGGCAATCCGGTAACGGACCGGGCTGGCGACGCCCGGCAAGCTTCGCTGTCCCGCTCCCGATCCGATTCGACGCCGGCGTCTGTGCCGGCGGCCTCCGCGGCTCAGGCGACAGCGAGCCGCCCGCCGGCTACGCGAAAATCGGACACGACGCAGGCGCTCGCACAGGCTGGAAAGACTCCGGGACAGGCCGCATTTGCACCGACGGCCGTGGCGCGCAACTCGGTGCCGTCGGCGATGGCGCGCAGCGAGGTAGCCGTTGCAGCGACGGCCGCAAGCGCGCCGGCGGCGCTGACTGCAGGCGGCGCGTCGTCAGTTATGGCAAGCGCAGCCGGTTCTTCGCTCCGGGAAGTTGCGGCCGTGAAGCCGCCGGTCGGCGCGACCGCTGCGGCAAGTGCGCCGGTCGGGGCTGTCATCGCATCGACCACGACGTCAGCAGGCGAGCCTGTGACAAAGCCGTCGGCCGGCGCAATGAGCGCGGCGCGTCCGTCGACTCAACAGGTTGCAGCAGCGAAGTCGGTGCCCGGCGCGAACGCGTCGGCAAGTGCGCCGGGCACTCCCGGCACAACCAGTGCCGCGCGTCCGTCGCCTCAACAAGTTGCCGCCGCGAAGCCGCTGTCAACGCCGGTCGCGCCCGCAATTGCAGCAACAAACCCATCGTCCGACACGACCAACACCGCGCGCCCAGCGCCTCGGGAAGTCGCGGCCTTAACCCTGCGGCCCGGCACAAACACTTCGGCAAGCGGTCCGGTCACGCCCGCGACGACCACGACCACGACCACGACCGCAGCCACGGCAGCGCCAAAGCAGGCGCCCATCGTGAACGCGGCGAAAGCGCCGAACACCGCCACCCTCACCGCCCGCCCCGCCGGCCCGACCCAACCCGAAGCCACTCCACCCAAAGCGCCCTCGATCGCCGCCCAGACCCCGCCCGCGCAACCCGCGAAGCCCGTCGCGTCGGCTCCATCGCCGTCCATCGCGCGCAATATCATCGCGGTGCAGCAAGCGCTCGCCAGCCGCGATCTCGCCTCAGCGCGCAAGCATCTGCGCACCCTCGACGCGAACCAGCCGCGCAGTCCCGAGATCCAGCAACTCTCGGCCGACCTGTCGCGTCAGGAACGCGCACGCGACAGCGCCATCGCGACCGCGCGCACCTGCGCTGCCAACAAGGAACCGTCGTGCGCGCTGCGCAACGCGCGCCGCGCCGTGTCGCTCGATCCGCGCAACGGGCAGGCGCAGGCCAGTCTGCGGCGCGCGCTCGCGGTGCAGAACGAGAGCAATACGGAGTACTTCCAGCAGGCCAGCGGCATCCCGAAGCCGGTCGTTCCCGCCATGACCTTCGACGGCCGCTGGAGCGTCGGCGCCCACCGCGCCGCCGCGCCAATCGCCACCGACACGCATCTGACGCTGTTCGGCTGGGGCGTGCCGACGGTATCGAAAGGACGTGGCGACGCTCACTGATCCGCGCCGCGCGGGTCGGACGACGCGCCGATTGCGAACCACAACGCCGGAATAGCGCTTCGCGCTCATCCGTTTGAAGGTGACGAAACCACTGACGGCGTCATGCCGAAGGAGTCACCATCATGCTGAACGGATTGCGGAGTCGTATCGCCGTGTGCGCGACGGGGCTCGTCATGCTGACGGCCCTAGTCTCGTGCGGCGGGTCCGACGACAACATGCCGGCACCCACTCGCTTCAAGGCGTCGATCGTCGTGTCAGACGGCGCCATCGCCGCGCCGCACGCCGATCCGAATCTGAAAAACAGCTGGGGCGTCGCGTTCAATCCGAACGGCTTCGTCTGGGTCGCCAACAACGGCACGCAGACGGCCACGCTTTATGATGGCAACGGCGTCGTCCAGTAACTGCCCTTGCGCCGTCCCGCCGGGGGACGGCGCTTTCCGTCCCGCGCCCCACCCGGACTGAACGAAAGCGCGCCTTGCTAGAATGCGCGCTTCAACTCAGCTCATCCGATGGACCTCGAAACCCTCCTCTTTTCCCAAGGCTTCGGGTCGCGCCGCCAGTGCCGCGGCATCGTGGCCGAAGGCCGCGTGCGCATCGGCGGCGTGGTGCGCGACGATCCGCGCGACGAACTCCCCGCCACACCCGGGCTCGCATTCGAAGTCGATGCAGAGCGCTGGATCTATCGCGAGAAAGCCTATATCGCGCTCAACAAGCCCGCGGGCTACGAATGCTCGCGCGATCCGCAACATCATCTGAGCATCTTCCACCTGCTGCCGGCGCAGTTCGCCGAACGCGGCGTGCAGGCGGTCGGCCGGCTGGATCAGGACACGACCGGCCTGCTGCTGCTCTCCGATGACGGCCCGTTCGTGCATGCGTTCACGTCGCCGAAACGCAAGGTGCCAAAGGTCTACCTGGCGACGCTGCGTTATCCGCTCGACGACCTGCAGCTCACGAAACTGCGCGAAGGTGTGCTGCTGCACGGCGAGACCCGGCCGAGCCCGGCGCTGGCAGCCGTCCGGCGCGACGAGCGGCTGCTGGAACTCACCGTGCTCGAAGGCAAGTATCACCAGGTGAAGCGCATGGTGGCGGCCGCGGGCAACCGGGTCGAGAAACTGCACCGCGAAAGGGTGGGCGGTTATGCTTTGCCGTCGACACTCGCGGAAGGCGCCTGGCGCTGGCTTGAAGACGCCGACCTGGCCGCCCTGCGCGTCGACCCGCTGAAGACGTCCTGAATTCACGGTCAGCCGCTCCTCGTCTGTTACGTGCTGCCGTGGTTCGCTCTGATTCTCCCGGCAATCGAATCGCGAGGACACACCATGCCCATTCTGGCCAGACGGCGGTTCATGTCGCTCTCGCTCGCCGCGCTCGCGGCCGGCCTCGGCACCGGCGCGTCCGCAGCCGACGCGCAGGAAGACGAGCGCGCTGACGGGCTCGCCTATGGCGCGGCGCCGCGCCAGCGCCTCGATGTCTACGCGCCGGACCTCCGCAGCGGCGCCGGCCGTCCCGTCGTGGTGTATTTCTACGGCGGAAGCTGGCAGGCGGGCCAGCGCGCCGATGCACGCGGTATCGGCGAAACCCTGGCGATGCAGGGAATCGTCGCCATCGCGCCCGACTATCGCGTGTATCCGGAGACCATCTTCCCCGGCTTCGTCGATGACGCCGCCAGCGCCGTCCGCTGGGCCCGCGATCACGCCGGCGAATACGGCGGCGACCCGCGGCGCATCTTCGTCATGGGGCACTCGGCGGGCGCGCACATCGCCGCACTGATCGCCACCGATCCGCGCTATCTCGCGGCGCAGGGACTCTCGAAGGCTTCGCTGAGCGGCATGATCGGGCTGGCCGGGCCGTACTCGGCCATTCCGCCGCGCGAGCCGCACATGGCGGACATCTTCCCGGCGGCATTGCGCGCGCAGGCGCTGCCGATCGACTTCGTTTCCGGCAACGAACCCCCGATGCTCCTCGCCACCGGCACCGCCGACACGGTGGTCGAGCCGTCCAACAGCCTGCGTTTCGCCGACGCATTGCGCACCCACGACGTGCCCGTCGAGCTGAAAACCTATGCGGGATATGGCCACGGGCAGATCATCGACGCCCTTGCGCCCGCGCGCCAGACGGATTCGCCGGTGCTCGCCGACGTCACCGCGTTTATCCGCACGCATTGCGCATGCAAATCGGTGTAAGCACTGAAAGGCCGGCGCTGCAGCGCAGCATGCCTTCCGCGATCGACCCTCTTATACTGGTCTTACGGATACCAATAATGACTATCAAAAAAGCAGGAGGGCATCATGGTCTCCCACATGACTGTTGCGCTGATCGCGTTCGTCGCGCTGGGCGCTGTCCTCATCGGGGCATTGGCTGCCGTCATGCACGTGCGGCACCGATACTCCCCGAATCTGATCGGAGCGCTGATCGGCGCGCTGATGTGCTTTGTCCTGCTTGAAGCGCTTCCCGCGCTGATCTGACTCCAGCGACACGCTAGCGCCGGGCCTCGGCGCGCAGGAAATCGTCGACGGTCGGATGCCGCAACGCGATGCCCAGTTCGCGCTTCAGCCGCGCATTGCCGAGCCGCCGTGATTCGCGCATGAACGACAGTGTGACGGGTTCCAGTTGCATCTCCGCTTCCTGCCGCGAGATGCGCGGCACGCGTGGCAGGCCGTGGGTATCGGCGACGCGGTCGAAATAATCCGCCATCCGCAGATCCGTGTCGTCCGACGCATTGAACACCCGTTGCGCCCAGCCGCGCGCCAGAGCACGCACGAGGATGGCGGCGAGATCGTCGGCATGGATGTGATTCGTGAAGACATCATCCTGCTCGATCAGCGCGGGCATGCGCCGTTCGATGCGCGCAAGCGGCAGGCGATCGGCGGCGTAGATGCCGGGAATGCGCACGATCGACACCCGCCAGCCGCTTTGCACACCCGCCGCGCGCAACTGCCGCTCCGCCGAAACGCGTCGCCGCGCGCGTTCGTTGGCGGGTCGCGCAGGCCAGGTTTCATCGATCTGCGCGCCGCCGCAATCGCCGTAGACGCCCGTCGTGCTGGCATACACGAAGCGCAGCCGCGCAGCGCGGCGCGCCTTGCGGATCATGGCCGCGCGCAGACCCTCGGGTACAATGAACGAGGTTTTTCCTGCGCGATCCGCATGCAGCCAGCGTCCACCCCCGCCGCGCGCCACCGAACGGCGCGGCGCGCGCAAGGCGGCGATCAGCGCACGGGTGCGGCGGTCCGTTGCGCCGTCGCGCGGCGGCGGCGCCAGATGCACCACGCGGCGCGCAAGCCCCGCGAGCCGCCCGAGGCTGCGGCGCCGGTCGAGGTCGCCGACCAGCGGCATCGCGCCGGCCGCGCGCAGTTCGCCGGCGCGCTCGGGATGATGCGTCAGCGCGAGAATGCGCGGCGCCGCAGCCTGCGCGTGAAAGAGCGGCAGCGTGCGCATGCCGACATCGCCGCAGCCGACAATCAGCACACGCGCACGGCGCAGAGTTCGAGTAGCAATCATCCGGGCATTCTATCCGCCGCCTGCCACACGCGTGCGGCGCGGCAAGGACACACGAGACAATTCACCCCTCGCAGAAATCGATCTATGGCTTTCAACGTAACGCTCCGGCAAAGCGGCCGGCAGTTTCAAGTAGAACCCGACGAACCGGTCCTGACGGCCGCGCTGCGCCAGGGCATCGGCCTGCCGTACGGCTGCAAGAACGGTGCGTGCGGTTCGTGCAAGGGTGCGGTCGTGAGCGGCGAAGTCGAACAGGCGCCGCATTCGTCGTCGGCGTTGTCGAACGATGAAAAAACCCGCGGCATGGCCCTGTTCTGCTGCGCGACGGCGCAAACGGACCTCGAGATCGACGTGCGCGAGGTGGCGGGCGTCGGCGACGTGCAGGTGAAGAAGCTGCCCTGCCGCGTGAACGCGCTCGAACGGAAGGCCGACGACGTCATCGAACTGAAACTGCAGTTGCCCGCCAACGAACGGCTGCAGTATCTCGCGGGGCAATACATCGAGTTCATCCTGAAGGACGGCAAGCGCCGCAGCTATTCGATGGCGAGCCCGCCGCATCACGAAGGTCCGCTCGAACTGCACATCCGCCACATGCCCGGCGGCACCTTCACGGACCACGTCTTCGGTGCAATGAAAGAGCGCGACATCCTGCGTTTCGAAGGCCCGCTCGGCACCTTCTTCCTGCGTGACGAATCGGACAAGCCCATCGTGCTGCTGGCATCGGGCACGGGCTTCGCGCCGATCAAGGCGATCATCGAGCACGCGGCGTTCAAGAACCTGAACCGTCCGATGACGCTCTACTGGGGCGGCCGCCGCGCCCGCGACCTGTACATGATGACGCTCGCCGAACAATGGGCGCGCGAGATCCCGAACTTCAAGTTCGTCCCGGTGCTCTCCGAACCCGATCCGGGCGACAACTGGAACGGCCGCACGGGCTTCGTTCATCGCGCTGTCATCGAGGATCTGCCAGACTTGAGCGGCTATCAGGTCTACGCGTGCGGCGCGCCCGTGATGGTGGAGTCGGCGCAGCGCGATTTCACGCTGCATCATCGCCTGCCGGAAGACGAGTTCTACGCGGACTCGTTCACCAGCGCAGCGGATCTCGCTCATCCCGTCTGACTTGCGGCATCGCCGGCACGCGGACAAAAAATCCGCGTGCACGGTTTACAGGCGGGAACGTCATAACGTATCCTTCGCGAATGATCAGAATCCTGAACGCACTTCGACGTCGCCGCTCGCCGCTCCCCTAGGGATGCCGCTGGCTCGTCAATCATCTGCGCTCTCGGTCTGGTTTGCTCGAAGCGTACGAAATGAAGCCACGGAATTCCGTGGCTTTTGTTTTTTTCGCGCCGTCTTTTCTTTCGGTTTTTCTTCGTCTCGCACCCGCCTTCGTGGAGCCCGCTGTCATGAATTTCAATGAGTACCCCGTTGATTCGCTGATGTACATCACGAACCGTCCCGAGATCGTGTTCACGCACGGCAAAGGGTCCTGGCTCTACGACAACACGGGCAAGCGCTATCTCGACTTCATCCAGGGCTGGGCCGTCAACTCGCTCGGCCACTGCAACGAAGGCATGATCGAGGCGCTGGAGAAACAGGCGCGCACGCTGATCAATCCGTCGCCGGCCTTCTACAACGGTCCGATGGCCCAGCTCGCGGGCCTGCTCACCCAGCACAGCTGCTTCGACAAGGTGTTCTTCGCCAACAGCGGCGCCGAAGCCAACGAAGGCGCGATCAAGCTCGCGCGCAAGTGGGGCAGGAAGTTCAAGAACGGCGCGTACGAGATCATCACCTTCGATCACAGCTTCCACGGCCGCACGCTCGCCACCATGTCCGCCAGCGGCAAGCCCGGCTGGGACACCATCTATGCGCCGCAAGTGCCGGGCTTTCCGAAGGCCGATTTGAACGACATCGCGTCGGTCGAGAAGCTCATCAACGAGAAGACCGTCGCCGTGATGCTCGAGCCCATTCAGGGCGAAGGCGGCGTGATCCCGGCCACGCGCGAATTCATGCAGCAGCTGCGCGCGCTGACGAAGCAGCACAACCTGCTGCTGATCGTCGATGAAGTGCAGAGCGGCTGCGGCCGTGCGGGCACGCTGTTCGCCTACGAACTGTCGGACATCGAGCCGGACATCATGACGCTCGGCAAGGGCATCGGCGGCGGCGTGCCGCTCGCAGCGCTGCTCTCGAAGGCCGACGTCGCGTGCTTCGAACCGGGCGACCAGGGCGGCACCTACAACGGCAATCCGCTGATGTCGGCGGTCGGCCATTCGGTGATCTCGCAACTCGTCGCGCCGGGCTTCCTGGAAGGCGTGCGCGAAAAGGGCGAGTACCTGAAGCAGGAACTGCTGAAGCTGTCGGATGAGCGCGGCTTCAAGGGCGAGCGCGGCGAAGGCCTGCTGCGCGCGTTGCTGCTCGACAGCGACAAGGGTCCGCAGATCGTCGACAAGGCGCGCCTGATGCAGCCCGACGGCCTGCTGCTGAACGCAGCGCGTCCGAATCTGCTGCGCTTCATGCCCGCGCTCAACGTCACGAAGGACGAGATTGACCAGATGATGACGATGCTGCGCTCGGTGCTCGATTCGCTGTGATCATCCGCACGTTCGATGCAGGCGATCGCGAGACCGTGATCGCCCTGTGGCGCGAGGTATTTCCGGAGTACGCGGACGCCTCGCGCCCGCAGCGCAGTCCCGCGCTCTCCATCGACAACAAGCTGAAGACGCAGCCGGAACTGTTCTTCGTCGGCACGCTGGACGATGTGGTGATCGGCACGGTCATGTGCGGCTACGACGGGCATCGCGGCTGGGTGTATTCGCTGGCGGTCGCGCCCGCGCATCAGGGACGCGGCTTCGGCCGCGCGCTGATGCAGCATGTGGAGCACACGCTGGGCGCGCTCGGCTGTCCGAAGGTGAACCTGCAGATCATGGCCTTCAAGACCGACCTGCGCGGCTTCTATGAAAAGCTCGGGTACCGGATGGATGAAGTCGTGAGCTTGGGCAAGCGGTTATGAAAAAAGCCGGCCCTGAACTGCAAGAGCCGGCTTCTCTTCTTCAGCAACGAAGCGTCACTCGCCCAGATACGCGGCGCGCACCTTCGGATCGTCGAGCATGGTCTTCGCGTCGCCGGTCATCGTCACCGTACCCGAATCCATCACGTAGCCGCGGTTCGCCGCCTGCAACGCCAGACGCGCGTTCTGCTCCACCAGCAGCACCGTCAGGCCTTCCTTCGAGATCTCCCGCACCACTTCGAAGATCTTCTCGACCATGATCGGCGACAGACCCATCGACGGCTCGTCCAGCAGCAGCAGCTTCGGACGCGAGAGCAGCGCGCGGGCCATCGCCAGCATCTGCTGTTCGCCGCCCGAGAGCGTGCCCGCATACTGCGACGCACGTTCCTTCAGCCGCGGGAAGAAGCCGAACATGCGCTCGGTGTCCTTCTGGATGGCGTCCGTATCGTTACGCAGATAGGCGCCCATCTGCATGTTCTCGAGAATCGACATGCGCGCAAAGATGCCGCGGCCTTCCGGCACCATCGCGAGACCGCGCTTCAGCAGCTCGTGCGTCGGCACGCCCTTGATCGACTGGCCCATGTACTCGATATCGCCGCCCGAGTAAGGCTTGAGACCCGTGATGGCCTTCATCGTCGTGGTCTTGCCCGCGCCGTTCGCGCCGATCAGCGTAACCAGTTCGCCCTGCCCCACTTCGAGATCGACACCCTTCACCGCCTGGATGCCGCCGTAATTCACCTGCAGACCCTTGACCTTCAACATCGCGCTTGTGGTCGCCATTTAGTGCACCCCCGCACCCAGATATGCCTCGATCACCTTCGGGTCCTTCTGCACGTCCTGCGGCAGACCCTCGGCGATCACCTTGCCGTAATCGAGCACCGTCATGCGGTTGCACAATCCCATCACCAGCTTCACATCGTGTTCGATGAGAAGAATCGTCTTGCCGTCCGAGCGGATCTTGTCGAGCAGACGCGTCAGTTCGACCTTCTCCGTCGCGTTCATGCCGGCGGCCGGTTCGTCGAGCGCGAGCAGCTTCGGATCGGTCGCGAGCGCGCGGGCAATCTCCAGACGGCGCTGGTGGCCATACGACAGGTTGCGCGACGTGTAGTCCGCGTATTGCAGCACGCCGACGTACTCGAGCAGTTCGAGCGCGCGTTCCTTGATCTCGCGCTCTTCACGGCGCTCGGCCGGCGTCTGGAACACCGCGCCGATCAGCCCGTGCCTGGTGCGCACGTGACGGCCGACCATCACGTTCTCCAGCGCGGTCATGCCGCCGAACAGACGGATGTTCTGGAACGTCCGCGCGATGCCCGCCTTCGCCACCTGATAGACGGCGGTCGGCGTGTAGGCCTGGCCGTCGAGCTTGAATTCGCCCGAATCAGGCGTGTACAGGCCGGTGATGACGTTGAAGAACGTCGTCTTGCCCGCGCCGTTCGGACCGATCAGGCCATAGATCTCGCCTTCCTTGATCTGGAGGCGCACATCGGACAGCGCCTGCAGGCCGCCGAAGCGCTTGTTGACGCCCGTGACGGACAGTCGTGTTTGCTTGTCGCTCATGTTCTTTCCCCCGCCTTAGGCACGCACCGGCTTCTTGCCGTTGCGCTTCGCGATCTTCGCGATCTTGTCTTCGTGTTTCGCAGCCGGCCACAGGCCTTCCGAGCGATACAGCATGATCAACACCATCGCCAGGCCGTAGAGCAGCTGGCGGATGACTTCGGTATCCACAATCTGATGACCGAAGATCGCGTTCTGCAACGGACCCATGGTCGAACGCAGGAACTCGGGGAACACGGCGAGCAGCACCGCGCCGAGAATCACGCCCGGGATGTGGCCCATGCCGCCCAGCACCACGCACGCCAGCACGACGATCGATTCCCAGAAGGTGAACGATTCCGGCGACACGAAGCCCTGGAACGCGCCGAACATCGCGCCCGACAGGCCGCCGAACGACGCGCCCATCGCGAACGCGAGCAGCTTCACGTTACGGGTGTTGATGCCCATCGCCTTGGCGGCGATTTCGTCTTCGCGGATTGCGGCCCATGCGCGGCCGATGCGCGAGTGCTGCAGACGCGTACACACCCAGATCACGATCAGCGCGCCGATCACGAACAGGTAGTAGTACATGTACACCGACGGGAACTTCAGGCCGAAGAACTCGTGTGTCTGCGACAGGTTGAAGCCTGCGATCGTCACCGGATCGATGCCCGTGATGCCCTTCGGACCGTTCGTGATGTTGATCGGACGATCGAGATTGTTCATGAAGATCCGGACGATTTCCCCGAAGCCCAGGGTCACGATCGCGAGATAGTCGCCGCGCAGACGCAGTGTCGGCGCGCCGAGCAGCACGCCGAAGGTCGCGGCGAGCGCCATCGCGCAGGGCACGATGATGAGGAACGGCACGTGCAGTCCGTTCGGCGCGAGATGCGCGATCCATTCGAATTGGGTCGTCAGCTGCGGCGAGGACAGCAACGCCGCCACATACGCGCCGACCGCATAGAACGCGATGTAGCCCAGGTCGAGCAGGCCGGCGAAGCCGACCACCACGTTGAGGCCCAACGCGAGCATCACGTACAGCATCGCGAAGTCGAGCACGCGGACCCAGTAGTTGCCGCCAGCCGCGCCGATCACCATCGGCGCCGCAATGACGAATACGGCGGTGAGAATGCCGACGACGAGCGTCTTCGTCGTGTTCTTCTCGGGGATGAGCGTCGTGGACGGCTCAATCGGTTGAATCGAAGTCATTTTTCTGAGCTCCTCACACGAGGGTTAAGCGCGGTCCGCGACACGTTCGCCGAGCAGACCCGACGGACGGAACACGAGCACGATGATCAGCACGATGAAGGCGAACACGTCCTGGTAGTTGGACCCGAAGACGCCACCTGTCAGATTGCCGATATAGCCGGCGCCCAGCTGTTCGATGAGACCGAGCAGCACGCCGCCCACCATCGCGCCGCCGAGGTTGCCGATACCGCCCAGCACCGCCGCCGTGAACGCCTTCAGGCCGGGAATGAAGCCCATGTAGAAGTGCGCGTTGCCGTATTCCGACGCGATCATCACGCCCGCCAGCGCCGCCAGCGCCGAGCCGATCATGAAGGTCGCGGAGATCACGAAGTTCGGGTTTACGCCCATCAGCGAGGCGACGCCCGGGTTCTCGGCGATCGCGCGCATCGCGCGGCCGAGCTTGGTCTTGTGCACGAGGAGCAGCAGGCCCGCCATCACGAGGAACGCGGTCACGATGATGACGATTTCGGTCATCGAGATCACCGCGCCCGGACGGGTTTCGTCGGCGGCGATGACGTTGATCGGGTCGGTCGGGAGGAGCTGCGGGAAGGCCAGCGGATTGCGGCCCCAGATCATCATCGCGACGGTCTGCAGAAGAATCGAGACGCCGATCGCGGTGATCAGCGGCGCGAGACGCGGCGCCTTGCGCAACGGCCGGTATGCGACCTTTTCGATGGTGTAGCCGACGAGCGCGCAGACCACCGCGGCGACGACCAGCGCAATGGCCAGCATGATCGGTCCGGGCAGGCCGGGCATGTGGTTCTGCATAACCCCGATGGCCGACAAGGCGACCATCGCGCCGACCATCAGCACGTCGCCGTGCGCGAAGTTGATGATGCCGAGAATCCCGTACACCATCGTATAGCCCAGCGCGATGATGGCGTAGACGCTGCCAAGCACCAGACCGTTGATGATCTGCTGGATGAAAATATCCATTTAAAGCTCCTTAGCCCCGTGCGTTTCGATTCCGCCTTTATCGCCGGCCGATAAACCGGTGGGAAGCAAAATCTGAAGCGGCACTGCGCGTACTTTGAAAAAACCGATAAAGGTTGGTCGGTCGGTTGTCCAGCCGCGGCCGGATAAGGCGGCAGCCGTTCCCGAACGGATGCAAAAACGGCGCTGTCGGTGAAGCGCCGCCGGAACTGCCCACGCTTGCTGCTGCTACTGCTTGACGACGTCGAGCACGTCTTTCTTCTTGTCCTTGAAGTCGTAAAGCGTAATGGTCCCCGCCTTCAGGTCGCCCCGGTCGTCGAATGCGATATGCCCCGTCAGACCGTTGAAGTCGGTCGTGGCGATCGCCGCGAGCACCTTGGGCGCTTCGATGGAATTGGCGCGCTTCATTGCGTCGACGATCACGTACATCGCGTCATACGTGAACGGCGCGTAAATCTGCACCGGGGTGTGAAAGCGGGCTTCGTACTTCTTTTCGAAATCCGCTCCCTTGTCCATCTTCGAAAGCGCGAGTCCCGCTTCCGAACAGACGAGGTTCTGCACGGCGTCGCCCGCGAGCTCGGCCACCTTGTCGGTGCAGACGCCGTCGCCCGCCAGAATCTTCGCCTTGATGCCGAGCGCCGCCGCTTCCTTCGCGAAAGGGCCGCCCGTCACGTCCATGCCGCCGTACATCACCACGTCCGGCTGGATGCGCTTGATCTTTGTGAGAATCGCCTTGAAATTGCGCGCCTTCTCGGTGGTCTGCTCGCGCGCCGCGATCTTCACGCCGCCGGCCTGCACGGTCTTCGCGAATTCGTCCGCGAGGCCCCGGCCGTAGGCAGAGGCATCGTCCACCACCACGACCTTCTTCGCGTGCAGCGTCTTCATCGCATAGCCGGCCAGCACGGGGCCCTGCAGCGCATCGGTGGAAACGAGCCGGAAGGTCGTCTTGTAACCCTGCTTCGTGTATTCCGGATTGGTCGTCGACGGCGAGATCTGAGCAATGCCGGCATCGCTGTAGATCTTCGACGCCGGAATCGACACGCCCGAATTCATATGGCCGATCACCGCGACCACGTGGTCATCGACCAGCTTCTGCGCCGCTTCCGTGCCCGTACGCGGGTCGGCGGCGTCATCCTGGCTGTCAAGTTCGAGGCGAATCGAATGCCCGTCGATCGTCAGCCCTTGTGCGCTGATCTCTTCCAGCGCGAGCCGCGCGCCGTTTTCGTTGTCGCGGCCGAGATGCGCCTGCAATCCCGTCAAAGGCGCGACATGACCGATCTTCACGACAGTTGCTTCAGCCGGAGCCGGCGCGGACGCAGCCGCCAATGCCGCGGCACTCGCTGCCGACGCCGCCGTGCTCGCCCCGCCTTCGTCCTTCTTGCCGCATGCGGTTGCCATTGCAACCGCAGCCGCGATGGACACGGCGTGAGCAAACTTGAATCGCATCAATAAGGTCTCCCGCGCCTTCAAAAAACAGTGGTCCGGAACTCTTAGGCCTCAAGACGCGCGCATTGTAACGCTAAATATGAGACGAGCAATATTCTTGCGTGGCGGGGTTTTCCAGCATTGCAACCGCCTCTTGCGTGCGACTTTCCATGTATGGCGCAACCGGGTTGCAATTGCATTTTTTGCAGCAGTTGCACCATTACGCGACGAGGGGTTTTTCAGTGGGTGAAGATGGCTTCGTCCGGTTATCGGATCTGCGGGCAAACCCTTAAGGGATTTAGAAGGAAGCATTAGATCCGCAGCAGGGCCGGAGAAGGAATTTACGCTTGGTTCCAGATCGGCGAGCAGGGTTCCGTGTTCTTTGGCAATCTTTGATGCACGCGAAAAAAAAGCGCCCGGAGGCGCTTTTTTCTTGTTCGGCTTCGCTGCTTTACTGCGGCAACGACAGACCGCGCGGCAGCGGGAAAGCGATAGTTTCCTCGATGCCCTCCAGCGAACGCACGCTGCGCACGCCGAGTTCGCGCAAGCGCGCGATCACCGCCTGCGCCAGCACTTCCGGCGCCGACGCGCCCGCCGTCACGCCGATACGCTTCTTGCCTTCCACCCAAGCCGGGTCGATCTGCGTCGGCGAATCGACCATATAGGAAGGAATGCCGCGCTTCTCGGCCACTTCGCGCAGACGGCTGGAATTCGAGCTGTTCGGGCTGCCGACCACGATCACGACATCGCACTGCGGCGCGAGGAACTTGACCGCATCCTGGCGATTCTGCGTCGCATAGCAAATGTCCTGCTTCTTCGGTTCCTTGATGTCGGGATACTTGCTCTTCAGCGCGTCGATGATGGCCGAGGCGTCGTCGACGGAGAGCGTCGTCTGCGTGACATAAGCGATGCGCTTCGGATCGGGCAACTCGAGCTTCCGCACGTCCTCGATATCCTCGACGAGATGCATGCCCTCGCCGGACTGCCCCATCGTGCCTTCGACCTCGGGATGCCCCTTGTGGCCGATCATCACGATGTCGAAGCCTTCCTGGCGCATCTTCGCCACTTCCATGTGCACCTTGGTGACGAGGGGACAGGTGGCGTCGAACACTCGCAGACCGCGCGCTTCGGCTTCGCCGCGCACGGCCTTCGAGACGCCGTGCGCGCTGAAGATCAGCGTGGCGCCTTCGGGGACGTCGGCGAGATCCTCGATGAAGATCGCGCCCTTCTTGCGCAGATCCGCGACCACATAGGCGTTGTGCACGATCTCATGGCGCACGTAGATGGGCGCGCCGAACAGCTTGATGGCGCGCTCGACGATCTCGATCGCGCGGTCCACGCCCGCGCAGAAGCCGCGCGGCTGCGCGAGCAGGATTTCGACGTCGGTCTGAACTTCGTTGAGGCTTTCAGTCAGGCTCATGGCTTACAGGATTCCGATGATTTTCACTTCGAAGACGAGCGCCTGGCCCGCCAGCGGGTGATTGAAATCGAACAGCGCGGCCGTCTCGCTCACTTCCTTCAGCACGCCCGCGTAGCGCCCGCCGTTGGGCGCGTTGAATTCGACGAGATCGCCGGGCGAAAAATGCTCGCCGATCATGCTGTTCTCGCGCAGGGTCGCGAGCGACACCCACTGGACGAGTTCCGGATTGCGCGGGCCGAATGCCTGCTCCGGCGCTAGCTGAAAGGTCGAATGGTGGCCGACCTTCAGGCCCAGCAAAATCTCTTCCAGTGGCTCGGCGAGTTGCCCGGCGCCCAGCAGCAGCGTGGCGGGCTTGTCGGAGAAGGTGTTGACGACGTCCGCACCATCGGCAAGCGCGAGCCGGTAATGAAGCGTGACGTGCGAACCGGGTTTCACCTGGGAGATATCGATGATGCTCATGAGTATTGGATCTAGCCGTTCAGTCGGATGCGGACGGCGGCCCCCGCTTGCGGCGGCACGCCGGCGCGAAGCGGCGAACCGCGCGGCGCCGGGGCATTGCGGGCGCCAAAACCGCCATTGTAAGACAGAGTTGTGTCGGGACGCGTCACGCGGCTTCGGCTTGCGTGCGCTCACGCGCGTGACAAAAGGTCTCGACACAGGTCTTGCCGGGCGTTCCCGCGGCATCGGCGTCGCGGTACGCGGTGTTTTCCGGTGAGCGCCGCCAAATTGCGGCTCGTCCGCACGCAGCCTCGCTTGCAGCCGGCAGACGGGCCAGCAGCGGAACCAGCGGCGGAGCCAGCAGCGGAGCCAGCAGCGGGGCCAGCAGCCCGGCCGGAGCACGATCCGCTGCCGGCCGTCACGCCCATTCGCACCTGGGCCCGTGCCGACCGGCCGCGCGAACGCCTGCTCGACGCCGGCCCGACCTCGCTGTCGGACGCGGAATTGTTCGCATTGTTCCTGCGTTCCGGCGTGCCGGGATCGACTGCCATCGATCTCGCCCGCCGGCTCCTGCGCCGCTTCGGTTCGCTGCGCGGCGTGCTGGACGCGTCCGCCGACGAACTCTGCGAGGAGCGAGGCATCGGGCCGGCACGCGCCGCCACGCTGCTCGCGGTCTCCGAACTGTGCCGCCGGGCGCTGGCGGAGCGAACCCGCGAGCGCGAAGTGCTGAATTCGCCGGGCATCGTCGAGGATTACCTGCGGCTGTCCATCGGCACGAAGCCTTACGAAGTCTTCGTCTGCCTCTATCTGGATGCGCGCCATAAGCTGCTGCTCGCCGAGGAATCGGCGCGCGGTTCGCTCACGCGTGTCGCGGTGTATCCGCGCGAGATCGTGCGGCGGGCGCTGACGCTCAACGCCGCGGGCCTGATCGTCGCGCATAATCACCCGTCCGGCGGCGTCGAGCCCAGCGCCAACGACCGCGCCCTGACCCGCACGCTGCACGACGCGCTCGCCCTGGTCGACGTGCGCCTGCTCGATCATCTCGTGGTCGCGACCAACGAAGTGCTTTCGTTCGCGCGCCACGGCTGGCTGTGACGGCGCTTCACCGCGCCGGCGAGTCCAAAAGGTTTGATAATGCAGCGTTTTTTCTGCTAGAATCCTCGTTTGCTTTTTTCCACCAGCCTGTTCTGAGTAACGGTGAACTGAGCGCAGTCCTCATTGGCATAACCGTGCTGCCAAATCCCCGATGGGCAAATCGGGCGATCAGAGGCATCGAGAGGTAGAGGAAGAAGAGGAAACAGTTTCCTCGAAACCCATTATCAATCGGGCGTTCGACTCAGACTTAACGTGTATTAGGAGTGTCCTCATGGCACGCGTATGCCAAGTAACTGGGAAAGGCCCGATGTCGGGCAACAACGTTTCCCACGCAAACAACAAGACCAAGCGTCGTTTCCTGCCGAACCTGCAGAACCGCCGTTTCTTCGTTGAAAGCGAAAATCGCTGGGTCCGTCTGCGCGTCTCGAACGCCGGTCTGCGCCTGATCGACAAGAACGGTATTGACGCCGTGCTCGCAGACCTGCGCGCACGCGGTGAAATCTAAGGAGCACGCACATGGCCAAGGGCGCACGCGACAAGATCAAGCTGGAATCGACCGCAGGCACGGGTCACTTCTACACGACGACCAAGAACAAGCGCAACATGCCGGAAAAGATGGCGATCAAGAAGTTCGATCCCGTCGTCCGCAAGCACGTTGAGTACAAGGAAACCAAGATCAAGTAAATCTTGATGTTGAGAGCCTGAACGAAGACACCGGAAAGCCCCGCCATCGCGGGGCTTTTTGTCGTTCTGACGCCTGCTTTTCATCCGTTTTTCACACACTCGTACGCGGGTTTTCGCTGTCCCTCATTCTTCCCGCGCGCTATGCTTCCCGGCTATCGATCGGCGACCAGTAATCGGACGGAGAAGCGGCAGCATGAATTTCGATGTAGTGATCGTAGGGAGCGGACTCGCGGGCCTGAGCGTCGCGTTGAATCTGGCCGAAACGCGGCGCGTCGCGATCCTCGCCAAGCGCGCGGCGAACGTGGGCGCGAGCGACTGGGCGCAAGGCGGCATCGCGGCGGTGCTCGATTCGGGCGATAGCGTCGACGAACACGTCGGCGACACGCTCATCGCCGGCGGCGGCCTGTGCGACGAAGCCGCTACCCGCTTCATCGTCGAGAACGGGCGCGCGGCGATCGAATGGCTGATCGAGGAAGGCGTGCCCTTCACCCGCGACCTGTCCGCGGAACTCGGCTTCCATCTGACGCGCGAAGGCGGCCACAGCCATCGCCGCATCATCCACGCCGCCGACGCCACCGGCCACGCCGTCGTCACCACACTCGGCGAACGCGTGCGGCGCCATCCGAACATCACCGTTCTCGAAGATCATCACGCGATCGACCTGATCACGTCCGACCGGCTCGGCCTTCCCGGGCATCGCTGCCACGGCCTGTACGCGCTGGACGTGAACACCGGCCGCACCGTGACCCTGCAGGCGCCGCACACGGTGCTCGCCGCCGGCGGCGCGGGCAAGGTCTATCTCTACACGACCAATCCGGACACCGCCACCGGCGACGGCATCGCGATGGCATGGCGCGCGGGCTGTCGCGTTGCGAACATGGAGTTCATCCAGTTCCATCCGACTTGCCTCTTCCATCCGTACGCCAAGTCGTTCCTGATCTCCGAAGCCGTGCGCGGCGAAGGCGGCATCCTGCGGCTGCCGGACGGCACGCGCTTCATGCCGGCCCACGACGAGCGCGCCGAGCTCGCGCCGCGCGATATCGTCGCGCGTGCAATCGACTTCGAAATCAAGAAGCGCGGCATCGATTGCGTCTATCTCGACATCAGCCATCAGCCGCGCGCCTTCCTCGAAGAGCATTTCCCGACGATCCTCGCGCGCTGCCAGGAATTCGGAATCGATATCGCCAAGGAGCCGATTCCCGTCGTGCCTGCCGCGCATTACACCTGCGGCGGCGTCGTGACCGATCTCGCGGGGCGCACCGACCGGCCGGGGCTCTATGCGGTCGGCGAAACCTCGTACACGGGCCTGCACGGCGCGAACCGGCTGGCGAGCAATTCGCTGCTCGAGTGTCTCGTGGTGGGCCGCGCGGCGGCGCAGGCCATCGAAGCCGACGGCTTTTCCAACGGCTGTCACGCCGAACTGCCCGACTGGGACGAGAGCCGCGTGTCGGACCCGGACGAGGAAGTGGTCGTCGCGCACAACTGGGACGAATTGCGGCGCCTGATGTGGAATTACGTCGGCATCGTGCGCACGGACAAGCGTCTGGCACGCGCGCAGCATCGCATTGCCCTGCTGCGCGACGAGATCCACGAGTATTACGCGAACTTCAAGGTGAGCCGCGACTTGCTGGAACTGCGCAACCTGGTGGACGTGGCGTCGTTGATCGTGGAAAGCGCGTGTTCGCGACGCGAGAGCCGCGGCCTGCACTACAGCCGCGACTGGCCGGAAACGCTGCCGAAGGCGCTGCCGACCGTGCTCACGCCGCCGGCCGCCCGCCGCACGAGTCTTTAAACGAGGCGCATGGAGAAATCGGCTGCGCGCACGTCCTTCGTGAGCGCGCCGATGGAAATACGGTCGACGCCCGTTTCGGCAATCGCGCGCACCGTCTCGAAGTTCACCCCGCCCGACACTTCCAGCAGCGCGCGCCCGGCCGTGATGCGCACGGCGTCGCGCATGGCGTCGAGCGTGAAGTTGTCGAGCAGGATCGATTCCGCGCGATGCGCCAGCGCCGTCTCGAGCTGCTCCAGCGTTTCCACTTCGATCTGGATCGGCACGCCGGCCTGCAGCGCGAGCGCCGCGTCCATCGCCGCGCCCACGCCGCCCGCCGCCGCGATGTGGTTTTCCTTGATCAGAATGCCGTCGTACAGCGCGAGCCGCTGATTCGCGCCGCCGCCCACGCGCACCGCGTATTTCTGCGCGAGCCGCAGGCCCGGCAGCGTCTTGCGCGTGTCGAGAATGCGTGCGCGCGTGCCCGCGATGGCATCGACGTAACGGCTCGTCGCCGTCGCCACGCCCGACAGCAGTTGCAGAAAGTTGAGACCGTTGCGCTCGGCGGTCAGCAGCGAGCGCGCCGCGCCATGCAGCAGGACGACCGGCGTGTTCGCCGCCATCCGTTCGCCTTCGCGATACTGCCATTCGACCTCGATGGCCGGATCGACGCGGCGCATCACTTCGTCGAACCAGGGCACGCCGCACAACACCGCGTCCTCACGCACGATGATGCGTGCCGTGCGGCGCGCGCCGGCCGGCACGAGACGGCCGGTGTGATCGCCGCTGCCGACGTCCTCCTCCAGCGCATCGACGACATTGCGGGCCAGCGCCGCCTGTAACACCTCGCCGTACTGCGCGCGGATTTCTTCGAAGATCGGGGACACGGACATCAGGCAGCTCCTACCTGGGTGAACAGCGACGCGTCTTTCGCGAGGTCGCCGCTGGCCTGCACGCGCTTCTTGTGGCGCGCCGCGAAGTCGAGCATGCGGTCGATCGGCACGCGCGCGCGCACGCCGATGGCCGCATCGACGTGAATCTCGTTGTGACCGCGTTCGAGGACATCGGCGAGATTCGCCAGGCCGTTCATCGCCATCCACGGGCAGTGCGCGCAGCTCTTGCAGGTGGCGCTGTTGCCGGCAGTGGGCGCTTCGATGAAGGTCTTGCCCGGCGCGGCCAGTCGCATCTTGTGCAGGATGCCGAGATCCGTCGCGACGATGAAACGCTGCGCGTCCATACGCACGGCGGCGTCGATCAGCTGCGTGGTCGAGCCGACGACGTCCGCGAGCGCCACGACGCCATCCGGCGATTCGGGATGCACGAGGATCTTCGCGTCCGGATACTCGCGGCGCAGCAGATCCAGTTCGATGCCCTTGAACTCGTCGTGGACCAGACACGAGCCCTGCCACAGCAGCATGTCCGCGCCCGTCTTCTTCTGGATGTAACCGCCCAGATGGCGGTCCGGCGCCCAAAGGATCTTTTCGCCGCGCGCGTGAAGGTCGGCGACGATTTCGAGCCCGATCGACGAAGTCACCATCCAGTCCGCGCGCGCTTTCACCGCGGCGCTGGTGTTCGCATAGACGACGACGGTGCGGTCCGGATGGGCGTCGCAGAAGGCGGAGAATTCATCGGCGGGACAGCCGAGGTCGAGGGAACAGGTGGCGTCGAGATCCGGCATCAGCACGCGCTTGTCCGGGCTCAGGATCTTGGCGGTCTCGCCCATGAAGCGCACGCCCGCGACCACCAGCGTCTTCGCCGCATGATCGCGCCCGAAGCGCGCCATTTCGAGTGAATCGGCGACGCAACCGCCGGTTTCGTCAGCGAGTTCCTGGAGTTCGGCGTCGACATAATAGTGCGCCACCAGCACCGCTTCTTCCCGCTTCAGGAGGGCGCGAATGCGTTCCTTCAAGCGGCGCCTTTCTTCCGGCGACGGCGCTTCGGCCACCCGCGCCCAAGCTTCGCCCACACCGCAGGTCAGGCCTTGCGGCCGGTCATACTCGATGCTTCTGATCGCTTCCATGTCTCCGATCCCCACGCGCAACGGCTGCACGATTCGCTGCAAATCCGACCGCACAAAAACAAAGACCCCGCCAGAGCGGGGTCATGTGACGTCACGGAATTTTAACGGATAACGCGCGTCAGGCGTAGCGGCGCAGGCGCAGCGCGAAGTCTTGCAGAGCCTTGATGCCGCTCTCTTCCGCGCGATGGCACCAGTCCTGCAACTGGGTCACGAGCTGTTCGCGGGAAGCGTTCGAGCGATCCCAGATGGCCGAGAGATCCTTGCGCAATTCGATGAAGGTGCGCAGGCGCTGATTGTCCGAGGTCAGCTCCGGAAGCTGCTTGAGCTGCGGCTCGTTCAGGCCATCTTCTTCCTTGTGGAACCACTTGCGGGCGCCGCGCATCAGCTGATACTTCTCGCGCGCGCCGGCTTCCTTCAGCTTGGCGAGTTCCTGCGCGTACGCGCGCTTGAGCGCCTTGCCATAACGCGCCATCACTTCATAACGGTTCGACAGCACCGCCTGCAGCGTGTCCTGGTCGACCACGGCCTTGCTTGCGGCGAGCTTCGGCGTGGGCGCAACCTTCTTGACCTTGGCGAGACGCAGCGCCGACATGATGCGGATATACATCCAGCCGATGTCGAATTCGTACCACTTGCTCGAGAGCTTCGCCGACGTGGCAAAGGTGTGATGGTTGTTATGCAGCTCCTCGCCGCCGATCAGGATGCCGATCGGGAAGATGTTGGTGGACGCATCCGACGAATTGAAATTGCGATAACCCCAGAAGTGCGCGAGACCGTTGACGACGCCGGCTGCCCAGAAGGGGATCCAGATCATCTGCACGGCCCACACCGACAGCCCGACGATCCCGAACAGCGCGACGTCGATCACCATCATGACGCTGATGCCGAGAATCGGATAACGCGTGTACAGATTGCGCTCGAGCCAGTCGTTCGGCGTGCCGTGGCTGAACTTGCGCATCGTTTCTTCGTTCTTGGCCTCGGTGCGATACAGTTCGGCGCCTTCGAGCAGCACCTTCCAGATGCCGCGCGTCTGCGGGCTGTGCGGATCTTCTTCGGTCTCGCACTTCGCGTGGTGCTTGCGGTGAATGGCGGCCCATTGGCCGGTGAGCATGCCTGTGGTCATCCACAGCCAGGCACGGAAGAAGTGGCTCGCGGCGGGATGCAGGTCCAGCGCGCGGTGCGCCTGGCAGCGGTGCAGATAGACCGTGACGCCCACAATGGTGATGTGCGTCATCACCAGCGTGAACAACAGAATCTGCCACCAGGAGAAGTCCAGCAATCCGTTGGCGAGAAAATCGAGGGAAGAATTCAGCAAGGCAATTTACCTGTGTAGCTGTGAAATTCGGAAAAAATGGCCGGACAAACAGGCTCAAATCTGACGCTAAGCAGCCTGTTGGCCACGTGAAAGGATCGTTCGCAAGTTCGATCGCATTCTACTGCAAGCGTTCCAAGTCTTTGTCCTAAAGGTGAATTTTTTTGCATGTTAGCAAAACAAGAAAAAACTCACGCCTCGAACTGATGTTATTTCCGGCTCCAGATCGACGATTCAGCCGCCGAGCGGTACATCCGGACCACGGATCACGCCGTCGGCGGAGCGCCCGTACCGCGGCCTGCGGTATTAAGTACCGAATCGCCCGTGGCCGGCGCCGCACCGTCGATAATCCGTATCTCGCGCTGCGCGTACGGGATTTCAATGCCGTGCTCACAGAATAAACGCCAAACCGCGCGATTCACCTGTGACCTTACGCCGCCCGTGCCCTTTGCGGCGTCGACAATCCAGAAATTCAGCTCCAGATTGATGCCGTCCGCGCCGAAGCTCGCCAGTAGCGCCGCCGGCGCCGGATCCTGCAACACGCGCTCGATACCCAGCGTGGCTTCCTCGAGAAGGCGCATCACGCGTTCCACGTCGCTCCGATAGCTCACCTGCACCGCAATTTTCGCATTGCCGCGCGTAAGGTACGACGAATGGTTCTGCACGACATCGGTGATCAGCTTCTCGTTCGGAATCAGCGTTTCGATGCCGTCCAGCCCGCGCACCACCGTATAGCGCGTGCGGATCTGCGTCACCGTGCCCTGGCTGCCGCTCACGTTGATCATGTCGCCGAGTCGCAGCGAGCGGTCCAGCAGGATGATGAAGCCCGACACGTAATTGCTCGCGATCTTCTGCAAGCCGAAGCCCAGTCCCACGCCCAGCGCGCCGCCGAACACCCCGAGCACCGTGATGTCGATGCCGACGATCGACAGGCTCACCAGAATGGCGGCGAGGATCATCAGCGCGCGGCCGACCCGCGCCAGCACCACTTTCAGATTGGCGTCGAGCGAGCGGGCGCGCATCAGGCGGTCGTCGAGCAGCGCGCCGGCCCACATCGCGACGATCAGCGTCACGCACACCCACAACACGCCCGACGCGAGCGACAGCAGTGTCATGTGCGCATTCGCGACGTTGAAGCGCACACTCGCCATCCACTCGACGACATCGTCCTGAATGCCCATCACGGTGAGCACCATCACGACCCAGACGATCACCGTAACAAGTTTCTCGAACAGATAGAGCAGCGCGCCGGCGTCGTCCTCCGTCTCGCCGCGCCGGAACACGCGTCGCACGACATAGAACATCGAATAGATGACGGCGATGCCGCACAGCGGCACCAGCGCGAGACGCAGGAACGCCGTGTGGATGAACGGCGCGAGCGCCACCTGCGCGATGGACACGAACACCGCGCCGAGCAGCGGGAACAGCGCCTTGTTGAGGCTCTCGGCGCCGAAGCGCACCGCCTCGAAGCGCGACTGGCGGCGCGCATCGAGCTTCTTGCGCAGGATGCGCGCGCACCACCACGCCACCGCCAACAGCCCGGCCAGCGCCGCGACCTGCCAGATCACCTGCGGCTCGCCGAAATCGCGCGACAGCCGCGCGGTCAGCTCGGGCAGGAAGCGGGGGTCCATGCGCGCGGCGGCTTACGCCGGCTCTTCTTCAGCCGGCTTTTGCTTCTTCGACGCGTCCGGCACGCGTTCCAGCACGGCGGCGAAAAAGCCGTCGGTGCCGTGCTTGTGCGGCCACAGCGACAGATAGTCGCCCGTGTCCAGGTCGATGCGCTGCTCCGCGAGCACGTCGCGCGCGGGCACGACGCGGAAGTTCGGATGCGTCTCGAGGAACTGCTTGACGACGCCTTCGTTTTCCGCGTCGAGCATCGAGCAGGTGGCGTAGACGAGACGGCCGCCGTTCTTCACGAGGCGCGCGGCGCTGGTGAGAATCGACAGCTGCTTGGGCGTCAGTTCCGCAACCGAATCCGGCGACTGGCGCCACTTGAGATCCGGATTGCGGCGCAGCGTGCCGAGTCCGGAACACGGGGCGTCGACGAGCACGCGGTCGATCTTGCCCGCGAGACGCTTGATCTTCGCGTCCTGCTCGCTGTCGATCAGCACGGGATTCACGTTGGACAAGCCGCTGCGCGCGAGCCGCGGCTTGAGCTTGGCGAGACGCCGGTCCGAGACATCGAACGCGTAGAGCCGGCCGGTCGAGCGCATCATCGCGCCGAGCGCCAGCGTCTTGCCGCCCGCGCCCGCGCAAAAATCGACGATCATCTCGCCGCGGCGTGGCGCCATCAGCGAGCAGAGCAGCTGGCTGCCTTCGTCCTGCACCTCGATCCAGCCTTCCTGGAACGGCGCAAGACGCGTCAGCGCGGGCTTGCCGCCCACCCGTACGCCAAACGGCGCGAACGGCATCTCGCCCGCGTCGATACCGGCGGCGGCCAGCGCCTTCAGCACCTCTTCACGGCTTGCCTTGATCGGGTTCGAGCGCAAATCGAGCGGCGCCGGATAGTTCAGCGCGGCGGCGAGCTGCGCGAGCTCCTCGGGCTCGAAGCGCTTGCCGAGCGCCTCGAAGATCCACTGCGGCAGATTCGTGCGCACGCGCACCGGCAAACTGGCAGGGTCGATCTTCGACACTTGCGCGAGCCATTGATATTCATCCGCCGACACGAACGGCTTCAGCGCCGACAAACCGGCCGTCTGCATCAGGCCGAGCAGCGCGAGGCGACGCGCCTGGTTGCCGCTGCCGCTTTCCGCGAGATGCGAAAACTCCATTTTCCGGCGCAGCACGGCGAACACCGCTTCGGCGATCACGCCGCGCTCGCTATGTCCAAGCTTAGGATGCGCGCGGAAGAAGCGGCTGGTCGCGGCATCGGCGGGGCCGGAGAAGCGCAGCACATCCGCCAGCAGCGTTTCGGTTTGTCCAATCAGAAATCCATGCAGCCTCATACGCCCTCCCCGGCAATGTCGGCAAAGAGCCATTGCGGCTCAGACGGCGTGAGGGCGACGCGTTCGCCCTCGATAGAAAGACGCCCCTCGATGAACCAGCGCACCGCGCGCGGGTAGATGACGTGTTCGACGGCCAGCACGCGCGCGGCGAGCGCCGCGGCGTCGTCGCCGGCGAGCACCGGCACGGCGCCCTGCGCGACGATCGGCCCGTGATCCAGCGTCGGCGTCACGAAATGCACGCTTGCGCCATGCACGCGCACGCCGGCGTCGAGCGCCTGCTGATGCGTGCGCAGCCCCGCGAAGCACGGCAGCAGCGACGGATGCACATTGAGCATGCGCCCGGCATAGCGTTCGACGAAAGCGTCGGTCAGCACGCGCATGAAGCCCGCAAGCACGACGAGATCCGGCGCGAAGCGGTCGATTTCCCGGGCGAGCGCCGTGTCGAACGACGCCCGGCTTTCGAACTGACGATGATCTACCACGATGGTTTCAATGCCGTTCGCCTGGGCGAAACCCAGGCCGGCGGCATCAGGCCGGTTTGCAATGACCGCCTGGACCCGGGCCGGCCAGCCCTCGCGCGCGCAGGCGCGCACGACGGCCTCCATGTTGCTGCCCCGTCCGGAGATCAGAATGACGATTTTCTTCATCCGCCGATTTTATCATCCGGCCGGGGAGAAAATCGTGCCAAAGAGGCCGGCGCGGGCGGCCGCGCGCGCCTCGCACAGGACGCTCCACCGCCCCGCGCGCCCGTGCGCCGGCGCGAGCGTTTATAATCTAACGCTTTGCAGCATCTGCCCCTCATCGCTCAGCCTCACCGACCAACGCCTATCGTGAGAGTCTTTCGCGGCCTTCCCAATGCCGAAAGCCGGGCGCCCTGCGCACTGACCATCGGCAATTTCGACGGTGTCCATCGCGGCCACCAGGCGCTGCTCGCGCACGTCCGGGCTGCCGCCGACGCGCGCAACCTGCCCGTCTGCGTGATGACCTTCGAGCCGCATCCGCGCGAGTTCTTCAATCCGGCCGGCGCGCCGCCGCGCATCGCCATGCTGCGCGACAAGCTGGAGGCGCTGCGCACCAACGGCGTCGACCGCGTCGTGGTCGAGCACTTCAACAAGACCTTCGCGAGCCAGTCACCGGACACCTTCGTGAAGAACGTGATCGTCGACGGCCTGCACGCCCGCTGGGTCATGGTCGGCGACGACTTCTGCTACGGCGCGAAACGCGCGGGCGACTTCGCCTCGCTCAAGGCCGCCGGCGAGAAATACGGCTTCGAGGTCGAACGCATGGCAACCGTCGCGCATCCGAACGGCGCGCGCATTTCGTCGTCGTCGGTGCGGGCCTCGCTGGTCGCCGGCGATCTCGACGCGGCGCAAGTCGCGCTCGGACGTCCGTATGTCATCAGCGGGCACGTCGTGCACGGCGCGAAGCTCGGCCGCGATCTCGGCTTCCCCACGCTGAACCTGCCGATCGCGCACAAGCGCCCGGCGCTCGCGGGCATTTTCGTGGTGCGCGTGCACGGCCTCGCCGACGAACCGCTGCCCGCCGTTGCAAGCCTGGGCCTGCGCCCGACCGTCGACGACTCCGGCCGCGTGCTGCTCGAAGTCTTCGTGCTCGACTGGCACGGCGACGCCTACGGCAAGCTGGTGCGGGTCGAATTCCTGAAAAAGCTGCGTGACGAGGAAAAGTACGTGGACCTCGAAACGCTCTCGGCTGCAATCTCGCGCGACGTCGACAACGCCCGCGCGTATTTCGGCCTTCCGCCCGCCAGCAACGCGGGCAGCCGCGCCACGGGATTCGCCATTTCGGCGACTGACCGAATTAGGTGAGCGTGCGGCGCCCGCGTTGACCACGCCGGCGTCGCCCGCTGCCCCGCCTCCCGATTCATCGCGCGCGAGACAAGCGCCGCCTCACCGAATTCACCGAGTCACCCATGAGCGACAAGAAAGAGAAAGCCTCCGCGAAGTACCCCGTCAACCTGCTCGACACGCCCTTCCCGATGCGCGGCGACCTGCCCAGGCGCGAGCCCGCATGGGTCAAGGAATGGCAGGACAAGCAGATCTACGAGAAGATCCGGGCGGCCAGCCAGGGCCGCAAGAAGTTCATCCTGCACGACGGCCCGCCGTATGCGAACGGCGACATCCACCTCGGCCACGCGGTGAACAAGATCCTGAAGGACATGATCGTCAAGGCGCGCAATCTCGCGGGCTTCGACGCCGTCTATGTGCCGGGCTGGGACTGCCACGGCATGCCGATCGAGATCCAGATCGAAAAGCAGTTCGGCAAGACGCTGCCGGCCATCGAGGTGATGCAGAAGGCGCGTGCCTACGCCGGCGAGCAGATCGAGAAGCAGAAAGTCGGCTTCCGGCGTCTCGGCGTGCTGGGCGACTGGGACAATCCGTACAAGACCATGAACTTCACCAACGAGGCCGGCGAGATCCGCGCGCTCGGCAAGATCATGGAGAAAGGCTTCGTGTTCCGCGGCCTCAAGCCGGTGAACTGGTGCTTCGACTGCGGTTCGGCGCTGGCCGAAGCGGAAGTCGAGTACAAGGACAAGACCGATCCGACCATCGACGTGATGTTCGCCTTCGCCGAGCCGGAGAAGACCGCGCAGGCGTTCGGCCTGAACGCGCTGCCGAAGGCCGAGGGCGGCATCGTCATCTGGACGACGACGCCCTGGACCATTCCCGCCAACCAGGCGCTCAACGTGCATCCGGAGATCGTCTATGCGCTCGTCGATACCCCGCGCGGCCTGTTGATCCTTGCGCAGGAGCGCGTCGAGGAATGCCTGAAGAATTACGGGCTGAGCGGCGAAGTGATCGCCACGACGACCGGCGAGCAGCTCGCCAACCTGCGCTTCCATCATCCGCTGGCGGCGGCGCACCCGGGCTACAAGCGCACCGCGCCGGTCTATCTCGGCGACTACGTGACCACTGAAAGCGGCACGGGCGTCGTGCATTCGTCGCCGGCGTACGGCGTGGAAGACTTCGTGTCATGCAAGGCGCACGGCATGTCGGACTCGGACATCGTCAACCCGGTGATGGGCGACGGCCGCTATATCGAATCGCTGCCGCTGTTCGGCGGGCTCTCCATCTGGAAGGCCAATCCGCAGATCGTCGAGGCACTGGAGGCCGCGGGCTCGCTGCTCAAGACCGAGAAGTACACGCACAGCTACATGCATTGCTGGCGCCACAAGACGCCCATCATCTACCGCGCCACGTCGCAGTGGTTCGCGGGCATGGACGTCACGCCGAAGGACGGCGGCCGCACGCTGCGCGAGATCGCGCTGGAAGGCGTCGAGAACACGGCGTTCTATCCGTCGTGGGGCAAGCAGCGCCTCTACAGCATGATCGCCAACCGGCCGGACTGGACGCTCTCGCGCCAGCGTCAATGGGGCGTGCCGATGGCCTTCTTCGTCCACAAGGAAACCGGCGAACTGCATCCGCGCACGCTGGAATTGCTGGAAGAAGTGGCGCAGCGCGTCGAGCAAGGCGGCATCGAGACGTGGCAGTCGCTGGATCCGCGCGAACTGATCGGCGACGACGCAAACCTGTACGAGAAGAATCGCGACACGCTCGACGTCTGGTTCGACTCCGGCACCACGCACTGGCACGTGCTGCGCGGCTCGCACAAGGACTCGCTGCAGTTCCCGGCGGACCTGTACCTCGAAGGCTCGGACCAGCATCGCGGCTGGTTCCATTCGTCGCTGCTGACCGCCTCGATGCTCGACGGCCGCCCGCCCTACGACGCGCTGCTGACGCACGGCTTCACCGTCGACGGGGAAGGCCGCAAGATGTCGAAGTCGCTCGGCAACGGCATCGATCCGCATGAAGTGGCGAACCGCCTCGGCGCGGAAATCATCCGCCTGTGGATCGCGTCGACCGATTATTCCGGCGAACTCGCGATCTCCGAGGAGATTCTCAAGCGCGTGACGGAAACCTATCGGCGCATTCGCAATACGTTGCGCTTCCTGCTCGCGAACCTGTCGGACTTCGATGTCGCCAGGGACCCGCTGCCGGTGGAAGACTGGCTGGAGATCGATCGCTATGCGGTCGCGCTCACCCGCAACCTGCAGGACGACGCCCTCTCGCACTACGAGAAGTACGAGTTCCATCCGGTAGTGGCCAAGATCGCGACCTTCTGCTCGGAAGATCTCGGCGGCTTTTATCTCGACGTGCTGAAAGACCGTCTCTACACCACCAAGCCCGATTCGCGCGAGCGCCGCAGCGCGCAGACCGCGCTCTTCCATATCGCGCACGGCCTGCTGCGCCTGGTCGCACCGTATCTGTCGTTCACGGCCGAGGAAGCGTACAAGGTGCTCAAGCCGGGTCAGGACACCATCTTCACCGAGGTCTATGCGACCTATCCGGACATCGCCGACGGCGGCGAGCTGCTCGACAAGTGGACCCTGATCCGCAGCGCGCGCGGCGACGTCACCAAGGCGCTCGAAGAAGCGCGCACGGCGAACCTGATCGGTTCGTCGCTGCAGGCGGAAGTCGTGGTGCGCGCGAGCGGCGCCCGCTACGACGCACTGGCCAGCCTCGGCGACGCGTTGCGCTTCGTGCTGATCACGTCGTCGGCGCAGGTGGAGAAGGTGGCGGGCGAGGCAGAGGAAGGTGTCGATGTCACGGCATCGAAGTATCTGAAATGCGAGCGCTGCTGGCACTATTGCGCGGACGTCGGCGCTCACGCGGATCATCCGGGTCTGTGCGGCCGCTGCTTCTCGAATCTGTTCGGCGCCGGCGAATCGCGAGGCGCAGCATAATGGCAAGGACGATGGCAAAACAAAGCACAAGCAGTGGATCGCTGGCGCCGTGGCTCGGCGTCGCGCTGATCGTGATCCTGTTCGACCAGCTGACGAAGATCGCGGTGCAAAAGGTGTTCGCCTATGGCGACCCGCACGCGCTCACCCCGTTCTTCAACCTGCTGCTGGTCTATAACCGCGGCGCGGCCTTCAGCTTCCTCGCCATGGCCGGCGGCTGGCAGCGCTGGGCCTTCACGGCGCTGGGCGTGGTCGCGGCCATCGTGATCTGCTATCTGCTCAAGCGCCATTCGGGCCAGCGGCTGTTCTGCACGGCGCTGTCGCTCATCATGGGCGGCGCGATCGGCAATGTGATCGACCGCCTCGCCTATGGCCATGTCATCGACTTCCTGGACTTCCATGTGAACACGTGGCACTGGCCCGCGTTCAATCTCGCCGACAGCGCCATCACCGTCGGCGCGGTGCTGCTGATCTTCGACGAACTGCGGCGCGTACGCGGTTCGAAGTGACGTAAAGTGAAGTGAAGTGTGCAGCGCGGCTCCTTTCAAGGAGCCGCGCGTTCATTGCGACGGAGGCAAATTGGAACTCGCAGGCAAACATCTCGTACTGGGCCTGACCGGCGGCATTGCCTGCTACAAGATCGCCGAGCTCACGCGCCTGTTGATCAAGGCCGGCGCGACCGTGCAGATCGTGATGACCGAAGCGGCGACGCAGTTCATCACGCCCGTCACGATGCAGGCATTGTCGAGCCGTCCCGTGTACACGTCGCAATGGGACGCGCGCATGCCGAACAACATGCCGCATATCGATCTCTCGCGCGAAGCCGATGCCATCGTCATCGCACCTGCTTCCACCGACTTCATGGCCAAGCTCGCGCACGGCCGGTGCGACGACCTCCTGTCCACGCTGTGCATCGCGCGCGACTGTCCGCTGCTCGTCGTGCCCGCGATGAACCGCCAGATGTGGCAAAACCCCGCGACGCAACGCAACGTCGCGCAACTGCGTGCGGACGGCGTTGCAGTGCTCGGGCCGGACTCGGGCTCGCAGGCGTGCGGCGAAGTCGGCGACGGCCGCATGATCGAGCCGGAAGCGGCCTTCGAAGCCATCTGCGCGTTCTTCCAGCCGAAGATCCTGCGCGGCCAGCGCGTGCTGATCACCGCGGGCCCGACCTTCGAGCCGCTCGATCCGGTGCGCGGCCTGACCAACCGTTCCTCCGGCAAGATGGGCTTCGCGCTGGCGCGCGCAGCGGCGCAGGCGGGCGCGGACGTGCATCTGGTGGCGGGTCCCGTCGCGCTGGAGACGCCGTGGGGCGTGTTCCGCGAAGACGTGCAGACGGCGCAGCAGATGCACGACGCCGTCATGCAGGCCACGCCTGACGCCGACATCTTCATCGCGGTGGCGGCGGTCGCGGACTGGCGCGCGGAGCAGGTCAGCGAACACAAGATCAAGAAGGTGCCGGGCGCGCCGCAGCCGAGCTTCACGTTCGTCGAGAATCCGGACATTCTCGCCACGGTCGCGCGGCTGCCGAATCCGCCGTATTGCGTCGGCTTCGCGGCCGAAAGCGGCGACCTGGACGTCAACGGCGCCGAGAAGCGCAAGCGCAAGGGCATTCCACTGCTCATCGGCAATATTGCGCAGCTGGCGTTTGGCCAGCATGACAATGAAGTCGTGCTCTTCGAGGAAAGCGGCACGACGCCGCTGCCGCGCGCCGACAAACAGCAACTCGCCCGCACGCTGATTGCGGAGATTGCCCGACGCGCGCCGAAGACCGGCGGCGCGCTGCTCTCCTGACGCGATGACGAAGCTCTCCATCCTCGACCAGACGCCGGTCATCCACGGCCACACGGCGGCCGACGCCATCGCCGCCACGCTCGATCTCGCGCAACTCGCCGACGACCTCGGCTTCACCCGCTTCTGGTGCGCGGAGCATCACGGGCTGCATGGCGTATCGAATCCGTGTCCGGAAGTGATGCTGGCGCGCATCGGCAGTCTGACGAAGCGCATCCGCATTGGTTCGGGCGGGGTCATGTTGCCTTATTACTCGTCGTTCAAGGTCGCCGAGCAGTTCCAGATGCTCGAAGCCTTGTTCCCGGGACGCGTGGATCTCGGTGTCGGGCGCGCGCCGGGCGGCGACATGCGCACGGCGCAGGCGGTCGCGGCGGGCGCCTATAACCGTGGCGATGTCTTCCCGCAGCAGGTCGCGGAACTCATCGCGCTGTTCGACGGCACCGTGCCGGACGATGCCCTCGCGCACGGCGTGCTGCTGCAGCCACGCATCGACACGCGTCCGGAACTGTGGATGCTCGGCTCCAGCGATTTCGGCGGGCTGCTTGCCGCGCAATTGGGCATCCGTTTCGCCTTCGCGAGCTTCATCAATCCGCGCATCGGCGAACACGTGGCGCAGGCGTATCGCGAGCGCTTCGTGGCCGCACACGAAGCGCAACCCTATCTCGCGGCGGCGGTATTCGCGATCTGCGCCGATACCGAGCAGGAAGCCGAGGCGCTCGAAAAGGCCGTCGACCTGCGCCGCGTGCAGATGGCCTATGGCCTGAACCAGCCGATTCCATCGATCGAGCAGGGCATCGCGCAACGCTATGGCGAGCGCGAACTCGCCGTGATCGCGCATGAGAAGGCGCGCAGCATCATCGGTACGCCGGAGCGCGTCACGGAACAACTGCACGCGTTGCAGGAACAGTATGCCGCCGACGAGCTGATCATCCTGACGGTCGCCGGCAGCTACGCCGCGCGCACGCGGTCCTATCAACTCCTGGCCGACGCCTTCGAGCTCGGCCGCTGACACCCGATTCCATGAAACTCGACGTCAAGATTCTCGACGCGCGCATGCGCGATTTCCTGCCTGCCTACGCCACGCCCGGCAGCGCCGGCCTCGACCTGCGCGCGTGTCTCGACGAAGCGCTCGTGATCGAACCGCATCAGACGGTGCTCGTGCCGACCGGTCTCGCGATCCATCTTGCCGATCCCGGTTATGCCGCGATGATCCTGCCGCGCTCGGGACTCGGCCACAAGCATGGCATCGTGCTGGGCAATCTGGTGGGCCTGATCGACTCGGACTACCAGGGCCAGCTGATGGTTTCCACGTGGAATCGCGGTGACACGGCCTTCACGCTCAACCCGATGGAGCGTCTGGCGCAGATGGTGATCGTGCCGGTGGTGCAGGCGCAATTCAATATCGTCGATGACTTCGATGCCAGCGCGCGCGGCGCCGGCGGCTTCGGCAGTACCGGCAAGCACTGAAGCAAGCATCAACAAGCAGGCGGCGGCCGCCGCCTGACATCGCGGTCCCCTACCATCTTCTATACAAAAGTAGCGCGTCCTCTCTGCCGCTTTTGCTCCCGGCTTCCTATTCTGATCGGCAAGTGACGGCTCATTCAAACCCTCTTCCGGGTTGAACCGTCACGACGCCGTCGCTCCGTCAGGAGCCACGCCCTTCCCTTCAATCTGTTTCGTTGGCCGAAACAGAATTTATTCAGTTATCCAGACAAGCGTGATCGCATCGGCCGGTTTGCTTCGCGCCGTCGATCAATTCGTTTTTTTATTTTTCAGGAAACCACTCTATGAACATCCAATATGACGCCGTCGTCGCCCCGGGAGCGGGCCAGTGGTATGGCCAGATCATCGTCTCGAACCTCCGTTATGAAGACGGCAGCCAGGTTCAGGTCAACAAGTATCTCGCGCTGAACTTTTCGTCGCCGGTGGCCGTGAGCGCCACCGACGTCTGGCCGAGCTTCACTTCGTGGGTGTCGACGTCGAATCAGGTGCAATCGACTTCGATCGGCGACAACCTGTACTCCATTGCGCTGGAGATGGACTTCAATGCGCCGCACCTGATCGATCACAAGGATCAGATCACCATTTCGATCAACGGCGACCTGACCGCCGCTCCCGACACGTATCTGAACTCGTTCGTCATCGCAGCGGACCAGGCTCCGGCGGTCAACGCGACGGTCAAGATCGACTGCGACGCCGCACCCGATGCCGCGCTGAAAGACGTGTCGCCGGTCATCACGCTGTTGCGCGGCTCGCAGGCCACGCCGGTCACACTCGTCTATGGTGAAGCGACCTCGGTGACGCTCGAACAAGGCGACTACACCGTGCAGTCCGGCGACGTGCATACGGCCGACGAGACCGTCGCGGCGCCGCTGATCGTCACGCCGATGCAGCTCACGCTCGCGGCCGGCGCGACGGTTGCCATGGACGTGACCTTCGGCGCAGTGGAGCGCACGGCGGCGCTCGATATCGTGATCGACGAACTTCGGGGTCTCGACGACGAAACCCTCTCGGTCACGGTGACCGACAAGAAAAGCGGCGCGACGCTGGCTGCGTTCGACACCACGACTGGCACCACGACATCGCTGCGCTCGCTGCCGGTTTCGGACAACGTGCGTATCGCGATCGACGCCATCAACGTGAACAACGCGCAATACACGTTCGACATCCACGACGTGAAGCTCGACAACGCGTTGCAGACAGTGACGGTCGGCCAGTCGCAGGTGAAGACGAAGAAGGTTGATACCACCGGCTTCGTCCATCTGCCCATTCACGTCACCGCCGATAAGCCGCTGTCACAGAGCATCGTGCTGCGTCTGCAAGGCGCCGACATGAACTACTCGCAGACGATCACGGCCACGACCCAGACGACCTCCTTCACGGCGCCGGTCAAGCCTGGCACGTACACGGTCATCGCGCCGGCGTTCGTGTCGGGCGGGATCGTTCGCGTCGTCGATGCGCCCGCCTCGCTGGCCGTTGCCGCTAACGGCTCGAGCGTGCTCGACGTGTCGATCGAGGCGTCCGCGAACCTCAACGTGCGCGGCTTCCCGTCGTACCTGAGCTTCGGCGGCTGCGTGGACCTGACGCCCGGTAACAAGGCCGATCTCGCCGCGGCGCGCGCCACGTCGATCTTCGTCTATGCCGGCACCGACGGCGCGGGCGACTCGAACGTCTATCTGTCGGACGATCCGCAAACCCGCGCGTTGATCAAGCTCGCACGCGACACGGAAAGCGCGCTGGGCAATACGCAAAACGTGCTGCCGGTCGCGATCTCGTACACGTGCAATCTGTCGCTCGGCAACACGCCCGGCATTCTCGCGAACGCCGACGCCCACGCGCACAGCTTCGCGAACTACATCCTCGCGTTGAATATCGCGATGAGCAATGCGGACGCGCAGCACGACGTGCCGGCGGGCTTCATCGTCAATCCCGACTTCCTCGGCGCCTGCCAGCAGGCCGGCTTCGGCGCGAGCTACGCGATGCCGGTGATCGAACCGCTGAAGACTGCGCTCGCGCACTGGAACATTCAGGCTGCGGTGCCTTCGTCCATCACCAATACGATCGCGGGTTACGTGCTGGCGGTGAACTGGCTGACGCGCAAGGTGGCACCCAAGGTGACCTTCGGCTGGCAGATCAATCTGTGGGGCGTCGGCTATTCGGAGTGGATCTACAAGGACGTCGATACGGCCTCGATGGCGCAGCAGACCGCTGATTACGTAAAGAGCCTCGGTGCCTGCGACGGCCCGTATGCGCCGGACTTCCTGGCGATCGATCGCTATGAAGCCGACGACTTCACCCAGCGCGCCTACGTGAACGGCTACTGCTACGGTCCGCGTGAATGGCAGCGTTACTTCGACTTCTGCGAGAACGTGAGCCGCGCGTTGCGCGTGCCGGTCATGCCGTGGCAGATTCCGGCGAGCCGCACGCCGAACACGAACGATCAGGTCAATGCGGACTTCGACAGCCAGCACTGGGGCACGGGCGGCAGCTGCATCATGGGCGATGCGGCGATTGGCAGCGACTACCACAACGTGAACCCGACGATCCTCGCGTTGCCGTTCTCGTCGTCGTTCCCGGATATGGGGGCGAACGCTGAGGCGATGTTCGTCCGCTCGGAGCCGTTCGACCTCTCCACGCCCTTGTACGGCGACTTCCCGCTGCGCGGCATCTTCGCGGTGCTGCTGGGCGGTGGTTCGACGACCGGCATCGTGTCGTCGATCGGTAATCCGGAGTCGTGGACGCGCGACAAGCTGAGCGCCTACATGGAGGCTCCGCTGGCCTTCGATACGCCGCGCGACTGATCGACTGATCGATTGACTAGCTGACGCAGCAAACAAAAACGGCGCGAGGGTCACTCGCGCCGTTTTCTCATCGCCCAGAACCTTCAGGCTTATTCGACTTCGATCGTCTCCGGATTCGGATTGCGCGGCGGCGCCGAATTCTCGTCGAAGGTGATCTGCACCTTGTCCTCGGCGTCGACATCCACCGTGACGCGGCCGCCGTTCATCAGCTTGCCGAACAGCAGCTCGTCGGCCAGCGCACGACGGATCGTGTCCTGGATCAGACGCTGCATCGGCCGCGCACCCATCAGCGGGTCGAAGCCATGCTTGGCCAGATGCTTGCGCAGCGCGTCGGTGAAGACGGCGTCGACCTTCTTCTCATGCAACTGATCTTCCAGCTGCATCAGGAACTTGTCGACCACACGCAGGATGATTTCTTCATCGAGCGAACGGAAGCTGATGATCGAATCCAGACGGTTGCGGAACTCCGGCGTGAACATGCGCTTGATGTCGTTCATCTCGTCGCCCGACTCGCGGCGCGAAGTGAAGCCGATCACCGACTTGCCCATGGCCTCGGCGCCCGCGTTCGTCGTCATGATGATGATGACGTTGCGGAAATCCGCCTTGCGGCCGTTGTTGTCCGTCAGCGTGCCGTGATCCATCACCTGCAGCAGCACGTTGTAGATGTCCGGATGCGCCTTCTCGATTTCATCCAGCAGCAACACGCAGTGCGGCTTCTTCGTGACGGCTTCGGTCAGCAGGCCGCCCTGGTCGAAACCGACATAGCCCGGCGGCGCGCCGATCAACCGGCTGACCGCATGACGCTCCATATATTCCGACATGTCGAAGCGCAGCAGCTCGATGCCCAGCGTGAACGCCAGCTGCTTCGCCACTTCGGTCTTGCCGACACCCGTGGGGCCGGAGAACAGGAACGCGCCAATCGGCTTGTCCGTCTTGCCGAGACCCGCGCGCGCCATCTTGATGGAGGCCGACAGCGCATCGATGGCCGGATCCTGGCCGAACACGACGGCCTTCAGGTCGCGATCGAGCGTCTGGAGCTTGCTGCGATCATCCTGCGACACGCTTTGCGGCGGGACGCGCGCGATCTTCGAGATGATCTCTTCGATCTCGCTCTTGCCGATGGTCTTCTTCTGCTTCGACTTCGGCAGGATGCGTTGCGCCGCGCCCGCTTCGTCGATGACGTCGATCGCCTTGTCAGGCAGATGACGGTCCGTGATGAAACGCGCCGACAGTTCCGCCGCCGCCGAGAGCGCACCCGACGAATACTTCACGCCATGATGTTCTTCGAAACGCGTCTTGAGACCGCGCAGGATGGCGACGGTCTGCTCGACCGACGGCTCCGTGACATCGACCTTCTGGAACCGGCGGGAAAGCGCCGCGTCCTTCTCGAAGATGCCGCGGTATTCGGTGAACGTAGTCGCGCCGATGCACTTCAATTGACCCGACGACAACGCCGGCTTCAGCAGGTTCGATGCGTCGAGCGTGCCGCCCGAAGCCGCGCCTGCGCCGATCAGCGTGTGAATCTCGTCGATGAACAGGATGGCGTGCGGACGCTCCTTCAATTCCTTGAGCACCGTCTTCAGGCGCTGTTCGAAATCACCGCGATACTTGGTGCCCGCGAGCAACGCGCCCATGTCCAGCGAATAGACCTGCGCATCCGCCAGGATGTCCGGCACTTCGCCGCGCGTGATGCGCCAAGCGAGACCTTCCGCGATGGCCGTCTTGCCGACGCCGGCTTCGCCGACCAGCAGCGGATTGTTCTTGCGCCGGCGGCACAGCACCTGCACCACGCGCTCGACTTCGAGCTCGCGGCCGATCAGCGGATCGATCTTGCCGTCCTTGGCGAGCTGATTGAGGTTCTGCGTGAATTGCGCGAGCGGCGTTTCCTTCTGCGCGGCAGCGTCTTCCGATTCAGGATTGGCCTCGCTGCTCGCCTTGGCGGACTCGCCGCCGTTCGTCTTGGCGATGCCGTGGGAAATGAAGTTCACCACGTCGAGCCGCGTCACGCCCTGCTGCTGCAGGTAGTACACCGCATGCGAATCCTTCTCGCCGAAGATCGCCACCAGCACGTTCGCGCCGGTCACTTCCTTCTTGCCGTTCGAGGTCGATTGCACATGCATGATCGCGCGCTGGATCACGCGCTGGAAACCAAGCGTCGGCTGAGTATCGACGTCGTCCGTGCCCGGCACGGTCGGCGTGTTGTCATGAATGAAATTGCGCAGGTTCTGCCGCAAATCTTCAATGTTGGCTGCGCAGGCGCGCAACACCTCAGCCGCGGTCGGATTGTCCAACAGGGCAAGCAACAGATGCTCGACCGTTATGAACTCATGCCGCGCCTGACGTGCTTCCATAAACGCCATGTGCAGACTGACTTCCAGTTCCTGGGCAATCATGCTTCCTCCATCACGCACTGCAGCGGATGCCCCGCCTGCCGTGCATGGCTAACGACTTGCTCAACTTTGGTCGACGCAATATCTCGCGTGTAGACCCCACAAACTCCCCTGCCTTCGCGATGAACCTTCAGCATGATCTGCGTCGCAGTCTCGCGATCCTTATTGAAGTATTCCTGCACGACCATCACGACGAATTCCATCGGCGTGAAGTCGTCATTCAGCAGCACCACTTTGTACATGGCCGGCTTCTTGAGCTTCTGCTCCTGCCGCTCCAGTACCGTGCCGTCCTGCTTGTTGGGATTGGTCGCCATACACCCATTCTAAACAACACGGACATCCTCGCAATCGCCGCTCCAGCACCGGCCTGAAGACCCGGAATAAATGACTGGAAACGTGCTCGCGCAGCGAAGGTCCATCGAATCCTGCCGCGGCCCCTGTGGTCCGGCGCGGCCCGCTTGCACCTCGTCGAACCCAGTATCGCACAGCTTCAAAAAAACCGGCTGTGCCGCCCGCTGCGAGTGCTGGCCGTATCACACAAGTGAGTCGATTATGCGTCTTTTCAAGGTGCCCTGCTTGGACGGCGCCGCACACGCAAAGCAGGAATTACCCCTACAAATGTGCTCTTTGCAACGAGCTTATCGGCCATCCCAAAAATTCCTTGACACCCGATTTAAGAGATTCAACAATCAAACTGGCACTTTTTTCCGGGGGCCACTCCACGGATAAGAAATGCCCGAGGTGAGCCAGTGAAGAAAAGAGGGCACTCGCAATGAGGGGTGGGTTCCAATCTTTTCCAAGGGCTCTTGGGATGCGACGAGAGTTAGAGGGGAAGTACGAATGTCTACAGGTACGGTCAAATGGTTCAACGACGCGAAAGGCTATGGATTCATCACGCCCGATGAAGGCGGCGAGGATCTGTTCGCACATTTCTCGGCGATTCAAATGAATGGGTTCAAGACGCTCAAGGAAGGCCAGAAGGTCAGCTTTGAGATTGTCCAGGGACCGAAAGGCAAACAAGCTTCGAACATCCAGGACGCTGCCTGACCGTTCGATCAGAACCTGCCTCGTGAACCCGGCCTTCGCGCCGGGTTTTTTTATGTCCGGTCCGAACCGTTGGATGACTCACATATTGAGCGCATTCGCCAAATTAAAACCCCGAAAGGCATAAGCCTTTCGGGGTTTTTAAAATGCGCGCTCGAATAACGGTGAGCTGTCACATATTCTCGATCATCACCTCGCCGAAACCCGAGCAGGAAACCTGAATCGCGCCTTCCATGAGACGGGCGAAATCGTAAGTGACGCGTTTCGACAATATGGACTGTTCCATCGAATGAATGATGCGGTCCGCGGCTTCAAACCATCCCAGATGACGCAGCATCATTTCGGCTGAAAGAATTTCCGAGCCGGGATTCACGTAATCCTTGCCGGCATATTTCGGCGCGGTGCCGTGCGTCGCCTCGAACATCGCAACCGAATCCGACATGTTCGCTCCCGGCGCAATGCCAATGCCGCCCACCTGCGCCGCGAGTGCATCCGAGATGTAGTCGCCGTTCAGGTTGAGCGTGGCGATGACGTCGTATTCGGCAGGACGCAGAAGGATCTGCTGCAGAAAGGCATCGGCGATCACGTCCTTCACGACGATGTCGTTACCCGTCTTCGGGCTCTTGACCTTCATCCACGGACCGCCGTCGATCAGCTCGGCGCCGAATTCCTTCTGCGCGAGCGCATAGCCGTAGTCACGGAAGGCGCCTTCCGTGAACTTCATGATGTTGCCCTTGTGCACCAGCGTGACCGAGCGGCGGTCGTTGTCGATGGCGTACTGGATCGCCTTGCGCACCAGACGCTCAGTGCCCTCGCGCGACACCGGCTTGATGCCCAGGCCGGACGAATCCGGAAAGCGGATCTTCTTCACGCCCATTTCGTCGCGCAGGAACTGGATGACCTTCTTCGCCTCAGGCGACTCCGCCGGCCACTCGACGCCCGCATAGATGTCTTCCGAGTTCTCGCGGAAGATCACCATGTCGATTTTCTCCGGCTCGCGCACCGGCGACGGCACGCCCTTGAAGTAACGCACCGGACGCAGGCACACGTAGAGATCGAGTTGCTGGCGCAGCGCGACGTTCAGCGAGCGGATACCGCCGCCGACCGGCGTCGTCAGCGGGCCTTTGATGGACACGATGTAGTCCTTCACCGCGTCGAGCGTCTCGTCCGGCAGCCAGACATCCGGGCCGTAGACGCGGGTGGCCTTCTCGCCCGCGTAGATCTCCATCCAGTGAATCTTGCGCTTGCCGCCGTAGGCCTTCTCCACCGCCGCATCGACGACCTTGATCATGACCGGCGTGATATCGACGCCCGTGCCATCGCCTTCGATGAACGGAATGATCGGCTGGTCCGATACGTTGAGCGAGAAATCCGCGTTGACAGTGATCTTGTCACCGTCCGCCGGAACCTTGATGTGCTGATACGGCATGGTCGACTCCAGAGAAGGCCGGGCTGAATGGAAGCAAACTGGATGGAGAGCGCGCCTTCAGGCATGCGCGCGCGTGTGCATGCCAGCATGGCGAGACCGTCATTCTAACCACGCCGGACGGCCTGCGGGCGGCGTGGAGACCGCGAGCAGCGTGAGCCGCGCGGTGTTACGCATGCTTTAAGATGCCGGATTCTCCGGGCCGAACCCGTCACTTTAGCCGCGCGCGCTTCGCATGCCATTGATCGCCCTCAACAAACCCTTCGGCACCATCTGCCAGTTCTCCGCGCATGAAACGCGCGCGTCGCTCGCGGACTGGGTCAGCACGCCGGGCGTCTATCCGGCGGGACGGCTCGACGCCGACAGCGAGGGCCTGCTGCTGCTCACCGATGACGGCGCCCTGCAGGCGCGCATCGCGGAGCCACGCCACAAGCTCGTCAAGCGCTACTGGGCGCAGGTGGAAGGCGCGCCCGATGACGCGGCGCTCGCGCATCTCGCCCGTGGCGTCGATCTCGGCGACTATGTGACGCGTCCATGCCGCGCCCGCTTCGTCGCGGACGAGGCCTCGCAGGCGCTCTGGCCTCGCACGCCGCCGGTCCGCTATCGCGCGGCGATTCCGACGACGTGGATCGAGCTCGCCATCAGCGAAGGCAAGAACCGTCAGGTGAGGCGCATGACGGCGGCGGTCGGCTTTCCGACGCTGCGGCTGGTGCGCATTGCCGTCGGCGCCCTCGACATCTTCACGCTCGGACTTGCGCCGGGTCAGTCCGTCGATGTACCGCCGGCCGCGCCCTGGCAACGCCTTCGGTGAATCCCATTCATCGTTCGCAAAAATTCTTCGCGAAGTGAGCTTCGATGCGCACATGAATACGCGTGTCATGAAGATCGGCTAATGCAGTTCGCGGCGTTTCGCGCCGGCCAGATTTTTTTCGGTTCTGCTGTGCAATTTCCTGAAATCCGCGTCAACCGACTCTTCGCGCGCTGCGTTAAGGGCCCCAGATGCCGCGAAAAGCTATCCGGCATGAGCGAATAACCGATTACAGCACGCTGTGTGCTCCAGGGTGTTTGAAAGGTTCAACGTTCACAGGCGTGTCGTCTTTAAATCAATCGATACGGCTGTCAACCGAAAGGTAGGTGGCTCGTTTACCGACATGACTCCATGACCGGGTCGTCTTGGTTAAATCAACTCAAGCTGAGGATTTACAGAATGAACAAACTGATCGCTGCTCTCGTCGCTGGCCTGTTCGCAACCGCTGCTTTCGCACAAGACGCATCGGCTCCGGCCGCTGCTGCTCCGGCAGCTGCTTCGTCGGCTCACAAGTCGTCGGCTCACAAGAAGTCGCACAAGTCGTCGAAGAAGTCGCACAAGAAGGCAGCTTCGGCTCCGGAAGCCGCTTCGGCAGCTCAGTAAGTTTGCTGCAACACGCCGTATAGCTGTAAAGAACGAGTCTTACCGCCGTCTTTACGGCGTTGCAGGGCAGACCGCCGCAAGGCGTCTGCCCTTTTGTTTTGTACTGCCGCATCGAGTAACATGCGCGGGGTTTGCCCGGTTCGCGCTCGAAGAGAATGTGAGCAACAGTGGGCAACAGAGTTGCAATCGAATGAATAAGGGAGCTTTGCCGTGAATCTCGTCTTGCGTGCCGTCGCGCGTTTCCGGAGTCAACGACTCAACCTCATCAAGCTGGTGCGCGCGTGCGTGATCGCGCTCGCCCTGCCGTGCGCGGCGCTGCCGCTCGCGCAGACGGCCCAGGCGCAGACCATGCCGCCCGGCGCCAAGCAGCCCTCCGATTTCCCGCGCGCCAAGCTGACCGCCGGCATGTTCGTGATCGATGCAGCGGTCGCCGCCAACGACGCCGATCGCGAGCAAGGCCTCATGTACCGCAGCCAGCTTGCGCCGAATGAAGGCATGCTTTTCGTGTTCAACGAAAACGCCGTGCATTGCTTCTGGATGAAGAACACGTTGATTCCGCTGTCGATCGCCTTCATCCGCGCGGACGGCACGATCACCGACATCGACGAGATGCAGGCCGAAACCGAGAACAATCACTGCCCGCGCAACAACGGCGTGTATGCGCTCGAAATGAGCAAGGGCTGGTTCGCCGCGAAGGGCATCAAGCCGGGCATGCAGATCAAGGGACTGCCGCGCGCGCAGTGAAACGACGCGTCAGAACAGACGACCTCCGTTGATCAAAACCGGCGCCTCCCGCCGGTTTTTTTTCGACTGCCGAACCTGCCGCGCGCCTTCCGTGATTCCTGCAAAAAGCCTGCCGACGCGCTATTCTTCAAAGATTCGCATGGGCCGGAACGGGCTTTGCACTGCCTGTTCGGGTCGTTTCATCCACAGGAGGTTCACGTGCCCCGCAAGACTCCCATCGAGCGCTATCGGAACATCGGAATCAGCGCTCACATCGATGCCGGCAAGACCACGACTACCGAGCGCATCCTTTTCTACACCGGCGTGACGCACAAGATCGGCGAGGTTCACGACGGCGCGGCCACGATGGACTGGATGGAACAAGAGCAGGAACGCGGCATCACGATCACTTCCGCCGCCACCACGGCCTTCTGGAAAGGCATGGCAGGCAACTATCCGGAACACCGCATCAACATCATCGACACGCCGGGACACGTCGACTTCACCATCGAAGTCGAGCGTTCGATGCGCGTGCTCGACGGCGCCTGCATGGTGTACGACTCGGTCGGCGGCGTGCAGCCGCAGTCCGAAACCGTGTGGCGCCAGGCGAACAAGTACAAGGTGCCGCGCATTGCGTTCGTCAACAAGATGGACCGCGTCGGCGCGGACTTCTTCCGCGTGCAGCGGCAGATCGGCGAGCGCCTGAAGGGCGTGGCCGTGCCCATCCAGATTCCGATCGGCGCGGAAGAGCATTTCCAGGGCGTGGTCGACCTCGTGAAGATGAAGGCGATCGTCTGGGACGACGAAAGCCAGGGCATCAAGTTCAGCTACGAGGAGATTCCCGACAATCTCAGGGAACTCGCCCACGAGTGGCGCGAGAAGATGGTCGAGGCCGCGGCCGAGTCCAGCGAGGAGTTGCTCGAGAAATATCTGGAAGATCACGAGAGTCTGACCGAGGACGAGATCAAGGCGGCGCTGAGAAAGCGCTGCGTCGCCAATGAAATCGTGCCGATGCTGTGCGGCAGCGCGTTCAAGAACAAGGGCGTGCAGGCGATGCTCGACGCCGTGATCGACTACCTGCCCTCGCCGGTCGACGTCCCCGCCATTCTCGGTCACACCGAAGACGACCAGGAAGCCGAGCGTCATCCGAGCGACGACGAGCCGTTCTCCGCGCTCGCCTTCAAGATCATGACGGACCCGTTCGTGGGTCAGCTGATCTTCTTCCGCGTGTATTCCGGCGTGGTGAATTCGGGCGACACGGTCTACAACCCGGTCAAGGAAAAGAAGGAGCGTCTCGGCCGGATCCTGCAGATGCACGCCAACGAGCGCAAGGAAATCAAGGAAGTGCGTGCGGGCGACATCGCCGCGGCGGTCGGCCTGAAGGAAGCGACGACCGGCGACACGCTGTGCGATCCGAACAAGGTCATCATTCTCGAACGGATGATCTTCCCGGAGCCGGTGATCTCGCAGGCCGTCGAGCCGAAGACGAAGGCCGACCAGGAAAAGATGGGCATCGCGCTGAACCGGCTCGCGCAGGAAGATCCGTCGTTCCGCGTGACCAGCGACGAGGAATCCGGCCAGACCATCATCTCCGGCATGGGCGAGCTGCACCTCGAAATTCTCGTCGACCGGATGCGGCGCGAATTCAACGTCGAGGCAACCGTCGGCAAGCCGCAGGTCGCGTATCGCGAGACGGTGCGCAACAAGGTCGAGGACGTCGAAGGCAAGTTCGTCAAGCAGTCGGGCGGACGCGGCCAGTACGGCCACGTGGTGATCGCGCTGGAACCGGACGCGGGCAAGGGTTACGAGTTCGTCGACCAGATCAAGGGCGGCGTGATTCCGCGCGAATACATTCCGGCCGTGGACAAGGGCATCCAGGAAACGCTGAAGGCCGGCGTGCTCGCGGGCTATCCGGTGGTCGACGTGAAAGTGCGGCTGACCTTCGGTTCCTACCATGACGTGGACTCGAACGAAAACGCGTTCCGCATGGCCGGCTCGATGGCCTTCAAGGAAGCCATGCGCCGCGCGCGGCCCGTGCTGCTCGAACCGATGATGGCCGTCGAGGTCGAGACGCCCGAGGACTTCATGGGCAACGTGATGGGCGATTTGTCCGGCCGGCGCGGCATCGTGCAGGGCATGGAGGACATCGCGGGCGGCGGCGGCAAGCTGGTGCGCGCCGAGGTACCGCTCGCCGAGATGTTCGGCTATTCCACGTCGCTGCGCTCGCTGACCCAGGGCCGCGCCACCTACACGATGGAGTTCAAGCACTACGCGGAGACGCCGTCGAACGTCTCCGAGGCGATCATCAACTCGAAGTCGAAGTAGAAACGCAAGCCGGGCGCGCGCGCAAATGCGTGTAGCATGCCTGTAGCCTCGAGGTCCGTTGCCGGCGCAGGGTTGGCCGCAACGGACTTCTTCTATCCGCAGACGATACAACCCAACCGCGACACAACCGCGACATGAGCGACGCACATCAGCATATCGATTGGCGCGAACACGGCGTCAAGGTCATCCGGGGCGATCAGCTCGACACCAACACCGCGCAGACGCCCGGCATGAATCGCGCCGCCGCGATCAACGCCGCGCGCGTCGGGGCCCAGAAGATCTGGGCCGGCACCGTCACCATCCATCCGAATGCGAAGACCGGCGCGCATCATCATGGCGCGCTCGAGAGCGTCATCTATGTCGTGCGCGGCCAGGCGCGCATGCGCTGGGGCGAACATCTCGAATTCACGGCCGAAGCGGGTCCGGGCGACTTCATCTTCGTGCCGCCCTATGTGCCGCATCAGGAAATCAACGCCAGGACCGACGAGCCGCTCGAATGCGTGCTCGTGCGCAGCGACAACGAAGCGGTCGTCGTGAACCTGAATATCGATGCCGTTGAGCAGCCCGAGGAAGTCTATTGGGTCGATCCGATTCACAAGCATCCGCACGACCATTGAAGGCGGCACGCTGAGGACGGCGGCGCGGCGCGTATCTTGCTACCCAGGCCAGACGCGGCGGCGCTTTCGACGCGGCTCAACTGATCGCCCGCCCGGCGCAACCCGGCGCGGGCGCGACAACTACAACATCCGCACACGATGAAGACATCTTCCACCGACGCGCCTCTCCTCGACCTCGCTCGCCCGCATGCGGGAGAACTGGGCAATCATGCGATCGACGAATTCATGGCCGGGCGCCTCACGCGCCGCGAGCTGCTGCGCCATGCGAGTGTGCTCGGCTTCGCGCTCGCGGCGGGCGGCTTGTTCGGCATGCCGTCGGCGCGTGCGCAGGGCACGGCCAAGCCGGGCGGCACGATTCGCGTCGCGCATCTGACGCCGGCGGGCGCGGTGGATCCACTCACCGTCACCGACGCCGCCGGTCTCGCGCTGATCAACCAGACCGGCGAATTCCTGATCGACGATGACAGCGAGCACCTGACGCTGCGCCCGGCGCTCGCGCTCTCGTGGAAGTCGAACGACAAGGGCGACGTCTGGACCTTCAAGCTGCGCCCGAACGTGAAGTTCCACGACGGCCAGCCGATGAGCGCAAAAGACGTGGTCGCGACCTTCAACCGGCTGTCGGATCCGGGCGCGGGCTCGGCGGCGCTGTCGGTGCTGAAGGGCGTGCTGTCGAAGGATTCGGCGAAGGCCGTCGACGATCACACGGTCGAATTCCACCTCGACGCCCCCAACGGCAATTTTCCGTACTACGTGTCCTCGAATACGTACAACGCGGTGATCCTGCCGGCGAACTTCACCGGCCCGTACGAAAAAAGCTTCATGGGCACGGGCGCGCTGAAGCTGGAAAAGTACACGCCAAAGGTCGGCGCCTCGTTCGTGCGCAATCCCGACTACTGGGGTGAGAAGTCGCTGCCGGATCGTGTCAGCTTTTCGTTCTATGCGGATCAGCAGGCGCAACTGCTCGCGATGCAGGGCCGCCAGGCCGACGTGATGGGCGACTTCACGGTGCAGGGCGGCGTCTCGATGCTGACCAATCCGCAGTTCAAGGTGCTCGGCACGAAGTCGAGTTCGCACCGGCAGATTCACATGCGCTGCGACATGGGCGCGTTCAGGGACAAGCGCGTGCGCCAGGCGCTGGCGCTCGCGATCAATCGCGAAGTGATCGTCAAGGGGCTGTTCCGCGGACGCGCGCAGGTCGGCAACGACAGTCCGTTCGCGCCGGTGTTTCCGTCGAGCGACCTGAGCGTGCCGCAGCGCAAGTTCGATATCGCGAAGGCGAAGCAGTTGATGGGCGAAGCGGGCGTGGCGAACGGCTTCGACATCACGCTGACCACCGAGAAGTACATGGAGATTCCCGATCTCGCGGTGGTCGTGCAGAACGCGGCGAAGGAGATCGGCATCCGCATCACGCTCAAGGTGGAAAGCCAGGACCTGTACTACGGCTCGGGCACTTTCGGCAAGTCCGACTGGCTCGATTCGCCGCTCGGCATCACGGACTACGGTCATCGCGGCGTGCCGAACGTGTTCCTGAATGCGCCGCTGACGAGCGGCGGCACCTGGAACGCGGCGCACTTCAAGAACCCGGAGTACGACAAGCTGGTCACGCAGTTCGTGGCTGCGCTGGATGTCGCGTCGCAGAAGAAGCTGTCCGGGCAGATCCAGCGCCTGCTGCTCGACGAAACGCCGGTCGTGATTCCCTATTTCTACGACCAGTTGATCGTCACGCGCGCGACCGTCTCGGGCGTGCGCTTCAACGCGATTTCGCAAATGTGGTTCGACCGCGCGACGGTGGCGGCCGGTTGAGCGCGGCTAGGAGGTTCACGCGATGAGCACCCTCACGCCCACCACGCGCGTGGCCACGACGGGCAACGGCGCCGCGAAACTGCGCCGCATCGCGCGCTTCGTCGGCGTGCGGCTGCTGCTCGCGCTCATCACGCTCTGGCTGCTGTCGATGATCGTCTTCGCGGGCGGCCAGTTGCTGCCGGGCGATGTCGGCCGCGCGATCCTCGGCCCGCTCGCGGACGCCCGCGCGGTCGCGGCGCTCAATCATCAGCTGGGCGTCGACCGGCCGCTGCTCACGCAATACAGCGGCTGGATCAGCCATTTCCTGCGCGGCGACATGGGCGAATCCTATGCGTTCCGCGCGCCGGTCGCGCCGTTCATCGCGGGCGCGCTGTGGAACTCGGCGAAGCTCGGCGCGCTGGCGTTTGTCGTCGTGGTGCCGCTCGGCATCGCGGGCGGCGTGTACGCGGCGCTCCACGCGGGCCGCTGGATCGACCGGCTCATCAGCATCGGCGGACTGACGGCGACGGTCGTGCCGGAATTCGTTTCGTCGATCGTGCTGATCCTGATCTTCGGCGTGTGGCTGCAATGGCTGCCGATCGAAGCCACCGCGCCCGCCGGCGCAGGCTTCTTCACGCAGCTCGAACATCTGGTCCTGCCGGTGCTGCCGCTCGTCTTCGTGTTCTTCGGCTATATCGCGCGGATGGCGCGCGCCGGCACGGTCGAGGCGCTCGACGCCGACTACACCCGCACCGCGATCCTGAAAGGCCTGCCGCAGCGCGTCGTGATCCTGCGGCATGTGCTGCGCAACGCGTTGCTGCCGACCATCACCGTGGCCGCCACGCAGCTCGGCTACATGATCGGCGGCCTCGTGGTGGTGGAGACGCTGTTTCACTATCAGGGCATCGGCTCGCTGATCTACACCGCCGCTCAGGGCAAGGACTTTCCGATGCTCGAAGCCGGCGTGCTGACCATCGGCGTGATCTACACCGGGGCGAACCTGATCGCGGACGCGTTGTATGTGGTGCTGAATCCGCGCCTGCGCACGTCCGAATCCAGCGGAGACGCACCATGAGCACGACCGCCGCCCCGGCCTCCCCGCCCGTCAAGCCGCGCCGCTATGAGGCGCTCGGCGCGCTCGCGCGTTCGGGCAGCTTCGACCTCGGCGTATTGATCCTGCTGTTCTGGGTGCTGTGCGCGCTGTTCGGCCACTGGCTCGTGCCGCAGGACCCGTTCGCCTCCGACCCGCTCAATTCGCTCGCGCCGCCTTCCGCCGAACACTGGTTCGGCACCGATCAGCTCGGCCGCGACGTGTTCGCGCGGGTGATCGTCGGCTCGCGCGACATCCTCACCATCGCGCCGCTCGCCACGCTGCTCGGCACCGCGGCGGGCACGGCGATCGGCCTGATGGTCGGCTACTTCGGCGGCTGGGTCGACGCCGTGATAGGCCGCGCCATCGACGCGCTGCTGGCCCTGCCGCTCGTGATCGTCGCGCTGCTGGCGCTGGCGGCGGTGGGCGCGAGCAATACCACGGTGATCCTCGTCATCGGCCTGACCTTCGCGCCGATCACCGCGCGCACGGTGCGCGCCGCCGTGCTCGGCGAGCGTCATCTGGACTACGTGCTCGCGGCGCAACTGCGCGGCGAGAACGCGCTGTACATCATGTTCGCGGAGATCCTGCCGAACGTGCTGCCGCCGATCATCGTCGAAGCAACCGTACGGCTTGGCTACGCGATCTTCGCGGTCGCGACGCTTTCTTTTCTCGGCTTCGGCATCCAGCCGCCGTCCGCCGATTGGGGCCTCGCGCTCTCCGAGTGCTATACGCTGATGGCCGGCGGCGCGTGGTGGACGGTCGTGTTCGATGCCGCCGCGATCGCCACGCTGGTGGTCGCGGTGAATCTGGTCGCCGACGCCGTGCAGGGAGTGCTCGACCGATGAACGGCCCGCCGCCCTCTGCCTTCCCCACCTTCGGCGCCGCGAAAGGCGATCAGGCCGACGCACTGACCGTCGTCGGGCTGACGGTCGCCTACCGGTCGCGCGGACGCGAACGCGATGTGCTGCAGGACATCACCCTGCGCGTGAAGCGCGGCGAGGCGTACGGGCTCGTCGGCGAATCGGGCTGCGGCAAGTCGACGGCCGCACTCGCGGTGCTGCGCTATCTGCCGCGCAACGGCCGCGTGAAGGCGGGCAAGATCACGATTGCCGGCAGCGATGTCGCCGGGCTCAGCGCCGATGCGCTGCGCGGCATGCGCGCCAACGCCGTCTCGATGGTCTATCAGGATCCGGGGCGCGCGCTGAATCCGTCGCTGACGATCGCGCGGCAAGTCTCCGAAGCGTTCGAAGTCACGGGCGCCTCCGCCGGCGAAGCCCTCGCCCGCACCGCCGACATGCTCCGCCGCGTGCGCATCGCGTCGCCGGAACGCGTGATGGAGAGCTACCCGCATCAGCTGTCCGGCGGCATGCAACAGCGCGTCGTCATCGCGATGGCGCTGGCCTGCAATCCCGAACTGCTGATCCTCGACGAACCCACCACCGGGCTCGACGCCACCGTCGAGGCCGAAGTGCTCGATCTGATCGCGCAGCTGCGCGCCGAACTGGGCACGGCCGTGCTCTTCATCAGCCACAACCTCGCGGTGATCGGGCGCATGTGCGAGCGTGTCGGCGTGCTCTATGCCGGCAAGCTCGTCGAGGAAGGCGCGACCGCCGACGTGTTCGCGCAGCCGCGTCATCCGTACACGGTGGGTCTGCTGCGCTGCCTGCCGCGCGCGGGACGCAGCAAGGAAACCGGTCGGCTCGACACCATTCCCGGCTCGCTGCCGCTGCCGGGCGCGATCGCGCAGGGCTGCATCTTCGCGCCGCGCTGCAAGCTCGCCGACGAGCGCTGTCTGAAGGACGCGCCGCCACCCTACCGCGTGGCCGCCGCGCACGGCGACCAGATGGCGCGCTGCCATTATCACGAGCGTGCGCAAGACCTGCCGCGCGCCACCGACGAAGCGCCGGTGCCCGTCGCGAACGGCACGGGACAGCTGGCGTTGTCGGCGCGCAATCTGTCGAAGACCTTCCGGGTCGGCGATGAAGACGTGCGCGCCGTCCACGATGTCTCGCTCGACCTCGTGCAGGGCGAAACGCTCGGGCTGGTGGGCGAATCGGGCAGCGGCAAGACGACGCTCGCCAAGCTGTTGCTCGGGCTCGTCTCGCCCGACAAGGGCGCCACGCTCGAACTCGACGGCGCCAGCCTGCCCGAGCGCGTCACCCAGCGCAGCGACGAGCAGGTGAAGTCGTTGCAGATCGTCTTTCAGAATCCGGACTCGGCGCTCAATCGCGCTCATTCGGTGCGGCAGCTGATCGCGCGCTCGCTGTCGAAGCTCGCCGCGCTGCATGGCCCGGCGAAAGAGGCGCGACTGCACAAGCTGACCGAAGCCGTGCGGCTGCCGGCGCGCTATCTCGGCGCGCGCACCCGGCAATTGTCGGGCGGCCTGAAGCAGCGCGTGGCGATCGCACGGGCGTTCGCGGGCGACCCGCGCGTGGTCGTGTGCGACGAACCGACCTCCGCGCTCGACGTGTCCGTGCAGGCCGCCATCCTCAACCTGCTCGCCGACCTGCAGCGCGAACGCAGCGTCAGCTACGTGTTCATTTCGCACGATCTGCATGTCGTGAGGTATCTGTCGGACCGCATCGCGGTGCTGTATCTCGGCCGCATCATGGAGATCGGCCGCGCCGCCGATGTCTTCGGCGGGCCGCAGCATCCCTATACCGAAGCGTTGCTGTCGTCGGCGCCGTCACTCGACGGCACGCATGCGAAGCGCATTCGTTTGTCGGGCGACCTGCCGAGCGCGGCCCATCCGCCGTCGGGCTGCGTGTTCCATACGCGCTGCCCGCGCAAGATCGGTGCGGTGTGCGAAACCGAAACGCCGCCCTGCCGCGCCGCCGGCAACGACCACGCGATTCATTGCCACATTCCGGTGGAAGAGTTGCGAGCGTTGCAGCGCCGGGAGAGTTGATTGCACGGCGGGCCGCCCGGCGCAAGCATTGGCCGGAACCAAAGCGGTCCGCCACGTCTCTCATCGGTTCGACGTTCAACAACAATGAGGATTCAACCGATGAAACCCGCCCGTTCCATGGCCCGCGCATCGCTCGTCGCCGGCGCTGCTTTCGCCGTCACCTTCGCCGCCCAGGCACAGACCACCGCGCCCGCCCCAACGCCCGGCGCCTCCGACCCGACCTTCTCCGCCTACACGCTCGCGCAGCAGTGCGCCAACAAGTCGGATAACGCCGCACTGGCGCAGTGCCTGGGCGCGGTACGCGGCATCGTGCGCGGCTATCAGTACGGCGTACTGTTCCTGTCGCAACGCATGTCGCTGCCGGAGGCCGAGACCAGGCGCGTATCGCTGTGCCTGATGGACACGAAGGTGTCGTCGATCATCGATGATTTCGTCGCTGACGCGAAGCAGGTCAACGAAGACGACCTGAAGCGCACGCCCGCCGAAGTGGCGGTGCTGGGCTCGGTGCACGCGCATCACGCCTGCAGTTGAGCAGGCGCAGCTTCACAGCAATTGCTACAGCATTTCGAGCGGTCGCTTCGACTGGGGCGGCCTGAACTGCTGATCGATGTCGGCGAGTTCGTCCGCCGACAGTTCCAGGTCGAGCGCCGCGCGGTTCTCACGGACATGCGCGACGTCCGCCGCCTTTGGAATGGCGAATACCGCCGGTTGCTTCAGCACCCACGCCAGCGCCACCTGGAACGCCGACACCCCGCGCGCCGCCGCGATCTTTGCCAGCGCGCCGCCGCGCGGCAGGCGCGCGTGATCCACGGGGCTGTACGCCATGGCCGGCATGCGGCGTTCGCGCAGCCACGGCAGCAGGTCGAATTCCGCCCCGCGCCGCGCGACGTTATAGAGAATCTGATTGGTCGCGCAGGCGTTGCCGCCGTCCAGGGAGAAGAGCTCTTCCATGTCGTCGGTGTCGAAGTTGCTCACGCCCCAGTGGCGGATTTTGCCGTCGCGCTGTAATTTTTCGAAGCCGGCCAGCACGCCTTCCAGATCCTCGCCGCCGCGCCAATGCAACAGATACAGATCGATGCGGTCGGTCTTCAGGCGTTTTAGGCTGCGTTCACAAGCGGCCTGAACGCCGCGCTCGCTGCCATTGTGCGGATACACCTTGCTGACGATGAACAACGCGTCGCGCTGGTCGCCGAGCGCTTCGGCGATCAATTGCTCGCTCGCGCCGTCGCCGTACATCTCAGCGGTATCGATGAGCGTCATGCCCAACTCGACGCCCTCACGCAGGGCTGCAATTTCCTTGGCACGCGCATTCGGGCGGTCGCCCATTTCCCAGGTGCCCTGTCCGAGTTTCGGAAGAGTTTCGCCGCTCGGCAGCGTGACGGTTGATTCGGCAAGGGTCATTCGAGCCTCCTGATAAGCCAGCCGATCACAAAGCACGGAACACGCCCGCAGCGCCTGGTGAAGACGCCTTGGCGAGTCATTCATTGCAAGCCCGATACCGAACCCGTGAACGAAGAAAGTGATTCGCATGCGAAAGACCAACTCCAGTGGTCATTTAGAGTATTGACTACACATACTTCCACGCGCTCGCTTATGACTCCCGGAGTTAATTCCAGCGTCCGCTTCAGTTAATGCAAACGTCGTTAAATGAATGCAACATACGGTTTCGAATTCGATGAAATATAAATTCGCTGCGGTCGAACATTCATCTTCTTATCCCCTGATCGGTTTCATTTTTCGTACCAAAAAACGCGTTCCGGCGATTCCTCATAAAAGAATATTCGAAAATGACGAAAATATCAGAAACTGGTAGCAAAACTTTAAAGAATTGGATATTGCAATTCGCGTCGGCGATCAATATTATTTCCACAAGAAACGGGGGTGTTCAAATACTGGACGCATGCCTGGGATATGACGCAGGCGGGTGCGAGCCTGTATGACTCCAACAGTGAGAGGGCAACAATGAACCAGATCCATGCAATGCGGGTTTTCGTGCGGGTGGCAGATACTGAAAGCTTTCGCCGGGCTGCTCAACAACTCGATGTATCGAATGCACTGGTTACGCGAGCCATCGCGATGCTGGAAGCGCATTTGAAAACCCGGTTAATCAATCGAACCACACGGAATCTTTCGCTGACTGAAGCCGGCACCCGTTATCTCGAAGGTTGCCGCGCGTTACTCGAAGAACTCGATCATCTCGAATCCGCCATTACCCATACCGAGGGTGAACCGAGCGGCACGCTGCGTGTCGTGGCATCGAGCGCGCTGTCGCTGCTGACGCTCACGCCGCTCATCGACGGCTTCCGCAGGCTGCATCCGAGGGTCAATGTGCGTCTGACGCTCGCCGAGCGCCACGTCGATCTCGTCGAGGACGGCTACGACGTCGGCATCGTCACGGCTTACATGGTGTCGAGCACGGCGCTGGTCGAACGGCCCGTGGGCACCAACGCCTTCGTTCCGGTCGCCACGCCCGAGTTCATCGCGCAGCACGGCGCGCCCGTCGCGCCCGCCGATCTCCTTGGACTGCCCGCGGTCGCGTTGCCGAACGAGATGCGCAATCTGACCTGGCATTTCCGCCATCACCTCGGCGCCGCCGACCAGATCACGCTCGCGCCGGTCTATACGGTGAACAACGGCCTGATGGTGCGGTTGGGCACGCTGAAGGGCATCGGCTTCGCGATCCTGCCGGAGGGCATCGTGAATGCGGACCTGAAGGAAGGCACGCTGGTCCGCCTGCTGCCCGATTACGCCATCGACGACCCGGACATCAAGATGTCGATCGTCTATCCGGGACGCCAGTACTTGCCGGCCAAGACGCGCTTCTTCGTTGACTACGCGCTGGACTATCTCAGCCAGCGTTTCGCGACGTCCACGAGCATGCCGGACGAGGGTTTCCGTGCGCCGCACCTGGCGCTCAAACCGATGCCGGCCTCGGTCAACGCCGTGCCGGCCGCCGCGAACTGAAGCGGCGTTCCGGTTGCATCGGCGGACGGCGCGATCGCGGTCCGTCCCGCCCTGCCTGCGCGGCGCGCGGAGCGCGCCGTGCTCAGGTCTCGCCGTATTCAGCGCTGGTCACATCCGGCGCTGCGCACATCTCGTGCAGCAGCGGCGCTTCGCGCTCGTGCACTTCCACGGGCATGCACAACGCGCCCGCATAAGCCATGTAGCGCGCGCGATGCTGCCCGTTGCGAAAGGCCACGACCCCTTCCCGATGCACGCCGAGCAACCCGAGCAAGCCGGGCGAACGCCGCACGCTGATCGTCACGTACGGCATCTCCGGCACACGCGGATTGTCCGGGTCGAGAAACTCGCGGATGCCGCGCACCTTGCCGGCATGCCAGTCGTCGACGGCCTTGAGCACGTAGTCGGTGTCGTCGCGATCGGCGCACGCGAGCAACTTCCTCACGTCGACGAGCACGACCCGGTGGCGCGAGTCACGGCCAGTGAATACCCGCTTCAGACGCACGAAGTCATACTGCGGATGGCTCTGGAGCCTGACGATCCAGACCGCTTCTGCGGCGGTCGGCGTAACCATCGTGTCCATGTCGGTATCTGATGAAGACTGCGGCGCGCGCGCCCCGTGCGCGCGTGTTTCGCATCCATGCTTCGCTTGAACATTCCGCTTGATCTGCCTCGCGGTTCTCTCTCGGCGAACCTCGGGCCCAGCTAAACTTTTACACCCTAGACGCGATTCATGAAAGCGCCGTGACGGGCACGTGGCGTGCTTTTGTTGCCAGAATTGAACAGACTGGCGAAAGCGGCGGCGCGGCTGTCACGCGGCCGTCATGCACGCCTCGTGGACGCTCAAGTGGATAACGCTTCCGATCTCATCGTCGCGCGGCCCGAAGGTCTCTTCTGTGCTCCGGGCAACTTTTATATCGACCCATGGCGGCCGGTCGAACGGGCCGTCATCACGCATGCTCATGCCGATCACGCGCGTTTCGGGCACGCCCGCTATCTCGCCGCCGAACCGGGCGTCGGCGTGCTGCTGTCGCGGCTGCCGGGCATCGACGTGCAAGGACTGCCGTACGGCGAAGCCATCGACGTGAACGGCGTGCGCGTGTCGCTGCATCCCGCGGGACACGTGCTCGGCTCGGCGCAGGTGCGCGTCGAGTACAAGGGGCGCGTCTGGGTGGCGTCCGGCGATTACAAGGTCGAGCCCGATCCCACCTGCGCGCCCTTCGAGCCGGTCCGCTGCGACACCTTCATCACCGAGTCCACCTTCGGCCTGCCGATCTATCGCTGGGATCACCCGCGCGTGCTCTTCGACGGCATCGATTCCTGGTGGCGCCACAACGCGGCGCAGGGACGCGCGTCGGTGCTGTTCTGCTATTCGTTCGGCAAGGCGCAGCGCGTGCTGGCCGGCGTCGATGCCGCCATCGGCCCGATCTTCTGTCACGGCGCGGTCGAGCCGCTCAATCGCGCCTATGCGCAAGCGGGCGTGGCGCTGCCGCCGACGCGCCCGGTCAGCGAGATCGCCGCAAAGGACAAGGCCGCCTTCAAGGGCGCGCTGATCGTCGCGCCGCCGTCCGCGCAAGGCAGCACCTGGATGCGCCGCTTCGGCGACTACAGCGACGCCTTCGCGTCCGGCTGGATGCGCCTGCGCGGCACGCGGCGGCGCAAGGGCGTGGACCGCGGCTTCGTGCTGTCCGATCACGCCGACTGGCCGGGCCTGCAACTCGCGATCGGCGCGAGCCGGGCTGAACGCGTGATCGTCACGCACGGACAGATCGAGCCGATGGTCCGCTGGCTCACCGAGCAAGGCCTCGAAGCCGGCGCGTTCACGACCGAATACGGCGACGACGCCATCGAAGCCGACACCGCTCAACCCGAACCCGCTCCTGCCGGAGCCGACGCGTCATGAAGCGCTTCGCGACGCTCTACACCGCGCTCGACGCCACCACCTCGACCAACGAAAAGCTGGAAGCGCTGATTGCCTACTTTTCGGCAGCGGAGCCGGAAGATGCGGCATGGGCCGCATATTTCCTCGCGGGAGGCAAGCCGCGCCAGTCGGTGCCGGCGCGCCTGCTGGCCGAATTCGCCCGCGAGCGCGCGGGTCTGCCGGACTGGCTGTTCGAAGAGTCGTATCAGGCCGTGGGCGATCTCGCGGAAACCATCGCGCATGTGCTGCCGCCCGCGACGGGCGAATCGACGCTGGGGCTCGCGCAATGGATCGAGGAGCGCGTGCTGACATTGCGCGGCACGGATCCCGCGGAGCTGCGCGCGCGCCTGCTCGCCTACTGGGACGAACTCGACTGGAGCGAGCGCTTCCTGCTGACGAAGCTGATCGGCGGCGGTTTTCGGGTGGGCGTCGCGCGCCAGCTGGTCGTGCGCGCGCTGGCGCAAGTCGCGGGTGTCGATCACAAGCGCGTCGCGCAGCGCATGGTCGGCTGGACCGATTCGCGCCAGGCGCCGAGCGCCGCGCGCTATCTGCGGTTGATCGCGCCCGCCGCCGAGGGCGACGACGTCGATACGCCGCATGAAAGCGATCTCGGCCTGCCCTACCCGTTCTTTCTCGCGCATCCCTTGCAGGCCGATCCGGAGACGCTGGGGCCGCCCTCCGGCTGGCTCGCGGAATGGAAGTGGGACGGCATCCGCGCCCAGCTGGTGAAACGCGGAGGGCGTGTGTGGGTCTGGTCGCGCGGCGAGGATCTCGTCACGGACCGCTTCCCGGAACTCGCGTCGCTGGGCGCGGCGCTGCCCGACGGCACCGTGATCGACGGCGAAATCCTCGCATGGGAACCGGGCGCCGCCGCGCCCTTGCCATTCGCGCGCCTGCAGCCCCGCATCGCGCGCAAGTCGCTGACGAAGAAAGTGCTCGCGGATTCACCGGCCGCGCTGCTCGCCTACGACCTGCTCGAAGCGGACGGCCGCGATCTGCGCACCGAACCGCTGCACGCGCGGCGGGCGCGGCTCGACGCGCTTGCCCAGTCGATGTCCAGTACGCTCGCGGTCGACCTGCTGCGCGTGTCGCCGCTGGTGAGCGCGTGCGACTGGAGCGCGCTCGCTGCGTTGCGCGACGAGAGCCGTGCACGCGGCGTCGAAGGGCTGATGCTGAAGGAGCGCGAATCGATGTATGGCGTCGGGCGCACGAAGTCTTCGGGGACGTGGTGGAAATGGAAGATCGATCCGTATTCGATCGATGCGGTGCTGCTCTACGCGCAGCGCGGCCATGGACGGCGCGCGAGCCTCTACACGGATTTCACCTTCGCCGTCTGGGATGAAACCGACGGCGTGCGCACGCTCGTGCCGTTCGCGAAGGCCTACTCGGGCCTCACCGACGAAGAGATGCGCCGCGTCGATGCCATCGTGCGCAGAACGACCATCGAGAAATTCGGCCCGGTGCGCAGCGTCACGCCCACCCTGGTCTTCGAAATCGGCTTCGAGGGCATCCAGGCGAGCCCGCGCCACAAGTCGGGCATCGCAGTGCGCTTTCCGCGCATGCTGCGCTGGCGCACCGACAAGGCGATCGAGGACGCCGACACGCTGGAGATGCTCAAGGGTTTCCTCAATGAGGTCACGGCATGAGCGAGACCGATGCAAGCGGCAAGGACCGCCGCCGCGCGCCCCGGCCGCGCCGGATTCCGCGCACGCGCGCCGCGCAGGCGAAGCTCGATGCCGCGGCCGAGTTGTTCGTTCCCGCGCCGTTTGCCGTCGACGAGAATGAGGCCGCGCAGCCCTTCGATGTCCGCCTCGCGCGCTGGTTCGACGCACGTGGCTGGCAGCCCTTCCCCTTCCAGCGCGAAGCGTGGCGCGAGATCGCACGGGGCGCGAGCGGCCTGCTCCATGCGACCACCGGCGCGGGCAAGACCTGGGCCGTGTGGCTCGGCGCGCTGGCCGCCTTCGCGGACAAAGCGCCGAAACCGCAGCACAACCTGCAGCACAACCCGCAGCCCGCGCCGCTCACGGTGCTGTGGATCACGCCGATGCGCGCCCTCGCCGCCGACAGCGCCCGCGCGCTGCAAGCGGCGGTCACGGCGCTGGCGGTGCCGTGGAGCGTCGGGCTGCGCACCGGCGATACCACGTCTACCGAACGCGCGCGCCAGAACCGCCGCATGCCGTCGGCGCTCGTGACCACGCCCGAGAGTCTCACGCTGATGCTGACGCGCGCCAACGCGCAGGAAGAGCTCAGGCATCTGCGCATGATCGTCGTCGACGAATGGCACGAACTGCTCGGCAACAAGCGCGGCACGCAGACGCAACTGGCCATCGCGCGCCTCGCGCACTGGCGTCCGGACCTGCGGATCTGGGGACTTTCCGCGACGCTCGGCAACCTCGCGCTCGCGCACGATGCGCTGCTGCATCCCGTCAGGACGCCGCGCGTCGTCGTGCAAGGCGCGCAACCGAAGACGCTCGTCGTCGATACGCTGATTCCCGACACCATCGAACGCTTTCCGTGGGGCGGGCACCTCGGCGTGCGCCAGGTCGGGCCGGTGGCCGCCGAGATCGATCAGGCGCAAAGCTCGCTCGTCTTCACCAACACACGCTCGCAGGCGGAAATCTGGTATCGCGCGCTGCTGGAATTGCGCCCGGATTGGGCTGGCCTGCTCGCGCTGCATCACGGCTCGCTCGACAAGGAAGTACGCGACTGGGTCGAACTCGGCCTCAAGAACGGGCAACTGAAGGCGGTGGTGTGCACGTCGAGTCTCGATCTCGGCGTCGACTTCCTGCCGGTGGACCGCGTGTTCCAGATCGGCTCGCCGAAGGGCGTCGCGCGGCTGATGCAGCGCGCCGGGCGCTCGGGCCACGCGCCCGGACGCGTGTCGCGCGTGACCATCGTGCCGACTCACGCGCTCGAACTCGTCGAGGCCGCGGCGGCGCGCTGGGCGATCGGCGAGAAACGCATCGAGGGCCGCGACATGCCGCTCAAGCCACTCGACGTGCTGGTCCAGCATCTCGTGACGGTGGCGATCGGCGGCGGCTTCACGGCGGCCGAGATGTACGACGAAGTGCGCCGCGCCTACGCGTATCGCGATCTCACGCAGGCCGAGTTCGACTGGGCGCTCGCGTTCGTCGAGCGCGGCGGCACTTCGCTGGGCGCGTATCCGGATTTTCATCGCGTCGCACAGGGCGATGACGGCGTGTATCGCGTGCCGCGCGAAGACCTCGTGCGCCGCCATCGCAACAACGTCGGGACGATCGTTGCGAATGCAACCATCAACGTGGCGTACATGACGGGTGGACGGATCGGCGCGATGGAGGAGTCGTTCATCTCGCGCCTTAAACCCGGCGATGTCTTCACCTTCGGCGGACGCTCGCTCGAACTCGTGCGCGTGCGCGACATGACCGCTTACGTGAAGCGCGCAACCTCGTCACGCGGCGCGATGCCGCAATGGGCCGGCAGCAAGATGCCGCTGTCGTCGGAACTCGCGGAGGCCGCGCTCGTGATGCTCGCCCGCGCCAGCGACGGCATCCATGACGAGCCCGAGATGCGCGCCGTCGAACCGTTGCTCGACTTGCAGGCGAAGTGGTCGGCGCTGCCGGGACCGGGCGTGCTCGTGGTGGAATGCGTGCGTTCACGCGAAGGACATCACTTCTTCTGCTATCCGTTCGCGGGACGCATGGCGCACATCGGCCTGGGATCGCTGATCGGCTGGCGCGTCGCGCGCGACCAGCCGAGCACCTTCTCCATCTCGATGAACGACTATGGCTTCGAGTTGCTGTCCGCGCGGCCGTTCGACTGGGAGACGCTCATCGCCGAAGGGCTGTTTTCACCGGACAACCTGGAGCATGACATTCTCGCCAGCCTCAACGCATCGGAGTTGTCGTCGCGGCGATTCCGCGAGATCGCGCGGGTGTCGGGGCTCATTTATCAAGGGCATCCCGGACAGCAGAAGAGCGCGCGTCAGTTGCAGGCGTCGAGCGGCCTGTTCTATGAAGTCTTCCGCAAGCACGACAGCGGCAATCTGCTGCTCGCGCAGGCGGATCAGGAAGTCATGCTGCAGGAACTCGAACTCGGACGCATCCGCGCGGCGCTGCAGCGCATGAGCGAGAGCCGCCTCGCGCTGACCCATCCGAAGAAGCCGACGCCGTTCGCCTTCCCGTTGATCATCGCGCGGCTGCGGGAAAAGGTCAGCACGGAAAAGCTGTCGGATCGCGTGGAGCGTATGCTCGCGGATCTGGAGAAGGCAGCGGACAAGTAAATGGCAATTGAGGCACTGACCATCGATGTGAACGGCCACGCGCTCGTGCTCTCGGCAGACCGCGCGGCATTCGATCCCGTCCTCGGGAGTCTGTTCATCGCCGATGCGCATTTCGGCAAGGACGCCGTGTTTCGCGCGCGCGGCATTCCGGTGCCGGCCGGCACCACCGGCGAGAGCCTCGCGCGGCTCGACGCGCTGGTCGCGGCGCATCGGCCGGAATCCGTGGTGTTTCTCGGCGACCTGCTGCATGCGCGCGAATCGCACGCGCAGGAAACGCTCGAGGCGCTCGGCGCCTGGCGGGAGAGACATCGGGGCTTGCGGCTCGTGCTGGTCGAAGGCAATCACGACCGGCATGCAGGTGCGCTGCCCACGGCATTCGGCGTCGAACTCGTGAAGGAACCGTACCGGCTCGGCCCATGGGCGCTGTGTCATCACCCGCAGACGGTGGACGGCGCGTACGCGCTCGCGGGCCATGAACATCCGGTGTACCGGCTCGCGACGCGCCTCGACCGCGCACGCCTGCCGTGCTTCCGGTTCGGCGCGCGCGCGGGCGTGCTGCCGGCGTTCGGCGCGTTCACCGGCGGCTTCGAGGTAAACCACGAGGTACGCCGCGAAGCGGTCTACGTCATCGCCGGCGAGCGCGTGCTGCAGGTCAGTGATAGATCCTCGTCGATGACTGGAGCTGCGTGAGCTTGCCGCGCGTGAAGCCGTACCAGCCGAGATTCGACTGCATCACCACTTCCTCGCCCTGCCAGAACACGCGCTTGACCGTCATGCGCTGGCCGGTGCGCTGCACCAGCGGCGGATTGCGGCGCAGGTCGTACAGAATCGGTCCGGTGTCGGTCTGCACCAGCATGCGCGCAACGGTAACGCCCGCGCCCGGCGTGTCATCGAAATGGACGATGCGCTTCGCGTCGAAGCGGTCGAACACCTGCGTGTCGATGAGCGCGGCCATGCCGGACTCGTCCTGCAGGAAATGCAGCGTGCCCGCCGGCGTGGGGATCGGCCCGGCGGCGTTGCTTTGAGCGAACGCCTGTGCGGCGACCATGAACGTGGCCGCCATGGCGGCGCCAATACAGAATTTTGTCGGTGACATCGTTATTCAGTAATTGCTGCGTTTTTCCAACAGTGGCCGGGTCATGCGATCCGCAACGAATGCGCGGCAGCGACACTGTTACCGGAAACATCTGACGCAAGCCGGCGCGACATTCGCAAGACTCATGCGCCGGGATGCTTGACAAAAGAATTTCCATGCGGCGCCAGGCTTCATCCGGGACAGCCGACCTAGGGTTTATACCAGCATCGCAAAAAGCCTTTCGGTACAATTCGAGCCTTCAAACCGCCCCGGCGCCGGCATCGCTCAGTCCGACGATGCGCGCGCGGCGTGACCCCGCTCCGTCTCCACCATGCCCCTGCCTCTTTTCGCTCTCGCCATTGCCGCGTTCGGCATCGGTACGACCGAGTTCGTCATCATGGGCCTGCTGCCCAACGTCGCACGCGATCTCGCCGTATCGATCCCCGCAGCCGGCATGCTCGTCTCCGGCTACGCGCTCGGCGTCACCATCGGCGCGCCGATCCTCGCCGTGGTCACCGCGAAAATGCCGCGCAAGAAAGCGCTGATGGGGCTGATCGGCGTGTTCATCGTCGGCAACATGCTGTGCGCGCTGGCCCCGAACTACTGGGTGCTGATGGGCGCGCGCATCGTCACCGCGTTCTGCCATGGCGCATTCTTCGGCATCGGCTCGGTGGTCGCCGCCGATCTCGTCGCGCCGAACCGCCGTGCCCAGGCCATCGCGCTGATGTTCACCGGGCTCACGCTCGCCAACGTGCTCGGCGTGCCGCTCGGCACCGCGCTCGGCCAGGCGGCCGGCTGGCGCTCGACCTTCTGGGTCGTCACGCTGATCGGCATTGCGGCGGCCGGCGCCCTCGCCGTCTGCCTGCCGAAGCACATCGAGATGCGCGAAACCAGCATCCTGCGCGAATTCGACGTGCTCAAGAATCCGCAGGTGCTGATGGTGCTCGGCATCAGCGTGCTCGCCTCGGCCAGTCTCTTCTCGGTGTTCACGTATATCACGCCGATCCTCGAAGACGTAACCGGCTTTACGCCGCATGCGGTCACCTACGTGCTGCTGCTGTTCGGCCTCGGCCTCACGGTGGGCAGCACGCTGGGCGGCAAGCTGGCGGACTGGAAGCTGCTGCGCTCGCTGCTGTCGTTCCTGCTGGCCATCGTCGTGATCCTGACGATCTTCGCCGGCACGATGCACGAGCCCGTCCCGGCGATGGTGACGATTTTCTTCTGGGGCGTGCTCGCGTTCGCGATCGTGCCACCGCTGCAGATCCTCATCGTCAACCGCGCGAGCGACGCGCCCAATCTCGCCTCGACCCTGAACCAGGGCGCCTTCAACCTCGGCAACGCGACCGGCGCGTGGCTGGGCGGCTGCGTGATCGGCGCGGGCGCGCCGCTCACCGCGCTGCCCTGGGTCGGCATCCTGATGGCGGCGAGCGCGTTCGGCCTGACGCTCGTGTCGGCGACGCTCGACAAGCGCGCCCGCCGTCTGGCGATCGGCCAGGCGGCCTGAACGCCGCCCACGGCAATGCATGAAGGGCATCCTCTCGCGTGATTTTCTTGCGCTGATCCTGAGCGTCGCGGTCGTCGGACTGGGACTCGGCGCGACGCTGCCGCTGACCGCCCTCGCACTGACGCAGTCGGGTCACGGCAGCGGCGTCGTCGGCCTGATGACGGCGATGCAGGCAGGCGGCGGCCTGCTGATCGCGCCGTTCGCGGGCCGCGTGACGACGCGTTACGGCGCGCGCGAGATCATCGTCGTCACGGTACTGCTCGCGGCGTGCGCCACCATCGCGATGCAGTTCACCTCGAACCTGTGGCTGTGGGCCGCGCTGCGCCTCGTGTTCGGCGCGGCGCTGATGCTGCTGTTCACCATCGGCGAAGCCTGGGTCACGCAACTCGCCGACGATGCCACGCGCGGCCGCGTCGTCGCGATCTATGCGACGAACTTCACCCTCTTCCAGATGACGGGCCCGGTGCTGGTCAGCGTGATCGGCGGCTGGCCGGCGTGGCGCTTCGCGATCTGCGGCGCGATCTTCCTGCTGGCGCTGCCGGCGCTGGCGTCGATCCGCGGTCAGCCGCACGCGCTCGCGCCGGACCCGGACGAAAGCGGACACGGCGACTGGCGCGACGTGCTGCCGCGCATGCCGGCGCTCGTGATCGGCACGGGCTTTTTCGCGCTCTTCGATACGCTCGCGCTCTCCCTGATGCCGCTGTTCGCGATGGCGCACGGCGTGAGCCAGGATCTCGGCGTGCTGTTCGCGTCCGCGATCCTGCTGGGCGACACGACCATGCAGTTTCCGATCGGCTGGCTCGCCGACCGTTTCGGGCGCGCAAAGGTCCACGCCGGCGCGGGGGGCGTCGTCGTGGCGCTGCTGCCGGTGCTGCCGTGGGCGGTGGCGACGCCGTGGCTCTGCTGGCCGCTGCTGTTCGTGACCGGCGCGGCGGCGGGCAGTGTCTATACGCTTTCGCTGGTGGCCTGCGGCGAGCGCTTTCGCGGACCGTCGCTCGTGTCCGCGACGGCGATCGTCGGGGCGTCCTGGAGCGTCGCGAGCTTCGGCGGGCCGATCATCGCGGGAACGCTGATGCAGCGCGTCGGCGCGGATGCGCTGGTCGGCGTGCTGACGGCGGCGGCGGGCGCGTTCCTGGTCGCGGCGTGGTGGGAAAGGCGGCGCGGGACGGAACGCGTGTCAGGTTGACGTCAGTTCAACACCGACAACCCGACGTTCGCTATTTTCGCGTTCGATAAGGCCGTTTGAACTCGACGTGATCCGCATATTTCCGCTTGGCTGCCACCGTCAGCGCGATCACGACGATCAGGCCTACGACCATGGCCGCAGGCGCATTGTTCGAGATTTTCCAGCCCAGGAAGACAGTGACCCCGGCGGCAAACAAGATCGCCAGGGACTGTTGCTTCGGCAAGCCGTAATACACCTCGGCCTGACAGCCCCGACAGACGCGGGCTCCGCGGGGTACGCCGTAAAGACAGTGCGGACAAGTAAGGTCGCTCATTCGGTCTCCGGTTCGAGTATTTTGCGATGCATGTTTCTATCGCGACTCGAACCGCGGAGACCATACGATTCGTCCTAACTCGGCGCGGCGGAGTGAATCATCACACCGCCTGCACCGCCCCGCCCTTTTCCCGCCGCACGAACGCGAGCACCATCACCAGCCCCGCCGAGCACAACACCGGCAGCGCTGCCGCATGGAACAGCGCGACGTTGCTCCAGCCAAGCGCGATCATCTGGCCGCCGACGAGCGGTCCGATCACCGAGCCCACACGCCCGATACCCAGACTCCAGCCGATGCCGGTCGAGCGCAGCGCCGTCGGATAGTAATGGCCGGCGAGCGCATTGACCGCCGGCTGTCCGCCGACGATGCAAAACCCGCTCGCGAACACCGCCACGAACAGCCAGGTCTGCACATGCGCGACGCCGCCGATCATCCCGACGCACAGCGCGCCGAGCGCGAAGCACGCGAGCAGCACGCGCACGAATCCGAGCCGTTCGATGAACCAGCCGAGCGAAAGCGTCCCGATCACGCCGCCGGTCTGCAACAACGTGCCGACCAGCACCGCCATGCCGGGTGAATAGCCGGCGTCGCGCATCACGGTGGGCAGCCAGTTCGACAGAAAGTACAGGTCGATCAGATTCATGAAGCTGATGGCCCACAGGATCAGCGTGACCGGTCCGCGGCCAGCGCGGAACAGTTCGGCCACGGGCGCGCCGCCGCTGGCCTTCTCACGCACGACGAGGCGCGTCGAGGCGTCGATGCGCAGCGTCGGATCGAACTTGGCGAGCCAGTCCCGCGCACGCGCCTCGCGGCCCTTCAGCACGAGGAACTGGAGCGACTCCGGCAGCGCGGCGATCATCGCGAACGCGAGCAGCAGCGGCACTGCGCCGCCGACCCAGAACACCGCGCGCCAGCCGAACGCCGGAATCAGCGCGGCGCTGACGAAGCCGCCGAGCGCCGCGCCGAGCGTGAAGCCGCACGACACGAGCATCATCCGCTTGACGCGATGTTCGGGCGTCGAGAACTCGCCGACCAGCGCCATCGCGTTGGGCATGATGCAGCCGAGACCGAGCCCCGTGACGAAGCGCAGCACGGTCAGCACGGTCAGGTCGTTGGTGAACGCGGTGGCGATCATCGAGAGCCCGAAGAACAGCGTCGCGCCGATCAGCACCGGACGCCGCCCGATGCGGTCCGCCAGCACCGAGAGTCCGAGCGCGCCCAGCAGCATGCCGAACAGGCTCGCGCTGAACACCGGCCCGAGCGCCGCCTTCGATACATGCCAGTCCGCGATGACGGCGGGCGCGACATAGCCCATGGCCTGCGCGTCGAAGCCGTCGATGACGAGACACAGCCCGCACAGCGCAAGCAGCATCCACTGGAAACCCGGCCGGTGCGCGCTGCCCAGCGCGCGCTCGACGTCGATGGTCGTCTCACTCATGTCCTTGTCCTTGTTCATTCCGATATCAACCGCGCGCCGCCAGAATCCGGCCAGCGCATTCGCCAAAACCGACGCGATAGCCGTCGCCCTGACACCAGCCGGTGATCACGACTTCATCGCCGTCCTGCAGGAAAGCGCGTTCGCCGCCGCCTTCCAGCCGCAGCGGCCGCTGGCCGTTCCACGTGCTCTCCAGGAGGCTGCCGCAGGAGTCCGGCGTCGGGCCGCTGATCGTGCCCGAGCCCATCAGGTCGCCGACGCGCGTATTGCAGCCGCTCACCGTGTGATGCGCGAGCTGCTGCGCCATCGACCAGTACATCAGCCTGAAGTTGGTGCGCGAGATCGTCGTGGCCTCGCTCGCGCCTTCGGCTTGCAGCGTCACGCGCAGGTCGATATCGAAGGCGTGATCGCCGGCATGGCGTAGATAGTCGAGCGGCTGCGGGTCCTGTGCCGGCGTCGCGGTGCGGAACGGTTCGAGCGCGTCCAGCGTGACGATCCACGGCGAGATGGTGGTCGCGAAGCCTTTCGAGTTGAACGGTCCGAGCGGCACGTATTCCCATTGCTGGATATCGCGGGCGCTCCAGTCGTTGAGCAGCACCATGCCGAAGATGTGCGCCTCGGCCTGCTCGCACGCGATGGGTTCGCCCAGCGCATTGCCGCGCCCGATGATGAAGCCCGTCTCCAGTTCGAAGTCGAGCTTGCGGCACGCGGCGAACACAGGACGTTCCGCGTCGGGCAGCTTGATCTGGCCGTTCGGCCGGCGCACCGGCGCGCCGCTCACGATCACCGACGACGCGCGTCCGTTGTAGCCCACCGGCAGCTCCGACCAGTTCGGCAGCAGCGCGTTCTTCGGATCGCGGAACATCGAGCCGACGTTGGTGGCGTGCTCCTTCGACGAATAGAAGTCCGTGTAGCCCGGAATCTCGACCGGCAGATGCAGCGTCGCGTCCGCCCGCGGCACCAGCGCGCGGCGACGCAGCGCCGGATCGTCGCGCAGCGTAGCGTTGCCGTGCGCCAGCAGGCCGCTCAGCGCGACGCGCACCGCCCGCCAGTGCTCGCGGCCCAGCGCGATGAAATCGTTCAGGCGCGGTGCATGCAGCGTGCCGTGCGCGTCGAGCAGGCGCGCGTCCTCCAGCGCGGCGAGATCCACGATCCAGTCGCCGATCGCGACGCCCGCGCGCGGCTGCGTGTTCACGGCGTCGCTGAAAATGCCGAACGGCAGATTCTGGATCGGGAAGTCGCTCGCCGGATCGTTCGCGGACTCGATCCAGCTCTTCAGCGAGGGCGCGAGGGTGGCTTGCAGCGCGTCGTTCATCGTTGCTCCGGGTTGAAATGTTTCGTGAGGCCTTGCCAGCACTCGTAGTAATGGGCCTGCAGCTGCGCGGTGTCGAGCGCGAACTGCGTCGGCCGGATCAGCGTGCGGGTCTCGAACATGAAGGCCATGGTTGCGCCGACCTTGGCCGGTCGCGTCGTGTCGCCGTGCGAGGCCTTCTCGAAGGTCTCGGCGTCCGGACCATGTCCCGACATGCAGTTGTGCAGGCTCGCGCCGCCCGGCACGAAGCCTTCGGCCTTCGCGTCGTAGACGCCCTGCACGAGGCCCATGAACTCGCTCGCCACGTTGCGGTGAAACCAGGGCGGACGGAACGTATCCTCGGCCGCGAGCCAGCGCGGCGGGAAGATCACGAAGTCGATGCTATCGACGCCCGGCGTATCGCTCGGCGATTGCAGCACCAGGAAGATGGACGGATCCGGGTGGTCGAAGCTGATCGAGCCGACGGTGTTGAAGTGCCGCAGGTCGTACTTGTACGGCGCGTAGTTGCCGTGCCACGCGACCACATCCAGCGGCGAATGGCCAATCTCCGCGCCCCACAGCACGCCGTTCATCTTCGTGACCAGCTCGAAGCGTCCTTCGCGGTCTTCGTAGGCAGCGTGCGGCGTGAGGAAGTCGCGCGGATTCGCGAGACCGTTCGAGCCGATCGGACCCAGATCCGGCAGTTGCAACAGCGCGCCGAAGTTCTCGCAGATGTACCCGCGCGCCTCGCCATCCGGCAGCGCGACCGTGAAGCGCACGCCACGCGGAATCACGGCGATCTCGTTCGGCTCGACATCGACGTTGCCCAGTTCCGTGCGGATCGCGAGACGGCCTTGCTGCGGCACGATCAGCAACTCGCCGTCCGCGTTGTAGAAGAAGCGGTCCTGCATCGGGCGGTTGGCCGCGTAGACGTGGATGGCGCAACCGCTCATCGACTCGGCGGCGCCGTTGCCGGCCATCGTCACCCAGCCGTCGATGAAATCGGTCGGCGCGGACGGCATCGGCAGCGGATCCCAGCGCAGCTGGTTGGGCGGCGTCGGCGGCACCTCGGCGAAATTGGCGACCAGCCTGCCCCGGCCGATCTGCGTGAAAGGCAGGTGCACCGCCGCCGGCCGGATGCGGTACAGCCACGACCGGCGGTTGTGCGCGCGCGGCGCGGTGAACGCGGTGCCCGACAACTGCTCGGCGTACAGGCCATAGGCCACGCGCTGCGGCGAATTGCGGCCGATTGGCAGCGCACCGGGCAGCGCCTCGGTGGCGAAATCGTTGGCGAAACCCGACTGGTAGTGCCGGCTGGCGTCCGTGTGGGTGTCGAACGTTGACATGGTCGAAGTCCTCGGCGAATGAACGCGATCGAATACAGCAGGGCGAAACGGCACGGCGTAAAGCCCGCGCCCGTGACGCGATTTACGAATGGTAAAACCAATTACGTTTAGTGAAATTGATCGTAAACCCTAGGCACCGCACTTCATCCGGCATATCAATATGTGAATTTGGTGGTGGACGCGGCATGACGCGCTGATACCATCGACCATTCCATCGAAGCTATTGCGTATCTGCCTTCAGCCACGCCCTTATAAAAACCGACGCCGCTTTCATGATCTCCCCATCGCTGCCTGAACTCGTTGCCCGCGCCAAGGAACATCCCTTTCTCGGGGCGCATATCGTGCTGGGCGACGACGACAAGACGGAGGAGGCGTTCGCGCACTATCGGGACGTGTGCATTGCGAGCGCGTACGAGCCGATCTTCGATGTCGGCACGCACAGCTTTCCGCAGACGCTGAGTGCGTCGCCGGAGAGCGCCGAGCGTTTCGGCGACGAACTCGGCGTGCAGGCGCTGACGCTCATCCGCGGCGATGCGCCGCGCGATCCCTTCGGGCAACTGGAAGACGATCAGGAGCTGGTGACGCTGGACCGGCTGTCACGGGCGCTGCACGCGTTCAATTTCTTCGGGCCGCATCGGCCGGGGCTGCTGTTCCTGCGCGTGCATGAACGGCTGCTCAAGAGCGTGAAGTACGACCACGGGCTGCACTTCTCGTCGGTGCTGATGGAGTTCGGCATGAGCCCGTCGCGCGTGGTGATCGAACTGCCGGCGGCCGCGGTCGCGCACAAGACCTTTCTCGGCTATCTCACCAAGAGCTATCAGCACTACGGCTTCAAGGTCGCGGGCAACCTGCCGAATGCCGGGCAGATCATGGCCGTGTCCGACATGGCGCGCCTCGACTTCATCAAGATGGATGCGGGCGCGGCCCTGCGCGATTCAGTGGTGAAGCATCTCGTCGCGTATGCGCATCGGCTGCGGATTCCGCTCATTTTCTCGAACGTCGCCGACGAGGCGCAGTTCGACGCCCTGCAGCAGTTCGATGTGCATTTCGTGCAGGGGCCCGTGTTCGATGCGCATCCGGTGCATGGGCGTTAAGAAGCGGCGCGCCCTGCACGGCGCTACGTGCTGCGCAACCGATGCATCAGCGGTTTCAGCGCCGGATACAGCTCGCGATACACCTCGAACCGGTCCGCATAGACCCGCTGTCTTTCGGCATCCGGCTGCGCCCGTTCGACGAGCGTGACCCAGCCGCCCTCGGCCGTTTCGCGCGACACCAGTCCTGCTCCGAGCGCCGCCAGCAACGCCGCGCCCATCGCCGCTTCCACATCCTGTTCGATCGACAGCACCGGGTAGTTCGTCACATCCGCGATGATCTGCATCCACAGATCGGAATGCGCCGCGCCGCCCACGACGATCAGCCGGTCATCCAGCGACTGCGCCCCGCGCCGTCCCGCCTCCATGTTGTGCTTCAGCGCGAACGCGACGCCTTCGAGCACCGCGCGGTACAACGTGGCGCGCGTATGGAACAGGTTCAGCCCGACGAACGTGCCGCTCGCGCGCGCATCCCATACGGGACTGCGTTCGCCCATCAGGTAAGGCAGGAACACGACGCCGTCCGAACCCGCCGCGATCTTCGATGCCGCCTCTTCCAGCAGGCGGTGCGGGTCGCCATGCGGCAGCTGCTTCGCGGCTTCGATCTCGGCCTGGCAGAACTGGTCGCGATACCACGCGACGCATTGCCCCGCCGTGCTCGCCCCGCCGAATACGTAGAGATCGCGCGTGCCGTTGTGGACGTGCGGCATCGACACGAGGCCATGACGCGCATCCACCGTCTGGTTGATGTAGCCCCAGCACATGCTCGTGCCGATCATCGCGACGTGATGGCCCGCCTGCGTGACGCCCGCGGCGAAGGTCGCCACGGCGGCATCCACGCCGCCCGCGACGACCGGCGTGCCGGCCGCGAGTCCGAGCGCATCGGCCCACTGCGACGACAGGCCGCCCACGATCTCCGATGACTCCACCAGACGCTTCGGCATCATCGACGCTGGAATGCCGAGCATGTCGAGCGCCTGCGCCGACCATGCGCGCTGCGCGACGTCATACACGCCGCCGAGATTGCCCGCCGAGCTGTGATCGACCGCGAGTTCGCCCGTCAGGCGCTGGATCACGAAGGCATTGGGCGGCAGGAACCAGCGCGTCTTCTGCCACACCTCCGGACGATGCTCGCGCAGCCAGAGCATCTTCGTGAAGCCGTAATAGCTGTCCACACCGTTGCCCGTGATCTTCTCCAGGCGCTCGACGTCGACGTTCGCGCGCACCCAGTCCACTTCAGCCGTCGCGCGCCGGTCCATCCAGATGAGACAGGGATGCAGCGGCTCCATGTGCTCATCGACGGGAATGCCCGAACCGCCGTACAGGCTGCTCACGCAGAGCGACTTCACGTCGGCGGCGGTTACGCCCTTCTCGCGCGCCTTGGCCGTGACGCCCGCGATGCACGCGGTCACCGCATCGAACCAGACCGACGGCCATTGCTCCGCCCACAACGGCTTCGGCGTGTCCGGGTGATACGCGCTCGCATGCTGCGCGACGATCGCGCCGTGCGTATCGACGAGCAAGGCTTTCGCGCTCTGCGTGCCGATGTCGATGCCGATCACGTAATTCATCTCTGTCTCCTGCATGATGTTTTTTCGCCTATCGTCTGATGTGCCGCTGAGGCCCCGCGTCAAGCCCCGGCGAGGCGCTCACGCACCTTCGTCCAATGGCCGCCGGCTTGCCTATCCGGGTTATTCCGGAGACGCGTATGCGTGCCGTCTTGTTGCGGCGCAGCGTCGTCTCCGTTCATGCGTTGCTGCCCTCTCACCCATGCCGAGGCGCGCGAATTGCGCCGCGTTGCACGACGCATCACGCCTTGACATTCCCTCGAGCGAATACGATTATTCGATCATTAGATCATCAAACGAGCAAATGCTCACCACCGCAATGTCCCGCGCACGCGCGCCGTTGCGACCAGCGTCCGCGAAGAACGGCGCGCAGCCCATCAAAGGAAGAGACGACATGACTAGCGAAGCCAACGTGATCCTGCACATCGGCGCCGGGTCTTTTCATCGCGCGCATCAGGCGTGGTACCTGCACCGCCTTATCGAGACCGGTGATGCGAACGACAGGCGCTGGTCGCTCGCGGTGGGCAACATCCGCGGCGACATGAACGCCGTGCTCGACGCGCTGGCGGCCCAGAACGGTGAATACACGCTCGAGACCGTGACGCCGAAAGGCGAGCGCGAATACGAGCGGATCAAGGCCATCAAGAAGGTTCTGCCGTGGTCGGCGGACCTCGATGCGCTGATCGCCACGGGCGCCGATCCGTCGTGCAAGATCGTGTCGTTCACGGTGACGGAAGGCGGCTATTACCTCGACGATCACGATCGGCTAGATCCTTCGAACCCGGATCTCGCCGCCGACCTGAAAGGCGGCCGGACGACCATCTATGGCGCGATCGCCGCGATTCTCGCCGCGCGCATGAAGAACGGCGCGGGCAAGGTGTCGCTGCAGAATTGCGACAACCTGCGCAGCAACGGCGATCGTTTCAAGAAAGGGATGCTCGAATTCCTGAGCCTGCGCGGCGAGACCGACCTGCGCGACTGGATGCTCGCGAACACGTCGTGCCCGAACTCGATGGTCGACCGCATCACGCCGCGCCCGACGCCCGACGTCGCCGAGCGCGTCAAGGCCGCGACCGGCTTCGATGACCGCGCGCCGGTGATGGGCGAGAAGTTCATCCAGTGGGTGGTCGAGGACGACTTCATCGACGGCCGCCCTGCATGGGAGAAGGTTGGCGCGGAGATGGTCGACTCGGTGCATGCGTACGAGGAAGCGAAGATCCGCGTGCTCAATGCCCCGCACAGCTGCATTGCGTGGGCGGGGACGCTGGTCGGGTTGCAGTACATCCATGAAGGCACGCAGGACCTGGAGATTCGCGCGCTCGCGGAGGCGTATGTCACCGACGACGTGATTCCCTGCCTCACGCCGAGTCCGATCGATCTCGCGAAGTATCGCGACATCGTGCTCGACCGTTTCAGCAATCCGTATATCAAGGACACGAACCAGCGCGTCGCGGCCGACGGTTTCTCGAAACTGCCGGGCTTCATCGCGCCGACGCTGTCTGAGTGCTTCGCGCGCAACGTCGATCCCGCGTCCACCGCCATCCTGCCCGCGCTCTTCCTGCGCTTTCTCGAACGCTGGCACGAAGGCAAGCTGCCTTATGCCTATCAGGACGGCGTGATGGATCCGGCCGTCGCGCATGGCTATTTCACGTCGCCCGATCCGGTCAAGGCCTTCGTCGCGGACAAGCAGCTCTGGGGCAAGATGGCCGGCAGCGAGGGACTCGAACGCGTGATGCGCGACGCCGTCGCCAAGGTCGACGCGTGGCTCGCCAACCGTCCGTGAGACGTTCCATCCGCGCGCGGTTATCGCGAACGTAATCGCAGCGTCAACTGCGCGCCGCGCCGCTCGGGTAATGTGCCCATGGCGCGGCGCCGCGCGTGGCGTTAAATTAGCGCCTCCCGCTGCGCGGGACTCACACGTCGCTCATTCCTCGTTTTCCGCCGGGCGCGAACCTGGCCACGACCCAAGGGTACGTTCATGTACTTAGGCATCGACCTCGGCACCTCCGAAGTGAAAGTCCTGCTGCTCGCCGCCGACGGCAGCGTGATCGGCACGGCGGGCACGCCCTTCACCGTGTCGCGTCCGAAGCCGCGCTGGTCAGAACAGAATCCGCTCGACTGGTGGGAAGGCACGCGCGCCGCACTGTTCAAGTTGCGCGAGAAATTCCCTGCCGAATTCGCCCAGGTGCGCGGCATCGGGCTCTCGGGTCAGATGCATGGGGCGGTGCTGCTCGATTCGCAAGACCGCGTGCTGCGCCCCGCGATTCTGTGGAACGACATGCGCAGCGACAAGGAGTGCGCCGAGTTGTACGAGCGCGCGCCCAATCTGCATGAAATCGCCGGCAATCTCGCGATGCCCGGCTTCACCGCGCCGAAGCTGCTCTGGGTCGCGCACAACGAACCCGACCTGTTCCGCCAGACCGCGTGCGTGCTGCTGCCGAAGGACTATCTGCGCATGCATCTGACCGGCACCAAGGTGTCCGATCCCTCCGATGCCGCCGGCACGCTCTGGCTCGATGTCGCGCGGCGCGACTGGTCGGACGAACTGCTCGCGGCCTGCGGCATGTCGCGCCAGCAGATGCCCGCGCTGGCCGAAGGCAGCGCGCCGTCCGGCACCCTGCTGCCGGCGCTCGCGCGCGAACTCGGCCTGCCGGAAGGCGTGGTGGTCGCAGCGGGCGGCGGCGACAATGCCGCGAGCGCGGTGGGTATCGGCGCCACCGATCCGGGCGACGGCTTCCTGTCGCTCGGCACCTCGGGCGTGCTGTGCGTGATCGGCGACCGTTTCCGGCCCAATCCGGCGTCCGCCGTGCATGCGTTCTGCCATGCCATTCCGGATCGCTGGCACCAGATGAGCGTGGTGCTGTCGGCGGCGAGCTGCCTGCGCTGGGTCTGCAAGCTGACCTCGACCGACGAGCCCACGCTGCTCGCCGAGATCGAGGCCCTGCCCGTCGACATCCTCTCGTCCGCGCCGCTGTTCCTGCCGTATCTGAGCGGCGAGCGCACGCCGCACAATGATCCCTACGCGCAGGGCGTGTTCTTCGGCATGACGCACGCGACCGATCGTGCGCTGCTCGGCTATTCGGTGCTCGAAGGCGTCACGCTCTCGCTGACCGATGGTCTCGACGCGCTGCAGTCGGCGGGCACGCAGGCGCGCGCATTGTCGATGCTCGGTGGCGGTGCACGCAGCGCGTACTGGGCGCAGATGTTCGCCGACGCCTTCGATACCCCGACCCGCACCCACGGCGGCGGCGAAACCGGTGCGGCGCTGGGCGCGGCGCGGCTCGGCTGGCTCGCGGCGGGCGGCGACCCGGCAACGGTGCTCGCGAAACCCGAGATCAAGCAGGAGTTCACGCCGGATGCGCAGCGCCATGCGCTGTTGAGGCAGCGGCTGAAGAGTTTCCGGGAGCTGTACCAGCACGTGCGGCCGCTGTTCGATCCGGCGCGGCCGAGGCTGGCATAACGTCGGCCCCAAGAGCGCTCGTGAGGGCGATCGAGTCCATGGGTGGTTCTGAATTTGGCATCACGTTGTCCAAAATAAGAACTAAAACTTAAGAGCAGACAGCCGCGCAACCACAGTGCCCAAATCCACCGAAAAACTCGACCTCGCCACGCGCGCAGCCTGGCTCTACTACGTCGCCGGCAATACCCAGAACGAGATCGCCGAGAAATTGCAGATCTCGCGCCCGGTGGCGCAACGGCTCGTCGCGTTTGCCGTCGAGAAAAACCTGATCCGCGTGCGGGTCGATCATCGCATCGCCGATTGCCTGTCGCTGGCGCGCGCGCTCAGCGACCGCTACGGCCTCGCGATGTGCGAAGTCGTGCCCGTCGACGGCGACGCGCCCGAGCAGGTCGACCGCAAGCTCGCCGTCGCGGGCGCGCAAGTGATGGAGCGCTATCTGCTCGACGAGAAACCGCTGGTCGTGTCGATCGGCAGCGGGCGCACGTTGAAGGCCTGCGTCGCGCAGATCGGGCAGATCGAGCGGCCGCAGCATCGCTTCGTGTCGATGGTCGGCGCCATCGCGCAGGACGGTTCGTCGAACCGCTATGACGTGGCCCAGCAGCTCTCAGAGAAGACCGGCGGCAAGCACTTCATGCTGCCCGCGCCGCTCATGGCCGACAGCGAATCCGAGCGCGCCCAGTGGGTCAATCACCGGCTGTATCGCATCGTCGATGAACTCGCGCAAGGCGCGGACGTGGCCTTCGTCGGCATCGGCAACGTGGCCGTGAACTGTCCGCTGCATGAAGACGGCTTCATCACGCGCGCGGAAGTGGAAGAGATGATCGAGGCCGGCGCGGTGGCCGAATGGCTCGGGCTGCCGATCGACGCCACCGGCAAGCGCGTGCAGTCGAGCACCGGCGCGCGCGTGACGAGCCTCAAGCTCGACTCGCCGCCGCGGCGTCCCACGATCGGCTTCGCGGGCGGCCAGCGCAAGCTCGATGCGTTGATCGCAGCGTTGCAGGGGCAATGGCTGTCGGGCCTCGTCACCGACGAACTCTGCGCGAAGGCCGCGCTGGAAGCGTAACGCCTCAGAAGTCGATCTCGGCCTCGACGTCCTGACCCACGTGCAGCGCCATGCCCTCGCCCGCGAGGACAATCGCGTTCTTGCCGAAGGTGAGCTTGCCGCCCATCTGCTCGCTGGCGCGGTAGGCGCTCATCGTGTCGAGCGGCTCGTGCGGCCACGCGGGGTCCGCCGCGCCCGTGTCCTGGTCGATGGTCGGCATCGGGCAACGCGAGCAGAGCTTGACGAGCTTCAGTTGCGCCTCGCCGATCCGCATCTCGCCGACGAAGTCTTCCTCATACGCATCGAGTCCGCCGACCACCAGGTTCGGCCTGAAGCGGTTCGCGGGAATCGCGGGCGCGCCCTTCGCGACGAGACGCGCGTTCAGATCATCGAGCGAGGCCTGGCTCATCACCAGCAGCGGAAAGCCGTCAGCGAAGCGCGTATGCGTGCTGAGCGGCGCGGTCCAGGTTTCATCGACGACGCGGCGCACCTGCGGCGCAAAGCGGGTCAGCCGCGCCGGCATGTCGAGGAACGTGCTGCACCATTGCGCCGTTTCCTCGCCGGTATCGAGCGCATCGAAGGTGTCGCGCCAGACGGTCGTGCGCAGCGGCTTCGGATCGACGAGCGCTTCGGCGCGCAAGGGCGTGCGCAGCGTCGGCATGCCGGGCGCGTCGAGCACGAGTGAATCGTCGGCGAAGGCTGTCCGGATCAGCGCCATGCGCGGATGCGCGCGCTGCGTGAGCATGGCGCCGGACGGCTCGGTGATCATCCAGTGGCGGTCGTGTTCGAGACCGGTTTCGAGCAGCGTCGCGCGCTTCAGGGCGATGCCCGCGCAGGACTTGACCGGATAGACAAAGAGTTCATTCAGGACGGGCATGGCGATGTCGGTGGGAGCGCGCCGGCCGTCGGACGCGGCCGGTTGTACACGCGATTATCCTACGTCGGCTAAAAAATACGGCGCCGTTCCTGCGAACGGCGCCGTCGTCATGCCCCTGTGCCGCGATGGTGCGACGCTTCAGGCGGCCGTCGCGTGCTCGCGCTGCCAGCCATCCACGACCTTGCGCGTGAACGCCTGCCCTTCCGCGTTGAACAGATGGCAGTGCTCCGGCGCGGCGCCGAGCTTGAGCTTCTCGCCGCGCGCATGCTTTTCTAGCGGCGGAATGCGCGAGATCAGCCCATCTGGCGCGACATCGGTTTCGGCATAGAGATAGGCCGCGTCGCCGAGCGTCTCGACCGTCATCGCCGAAGCCGACACGCCGTACTCGCCCGCTTCGGTCGAATTAGGCTGCAAGTGCTCGGGGCGGACGCCGACCGTCACGGTATCGCCCGGCTTGGCATTGCCCGGCAGCACGCCGGCCAGTTGCGTCTCGCCCGTCGCGTACTTGACCAGCACGCCGTCGTTCTGCACGGCGGCCACCGTGCCGGACATGAAGTTCATCTTCGGCGAGCCGATGAAGCCCGCGACGAAGCGGTTCGCCGGCGCGTGATACAGCGTGTTCGGCGTGCCCACCTGCTCGATGTTCCCCGCCGACAGCACGACGATCTTGTCGGCGAGCGTCATCGCCTCGACCTGATCGTGCGTCACGTAGATCATCGTCGTCTTGAGGTCGTCGTGCAGGCGCGCGAACTCGAGCCGCATCTTCACGCGCAGCGCGGCGTCCAGGTTCGACAGCGGTTCATCGAACAGGAACACCTTCGGCTTGCGCGTAATGGCGCGGCCAATCGCGACGCGCTGCCGCTGGCCGCCCGAGAGCGCCTTCGGCTTGCGGTCGAGCAGATGATCGATGTGCAGGATCTTCGCGGCGTTCTTCACGGCGGCGTCGATGGCGGGCTTCTTCTCGCCCGCCAGCTTGAGGCCGAACGCCATGTTGTCGTACAGCGTCATGTGCGGATAGAGCGCATACGACTGGAACACCATCGCGATGCCGCGCTTGGCGGGCGCGAGTTCGTTGACGCGCGTGTTGTCGATCATCAGCTCGCCGCCGCTGATGTCCTCCAGCCCGGCGATCATGCGCATCAGGGTGGACTTGCCGCAGCCCGACGGACCCACGAACACGACGAACTCGCCGTCGTTGATGTCGAGGTTGATGTTGCGCATCACCTCGGTTTCTTCATAACGCTTGCTGATATTGCGCAGGGTCAGGCTAGCCATGATGTGTGTCTCCCATGTCGAACGACGCGTCTTGCAGCCAGTGCGCCACGAGCGCCGGCAAGCGCGTCATGTCGTCGAATACCACGTGTGCGCCCGCTTGCTGGAGCGCGCCAATCTGTCCTTCAGTCGCATGTCCGCCGCCGATGAAACCGAGCACCGGCATGCCCGCCGCGCGCGCCGCCGTCACGCCCGTCACGCTGTCCTCGACCACCAGGCAGCGCAGCGGATCGATGCGCATCGCGCGGGCCGCCGCGAGATACACGTCGGGCGCGGGCTTCGGGTTCTCGACCATGTCCGCGCAGAAGCGCCGCGCGCCGAAGAAGCGCACGAGGCCGGTGCGCTTCAGCACCGCATCGACATAGGTCGAGAAACTGTTGCTCGCGCAGGCCTTCATGAACGGCACGGCCGCGAGCGCCTCGGCGATGCCCGGCACCGCGGGCGCCTGGATCGCCGCCGCCTCGACCGCGCGCCGGATCGTGACCACCTGATCGTGCGTCAGCGTGCGGCCGACCGTGTCGGCGGCGCTCGCGAGCACCGCCTCGATGCGCAGCCCGAGCAGCGGCATCACGACCGGTTCGACATCGACGCCCGGCCACAGCGCCTGCAGCTCGGTGACGAGCATGCGCGCGGCGACGGCCTCGCTGTCGATGAGTACGCCGTCGCAGTCGCAGATCAGAAGGCGATCGTCGAGATTGGCTTCGTTGGAGGGTGTGAGATTCACGAGCGCGCCCTCACTTCACCGCGCCAAACGTGAGACCGCGCACGAGTTGCTTCTGCGACAGCCAGCCGACGATCAGGATCGGCGCGACCGCCAGCAGCGAAGCCGCCGAGAGCTTGGCCCAGAACAGCCCTTCCGGACTCGAATATGACGCGATGAACACCGTGAGCGGCGCCGCGTTCGAGCTCGACAGGTTGATGCTCCAGAACGCCTCGTTCCACGACAGGATGATGAGCAGCAGGCCGGTCGAGGCCAGTCCGGGAAGCGACATCGGCATCAGCAGGAAGACGATTTCCTGCCAGGTCGACGCGCCGTCGATGCGGCCCGCTTCGAGAATGTCCTTCGGCACTTCGTTGAAGTACGTGTAGGCCATCCAGACGGCGATCGGCAGGTTGATCAGCGTGTAGACGATGATGAGGCCGGACACCGTGTCCAGCAGGCCCGTGTTCTTCCACAGCAGGTAGATGGGCACGAGCACGCCGACCGACGGCATCATCTTGGTCGAGAGCATCCACAGCAGCACTTTCTGCGTCTTCCTGGTCGGGAAAAAGGCCATCGCGTAGGCGCAGGGCACGGCGAGCAGCAGGCAGATCACCGTGACGCCGACCGAGATCAGCACCGAATTCCACGCGAAGCCGAAGTAATTGCTGCGCGCGAACACTTCGCGGAAGCTGTCCAGCGTCGGCGTGAAGAACAGCGACGACGAATACGCCTGCTGCTCGGTCTTGAACGCCGTGATCGTCATCCAGAAGATCGGGAAGAACAGCAGGATCGACGCGATCCACGCCACGATGCCGGGCACGATGTTCTTCACATGCTCGAGCGCTGACGTGCGCGGCGCGCCGCTCATGGCTTGAGTGCGGACGGGTGTGCTCATGACTCGTACTCCCCCTTGAGGTTCTTCGCGAGCATTCTCACGAGGAAGAACGCAACGATGTTGGCGAGAATGACCGCGAGGATGCCGCCCGCCGAAGCCAGGCCGACGTCGAACTGCTGCAGGCCGAGTGCGTAGATCAGGTAGGACAGGTTGGTCGTCGCGGTGCCGGGGCCGCCGCCCGTGGTCGTGTAGATTTCCGCGAAGATCGACAGCAGGAAAATGGTTTCCATCATCACGACGACCGCAATCGCCCTTTTCAGGTGCGGCAGCGTGATGAAGAAGAACATGGCGAACGGACCCGCGCCGTCGATGCGCGCCGCTTCCTTCTGTTCCTGATCGAGCGACTGGATCGCCGTGAAGAGGATCAGGAACGCGAACGGCAGCCATTGCCACGAGACGATCACGATCACCGCGAAGAGCGGATATTCGGCGAACCAGTCGATCGGCTGCATGCCCAGCGAGCGCATCAGTCCCGCGATCAGGCCGTACACCGGATGCAGGATCATGTTCTTCCAGATGAGCGCCGAAACGGTCGGCATCACGAAGAACGGCGCGATCACCAGCAGGCGCGCAATGCCTTGCCCCCAGAACTTGCGGTCGAACAGCACCGCGAGCAGCACGCCGCCGACCACGGTGATGACGAGCGTCGAGATGATCAGCGTGAGCGTGTGGGCGATGGACGGGCCGAACGCCGGATCGGTGACCAGGAACTCGAAGTTGTCGAGACCGGCGAAGCCCTTGACGTCGGGATTCAGCAGGTTGTAGCGCGAGAACGAAAACCAGATCGTCATCGCGAGGGGGATCGCCATCCACAGGAACAGCAATCCGGTGGACGGCGAGATCAGCCAGCGCACCGACTTCGCGCGCCGCTTGTCGCGCTCGGCGGCGGACTCCTCCAGATGATGATCGGTGATGGGGGGATTCAGTTGACTCATCGTGTCACCTCTCGATGATTGACGCCGGCGGACCGCCCCGTGACGGGACGGCCCGTGTACCGCGATGGATGAAGCGCGTTACCGCATGCAGCGTGCTTCTCTTACTTCTGATACCCGGCCTGCTTCACCGCGCGATCGGCGGCGGCGTTGCCGGCCTTCAGCGCGGCATCGACGCTCGTCTGGCCCGCGACCACGCCTGCAATCGACTGGCCGACCACCGTGCCGAACGACTGGAACTCCGGAATGCCGACGAACTGGATGCCGGTGTAAGGCACCTTGTGCAGCGTGGCGTCGTTCGGATCGGCGGTTTCGATCGCCTTCAGCACGAAGTCGCCGAACGGCGCGGCCTGCTTGTACTCGGGCCGTGCGTAGGTGGACTTGCGCGTGCCCGGCGGCACCGAGGCCCAGCCTTCATCCTTGCCGACCATCTCGATGTATTCCTTCGACGTCGCCCATGCGGCGAACTTCTTGGCGGCGTCCTGCTGCTTCGAGGTCTTCGGAATGGCGAGCGACCACGACCACAGCCAGTGCGAACCCTTCGGCGTGACGGCCACCGGCGCCGCCGCGAAGCCGATCTTGTCCGACACCTGCGACTGCGCTTTGTTGTAGAGCATGCCGGCGGCGACCGTGGCGTCGATCCACATCGCGCACTTGCCCGACGACATCAGCGTGAGGTTCTCGTTGAAGCCGTTCGAGCTGGCTCCGGGAGGGCCGTCGTTCTTCAGCAGGTCCGCGTAGAAGCCGACCGCCTTCTTCCATTCGGGCGTGTCGAGCTGCGCCTGCCACTTCTCGTTGAACCACTCGCCGCCGTAGGTGTTCACCACGGTCGACACATACGCCATGTTCTCGCCCCAGCCCGCCTTGCCGCGCAGGCAGATGCCGTACTGGCCCTTCGACTTGTCGGTGAGCTTGTCGGCGAACTGCTTGATCTGGTCGTAGGTCGGCTGGTCCGGCATCTTGAGGCCGGCGGCCTGGAACAGGTCCTTGCGGTAGTACGTCATCGAGCTTTCGACGTAGAACGGCAGCGCGAACAGCGTGCCGTTGTAGGAGAGGCCGTCGCGGGCCGTCTTCACGACATCGTCGAGATCGTAGTTGGCGGGCAGGTTCGTCATCGGCGAGAGCCAGCCGCGCTTGCCCCACTGCGGCGCCTCGTAGGTGCCGATGGTCACCACGTCGAACTGGCCGCTGTTGGTCGTGATGTCGGTCGTGGCGCGCTGGCGCAGCACGTTTTCCTCGAGGATCACCCAGTTCAGCTTGATGTCGGGATTGGCTTTCTCGAACGCCGGCGAGAGCTTCTTCAACTCGATGATGTCCGGATTGTTGAGCGTCGCGATCGTGATGGTCGCGGCATGCGCCGACAGCGGCACGAGCGCGGCGGCAGCCAGCGCCGCCGACAGCGCCCCGCTCGCGAACGGTGCGCGGCGCGCGCGCGGTTGGGTTCGAACGATGCGTTGAGTGCGTTTCATGAGGTTCGTCTCCTTTTTGTTGGCACGGACGCCGTGGAGGGTCCCGCTGCAATGACCGCGGGCGCCGTGGTTGCCGCTGACTGCTTTTGAGGGTGCGCGACCGGAATCGCGCGTTTGTCGTTGCGTTTTTTCGTTGCGTTTTTTCGTTGCGTTTTTTCGTTGCGTTTTTCGTTGCGTGTGCTATCGGGTGTGCAGTTGCGTGTGCCGCGCTTCGTGTCTGCTGTGACGCCGTTTCACTATAGACGGTGCTTCCTGTGCTTCAAGCCGCATGCAGCGCGCCGCGCCGCGTCAACTCATCCAGTTGCCGCCATCGACGTTGAGCGTCTGCGCCGTGATGTAGTCCGCATCCGCCGAGGCCAGGAACAGCGCCGCGCCCGTCAGGTCGGCGGGCAGGCCCATGCGCCCGAGCGGCACTTCTTCGCCGACGAGCCGCTTCTTCTCGCCGATCGGCCGGTTCTCGTAGCGCGCAAACAGCGCGTCGACGTCCTTCCACATCGGGGTATCGACGACGCCCGGCGCGATGTCGTTCACGTTGATGCGCTCTTTTGCGAGCGCGAGCGCCGCCGATTGCGTATAGCTGATCACCGCCGCCTTGGTCGCGCAGTAATGCGACACGAGCGCCTCGCCGCGCCGTCCGGCCTGCGATGACATGTTGATGATCTTGCCGCCCCGGCCCTGTTCGACCATGCGCTGGGCGACGGCCTGCATCAGGAAGAACATGCCCTTGACGTTGACCGCGAAGAGGCGGTCGTAGATGTACCAGGATTCGTCGAGCAGCGGGCGCATGTCGAACAGCGCCGCGTTGTTGAAGAGAATGTCGATGCCGCCGAAGCGCTCCACCGTGCGCCCGACGATCTGCGCGATGTCCTCGCGGCGCGTGACGTCGGCCTTGAGCGCGAGCACGCGCGTGGCGTCTTCCGTGAAGCGCCGGGCGAGTTCGCTCTCGTCCCGCACGTCGACGACGACGACCTGCGCGCCTTCTTCCAGATAGCGCTGCGCGACCGCCTCGCCGATGCCACCGCCGGCGCCTGTGATGATCGCGACCTTGTCTCTCAGTCTCACCGATGTCTCCGATTTCTTCCGCTTCACTCACGCGGGTGAGCGAACGCTCCACGAGTGAGCAATTGCTCTTAGTTTGATCGAATGATCGGCGCTGCGCGGGATCGTGTCAAGGCATCCGGCACAGGTTTCGATGCTGCGACGCGCAATCAGCCGGTTTGCTCGGGGAAACCCCATCTGGCATGGCGCGAAACGAGCAACGCACGTTCCCGTACGAGCATTTTTCGCTTGCTTGTGCGGGACGGTTCGGTTCAGCCGTTTGTTGATTTGTGACTCTTGAATGCTTCCAAAACAAGATTGATGTCGCTTAGGCTGGTTTGCTTGGATTTGGCCTTAACTCGAACCGACAGCTTAGCTTCCTGTTGGCAGTCATTTGCCAAGACAAGGCAAATGATCTCTTTGATCCGTTAATCAACAGCAGCAACTTCAATCATAAGACAATGACATTATCCAGAAGCATGAAACGAAATATCGGATTAGTGTGCACGACACTCCCATTGGCGCTCCATTCCGTTTTAACTTCCGCATCTTGCGTTCAGGCAACCGACAGTTCATGGAGCATCAACGCGAGTGAAGCAACCGATCCCGGAAAGCGGCTGGTCTGGAAGCGTTGCGCCGTGGGGATGGAATGGGACCAGCGCAGCGGACGTTGCACGGGAAATCCGTTGGGCCTGAGTCATGACGAAGCGAAAAAGGCCGCGAAACGAACCGGACCCGGCTGGCGCCTGCCGACAGCCGAAGAACTGGGCAGTCTGAGACGCAGGACCTGCAGCGGTCCGAAGATCGACGCCAAGGTGTTCCCCGCCGTCGCCGCCTCGGATTTCGGCGAGGGCGCGAATTTCTGGAGCGCCACCGCCGCGGAGATTCCGGGCACGCTCTATTACGTCAATTTCACCGATGGCGCCTACGACTTTCACAGCGCTGGTTTCTCGCTATCGGTTTTCCTCGTCAAGAACTTATAGCTGACCATTTGCAGTCGTTAGCTCGATCGAATGCATTAGTAGCAGTCAAATCCTGACATACCTTCGTTAAGGTTAATTAACTGCTATTTCCAGCAGTGAATTTGTTTGTCTGAAAACAAAACTTTACGAACACTTAGCGAGAAATCAGGATTGCCTCGTGATTTAATTTTTACGGACAAGGTGCTTGCCCCGTGATTTTCGGCGCAGCAATTTTTCATCGATGTTCAAACAATCGCGGCGGACATCACGCCCCCCCCTTTTCTTGGCGACCGTTCATGACCTTCTCATTCATCGCGGTACCTCATTCAGGACGCAAGCCTTCACCTTCTCTCGCGAATCTGCAGAGCGAAGGCGAATGCTTCGAAATTGCAGGCTGGCAACTCTGGCTGAAGACCTGGCGCGCCGAATCGTTTGCGGCGCTCTCGCATGTGGAACGCCACCAGACGCATGTGCTGATCGGAAGCGTCACGAACATCGACGAACTGCGCGTGCTCGCCGCCACGATTACCGCGGAGGCGCTCACCGCGAACGACGCCGCGGTCCTGCACACCCTGCACCAGGTGTACGGAGACGCCGTCTTCGCCATGGTCGAAGGGCCGTACACGTTCCTGACCTTCGGCTCGCGCGGAACGCTGGCGGTGAAAACCGACGCCCACGGCCTGCAACCGGTGCATGCGGTGAGCGGGCGCAGCGCGTTCTGGCTGACCTCGGAACTGAAGAACGTCGCGCGTTGCCGGCGCGATGAACTGGACTTCCTCCCCGAGGATGACGTGCTCGCCCATGACAACCGGGCGGACACCTTCCTGCCGCTGCGCAACGGCGCACGCCTGCGGCCGGGCTCGGCGTATTCGTTCGGGTCCGATGGCCGCGAACATCCCGTCATGCATTCCGTCAGCTATCTGGGCCATCGGCTGGCCGCGCCGCAGCGCTTGCGCCGCGAGCACGCCCGCGAACTGACCTGTTCGCTGCTGTCCGACTCCATCCGGTCGCTGTCGCGCTGTTCCGGGCCGCTGTCCATTCCGCTGTCCGGCGGGCTCGATTCGAGCATGGTCACGGCCATCGCGGCACGCCACCGGGACGACGTCCGAACCCTGGCGATCGGCACCGGGACAAGCAACGAATTTCCGTTTGCCCGCACCGTCTCGCGCCACGTCCGGACCACGCACAGCGAACAAACCTTCACGGACCAGGAAATCCTGCGCGGCGCGCACGAGGCCATCTACTACAACGAGATCTTCGACGGCCTTTCCGCCGAGATCCAGGCCAGCCTGCTGTGCCTCTATCGAACGCTTGAGGGCATCGGCGGACGCGTCATCACCGGCTATGGCTCCGACCTGCTGTTCGGCGGCGTTCTGAAGCCAGGCAGCGCGCCGGCCGACGCGAACCCCGAACTCTGGCGGCAGATCTATCGCACGCGCTGGACCGGCGAGTTCTCGCCGTTCGGGGCGAATCGCTACGGACTGGACGTGCATCACCCGTTCTGGACGCCGCGGCTTGTCGCGTTCGCACTGAACCTCGCGCCCGACATGAAGGTGGCCGCCGATGAAGTCAAGGTGATGTTGCGCGAGTGCGCCGCGGAGCACGCGCTGCTGCCGGACGAGATCGTGTGGCGCAAGAAGATCGGCATTCATGAGGGCTCGTCGGTCAATCAGATCTACGCGTCCCATATCGGCGTCGAGACCGGCGACTACGTCGGCAAGACCCGCTACACCTATCGCCGTTATCGCGCGTTGCTCAGCGGAGAAGACGCGCTTTGAGGCATGCGCCGTGACGCGAGTCACTTCAAGGAAGCTCAAGGAACCGCAAGGAAGCGAAGGAGGACAGGCATGGCAGCAGTTTCCGAAGCAGACGAAGGCAGCATCCGCGTCATCACGTTGCGGCACGCCAATCGCAACAACCCGTTCAGCGCGGAACTCGAAGACAGCGTCAAGGCCGCGCTCGCCCGCGCCGACCGCGACCCGAAGGTCGGCGCGGTCGTCGTGACCGGCGGCCAGGACCGCTCGTTCAGCGCCGGCGGCGACTTCAACGAAGTGCGCCTGCTCAAGGGCGGCACGGATGTCGACGACTGGATCGATCGCGTCACAGAGCTGTACCTCAGCGTGCTGAACGTAGAGAAGCCCACGGTAGCGGCCATCGACGGCTACGCCATCGGCATGGGCTTCCAGTTCGCGCTGATGTTCGACTGGCGTCAGGCCGCGACCACGGCGGAGTTCCGCATGCCCGAACTGCGTCATGGCATCGGCTGCTCGATGGGCGTCGCCATTCTGCGGCATGCCATCGGCCATGCGGCCATGCAGGACATCGTCTTCGCCTGCGAGCCGATTTCCGCCGAACAGGCCGTGGACTACCGGATCGTCAACCGCCTCTCGCGGCCCGATGCGCTACTGCGTGACGCCATCGCCCGCGCGGAGACGCTCGCGAGCTACCCGCAAGTGCCGTATCGCGCGACCAAGGCCACCATCGTCGCCGGCATGCGGGCGGTGCTGGAGCAATCGGCCGAATCGTCCCGGCGCGTGCATCGCGCCGCCTTCGCCGCGCGCAGTCCTCACGCGCACTTTGCCCGCGTACTGGGCGACGAACACGTCGAGGCCGCCAAACGATGAGCCACGCGATGAAACCCGGCGCCTTTCTCTCGCGTCCGCTGGATGCCCGCTCACCCGTTCCGCAAGGCTTCGCGACCTTCGTCGCGAGCGCCGGCATCCGGAATCACGCGCGCGACATCGCCGTGGTGCATGCCGATGCGCCGTGCGCCGTGGCCGGCGTCTATACGCGCAGTCACTTTGCCGGCGCGGCCGTGCGGGCGTCCCGCACGCAACTGGCGAAGGGCAGCGCCCGCGCGTTGCTGGTCATCTCCAAGAACGCGAACGTCGCGACCGGCGTCCAGGGCGAGGCGGATCTCGATGTCTTGCTGGAGACGCTGTCGCAGCAGCTTTCCATCTCGCGCGATGACATCCAGACGGCGGCGACCGGCGTGATCGGCAAGCGGCTGCCCGTCGGGCGCATCGCCGCCTGTCTCGCGCAGACGCGGGAACGCCTGTCCCGGCCACCCGACTTCCTGTCCTTCGCCGAAGCGATCATGACCACCGACACCACGCGCAAGGCCGTCGCGATGCGCGTGGGCAAGAGCGTGCTGGTGGGCATCGCGAAGGGTGTCGGCATGATCGAGCCGGACATGGCCACGCTGCTCGTCTACTTCTTCACCGACGCGCGCATCCCCCAGCCCGCCCTCCAGTCGATGCTGACCCAGGTGGCGGACCGCACGTTCAACTGCATCACGATCGACTCCGACACCTCGACGAGCGACAGTTGCGTCGCGTTTTCGAGCGGGCTTGCCGGACCCGTCGAAACGAACGCTTTCGCCGACGCGCTGCTGGACGTCGCCTCGCACCTGGCCATGCTCGTGCTGCGCGACGGCGAAGGTGTCACCAAGGTATTCACCACGATCGTCGAGCATGCCGAGTCGGATGCCGTCGCGCGCGCCGTCGCGAAATCCATCGCCAATTCGCCGCTCGTCAAGACGGCCATCCACGGCGCGGACCCGAACTGGGGCCGCGTCGCGATGGCCATCGGCAAGTGCGACCGGAAGTACCAGATTGATCCGCAGCGCACCCGCATATCGATCTGCGGCACGTGCGTGTATCCCGCCGTCATCGACGAAGCCACGCTCTCGGCGTTGCGCGGGACGATGGCGGCGGCAGAGCACATCGATATCCGCGTCGACCTCGCGGCCGGACACGGCCGCGCCGAGGCATGGGGCTGCGACCTGTCGCCGGCCTATGTCGCACTGAACAGCCACTACACCACCTAGTGCGTCAAGACATCCCGTTGTTTGTCATCAGCATGGAGCATTGAATGGATACACGCGTACGGCTTTACGAAAGGGAATCGGTGCTGGCGTCCGGTTTCGGAGCGATCCTCAACCGCGAGGCGTTCCTTGCGGCCGACCCGGAAGACATCAAGTCGATCCTGATGGAGAAGGGCTTCGTGCTCGTCCGCGATCTCGACTTCGAACGACAGGACTTCCTGAACCTGTATGCGCGCTACGGCAACATCGTCGCGTATGTGAACGAGCGGGAAAAGGTCGGCTATGGCTATCGGGACACGCTGGAACTCGACGGCGATCAACGCAAGATCGTCACCGGCCGCGGTCAACTGCCGTTTCATGCGGACGGCGGCCTGCTGCTGAGTCAGGTCGACCTCGTGTTCCTGTACGGCGCGCGCATCGAGAACATGCGGTTTCGCGGCGCCACACTGGTCACGGATCACGTCCTCGCGTGCGAGGAACTGCCGCTCCATCTGCGCAACGTGCTGGAGGAAGAAACGTTTGAAGTGCGGGTGACCGAGCGCGGCTATTACGTCGACGTCTCGCCCGAGGGCTGGTTCAAGGTGCCGGTCTTCACGGATCTCGGCTGGGTCAGGAAGATGCTGCTCTACTTCCCGTTCGACGAGGGACAGCCCGCCAGCTGGGAACCGCGCATCGTCGGCTTCACCCCTCACGAGACGAAGAGGTTCTTCACCGAGCTTTCGCAATTCTTCAAGAACCCGCGCTACACCTATACGCATTTCTGGCGCCGCGGCGACCTGCTCATTACCGACAATCGCCGCAGCATTCATGAGCGCGAGGAATTCAACGACCCCGCCATCGAACGCGTGCTCTGGCGCGGACAGACAGCGGAGACAGGTGCATCCGGCCCGGTGCGCGATATCGGTCTGGGCTGATTTGCACGCTTCTCAGCGTGACTTTTGCCGCACTTCGCGCCATGCCCCGGCCCATCGATGATCGGCCGGCGCGTGGCGCTTTCTGGCTCACCTGTTCAGAGGACGCATGGAAACACTTGGCACAATCGACATGACGCAGCGCCTGGTTCCGCTGGATGACTCGCGTTCGGGCATCGTGCAGTTGACGCTGCACGGCGCGACACCGGCCAATGTTCTCGATACGGCGGTGCGGCGGCGCATCGTCGGGACGCTGGAAGCGGCGGCCACGGACCCGGAGGTAGCCGCATTGATTCTGTCAGGTCCGACGGGCGGCGCATTTTGCGGCGGCGGCGATGGGCAGGAAGTGTCGAACCTGAACAGCGAGTCGGACGTCGATGCCTGGCTCGACAGCATCATGGCGCTGTATCACGCCGTCCTGAGGTTTCCGAAGCCGGTGATCGCCGCCATCGACGGTCAGGTGAAAGGACAAGGCCTGCAACTCGCGCTGCTGTGCGACATCCGCATCGCGGCTTACGGCGCGCGCTTTTCCGAGCCAGAACTCGCGCAGGGCGTGAGTTGTGCTGTCGGCGCGGCGATGTTGCGGCACTTCGTGCCCCATGGCGTGGTGTCGGAAATGGTCTATGGCTGCAAGGAGTTTGGCGCCATCACCGCGCTCGAACACAGTCTGGTCAACTTCGCGGTGCGCGAACACGAACTGATGCCCATGGCCCTGCATTGGGCTCGCCGGCTGGCGGATCATGCACCGGCCGCGTTCGCGCACACCAAGGGCATCATCGCGCACACCCTGCTGCAGGCGCTGACTGCTTGCCTGCCCGCTGCCCGCGCGACCCATCGGCAACTGCTGGTGCGTCCATGCGCATGACACTGCACGCGATCCTGTGCGGCCTGTGTCTCCTCGCGACAGCGACCGCGAACGCGGCGCTTTCGCAGGCAGCGGCTCCCTGCGCATCGGAAGGCAAGTTCCTGCGCTCCGTCGCGACTTGGCCGGACGTCAGAAGCGCCATCGACGCACGCCTTCCGTATGGACCGAACGCGTCGCAGGCATCGCCGACGCCCTCGCCATTCATGGAAAGCACCCGGGCGCTGCTGAGCGAATCCGGCCAGGGCGAAGTGCAGGACGCTTTTCGCTCACTCTCGCAGCTTGCGCGGGACGGTGATCCGGAGGCGGCGTTGCTCGTCGGCTTCATGCATGCCCAGGGCATGGGCACGCCCACCAACTACTGCGCCGCCCAGGCGTGGTTCTGCCGGGCGGGCGACGGCGGTATCGAGGAAATCAAGCACGCGATGCGAAACCGCTGCCCCGAATCTCAATGACGTTTTTCCACTACCGCGCCGAGCGATGTCCGCTCGCCCCACTTGCCTGACCAGAACATGAAATCGCTGTTATCGAGTCTCGGTGCCATCGCCGTCGCTGTCTTCCTGAGCCTTTCGTCGCCGCTGCATGCAACGGCGCCCGGCCGCTGGATCGAATCCTCCAATCCACCCTACGTGGCGCGTGTCTCAGATGGCACGCTGCTGTCGATCCAGCTTCAGCCCATGCGCCTGAGGCTCGACATGAACGCGCACAACTCGGTCCGATCCGAAACCGACGACTTCAAGCCCGCCCGCTATTCGTTCCCGCGCGCACACGTTCCGCAAGCCGTGCTGCATCGCCTGACGGACATCTATCGCTACGAGCGCCGCAGGGACGTCCCGATCGTCTCCTCCGGCGGCAACTGGGTCATTGCCGAATACTTCCCCGCTCGTTCGCACATTCCGGTCGCGCGCTTCCAGTTGCTGGGCGGGCGCGTGCAGCGTCAGGAACGGCTTGATTCAACCGGCCGCACGACGCAGATCGTCGTCATCGGCTGGGCGCGTGTTGCCGCGTCCGCCGACGAGGAAGCCAGCGATCTCACCGCGCTCGGCGAGCGTCCCGCGTGGATTCGGGTCTTCCGTGTGTCGCCCTCCGGAGCGAAAACCCTGGTGGCGGTCGCCAGGCGCAAGCGCAGTTTCACCGCACCGCCCGACCCCGACCACGTCCCGCAAGACGACGATCTGACGTTCGGCTCGCCGAAGGGCATGCCCGAATGGCGTTCGATGGCCGAGTTCGTCGCCGCCCAGGAAATCGACCTCGACGCCGCCGCCCTGTCCGGGAAGTCCGGCACGGCGCAGCGCGCGGGTTCGCGCGTCTGACGCATGTCTCAGAAGAACGCCATGCGCGCGTCCGGATCGAGACTTCGCTGGCTGGCCGCCGCGCTCGTCCTGCTGGGCGCGGACGCCCGCAGTGCGGACGACGCCGCGCAAGCTCACTACTACATCGGACGCCAGGGCGACGCGTTCGAATACGCCCGGATGTCCGCCGGCGAAGGCGCGGCCGAACGTCGCGTGCTCGTCTGGTATCTGGGCAACCGGACCGGCAGGACGCCGTCGGTCCGCTATCAGGACGGCGCGAGCGGCGGAACCCTGACCTGCTATGACGATTGCCAGTTCGTTCGCGGCGTGACGACCGTCGCGGGAAAAGTCGTGCATGTGGGACGCATCCGTGTGACGAACGACCCGCTCATCTACGCCATCATGCACGACGCACTCGCCGGGCATCTGTCGAAACGTTGACGGCGGAGGACCGCGGAGCACGGTCGCTCATGACCCCGCGTGCATCTTCCGTTGATACGTTATATCATCGCCGGATTGCATTGCGAGCGGCTGGTCCGCTCCGCATTCACCCCTTGCCTGGCTCACGCTCCGCGTGGCCCGAATGTCATGACTGATTCCGTCGAAACCAAGCTCGCGCGCGCCGAGGTGCTGGCCACCGAGCGCGGCGTCGCGCTGACGCCGCTGCGCCGCCACGTGTACGAACTCGTCCTTCAGGCGCACAAGCCGATCGGCGCCTACGATCTCATCGACGCCATGCAGCCTCAGCGCGGCTCGCGCGTGCCGCCCACGACCGTGTACCGGGCGCTTGAATTCCTGGTCGAGAACGGTTTCGTGCATCGCATCGAATCGAAGAACGCGTTTGTCGCCTGCTGCGATGCGGGCAAGCCGCACGAAAGCCAGTTTCTGATCTGCGACGAATGCGGCGCGACGCTCGAAATCCAGGGCCGCGAACTCGCGTCGTCGCTGTCGGCGAGTCCGCCCGCGCATGGCTTCAAGGTGCATCACCAGGTCGTCGAACTGAGCGGCCTGTGCGCCGACTGCCAGAAGAAACATCGGGCGCAGCATCGCCCGCAAGGCGCCTGAAGCGCCCGCCAGCAACGACACCCATCCCGGCTCTGACCGCCACCACACGAGGAAATCGATGAAATTCGCGCACGTCCTGACCTGCTTCGCGCTCGCGCTCGGCTTTTGCAATACCGCTTCCGCGCAGGCGGCGCGCGTGCCGGTCGTCGCGGCAGAAAACTTCTACGGCGACGTGATCCGCCAGCTCGGCGGCGACCACGTGCAAGTGACGAGCATCCTTAGCAATCCGGACGAAGACCCGCACTTGTTCGAGGCCAGCCCGAAAACCGCACGCGCGTTGCAGCATGCGTCGCTCGTCGTGTACAACGGCGCGGACTACGATCCATGGATGGACAAGCTGCTCGCGGCATCGAAGAGCAACGACAAGCGCACGGTGATCGTCGCGGCGCAACTCGTCGGCAAGAAGGCCGGCGACAATCCGCACCTCTGGTATGACCCGGCGACCATGCCGGTCGTCGCGCGCGCGGTGAGCGCCTATCTCGTGAGCGCCGATCCGTCGCACAAGAGCGACTACGACGCCCGTCTCGCGACCTTCCTCGACTCGCTGAAGCCGATCGACGCCAGCGTCGCGCAACTGAAGGCGCACTACAAGGGCGTGCCCGTGACGGCCACGGAACCGGTGTTCGGCTATATGGCCGATGCCATCGGCTTCGAGATGCGTAACCTGCGCTTCCAGATGGCGTCGATGAACGAGACCGAACCGAGCCCCGCCGACATCGCCGCCTTCGAGAAGGACTTGCGCGAACGCCGCGTGCACGTGCTGATCTACAACAGCCAGGCCACCGGCGCGCTGACGAAGCGCCTGCTGGGCGTCGCCAAGGACGCGCACGTGCCGAGCATCAGCGTGACGGAAACGCTGCCGGCGAAGAAGACCTACCAGCAATGGATGCAGTCGCAGCTCGACGCACTCGCGGGCGCGCTGCAAGGATGGCAGCAATGAATGCAGCACGACCCGCGCTCGAAGTCGAACACGTCACGCTGGAACTCGGCGGTCGCGAGATCCTGAACGACGCGAGCTTCACGGTCCACAACGGCGAGTTCATCGGCGTGCTCGGACCGAACGGCGCGGGCAAGACCACGTTGATGCGCGCGCTGCTCGGCCTCGTGCCGTTGAAGAGCGGTGCGATCCGCGTCAACGGCGAGGCCGTGGTGCGCGGCAATGCGTCGATCGGCTATATGCCGCAGATCCGCAGCGGTCTCGCCAACCGCCGCGTGCTGGGCCGCGATTTCGTCGCGATGGCCGCGGACGGGCATCGCTGGGGCCTGCCGCATCGCGATGCGCGCGTGCGTGCCGAAGTCGAGCGCGTGCTCGACCTGGTCGGCGCACGGCAGCTTGCGTCGCGGCCGCTGTCGGAACTGTCGGGCGGCGAGCGGCAGCGCCTGCTGCTCGCGCAATGCCTGCTCGGCAATCCGCGTCTCCTGCTGCTCGACGAACCGCTCATCAGCCTCGATCCACGGCATCAGACCGGCGTGGTGGAACTGGTGCGGCGCGTGCAGCGCGAACTGAACATCACGGTGCTGTTTTCGGCGCACGAACTCAATCCGCTGCTGAACTCGCTTGACCGCGTGCTCTATCTCGGCAGCGGCCGCGCGGCGCTCGGCACCGTCGACGAGGTCATCTCGAAGCCGGTGCTGTCACGGCTGTACGGCTCGCCGATCGACGTGATGCGGGTGAACGGGCGCATCTTCGTGATGTCGGGCGATGTCGAGATCGACAAGCTCGATCACGCCCACGAGGAAGACGGCGAACACACGCACGATCATGACCACGGGCACGGGCATGGCCATGCGCATCATCATGAGCACGCCGGCGCTCAGGGCAAGAAGGGAAGCCACACGCACAATGTTTGAATACGACTTCATGGTGAATGCATTCGCGGCGTCGGGAATCGTCGCGGTGCTGGCGGGCATCGTCGGCTATTTTCTGGTGATGCGCGGGCAGACCTTCGCGGGCCACGCGCTCTCGCACGTCGGCTTCACCGGCGCGACCGGCGCGGTGCTGATCGGCATGCCGCCGCTCTGGGGCATGGTCGGCTTCACGCTCGCGGCGGGCATCGGCATGGGCGCGCTCGGCGAAAAGCTCTCGGGCCGCGACGTGGCGATCGGCGTGATTCTCTCGTTGTCGCTGGGCTTCGGCCTGCTGTTCCTGCACTTCTTTACCGCCTATGCCACCCAGGCCACTGCGCTTCTGTTCGGCAACGTGCTCGGCGTCAGCCATGACACGCTGATCGTACTGCTCGGTCTCGCGCTGGTGAGTCTCGCGGCGCTGGCGTTCATCATGCGGCCGCTGATGTTCGCGTCGCTGCAACCGGAACTGGCCGAGGCCAAGGGCGTGTCGCTGCGGCTCGTGTCGGTGCTGTTTCTTGCGATCACCGCGCTCGCAGTGGCAGCGTGTACGCAGATCGTGGGCGTGTTGCTGGTATTCGCGCTGATGGTCGGTCCGGCCGCCGCCGCGCAGAACGTCACGACGCGGCTGTCGTCAGGGCTGTTGCTGGCCGCCGCGTTCGCGCTCGGGCAGGCGTGGCTCGGGCTGACGCTCGCCTACTACACCGACTGGCCGACGAGCTTCTGGATCACCATGCTCGCCGCCGTCGTCTATGGCGCGAGTCTGATCGGACGGCGCGGCGACTGAGTTCTCTCGCCGGCGCCGTCCTGCAAACTCACTTGCACAACACCCGCGCGTGATGCGCGACATGCTCGCCCACGAAGGTCGAGATGAAGAAGTAGCCGTGATCGTAGCCTTCGTGCCGCCGGACGTTCACCGTGTGTCCGGCTTCACGCGCATTGCGCTCGAACACGTCGGGATGCAACTGTTCGGCGAGGAACTGATCCGCCAGCCCCTGATCGATCAGGATGCCGCCCTCGAAGCGCGCGGCCGCATCGCCCTTGATGAGCTCGCTCGCGTCATACTGCTTCCACGCCTCGCGATCGTCGCCGAGGTAGCCGGAAAACGCCTTCACGCCCCACGGACACTGCGACGGCGCCGCGATGGGCGCGAACGCCGACACGCTGCGATAGATGTCCGGATTGCGCAATGCCAGCACGAGCGCGCCGTGCCCGCCCATCGAATGACCGAAGATGCCGATGCGGTCCTCGCGCACCGGCAGTTCCGCGATCACCGTCTCGCGCAATTCCTGCGTCACATACGAGTCCATCCGGTAGTGCTTCGACCATGGCTCGCGCGTCGCATCGACATAGAAGCCCGCTCCCGCGCCGAAGTCCCACGCGTCCTTCTCGCCGGGAATGTCGGCGCCGCGCGGCGACGTATCCGGCGCGATCAGCGCAATGCCGTGCTCCGCGGCGTAACGCTGCGCGCCCGCCTTGATCGGAAAGGTTTCTTCGGTGCAGGTCAGGCCGGCGAGGTAGAACAGCGCCGGCACCTTGCCCGACGCGGCCTGCTTCGGCAGGAAGACCGAGAAGCGCATCGGCAGGCCGATGCTTCGGGCGTCGTGCTTGTAGATGCGCTGCACGCCGTCGAAACAGCGGTGCTCTTCCACGAGTTCCAGCATGAAGGCCTCCGGGTTCAGTAGACCACGACCGAGCGGATCGACTCGCCTTTCTTCATCAGGTCGAAGCCGTCGTTGATCTGCTCGAGCTTGAGATGGTGGGTGATCAGGTCGTCGATATTGATCTTGCCTTCCATGTACCAGTCGACGATCTTCGGCACGTCGGTACGCCCGCGTGCGCCGCCGAACGCCGAACCTTTCCACTCGCGGCCCGTGACCAGCTGGAACGGCCGCGTGCTGATTTCCTGCCCGGCCGCCGCCACGCCGATGATGAACGACTGGCCCCAGCCCTTGTGCGTGCATTCGAGCGCCTGGCGCATCAGCGTCGTGTTGCCGACGCATTCGAACGAATAGTCCGCGCCGCCGTCGGTCAGCTGCACGATGTGATCGACGACGTTCTCCACTTCCTTCGGGTTGATGAAGTGCGTCATGCCGAACTTCTTCGCCAGCTCGATGCGGCCCGGATTGATGTCGACGCCGATGATCTTGTCCGCGCCGACCATCTTCGCGCCCTGGATCACGTTCAGTCCGATGCCGCCCAGCCCGAACACGACGACGTTCGCGCCCGCCTCGACCTTCGCCGAATACACCACCGCGCCGACGCCCGTGGTCACACCGCAGCCGATGTAGCAGATCTTGTCGAACGGCGCGTCTTCACGCACCTTGGCCACCGCGATTTCCGGCACGACGATGTAGTTCGAGAACGTCGACGTGCCCATGTAGTGGAACAGCGGCTTGCCGTCGAGCGAGAAACGCGAAGTGGCATCGGGCATCAGGCCCTTGCCCTGGGTCGCGCGGATCTTCTGGCAGAGATTGGTCTTGCGCGACAGGCAGAACTTGCACTCGCGGCATTCCGGCGTGTAGAGGGGAATGACGTGATCGCCCTTGCGCAGCGTGCCGACGCCCGGTCCGACATCGACGACCACGCCCGCGCCCTCGTGCCCGAGGATCGCCGGGAAAATGCCTTCCGGGTCCGCGCCCGACAGCGTGTAGTAGTCGGTATGGCAGATGCCGGTTGCCTTCACTTCGATCAGCACCTCACCGGCGCGCGGACCTTCGAGATCGACCTCTTCGATCGTCAGCGGCTTGCCTGCTTCCCATGCGATTGCGGCTTTCGTCTTCATCGTTCAGCTCCTCGGTTTTGATTGGCGGATTCAGTTCAGCGCACGACGTTCAAGACTTCGTAGCATGCGCCCATCGTGTGATAGTCGGTCTTGCCGGCGGGACTCTTTTCGTCGCTGTACTGGCGGTTGTCGCGCGTCAGGATGCGATACCACGCGCCCCACTTGTGATCGACGAAATGCTCCCAGGAATAGGCCCACAGGCGGTCGTAATCGTTCCAGTAGCGCGCGGCGAGCGTCGTGTCGCCCGCGCTGCGCGCGTGCTCCGCGAGCAGCGCCGCCGCTGCGAGCGATTCGGCCTGCACCCAGAAATACTTGTCCTCGTCGTAGAACTGGCCTTCGGGGTCGAAGCCATAGACCATGCCGCCGTGCTCGTGATCCCACGAGCGCTCCAGCGCCCGGTCGAACAGTTCGCGCGCGCGCACGGCATGCCAGGCTTCCGGACGATGCCGGTCGAGGATCAGCAGCAGCTTCGCCCATTCGGTCTGGTGTCCCGGCTGGAAACCCCACGGCCGGAAGATGTTGCTGCGGTCGCCCTTGTTGTAGTCCCAGTCGACGGACCAGTCCGGCTTGTAGTGCTCCCACACGAGCCCGCCCGCGAGCGCCGCCTGACGGTTCACCATGTTGTCGGCGAGCAGCGCGGCGCGGTCGAGATAGCGCGCGGCGCCGGTGGCCTCGAACGCGGCGAGCAGCGCCTCGCAGGTGTGCATGTTGGCGTTCTGGCCGCGATACTCCGACACGTCCCAGTCCGCGCTCGCCTCGTCCTTGTAGAGACCATGCGGCGCGTCCCAGAAGCGGGCTTCCATCAGGTCCCAGGTTTCGTCGAGATAGGCGCGCGCCTCGTCGACGCCGGCTTCGACCGCCTTCGCATACGCGAGCATGACGAACGCCAGTCCGTAGCAATGATTGGTCGCGTCCGTCACCTCACGGCCGTTCAGCGTCCACGCGTAGCCGCCCGTCTGCGGATTGCGGTGAAACTCGCGCAGATAGTCGATGCCATGCACCACGCCGCCGCGATATTCGTCCATGCCCCAATGCTTCCAGGCCATCGCGTAGTTGAAGACGAAGCGCGTGCTCGACACCAGATGCCGCGAGGTGCGGTCGTAGATCGTGCCGTCGTTCTTGTAGTAGTGGAAAAAGCCGCCCGCCGGGTCCATGCAGTGCGGGTGATAGAAGGTCATCGTGCGCAGCACGTGGTCCAGCAGGAAGGCGCGCGAACGGAAGTCAGGATGGGACGGCGAAGGTGCGGGCATGGCGGATTCCGGAGTGAGCTGGACGATAGCGGGCATCATGCGCCGCTCATATGAAGCGTCGCTTCATGATGCGCGGCGCGCGTTGCATCGGCTTCGAGGGTACGCAAGTTTAAGCGCTCTCGCGGCGGACCGTGAACCCGCCGTCGGACCGCGTGTCCGGATCGAGGACGCGCAGGAAGCGTTCGTCGAGCGACAAACCGGCGATGTAAAGCGCATCGATTCCAGGAAAAACCATGGGACGGCGGAGCGAAAAAAGGCCTTAGGGAAAACGCGCAAAACGGGGGTTTACCCCTGCGCCGCGCGACCCGCGTCAAAAATCGACTATACGCACGGGGTAATGCACATCATAACGAGCACCGCAGGAAGTGCGCCTTGCACGACCCGACGAATTTCCCTTGCAATGCGCCAAGCCCCTTGTAGCCGGGACCTGCGCACGTTTGCGTCCGCGCCGCCGCGCCCGATCCATATCGGCGGGCGAACGCGACGTATAGCGCCGCGTGGTCTTGTTCATGCATTTTGATGCACTTAACGTGGAGGCCATTCTTGTTAGAAGGCAATAAAGGAGAGAGACATGGCATCAAGTTCGGTGAATCCGTCCGTGCATCCGTGCGACGAGCGGCTACCTGCCGGTCAGTTGCTGACCCTCGGCATCCAGCACGTGCTCGTCATGTACGCCGGCGCGGTCGCGGTGCCGCTGATCCTCGGCGCCGCAATGGGCTTGCCGAAGGACCAGGTCGCGTTCCTCATCAGCGCTGACCTGTTCTCCTGCGGCGTCGCGACGCTGATCCAGACGCTCGGCCTGTGGATCTTCGGCATCCGCCTGCCGGTCATCATGGGCTGCACCTTCGCCGCGGTCGGCCCGATGGTCGCCATCGGCACGAATCCCTCGCTCGGCATTCTCGATGTCTTCGGCTCGACCATCGCGGCCGGCGTGATCGGCATCCTGCTCGCGCCGATGATCGGCAAGCTGCTGCGCTTCTTCCCGCCGGTCGTGGTGGGCACGGTCATCGCGGTGATCGGGCTCTCGCTGATGGGCGTCGGCATCAACTGGGCGGCGGGCGGCGTCGGCAATCCCGACTACGGCAACCCGGTGTTCCTGCTGCTCTCGCTCGTCGTGCTCTCGCTGATCCTGCTCATCAACAAGTTCGCGCGCGGCTTCATCGCCAATATCTCGGTGCTGCTCGGGATCGTCGCGGGCTTCGTCATCGCCGCGCTGCTCGGCCGCGTCAACATGGACGGCGTGGCCCATGCGCCGTGGGTCGGCATCGTGCTGCCGTTCCACTTCGGCCTGCCGCATTTCGATCCGCTCTCCGTCGCGACGATGGTCATCGTCATGTTCGTCACGTTCATCGAGTCGACCGGCATGTTCCTCGCGGTCGGCGATCTGGTCGAACGTCCCGTCGATCAGAAGTCGCTGGTGCGCGGACTGCGCGTCGATGGCCTGGGCACGCTGATCGGCGGCATCTTCAACTCGTTCCCGCATACGTCGTTTTCGCAGAATGTCGGGCTGATCGGCGTGACCGGCGTGAAGAGCCGCTTCGTCTGCGCGACCGGCGGCGTCATCCTGGTCGTGCTCGGCCTGTTCCCGAAGATGGCGCAGGTCGTGGCTTCCGTGCCGCCGTTCGTGCTGGGCGGCGCGGGCATCGTGATGTTCGGCATGGTCGCGGCAAACGGCATCAAGACGCTGTCGCGCGTGGACTTCTCGACCAATCATCACAACCTGTTCATCGTCGCGGTCAGCGTGGGCATGGGCATGGTGCCGGTCGTCGCGCCGAAGTTCTTTACCCAACTGCCGCACGCGCTCGAACCGATCCTCCACAGCGGCATTCTGCTGGCCTCGGTGACGGCGGTGATTCTGAACATCGTGTTCAATGGCGTGCGCAAGGAACGCGAGGCGCGGCGCGAGATCCGCGAAGCCGCGCACGATTTCGATGGCGCGGCGCACGCAGGCGACGCGCATTGATGATGGAGTAGTCCCAGGAAGTGCTTGCGTTGAGCGCCGCGACGAAAGTTGCGGCGTTTTTTTTGTGTGCTCGCGTGACCCGCAGGCGTAGCGCGGCGTGTAAGCGGCAGGCGCCTCACGACGCCTGCGCCCATCACGAACTCGCGTCCGCCGGACGCGGCGCGTCTCCCGTCTTCTCAATCCACCCGCCGCCGAGCGCCTGATACAAACTCACCAGATTCGCCAGCCGCTGTGTGCGCGCGGAAACGAGCGTCTGCTGCGCGGCATAGAGATCCTGCTGCGCCGTCAGCACGTTCAGATAGCCGTCGACACCTTGCCGGTAGCGCAGCGTCGAAAGATCCAGACGACGCTGCTGCGCAGCCGTATCGCGCTCGAGCGCCGCGATCTGCTGATCGAAGGTGCCGCGCGCGGCCAGACCGTCGGCGACGTCGCGGAACGCCGACTGGATGGTTTTCTCGTAGCGCGCCACCTCGATGCGCTTGCTGACGTTCGCCAGGTCCAGGTTCGCGACGTTCTGGCCGCCCGAGAAGATCGGCAGGGTGATGGTCGGCGCAAAGCTCCACGCCGCCGAGCCCGGCTTGAACAGCCCGCCGAGCGACGGACTCAGCGTACCGAAGCTGCCGGTCAGCGAAATGCTCGGAAAGAACGCCGCGCGCGCCGCGCCGATGTTCGCGTTGGCGGCAACCAGGTTCTGCTCCGCCTCCATGATGTCCGGACGTCGCAGCAACAGGTCCGACGGCAGTCCCGCTGGCAGGTCGGTCAGCATCGGCTGGCGAGCGAGCGGCTGACCTTCCGGAAGATCGTCCGGCACGGGTTCGCCGAGCAGCAGCGCGAGCGCGTTCACCGCCTGGGCCCGCGCGCGTTCCTGCGCCTGCAGATTGGCCGCCGCGGTTTCCATCACGGTTTGCGACTGGCTCAAATCCAGCTCAGACGCCGTGCCGTTGTCGAACTGCAGCTTGACGATGCCGAACGAATCGCCCGCGCTCTTCAGTGTCTCGCGCGTGACGGCGAGGAGATCGTCGGCTTGCAGCACTTGCAGGTATTGCGTCGCCACCTGTCCGACCAGCGAAATCTCGGCCGCCTTGCGTGCATAGGCAGTCGCGAAATAGGTGGCGAGCGCCTGGTCCTTCAGGCTCTGCACGCGGCCGAACAGGTCAATTTCCCACGACGCGTTCAGGCCCACGGAGTAGCTGTTCTGGATCGTCTGGTTGGCGAATGCGAGATCCCGCGGCGTGCGCTGCTTCGTCTGTCCGCCCTGCGCGCTCACCGACGGCAGCAGCCCGGCGCGGGCGATGCGGTATTGCGCCTGCGCCGCCTGCACGTTCAGCACCGCGACGCGCAGATCGCGGTTGTTGCGCAAGGCGATGTCGATGAGTTGCTGCAAGCGGACATCGATGAAGAAATCGCGCCAGCCGACATCGGCGGCGGGCGTGGCGGACGCGTTTTGTGCAGCCTGCGCCGCATATACGCCATCGGCGGGATAGCCCGCGGGCACCGGCGACGCCGGCTGCGCGTACTTGGGCGCGAGCGTGCAGCCGCCGGCAAGCCACGCGATGGCGGCGGCAATCAAGGTCAGTCTCAGCATGTCAGTGTCCCTCCTTGCCGGCTTCCGCGCGGCGCTTCTGGTCGTAGTGCGCGAGCGCGGCTTGCGGGTCCTCCTTGTCGCCGCCGAAGCGCGAACGCACGACGACGAAGAACATCGGCACCATGAAAATGGCCAGGAAGGTCGCGGTGAGCATGCCGCCGATTACGCCCGTGCCGATCGCGTGCTGGCTGCCCGAGCCCGCGCCGTTGCTGATGGCGAGCGGCAGCGTGCCGAGGATGAAGGCCAGCGAGGTCATCAGGATGGGCCGCAGACGCAGGCGCGCCGCTTCCATCGCTGCTTCGACCGGACCCATCTTCTGGGTGAGCTGCAGGTCGCGCGCGAATTCCACAATCAGGATGGCGTTCTTCGCCGACAGCCCCACCGTGGTCAGCAGGCCGACCTGGAAGAACACGTCGTTTTCCAGGCCGCGCAGCGACACGGCAAACAACGCGCCGATCACGCCGAGCGGCACGACCATGATCACGGCGAACGGCACCGACCAGCTCTCGTACAGCGCCGCGAGACACAGGAACACGACGAGGATCGAGATGCCGTACAGCACGGGCGCCTGCGAGCCCGACTGGATCTGCTGATAGGACAGCCCGGTCCATTCGAAGCCGATGCCCGCCGGCAGCTTCGCCGCGAGCGCTTCCATGGCGGTCATGGCCTGCCCGGTGGATTTGCCGGGCGCGGCAACGCCCTGGATCTCGATCGACGAACGGCCGTTGTAGCGTTCGAGCTTCGGCGAGCCGTAGCTCCAGCTGCCGGTTGCGAACGACGAGAACGGCACCATCGCGCCCGACGCATTGCGCACGTACCAGCTGTCGATGTTCTCCGGCGCCATGCGGAACGGCGCATCGCCTTGCAGGTAGACCTTCTTGATGCGGCTGTCGGTATCGAGGAAGTTATTGACGTACTTCGACGCCCACGCAATCGAGAAGGTCTGGTCGATCGCCGACGGATCCACGCCCTGCGAAAGCGCCTTCTGGCGGTCGATGTTGACGCGGAACTGCGCGGTATCGTTGAGGCCATTCGGACGCACCTGCGCCAGCGACGGATCCTTCGCCGCCATGCCGAGCAACATCGCGCGCGCCTGCATCAGCTTCTCGTGACCGAGACCCGCGCGATCCTGCAACTCGAAGTCGAAGCCCGCCGCCGTGCCGAGTTCTGGAATGGACGGCGGATTCACCGGGAACACCAGCGCATTCTTGTAGCCGGCGAAGTGCCCGAAGGTCCGGCCGACCAGCGCCTGCACCTTCTCCTTCGCGCCGGTGCGCTTGGCGAAGTCCTTCAGGCGCACGAACACGAGGCCCGCATTCTGGCCGCGGCCCGCGAAGCTGTAGCCGTTCACGGTGAAGGCTGATTCGACGATCGCGCCTTCCTGCTTGAGCAAGTAGCCCGAGACGTCGTCGAGCGCGCGCTGCGTCAGTTCCTGCGTGGAGCCGGCTGGCGTCGCGACGAGCACGAACATCGTTCCCTGGTCCTCGTCGGGCAGGAAGGCTTTCGGCAGCCGCGCGAACAGCAGCGCGACCGCCGCGATGATCACCAGATAGACGATCATGAAGCGGCCCGAGCGGCGGATCACCTGATACACGCCGTCGTGATACTTCTCCTGGCTGCGAGCGAACACGCGGTTGAACCAGCCGAAGAAGCCGGTGGTCTTCGGCCCGTGTCCCGGCGGCAGCGGCTTCAGGAGCGTAGCGCACAGCGCCGGCGTGAGGATCATCGCCGTGAGCACGGAAAGGCCCATGGAGGCCACGATCGTCAGCGAGAACTGCCGGTAGATCGCGCCCACCGAGCCGCCCGAGAACGCCACCGGCACGAACACCGCCGCCAGCACCAGCGCCACGCCGACCAGCGCGCCGGTGATCTGGCTCATCGCGCGGCGCGTGGCCTCCTTCGGTCCGAGACCCTCCTCGGTCATCACCCGCTCGACGTTCTCCACCACGACGATCGCGTCATCCACCAGCAGGCCGATGGCGAGCACCATGCCGAACATCGACAGCGTGTTGATCGAGAAGCCCGCCGCCGACATGATCGCGAAGGTGCCAAGCAGCACCACCGGCACGGCAAGCGTGGGGATCAGCGTGGCGCGCAGGTTCTGCAGGAACAGGTACATCACGAGGAACACCAGCACGATGGCCTCGAACAGCGTCTTCACCACCTCGCTGATGGACTGCCTGACGAACGGCGTCATGTCGTAGGGATACTCGACGACCAGCCCCGGCGGGAAGAACTTCGAGAGCTCGTCGATCTTCGCGCGCACGGCGTTGGCGGTGGCCAGCGCGTTCGCGCCGGTCGCCAACTGGATGCCGAAGCCGGCGGCCGGCTTGCCGTTGTAGCGCGTCTCGAAGATGTAGTTCTCACCGCCCAGGCCCACGCGCGCGACGTCCTTGATGCGCACCTGCGAGCCGTCCTGGTTCACCTTCAGCAGCACGTTGCCGAACTGCTCGGGCGTGCGCAGCAGCGTGGCTTCCGTGATGGTCGCCTGCATCGCCTGGCCGGGCACGGCGGGCGTGCCGCCCAGTTGCCCCGCCGCGACCTGCACGTTCTGCGTCTGCAGCGCGTTCTGCACATCGACCGGCGTGAGGCTGTACTGCGTCAGCTTGTTCGGGTCGAGCCAGATGCGCATCGCGTATTGCGTGCCGAACAGCGTCACCGTGCCGACGCCGTTGAGACGGCTCACCGGGTCCTGCACGTTCGACGCCACGTAGTTCGCGAGGTCCTCGCGGCTCATGCTGCCGTCCTTCGACACGAACGCGAGCACCAGCAGGAAGCTGCTGCTCGACTTCGACACGCTGGTGCCCAGTTGCTGCACGACCTGCGGCAGGTTAGGCGTAGCCAGTTGCAAGCGGTTCTGCACCTGCACCTGTGCGATGTCGGCATTGGTGCCGGCGGCGAAGGTCAGCGTCACGGTGGCGGTGCCGCTGTCGTCGGAGGTGGAGGACAGGTACAGCAGATGGTCGAGACCGCTCATCTGCTGCTCGATCACCTGTGTCACCGTGTTTTCAACGGTCTGGGCCGAGGCGCCCGGATAGGTGGCGGAAATCTGGATGGCGGGCGGTGCGATCGTCGGATACTGCGCGACCGGCAAGGTCGCGACCGACGCCGCGCCCGCCAGCATCAGGATGATGGAGACCACCCACGCAAAAATCGGGCGATCGATGAAGAAATTGGCCATGGCGCGTGTCTCCCGTCCTTACGCACCACCGGCGCCGGAACCGCCGGAAGCGGCAACCGGCGTTGCGGCGGACGCGCCCGGCAGATGCGCCGACTGCGTCTTCACCGTCATGCCGGGACGCACCTTGTCGATGCCCTCGACGATCACGCGCTCACCCGGCTGCAGCCCGCTGTCGACGATCCAGTTCTGTCCGTAGGTGCCGCCGGTGACGAGCGGACGCAGCGTGACCTTCTCGTCGCGGCCGACGACCAGCGCCTGCGCCCCGCCCTTCTGGTCGTGCGACACGCCCTGCACGGGCACGACCAGCGCGTTCGGATTCACGCCTTCCTCGATGCGCGCGCGCACGAACATGCCCGGCAGCAGCACGCGGTCCTTGTTCTCGAACATCGCGCGCACGGTCACGGAGCCGGTGGACGGGTCCACGGTGACGTCGCTGAATTGCAGCTTGCCCTGCTCGGGGTACACGCGGCCGTCTTCCAGGATCAAGCTCACTTTCGCCGCGTTCGGGCCATGGGTGGCGAGCCGCCCTTCCTGGATCTGCCGGCGCAGCCTGAGACCGTCGATGCTCGACTGGGTCAGGTCCACGTACATGGGGTCGAGCTGCTGGACCGTCACCATCAACGTGGCTTGGGCGGCCTGCACATAGGCGCCCGGCGTGACCTGCGAGATGCCGGCCTGGCCCGTGACGGGCGCGACGACATCGGTATAGCCGAGGTTGATCTGCGCGGCGTCGATCGCGGCCCGTGCCGATGCGACATCCGCCGCGGCCTGCGACTGCGCGGCGACGGCGTTGTCGTAGTCCTGCCGGCTGACCGCGTTCGATGCAACCAGCACCTTGTAGCGCGTGGCCTGCGCGGTGGTCGAGTCGAGATTGGCGCGCGCCTTCGCGAGCGACGCCCGGGCGTTGTTCAACTGCACGATGTATGGCGCCGGATCGATCTTGTACAGACGCTGCCCGGCCTTGACGACGCTGCCTTCGGTGAACTCGCGGCGCAGCACGATGCCGTCGACGCGCGCCCGCACCTGGGCGTCGAGGTAGGCGCTGGTGCGCCCGGTCAGTTCGGTCGAGACGGGCACCGTGACGGGCGCCAGCGTGACGACGCCGACTTCCGGCGTGTGCGGCGTCATCGCGGGACGCTTTTCCCCGCAGGCGGCGGTCAGCATGGCGACCGTCGCGACACCGATGAAGCGATATGGAATCCGTGTGAGACGCATGGAACGCGAACCTCTTTGATGACTGAAATTGAAATGACGCAGGGCACCCAGGGGCACCCGCGGGCACTCGCGAGGACCCGCGCGTGCGCAGCCACGCGCGCCGGACACGATGGCCGTGCGCACGCTGTGCAAGATGCGATGCGAGGGCCGCTCAGGCAGCCCCGATGGTGGGAATCACTGGCGCTTCGGACTGGACCTCGCGCTGGAAAGGCGCCGTGCAGAGCGCCGCGCGTCGTGTCGGAAAGCGGATCGGAATATTTCGGGATGACTAATCTTTTTGCTTGCTCGCATCGCGGGATTTCAGCGTTTCGATACAGCCCGCCGCGTTGTTTCGACTGGCGCTCAACACACGCCGGACGACCCCACGGACAGGCCACAGAGACTGACGCAGTAGTTGCTGCGGCAAGCAATTGATTATAGTGAGCGCGCGCCTTCAGTCCGCCCGATCATCGGGCAGATCCGTCAACGTTTGTCGTTGCTTGTTGAATTTCAACAAACGCTGTCATCGCTGGCCCGTTACGGGCGAAAAAAAGCCCGGCGCAAGGTGAACTGCACCCCAAAAGTTGGACACCAGTCCAACGATTTGGGGTGTTTTTTCATGAGCAAGCACAGCGCACGATTCAAGCAAGCAGTCGTCAAAGACT
>NZ_JARUXQ010000001.1:522410-583621 GCF_031451265.1 Caballeronia sp. LZ033 | reverse complement strand
GCATCAAGCTGAAGCTAAAAGGGCTGAGTCCTGTGATGTACAGAACTCAGCCCTCACGGCCCTAGCCCAAAACTGTCCAACTTTGCGGGGTCAGTTCAAGGCCGGGCTTCATTGCATCGAGCGGAACGGAAGGCGTCAGCCCGCCGGCGCCGAGGCCGGCTGCGGCGCGCTCTGCGAACCGTAGTCCACGGGCGCGTCCGCGGGGCGCGGGGCATCGCCGGAATGCTCGATCCAGCCGCCGCCGAGATACTGATACAGATCGACGAGGTTGGTCAGGCGATTCAAACGCGCCGTAATCAGCAGCTGTTGCGCCGAGTAAAGGTCGGTCTGCGCCGTCAGCACCGTCAAATAGCTGTCCACGCCGTTGCGGTAACGCAGGTCGGACAACTCCAGCCGGCGGCTTTGCGATTGCACGAAACGCTCGAGCGACTTGATCTGCTCGTCGTAGGTGCCGCGCGCCGCCAGACCGTCCGCCACTTCGCGGAAGGCCGTCTGGATCGCCTTTTCGTAGTTCGCGATCTCGACACGCTTCTGGATGTTCGCCAGATCCAGGTTCGCCACGTTCTGACCGCCTTCGAAGATCGGCAGATCGATCGTCGGCGCGAACGACCACGCGGCGGAGCCCGGCTTGAACAGACCGCCGAGGCTCGGCGAGAGCGTGCCGAAACTGCCCGTCAGCGACACCTTCGGGAAGAACGCCGCGCGCGCCGCGCCGATGTTCGCGTTCGCCGCGAGCAGCGACTGCTCGGCGGCCGCGATATCCGGACGACGCGTCAGCAGATCCGACGGCAAGCCCGCCGGGATGTCCGAGAGCAGGTTCTGCGTGTCGAGCGGCATGCCCTTCGGCAGCCCTTCCGGCAGCGGTTCGCCGACCAGCAGCACGAGCGCGTTCTCGGCCTGGGCGCGCAGACGCGCCTGGGCCTGCAGATTCGCCTGCGCCTGCTGCACGACGCCTTCCGACTGGCGCAGGTCGAGTTCCGAACCCGTGCCGTTGTCGAACTGCAGCTTCGTGATGCGATACGACTCCTGCGCCGTCTTCAGCGTGTTCTGCGTGACAACGAGCTGATCGTCGTAGGCGAGCATCGTCAGATACTGGTCCGCCACCGACGACACCAGCGAGATCTCCGCCGCCTTGCGCGATTCCGCCGTCGACAGATACTGCGCCAGCGCCTGGTCCTTCAGGCTCTGTATGCGGCCGAAGAAGTCGATTTCCCACGAGGCGTTCAGACCCACGCTGTAGGTATTCGAGATCGTCTGGTCGAAGAACGACAGGTTCCTCGGCGTGCGCTGCTTGCTTTGCGACGCAGCCGCATCGAGCGTCGGGAACAGGCCCGCGCGCGTGATGCGGTATTGCGCCTGCGCGGCCTGCACGTTCAGCACCGACACGCGCAGGTCACGGTTGTTCTTCAGCGCGAGCGCGACGATCTGCTGCAGTCGTGCGTCGGCGAAGAAGTCGCGCCAGCCGATCTCCGGCGCGCTCTGGCCGTTGGCCGTGCGGCCGTTGCTCGCCGTGGAGTTCGCGTCGGGCTGGGTCGCATAGACGCCGCCCTGCGGGAACTCCTGCGTGACCGGCGCGGCCGGGCGCTCGTATTTCGGCGCCATGGTGCAGCCGGCGGCGAACAGCGCCACGGCGGCCGCGATCAAGGAATGTTTAAGCATCTCAATGTCCTTCCTTATTCGATGCATCCGGGCCGTGCGAGTCGCCATGCGGACCATCGAAACCGCCCGAACCCGGCGAGGCCACATCCTTGCTCTTGCTGAACTTCGAGATCACGACGAAGAACATCGGGATCATGAAGATGGCAAGGAAGGTCGCGGTCAGCATCCCGCCGATCACGCCCGTGCCGATCGCGTGCTGGCTCGCCGAACCCGCGCCGTTGCTGATCGCGAGCGGCATCACGCCGAGAATGAACGCGAGCGAGGTCATCAGGATCGGGCGCAGCCGCAGCCGTGCCGCTTCCATCGCCGCTTCCACGGTCGACATGCCCTGCATGCGCAACTCCCGCGCGAATTCCACGATCAGGATCGCGTTCTTCGCCGACAGACCCACCGTCGTCAACAGGCCGACCTGGAAGAACACGTCGTTCTCCAGCCCGCGCAGCGTCGCGGCAAGCAGCGCGCCGAGCACGCCCAGCGGCACCACCATGATGACCGAGAACGGGATCGACCAGCTTTCATACAGCGCCGCGAGACACAGGAACACGACGAGGATCGAGATGCCGTACAGGATCGGCGCCTGCGAACCCGACTGGCGTTCCTGATACGACAGGCCCGTCCACTCGTAGCCGATACCCGCCGGCAGCTTCGCCGCGATCGCTTCCATCGCCGTCATGGCCTGGCCGGTCGACTTGCCCGCCGCGGCCGCGCCCTGGATTTCCATCGCCGAGATACCGTTGTAACGCTCGAGCTTCGGCGAACCGTAGATCCATTCGCCGGTCCCGAATGCGCCGAACGGCACCATGGTTCCGGAGGCATTGCGCACGTACCACTTGTTCAGGTCGTCCGGCGTCATGCGGAACTGGGCATCGCCCTGCACGTAGACCTTCTTGATCCGGTTGTCGACGTCGAGGAAGTTGTTTACGTACTGCGACGCCCAGGCAATCGAGAAAGTCTGGTCGATGTCCGTCACCGCCACGCCCAGCGCGTTCGCCTTCTCCCGGTCGACGTTCACCTTGAACTGCGGCGTGTCGTTCAGGCCGTTCGGACGCACCTGCGCGAGCATCGGGTCCTTCGCCGCCATGCCGAGCAGCATGTTGCGCGCTTCCATCAGCTTCGCGTGCCCCATCCCCGCGCGATCCTGCAGCTCGAAGTCGAAGCCCGCCGCCGTGCCGAGTTCGGGAATCGAAGGCGGATTGACCGGGAAGATCATCGCGTCCTTGTAGGGCGCGAAGTGCATGAACATCCGCCCGACCAGCGCCTGCACCTTCTGGTCGCTGTGCTGGCGGTCCGCGTAGTCCTTCATCCGCACGAACACGAGACCGGAGTTCTGGCCGCGGCCCGCGAACGAGAAGCCGTTCACCGTGAACACCGACTCGACGATCGACTTCTCGTCCTTCAGCAGATAGTCCTGCACGTCCTTCAGCACGTGCGCGGTGTACTCCTGCGTGGAACCGGCCGGCGCCTGCACGAGCACGAACATCGTGCCCTGGTCTTCATCGGGCAGGAACGACTTCGGCAGACGCAGGAACAGCATGCCCACCGCGACGATCACCACGATATAGATGATCAGCCAGCGGCCCGAGCGCCGGATCACGTGCTGCACGCCCTTGTGATACTTGTCCTGGCTCTTGTTGAAGTTGCGGTTGAACCAGCCGAAGAAACCCTTCTTCTCGCCCGTGTGCCCTTCCGGATGCGGCTTCAGGATCGTCGCGCACAGCGCCGGCGTCAGCACCAGCGCGACCATCACGGACAGCACCATCGCGGCCACGATCGTCAGCGAGAACTGCCGGTAGATCGCGCCCACCGAGCCGCCCGAGAACGCCACCGGCACGAACACCGCCGACAGCACCAGCGCCACGCCGATCAGCGCGCCGGTGATCTGGTCCATCGCCTTGCGGGTGGCCTCGCGTGGAGACAAGTGCTCCTCGGACATCACCCGCTCGACGTTCTCCACGACCACGATCGCATCGTCCACCAGCAGGCCGATGGCGAGCACGAGGCCGAACATCGACAGCACATTGATGGAGAAGCCCACCGCCGACATGATCGCGAAGGTGCCGAGCAGCACCACCGGCACGGCGATGGTCGGGATGATCGTGGCCCGCAGGTTCTGCAGGAACAGATACATCACGAGGAACACCAGCACGATGCCTTCGATCAGCGTCTTGACCACTTCCTCGATCGACAGGCGCACGAACGGCGTCGTGTCATACGGATACTTGACGACGAGACCGTGCGGGAAGTACTTCGACAGCTCGTCGACCTTCGCGCGGACCGCCTTCGCCGTGGCCAGCGCGTTCGCGCCGGTGGCGAGCTGGATACCGAAGCCCGCCGTCGGCTGACCGTTGTACTTGGTGTCGAAGTTGTAGTTTTCGCCGCCGAGCTCGATGTGCGACACGTCCTTCAGGCGCACCTGCGAGCCGTCCTGGTTCACCTTCAGCAGGATGTCGCCGAACTGCTCGGGCGTGCGCAGCAGCGTGGCTTCCGTGATGGTTGCCTGCAACATCTGCCCCGGCACCGACGGCGTGCCGCCGAGCGCGCCCGCCGCCACCTGCACGTTCTGGTTGGTGATGGCGTTCTTCACGTCCACCGGCGTGAGCGAGTAGTTCGTGAGCTTGGTTGCATCGAGCCAGACGCGCATCGCGTACTGCGAGCCGAACAGCGTGGTGGTGCCGACGCCGTCGAGACGCGAGAGCGGATCCGCTATGTTCGACGCCACGTAGTTCGCGAGGTCGTACTTGTTCATGCTGCCGTCTTCGGACACGAAGGCGAGCACCAGCAGGAACGAAGAACTCGACTTCGTGACCTTGGTGCCGAGCTGCTGCACGACCTGCGGCAGGAGCGGCGTCGCGAGCTGCAGCTTGTTCTGCACCTGCACCTGCGCGATGTCGGGGTTGGTGCCCGCCGCGAAGGTCAGCGTGACGGTGGCCGTGCCCGAGTCATCGGAAGTCGACGACAGATACAGCAAGTGGTCGAGGCCGGTCATCTGCTGCTCGATCACCTGCGTCACGGTGTTTTCCACCGTGCTCGCCGATGCGCCCGGATACGACGCGCTGATCTGGATCGCGGGCGGCGCGATGGTCGGGTACTGTGCGACCGGCAGCGTGAAGATCGAGGCCATCCCCGCCAGCATCAGGATGATCGCGATCACCCACGCGAAGATAGGTCGATCGATAAAAAACTTTGCCATGTAACAGGCTCCCTTTTATTGCGCGCCTGACGCAGCGGAGGCGGCCGAGGCCGAAGCCGGCTGTGCGCCGCTGCCGTTTGCCGGAGCCGACGCGCCCTGCGTGCCTTGTGCGCCTTGTGCATCGGACGCCGCCGGCGCCGATGCCGCCTGCGCACCGGATGCCGGATACGGGAACTGGGCGGCGACCGGCTTCACCTGCATGCCCGGCTTGGCCTTCTCGACACCGTTCACGATCACGCGGTCGCCCGGGTTCAGGCCGCTGTCGACCACCCAGTTGTTGCCGCTGGTGCCGCCGGTGACGAGCTGGCGCAGTTCGACCTTGTCGTCCTTGTTGACGACGAGCGCGGTCGGCGTGCCCTTCTGGTCATGCGTGATGCCGATCTGCGGCACGACCAGCGCGTGGTCGTTCATGCCTTCCTGGATGCGCGCGCGCACGAACATGCCCGGCAGCAGCACGCGGTCCTTGTTCTGGAAGATCGCGCGGATCGTGACCGAACCGGTGCTCTGGTCGACGCTCACGTCGGAGAACTGCAGCTTGCCCTGCTCGGTGTAGTTGCGGCCGTCCTCGAGTACCAGCGTGACCTTCGCCGCGTGAATGCCCTCGGTCTGCAGACGCCCTTCCTGGATCTGCCTGCGCAGCTTGAGACCCTCGACGCTCGACTGCGTCAGATCGACGTAGATCGGATCGAGCTGCTGCACGGTCGTGAGCAGCGTCGCGGCGCTCGCCTGCACGTACGCGCCCGGCGTCACCTGCGACAGGCCGGTGCGGCCGGAGATCGGCGAAAGCACGTCGGTGTAGCCGAGGTTGATCTGCGCGGTATCGACGGCCGCCTTGCCCGCCGCGACATCCGCGACGGCCTGGCCTTGGGTCGCCACGGCGTTGTCGTAGTCCTGCTTCGACACCGCGTTGGCCGCGACCAGCACCTTGTAGCGCTGCACCAGCGCGTTCTGCGTCGCGACGTTCGCCTGCGCCTTTGCAAGCGTGGCCTTGGCGTTGTTCAGCGCGGCGATGTAAGGCGCCGGATCGATCTTGTAGAGACGCTGGCCGGCCTTGACGTCGGAGCCTTCGGTGAATTCACGGCGCAGCACGATGCCGTCGACCCGCGCGCGCACTTGCGCGACCAGGAAAGCGCTGGTGCGGCCCGGCAGGTCGGCGACGACCGGCACGCTCGTCGGCTGGACGGTGACGATGCCGACTTCCGGCGTCTGCGGAGGAGGGGCTGACTGTTTTTGCCCGCACGCCGCCAGGAACATGGCAGCCGTCGCGGCGGTGATTAAGCGGAGTGGTACCCGTTCGACACGCATGGAGCGACCTCTGTCTAAGACTGAGAGTGAAGTGGGTGCGCGGCGGCCTTCCCCGGGCAATGCCGCGCACGAGCGTCGCAAGACGCTGACCAATAACCAACCAGTGAGACCAGTGAGCGCAACCGCCGGCCAGCGGCCGGGCTTTCACAATTCCGTGCGCGACGCTCGTGGAGCGCCGCCTCGAGGCCATGGACGGCCAGAACGGCAATCGAAATGAAAGCTAGGTTCGGATACTACTCGCGGTCTGCTACTTGGGCTATCGGTCGACGGGTGGTATTGTATATACATTCACGAATGAATGTAAAAAACTGTACGTGTTTCTCCTGATAAGCCGCGAGAGAAATCCGCTCGGGGAATCGATTACGTACGACAAACCTTCGACATCGCCGCGTTTCGTGCGCGGCTTTCATGGCAGCATCAGGAGCACACGGTCCACGGACCGGACGATATGGTCAGACGAACCAAGGAAGAAGCGCAGGCCACGCGCAATCGCGTTCTGGACGCGGCCGAGCGGGTCTTCTACGAAAAAGGCGTGTCGCGTACGACGCTGGCGGACATCGCGCAGGCGGCGGGCGTCACGCGCGGCGCAATCTACTGGCACTTCGCCAACAAGGGCGACCTCTTCAACGCGATGTTCGACCGCAGCCTGCTGCCGCTCGACGAACTCATCGAAGCCACGCTGGACGGCAAGGAAGAAGATCCGCTCGAGCGTCTGCGGGCTTTGTTCGTCTGGTGCATGCACAACATCACGACGGACGCGCAGCGCCGCCGCGTCTTCGACATCCTGTTCATGAAGTGTGAATTCGTCGAGGAGATGGGGCCGGTGCGCGAGCGTCATCAGAACAACATGCGCGACGGCATGGAGCGCATCGAGCGGGCGCTGCGCAATGCCGTCGACAAGCAGCAGTTGCCCGCCCGGCTCGACACCCGCCGCGCCACGACCATGCTGCACTGCCTCTTCACGGGCATCCTGCACGACTCGCTGATGTTGCCCGACCTCGTCGATCCGGAGCGCGATGCCGAAGCGCTCATCGACGCCAGCTTCGACGCTTTGCGCTCCAGCGCGGCCCTGCTGCTGCCGGCCAGCGCCTGAGGTCGCGTTACCTCGCGGCGCGCGCCCGCTGGTTCGACGCGTAGATGTTGTCGCGCGCGGGCGGCTCGCCGCTTTCCAGCGCGGCGAGCCACTCGGCGGTATCGAGCACGGCGGCGAAACGCGACTGCATCACCACCGTGAAGACCCGATGGATCTCCTCCGCGCTCGCCCTTCCCGCGCGGTTTTCGTAGGGCACGGCGCCGGTGGCGTCAGCGAGAAACTCCACGGCAAGGCCTGCATGCACCGCGTGCTTGACGGTGGAATCGTCGCAATTGTGGGTCATGTAGCCCGCGATCACGAGCGTGTCGATCTCACGGGCGCTCAGCCAGTCGGCGAGATCGGTGCCGGCGAATGCGCTCGGCAGCGACTTCTCGACGTAATGCGCGCGCGGCCGCGACGCCACCGTCTCGTGCAGGTCGGCCAGCGCGGAACCGCGCGCGAAGATGGGCGCGCTGGCAGGCGCAAAGTTCTGCACGACGACAACCGGCACGCCGTGCTTTTCGGCGGCATCCATCGCCCGGCCGATGTTGGCGAGCGACACGTTCACATCGGGATATTCGATCGGCAGATTGCCGGTGACGTACTCGTTCTGCACGTCGATGACGATCAGGGCGCGGCGCGGCATGTTCGGCTCCTCGGCGGATAAGCGCGGGTTGGACCGGCGCATTGTCGCCGATGCGTCCGATCGGCGCTCATGCGGCCTGCCTTACTGCAGCCCGACGTACTGCGCCACGAACGCGAACAGCGCGACGCACACGAGCATCGCCGCCCAGGCCCAGGCAGGCAGGCCGAGCGGATGCGGATCATGCGAATGGTCGCGCTCGCGATGCCCGAACGCCTGACCATGCAGACGATGCCGCAGCACGCCGCTCGCGTGCGGGTCCGCGGCGAGGCTGCGTGTCGCGCCGGGGCGTCGCGACAATACCGTCGACATCGCGCCCGGGCGCAGGAACACGTGGCGTCGCGGCGTATCGCCGTCCGCCGCGCGCAGCGACGCAAAGCCGTGCTTCGCCCGCACCACTTCGCAGAATTCAGCGAAGAAATCGTCGGCGCCTTCGCGCAGCGCATTCTCGATCTGCCGCGGCGGCAGGCCCGCGAGCGGACCCGAAATCGTCGCCCAGACCGTGTATTCGATCCAGGTCGAACGGCCCTCGTCCTCCGGATTCAGCGTCACCGCGATCTGTCCGCGCAGCGAGCCCACGCCCTCTCCGCGCGCCTTGAAGCTCAGCGTGCGCGCGTAGCCGGCGCCCGCGTCTTCGTTGCCGCCGGTGGGCGCGCCTTCCTCGTGAGCCGCTTCACGCGTGCGCCCGGCCAGGTGCGCGCGAATCGCGTAACGCGCACGCAACGCGCCAAGCGGCACGATCAGCGTCAGCGCGTACTCGCCGCCCGGAGTGCGCGTGAAGGATTCGCAATGGTCGAGACTGGCGCGGACCAGCGCGAGATCGCCCAGCGCCTCCCGGACGTGATCCGGGTCGAGCGGAACGCGAAACGCATCGGTGACTTCCATGCAAGCCTCCGGGCCGGGAAACGCATGCGTCCGTTATCGCCGAGTGGATGGAAAGCTGTCTGTACGGATGCCCGCCTAGGACGTTTCGTCGATGCGATCGACACGTCCGTGATAGAACGCAAGATAGCCCTTGATCTTCGCTGCGGCGTCGAGCGGCGCCTCGTAACTCCAGGCGGCGTTTTCGACCGGACCGTCTTCTGTCAGCAGATGATAGTGCGTGGCCTCGCCCTTGAACGGGCAATGCGTCACGTGAATCGAGCGCTCCAGCCGCGCCATGTTCACGTCGGCGCGCGGGAAATAATGCACTTTGTCAGTGCCGCCTTCATGGAGCGTGAAAGAAGCGTGCGTATCGGCGTACGTGACGCCCTGATGGATCACGCGACAGCGCCGGCTGTTCGGCGTGATCTCGATGCGATGCGCCGCGTCATGTGCGTCGTTCAGTTCCGTGCCCATCGTGATGCGCCTCCTGCGTGGCGTCCGAAAACGAAAAAGCCACGAGCGCCCGCCTGCTGACCGACGCTCGTGACTTCATTATGGGACAAACTGCCCCGGCCGGGTGGCGCGCTTTTTCGACGGCCTGTCTCCCTCCTGCAGCTATCCCGGGCAGCTGTCCTGATCGCTTACTGAATGCTCCAGTGGAAGGCCGCCTTGGCCTTGCCCGGACCCGCCACGCTGACGGACTGCTTCTTTTCCTGATCCTTGTACTTCGCGTACACCGTATAGCTGCCCGGCGGCAGTTTCACGAGCATGTAAGGGCCCATCGATTCGGTGTTCAGCACCTCGCCGCCCTTCCCGCCGACGATGCGCACCCGCACGCCCGAAAGGTAATCGGCGGTCGGTCCGGTGAAGCGCAGCGACAGCGGCCAGTGCGCCTGCTCGCGGATCAACGCGTGCGATTCGTCGAGCCCGACGCCGCCTGACGTGTAGGACACGTCGCCCTGCTGCTGGACTTGCGGCAGGCCGCCGCCGTTGGTATTGCCGGCGCTCGACTGATCGGCCGTGGTGCCGCCCGTGGTTGCGCCCGGGGTTTGCGCCCACGCGCCGCCTGTCATGCCTGCGCCCAAGGCCGCCGTGAGCAGCGCAGCGGTGAGTTTGCCCGTGAGTTTGCTCGTCATGTCTTGCTCCTTTTTGTCGATGTCGCGACGCCCGAAGACTGCACTGGTGTCATGGCGACGTCACGCCCGATGCGCCGGTTTCAACCGGTTTCACGCGATAGGGCACCGGGGAACGGGTGAGCATGCATCGTGCCCGCGGCGCGGACACGATGCTGGAGCGCGGGCTCAGCCGAGGTCGACCGGCACGAAGATCTGCGCGTTGTCGCGCTGGATCAGGAGCGCGATGCTGTCGCCGGCGTGCGACACCATGGTCTTCAACTGCTGCACCGACGTCACCGGCTGGCCGTTGACGGCCAGGATCACGTCGCCGGCCTGAATGCCCGCATTGGCCGCCGCGCCGTTCGATTGCTGCACGAGCAGCCCGCGCGAGAGCGAATCGCTCTGCTTTTCGTCCGGCGTGAGCGGCCGCACCGCGACGCCCAGGCGGGCATCCTGCGCACCGGCGTCGTCGTCGCCCTTGGTGTCCGCGCTGGCGGTCTTGGCGTCCTTCAGCGCGCCGATCGTGACGCTCAGGTCCTTCGATCCCTTGTCGCGCCACACCGTGACCTTCGCGGACGTGCCCGGCGCAAGGCCCGCGACCTGCGACGGCAGCGACGTCGAATCCGAGACGGCCACGCCGTTCAGCGCGGTGATCACGTCGCCCGGTTGCAGGCCGCCCTTCGCGGCCGGGCCGCCCGGTTCCACCGAGCTCACCAAGGCGCCTTGCGGCGACTTCATGCCGAACGAATTGGCCAGGGTCTGGTTCATGCCCTGCACCGTCACGCCGAGCCGGCCGCGATCGACGTGACCCGTCTTGATGAGCGCGTCCTTCACCTTGATGGCTTCGTTGATCGGGATCGCGAACGAAAGGCCCTGGAAGCCGCCGGTCTGCGAGTAGATCATCGAGTTGATGCCGATGACTTCGCCCTGCAAATTGAAGAGCGGTCCGCCCGAGTTGCCCGGGTTCACCGGCACGTCGGTCTGGATGAACGGCGTGTAGTTCTCGTTGGGCAACGCGCGCGACTTCGCGCTGATGATGCCCGAGGTCACGGTGTTGTCGAACCCGTACGGCGAGCCGATTGCCACGACCCACTGGCCGACCTTGCTGCCGTTTGGATCGCCGATCTTGACGGTGGGAAGATTCTTCGCGTCGATCTTCAGCACGGCGACATCGGACTGCTTGTCCGCGCCGATGACTTTCGCGCGATACTCGCGCTTGTCCGTGAGCTTGACGGTGACAATGTTGGCGTTGTCGACGACGTGCGCGTTCGTCAGGATGTAGCCGTCGCTCGACACGATGAAGCCGGATCCCAGTCCTTCGCTCGGACGATCGGCGCCCTGGCCGCCGTCGCCCCCGCCCATGCCGGGCACGCCGCCGAAGCGCTTGAAGAACTGATAGAAAGGATCGTCGGGATCCATCGGCACCTGGTTCATGTTGCGACGATTGGACGTCTGCTTCACGACATGCTTGGCGCTGATGTTCACGACGGCCGGGCCGTAAGTCTCCACGAGACCCGAGAAGTCGGGAATGCCGGTCTTGGCGGCGGCTTCGGCGGGCATCATGGCCGCGGAAGCCGGCGAAATCACCTGCGGAGCAGGCACGTTGTTATGGCCGGCCACATAGCCCGCTGACAAGGCGACGGCAACCGCCGCTGCAACGGCGCTACGGGTGAGGATCTTTGCGTTCATCGTGTGCTCCTGACGAGGGATGCGCTCTTCTGGAGCGCGCTATTTCGATGAAGCAAGATTACGGGGTGTCGCTTAAAGCTTTCTTAAAGTTCATGAGGGGCTGGGCGTGGTTGTGTCCGGCTTGGAATTGCATCAGAAAAGGTTCGGACGGCAGCCCGTCAAGGCTGCCGTCCTTCGCACCGCCGACCGTTTGCTTCGAACTGCTTTACTGTTTGATTACAGCCGACTGTTTCATGCAACGATGCTCAGAACTCGTAGCCCACTTGCCCCCGTACGCCGGTGTCGCCGTGCGGTGTGATCGACGCGGCGCCGTTCACGAGCCAGCGATTGTTTTCCGAACGATACGTGCCGCCGAGCCCGACTGCCGTGTAGCCCTTGTAGTTGCCCACGCCCACTGCAACGACGGTCTTGCCTGGCGCGCTCGGCGTCAGGTTCGGCATGGCCATCGCGGCGGCGACGCCGGCGAAAGCCTGACGCGCCACGGTGTTGACGCTGTTCTGCACTGCGCCCAACTGGTTCATGTTGACGGCATCGGTTCCGTTCACGCCCGGCGCCACGTTGGTCACACGGCGTTCCTTGCCCTGTGCGCCGATCGACACGGTGTTGTCCTGTTCGGCAACTGAACCGCTGCCCAGTGCGACCGCATTGTTGCCGGAAGCATTGGCGCCGTTGCCGATTGCGGTGGAATCCGTGCCGCTGGCGACAGCGGGTGTGTCGTTGGTCTGCGCGGCGATCACCGTGCCGCTGCCGCCGCCCGCGAAGTTTTGCACTCGCGACGTGATGTCGGCGATTTGCTGGTTCGTCGTCCACAACTGGGAGCCGTTCACGGCCTCGGTGCTGTCGGCGGAAAGCGTGCCTGCCGATACGCCCGTGACCGTGCGCGTGCCTTCGCTACCGGTCACGTCGACGACCGTGCCGTTGGCGTTTCGCGCCACCGTGATCTTGCGCGAAACCGGATCCTGCTGGACAAGACCGACGGTGCCGCTGTTGATCTGAGTGGTGATGTCGGCGATATCGGTCGTGTTTTTCTCGATGGCGGCGGTGTTGTTCGCGACGTTCACCTGCAAGTTTGAAATGTTCGACGTGTTTTGCGACGTGCGGCCGTCGAGGTTGGTGAATGCGGCTTCTACGCCTTGCACGGATTGGCCACTGAGGGTGTAGGTTGGCTGACTGACCGCGCCGTTGGCGTCCACGGAGGAGCCTCCGCCCAGCGCTGCGGCCGTGGAATTCGCGAGACCGTGGAGTTGCGAACCGTTCACGGCTTGCTTGCTCGCGCTGTCCACTGCACCGTTCGCCACGCCCGTCAGCGCGCGCGCCCCGCCCATACCCGTGAAATCGACCACGGTGCCATCGGTGCTTTTCGCCACCGTGATGACGCGCGAGACGGCGTCCTGCTGCACCAGTCCGATCGTTCCGTTGCTGATCTGCGTGTTGATCGTGCTGATGTCCGTGGTGTTTTGCGTCGTGCGTCCGTCGAGGTTCGTGAATGCCGCCTCCACGCCTTGCACGGATTGACCGTTGAGGGTGTAGGTCGGCATCGTGACCAGGCCGTTGGCGTCTACAGATGCGCCGCCGCCCAGCGCGGCTGCGGCCGAATTGGCAGTTGCGAAGAGTTGCGACCCGTTCACGGCTTCCGTGCTTCCGCCATTCACCGAGCCGTTCGCCACGCCCATCAGTGTGCGCGCACCTCCCGATCCACTGAAATCGACCACCGAGCCGTCCGCGTCCTTGCCAACCGTGATCGTGCGCGTTGCCGGGTCTTGTTGAACCAGGCCCACCGTGCCGTTGTTGATCTGATTCGTGATGTTGTTGATCGCGGCCGTGTTGTTCGTGATGTCGCCGGTGTTTTGTATCGTGCGGCCGTCGAGGTTGGTGAATGCTGCCTCTACCCCTTGCACAGGTTGACCGTTAAGGGTGTAGGTCGGCATCGTGACCAGGCCGTTTATGTCTACGGATGACCCGCCGCCCAACGCGGCTGCGGCTGAAGCCGAAGCCGCAAAGAGTTGCGAGCCGTTGACGGCTTCATTGCTTCCACCGTTCACCACACCGTTCGCCACCCCCGTCAGCGTGCGCGCACCCGCCGATCCAGTGAAATCGACCACCGCGCCGTCAGTGTCTTTCGCCACGGTAATGACGCGCGAAGCAACGTCCTGCTGCACCAGTCCGATCGTGCCGTCGCTGATCTGCGTGTTGATCGTGCTGATGTCCGTGGTGTTCTGCGTCGTGCGCCCGTCAATGTTGGCGAACGCCGCCTCAACCCCTTGCACGGACTGACCGCCAAGCGAATAAGCCGGCATCGTCACCAGCCCGTTCGCATCCACGGACGAGCCACCACCCAACGCCGCCGCCGCCGAACTCGAAACCGCAAAAAGCTGCGACCCGTTCACTGCTTCCGTGCTTCCGCCGTTCACCGCGCCATCGGCCAATCCCATCAGCGTACGCGCGCCCGCGAGACCAGTGAAATCAACCGTCGCACCATCGGAGGCGCCTGCAACGGTGATCTTGCGCGTCAGCGGATCCTGCCGCACCAGCCCAATTGCACCGATGTTGATCTGCGCACTGATGTCGCCAATGTCCACCAGGTTCTGGGTCGTGCGTGCGTCGATGTTCGACAGCGCGTCACCGACATTGTTGACCGGCAGACCGCCAACCGTAAACGTAGGCAGCGCGATCGTCCCGTCGATGCCCACCGCCGCGCCGCCGCCCAGCGCCGCCGCAGCCGACCCTGACAGCGCGAACAACTGCGAGCCGTTCACGGCCTGCGTGCTCGCGCCGTTCACCAGGCCGTTGGTCAAGCCCGCCAGCGTCCGGGTGCCCGTGATGCCGGAAATGTCGACCGTCGCGCCGACAGAGTTCTTGGCCACCGACACGGTGCCCAATACCCCGTCCAGCTGCACCAGTCCCACGCCCCCGTTGTTGAGCTGATTGGTGATATTGGCGACGGAAGTCGTGTTGTTCGCCACGGACGTGTTGAGCGCGCCCAGCGCCGCATCGACCTTGGAGAATCCCGTGCCGATGTCGCCCGCCGCGCCGCTCGTGCCGGCAATCAGGTTAGTGCTGGCGAGCGTATAGGAAGGCCCGGTGACAGCACCCGTCGTTGCATTGAGTGAAGCGCCGCCTCCGAGCGCGGCCACCATCGGACTGAATTGACCGACGTTGATGGCGTCCCGTCCGCTCAAGCCCGCCGCAATGCCCGACAGCAAAACGCCGCCGTTCACGCTGTCAGTCATCGTGGCGATATACGTACCTGGCGAGAACGCCAGCTTTTTCTGCGTCGTCGAAGCAACGATTTGCGTGGTGCCGCTGCCCATCGCGTTCCAGATGCCGACGGCAGGCAGGTCGCCGATGATGTCCCCGCTCCCCCATAATCCGCAGTTCGACAGGACGTTCCCTGACGTGTAATTGAAGTTGGCCGATCCACTATTTGCACACATATCCGCCCATGCGCTTCCCGACAGCAAGAACGTGACCGCTCCCGCTCCACACGTGACCCGCCTGATGCGCCCTGGCCTGCCCTCGCCACGCGCCTCGACACATGCCTGCACGGCACGCCGGAAGGTGCCGTCCCACAACGCTCCAAACTTCGAATTCATTTCTTTTCCCAGGAATCTTTTTGTTATGAACACCCCGGCCTCTCCGGGGCGCCTCGACGGCATGAATCGGCGACACGCTCAATGTCGAAACAGAGGGAAGATTCGAAATGAAGCCGGGCAGTCAGACGAGCGCGCGCTCGCCCACGCCGATCACTCGTCGGACGACCTTCTCTGGAACAGACGGGAGTGGTGTCAGGAATTCCGGTGGATCTCGGATGGATCTTTAGGAATCCGTCGATTGCCGCTTTTTTAATTCTAAGAATCGGGATGCCGGCGGCGTATGAGTAAAGTCTCAAAATCGCCGGTGAGATATGAAATTCGTCTTTCTCTGATGGAGGCAGCATTCATGAATGCTGCCAAAAGAAACCATTCAAGCGCTGACGGTCAGAAGATAAAACACGCCAACTGCTGGTCAGCAGCAAGAACCGCTGTCCGGCAGACCCGGTCAATCCAATGCTCAGAACCGGATCGATACCTTCAACCCGCCGGCCTGCGATTCCCCGAGTTCCACACGCGTGCCATGCTGAGCGGCGATCCTGCGCACGATCGCCAGGCCCAGCCCGCTGCCGGCCACATCGGTACGCGCCCGGTCCGCGCCTTCGCCGACGCGATAAAAGCGGTCGAACACCCTTTCTCGTTCTTCTTGAGGGATGCCCGGTCCCGTATCCGAAATCTCGACCAGCGGCCGCCCGTCCCGCACCTTCAGGCAGACATCCACGCGGCCGCCGCGCGGCGTGTATTTGGTCGCGTTGTCGATGAGATTGTTGAACATCACGCGCAGCGCGTCCGGGTTGCCCTCGACGCTCGCCGGCTCGCTCGCCTCGATGCCCAGATCGACGCCGCGCTCCTGCGCCACCAGCACATAACCGCGCACGCAGCCTTCCAGCAGCGCGCACAGGTCGACCGTCACGCCCGCACCCTGGCCATCCGGCTCCGACCGCGCCAGCGCGAGCAGCTGCTCGGCAAGCCGCGTCGCGCGCGCGATGCCTTCGTTGAGGTCCGCGAGCGCCTCGCGCCGCGCGTCATCGTCCTGGGCACGCCCGACCAGCTGCGCCTGGATCTGCACCGCGGCAAGCGGCGTGCGCAACTCGTGCGCGGCGTCGGCGACGAAGGCTTTCTGGGTGTCCAGCGCCGCCGACAGCCGCGACAGCAGCGCATTGAGCGCACGCACGACCGGCCGCACTTCCTGCGGCAGACGCCGGTCGGAGAGCGGATCGAGCGCCTCGGGATGACGCGTGTCGAGCGCATGCGTCACGCGTCGCAGCGGCGCGAGCCCGCGTCCGACGATGACCCAGATCGCGACGCCCAGCAGCGGCAACAGCAGCACCAGCGGCCACAGCGTGCGCCAGGCGACGCCGGCCGCGACGCGGTTGCGGATCGACAGCGGCTGCGCGAGCTGCACCACGTTGTCACCGACGATCGCGCTATACACGCGCCATTCGCCGCGCGGCGTGGTTTCGGTGGAGAAGCCGAGTTCCGCATGCGGCGCGAGCGGGACGCGCGGATGCGAGTAGTACATCAGCACGCCATTGCGATTCCAGATCTGGATCACGACGCCTTCGTCGCTTTCGCTGCGTGAACTGAGCACCGACGAAAACGGCTCCGACGGCAACGCCGCCGCGATCTGCTGCAGCTGGTAATCGAAGAGTTCGTTGGCTTCGGCGAGCGCCTGCCGGTAGATCAGCCAGCCCGCGAAACCGACGCCGAAAATCACCAGCGCGAGCAGCCAGATGAGCAGCGTGCGGCGGATCGACCGCATCAGGCGTCCTTCGCGACCATGTAGCCCAGGCCGCGCACGTTGCGGATCAGATCGGCGCCGAGCTTCTTGCGCAGCGAGTGAATGTACACCTCGACCGTATTGCTGCCGATCTCCTCGCCCCAGCCGTAGATCTTTTCCTCGAGCTGGCTCTTGGAGAGCACCGCGCCGGGACGCGCCATCAAGGCTTCGAGCAGCGCGAACTCGCGCGCCGACAGCGCCACCGGATTGCCCGCGAGCGTCACCTGGTGCCCGACGGGATCGAGCGCCAGCTCGCCGTGCCGCACGAGCGACTCGCCGCGGCCCGCGTGACGCCGGATCAGCGCGCGCATGCGGGCGCCGAGTTCGTCGAGATCGAACGGCTTGACGAGGTAGTCGTCCGCACCGGCGTCGAGCCCCTTGACGCGGTCCGCGATGGCGTCGCGCGCCGTCACGACCAGCACCGGCAAGCCGTTGCCGCGCGCGCGCAATGTCTTCAGCACGTCGAGGCCGTCGCGCCTGGGCAGGCCGAGGTCGAGCAGCATCAGGTCGTAGGGCTCGCCCGCGACTGCCGTGAGCGCGGCCTCGCCGTCCTGCACCCAGTCGACTGCGAAGCCGTCCGCGCGCAGCGCCTTGCGCACGCCTTCGGCGATCATCCGGTCATCTTCGACAAGCAGGATTCGCATGGCACATGTCTATCGGTGGTTACGTGGAGCGGTCCTCTCGGCCGCGGTTCATTGTAGCCGCGCGGCTCCGGCGCAGGCTTAAGCGGGTCTTAACAGCGTGTCATGCATGCGCTGCGGCCCGGCGCTGCCCCATGTCGCGCGCATGCCGCAACCCGCCGCAACTCAAGCCCATTCGTACGATTTTCGCAAGCCAGCTTGTCTACAATAGCCGCTGCCCGCCAACCCGCTTCGAATCGATCGTTCGTCCATGCCGCTCGCTTTCCGCTCCGTGTACCGCCGTCTTGCCCCGTTCACTCTCGCTGTCATGGCCGGCGCCGTGGCCCTCGGCGCGATGCCCGATGCCTATGCACGCGGCGGCACGAAAGCCGAAGCCCAGGCTCATGCGCCGGAACGGGCGGCCAGGGGCGGCAAAGGCACGAAGGGCGCCGCGTCTTCGAAGCAGGCAGCAAAGGCCGGACGCGCAGCGAAGATCAGCGTGCCCGCCGGCCCGCTGCCCGCCTCGGTCATGACCGCGCTCGCGCGCGCGCATGTGCCGCTGTCGTCGATGAGCGTCGTCGTGCAGCGGGTCGGCGCGCCGGTGCCGCTCGTGGCGATCAACGCGAACGAGCCGATGCTGCCCGCCTCCACGATGAAGCTCGTCACGACCTTTTCGGGCCTGTCGATCCTGGGCCCCGACTACCGCTGGAAGACCACCGCCTACGCCGACGGCGAACTCGATGCGCAAGGCGTGCTGCACGGCAATCTGTATATCCAGGGCACGGGCGATCCGAAGCTCGTGCCCGAGGAACTGATCGATCTCGTCGAGCAGATCCGCAAGAGCGGCATTAACGGCATCGACGGCGCGCTGGTGCTGGACAAGCGTTACTTCGACGTCTCCACGCGCGATCTGCCCGCCTTCGACAACGAGGATTCCGCGCCCTATAACGTCGGCCCGGATCCGCTGCTGTACGCGTTCAAGTCGCTGTCCTTCACGCTCACGCCGGGCACGGACGGACAGGTGGCCATCGACGTGCTGCCGCAGCTCGCGCAACTGCAGATCGACAACGAACTGCGCGTGACGCGCGGCGCCTGCGTCGGCTCGTTGCAGGCGGCGTCGCCTTCGGTGGCGCAGGTCCAGGGCGGCTTCGTGCAGGCGTCGTTCGTCGGCGACTATCCGCTGCGCTGCGGCCCGCGCACCGTCAACGTCGCGGCGCTCGATCACTCGACCTTCTTCGCGGGCGGCTTCCTCGCGTTGTGGAAGCAGGCGGGCGGCACCTTCCAGGGCACGACGCGCGAAGGTCCGACGCCGTCGAATGCACGGCTGGTCGGCACGCATCGGAGTCCGGTGCTGTCAGATGTGGTGCGTGACATCAACAAGTTCAGCAACAACGTGATGGCGCGCAACCTGTTCCTGACGATCGGCGCGGCGCAACTCAAGCCGCCCGCGACTACCGCTAAATCCTCCCAGGCCATTCAGGCGTTCCTGCGCCGCAGCGCGCTGCCGATGAACGGTCTCGTGCTCGACAACGGCTCGGGTCTGTCGCGCGACGAGCACATCAGCGCGGCCTCGCTCGCCGACCTGCTGCTGGCCGCGAATGCAAGCCCGGTGGCGCAGGTGTACATCGAATCGCTGCCGATTGCAGGCGTCGACGGCACGATGCGCAACCGCCTCACCAACGCGGGCGCGCTCGGCAATGCCCACATCAAGACCGGCACGCTACGCGACGTGCGCGCCATCGCGGGCTATGTCGGCGCGGAGAATGGCGAGAGCTATGTGGTCGTGAGCTTCATCAACGATCCGCGCGCCGAGGCCGCGCGCGCCGCGCACGATGCGCTGCTCGAATGGGTCTACGAAGGCGCGCGCAAGGCGGGCGTCGAGGACTGAGAGCGGCCGCATATACGGCGCGCGGGTACGTCCTCAGGCACGTCGTCAGGCACGTCCTCAGGCGTGTCCTCAGGCGTGTCCTCAGGCACGTCCTCAGGCACGTCCTCAGGCACGTCCTCAGGCACGTCCTCAGGCACGGCCAAAGCACGGGCTACCGAAGATTTCTTCTACGAAGTCGAGTCCGGAACAATGCGTGCGGCGTGTACGCTGTCGGGCACGGCGTTCGGCCGCCTGGGCCGGATACGCTGCATCACTTAAACTCGCGGTAGCGAGGCGAGGCGAAAGGGCCGGAAAGAAAGCCCGAACGCCGCGATCGAACTATAAACACCAGAAGACGGAGACGAGGTCCATGAAGAAGCAACGCTCGATGCGCGCCGCCCTGACGCGCCTGACCCAAGCCGCGACGGCCTGCGCCGCGATTGCCGCACTCGCCGCATGCGGCGGCGGCGGTGACGACAACAACTCCACGCCCGCGGGCGGCGTCAAGCTGCAGGTGGTGTCGTTCGGCGACAGCCTGTCGGACGTCGGCACCTACGCGCCGGTCGCGGCGGCCAATTTCGGCGGCGGACGCTTCACGACAAATCCGGGCCAGGTCTGGGTCCAGAACGTCGCGCAATACTACGGCGGCACGCTGACCCCGGCCATGACCGGCGGCTTCGGCGTCGCGCCGGTGAATCAGACCGGCCTGGGCTACGCGCAGGGCGGCTCGCGCGTCACGAACGCGATGGGCATCGGCCACGCCACCGACCCGAACAGCTACGCCGGCGCGCTGACCGTGCCGGTCTCGGCACAGGTGCAGAACTACCTGGCCGCGCATGGCAGCTTCAACGCGAACCAGCTCGTCATCGTCAATGGCGGCGCCAACGACATCCTCTATAACCTGCAGGCGCTCAAGGCCGGCGCGATCAGCCAGACCGACGCCTTCGCCGCGATCGGACTGGCCGCGCAGCAGCTGGGCGGCATCGTCGCGTCGATCCTGAGTCACGGCGCGACCCACGTGCTGGTGTCGAACGTGCCGGATATCGGCACGACGCCGCAGGGCGCCTTGAGCGATGCCGTCACGCGCGGCGCGCTCACCGCGGCATCGCAGGGCTTCAACAACGCGCTCGACCTGACGCTGCAAGGGCTGCAGATCAAGTCGAAGGTCATCTATCTGGACGTGCCGCCGAAGCTCGCGCAGATCACCGCGAACTACCAGCAACTCGGCTTCAAGGTGTCGAACACGGGCACCGCGTGCAACCTGCAGGCGATGGCCGCGGCCGCCGCGAAATACGGCGAGCCTGACCCGCAGGACTTCGCGACTTCGCTGTTCTGCTCGCCGCAGGTGCAGACCGAGGCCGGCGCGGACCAGACCTACATGTACGCCGACACCGTGCATCCGACCACGCACCTGCATGCGCTCTACGCGCAACAGGCCGAGCAGACGATCGCGGCATCGGGACTCGGGAAGTAAGCCCGCCGCGAGGCCACGCTCAAAGACAAACCGCCCGGTCGATTTCGACCGGGCGGTTTTGTTTGGAAGCTTCGGATGTGGTCAGGCGTCCGCTTCGAAGGCCGCCGCCGCCCGGCCCAGCCGGTCGTTGACCGCAATCCATTCCATCGATTCAGGCAGCTTCTCGATCAGGATACGTTCCACGTTCGCCCGGTCGAGCGCGCGCAGCAGGCCGTACAGATCGCGCGCATAGCTTTGCGGATCCTCGGGCGCGGCGACAAAGTGCACGTTCGGCGCATGGGCCCACTCGCCCGCGCTCGACGCCCGCGCCACCAGTGCGATCTTCCTGCCGCTCGACCGGTCCTGCGCGGCGAGCAAGGGCGCGAGCGCCGCGAACGGCAACAGCGCGAGCGGCGTGCGCGGCGCGTAGTGCGCCTTCAGCGTGCCGGATGCGCGCGGCGCGGTGGCGTCCGAACCGTCGGGCAGGCGCGGCGCCACGCCCAGCACGTCCGCGATCTGTTGCGGACTGACGTGCCCCGGGCGCAACAACGCCGCGAAACCGCGCGACAGATCCAGAATCGTCGATTCGATCCCGACCTCCGCCGCACCGCCGTCGACCACATGCACCGCGCCGCCGAACTCGTCGCGCACGTGCTGCGCGGTGGTCGGGCTGACGTGTCCGAAGCGGTTCGCCGACGGCCCCGCCACGCCGCCCTGCCGCCCGGTGCCGAGACGCCGCCGGTGAAACGCCGACAGCAGCTGCTGCGCCACCGGATGCGACGGACACCGCACGCCCACCGAATCCTGTCCGCCGCTCACCGCAGCCGGAATATGTGCTGCGCGCTTGAGGATCAGCGTCAACGGGCCGGGCCAGAATGCATCGATAAGCTTGCGGGCATCGGCGGGAAGCTCGCGCACCCAGTAGCCGGGATCGGCCTCGGGCGCCAGGTGCACGATCACCGGATGATTCGCCGGGCGGCCCTTCGCCGCATAGATGCGCGCGATGGCGTCCGGATTCTCGGCGTCGCCGCCGAGGCCATAGACCGTTTCGGTCGGGAACGCGACGAGCTCGCCGGCATCGAGCAAGGCGGCCGCCTCGTCGATCTGCGCGGCGCTCGGGAAATGGAGGGTCATGGCCTGCTGCTTCGGTGAGGCTCAGTCGAGCGGAATGTGCAGCATGCGCGCGCAGTCGCGCGCCGCCGTGCGCGCTTCCTCGAGCGTCGCCGCCGTGAAGTTGATGTGCCCCATCTTGCGCCCGCGCCGCGCCTCTTCCTTGCCGTACAGATGCAGCCGCGCCGCCGGCATCGCCGCGACCTCGGTCCACGCCGGCGGACGCGACTTGTCGCCGTCGAACCAGATGTCGCCGAGCAGGTTCAGCATCGCGGCCGGCGAATGCTGGCGCGTGTCGCCGAGCGGCATGCCGGTCATCGCGCGGACCTGCTGCTCGAACTGGCTCGTCGCGCAGGCATCGACCGTGTAGTGCCCGGAATTGTGCGGACGCGGCGCCATTTCATTGGCGATCAGCGAGCCGTCTTCCAGCACGAAGAACTCCACGCACAGCACGCCCACATAACCGAGCTTCGCCGCGATGGTCAGCGCCGCGTCCTGCGCCTGCGCGACCAGCGCGTCGGACGCATCGGGCGCGGGCACGACCGTCTTTGCGAGAATGCCGTTGACGTGCACGTTCTGCGCGAGCGGGAACACGGCCGATTTGCCGTCGCCGCCGCGCGCGATCAGCACGGACACCTCGTACTTGAGCGGCATGCGCTTTTCCAGCACGCACGGCACGCCCGCCAGCGACGCATGCGCCTCGCGCACTTCCTGCACGTTGCGCACGTTCACCTGCCCCTTGCCGTCGTAGCCGAGACGCGCCGTCTTCAGGATGCCGGGCAGCACGGCGACGAGTTGCTCGTCGGACAGCGCGGCGAGCGCTTCGGTCGATTCGATCACCACGTGCGGCGCCACCGGCACGCTCGCCTGCGCGATGAAGCGCTTTTCCGCCACGCGATCCTGCGCGATCGCCACGCAGCTCGCGGCCGGACTGACGAAGGTGCGGGACGCGAGAAATTCGAGGCTCGCGGACGGCACGTTCTCGAATTCCGTCGAGACCGCCGCGCACAGGCGGCCGAGCTCGGTGAGCGCGTTCGGGTCGTCGTAGGCGGCGCGGATGTGACGGTCCGCGACGGCGCCGGCGGGACTCGTCGCGTCCGGATCGAGGACGGCGACGCGATAGCCCATCGACTGCGCGGCGAAGCAGAACATGCGGCCGAGCTGGCCGCCGCCCACCATGCCGAGCCAGGCGCCCGGCAGGATGGGGGAGATCGGGGAGTTATGTGGGTTCATCGTGGGGGCTGGGGGGCTGGCGAGCGGTTCAGGAAAGCGTCGTCGGGATGATAAGTGGGAGCGCGGCCCGTTTTCGACATGCAGGCCGCGCGCACAGTCCTTACAGCGGCGGCAGCGCCATGTCCCGCGCCGCCTGATTCTGCTTCACGCGGAACGCCGCGAGCGCATCGGCGAATTTCGCCTCGGTGGCGCTCAGGAGCGAGACCGCGAACAGCGCCGCGTTCGCCGCGCCCGCCTCGCCGATGGCGAAGGTCGCGACCGGTACGCCCTTGGGCATCTGCACGATCGAGTGCAGCGAGTCCACGCCCTTCAGATACTTGCTCGCCACCGGCACGCCCAGCACCGGCAGCGTGGTCTTGGCGGCCAGCATGCCCGGCAGATGCGCCGCGCCGCCCGCACCCGCGATGATCGCGCGCAGGCCGCGCTCGCGCGCCTGCTCCGCGTAGACGAACATCTCGTCCGGCATGCGGTGCGCGGACACCACCTTCGCCTCGTAGGGCACGCCGAATTCCTGCAGGATTGCCACGGCGTGCTTCATCACGTCCCAGTCGGAACTGGAACCCATCAACACACCGACGAGCGGCGCGTCATGCACATGCGCGCCGGTCTGTACTTCGCTCATTCCGTTTCCCTTGAAATGCATGCGCCGCCGCCTGAGACAGTCCGGCAAGCGGCGCCAGTCAAACTCGACCTGTTCCCGCCGACCTCAGGAGAGCGTCTGGCCGGTCAGGCGCTGCAACGCTTCCTGATACTTCTCGGAGGTCTTCGCGATCACGTCGTCCGGCAGCTTCGGCGCGGGCGGTTCCTTCTTCCACGGCTGGGTTTCGAGCCAGTCGCGCACGAACTGCTTGTCGAAGGACGGCGGATTGGTGCCGACCTGATAGCCGTCGGCGGGCCAGAAGCGCGACGAATCGGCGGTCAGCACTTCGTCCATCAGGAACAGTTCGCCCTTGTTGTCGAGGCCGAACTCGAACTTGGTGTCCGCAATGATGATGCCGCGCGTCGCCGCGTATTCCGCCGCTTCCTGGTACAGCTGGATGGAAATGCGCCGGATGGTCGCCGACAGTTCCGTGCCGATGCGCCGTTCCATCTCGTCGTAGGTGATGTTTTCGTCGTGATGGCCCATTTCGGCCTTGGCTGCCGGCGTAAAGATGGGCTCGGGCAGCTTCTGCGCGTTCTGCAGGCCCGGCGGCAGTTCGACGCCGCACACCGCGCCCGTCGCCTGATAGTCCTTCCAGCCGCTGCCGGCGAGATAGCCGCGCACCACCGCCTCGACGAGAATCGGCTCCAGGCGCTTCACCACGACCGCGCGGCCTTCGAGCTGGGCGGCTTCGTCCGCCGTCACGACCGTCGCGGGGTCGATGCCCGTGTTGTGGTTCGGCACGATGTGGCCGAGCTTGTCGAACCAGAAATCGGCCATCGTGTTCAGCACGCGGCCCTTGTTCGGGATCGGCTCGCCCATCACGACGTCGAATGCGGAAAGGCGGTCGGTCGTGACGATCAGGAGCTTGTCCTGACCGACGGCGTAGTTGTCGCGGACCTTGCCGCGGCCGAGCAGCGGCAGCGATTTGATCGTGGATTCGTATAGCGTGGACATCGTCGTGTACCGAAGAGTGCTGGAAAGGTGGGCTGCCGCCCCGGACCCTGGCGGGCCGGAAGCCGGGACGGCGGGGCAAAGCGAACGGGTCCCGTCGCCGGAACCCGTTGATTTTACTTTACAAAGACCGCGACGCTCAGCGGGCGCTCAATTCGCCGTCATTTGACGATCTGCGCGAGCTCGCCGGACTTGTACTTCTCGGCGATCTTCTCGAGCGGCACCGGCTTGATCCTGCCCGCCATGCCTTCGCAGCCGAACTGCATGTAGCGCTGGCGGACGATTTCCCTGGTCGCCTCGCGGGCCGGCTTCAGGTAGTCGCGCGGGTCGAACTTCGACGGATTTTCGATCAGGAAGCGGCGGATCGCGCCGGTGATCGCGAGACGCAGGTCGGTGTCGATGTTCACCTTGCGCACGCCGTGCTTGATGCCTTCCTGGATTTCCTCGACCGGCACGCCATAGGTTTCCTTCATGTCGCCGCCGAATTCGCGGATCTGCGCGAGCAGTTCCTGCGGCACCGACGACGATCCGTGCATCACCAGGTGCGTGTTCGGGATGCGCTGATGGATTTCCTTGATGCGGTCGATGGCGAGGATATCGCCCGTCGGCTTCTTGGAGAACTTGTACGCGCCGTGCGACGTGCCGATGGCGATCGCCAGCGCATCGCACTGGGTCTGCCTGACGAAGTCGGCGGCCTGCTCGACGTCGGTGAGCAGCTGTTCGCGCGTCATCGTGCCTTCGGCGCCGTGGCCGTCTTCCTTGTCGCCCTTCATGGTCTCGAGCGAGCCCAGCACGCCCAGCTCGGCTTCGACGGTGACGCCGATCGCGTGCGAGAAGTCCACGACCTGCTTCGACACCGCGACGTTGTACTCGTAGGACGCGACGCTCTTGCCGTCGGCTTCGAGCGAGCCGTCCATCATGACGCTGGTGAAGCCGGAGCGGATCGCGGCCATGCACACCGCCGGCGACTGGCCGTGATCCTGGTGCATCACGACCGGAATCTGCGGATACGACTCGACGGCCGCTTCGATCAGATGGCGCAGGAAGGCTTCGCCCGCATACTTCCGCGCGCCGGCCGACGCCTGCATGATGACGGGCGCGTTCACTTCGCTGGCGGCGGCCATGATGGCCTGGACCTGCTCCAGATTGTTGACGTTGAACGCCGGGAGTCCGTAGCCGTTTTCGGCTGCGTGATCCAGCAGTTGACGCATTGATACGAGAGGCATTGTGGTGAGACTCCAAAGGTGAAACGAATTCTGTGCGCACGATTCCGCTCTGGGGCGTTTTCGGTTTTTTGAACGACAGACGGAGGCATGAGCCTCCGTCTGTTCTGCGCGTTTATTTCCTGCGCATGCTGCCTAGATGTGATCGCCCACGCGCACGATCTTCAGCGTGTTGGTGCCGCCCGCCGCGCCCATCGGCTCGCCGACCGTCAGCACGACCATGTCGCCGCGCGCCGCATAGCCCTTCGACACCACCACTTCCAGCGCCTGATTGAGCGCGGCGTCGCGGTCCATGTTGGTGTCGACATGCAGCGAGGTCACGTTGCGGTACAGCGCCATCGTGCGTTCGCTGGACACGCGCGGCGTCAGCGCGAAGATCGGCACGTGGGTCCAGTGACGCGACATCCACAGCGCCGTGGAGCCCGATTCGGTCAGCGCCACGACCGCCTTCGCGCCCAGGTGGAACGCGGTGAACAGCGCGCCCATCGCAATGGACTGGTCGATGCGCGTGAACGTGCGGTCCAGGAAATCGCGGTCCAGCTGTGACTCCTCCGACTTTTCCGCCTCGATACACACGGCCGCCATCGTCTCGATGGTCGTCACCGGATACTTGCCCGCCGCGGTTTCGGCGGACAGCATCACGGCGTCGGTGCCGTCGAGCACGGCGTTCGCCACGTCGGACACTTCGGCGCGTGTCGGCACCGGCGCGTGGATCATCGACTCCATCATCTGCGTGGCGGTGATCACGAGCTTGTTCGACTCGCGCGCCATGCGGATCATGCGCTTCTGCAGCGCCGGCACGGCCGCGTTGCCGACTTCCACCGCCAGATCGCCGCGCGCGACCATGATGCCGTCGGACGCGTCGAGAATGCCCTGCAGCGCCGGAATGGCCTCGGCACGCTCGATCTTCGCGATCATCTTCGGCTTGATGCCGTAGGGCGCGCCCGCGATGTTCGCGAGCTGGCGAGCCATTTCCATGTCGGTCGCGTTCTTCGGGAACGACACCGCGACGAAGTCCGCGCCGAGCGACATCGCCGTCTTGATGTCCTCCATGTCCTTCTCGGTCAGCGCGGGCGCCGTGAGGCCGCCGCCCTGGCGGTTGATGCCCTTGTTGTTGGACAGCTCGCCGCCCACTTTCACGACCGTGTGCACTTCCTCGCCGATCACGCGCGTCACGTCGAGCACGATCAGGCCGTCGTTGAGCAGCAGCGTGTCGCCGGCGCGCAGGTCGCGCGGCAGGTCCTTGTAGTCGAGGCCCACGCGCTCGTTGCTGCCGAGCGGGCAATTGGCGTCGAGGATGAACGGCTCGCCCGCGACGAGCATGGTCTTGCCGTTCTCGAACTTGCCGACGCGGATCTTCGGGCCCTGCAGGTCCGCCATGATCGCGACTTCGCGGCCAACCTGGCGCGCCGCTTCGCGCACGATCTCGGCGCGCTGACGATGGTCGTCGGCGGTGCCGTGCGAGAAGTTGAAACGAACGACGTCGAGGCCGGCCTGCAGCATTTGCAGGAGGATGTCCGGACTTGTCGAAGCCGGACCGATGGTGGCAACAATCTTGGTGGCGCGATGCATGTCTTTCCTCGTCTCTGTAGGAACGCCTGTGTTGAGGCTGCGAGCACGTTGCGCTTGCGATGAGGTGTTGCTCACCGGTTGCGCACGCGCGCCGGTTCGTGCCGGCGTCGCTTTGTCGATGTCCTTCAATGCGTGAGCGGGCATGCCGCCGATGATGACCGGCGGCGTCGCGGGAATGACGCCCTCCGCGCCCGGTTCGGCCTGCTCCGGCCGCGCCGCATCGGCGATGACCTGGGCGGCCTCCGCGGCGGCGTCGATGGCGCCGCCCGCTTCCTGTACCTCTGCCTGCGCGCCGCCGGCTTCCTGCGCGCCCTTCCTTGCTGCCTTCGCCGGACTATTGCGGGCCGCCAACGCCTCAGGCTCCGGCGCGCGATTCGAGCACTTCGACCGCCGGCAGCGTCTTGCCTTCCAGGAATTCGAGGAAGGCGCCGCCGCCTGTCGAGATGTAGCTCACCTTGTCGGCGATGTCGTACTTCGCGATGGCCGCGAGCGTGTCGCCGCCGCCCGCGATCGAGAACGCCGACGAACTGGCGATGGCCTGCGCGAGCGTCTTCGTGCCGTTGCCGAACTGGTCGAACTCGAACACGCCGACCGGGCCGTTCCAGACGATCGTGCCCGCCGTTTCCAGCTGGGCCGCGAGCGCCTTGGCCGTGTCCGGGCCGATGTCGAGAATCATGTCGTCGTCGGTGACGGCGGCGACCGGCTTGGTTTCGGCCTTCGCGGTGGGCGCGAATTCCTTCGCGGTGACGACGTCGCTCGGAATCGGCACCGAGGCGCCGCGCGTGCGCGCCTGCTCGATGATGTCCTTCGCCTCGCCGACGAGATCCTTCTCCGCGAGCGACTTGCCGATGTTGAGGCCGGACGCGACCATGAACGTGTTGGCGATGCCGCCGCCGACGATCAGCTGATCCACCTTCTCCGCCAGCGACTTGAGAATCGTGAGCTTGGTCGAGACCTTCGAGCCGGCAACGATCGCCACCAGCGGGCGCTTCGGGTTGCCGAGCGCGCGGCCGAGCGCGTCGAGTTCGGCGGCCAGCAGCGGACCCGCGCACGCCACGGCCGCGTACTTCGCGATGCCGTGCGTGGTGGCTTCGGCGCGGTGCGCGGTGCCGAAGGCGTCGTTGACGTAGATGTCGCAGAGCTTCGCCATCTTTTGCGCGAGGCCGTCGTCGTTCTTTTTCTCGCCCTTGTTGCAGCGGCAGTTTTCCAGCAGCACGACCTGGCCGGGCTGCACCTGCACGCCGTCGACCCAGTCGGCGACCAGCGGCACGTCCGCGCCCAGCAGTTCCGACAGGCGCTGCGCGACCGGCGCCAGCGAATCTTCCGGCTTGAACTGGCCTTCCGTCGGACGGCCGAGGTGCGAGGTGACCATCACGGCCGCGCCGGCGTCGAGCGCCGCGCGGATCGCCGGGACCGACGCACGCACGCGCGTATCTTCGGTGATGTTGCCGGCGTCGTCTTGCGGCACGTTGAGATCCGCGCGGATGAAGACACGCTTGCCGGAGACTTTGCCTTCGGCGATCAGATCGGTGAAACGCAGTACTTTCGTCATGGGAGTCAACGTAGGTAGAGAAGCGGTTCGGGCGAGAAGACCGGTGGGGAAACCGGCCGGTTCGTGGAGTCGCCGCGCACGGGCCGCCGGGCAGGACGGCTCGCGCGCGGATCAGGCTGGCGGCGAGGGCCGCGCGTCGAAACCGGAGGCGCGGACCATGGGCGGGAGGAAGGAGTCGGACAGGGGCCTCCGGCGCGGGCCGCCGTCATGCGGACACGGCAGCCGGTGCGGCCAAAGCGTGCGCGACGAGGTGGACAACCGTAGCGGGGTGACTGCCGGACACACTTTCGACCTCGCTCACTCGGAAAAGACGCACATTTTAACCGATCACCCTGAATGCTTTTAGCTGGCAATCGATGATGACCCGTATTTGGCGAGGCCGGTTCGCCTCAGGCGACGAGCCGCAGCAGCGTGAACACGAGCATGCCGACGGCGATCGTGCCCATCATGCCGCGCCGCCACAGGTAGTACGCGAGCGCGGCCACCGACGCCCACAGCGCATGGTTCGACAACGCCAGCGAAATGCCCGTGGACGTTTCCAGCAGATCCGGCACGACCACGCCGGTGAGCGCCGCGGCCGGCGCGTAGCGCAGCGCGCGCTGCACGGCGGGCGGCAGCACCATGCGCTCGCCGCCGATCAGGAACAGCGTGCGCGTCAGCGCGGTGACGATGCACATCGCGATGATCGCCAGCCAGATTTGCAGCGCGCTCATCGGACGGTCCTCGCGGGGTCGGCTTTCGGGGCGGTCGGGGTCTCCGGCGCTTTCGGGCGCGCGCGGTCGGCGATCAGGTCCGCCAGCGTCCCGGCGATCAGCGCGGCGAACACCGCCAGCGGCAGGCCCAGACGGTACGGCAGGTCGAACGACAGCAGCGCCACCACGCTCGCCACGGCCACTGCCGCGAAAGTCGAGCGCGTGGCGATCGCCGAGACGATCAGCGGCAGCAGCGCCAGCGTGCCGGCCAGTTCCAGGCCCCAGTTGTCGGGAATCAGGCTCGCCAGCAGGATGCCGAGCACCGAGGAAATCTGCCAGGAACCCCAGCTGCACGCGACCAGCCCCCAGAAGAACGCTTCCTTGCCGGGCTGCCAGCCGGTCGCGAAGTTTCGCTTCGAGAACATCAGGTAGACGATGTCACCGTTGAAGTAGCCGAGCATCAGGCGGCGCTTCAGCGGCAGATAGGCGAAATGCGGTGCGAGCCCGGCGCTGAAGATCACGAAGCGCAGATTGACCATCCCGGCGGTCAGCAGAATGGTCCAGAGCGGCAGCTTCGCGGCGAAAAGCGGCAGCACGGCCAGTTGCGAGGAGCCCGCGTACACCATCACGGTCATGCCGAGCGCCTGGGGCACCGTCAGGACGGACTTGGTCATCGCGATGCCGGTCACGAGGCCCCAGGAGAGCGTCGCCAGGACGGCGGGAGAGAACGTGCGCATGCCCTCGAAGAAGGCGCGGCGATTGGTGTCGGACAGCCGGTCGAACATGGATCGGGGCAAGGCCTGGAGGAAAAGCCGGACGGCGGGCCTCAAATCCCGAGGCTCGGGTTGCAGGCGCGGGCCCGGACAAGCCGCCGGAGGTTTTCGACCGCGCGGTTCGGCTGCGGCGATCGACGAGGCGGGCAAGCCGCGGCGAAAGGCAAATTATAGCGTCGTGAAAGACGCGCCCAGATCGGTTTCGTTGCGAAAAGACGCTAAAATGACGCTCTTTCGCCGCCTTTGCGCCTCGGGCGCGCGTTCCTCCCGCAGGCATGTCCAACTCTGCGTCACAGGAACCGCACGCAAACCCGCGCACGAGCGCCGTCCCACACCCCCGGGCGGCCTGCCCGACCCCACTTGAACGAGAGCTAGGAGAACCGTATGTCAATGGCCGACCGCGACGGCAAGATCTGGATGGATGGCAAGCTGATCGACTGGCGTGATGCCAAGATCCACGTGCTGACCCACACGTTGCACTACGGCATGGGCGTATTCGAAGGCGTGCGCGCGTACAAGACAGCGCAGGGCACCGCCATTTTCCGCCTGAAGGAACACACGAAGCGCCTGCTCAACTCGGCCAAGATCTTCCAGATGGACGTGCCGTTCGACCAGGCCACGCTCGAAGCCGCGCAGCTCGAAGTCGTCAAGGAAAACAACCTGGAGTCGTGCTACCTGCGCCCGATCATCTGGGTCGGTTCGGAAAAACTAGGCGTCTCGGCCAAGGGCAACACCATCCATGTGGCCATCGCGGCGTGGCCGTGGGGCGCGTATCTCGGCGAAGACGGCCTGGCCAAGGGCATTCGCGTGAAGACGTCGTCGTTCACGCGCCATCACGTCAACGTGTCGATGGTGCGCGCCAAGGCCTCCGGCTGGTACGTGAACTCGATCCTCGCCAACCAGGAAGCCGTCACGGACGGTTATGACGAAGCGCTGCTGCTCGACGTCGACGGCTACGTCTCCGAAGGCTCGGGCGAGAACTTCTTCCTCGTGAACAACGGCAAGATCTATACGCCCGACCTGGCCTCGTGCCTGGACGGCATCACGCGCGACACGGTCATCACGCTGGCGCGCGACTTCGGCATTCCGGTGATCGAGAAGCGCATCACGCGCGACGAGGTCTACACCTGCGACGAAGCCTTCTTCACCGGCACGGCCGCCGAAGTGACGCCCATCCGCGAACTGGACAACCGCACCATCGGCGCCGGCAAGCGCGGCCCGATCACCGAGAAGCTGCAAAGCGCCTTCTTCGACGTGGTCGGCGGCAAGAACGAGAAGTACGCGAGCTGGCTCTCGAAGGTCTGAGCGAGGCCTGCACCGAAACGGCGGGCGCGCGTCCGCCGTGTACTTCCGGCTCCGGCCCGCAAACGCACGCAAACGCAACGCACGACACCTGACACGAGATAGCAATGAGCGACCTGAAGGAAATGCCGCTGGTGGAACTGACCGCCAAGGACCTGCCCGCTTTCTGCCCGAACCCGAAGATGCAGCGCTGGAGCACGCATCCGCGCGTGTTCATCGACGTGACGCACGGCGAAGCACGCTGCCCCTACTGCGGCACGCGCTACAAGCTGAAAGACGGCGAAGTGATCAAGGGCGGCCACTGACGCCTTCGACAGCCTCCGCGCGGACACATGCCCGCGCTCCCACGCAATCCACGACACCCGACGACCCGCCCCAAGACGACGGGCCGCGTTTCTTTTTTGAGATCGGATAAAGACAGATGCGCCGCGCGCTGGTTATAGCACCGAACTGGATCGGTGACGCATTGATGGCGCAGCCGCTTTTCACGCTCCTGCGAAAGCTGCATCCACGCATCGCGATCGATGCCGTCGCGCCGACGTGGGTCGCGCCCGTGCTCGAGCGCATGCCCGAGATCCGCGACGTCTACGCCACTGACCTCGCGCACGGCAAGCTGCAGCTGCTGCGCCGCTGGCAGCTGGCGAGCGACCTGCGCGACGTCGGCTATGACGCCGCCTACGTGCTGCCCAACTCCGTGAAGTCCGCGCTGATTCCGTGGATGGCGGGCATCAACCTGCGCATCGGCTACAAGGGCGAGAGCCGCTACGGCTTGCTGAACGTGCGCCACGCGAATCCGCCGAAGACCGAGCGGCCGCCGATGACCGCGCATTACGCCGCGCTCGCCTACGCGCCCGGCGCGAAGCTGCCGTTCGTCGACCGCTTCGCACAGCCCGAGGCCGCCGCCCGCCCCGACGCGCAGACGCTGCCGGTGCCGCGCCTCGAAGCCGATCCGAACGAGGCCGCGCGCGTCTCGGCGCGCTTCAATCTCGATACGCGCACGCCGCTCGTCGTGTTCTGCCCGGGCGCCGAGTACGGCCCGGCCAAGCGCTGGCCGCCCGAGCACTTTGCCTCGCTCGCGCAGTTCATCGCGCAGTCGTTCCCGTATGCCCGCATCGTCGCGCTGGGCTCGAAGAAGGACGCGCCGATCGCGCAGGCCATCGCGGACCGCGCGCCCAACGTGCGCAACCTGTGCGGCCAGACCTCGCTCGGCGAGGCCTGCGCACTGATTTCGCGGGCAAGCGCGGTCGTCACCAACGATTCCGGGCTGATGCACGTCGCGGCGGCATCGCGACGGCCGCTGGTCGCGGTCTACGGCTCGACCGACCCGCGCCATACGCCGCCCTTGTCCGATCTCGCAAAGGTACAATGGCTGCATCTTGAATGCAGTCCGTGCTTTGCCCGCGAGTGTCCGCTCGGCCATCTGAACTGCCTTCGCGAACTCACCGCCGAACAGGTTTTCGGCGACTTGCGCGGCATGCTGCTCGCGCATCGCTGAAATTCCTCCATAACGGCGGGTTCAGGCGGTTAGCCGCCGTGTGTGTGCGGGCGCGGACACGCGAATGTCTCCGAACGGGGGCATGCTTTGACCAATGACCGATGCAGCGCGCCGCCCTGCCGCTACCCGCGGCAGCACGGCAACACGGACGGCGCCCGCATCGAATGCCAGAGACCCACGAGCCATGCCACGTTTCGCCCGCCTCTTCGAAGCCGCCGCCGATACTCTCAATGCTTACTATCAGGCCGTCGCGGACAACAGCATCGACGCGGTCATGTCGTTGTGGCTCGACGAGGAATTCGCCACGTGCGTCTGCCCGGACGGGACGCACCTGCACGGGCTGGAGAGCATCCGCGCGGGTCTCGGCAAGCAGTTCGAAGCGCAGCCGGTGACCATCGAGCCGCTCGACATCCGCGTGTACGACAGCCTCGGCACGGTCGTGTACGCGATTGCGGAGGCGCATCAGCCGGCGGCGTCGAATGGCGTGCCGCGCATGGTCTACGCGACCTACGTGATGGTTCATGAGCGCGGCGAATGGCGCATCGCGCACATCCACGCGAGCGCCATGCCGATGGAAACAGCGGGACAGTACGCGGCCAGGCTGCGGCACGGTCAGGGACCGCTGCATTAAGAAGAATGAAGCGCTGAACAAGACGTTTGTCGGGGAGGGGCCATGAAGCGCGATCCGTTGTTGACACACGACTCGTCGTTCGTGGACAAGGCGCCTGCGATGGCACTGCGCGATGCCGCACGGGCGCTCACGCCGGGCGCGGCGGACTGGCTCTACAGCGCGCCGCGCTGGCTACCGACAAGCCATGCGCAAACCATCGTGCCCGCGCTGTTCGGCCGCAAACCCGCCGTGCGGTACCGGCGCGAACGCTGGGACACGCCGGACGGCGATTTCATCGACCTCGACTTCCTCGCGCACGACCCGGCCTCCGAACCCGCCGCGACCGCCCCGCTCTTCGTGCTGTTCCACGGCCTCGAAGGCAATTCCGACTCCCACTACGCCCGCACGATGATGGCGGCCGCCCAGGCGCGCGGCTGGCACGGCGTGGTGCCGCATTTCCGCAGTTGCAGCGGGCCGTTGAACCTGCTGCCGCGCTTTTATCATCTCGCCGACGGCGCCGAAGCCGACTGGATCCTGCGGCGGCTCGCGCAGCGGCATCGCGGGCCGATCGTCGCGGCGGGGGTCTCGCTCGGCGGCAACGTGCTGCTGCACTGGCTGTGCGAACGCGGCAGCGACGCGTCGATCATCCGTGCGGCGGCTGCCATCTCCGCGCCGCTCGATGTCCACGCGGGCGGCGAAGCGATCTCGAGCGGCTTCGGCATGGTGTACACGCGCAGCTTCCTCAAGTCGCTGAAGAAGAAGGCGCTCGCGAAGCTCGGCCAGTATCCCGGGCTGTACGACCGCGAGGCCGTGCTCGCTGCCCGCACGCTGTACGAGTTCGACAACGTGGTCACGGCGCCGGTGCACGGCTTCCGCGACACCAACCACTACTGGTCGACGGCGACCGTCCGCGCCCATCTGAAGCATGTGGACGTGCCCGCGTTGCTGCTGAACGCGCGCAACGACCCGTTCCTGCCGGAATTCGCGTTGCCGTCGCAGGCGGAAGTGTCGGCGCGCGTCACGCTCGATCAGCCGAATCATGGCGGACACGTCGGCTTCATGACCGGGCCGTTTCCGGGCCGCATCGACTGGCTGTCGCTGCGCGTGTTCGGCTATCTGGAGCAATTCGTTTCGTGACCGATCATGGATGACATCGTCAGGCAGGCGCTCGCCAAATGGCCCAACGTCCCGCATTGCACGGGCTGGCTGATGCTGGACCGGCGCGGCCAGTGGCGCATGCGCGATGACGCGGCGCAAGCTGCCGGAGAACCCGGCACGCCGATCCGCCACGACGCGCTGCTCGGCTTCATCAACCGCAACTACGAATGCGATGCCGACGGCCAGTGGTTCTTCCAGAACGGGCCGCAGCGGGTGTATGTCGAGCTGGGCTATACGCCGTGGATCGTGCGACTGCTGGACGTGGACGGGCGCCTGCGCCTGACCGATCAGGCCGGCGCCGACTTCGAACCGGCGCGCGCGTGGCTCGACGATGAAGGCAACATCCTGTTCTCGGACGACGCCACGCCCTCGCGCATCGCGGCGCTGCACGACCATGATCTCGAACTCTTCGCGAACCATGCTTCACTCGATGAAGCCGGCGCGAGCGGCGTGTTCCACTGGCGCGAGGGCGCTGATCTCGCCGTCAGCCCGATCGCGCGCGCCCAGGTCGCGGAACGCTTCGGTTTCGTGGCGAGTCCGGCGGCGCGGGCCGCGGCGGCGGGCTGACTAGCCGTTCTTCTCCTGTTCGCGCTCTTCCTTGTAGCGCGCCTCGAAGTCGTGCAGGCGCGCCGAGATCGCGGACAGATCGTAGAAGCTTGCGTTCTTCACGTCGCGCGCCTCCTTCAGCTGACGAATCGCGGACGGCCACGCGCCGTCCAGCGCGAGCTTTTCCGCCATGGCCTGATGCTGTTGCAGCGGGTCGTCGAGCCCCTTGCTCGCCTGGGCGAGATAGAGCCACCAGTCGGGGCGCGTCGGCTCCGCGCGGGTTTCCTGGCGCGCGAGCGTCTGCGCTTCGCCATAGCGGTGCGCGGCCAGCAGCGACTGCAACTGCACATCGAGCGCGGCGTGAGATTCGGGCCAGCGTTTCCTGGCGTTCGCCGCCAGCCGGATGGCATCGTCCAGCCGGCCGGCGCGCCGGGCGATGTCGGCGTCGAGCACGTCGAGGCTGGGCGAACTGCGAACGGCCGCTGGAGCAGCCGGCGTTTTCGCCACGGGCGCGGGACCGCCTTCGATGCGCACCGGCGCCAGCGCGATATCGCCGACGGAGCGCGCCTGAGGCACCGACGCGGCTTTCGGTTGGGCAGGAACGCGGCCGAGGTCAAGCGACGCGTGCGTGCGGTCGAGCGGTGTCGCGGTCGTCAGCGAGTCCGCATTGCGTAGCGATGAGCTCGCATCGGCGGCGGTTGCGGTACGCGGTGGCGGCGTCGCGGGCCTGACGCCCGATGCCGCCGTGCCCGTCCCCTTCGCGTTCTCCTGCCGAACCTGCGCCGACGCCGCCGCGCTGCTCGCTTCCTCTCCCTCGAAGAGCTTGCGCGCGCGGGCGAGCGCTTCGTCGGCGGCGGCGTAATCGCCGGTCAGGGTTTGCGCCAGCGCAATGCCATACCAGTTCGCGGCGGGATTGAGCGCGGTCTGATCGTCGATTTCGGCCTTCAGGCGGCTCGCCACCTCGCGATAGTCGCTCGCGAAATTCACTTGCAGCACCCGGGCGCGGGCGCGCACGAACGCATACTCGGCCGACTGGCGCGGCTGCCGGTACGGCACGCGCCGCGCGCGGCCTTCCATGTCGGCGATACGCTCGGTGGTCAGCGGGTGCGTGTGCACATAGGGCGGCACGCCGTTGTCGGCCATCGTCGAGCGGTCGAGGCGTTCGAAGAACGCGGCCATCGCATAGGGATCGTAGCCGGCCGCCGCCAGCATCTGGAAGCCGACGCGATCGGCCTCGTGTTCGGCCGCGCGCGAGAAGCGCAACTGGTTGTCGACTGCCAGCGCCTGGCCGCCCATCGCGAGCCCCATGCCGAGATCGCCGCTGTGCGCGAGCAGGCCCGCGAGCAGTCCGGCCAGCATGCCGGCGAGCGCGGTGTAGCTGTTCTTTTCCTGTGCGCCGAGCATGCGCGCGATGTGCCGCTGGAGCACGTGTCCCATTTCATGACCGATGACCGACGCCAGCTCCGATTCGGTCTGGGTCGCCGCGATCAGCCCCGTATTCACGCCGATGAAACCGCCTGGCATCGAAAACGCGTTGATCTGGGCGTCGCGTACGGCGAACAGGTCGAAGTCGGGCCGATAGCCGCCGAGAAACTGCGTCGCGGCCGCCGCGGACAGCTTGGAGGAGACGGAATCGAGGTAGTCGCGGATCAGCCAGTCGTCGAGATAGTCGGGGTCGGCGCGCACTTCGCGCATCGCCCGTTCGCCGACGCGGCGTTCGGCTTGCGGCGTCAGCGAGCCGCCGGAGCCGTCGCCGAGATCGGGCAGCTGCACCGACGAGAGCGGCGCGCGCAGGCCGGACATCGTGCCCGGCCGGTTGGCGAAGCGGCTTTCCGCGCCGCCATAGACGCCGAAGACGCCTTCCGCGACGTTGCCGGGCAGGTCGCCGGGGTTGCTGCCTTCCTGCGCCGAGCGGAGCTGCGACGCGGCCAGCGTCCCGGTGCCGCCGATCGTGTTCGCGGTGTTGGCGGTGTTCGCGCTCCCGACGGGCGCGGCCGATTGCGCCAGCACGGCGGGCGGCGCGGCGAGGGCTACGCACAGCAGGAAGACGAGCACGCGGCTCGGACGTGTCGAAGGCATGAGACGCGAAGGCGATGCGGGACCGGCAACCGGCTGGAAAAAGGGAACGGGCTTATCGTATCAAGTGTAGGGCGCGCGGCGGCCGGATTTGCTGCCTGCTTGCTGCATGAGTCTTGATGGAAACGGGGTCCGCGGGCCGGGAACCGCGCCTCTTCACGCTGTTATGATAGGCGCCCATTTCGAAGGAGACGCCATGTCCGGACTCACCCATTTCGATGCCGCCGGCGAGGCGCACATGGTCGATGTCGGCGCGAAGGACGAGACGCGCCGGGTCGCGGTTGCGCGCGGTTCGATCGTGATGCTCGATGCCACGCTCGCGCTGATTCGCGAAGGCCGCGCGAAGAAAGGCGATGTTCTGGGCGTCGCGCGCATCGCCGCGATCCAGGGCGCGAAGCGCACCGCCGATCTGATTCCGCTATGCCATCCGCTCGCGCTCACGCGGGTTGCGGTGGATTTTGCCATCGATGAGACGCTGCCCGGCGTGCATTGCGAAGTACGCGTGGAGACGGTCGGGCGCACTGGGGTCGAGATGGAAGCGTTGACCGCCGTGCAGGTCGGATTGCTGACGATTTATGACATGTGCAAGGCGGTCGATCGCGGCATGACCATCAACAACGTTCGGGTCATGGAGAAGCATGGGGGGAAGTCGGGGGATTGGGTGGCGGCGTGAAGCCGCACGCTCACCGCGACAGCCCGCACACCTGCCCTTCCGAGCATCGCCTCAGCCGCGATGCTCAATCACTGTCTTCATCATCCCCATCCGCCGCAGCCGGCTCGTCCTTCGGCATCCCATACAGCCTGACCAGATCGGCCTTGAACGCGGTGAGCGGCGTGCCCGCCTCATCGATCAATCCATACACCGCCGCCAGTTGCTTCGGCCAGTCGTGCAACTCGGTCGCGAAGATCTTGAGACGGGCCATCGTATCGAGCGCCTCGGTCTTCTGTCCGGCGAGCGCCTGAAGCACCGCATAGCGGCGCAGCACCGTCTCGCCCGGCAACAGCGCGATGGCCTTCCGGTGCGCCGCAAGCTTCGCCTGCACGTTCTGCGCGTTGATGGGCAAGAGCGTCGCCGCCCCGTACTCGCCCCACGCCGTGAACAGGAACGACGGCGCGTCACGATATTGCTCCGCCGGCCGCGACCCGTAATACAGCACCTCGGCGCGGTTGTAGTCACGCAGCGTCGGATACAGCGCGGCCAGTCCGCCCAGCACCAGCACGACATAGACGCCGTACGACACCGGCCGCGCGACGAGCCGTAGCGGCCGCGTGTCCAGCAGGCCGATGACGAGCATCGCCGGCATCAGGAAGAACATGTACTGCTGCGGATATTCGACGAGCGCATGCATCATCAGCACGCCGAGCAGCGACAGCCCGAAGATACGCGCCGGCGTATGCGGCGCCCGCAGCACGCGAATCAGCCAGAACACGACGCCCGCCACGAGGATCGCCACGCCGAGCACACCGGTCTTCGCGAGCAGGTCGATGAAGATGTCGTGCGCATTGTTGGCAATCTCGACACCACCGAGCTCGCGGACAATCTCAAACTGATAGCGCGGAAATTCACCCCAGCCGACGCCCAGCAGCGGATGCGTCCTGAACATCGTCCAGCCGTACTTCCACAGCGCAAGACGCGGCGCGATCTGGTTGGCGTCCTGCATGCGTTCCGCCGCCGACTGCGCGAGACCAAAGTCGTAACGGGTATTGGCCCAGCGCACCGCCGCATTGACCGCGAAGAACACGACGGCGAGCAGCAGCGGCACGAGCCACGCGCGCAGGTCGCGCTTGCCCGGCCCGTCGAAGCCGTCCGACGAGCGCGGCCTTCCCTGCACGAACGCCATCCACAAGCCGCCGACGACGATCACCGCCGTCTGCAGCCACGGCCCGCGCGACACGGTCAAGGCCAGTCCAAGCGAATACACCACCGACACCGCGACCCACACCACGAGCGGCAGCCGACGCGTCTGCACGAAGAACAGCGCGCCCGCCATGGCGAACGCAATGACCGTGGCCAGGTGATTCGCCTGCGCCATGTTGCCGAACGGACGCCGCTCGGTCATGACGTTGTAGGCCACCACGAAGGGCGTGAACTTCACCTCGAGATGAAACAGCTGCACGACCTGACAGAACACCGCAAACAGCCCGCCGAGCATCAGCGCCGCCGCGCCGACGCGCAGCGCCTTCTCTCCAAGCCCCGCGCGCACGAGCCCGAAGCCCGTATGCACGGCGACGAACGACGCCAGCAGATAGGCGCCGCCCAGCCAGTTCATGGAGGGCTGCGCGATCGGCAGCAACACGGTCTGGGCGACCAGCAGCACGCCGAAGGCAAGCGGCATCAACGCGACGACCGGCGAGGCGAACGACACCTTCGGCTCCGCCACGCGCACCAGCAGCGCCACGGTCGCGCCGAGCGCCAGGTAGAGCGCGAGCGCACTGTATTCGGCGTAGAAAGTCGGGATCGGATACGTGTGGTTGACGACGGCGAAAGGGATCGTCAACGCCAGGCACAGGACCGCAAAACAAAGGTAACGCGCGAATTGGGAAGGCATGAGGGACTGGGAACGTCGGGAACCGGCGCACTATACAAAACTTTGTCCCTGCTGTCCGTCGAACCAACGGATTTACGACGAAAACCCCGCCTTTGCCGCAAAAACGACCCGCAAGGCGCGGTGGCCCCGTAAATGCTGCCACCGCGCCTTGATGCTTCATCTCAGCGGTATCCCGCGTCACGACGCTCCACTCATGTGCCCCTCACGCGCGGCACTCCGGTGGCGCAAGATTGGCCGGCAAGGTGGCCGGATCGACCGGCAACGGCCCCGAACCCGGCGCCGGCAGGGACGAAACCGTCTTGGCCGCCGCGAAGCATTCCCACGTGACCGAGCCCGCCTGCACCACGCCGCGACTCAGCGTCACGCGTGCGGTGGGCGTCTCGGCGTTGTCCGGCGTGGACGGAACCAGCACGAGCGTGTTCGAGCCCGCCGGCGCGACGCGGGTCGAATACGAGATGGTTATCTGCCCTGTGTCGCTATCGACGTGAATGGATTCGACATTGCGCGTACCCGGCGGCGACGCGTAGCCGCCCGCGAAGTCCGCGCCGCTGGCTGCGTTCTCGGCCACCGCCAGCCGCGCCGATGCCGCCAGCGCGATGCCCTCGCCCACCCGGCTGCGCGCCAGATAATCCTGATACGCAGGAATCGCATAGGCCGCGACCACGCCCACGATTGCCAGCACGATCATCAGCTCGATGAGCGTAAAGCCCCGCACCAGCATGTCCCTTGCCCGTCCCAACCACCACACGCGCGGCTCGCGCGGCGCGTGCATCACACCCAGCACCAACGTTGTCATCTCTGCTCCCGGGAAAACGAAAAAAGCGCCCTGCCGCGCAATGCGGACAGGACGCTTCGATCGTATTCAGTGCACGCCTCAGGCGACAGTCAGCCAGATGGCCTAGGTCCAACAGAGCCTCAGCCTGCCGCTCGCCTTCCCGCTTCGAGCGCGCGGCGCTTGAGCAGCCAGCCCAACGCCACCACTAGCACCGCCCCCGCCACCCGCGCCGCGTAGATCGCGAAATCGGTGTTGAGCGCGGGCCAGCGGTCGATGAACGGATCGTCGATGATCAGGCCGCCCGCGATCCAGCCCAGCAGCCCCGCCCCGAGCAGCACGACCATCGGAAACCGGTCGATCAGCTTCAGCACCAGCGTGCTGCCCCACACGATCAGCGGAATGCTGACGACCAGCCCGAAGATCACCAGCGTCAGCCGGTGGCGCGGATCCGCCGCCTCCGCCGCGCCCGCGATGGCGATCACGTTGTCGAGGCTCATCACGGCATCCGCGACGATGATGGTCTTCACCGCGGCCCAGAGACGATCGGATGCGTTAATTTCGTGCTCGTCGTGATCCGGTTGCAGCAGCTTGATACCGATCCACAGCAGCAGCAGCCCGCCCACGAACTTGAGGAAGGGAATGTCCAGCAGCAGCACCGCGAAGGCGATCAGCACGACGCGCAGGATGATGGCGCCGAGCGTGCCGAGCACGATGCCGCGCGTGCGCTGCCGGTCCGGCAGATTGCGGCACGCCAGCGCGATGACGACGGCGTTGTCGCCGCCGAGGAGGATGTCGATCACGATGATCTGGACGACCGCTCCCCAGTGAAGCGTGGAGAAGAATTCGAGCATGGTGCGGAGTGAAAGCGAAAACGGAAGCCGAAAAAAAAGCGAGGAAGCAACGCTCCCTCGCTTGGTATCGGCTCATACGAAAGGAATCAGTAAGAGTACCAAACCCTCGCGTAGTTTGTCCGCATCGATCTTAGATGACCGACTTCAGCAGACGGCCCATCTCGGACGGGTTCTTCGTGACCTTGATGCCGCACGCGTCCATGATTTCGAGCTTGGCGTCCGCCGTGTCCGCCCCGCCCGAGATCAGCGCGCCTGCGTGGCCCATGCGCTTGCCCGGAGGCGCCGTGACGCCCGCGATGAAGCCGACCACCGGCTTCTTCATGTTGTCCTTGATCCAGTAAGCCGCGTTGGCTTCGTCCGGACCGCCGATCTCGCCGATCATGATGACGGCGTCCGTATCCGGATCGTCGTTGAACATCTTCATCACGTCGATGTGCTTCAGACCGTTGATCGGATCGCCGCCGATACCGACCGCCGACGACTGGCCAAGACCCAGCGCCGTCAGCTGACCGACTGCTTCATACGTCAGCGTGCCCGAGCGCGACACCACGCCGATGCGGCCCTTCTTGTGGATGTGACCCGGCATGATGCCGATTTTCAGCTCGTCCGGCGTGATCGTGCCGGGGCAGTTCGGTCCGAGCAGCAGCGTCTTGCGGTTTTCACGGCGCATGCGGTCCTTGATTTCGAGCATGTCGCGAACCGGAATGCCTTCCGTGATGCAGATCGCGAGATCGAGATCGGCTTCGACGGCTTCCCAGATCGCCGCGGCAGCGCCCGCGGGCGGCACGTAGATCACCGAAACCGTGGCGCCGGTCTCGGACTTTGCTTCCTTGACGGACGCATAGATGGGAATGCCTTCGAAATCCTCGCCCGCGCGCTTCGGGTTCACACCCGCGACGTAGGCTTCACGGCCATTCGCGTATTCGCGGCAGGCGCGCGTATGGAACTGACCGGTCTTGCCGGTGATGCCCTGCGTGATGACCTTCGTGTCTTTGTTGATCAGAATCGACATGTAGTGACCTCTGTTCGTTTGGCGTCGCCAAGGCTCGAGCCCCGCGCCGCCATTCGTATCTGGTGGAACGCTCTTCTGAGGCAGGCAGCGCGTGCGCTTACTTGCCTTCGGCCGCCGCGACGACCTTCTGCGCAGCTTCTTCCATGCTGTCGGCCGAGATGATCGGCAGGCCCGAGTCCGCCAGCATCTTCTTGCCGAGGTCCTCGTTCGTGCCCTTCATGCGCACGACCAGCGGCACCTTCAGGTCCACCGCCTTCGAAGCCGCCATCACGCCTTCCGCGATCACGTCGCAGCGCATGATGCCGCCGAAGATGTTCACGAGGATCGCCTTCAGGTTCGGGTTCTTCAGCATCAGCTTGAAGGCTTCCGTGACCTTCTCGGTCGTGGCGCCGCCGCCGACGTCGAGGAAGTTCGCCGGCTCGCCGCCGAACAGCTTGATGGTGTCCATCGTGGCCATTGCCAGGCCAGCACCGTTCACCAGACAGCCGATGTTGCCGTCGAGCGAGATGTACGCGAGGTCGAACTTCGACGCTTCGACTTCAGCCGGATCTTCTTCGTCCAGATCGCGGTACGCGACGATTTCCGGATGACGGAACAGCGCGTTCGCGTCGAAGTTGAACTTGGCGTCCAGTGCGATGACCTTGCCGTCGCCGGTCACGATCAGCGGGTTGATTTCCGCGAGCGATGCGTCGGTTTCGTAGAACGCCTTGTACAGGCCTTGCAGGATCGCGCGCGCTTGCGGGATCGATGCGTCCGGAATGCCGATCTTGCGGGCCAGGTCGTCCGCGTCCTTGTCCTGCAGGCCGGTCGACGGCTCGACGGCGAACTTGTGCAGCAGTTCCGGCGTCTTTTCCGCGACTTCCTCGATGTCCATGCCGCCTTCGCTCGACGCCATCACGACGATCTTCTGCGTCACGCGATCCAGCACGAGGCCGACGTACAGTTCCTTCTTGATGTCCGCGCCTTCTTCGATCAGCAGGCGGTTCACCTTCTGGCCTTCCGGGCCGGTCTGGTGCGTGACGAGCTGCATGCCGAGGATCTGGCTCGCGTACTCGCGGACCTGTTCGATCGACTTCGCGACCTTCACGCCGCCGCCCTTGCCGCGGCCGCCAGCGTGGATCTGCGCCTTCACGACCCAAACCGGGCCGCCCAGCGCTTCCGCGGCCTTGACCGCATCATCCACCGAGAACACGGGTGTGCCGCGCGGGACCGCGACGCCGAATTTCCGCAGGATTTCCTTACCCTGGTACTCGTGAATCTTCATGCGTGATTCCTTCAGTCTGAGAGTTGGAGTGAACTTCTATGTGTTTGAACCGCTGATTCTTTCGATTCTTCTTTTCAGATTGCCGTGCGTCCGCGTGAGCGGGTGTGCTGCACGAGGCGAACTATGTCTCCCGCCTGTCTTTCGGATCTGCTTGCTCGCTGGTTTGCGCGCTTGCGTCATGCGTGGCGACCGTGGGTTCTTTTGCGGCCGGCTCATGGCCGAACCAGCGCGGGTAATGTTCCTTGACCGCGGGACCGTCGAAGCGCAACGCATGACAGCGGCCGAGCTGGAACGGCGGCTCTTCGGGCGCGCTGCTGCCGGGCTGGCCGGCTTCGGACCGCTTGAAGGGATTGCCGCTTTCGATCTTCCAGACGTCGCCCGCGAAGGCTTGGACAGCCGCGGTCGGCAGCACGCCGCACAGTTCCGTGAGATGCGTGCAGCCGACCGTGCCGCGCAGCACCTGATTGGCTTCGCGGCGGAAATTCTGCAGGAGGTTGAGGCCGATGAGCTTGCGATAGGCCGTGTTGGACTCGGCGCACAGACCGCCATAGGGCGCCCAGTCGGACGATGCTTCCGCGCCGACGATGGTGCAATTGCGGTCGATGGTGATGCGCAGCCAGAGTTCATGGATCGGCAGGCCGAGCGGCCGGACGCCCGTCGCGAGTGTGAAGTCGCGCGGCTTCTCGTCGGTTAGACAGGCTTCAATATCCCACAGACTATCTTCGCGCTCGAAGGCTTCCAGCCGAATTGCGCGTCGATGGCGCAAGTGTCGGGGAGCGGGAGGCGAGAGAGGCATGCTGGAAGTGAGCCGGTACGGAGAAAACCGTGCGATTTTAGCATATTGGGTATTTCCGGCCGGACATGCCCCTGAGGATCGGCGCATACCTGTTGCCGTGTGGCGTGATGCAGGTTCGAGCGGCTGTGCTCAGTCGTCGACGATCTCTTCGCTCCAGTCCTCGTCGCCGCCCTTCAGGATCTTGCCGATCGTGCCGCCGGAGAAGCCGCGCGCCGCCAGGAAGCGCGCCTGCCTGGCGCGTTCAGCGGGCGTGTCCGGCAAGGTGCCGTACTTCTTCTCCCATACGGCCCGGGCGCGGTCGGTCTCGGTTTGCGCGAGCTTGTCGGCGGTCTCGCTGATGAGCGACTCGCCGACCGCATGGCGCTTCAGTTCGCTGATGATCCGGCTGCCGCCCATGCGCGCGGCCCGCCGATGCACGACGCTCTCCACGAAGCGTTCGTTCGACAGCCAGCCGTCGCGTTCCAGGTCGTCCAGCACGGTGTCCAGGGATTCGGTTTCGCTGACATACGGACTCAACTTTCGCGACAACTCGGCCCGGCTGAACTCGCGACGCGACAGCGCCGCGAGCGCACGCCCTTTCAACGAGCGCTTCGGACGCCTTGGGTCGCTCGCTTCGGCAACCGAAGTCTTGCGAGTGCGCTGGCTCGTGCGGGTGAACACTGCTTCGTCCGCCGCGGCTGGTGGTGCTTCAGCCGGCGCGCATTGCTCGAATGGCTCGAAGGGGTCGGCGTCTTTGAAGGGATCTGTGAATGGCGGAGGCGCTGGCCGCGCGCGCCGGGGCGCGGGCGTGGACGGGGACTCGACGGACGCCGATGTGCGTTTGGCGCGCTGTGCCGGGGGCTGCTCGGTGGCCTGCTTCAGCAGGGCGCGAGCGTGTGCGAGGCGCGTTGAGCGGGGGTTTGCGCGGCTTAGAGAGGCGTCCGATGCAGCCGCCAGGTCCGATGCCGTATCCGGCTCGTCCGACCGCCCGCCCATGCTTGCCCCGGAAACGCGACGCGCCGACGCGAAAGACCTCTTCGCGTCGGCGCGTTTCTTGTCACTGCGTGGGAATGCGCCTTTGGGCGAGACTCCGCGCCGTTCGCTGCTTCGTTCGTAGCGGTCGACGGATGCACAACCTTCCTCCGTTGCCTCATCAGCCGGACCGGGCTCCGAAGCAGGCTCCGAACCAGCCTCCGGATCAGCCTTCGAATCCGTCTTCGAACCGGGCCGGCGCCTGAGCATCGTCCTTCAGGCTCGACGCTTATTCGTCGTCGGCCACTTCGGCCTTGACGGCGACCACTTCACCCAGCGCAGCCACGCCCAGCGATTCACGGATCTTGTTCTCGATCTCGCGTGCGATGTCCGGATTCTCGCGCAGGAATTCACGCGCGTTGTCCTTGCCCTGACCGATCCGCTCGCCGTTGTAGCTGTACCAGGCGCCGGCCTTGTCGACCAGCTTCGCCTGCACGCCCAGGTCGATGATTTCGCCCTGACGCGAGATGCCTTCACCGTACAGGATGTCGAAGATGGCTTCGCGGAACGGCGGCGCGACCTTGTTCTTCACGACCTTGACGCGCGTTTCATTGCCGATGACTTCGTCGTTCTTCTTGATCGAGCCAATGCGGCGGATATCCAGACGCACAGACGAATAGAACTTGAGCGCATTACCGCCGGTAGTGGTTTCCGGGTTGCCGAACATCACGCCGATCTTCATGCGGATCTGGTTGATGAAGATGACCAGGCAGTTCGTGCGCTTGATGGTGCCAGTCAGCTTGCGCAGCGCCTGCGACATCAGACGCGCCTGCAAACCCGGCAGCGAGTCGCCCATTTCGCCTTCGATTTCCGCCTTCGGCACGAGCGCCGCTACGGAGTCGATGACGATCATGTCGATGGAGCCGGAGCGCACCAGCGCGTCCGCGATTTCGAGTGCCTGCTCGCCCGTGTCCGGCTGCGAGATCAGCAGTTCCGGCACGTTCACGCCGAGCTTGCCTGCGTACTGAACGTCGAGCGCGTGTTCCGCGTCGATGAAGGCCGCCGTGCCGCCGAGCTTCTGCATTTCGGCAACTACCTGCAGCGTGAGCGTGGTCTTGCCCGATGATTCCGGACCGTAGATTTCCACTACACGGCCGCGCGGCAAACCGCCGACGCCGAGTGCGATGTCCAGACCGAGCGAACCGGTGGACACCACCTGAATGTCTTCGACCGCCTCACCTGCGCCGAGCCGCATGATCGACCCTTTGCCGAATTGCTTTTCGATCTGCGAGAGCGCGGCGGCCAGGGCCTTGCTCTTCTCCGCAGTCATTCCAGCCGGGCCTTTCTTGCTTTCTTCCATGAATCGTCCTTTGCTATGATGAACGGCGTCTGAGGCAGTGTTCACGGGCATTTCCGCTGCTCGAACGAGCTTCTCGAAAGGCCTTTTCACACGCACGCAGACACTGTATAAAAAAACAGTAGTTTTTGCAAGCAGGTAACGGTGCGACGCTGCTTTTTTCCGCGTCGCCCAAGTTGCACGCCCTGCGCAAGAACCGCGATACACCTGGAGACCGCCGCGCCGGGCGACATTCGGTGCCGGCAATGCCGCTGCGCTTCGCCGCGCATGCGGGCGTACCAAGGCGCACACGACGATGCGAATCCTCATTGCCGAAGACGACAGCATACTCGCGGACGGTCTCGTCCGATCACTCCGCCAATCGGGCTATGCCGTCGACCATGTGAAGCATGGCGTCGAGGCCGATACCGCCCTCTCGCTACAGACTTTCGACCTCCTGATCCTCGATCTCGGCCTGCCGCTGATGCCCGGCCTGGAGGTGCTGCGCCGCCTGCGCGCACGCAATTCGCAGATGCCCGTGCTGATCCTCACCGCCGCCGACAGCGTCGACGAACGCGTGAAGGGACTCGACCTCGGCGCAGATGACTATATGGCCAAGCCCTTCGCGCTCAACGAGCTCGAAGCGCGCGTGCGCGCGCTGACGCGGCGCGGCGCGGGCGGCGGTCCGACGGTCGTGAAGCACGGTTCTCTGAGCTTCGACCAGGTCGGACGCATCGCGACGATCGGCGAGCAGGTCATCGACTTGTCCGCGCGCGAGCTCGGCGTGCTCGAAGTGCTGCTGCAGCGAAGCGGCCGGCTCGTGTCGAAGGAACAGCTCGTCAATCATCTGTGCGAGTGGGGCGAGGAAGTCAGCAATAACGCCATCGAGGTCTACGTGCACCGGCTGCGCAAGAAGATCGAGCCGAGCGGCGCGAAGATCATCACGGTACGCGGACTCGGTTACACGCTGGAGAAAGCGGGCGCGTCGTCGAACGGCGCGGGCCCGCAGCCGCCGGCCGACCCGATGCCCGCCAGCCATCACTACAAGTAGGCGGCATGGCGTCGTCGGCTTCCACCGAATCGCGCGCGCAGAAGCCATCCGCTGAAGCCTCCGCCGACTCCGACACCCAGCGCGACGCGCGCTACGCCAACCCGTTCGCGCCGCCCGACGAGCTCGAGCCCGATGCGCACGCGCATCCGCGCTCGCTCTTCGGTGAAATTCTCGACTGGATGCTGGCGCCGCTGCTGCTGCTCTGGCCGATGAGCATCGCGGTGACCTATCTCGTCGCCAAGTCGATCGCCAACGGGCCCTTCGATCGCGCGCTCGAAGCCGACGCCTACGTGCTGGCGCGGCAGATCCAGCCGGTCAACGGCGTCGCGGAACTGCGCCTCCCCGACGCTACCCGCGACTTCCTGCGCGCCGACAACATCGACAGCGTGTTCTTCCAGGTGCTCGGCACGCGCGGCGAGCTGGTCGGCGGCGACCGCGACATGCCGCTGCCGCACGACGACGACCGGCCGCAGCCCGGCATCGTCGAATTCCGCGACGATGTACTGCGCGGCAACGACATCCGCGTCGCCTACACGACGGTGGATCTGCCCGGACTCGCGCCCGGACGCGATCCGGCCAGCACCCAGCCGGTGCTGGTGCAGGTTGCCGAGACGCTCGACAAACGCAGCCAGCTCGCCAACGACATCATCAAGGGCGTGATCCTGCCGCAGTTCGTGATCCTGCCGCTCGCGATCATCCTGGTGTGGTTCGGACTGTCGCGCGGGCTTGCGCCGCTGCATGCGCTGCAATCGAATATCCGGGCGCGCCGTCCGGACGATCTCTCGCCGCTGGAGGCCGACCGCGCCCCGCCGGAGATCGCGCCGCTGGTCGCCTCGTTCAACGATCTGCTCACGCGGCTCGAACAGAACATGGAGTTCCAGAAGCGTTTCATCGCCGATGCCGCGCATCAGATGAAGACGCCGCTGGCCGGCTTGCGCATGCAGGCCGAGTTTGCGATGCGCCAAGAGGTGTCGGCGGAGGTGCAGCGCTCGCTGGAACAGATCGCGACGAGCTCCGAACATGCCGCCCGCCTCGTCACGCAATTGCTGGCGCTGGCGCGCGCCGAGAATCGCGCGGCGGGCGGCATCTTTGCGCGTATCGAGCTGACGGCGCTCGCGCGCCTCGCGGTGCGCGACTGGGTGCAGCCTGCGCTCGCCAAGGGCATGGACCTGGGCTATGAGGAGCCGCCTCATCCGGTGGAGGTGGAAGGCAATGTCGTGATGCTGCGGGAGATGCTCTCGAACCTGATCGACAACGCGATCCGCTACACGCCCGCGGGCGGGCGCATCACCGTGCGCGTGCGGACGGAGGAGGACAACCTCGATCTCGTGCATCTCGAAGTAGAAGACTCGGGGCTCGGCATTCCGGCGGCGGAGCGCGAGCGCGTGGTGGAGCGCTTCTACCGGATTCTCGGGCGCGAAGGCGACGGCAGCGGGCTCGGACTTGCGATCGTCAATGAGATCGCGACGATGCACGGCGGCACGCTCACGATCGAGGATCACGTGTATCAGGACAGCCCCCGGCTGGCCGGAACCCTTGTACGGGTCAGCCTCCAGCGGGTTTATCCTGCCCGGGACAAACCCTGAGCGTCCGGATCGATTTTTTCTCGCTTGGGCGTTGGAAGCCCGACGTTGCCCGAAATTAAACGATCGTTTGCACCACGATCCCGTCAAATCGCTGCGTTCTGCCAGCAAAGGCAGCGCTGAAGGCCTAACGCCGCGCGTCAGAACGCCGTAAGTTTTCGTTCCAATAATCGTTGCACCGGAACCGCCAGGTCGCGGACCGACGTATTCGAAAAATCAGATCAGGACAGGAGGCGGTACATGGCTACGGTTGAGGGGCGCGTTTCGCACGCACCGATGACGGCGGAGGAAAAGAAGGTCATTTTCGCTTCGTCGCTCGGGACGGTGTTCGAGTGGTACGACTTCTATCTGGCGGGCTCGCTCGCCGTCTACATCAGCAAGACCTTCTTCTCGGGCGTGAACCCGACGGCCGGCTTCATCTTTACCCTGCTCGGCTTCGCGGCGGGCTTTGCAGTGCGTCCGTTCGGCGCGATCGTGTTCGGGCGGCTCGGCGACATGGTCGGGCGCAAGTACACGTTCCTCGTGACGATCGTGATCATGGGCCTGTCGACGTTCCTGATCGGCTTCCTGCCGGGTTACGCGACCATCGGCATCGCGGCGCCGGTCATCTTCATCGCGATGCGTCTGTTGCAGGGCCTCGCGCTCGGCGGCGAGTACGGCGGCGCGGCCACCTATGTCGCGGAGCACGCGCCCTCGAACAAGCGCGGCGCGTGGACGGCGTGGATCCAGACCACGGCGACGCTCGGCCTGTTCATCTCGCTGATCGTGATTCTCGCGGTGCGCACGGCGGTCGGCGAGGAACAGTTCGGCGCATGGGCGTGGCGCATCCCGTTCCTCGTGTCGATCCTGCTGCTCGCGGTGTCGGTGTGGATCCGGATGAAGCTGCATGAATCGCCGGTGTTCGAGCGCATCAAGGCCGAAGGCAAGACCTCGAAGGCGCCGCTCACCGAGGCGTTCGGCGAGTGGAAGAACCTGAAGATCGTGCTGCTGGCGCTGTTCGGCCTGACGGCGGGCCAGGCGGTCGTGTGGTACACGGGCCAGTTCTATTCGCTGTTCTTCCTCACGCAGACGCTCAAGGTGGACGGCACCAGCGCGAACATCATGGTCGCCGTGGCGCTGCTGATCGGCACGCCGTTCTTCGTGTTCTTCGGGTCGCTGTCGGACCGCATCGGACGCAAGCCGATCATCATGGCCGGCTGCCTGATCGCCGCGCTCTCGTTCTTCCCGCTGTTCAAGGCACTCGCCCACTACACCAATCCGACGCTCGAGGCCGCGACGCTCAAGTCGCCGATCGTCGTGATCGCGAATCCGGACGAGTGCTCGTTCCAGTTCAATCCGGTGGGCACGTCGAAGTTCACGTCGTCGTGCGATATCGCGAAGGGCGCGCTGTCGAAGGCCGGCCTGAACTATGAGAACGTGGCGGCGCCGGCGGGCACGCTGGCGCAGATCAAGGTGGGCGAAACGGTCGTCAACACCTATGACGGCAAGGGCGCCGACGCCAAGGCCCAGGGCGCCGCGTTCGACAAGACGCTCGCCGGCACGCTGAAAAGCGCGGGCTATCCGGCGAAGGCCGATCCGGCGCTGATCAACTGGCCGATGGCGATCGTGGTGCTGACCATCCTCGTGATCTTCGTGACGATGGTGTACGGGCCGATCGCGGCGATGCTGGTCGAGATGTTCCCGGCGCGGATCCGCTATACGTCGATGTCGCTGCCGTATCACATCGGCAATGGCTGGTTCGGCGGCTTCCTGCCAGCGACGGCCTTCGCGATCGTCGCGGCCAAGGGCGACATCTACTCGGGGCTGTGGTATCCGATCGTGATTGCGCTGGCGACGTTCGTGATCGGCATGCTGTTCGTGAAGGACACGCGCAAGTCGAACGTGTATCACGAGGATTGAGGAGGCCGGGGCGGGCTGTTTTAATAAATCGCAGGGGAAGGCTTGACAGCCCGGACCGCCCTCTGCATAATCTCGTCTTTCGGCGAATTAGCTCAGTCGGTTAGAGCGACGGAATCATAATCCGCAGGTCCGGGGTTCGAATCCCTGATTCGCCACCAGCTTCAAGAAAAAGCCGCTGTTCCGAAAGGAACAGCGGCTTTTTTGCGTTCCGGCTGCGGAGATCCTCTGGTAGGGCGCGTTGTGGCGTCCGTCTCAGGTGCCGGCAATTCCCGAAGCCAGATTGCTACACGGCACCGCTACCCTTCCCGATAACACGTCCTGAACCACCCAAGCCGGTGCCCGCGCTATCTGTTCGGCTCGTTCTCCAGAGGTTCAAGCGTGCCGTCCGACGTCACTTCAAATGCATAGAGACTGCGCTGCGGCGTCTCGCCCAAGTTCACAAGCTCGCTAAGAATTTTCTCATCCCACCAGACCACGGTCCAAGCGGGCAGCGCCTGCTTGATAGCGCGCGCAATCGCGACTCCCTCCGCATTGAATTTGGTCCAGTCCAACCGGTTCCGACGCTCCTCCGGCGGATTGAAATCATCGTTGATGTTGTACCAGTCGGCCCACTGCTCAAGCCGCGCCTTCAGATCATCTGACACCGGAAGTTCTTCCGGATCCATGTGCATGCCATCGAAATGCCATATGCCGTTCGACGTGTACTCCGGCATGACCCGGACGTAATCAGGGTTCTCGACAATCTCAAACTCGTCTTCTTCGTGCCTTGACATGTTTTGAAGCTCGGTGTCAGTCGTTCCAATTGGCGGACATCAATGCCGCGCTCGATTCTCGCACGCTGATACGAGCCAACGAATGACGGGCTCGCAAAGGCATCCCCACGACGTTTGCTTACAAATGTCACACCTCCCGCGTCCACCGCGCGCGCGGCATCGCGTTTATGGCAGACAGGCACCCGCGCTTCGCATGCCGACAACCGGAGTCACCGCCATGAACGCCCTTCCCCAGATCCAGTCCGACGTCCCGACGAAAGCGTCGCGCATTCATCCGCTGGTCGCGGCTGCGGCCGTGTCGGTGATCCTTGCGTGCGGCACCGGCATCGCGGCGATGACCGGGCTGCTGCCGTCCTCGAAAGCGACCGCGACCACCGTCACGGCCTCACCGCTCGTCGATGCGCAAGTTGCGGGAACCGCACCGTCGCAGCCAGCGAGCCAGAAGAACACCCCCCTGCCGCGCGCAGTACGCGGACATCACGTGAATCCCGCGCGCGCCGTCGAGCCGGTTCGCGAGACCGTTCAGCCTGCACAGAATCCCGTCCCCGCCTACGATCCCTACGCCGGCCAGGTGACCGCCGTCAACGCCGTGCAGACCGCGCAGCCGTCGACGGGCATCGGCGCGATCGGCGGCGCGGTGGTCGGCGGCCTCGCGGGCACGCAGATCGGCAATGGCCGCGGCCGCACGGCGGCGACGATTCTCGGCGCGATCGGCGGAGGCCTCGCGGGCAACCAGATCGAGCACGTCGTTCACAAGACGACCACCTATCAAGTGCAAGTCCGCATGAACGACGGCAATGTGCGCAGCTTCAACTACGACGCCGCGCCGGGCGTGGCCGTCGGCCAGAAGGTGCGCGTGTCGGGCGAGACCTTGACGCCCGCCTGAAACAAAAGACTCAACGCTTAAGACAAGCCTAATTTTCCGGTGCGAAGATGCATTCATGTCGAATGCATCCGCGCAACCCGCGTCCCGGCGTCGCGCAACGCGCCGGCCTACGCGAGAAACTCTATCGGGAGTGCTTCTGTGAAGAAGAAATCGACCAGCATGAAATCCGGCCGTCCGGCCATGTCGCCGTTGCTCCGCTCGCTGACGTACAGCCGCGCGGCGCGCGAGCCGATGATCGACGGCATGCTGTTGCAGTGCTACGCCGCACTCGATGCATTCGATCGCGGCCACGGCTCGCAGACGCTCTTCATGACGCTCTGCCGTCACCTTCTGGTTGCCGAGGAACTGTGCCAGCTGGGCCACGCAGCCGATTGCGCCGACGCCATCACGGTCGCGCACGAAGCGCTCGTCGCACTCGATACGCATCACTCAGCCGAAGGCGCGTGGATCCTCGATGCCGACGCCCACGCTCAACTCTGCACGGCGCTCGCGCTCTTCGGTCAGCAACTGGAGGAAGCGACGCTCGAGCACATCGCGCAGGCGGAAGCCCGGATGGTCACGCAATCGCTGCTCGCCGCGAGCATGCGCTCGGGCCTCAAGCGCGCTCAACCTGCGTGATGGAAAAAGAACGGTGGCGTGTTCGCAACACATGACATCCGTACTTTCCCGGAAAACATGCAGCAACCGGAACAAATGTTTGCGACCGAACAGTCAGACGAATGAACGCTCACGATACTTGTCCTTAGCGCACGGGGGGACGCAGCACGGCGCGCTGAGAGACCGAGAAACAGGATGGGCGGCACTCGAACGGTTCGTTGATGGAAGCAAAGCGCACAAGCCGGATCACAACAACAACACGCGCATGCTTTTGACAACGGCCCTGTGAGTCGCAGGCAAACAAGCCGACGCTCCGACAAAACGATGTTCAAAAGCCGGCTCACGCCGGCTTTTCTTTTGCTGTCACGCTGAAGTCAACGCTGAACAACCAAACAAATTCAGCGATACCGCGAAAACATCCGCCGCGCGCATTCCGTGCACCAGACACGCGGCGCAAGCTCCGCCCGGGCGCTCCAGACATGACCGAACGCGCACTGCCATTGAAGCGGCGTGGCGTCGTCGACATAGCACGGTGAAAGCAGCACGCCGCCGCGTGCCTGCGCCATGTCGCGCAGGCGCCGCGTGGCCGCATCGCGACGCTGCAATGCGCAGTTCATGCACCGCACGTTCTGCGCCGATTCGGGCGATGCATCCCACGCATGTCCGCACGTACACGTCCACAGCACCGACGCATCCGGGTTCGCGCCACTCGCCGCGCGTTCCCGATAACGCGCCGCTGCCGCCATCGGCTGACGATACGCGTTGCGCTTGTCCGGGCGTGCCATGGGATGCAAGGCAGCGGTCAGTGCTGACCGCCGCGGATCGACTCGGAGCGCGAGGTCGTCACCACCGTGCCGTCCGGACCGAAGTGCGCATTGAACATCGCGTCCTGGTTCACGCCGTCCTCCAGCCAGTGCCAGCTCCACACGCGCTCCTTCTTGAGCGGATATTCGGCGATGGTCGTCGGCTTGCCCAGCAGCCTGCGGGCTTCGTCCATGGTCATGCCGGGACGAACCTTCGCGAAGTTCGCGGCCGTCAGGACCTGAGTGACGGACACGAAGCGGCCGTTGGCATCGAGGTCGACCATATAGGTATTCGTGCCGGCGGGACCGCGCGGATATTCGAGGCGCTTGCTGCCGTCGGTGAAATTCCGCTCGGTCTCGGGCTCGCCCATCTGGTCGCGGATCTGCGCCTCGGTCGTGACGCCCGGCTGCAGGTTCTTGAGCAGCAGCGTGTCCGGCTTCACCGCATTGAAGAACGCCTTGAGCTTGTTCACTGCATCCTCGCCAGATTGCTGATCGCAGCCCGACAGCAGCACCGCAGCCGATACCGCGACCAACACGCTGCACACGATCTTTCTCATCTCCGCTCCCCTCGCCCGCGTGTCCACGCGCGGAATCAGCCGCCGGCCGAGCCCAGCAGCGGCATCGGATCGATGGCGGCACCCGCCTTTCTCACTTCGAAGTGCAGCGCCGGCGTGCCGCTCGGGCCGGTACCCATGTCGGCGATGGTCGCGCCCTGCTTGACGGTATCGCCTTCCTTCACGAGCAGCTTTTCGTTGTAGGCGTAGGCGGTGAGATAGTCGTTGCCGTGCTTGACGATGATCATGCGGCCATACGAGCGCAAGCCGCTGCCCGCATACACGACCTTGCCGGCCGCCGCGGCCTTGACCGGCTGGCCGACCTTGCCTTCGATGTCGATACCCTTGTTGCCGCTCGCCCCGAACTTGCGGACGACGTCACCGTGCGCAGGCCACGCGAAAGTGCCCTTGCCTACGGGGGCGCTGCTGGTGCTCGCATGTTCAGTGGCCGGGGCAGGGGACTGGGCAGGCTTCGCGGCCGCTGACTTGTCGGGCGTCGACAGGAGCGGCGGCTGCGCCGACTTCACCGTCGATGAAGACGCAGTTGCCGAAGCAACGCCTGTCGAGCCCGGCGGCATGACCCGCAACACCTGTCCGATGTTGACCTGCTTGCTCTCGGGCAGATGGTTCCACATGATCAGATCGGCGGGTTGCTGCTTGAAAGTGCGCGAGATGCCATAGAGCGTGTCGCCCGGCTTGACCCGATAGAAGCCCGCTTCGACCGGCGCTGTCGGCGCAAGCGGCGCAACGACAGGCGCCGCGAGCGGCACGGCTGGCGCGGTCGTCACGCCCGCAGACGGGCTCTGCACGACCGGCGGCGCACTGCTCACCGAACTTTCGACGATCGGCGCCGGCGTGCGCGGCGTCGACGAACACGCGGCCAGACCGGCCGCCATCCCCGCTGCAAGCAGCGTTCTCATGATCGAACGATGCGTGTTCGATCCCCGCGCCGCCTGCATTCCGAACGCTTCCATGTGCATCACCACCTGCTTTCTCATGCTTTTAGTCTTGAACTTTTCTGACTTGCGACCGCGTCGGCACGCGGCTGCCTGCCGCGCGCCGCTCATGCCACCTGCGCCGCGCGGATCCCGATTGCTGGAACAGCACAAACTTCGCCAGCATAAAACATTGGCGGAGCGAATTCGTTCAAATGCGCCAAACGACACGCATCGTCCGGCTCCGTGAGCGCGTGCCGGGCCCTCAGGCCTTGGAGTTGCGCCGCCGGCTCATTTTCCACAATGCGCCGAGCAATACCGGCACGATCGCCGCGCCGATCCCCACCAGCACGATCACATTCAGATACTGCTTGATGAACGGAATGTTGCCGAAGAAGTAGCCGAGCAGTACGAGCAGCAGCACCCAGAACAGCGCGCCCAGCACGTTGAACAACTGGAAGCGCGCGTGGCTCATGCCGGACACACCCGCGACGAACGGCGCAAACGTCCGGACCACCGGCACGAAACGCGCAATGACGATGGTCTTGCCGCCATGACGCTCGTAGAAGTTGTGCGTCTTCTGCAGCGCGGCGCGGTCGAGGAAGCGTTCGAGCACGGGGATGTTGGTGTCGAAGACCTTCGGCCCGATGGCGCGGCCAATCCAGTAGTTCAGCGTGTTGCCGGTGACGGCGGCGATCAGCAGCAGCGCGATCAGCGCCAGCAGATTCATCTCGTGGGACGCGGCGAACGCGCCGCCGATGAACAGCAGCGAATCGCCCGGCAGGAACGGGAACACAACAAGCCCGGTCTCGCAGAATACGATCAGGAACAACACCGCGTAGACCCAGGCGCCGTAGCTCTGGATGAAGACCCCCAGCGACTTGTCGATGTGCAGGATGAGTCCCAGGAATTGCAGCAGCGTGTCCAAAAGCGTTCCTCGAAAGAAGTCCAGTGGCCGCGGCGAGCGGCGCATCCGGGGGTCGGAAAAGGGAGTCGCGCCATGATACCGAAGTGCCGCGTCGCGTCAGTTAAAAAGCACGCAGTGGGGCACGCGTTCAGGCGTCTGGGCGAAACGGCCGACGTCGGAGCGGCTACGGGCGAATCGCTATAATTTCGCCATGGCCGACCTCAACGAACCCTCCGCCGCCGCTTTGACCGCGGATGCCCCGCGCCGTTCGCGCGGCATCGCGCCGCTGCCCGACCAGCTCATCAGCCAGATCGCCGCGGGCGAAGTGGTGGAACGGCCGGCGTCGGTGGTCAAGGAACTGCTCGAAAATGCCCTCGATGCCGGCGCCCGGACGCTGCGCATCACGCTCGACGAAGGCGGCGTCAAGCGCATCGTCGTCGCCGATGACGGCTGCGGCATGCCGCCCGGCGAACTGCCGCTCGCGCTGCTGCGCCATGCGACCAGCAAGATCCGCTCGCTTGCCGACCTCGAAGCGGTTGCCACGCTCGGGTTTCGCGGCGAAGCGATTGCGTCGATTGCCTCGGTGGCCGAGTTGTTCATCACGAGCCGCACCGACGCCTGCCCGCACGCCACCCGCATCGATGCCCAGACCGGCGTGCTGTCGCCCGCGGCGGGCACGACCGGCACGACCATGGAAGTGCGCGAGCTGTATTTCAACACGCCTGCGCGCCGCAAGTTTCTGAAAAGCGAACAGACCGAACTGGGCCATTGCCTGGACGTGATACGCCGCACGGCGCTGGCGCGCCCGGACGTGGCGATCTCGGTGATGCACAACGGCCGTGCCGTCGAACACTGGAACGCCACCGATCCGCAAACGCGCGTCGCGAAGATCCTGGGCGAGGTCTTCGAAACCGCGCACCTGCCGCTCGACGAACGCGCCGGGCCGCTCGCCGTCTACGGCTGCGCGGGCCTGCCCACCGCCAGCCGCGGCCGCGCCGACCAGCAATACTTCTTCGTCAACGGCCGCTTCGTGCGCGACAAGCTGCTGACCCACGCGGTGCGCGCCGCCTACGAAGACGTGCTGCACGGCAATCGTTACCCCGCCTACGTGCTGTTTCTGGATCTGCCGCCCGAATCCGTCGATGTGAACGTGCATCCCTCGAAGATCGAGGTGCGCTTCCGCGATTCACGCTCGATTCACCAGTACGTGTTCCATGCCGTGCAGCGGGCGCTGGCACGGCACGCGGGCGCATCGCCGGAAACGACTTCGGGCGGACACGCGGCGCAATTGCAGACAACCGGTCCGGCGTCGTTCAGCGCGAAGCCGTTCGCAGGCAACGATCCGCTCGCCACGCGGGGTACGGGGAGCACGAGTGAGAACGGCACGAACTGGCTGCGCCAGTCGCGCATGACGCAGGGCGCGCTGCCGGTCGCGCAGCCGCTGGCGCTGTACGACGCGCTGTTCGGACGCAAGGACGCGGGCACCTCGAGCGCAACGACGCCGCCGGAGAACCGTGACACGCCCTACCCGACCTCCGCGCAAGCGCCCGTATGGGCCAGCGACAGCGCTACGCCCGCCTACGGACCCGCCGCTTCCACGCAGGCCGACGACCAGCCGCTCGGCTTCGCGGTCGGGCAGATCCATGGCATCTATGTGCTGGCGCAGAACGCGCGCGGGCTTGTCCTCGTCGACATGCACGCGGCCCACGAACGCATTCTCTACGAACAGTTCAAGCATGCCCTCGCCGATCACACCGTCGCGGTGCAGCCGCTGCTGATTCCGGTGTCGATGACGGCGGAACCGGTGGAAATCGGCATCGTCGAGGAAGAGAAAGAGACGCTCGATGCGCTCGGCTTCGATCTTGCGGTGCTCTCGCCGACTTCCATCGCGATCCGCGCCGTGCCCGCGTTGCTGAAGGACGCCGATCTGCAGACGCTCGCGCACGCCGTGCTCGCCGACCTGCATGCCTACGGCGGCTCGCGCGTGCTGACCGAGCGCCAGCACGAACTGCTCGGCACGCTCGCGTGCCACAACGCGGTGCGGGCGAACCGCCGCCTGACGCTCGACGAAATGAACGCGCTGCTGCGCCAGATGGAAGCGACGGAGCGCGCGGATCAGTGCAACCACGGGCGGCCGACCTGGTTCCAGCTGACGCTCGCGGATCTCGACCGCCTCTTCATGCGCGGACAATGAGCGCTGCCGCCCTGCCCGTAGCCTGTCTGCTCGGACCGACGGCGTCCGGCAAGACTGCCGCCGCGCTCGCGTTCGCGGCGCGGCATCCGGTCGAGATCATCAGTGTGGATTCGGCGCTGGTGTATCGCGAGATGGATGTCGGTACGGCGAAGCCGAGCGTCGAAGAGCGCGTGGCGGCGCCGCATCATCTGATCGACATCATCGATCCGGCCGAGTCCTACTCCGCCGCGCAGTTTCGCGCCGATACGCTGCGGCTGGTCGAGGAAATCGTCGCGCGCGGCCGGCTGCCGTTGCTGGTCGGCGGCACGATGCTCTACTTCAAGGCGCTGACGCAGGGCCTCAACGATCTGCCGGGCGCCGATCCCGCGGTGCGCGCCGCCCTCGATGCCGACGCCGAACGCGACGGCTGGCCTGCGCTGCACGCACGTCTCGCGGCGCTCGATCCGGACACGGCAGCACGGCTCGCGCCGAACGATTCACAGCGCATCCAGCGCGCGCTCGAAATTCACATGCTGACCGGCCAGCCGATGTCCGCGCTGCTCGCCGCGCCGCGCGTCGTCGAGCGGGACATGCGCTGGCGCTTCGTGCCGGTGGCGCTGGAGCCGTCGGACCGGGCGGTGCTGCACGCGCGCATCGAGGCGCGCTTCGATGCGATGCTGGCGCACGGTTTCATCGACGAAGTGAAGCGCCTGCGCGCGCGCGGCGATCTCGATCTGTCGATGCCGTCGATGCGCTGCGTCGGGTATCGGCAGGCGTGGGAATACCTCGATGGCGCGACGCCCTACGACGAGATGCGCGACAAGGGCGTGTTCGCGACGCGTCAACTGTGCAAGCGGCAGTTGACCTGGCTGCGCGGGATGCCGGAGCGGGTCGTGGTGGATTGTTGCGCGGGGGATGCGACGGAAAGGGCGATGGAGGCGCTGGAGCGGGCGGCGGCACTCTGATCCGCTTGACTTGGTCTTGAGGCGCCGCGCGCACATCGACAGGACATTCTGCGCATCGTCACGACGAATCACGCCGCCAATGCTCGCGTATTCGGCTCGGTACTGCACGGCGACGACAGCGACGAAAGCGATCTCGACCTTCTCGTCGATGCGCTGCCAGGCGCCACATTGCTCGATCTCGGCGCCATTCAGGTTGAGCTGGAGGACTTGCTCGGCGTGTCGGTAGACGTTGTGACACCCCCAGGACTCGCCGCCGAAATTCCGCCGCGACGTGCTCGACGAGGCGCTGTCTTTATGAACGCGAAACAGCGGCAATTGCGTCTCTCGAACGGCGCGCGAGTACATCGCGCGCATCGACAAGGCCGAGTTCATGGAAACGCGCATGATCCAGCAAGCCGTCATTTTTGAATCTCATCGTGATCGGAGAGGCGGCGGTTCAGATCGAAACAGAAGTCCCGGCGTTCGCGCAGGCCAATGCCGCGGTTCCGTGGAAGAAGCTGCGCGGTATGCGGAACCGCATGACCCATGGGTACTTCGACACTAACCTGGACATCGTCTGGGAAACGGTACAGACAGCCTTGCCCGATCTGGAGCGCCGCTTGGCTCAGCCGCTCGAATAGTGCGAGGTATCTGAAACGGCAACGCACAAACAAAAAACCCTCGCAAAGTGAACTGCACCCCAAAAGTTGGACACCAGTCCAACGATTTGGGGTGTTTTTTCATGAGCAAGCACAGCGCACGATTCAAGCAAGCAGTCGTCAAAGA
>NZ_JARUXQ010000001.1:0-522310 GCF_031451265.1 Caballeronia sp. LZ033 | reverse complement strand
CGCATCAAGCTGAAGCTAAAAGGGCTGAGTCCTGTGATGTACAGAACTCAGCCCTCACGGCCCTAGCCCAAAACTGTCCAACTTTGCGGGGTCAGTTCAAAAGCGCGAGGGTTTCTCTCATTCAGACTGAACAGCCCACCAGCCTCAAACCACCACCGTCTGCGCCTCGCCCGCCTGACTTTCGCGCACGACGCCGATCTTCCAGACCTGCTCGCCCGCGCCCGACAACAGACCGATGGCCGCTTCCGCATCTTCCGCCGCGACGATCACCGCCATGCCGATACCGCAGTTGAACACCCGATGCATTTCCGCATCCGCGACGCCGCCATGCTTCTGCAGCCACGCGAACAGCGGCGGCAACGGCCAGGCGCGGTGATCCAGTTCCGCCGTCAGCCCGTCGCGCAGCACGCGCGGAATGTTCTCCACCAGCCCGCCGCCGGTGATGTGCGCCATGCCCTTCACCGTGATGCTCTGCATCGCCTGCAACAGCGGCTTCACGTAGATGCGCGTGGGCGCCATCAGCGCGTCGGCGAGCGTGCGGCCGTCGAAGTCGGCGTTCAGGTCCGGATTCGCGCGCTCGATGATCTTGCGCACCAGCGAATAGCCGTTCGAATGGATGCCGCTCGACGCCAGCCCCAGCACCACGTCGCCCGGCTTGATCGTGCTGCCGTCGATGATCTTGCTCTTCTCCACCGCGCCCACCGCGAAACCCGCGAGGTCGTATTCGCCGTCGGGATACATGCCTGGCATTTCCGCCGTCTCGCCACCGATCAGCGCGCAGCCCGCCAGTTCGCAGCCCCGCGCGATGCCCTTCACGACGTCCGCTGCCGTGTCCACGTCCAGCTTGCCGCAGGCGAAGTAATCGAGGAAGAACAACGGCTCGGCGCCCTGCACGAGGATGTCGTTGACGCTCATCGCGACGAGATCCTGGCCCACGGTGTCGTGGCGGTTCAGCGTGAACGCGAGACGCAGCTTGGTGCCGACGCCGTCCGTGCCCGACACGAGCACCGGCTCCTTGTACTTCTTCGGCACCTCGAACAGCGCGCCGAATCCGCCGATGCCGCCCAGCACGCCATCACGCAACGTCTTCTTGGCAAAGGGCTTGATGCGATCGACGAGCGCGTCGCCGGCGTCGATGTCCACGCCCGCGTCGCGGTAAGACAAACCTTGGGTTTCCGGGGTGGATTTCGGCTGATTCATGGGGGAGGTGCGAGAAGGTCGGTAAAATGCGATTTTACCCGATGATGACCCGCCGACCGATTCTCACGCTGTTGCCACGCGCGAGCATCGCTGCGGCAGCGGCGCCCCGGACTCCGGCGCGGCCGTGCGTCGCGCCCGTTACGGCGCGCGCACGGCCGGCGGCGGTTATCCTGCACCACCGCGTCGCTCATCCGCGCCGCCTGCCCGCGTCGCGCACCCGCGCGGCCTGGCCGCACGTTTCGAAACCTGCCCGACCCCAGGCCCGACGACTCCGATTCCCGTGCAACGCCAACTGACGCTCGATCTCGGCACGCCGCCGCCCGCCACCTTCGCCAACTTCTTCGCCACCGGCAATCACGAACTGATTTCGCGGCTGCGCGACCTCGAAGGCGCGCTCGCGGCCGGACCGGTCGCCGACCGCACGTTCTATATCTGGGGCGAGCCGGGCAGCGGCCGCAGTCACTTGCTGCAGGCGCTGATCCACGAAGCCAGCGGCCACGCGCGCTATATGAGCCCGCAAAGCGCCCTCAACGCGTTCAACTTCGATCCGCGCGTGACGCTCTATGCCGTCGACGATTGCGATGTCCTTTCACCCGCCCAGCAGATCGCCCTCTTCAACCTGTTCAACGAAGTGCGCGCGCATCCGCTGAGCGCGCTGGTCGCAACCGGCAACGACGCGCCGCTCGCGCTCACGGTGCGCGAAGACCTGCGCACCCGGCTTGGCTGGGGTCTCGTGTTCCATCTCCAGCCGCTCTCCGACGACGCCAAGGCCGCCGTGCTGAAGCACGCGGCGCGCGAGCGCGGCATCGTGCTGGCGGACGACGTGCCGGGCTACCTGCTCACGCATTTTCGCCGCGACATGCCGAGCCTGATGGCGCTGCTCGACGAACTCGACCGCTTCTCGCTCGAACAGAAACGCGCGGTGACGCGCCCGCTGCTGCGCGCCATGCTGCAACAGGGCGGACGCGGCGCGCCGGCCGACCTGCCCGGCGAGCCGTCCGGTCCGGATGCGCCGCCCGCCGCCCCGGACAACGATCCGACCCGCTTCAAGTAAAATGCGCACCCATGAACCTCGCCCTCTTTGATCTCGACCACACGCTCATCCCCACCGACAGCGACCACGAATGGGGCCGCTTCATGGTGAAGCTGGGCATCGTCGACGCGGATTCCTTCGCGCGCCAGAACGATGCCTTCTACGCCGACTACAAGGCGGGCGTGCTCGACATCAACGCCTATCTGCATGCCATGCTCGCGCCGCTCGCGAAATATTCGCGCGCGCAGCTCACCGACTGGCACGCGCAGTTCATGCAGGAAGTGATCAACCCGCGCATCGTGCCGTCCGCCGTCACGCTGGTGCGCGAGCATCAGGACAACGGCGACCTCTGCTGTCTCGTCACCGCGACCAACGCGTTCATCACCGCGCCGATCGCCGAGGCCTTCGGCATCGAAACGCTGATCGCCTGCGAAGTCGAAACCGTCGACGATCATCCGCACGGCGCGCTCACCGGCAAGCCGACCGGCACGCCGAGCTATCGCGAGGGCAAGATCGTGCGCGTGGAGCAGTGGCTCGCCACGCTCGGCAAGACGCTCGACGACTTCAAGCACAGCTTCTTCTACAGCGACTCGCATAACGACATCCCGCTCCTCGAGCGCGTCACCGACCCCGTCGCCACCAATCCCGACGACACCCTGCGCGCGCATGCGCAAGCCCGAGGCTGGCGCATTCTGAATCTCTTCGACACACGTGATTAAAAAACTCATCCGCAAGCTGTTCGGGCAAGAAAGCGCCGAATCCATCGGGACCGCGCCCAACGACACGCCGACAGCTTCGCCCGACGCCCGCCCTGCCCGCCCCGCCAGCAGAAGCCCGCGCAAGAAAGCCGCCGCGCCGCCCCGGCGCGACCCGAGCGTGCCGGTCATCCTGTCGTCGGAGATCCACGGCATCGATCCGTCGCTGATCTCGAAGAACGCCGTGCGCGTCACCGACGGCCTGCAGCATGCGGGGCATCGCGCGTTCATCGTCGGCGGCGCGGTGCGCGACCTGTTGCTCGGCGTCGCGCCCAAGGACTTCGACGTCGCCACCGACGCGACCCCCGACCAGGTGCAGAAGCTGTTCCGCCGCGCGCGCATCATCGGCCGGCGCTTTCAGATCGTGCACGTGCAGTTCGGACAGGACATCATCGAGACCTCGACCTTCCGCGCGCTGATGGACGCGCCGCCGGAACCCGCCGCCGAGCCGCCGCGCCGGCTGAAGCGCGGTGAACTCGACAGCCGCACGCACGCCGTGGATGCGAGCGGCCGCGTGCTGCGCGACAACGTCTGGGGCGAGCAGCACGAGGACGCCACGCGCCGCGACTTCACCATCAACGCGATGTACTACGATCCGGCCACGCAGACCGTGCTGGACTATCACGACGGCATGGCCGACATCCGCGCGCGCCTGCTGCGCATGATCGGCGACCCGGCCACGCGTTATCGCGAGGACCCGGTGCGCATGCTGCGCGTGGTGCGCTTCGCGGCGAAGCTCGGTTTCGAGATTGACGAAGCCACGCGCGCGCCGATCAAGGAACTCGCCGACCTGATGAACAACGTGCCGGCCGCGCGTCTGTTCGATGAAATGCTCAAGCTGCTGCTGTCCGGCCACGCGCTCGCGTGTCTCACGCGGCTGCGTCAGGAAGGTCTGCATCATGGCGTGCTGCCCTTGCTCGACGTAGTGCTCGAACAGCCGCACGGCGAGAAGTTCGTCACGCTCGCGCTCACCAGCACCGACGAACGCGTGCGCGCGGGCAAGCCGGTGTCGCCGGGCTTCCTGTTCGCCACGCTGTTGTGGCACGACGTGCAGACCCGCTGGCAGCAATACACGGCGAACGGCGAGTATCCGGTGCCGGCGCTGCATCGCGCGATGGACGACGTGCTCGACATGCAGACCGAGAAGCTCGCGATCCACAAGCGCTTCTCGTCCGACATGCGCGAGATCTGGGGTCTTCAGCACCGGCTGGAAAAACGCGGCCGCAGTGCGCTGAAGCTGCTCGAACACCCGCGCTTCCGGGCGGGGTATGATTTCCTGCTGCTGCGTTGCGAATCGGGCGAACTCGATGCGGAGATCGGTCAATGGTGGAGCGACTTCATCGAGAGCGATCACGTTGCACGTGAAGGCCTGCTCACGCAAGGCGGCAAGGAAAGCAGCGGCCCGAAGAAGCGGCGCCGCCGCAGCAATGCCAAGCGCCGTTCGGGCGATGCCGCCGCAGCCGGTCCGCAAACCGAAATGAATTCAGGCAGTGTTGACGGCCCCGCACCGGACAACGCAAGCAGGCGCGAAGACGCGGACAACGCATGACGCAGGTTTTGGTTAAAGTAGCGCAGAGCGACATCGCCTGAGTGTGTCGCTTGTCCGCTTCTGCTTTTGCTGAGACCCACGCGTAGGACTTCTGCCATGACGATTGCTTATCTGGGCCTGGGAGCGAATCTCGGCGATGCGCGCCAGACCCTGAAAGACGCCGTCGTGTGTCTCGCCCAGCAGCACACGATCACCGTGCTCGCGAAGTCGAGCCTCTACCGGACTGCGCCCATCGACGCCACCGGCGACGACTACTTCAACTGCGTCGTCAAGCTCGAGACCAGCCTGCCCGCCCGCGCGCTGCTGCGTCTGTGCCACGGCATCGAAGAGCAGTTCGGACGCGAGCGGCCGTATCGCAACGCGCCGCGCACGCTCGATCTCGACATCCTGCTGTATGGCGCATCGAGCGTCGACGAACCGGATCTCGTCGTGCCGCATCCGCGCATGACCGAGCGCGCCTTCGTGCTGGTGCCGCTCATCGAACTCGAACCCGATCTCATCCTGCCCCAGCGCGGCCGCGCGGATGCCTTCATGGCGGCCGTCGTCGAGCAGCGCATCGAGAAAGTCGCCGCCTGCCAGTGCATGGCCGGCTCACCCGCGCGCGGCGCGAATCCCGCCGCCTCCAACAAGACCGATTGCCGATGAGCGTCCCGCCTCTGACCGTCACCGCGCCGCAACTCAAGCCGCCGCATCGCTACATTGCGATCGAAGGGCCGATCGGCGTCGGCAAGACCACGCTTGCCACGCTGCTCGCCGAACGCTGGTCGATGCGCACGCTGTTCGAGCGTCCGCAGGACAACCCGTTTCTCGAACGCTTCTATCGCGACACGACGCGCCACGCGCTCGCCACGCAACTGAGCTTTGCGTTGCAGCGCACGGCGCAGGCAGCGGAGGCCACCGGCATCGTCGCGAGCGGCACGCCGCTGATGGCCGACTTCGTCACGCAGAAGAGCGAACTGTTCGCGCGCCTCACGCTGAGCGACGATGAGTTCCAGTTGTACAAGGACATCGCGGGCCGTCTGCACGCCAGCGGTCCCGCGCCCGATCTCGTCATCTATCTGCAGGCCAGTCCCGAAGTGCTGTTCTCGCGCATTCAAAAGCGCGCGCTGCCGATGGAACTGCAGATCTCCGACGCCTATCTGCGCGCGCTGTGCGACGCCTACAACGAGTTCTTCTATCACTACGACGCGACGCCGCTGCTCACCGTGAACGCGGAACATCTGAATCCGCTCGCGTCGGATGAAGATCTCGCCTTGCTTCTGGAGCGCATCGACAGCATGCGCGGGCGCAAGGAATTCTTTGTCAAGGGCGTGTCGGCGTGAGCGCATGACGGCGTAGTGATGCAACGGCGCCCTTTCTCCTCTCCAGTGAAACCATCATGACGTACCTGCAGGAAACGAATCGCTCGACGATCACCGTCCCCAAGCTCCAGGCCATGCGCGAGGCAGGCGAACGCATCGCGATGCTGACCTGCTACGACGCGAGCTTCGCCGCGCTGCTCGACCGCGCGGGCGTCGATGTGCTGCTGATCGGCGACTCGCTCGGCAACGTGCTGCAAGGTCACGGCACGACGCTGCCGGTGACGGTGGACGACATCGCCTATCACACGGCCTCGGTGACGCGCGGCAACAAGAGCGCGCTGATCGTCGCCGACATGCCGTTCGGCACGCTCGGCTCGAAGGAAGAAGCCTTTGGTCACGCCGTCAAGCTGATGCGCGCGGGCGCGCAGATGGTGAAGATCGAAGGCGGCGAGTGGCTCGCGGAAACGGTGCGCTTTCTCGTCGAACGGTCGATTCCGGTGTGCGGGCATGTTGGCCTGACGCCGCAATCGGTGCATGCGTTCGGCGGCTTCAAGGTGCAGGGCAAATCGGACGCCGCGGCCGAACGCATGAAGCGCGACGCCCTCGCGCTCCAGGAAGCGGGCGCGCAACTGCTCGTGATCGAAGCCGTGCCCACTCTGCTCGCCCGTGACGTGACGCAGGGCCTCGCCATTCCGACGATCGGCATCGGCGCGGGTATCGACTGTTCCGGACAGGTGCTCGTGCTGCACGACATGCTCGGCATCTTTCATGGCAAGCGTCCGCGCTTCGTGAAGGATTTCATGCAGGGTCAGCCGAACATCTTCGCCGGCGTCGAGGCCTATGTCCGCGCGGTCAAGGACGGCAGCTTCCCCGGTCCGGAACACACCTTCTGACGCGCTGCGGGCCGCACGCTCCGGCCCTGCATATCCTGCCCACGAATTGCGTTTTCTCGTACATACTGGCGAGCTTCTTGCGGCTATGCTCGACAACAGTCACTAAAAAACAGCGAGAACGATCATGTGGCAAGTTCTTCCCGACGAGTACGTTCGGGCCCAGCTGGCAGTCGGTTCACTCGTCGCGCTCGGGGTGGCGCGCGTGGTGGCAGCGGGCATCGGCGCCCAGCGCGGATGGCGCATCACGCGGGTGACGCGCTGTTTCATCGGCGCGGCGGCGGTGTTCTGCTTGCCGCAACTGCTCGAAGTCATCTTTTATAGCGACTCGCACCTGGCCTTCGTCGAATTGCAGGGGAAGGTCATCGGCTGCGCGGTGGCACTGTTCTGTGCGCCGATCGTCAGTCACCGGCTCGGGTACGAATAGGCGGAGAGTCGAACAGGCGCGGCCAGCCGCTCAACCCGCGAGCGACGCGCCCGGCACGCTGTGAGACAACACGGCCGCGGCGACGAACACGCCGGCCATCAGCAATGCTTCGAGGCGCAGGACGTTGATGACCGTGTGCGCATCCGCTGTCGCCGCGCTGCGTTGCAAACGCGGCAATCCCGACCAGCGGTTCAGCGCGCCGAGCAGCAGCGCCACCGCGATCAAGCCAAGTTTGACGAGCAGCGCGTGACCCCATGCGCTCGACATGAGCACACCCGGCGAGCCGCCGGTGCCGCGCCACGCATTGAACGCGCCCGTCGCGATGACCAGCGCCACGGCAACCATCGCCGCGCGCGACATGCGCGCCGTCAGGCGGATCAGCGTTGCGCGCGCCGTCGATGTATCCAGCGCCGGCAACACCCACGCGCCCGCGATGACCACGCCGCCCCATCCAGCCGTTGCAAGCAGATGAAGCGCCTGCACGGCTTCGGCCGCGGAGAACGCGCCGGCGTCGGCCGCATGGCCGACCGCCGACTTGCCCGCCGCCACGATCAGCACCGCGCACGCTGCCAGTCCCGTCCGCGCTGCCGATGCCGGCCGGTCCGACACGGCGGCAAGCCACAACAGCACGCTGCCCGCCAGACTGACCGATCCGCCGATACCCGCATGCGTGCCCGTGGCCACGAGCCACAGCGAGGCGCCGGCCTCGAGGACCGGCGCGCCGCTCATCGCCGCTGCTTCCAGCCAGAGCGACGCAAAGCTGCACAGCACGAGCACGCTCGCGGCGCCGGCCCCGATGCGCGCGGCCCGTTGCCAGCCGGCCAGCGCCGGCGAAAGCGGCGCAAAGGCCTGTTCCCGGGACAGCCACACTCTGAACATCAAGGCGCCAAGCGCGCAGGCGAAAGCGATATCCGCGGCCGCCGCGAAAGCGGTCTGCGCGAACCAGAGGGAATCGTCACTCATCGTGCAAGGTGTACTGCAAGAGCAAAGGGAAGGCGCATGGCCAGGAGGATGATCCTGGCGAGAAACCGGAGCGAGTCTAAACCAGGCCGGAGAAGTCGATCGGACAGGTCACGGTGCGGCACAGCATCGATTGCCTGCAAAACGCCTTGCAATTTGCCCATGCACTTCCGAAACTGCATGGATCGTAAGGGCTGAAGCGTGCTTCCGAGTCGAGTCTTTGTCGAATGACAAGGCCTGGCTTTTGAACCGTTCGCTGCTGCGCGGCAAATTGTCGCGAATGCGCTGCAACCGGACTCACGGCGTGATTGTGTCAAATAGTCATCATCATGCATCGATGATAGAATGCCGCGTCGCATCAGAGGCTCGTCGAGCCGCTGTGGCCGTGGTCCGCCACCTGTCGCCACTGTCAGTCCCCTGCGTGGCCGTGGTTCGCCACCTTCGCACCGAGCCGCACGAAGCTCGGCAGGTCCCCGAATTTCATGGAGTGTCGCGTGTTTTCAAGACGCATCTTCCGTCCGCTGCTTGCCTTGGCTCTGATCAGCAGCGCCGGCGTTTTCGGCGCACAAGCGCAAGCCCAGACGGCCAATCAGCCGGCGACCGACAGCATGGCCGCGCGCGTGCAAGGCTGCACCGCGTGCCACGGCGTTCACGGCGAAGGCACGGACAACGACTACTTCCCGCGTCTGGCCGGCAAGCCTGCCGACTATCTGTACAACCAGCTCCAGAATTTCCGCGAAGGCCGGCGCAAGTATCCGCCGATGAACTACCTCGTCACGTACCTCTCGGACGACTACCTTCATCAGATCGCCACGTACTTCTCGAACCAGCGTCCCCCGTATCCGCCGCCTGCCAAGTCGAACGTGTCGAGCAGCACGCTCGCGCGCGGCCAGCAGATCGTGCTGAACGGCGATCCCTCGAAGAACATTCCCGCTTGCGCGGCCTGCCACGGCAAGGGTCTCACCGGCATGCAGCCGGCCATTCCGGGGCTCGTCGGCCTGCATTCGGACTACATCAGCGCGCAGGTCGGCGCATGGAAGTCGGGCACGCGTCACGCGAAGGCTCCTGACTGCATGCAGCAGATCGCCTCGCGCCTGACGGACGACGACGTCACTGCCGTCGCCGCCTGGCTCTCCACGCAACAAGCACCCGCCAACCCGGTGCCCGCGCCCGCTGGCTCGTTGAAGATGCCGCTCACCTGCGGCAGCGAACCGCAATAAGGCGTCTGGAGCGACAACACAATGAAACGCAAGTCCCTGTTCGCACTTTCCTCGGCTGTCGTGGTGGCAGCCGTCGCAGCCGGCGCCGTCCTCTGGTCGGGCGGCGACAACCTGCATTCGGGCGGCGCCGTCGCGGCGACGCCGGCCGACAAGGCCGCCCTCATCAAGCAAGGCGAGTATCTGGCCCGCGCCGGCGACTGTATCGCGTGCCATACGGTGCGCGGCGGCAAGCAGTTCGGCGGCGGCCTGCCGATGGCCACGCCGTTCGGCACCATGTTCACGCCGAACATCACGCCGGACGATCAATACGGCATCGGCAAGTGGACGTCGGACGACTTCTACCGCGCGATGCACACGGGCCGATCGAAGGACGGCAGCCTGCTTTACCCGGGCTTCCCGTTCACGAGCTACACGAAGGTCACGCGCGCCGATTCGGATGCAATCTACGCGTACCTGCGCTCGGTCGCGCCGGTCAATGAGCCGAGCCGTCCGCACGAACTGCGCTTCCCGTTCAACAACCGCAACCTGCTGATCGGCTGGCGCACGCTGTTCTTCTCGGAAGGCGAGTACAAGCCCGATCCCACCAAGTCGGTCGAATGGAACCGCGGCGCGTACCTGGTCGAAGGCCTCGGCCATTGCGGCATGTGCCATACGTCGATCAACGCGATGGGCGGCCCGGTCAGCTCGGCGGCCTTTGCCGGCGGCCTGATCCCGCTGCAGAACTGGTATGCGCCGTCGCTGACGTCGAACAAGGAAGCCGGCCTCGGCGACTGGGACCTGAAGGACATCAACGACCTGCTGAAGACCGGCGTGTCGCAGCGCGGCGCGGTGTTCGGTCCGATGGCCGAAGTGGTCCACAACAGCCTGCAGTACATGACCGACGCGGACATCAACGCGATCTCGACGTATCTCAAGTCGATCCCGCAGAAGAAGGAAGCGCCGGAAGTCATGCAGCTCGAAACCTCCGAGAAGTTCGGCGGCGAACTGCTGACGCTGGGCAAGAAGGTGTACACCGAGAACTGCGCGAAGTGCCACGCGGAGAACGGTCTCGGCAAGCCGCCGGCTTACCCGCCGCTCGCCAACAACCAGTCCATCCAGATGCCGTCGGCCGTCAACCCGATCCGCATGACGCTCAACGGCGGTTATCCGCCGAGTACGGAAGGCAACCCGATGCCGCACGGCATGCCGCCGTTCGCACAGGCGCTGTCGGATACGGAAGTGGCTTCGGTCGTGACGTACATCCGTATGTCTTGGGGCAACCACGGTACGCCGGTGTCGCCGCAACAGGTCAGCAACCTGCGTTCGGCGCCGCTGGACTGATGTTCGACTGACATGTCCGGCGGTCATCCGCCTAGACAGCGTACAATACGCCATGGGGCGCAGCCTTCGTTAGTTGGGGCCGCGCCCCTTGTCTTTTGGCTGGGCCGTTTTGTGATTGCCGCGTGTGCGGCCCTGTCGCGTGGATTTCCTATGCATGTCGGTGAGCGTTTCAACAGCATCAGCCATCTGATAGGCGCCTTGCTGTCGGTGGCGGGCCTGGCGACGCTCGTCACGCTCGGCGCGCTCGAAGGCGATGCCTACAAGGTCGTGAGCTTTGCGATATACGGTGCGATGCTCTGCGCGCTGTACGTGATCTCCACGCTGTATCACTGGGCGCGCACACCGCGCGTCAAGGCCATACTCCAGAAGTGCGATCACTCGGCGATCTACCTGCTGATCGCCGGCAGCTATACGCCCTATACGCTGGTCACCTTGCGTGGGCCGTGGGGCTGGTCGCTGTTCGGCGTGAGCTGGGGCCTCGCGGTGTTCGGCATCACGCAGGAACTGACGCTCGGGCGCCGAACCCGCAGTGTCTCGATGGTGCTCTATGTGCTGATGGGCTGGCTCGCGCTCGTAGCCGTTCATCCGCTCGTGACGGCGCTGCCGCCCGCGGGACTCGCGTGGCTGGTGGCGGGCGGTCTGGTCTACACCGCCGGCATCTGGTTTTTCATCAACGACGAGCGCATCCGGCACGGACATGGCATCTGGCATCTGTTCGTGCTGGCAGGCAGCCTGTGCCAGTTCGTGAGCGTCGCGCGCTATGTCGCGTGAGCTCCGGCGGGACGGATGCCGCGGCATCGCACTATCGTCGATGCAACTTAGCGCCAGATGACGTGTCTTGATAGCACGTCGACCCTTGCGGTATTGCCGGGCGGTCATTGACCGCCAATCGGCCCGCCGCCCGATTTCTCCGAGCGTCACGCATGCGCTCTGCTGGCCGGACTCCGGTTCGCCGCAGCCCCGATTCGCATGCGCGCCGTTCGACATAACGAAGTGAATGTCCATCTATGTCTTTTGATTCACTCGGCCTGTCCGAACCCCTGCTTCGCGCCGTCAACGAACTCGGCTACTCCATCCCCACCCCCATTCAGCTCCAGGCGATTCCCGCCGTCCTGAAGGGCGGCGACCTGCTCGCGGGCGCCCAGACCGGCACGGGCAAGACCGCCGGCTTCACGCTGCCGATCCTGCAACGTCTGTCCCAGCTCGCGCCGGCCGCGGGCGGCGCCAAGCGCCCGGTGCGCGCACTGATTCTCACGCCGACGCGCGAACTCGCGGCGCAGGTCGAAGAAAGCGTGCGTGCCTACGGCAAATATCTGAAACTGCGCTCGACCGTGATGTTCGGCGGCGTCGGCATCAATCCGCAGATCGACGCGCTGCGCCGCGGCGTGGACATCGTCGTCGCGACGCCGGGACGGCTGCTCGATCACATGCAGCAGAAGACGATCGACGTGTCGCAGCTCGAGATCCTCGTGCTCGACGAAGCCGATCGCATGCTCGACATGGGTTTCATCCACGACATCAAGCGCGTGCTGGCGCGTCTGCCGGCGAAGCGGCAGAACCTGCTGTTCTCGGCCACCTTCTCCGACGAGATCAAGGCCCTCGCCGACAGTCTGCTCGCGTCGCCCGCGCTCATCGAAGTAGCGCGCCGCAATACGACGGCTGAAACGGTCGAGCAGAAGATCCATCCGGTCGATCGCGATCGCAAGCGCGAGATGCTCACGCACCTCATCCGCACGCACAACTGGTTCCAGGTGCTGGTGTTCACGCGCACGAAGCACGGCGCCAACCGGCTTGCCGAGCAACTCGGCAAGGACGGCATCAGCGCGCTCGCCATTCACGGCAACAAGAGCCAGTCGGCCCGCACGCGCGCGCTCGCGGAATTCAAGGACCAGACGCTGCAGGTGCTGGTCGCGACCGATATCGCGGCGCGCGGCATCGATATCGATCAACTGCCGCACGTCGTCAATTTCGATCTGCCGAACGTGCCGGAAGACTATGTGCACCGCATCGGCCGCACCGGACGCGCGGGCGCGGATGGCGAGGCGGTGTCGCTGGTGTGTGTCGACGAGCATCAGCTCCTGCGCGATATCGAACGCCTCATCAAGCGGCCTATTCCGCAGGAAGTGATCCCCGGCTTCGAGCCGGATCCGAATGCGAAACCCGAGCCGATCCAGCGTCGCAGCCAGGGCGGCGGGCGCGGTCAGGGACAAGGTCAGGGTCAGGGCCGGCAGGGGCAGGCGCCGCGTGGTGACGCTCGTCCAAAGAGCGAAGCACGGCGCAGTCCGGCCGAGCAGCCTCGTCGCGACGGCGGCCGCCCAAGCGGTGAAGCGCCGCGTGCGGCGCGGCCGGCCAATGGCGCCAACGGCGGCCAACCCGCGCGCGACGGACGCAGTCACGGCAACGGCAAGCCCGCTTCCAAGCCGAACACGGGCAATGGTTCGGCGCCGCGTCGCGCCGAATCGGCAACGGCAGCAGCCGGCCACGCCGACAACCGGCGCAAGCCCGGCGGCAATCCGGGCGCGTTGCTCGGCGGCCGCCGCGATCCGCAGCGTTCGGGCGATCGCAGCCGCTAAGGCTTCTGCTGGCCCGGGCTCCCGGGTCAGCCCTTCTTCACGCGGCGGCGCTCGCCGCCCGCTTCAGCCACTCGATCTGCTCGCGCCAGCGCGCGAGCACCGTGGCCTCTTCCTCGAGTTCGAATGCAATGCCATGCGTGAGTCGCGCATAGGGTACGCGCTGCGTGTCGCCGCTCTCGATCGTCCCGACGAAGCACGCGAGCGGCACGTCGTCGAGCGGCACGTGCCGCACTTCCAGATGAACCTGATGGAACGCTTCGTCGAACACGAAGGTAAGCGTCGCGCGTCCGCCGCCGGCGATGGCCCGCGCCGTACGCGACGACGGCCATAGCGCGAAGGCAAGCGTGCGCTCGTCGGGGGCGAACAGTTCGCCGGTGCTGAGGAGCGCGGTCCGCACGCAGCGGGCATCGGCATCCGCGACGCACAGCGACGCCGTGAGACGGTCGGCCGCCGTGACATGCGTGCCGTCGAAGCACGCGCGCAGAGTCGGCGACCAGGCGTCGAACACGGCATGCGCCGACAGGGCGGGTTTCGATGAGGTGAATGACATAAGAAAATGCCGGCTTGGAGCCGGCATCATGGGTTGCGTTGCGATCTAGCGGAAGAATAACTGCGTCATCTTGGAAAGCGGATAGTGAACGCCGGGCTGGATGCGCGCGGGCAAGTCCAATGGCTTGAGCAGCATCTTGATGGCCTGATCCGCCGACAGGTTGCGCCTCACCAGCGCATTCACGCGCGCGGAGAGTTCCCGGTTGTAGTTCGAATCCTGTGCGTGCTCCGGATAGCGGACGGCGAAGACGTGTCGCAGCGCGATTTCGGAATCCTCGCTTTTCAGTTCGGCGACGCGCCGGATCAACGCACCGAGCACCGCGATACGGCCATTACCCTCGATCTTGTTCCACTTCTTGAAGAAGCGGAAAAAGTGCTTGTAGTGGCGGACTTCGTCGGTGCGGATGTTGTCGGTGATTTCCTTCAGCACCGGTTCGTCCGAGCAATCGTTGATGGCACGATAAAGCGTGGCCGTGCCGGTTTCGACGACACAGCGCGCCACCATTTCCAGCGCGCGCTTCTTCTCGAAAGCTTCGTAAGAGCAGGTCAGCGAATACTCATCGAAGAAGCTCTTGAACGCCGTGTCCCAGTCGAATTCCGGCCAGACGTAATTGATGTAGGTCCTGAGCGCCCTGCCATGCTGCATCTCCTCGGGCTCCCATTCGGTGTTGAGCCAGGCGGAAATTTCAGGATCGTCGTGAAAGTACTTGCTGAGGTTGCTCGTGTAGAGATCCGTGCCGCTCTCGATAAACGAGCAGGCGCACAGCAGCAAGAGAAGATGCTCGTTGGATTGCGCCTTTTGAAGGTCGATCCGGGACAGATCGATGTCTTCGATGCGCCACGGCATGACGTGGCTCGTTTCAGTGTGCATGTATCGCGCTCCTGGCTGGGCTGAACGCGCCTTCGGCCAACAAGAGACGGCCGAGGTTTTCAGGCGACACCATGACCGGATTCGTCATGGCATCTTCAACTTCATGTGTTAGCAGCTTGTTTTGCATCTTAGCCGCCCTGCCGCGAGTTTGCAGGCATGGGGGACAGACTCGCGCGTGGCGGCATCGGTTCCATATGTGCAGAATTTCCACGACTCAAATGCCAACGCGCGTCGCTGCTATGCAGCATGAAATGTGCCGGGACGGGTGATGGAAATGTCGCTGAAGGGCGCGTGTCTGGAGGTTGGCGGCCGTGAGCCCGCGCACGGCCATGCGGAGACCGTCGTCGCAGGAAAGCGGCGTTCCGCCATATACGGAAACCGCAACGACGCGGCTTCCTTACTGCTCAGAAACCGGCGGCGAGCCCGTCACGACGGCTGTCGCTAGCCGCAACATAACCGCGTTCCGGATCATTCCGATCGAGCTTCCAGATGTATTGCCCAGAACCGAAATCCATGTACGGATCGTCCACCGACTTGATGCGGTGCCCAAGCCCTTCGAGGGCGCGCGCCGTGCCGACGTCCAGCGTGGACTCGATGTCGATCGTGAAGTCGTGATTGACTTTCCAGCGTGGCGCATCGCACGCGGCCTGCGGCTGCTGGCCGTAGTCGAGCATGCGTACGACGGATTGCAGATGCCCTTGCGGCTGCATGTCGCCGCCCATGACACCGAAGCTCATGACGGCTTCCTGCCGGCCTTCGACCTGCTGCGTGAGGAACGCAGGGATGATCGTATGGAACGGGCGCTTGCCGCCGGCGACGACATTCGCCGACTTCGGGTCCATCGAGAAGCCGCAGCCACGGTTCTGCAGCGAGATGCCCATGCCGGGCACCACGACGCCCGACCCGAAGCCCATGTAATTGGACTGTATGAAGCTGACCATCATGCCGCGTTCATCGGCCACGGACATGTAGATGGTCCCGCCTGACTTGGGCATGCCGGCGTCGAAATGCGTTGCGCGTGACGGATCGATGAGTTTGGCGCGCTCGGTGAGATAGGCGTCGTCGAGCATCTGTTCCGGCGTCACTTCCATCGCCCGCGGGTCCGCGACGTAGCGATAGACGTCCGCGAACGCCAGCTTCATCGCCTCGATCTGCAAGTGCTGCGACTCGATGCCGTCGACGCCCAATGCGCCGACATCGAACTTGTCGAGGATCCCGAGTGCAATCAGCGCCGCGATCCCCTGTCCGTTCGGCGGGATCTCGTGGACCGTGTAGCCGCGATAGTCCTTGCTGATCGGCTCGACCCAGTCCGCCCGATAGTTGCGGAGATCCTCCATGGTCAGCGCCGCTTCACCTTCACGGGCGAACGCGGCGATGCGCTCGGCAATCTCGCCTTCGTAGTACGCACGCGGGCCTTGTTCGGCGAGCATGCGCAGCGTCTTCGCGTGACCGGGGAAGCGCACGAGTTCGCTCACTTCCGGGGCGCGGCCATGTGGCATGAAGACATCCGCGAAGCCGGGTTGATTCCTGAGTTCAGGCACGGCCGCCGCCCACTTGTAGGCCACGACGCTCGCCACGGCGTGGCCGCGTTCAGCGATCTCGATGGCAGGCTCCATCAAGTCTGCAAACGGCAACGTGCCGAACTTCGCATGCAGCGCCTCCCATCCGGCGATGACGCCCGGCACCGTGACCGCGTCCCAGCCGCGCTTCGGTTGCCGCGCCAGGCCGTTGTCCTCGCCGTACTTGCGGCGGAAATAGTCGAGATTCCAGGCCGCCGGTGAAACGCCCGACGCATTGAGGCCGTGCAGCTTTCCGCCGTCCCAGACCAGTGCGAACGCGTCTCCGCCCAGGCCACACGACACGGGCTCCACCACCGTGATGGCCGCCGCCGCAGCGATGGCGGCATCGACTGCGTTACCGCCCTTCCACAACATGCGCAGGCCGGCCTGCGCGGCAAGCGGATGCGAGGTGGACACGATATTGCGGGCGAACACCGGCAGACGCGGTGTGGGATAAGGGTTTTGCCAGTTGAAGCGAGTCATTGAGTCGAGTCCGAAATACTTGCGCTTATGGTGATGACCGAAAGACGCGTGGAGAGTCATATGGGGGAAGTTTGCATTGCGCACTTAATCCCTAGCAAATTCGTTTGCCGTTTTGATTCATGATTTCGATTCATGAAACAAACGAAGCTTTATTGCCTGTTCAGATTAGCCTCTACCCTTACCCAATGGTGCAGTGCGACAAGCACTTCAAGTAGATTCTTCAAATTCCCTTCGGCAAAGGACCGCTTCCGACGAGAAGAAAAGTCAAAGCCAAAATTTTTCACTGTGAGTTTGGCACTCGTCTGACACTTGCCTACAATCCCAATTCCCGGAGCCCGCGGCACAACCACAGCGCGTCCCGGCGCTTGTTCAGTTTCCCCGTACAACGTTTCGAAGCAAAAAGATCCGGCTTACAAGGCCGGCTGCTTATGCCGTTCGGTCGTCATGGAGAACACAATGCTGAGTCCGCACGAATTTGCCACGCTGCTACTGGTTCAGGAAGCACCCAATCAGGTGGACATGGAGCGTCAGGAACTCGACGCCCTGCTTGAACGCCAACTCGTTCAACTCGAAAGCCTCGCCTCAGGACGTCAACAATGGCGTCTTACGGCAACCGGCGACTCCACCGTCAAGGCATTCAAGCGCTATTCGTAGGACGCGTAGCACGCGCGGCAGGACTCCGGACGTGGCCTTCAGCCGCGTCCGTTACAAGTTTCCCTTTAAGGAATCTCCGATACCTCCGGCGCGTCATCCGGCGCGCAAGGTTGGATCGACCGCGGCGCGCCAGCTCAAGGCGCGAGCGCGCTGATCCAGGAAGAACGTTGCCCACGCACTTTGCGATTCCGGCCCGGGATCGGCCTTCCACGCGCGATACCGTTCTCCAATCTCCGCCTGGAACGCGCAGAAGCGCTCTCTGGACAGCCCGCCACGACGCTCGGCCACATAGGCGTCGAAGAACGCCGAATACACTGAAGGAGCGTCCGCGCCATAGTCACCCGGCGCAGCGCCGCACATGTCCTGCAGCGCGCTGAAGGACGGCGCACCCAGCGATCCGTCGAGACTGGGCGTGCTCACGCACCCCGCCAGCAGCACCACACCCAGCACACCTGAAGCAAACCGCACTCGCATTGCCCTCACCCCTTTCCGATTGAGTGACGCCAGTATCGGTCCAAGCGCACCGGCGCGCCACTCGGCCAAATGGCCTAGGCATCGCGCCGTTTCCGACTTTCTCTCCGCAATGTCCGCGCGTCCTATGCCGTTCGGCCGAGTTGTCCGCGCGGGCCGGCTCCGTTAGATTGGCCCGGACGACATTCAAGGCACGATGTACGCCCGAACCCGGAGATCACCATGCAGGATCAGACCATTCTCGCGCTCGACCAGGGGACCACCAGTTCGCGCGCCATGCTGTTCGACCGCCGCGGCAACATCGTCGCGGTCGCGCAGAAGGAATTTCAGCAGATTTATCCGCAGTCGGGCTGGGTGGAGCATGACCCGCGCGAAATCTGGTCCACGCAGGCCGGCGTGGCCGCTGAAGCCGTCACGCGCGCGGGGGTGAGCGCGTCATCGATTGCCGCCGTGGGCATCACGAACCAGCGCGAGACCACCATCGTCTGGGATCGCGAGACCGGTACGCCGCTTTATAACGCAATCGTCTGGCAGGACCGGCGCACGGCGGCGTTCTGCGACGAACTCAAGAGCCGTGGTCTCGAGGCCATGGTGCGCGCCAAGACCGGCCTGCCCATCGATTCGTACTTCTCGGCCACCAAGATCCGCTGGATCCTGGACAACGTTGAGGGCGCGCAAGACAAGGCGCGCCAGGGGCGGCTCGCCTTCGGCACCGTGGACAGTTGGCTGATCTGGAACTTCACGCGCGGCGGCTTGCATGTCACCGACATCACGAATGCCTCGCGCACGATGCTCTTCAACATTCACGAACGGCGCTGGGACGACGAACTGCTCGACGTGCTCGAGATCCCGCGCAGCATGTTGCCCGAGGTTCGCGGTTCATCGGAGGTGTACGGCACCACGCGCGGCACCGTGTTCGCGCAGGATCTGCCACTTGCGTCGATGGCCGGCGACCAGCATGCCGCACTGTTCGGCCAGATGTGTACAGAGTCGGGCATGGTCAAGAACACTTACGGCACAGGCTGCTTTCTCGTCATGAACACCGGCGAACAGCCAATCGAATCGCGCAACAACCTCGTCACCACCATTGCGTGGCAGATCGGCGACCAGGTCAACTACGCGCTCGAAGGCAGCATCTTCATTGCCGGCGCGGTCGTGCAATGGCTGCGCGACGGCCTGGGCCTGATCCGGCATGCACGCGAGATCGAGCCGCTCGCCCGTCAGGTGCCGCACAGCGACGGCGTGTATCTCGTGCCGGCGTTCGCCGGGCTCGGTGCGCCGCACTGGACCCCGCGCGCACGCGGCACGCTCTTCGGCGTGACGCGAGGCACGTCCGCGAGCCACATTGCACGCGCGGCGCTCGACTCCATCGCCTATCAATCCGTCGACGTTCTGAAAGCCATGGAAGCGGACTCGGGCCTGCGCATCGCGGAGCTGCGTGTCGATGGCGGCGCGTGCGCCAATGATCTGCTGATGCAGTTCCAGGCTGATCTGCTCGGCGTGGAGGTCGCGCGGCCGCGCATCGTCGAAACCACGGCCCTTGGCGCGGGGTATCTCGCTGGACTGGCTGTCGGGTACTGGAAGGATGTCAACGAACTCAAGGCGCAATGGCAGCTCGAACGGCGCTTCACGCCCTCCATGCCGGCGGAGGAAGTCACCTCGCGTCTCGCGGGCTGGCAACGGGCGGTCGGGGCGGCCAAGGCCTGGGCGGACGGGTGAGTTCAACCCGCGGAGGAGATGCTGGAGTTTCACGCGCCATGCGTGGTGAAGCGTCGCGACGTGCGATGGCTTGTGGTGCCGCTAGCGGCACCGCGCTCGCCGCCGCGCCGCCCCGCCCGGCCAACGCGAAAACTAACCAATTACGAAAGCACGTCCCCAAAATCCCCACGCACCCCGGCGGCAACCAGCGCGGGCAATTCGTCCATATGCTCCATGATCCGCGTGATGCCTGTCTCGCGCAGCACTTGCGCATACCCGGAAGGAATATGACTCGCGCCCACGAACGCAATGGTCTTCATGCCCGCCGCGCGTGCCGCCGTCAGACCGGCCACGCTGTCCTCCACGACGAGACAGCGCGCCGGATCGACATCGAGCGTCCGTGCCGCCAGCAGATAGACATCCGGATAGGGCTTCGGCCGCTCGACCTGCTGGGCGCTGAACACCCGAGCCCCGACGATCTCCTCCAGCCCCGCGCGCCGCACGGAAGCGCGCACGCGCTCAAGACGGCTGTTCGACACCACCGCGACCGGCAGCCCGCAGCCTTCGAGCGCCGCGCGCACGCCGGCGATAGGACCGACCGATCGTGCGAGTTCCACGGCCACGCGCGCCTCGATCGTATCGACGAAACCGGCCGGCATCAGGATGCCGAACCGACTTTCGAGCTGCGCCAGGAATCGGGAAGTCTGCTGGCCGAAGGCCGTCTTGACGACCGGTTTGAAGTCGATGCCGGGAAACGTCTCGGTGAGCACGTCCAGCATCACGCGATCCGCGATGATTTCGCTGTCGACGAGCACGCCGTCGCAATCGCAGATGAGATGATCGATCATGTTGGCTCGAATTACGTTGAGCCAACATGATAAGCGTTCAGCAGGCGTCGGCAGCGTTTATGTCAGAACGATCGGAACGTTCGGCAGCACGCCGCGGCGCATCCAGACGCGCCGCGAACCACGTGACCCCGAGCGCGGCGAGCGCGACCACGGCGGCGGCCCACGGCAGCGCATCGAGACCGTGGCCATGCGTCAGCACCGCGCCGCCCAGCCACGCGCCGCCGGCATTGCCCACATTGAACGCGCCGATGTTCAGCGTCGAGGCCAGGTTCGGTGCGTCCTTCGCCTTCTCCACGACGCGCGTCTGCAATGGCGGCACCGTCGCGAACGCCGCGATGCCCCACACGAAGATCGTCAGGATCGCGCCCGCCTGGCTATGACTCGTCTTCGCGAACACCGCCATCACGATGGCCAGCGCGAACAGAATGCCCATCAGCGAGCGCATCAGCGCGCGGTCGGCAAGCCGGCCGCCGATCGTATTGCCGATCGTCAAACCCACGCCGAACAGCACCAGGATCAGCGTGACCGCGCGCGGCGAGAAGCCGCCCACCTGTTCGAGAATCGGCGCGATATAGGTGAACACGATGAACACGCCGCCGAAGCCGAGTACCGTCATCGTCAGCGCGAGCCACACTTGCGGGTCGCGCAGCACGCGCACTTCACGGCCCAGGCCGCTCGGCGCGGCGTCGTGACGGTTCGGCACCAGCAGCGTCACGCCCAGCGCGGCCAGCACGCCCAGCCCCGCGACAATCCAGAACGTCGCGCGCCAGCCCAGTTCCTGGCCGACGAAGGTGCCGAACGGCACGCCCAGCACGTTGGCGAGCGTGAGGCCGGTGAACATCAGCGCAATCGCGCTCGCGCGCTTCTCGGCCGGCACCAGCGATGCCGCCACCACCGCTCCGATTCCGAAGAACGAGCCGTGCGCGAACGAGGTGACGACGCGCGCGACCATCAGCAGGCCGTAACCTGGCGCGACCGCGCACAACACGTTGCCGACGATGAACACGGCCATCAGCAGTTGCAAGGCGAGCTTGCGCGGCATGCGCGCCGTCAGCACGGCCAGCAGCGGCGCACCGACCGCGACGCCCAGCGCGTAGCCGGTGACGAGCAGGCCGGCCGATGGAATCGATACAGAGAGATCGTGCGCGACGTTGGGCAGCAGGCCCATGATGACGAATTCCGTCGTGCCGATGGCGAAAGCGCTGATGGCCAGCGCAAGAAGAGGCAGGGGCATGATGGCTCCGGTTCAGGATTGGGTGGTCACGAATTCCACGACGACGGCCGGCGCAAGTTGCACAAACAGCTGGCGCTCGCCGGACAGCGGAACGTCGGCAAGCTGATAGGCATAGCCGTGACAGTCCAGGCGCTGGAGAAGCGAGCGCCACTCGTCGGCGTCATCGATCCGCAAAGCAACGTGGTCGATGCGCGCCGTGCCCGGCCGCTGCGCCGGCGCATCGATGCCCGCCGCGACCAGATGCACCACCGGCCGCCCGCCGAGATACAGCCAGTAACCGCCGACGCCGAACGGCGGCCGCGCTCCGACCTCCATTCCGGCGATATCGACAAAGAAGCGCATCAACGCGTCGCAATGCGGCGCGACGATCGTGACGTGATCCAGTTGCATGATCCGAACCTCCGTGACCACCGAAAGGCGCATTCTCCGGTTCGCGCATGCGTTTGAGAATTGGGCTAGTCTTTGAATCATTCTCAAACGGAATTTGAAAATGGCGATGGATCGGCTGGGCGACATGCGCCTGTTCATGGAAACGGCGACGGCCGGAAGCCTGTCCGCGGCAGGCCGCAAGCTCGGGCTTTCGCCGGCGGCGGCGAGCGCGCGGTTGATCAAGCTGGAGAAGGCCTTGCAGGCGCGGCTGTTCGAGCGCACCACGCGTCAGCTGCGCCTCACCGACGAAGGGCGCGTCTATCTGCAACATTGCCGGATCGCGTTGCAGGCCATCGACGACGGCGAAGCCGCGTTGCAGGCCGGTCAGAACGTCGTGCGCGGCAAGGTGCGCATCTCGGCGACATCGGATTTCGGGCGCAACATGCTGCGCGGCTGGCTCGACGCATTCCGCGCGCTGCACCCCGAGGTCAGCTTCGCGTTGACGCTGTCGGATTCGGTGTCGAACCTGCTGCACGAGGACATCGACCTCGCGATCCGCTTCGGCGCCCCGCCCGACAGCGGTCTCGCGGCCCGCGTGCTGGCGCCGAACCGCCGCGTGCTGTGCGCCGCGCCGGAGTATCTGGCGCGGCGCGGCACGCCGCTCACGCCGGCCGGACTGGTCGGTCACGAGTTCGTGGTAGTCGTCACGTCGAACGGGCCGCTCAGCGAACTCGAGTTCACGCGCGGCGAGGAACGCTACACGTTCTCAATGCCGGTCGCCGATTCCTGGGAAGCCAACGACGGCGCACTGGTCCACGCTTGGGCGCTGACGGGACATGGCATCGCGCACAAGTCTATCTGGGATATCGCCGCCGACGTCCGCGCCGGCCGGCTGCGCATGGTGCTGCCCGACTGGTGCACGCACGAGGCGCCGGTGCACGCGCTGTTTCACGCGAACCGCTACATGGCGCCGCGCGTGCGGGCGGTGCTGGATTTTCTTGTGGCGCGCTTCGACGAAACCACCGCCGCGCTGCTCGGCGATCTCGCCTTTCCGCCACGTCGGCCCGTGGAAGGCCGGGATGGGCCCGCGGCGCTATAATATCGCCCTCAAATGCGGTAAAAAGCGGGCAGATCGGAACAGAAAAGCCACGCGAACAAACACCATCCGCGAAGTCCCCTTTCAACTCCTAACCAGCGCCCCCAGATCAACCACTGTGACCGGCGACGATTCATGACCAAGAAAGTTTATGTAAAGACCTTTGGCTGCCAGATGAACGAGTACGACTCCGACAAGATGGTCGACGTGCTCGGCGCAGCGGAAGGACTCGTCAAGACGGACACGCCCGAAGATGCGGACGTCATTCTGTTCAACACCTGCTCGGTGCGCGAAAAGGCCCAGGAGAAAGTCTTCTCGGATCTCGGCCGCGTCCGCGAGCTCAAGGAAGCCAATCCCAACCTGCTGATCGGCGTCGGCGGCTGTGTCGCGAGCCAGGAAGGCGCGTCGATCGTCGCGCGCGCACCGTACGTCGATCTCGTGTTCGGCCCGCAGACGCTGCACCGCCTGCCCGCCATGATCGACCAACGCCGCGCCACGGGCCGCGCCCAGGTCGACATCACGTTCCCGGAAATCGAGAAGTTCGACCATCTGCCGCCCGCGCGCGTCGACGGACCGAGCGCGTTCGTGTCGATCATGGAAGGCTGCTCGAAATACTGCAGCTACTGCGTCGTGCCGTACACGCGCGGCGAGGAAGTCTCCCGCCCGCTCGACGACGTCCTCACCGAAGTCGCCGGCCTGGCCGATCAGGGCGTGCGTGAAGTCACGCTGCTCGGCCAGAACGTGAACGCCTACCGCGGCGCGCTGACGCTCGGCTCGGAGGAGATCGCCGACTTCGCGACGCTGATCGAGTACGTGGCCGACGTGCCCGGCATCGAACGCATTCGCTACACCACGTCGCATCCGAAGGAATTCACGCAGCGCCTCATCGACACCTACGCGAAGGTGCCGAAGCTCGTCTCGCACCTGCATCTGCCCGTGCAGCACGGCTCGGACCGCATCCTGATGGCGATGAAACGCGGCTACACCGTGCTCGAATACAAGTCGGTCATCCGCAAGCTGCGCGCGATCCGTCCGGACCTGTCGCTGTCCACCGACTTCATCGTCGGCTTCCCCGGCGAGACCGAGGACGACTTCGACAGGATGATGGCGCTCGTCGACGAGATGCGCTACGACACGAGCTTCTCGTTCATCTATAGCCCGCGTCCCGGCACGCCCGCCGCGAACCTGCACGACGACACGCCGCGCGAGGTCAAGCTCAAACGCCTGCAACATCTGCAGGCGACCATCGAGGAAAACGTGCAGCGCATCAGCGCGTCGATGGTCGGCAAGATCGAGCGGATTCTCGTCGAACGCCCGGCGCGCAAGGATCCGAACGAACTCGCGGGCCGCACCGAGAACAATCGCGTCGTCAACTTCCCGGCGCCGATGGAGACGCATGCACGGCTGATCGGCCAGATGATCGACGTGAAGATCGTGCACGCGTACCCGCACTCGTTGCGCGGCGAACTGGTGATGGTGGCGGACGCGCCCGCGCTGGCTCACGGGATGGCTTAATAAAGGACACCTGGTTCACTTTGAAGAACGCTCCCACGCAGCATCTGGAATTCACTGCCCCGCGCGAGGACAACGCGCGGCTCGCCAACCTCTGCGGCCCGCTCGACGAGAACCTGCGGCAGATCGAGCAGGCGCTCGACGTCACGCTGTCCCGCCGCGGCCACAAGATTTCGATTCGCGGACGCGGCGCCAAGGTCGCGCTCGCGGCACTCGAAAACTTCTACAACCGCGCGCGCGATCCGATTTCCGTCGATGACATCCAGCTCGCGCTGGTCGAGGCGCGTCACGCCACGCGGCGCGCGAAGGACGCGCGCACGGCCGGCGGCGAGGAAGGCGAAGCGGATCCGCGTTTTCGCGGCGACCTGGATCATCCGTTCGACGAACCCAGCGCGACGCTCGATCTCGGCGACGACGAAGACCACGGCCCGAAGCTCTACACGCGCCGCGCCGACCTGCGCGGCCGCACGCCCGCGCAGCGCGACTATCTGAAGCAGATCCTGTCGCACGACGTGACCTTCGGCATCGGTCCGGCGGGCACCGGCAAGACCTATCTCGCGGTGGCCTGCGCGGTCGACGCGCTCGAACGCGATCAGGTCAAGCGCATCGTGCTGACGCGGCCGGCGGTCGAGGCGGGCGAGCGGCTGGGCTTCCTGCCGGGCGATCTCGCGCAGAAGGTGGATCCGTATCTGCGCCCGCTGTATGACGCGCTCTACGACCTGCTCGGCTTCGACAAGACCGCGAAGATGTTCGAGCGCCAGATGATCGAGATCGCGCCGCTCGCGTACATGCGCGGCCGCACGCTGAATCACGCGTTCATCATTCTCGACGAGGCGCAGAACACCACGCCCGAACAGATGAAGATGTTCCTGACGCGGATCGGCTTCGGCTCGAAGGCGGTCGTCACCGGCGACACCACGCAGGTCGATCTGCCGCGCGGCCACAAGAGCGGGCTGATCGAGGCGCAGCATGTGCTCTCGGAAGTGCGCGGCATCGCCATCACGCATTTCACGTCGGCGGACGTGGTGCGGCATCCGCTGGTCGCGCGCATCGTCGAGGCGTACGACGCGCAGTCGCAGAAGGACGCCGCGCTCGCCGAAGCGGCCCGTCAGGCACAACACGCGAACCGGCCTGAATGAATCCGCGCCTCACCCTGTCGATGCAGTTTCCCGCCGCCAAGGCGTATCCGTCGCACAAGGCCGTGCTGCCGCGTGCGACGGTCGCGCGCTGGATCAAGGCCGCGTTGTTCGCGGACGCCGAACTCACCGTGCGCTTCGTCGGTGAAGAAGAAGGACGCGAGCTCAATCGCACGTACCGGCAAAAGGACTACGCCACCAACGTGCTGACCTTCGCCTACGCGGAATCGGAAGACGATCCAGTGACGGGCGATTTGATCCTGTGCTGTCCGGTCGTCGAGCGCGAAGCCGCCGAACAGGGCAAGCCGCTCGCCTCGCACTACGCGCATCTGATCGTCCACGGCACGCTGCATGCGCAGGGCTACGACCACGAGGACGAAAGCGAGGCGCAGGAGATGGAATCGATCGAGACAGATATCATGCAGTCTCTGGGTTTTCCCGATCCTTACGTGCCGCTGACCTGAAGCCGGTCCGATGCCCTCTCACGCAACGTGAACGACAAGACACCCGATCCCGCGCAGTTCCCGCCTGCCACGCCCGTCGTCGCCGCTGACGCTGACGCTGACGCTGACGCTAACTATCCGCCCATGCTCGGAGACTCCGCGCTCTGGACCGATGCGCAACTCGCCGCGTCGCGCGAAGCGGCGCTCGCGGGCTGGGACGGACGTTCCGACCTGTGGCTGTTCGGCTATGGCTCGCTGATCTGGAACCCCGGCCTGCCGACGCTCGAAGCGGTGCGCGCCCGCGTGCACGGCTACCATCGCGGGCTGTATCTGTGGTCGCGCGTGAACCGCGGCACGCCGGAGCAGCCGGGCCTCGTGCTCGCGCTCGACCGCGGTGGATCGTGCTCCGGCATGGCGTTCCGGCTCGCGGGCGCCGACGCCGCCGAGCACCTCGAAGTCCTGTGGCGCCGCGAAATGGCGATGGGCTCGTACCGGCCGGCGTGGCTGCCCTGCACCTTTGCCGACGGACGGCGCGTCGAGGCCCTCGCCTTCGTGATGCGGCGCGAGGCCAGCTCCTACACCGGCAAGCTTCCCGATCCCGTGGTGCGCACCGTGCTCGGCTGCGCCAGCGGGCGCTACGGCACGACGCTCGACTACGTGAGCCGGACCGTCGAGGCGCTGCGGGAAAGCGGCATGCCGGACCGCGCGCTCGAAGCCTTGCTGAAACGCTGCCGGTCGCAACAGGGCGCGGGATGACATCCGCGTTGCTTACGGTTTTACGTATGAAGGTCACTTTTCGCGTGCCATTCGGCCAGCGCCGGACACCGGACACACTCGTCGCATATTTTTCCGCTAGCATGGTTTCCATTGCACACGCCGCGCCGCCCGGCCGGCGTTTTACCTTGGTGTATGCTTAACTTTCCGCTAAATTGCGCCCGGGAACGCCTGGGCGCTTCACTATGAACGAACCCTATCCCAGTCGACGCCATTCCGACAAACCGCCGGAAAAGCGCTCGCTGCTCGAACGCCTGACCGATTTCATCTCGCACGAACCCGAGTCGCGCGACGAACTTCTCGAAGTGCTGCAGGACGCGCACGAGCGCAACCTGCTCGACGCCGATTCGCTCTCGATGATCGAGGGCGTCTTCCAGGTCTCCGATCTCTGCGCGCGCGACATCATGATTCCGCGTGCGCAGATGGACGCCATCAACATCGCGGACACGCCCGCCGAATTCATTCCCTTCGTGCTCGAAAAAGCGCACTCGCGCTATCCGGTCTACGAAGGCAATCGCGACAACGTCATCGGCGTGCTGCTCGCGAAAGACCTGCTGCGCTATTACGCCGAAGAGGAATTCGACGTGCGCGGCATGCTGCGCCCCGCCGTCTTCATCCCGGAATCGAAACGCCTCAACGTGCTGCTGCATGACTTCCGCGTGAACCGCAATCACATCGCGCTCGTCGTCGACGAGTACGGCGGCGTCGCGGGCCTCATCACCATCGAGGACGTGCTGGAGCAGATCGTCGGCGACATCGAGGACGAATACGACTTCGACGAGGAAGCCGGCAACATCATCGCCACGCCCGACGGCCGCCATCGCGTGCGCGCGCTCACCGGCATCGAGCAGTTCAACGAGGCCTTCGGCTCCGATTTCTCCGACGACGAAGTCGACACCATCGGCGGTCTCGTCACGCATCGTTTCGGACGCGTGCCGCATCGTGGCGAAAAGGTGCGCATCGACGATTTCGCCTTCGAGATCCTGCGCGGCGACGCGCGGCAGATTCACGTCCTGCTCGTGCGGCGCGTGCCGAATCTCACGCAGCAGCATCATCACGCGGGCGACGACGAAGACGAACTGCGCGACTGATCGCCGCGATCGCCGCGCGGGCGGCGGGGCATCGCAGTACGCCACGCCGCGCCTGTCCTCATCCGTGACCCCGCCTCCGTTTCATCTCGACCGTCATCAATGGCCGATTCATCGTCCCGCCTCCTGTTCCGCAAGCGCACCGCATCCGTGACCCCGGCAGCCGCCGAAGCGCCGCGCGCCCTGCCCTTCTGGCATTACCTCGCCGCCGCCGTGCTCGGCGCGGCGAACACGCTCTCGTTCGCGCCGACGCCGCACGGCGGCTGGCTCGAACTCGTCATCTTCGCGCTGTTCTTCGCGTGGCTCACGCGCACCCGCGGCTGGCGCAGCGCCGCCATGACCGGCTGGGCGTTCGGCTTCGGCAACTTCGTCACGGGCGTGTGGTGGCTCTATGTCAGCATGCACGTCTATGGCGGCATGGCCGCGCCGCTCGCCGCGGCGGCGGTCGCATTGTTCTCGCTGTATCTCGCCGTGTATCCGGCGCTGTCGAGCGTGGTCTGGTCGCTGGTCGCGGGCCGCGCCCGCTTCGGCGATGAAGACGCCGCCACCGCGCGCGACATCGACGCCTCGCCCCGCCATGCGCCGACCTGGCACGGCGCGTTCGCCTTTGCGAGCGCCTGGGCGCTGGGCGAATGGCTGCGCGGCCTCGTGTTCACCGGCTTCCCGTGGCTCGCGAGCGGCTATGCGCAGGTCGATGGTCCGTTGAAGGGCTTCGGCTCGGTCGTCGGCGTGTATGGCGTCGGATGGGTGCTCGCGCTGTTTGCCGCGCTGGCCGTGCAGGCCATTCATCACTGGCGCCGCATGGGTCTGGGCGCGCGTGCGCTGATCCCGGCGGCCGTGGCCGTCGCGCTGCTGGCGGCGGGCATGCTGCTGTCGCTCGTGCAATGGACCACGCCCGCCAACGCGCCGCTCACCGTGCGCCTGCTGCAAGGCAACGTGAAGCAGGAAATGAAGTTCGAGCAGGCCGGCGTCGATGAATCGCTCGCGCTCTACAAGCGTCTCATCACCGAGAAGCCCGCCGATCTGATCGTCACGCCGGAAACCGCGCTGCCGGTGCTCTCGGTGCAGATCCCGCAGGACTTCGCCGTGGCCATCCGCAACTTCGCCGACACCACCAACTCGTCGATCCTGTTCGGCGCGATCGGCGTCACGATCCTGCCCGACGGCCGCGCGACCGACTACACCAACAGCCTGTTCGGCGTCACGCCGCGCGTGAACGGCGTCTATCGCTACGACAAGCATCACCTCGTGCCCTTCGGCGAATTCGTGCCCTACGGCTTCCACTGGTTCGTGCGCCTGATGGGCATCCCGCTCGGCGATCTCGCGCGCGGCCCGATCGCGCAGAAGGCGTTCATCGTGCACAACCAGCCGGTCGCCGTCGATATCTGCTACGAGGACATCTTCGGCGAGGAAATCGCGCGCACGATCCGCGAGCAGGAAACGCCCGCGGGCATTCTCGTCAACTCGACGAACCTCGCGTGGTTCGGCAACACCATCGCGCTCGACCAGCATTTGCAGATTGCCCGCATGCGCTCGATCGAAACCGGCCGGCCGATGCTGCGCGCCACCAACACCGGCATGACGGCGGCGATCGCGGCCAATGGCGATGTCGTGTCGAAGCTGCCGGTCTTCACCACCGGCGTGCTCGAAGCGACCGTGCAGGGCACCTCCGGCAGCACGCCCTACGTGACGAGCGGCAACATGACGGTGATCGCCGTCTCGCTGATCCTGCTCGCATTCGGCTTCGCGTTCGCGCCGAGCCGCAGGCGTCCTTAGCGCATCCCCGAACGCGCCCCCCCGAACGCGCCCGCCCGAAGGCCGCATCGCGCGGCCGGCACACTTGCTTCCCCGGGACACGGGCCGGCCAAAAAGCCGCACCCGTTCCCCGTTCGGATAAAATTCAATGTTTTAGCGCTTCGGCCGGTTCACTGAATCGCGTCTTCACGACGATGGCCGCGCCCCGCACAAGGCAATCATGCTCACTTTCCAGCAAATCATTCTGACGCTGCAGTCCTACTGGAACGAGAAGGGTTGCGCGCTGCTCCAGCCGATCGACATGGAAGTCGGCGCGGGCACCTCGCACGTCCACACGTTCCTGCGCGCGATCGGTCCCGAACCATGGCGCGCGGCCTATGTCCAGCCCTCGCGCCGCCCGAAGGACGGCCGCTACGGCGAGAACCCCAACCGCCTGCAGCACTACTACCAGTATCAGGTCGTGCTCAAGCCGGCGCCGGAAGACATCCTCGACCTGTACCTCGGCTCGCTCGAAGCGCTCGGCTTCGACCTGAAGCAGAACGACGTGCGCTTCGTCGAGGATGACTGGGAGAACCCGACGCTCGGCGCGTGGGGCCTCGGCTGGGAAGTGTGGCTGAACGGCATGGAAGTGACGCAGTTCACCTATTTCCAGCAGGCGGGCGGCATCGACTGCAAGCCGGTGCTGGGCGAGATCACCTATGGTCTCGAACGTCTCGCGATGTATCTGCAGAAGGTCGAGAACGTGTACGACCTGGTCTGGACCGAGTGGGAAGAAGACGGCCCGAGCGGCAAGGTGCTGCGCCGCCTGACTTACGGCGACGTGTATCACCAGAACGAAGTCGAACAGTCCACCTATAACTTTGAGCACGCGAACGTCGATCTGCTCTTCACCTTCTTCAAGAGCTACGAGGAAGAAGCGAAGAAGATGATCGAGGCGAAGCTTGCGCTGCCGGCGTATGAACTCGTGCTGAAGGCCGGCCACACCTTCAATCTGCTCGACGCGCGCGGCGCGATCTCCGTGACTGAACGCGCGGCGTACATCGGCCGGATTCGCGCGCTTTCGCGTCTGGTTGCGCAGGCTTATTACGAGTCGCGCGAGGCGCTCGGCTTCCCGATGCTCGGCAATCCGGTGAAGGGCGACCGCGACCTCGTCACCGACGAACAGGAAGCGCAGCGTCCCGCCTGGACGCCGCCGCTCAAGCCCGAAAGCACGCCGCCGGGCGAACGCAGCAACAACGAACAGGTTTGACGAGGCTCGACAGAACAATGACGCAATCCAATCACGCTTCCCTGCTCGTCGAACTGCTGACCGAGGAACTTCCGCCGAAAGCGCTCGCGCGTCTCGGTACTGCTTTCGCCGATGGCATCGTGGAGCGTCTCGCTGCGCGCGATCTGATCGACGGCACGCCTGAGTTCGAGAAATACGCGACGCCGCGCCGTCTCGCGGTGCTGATCCGCAACGTGCGCGATGTCGCGCCGGAAAAGCAGGTGCGCGAGAAAGTGCTGCCGGTGACGGTGGCGCTCGACAAGGAAGGCAATCCCACGCCGCCGCTCGCGAAGAAGCTCGCGGCGCTCGGCTTTCCCGACTTCCCGCTCGCCGATCTCGAACGCGCGCAGGACGGCAAGGCCGAAGCCTTTTTCCTGCGTTATGCCGCGCCGGGCGCGACCCTGAGCGAAGGCCTGCAGGCCGCGCTCGACGAAACCCTCGGCAAGCTGCCGATTCCGAAACTCATGACCTACCAGCGCCCGGACGGCACCAGCGTGCAGTTCGTGCGTCCGGTGCAGCGCCTGATCGCGCTGCACGGCCGCGAGGTGGTGGCGGTCAGCGCGCTCGGCATCGATGCCGGCGACACGACCCTCGGGCATCGCTTCATGTCGGAAGGCCTGGTTGCCATCACGCACGCCGACGACTACGCCGAGACACTGCGCACGAAGGGCCGCGTGGTCGCGAACTTCGACGACCGCCGCGAATCCATCCGCACGCAGTTGCAGGCGTTCGCGGGTGAAGACCGCGTCGTGATGCCCGAAGCGCTGCTCGACGAAGTGAACGCGCTGGTCGAATGGCCGGTGGTCTACGAATGCCGCTTCGATGAGGAGTTCCTGCAGGTGCCGCAGGAATGCCTGATCCTCACGATGCAGACGAACCAGAAATACTTCGCGCTCACCGACCAGAACGGCCGCCTGCGCTCGCGCTTCCTGATCGTGTCGAACATCGATACGAAGACGCCGGGTGAGATCGTCGAAGGGAACGAGCGCGTCGTGCGTCCGCGTCTCGCCGACGCGAAGTTCTTCTTCATGCAGGACAAGAAGAAGCGTCTCGAAGACCGCGTGCCGCTGCTGGCGAACGTCGTCTATCACAACAAGCTCGGTTCCACCTTGCAACGCGTCGAGCGCCTCGAGTCGCTGGCCGGCGAGATCGCGCCGATGGTCGGCGTCGATGCCGCACTGACGCGCCGTGCCGCGCGACTTGCGAAGGCCGACCTGCTGACCGACATGGTCGGCGAGTTCCCCGAACTGCAGGGCACGATGGGCACGTACTACGCGCGCCACGACGGCGAGCCGGAAGAAGTCGCGCTCGCGTGCTCCGAGCACTATCAGCCGCGCTTCTCCGGCGACGATACGCCGTCCACCGGCGTCGGCGCCGCGGTCGCGCTCGCGGACAAGCTGGAGACGATCGTCGGCATCTGGGGCATCGGCCTCGCGCCGACCGGCGAGAAGGATCCGTTCGCGTTGCGCCGCCACGCGCTGGGCGTGCTGCGCATCCTGCTCGAGAAGAAGCTGCCCGTCGACCTGCGCGAGCTCGTCGCCGCCGCGCAGCGCCAGTTCGCGAACGTGCCGCACGTCGCGGATTCGCAGGAAGCGGTGTACGCGTTCTTCCTCGACCGGCTGCGCGGCCTGCTGCGCGAACGCGGTTTCGAAGCCAACGACATCGAAGCGGTGCTGAGCCTGAACCCGACGCGTCTCGACGACATCGTCGCGCGCCTCGACGCCGTACGCGAGTTCGCCGCGCTGCCGGAAGCCGCAGCGCTTGCCGCGGCCAACAAACGCATCTCGAACATCCTGAAGAAGTCGGAACAGGGCGCGCCCGGCGCGGTGAACCCGGCGCTGCTGGTCGAAGCGGCGGAAAAGAATCTGGACGCGCAAATCGAGCAGGTGACGCCGCGCGTTCAGAGCACGCTCGCCGCGCGCAACTACACCGAAGCGCTGACGGCGCTCGCCGCGCTGCGCGAAGCAGTGGATACCTTCTTCAACGACGTCATGGTGAACGCGGAAGATCCGGCCTTGCGCAAAAACCGTCTGGCGTTGCTCCATGCGCTGCATCAGCAGATGAACTGCGTCGCGGACATCTCCAAGCTCGCGGCCTGAAGAGAGTAAAAAGGACGCACCATGGGCGTGAACAAGAAACTGGTGGTGCTGGATCGCGACGGCGTCATCAACGTCGATTCCGACGCGTACATCAAGTCGCCGGACGAATGGGTCGCCATTCCCGGCAGTCTTGAAGCCATCGCGCGGCTGAACCAGGCGGGGTATCGCGTGGCCATCGCGTCCAATCAGTCGGGCATCGGACGCGGCCTGTTCGACATGGCCGCGCTCAACGCGATGCATCAGAAGATGAACCGCGCGGCCGCCGCCGTGGGTGGCCGGATCGATGCCGTGTTCTTCTGCCCGCATACCGCCGAAGATCAATGCGACTGCCGCAAGCCGAAGCCCGGCATGCTGCAGCAGATCATCGACCGGTTCGAGATCGATCCGGAAGACACGCCGCTCGTCGGCGACTCGCTGCGCGATCTCCAGGCCGGCGAGACACTCGGCTTTCCCGTGCATCTCGTGCTGACCGGCAAGGGCGAAAAAACCCTCAAGGAAGGCAACCTGCCGGAAGGCACCGTCGTTCACAAGGACCTGCGCGCGTTCGCGCTCGACCTGATTGCACGGCATCACGACTGACCCGCCGTTCGTATTGCAGAGACTCCATGCGCTTCATCCGTTCGTTGTTGCTGTTGATCTATTTCATCGTGTACACGGTGCCGTACGCGACCGCCTGCTTCATCGCGTTTCCGTTCATGCGCGCCGACCGCCGCTACTGGATGGCCGCCGGATGGTGCAAGTCGACCATCGTCGTGCTGCGTCATCTGATCGGAATCCGCTATACGATCGAAGGCATGGAGAATCTGCCGGCCGGTCCGGCCGTGCTGCTCTCGAAGCATCAGTCCGCGTGGGAGACGCTCGCGTTCCCCGCGCTGATGCCGCGTCCGCTCTGCTACGTCTTCAAGCGCGAACTGCTCTACGTGCCGTTCTTCGGCTGGGCGCTGGGCCTGTTGAAGATGGTGCATATCGACCGCAAGCAGGGCCGCGATGCGTTCACGTCCGTGACGCGCCAGGGCCGCGCGCGCATGGACGAAGGCGCGTGGGTCATCATGTTTCCCGAAGGCACGCGCATACGCACGGGCAGCCAGGGCAAGTACAAGACCGGCGGCGCGCGCTTCGCGGTCGCGACGGGCGCACCGGTCGTGCCGATCGCGCATAACGCCGGGCGGGTCTGGCCGCGCCATTCGTTCATCAAATATCCGGGTATAGTCACGGTGTCGATTGGCAAGCCGATCGACACCGCCGGTCTCACGCCCGAAGAAGTCAACGTGCGTGTCGAAAGCTGGATCGAAACTGAAATGCGCCGCATCGATCCGCACGCCTACACCGCGCCGTACGCACCGCCGGGTCGAGCCGGCGCCGCGGGCGCGGGCCGCTGAGCGGCCGGGCATCAAGTCGAGCCGCGGCGTGCCATATTCGTTCTTCTCGTCATTCCTGCGCCGCGAGCGCAAAGCCGAACCGATGCAGAAGCCCCCATCGCGGCAGCGTCCCGCCGTCGCGCTCGATACCCTGCAACTCGATCTGCCGTTCGAGCATGCGCCTGCCTATTCCGGCGCGCCGCCCGCAGGCGGTCCCGCGCCGCTGCGCGGCGACATTCCGCATGCCGAACCCGCGCCCGTCCTCACGCCCACCGCACCGCCCGCACCGCTGCCCGAAGGCGTGCGGCTGCGCCGCATCACGCTGAAGGCAGGCACGCTCGATTACCGGCTGAAGCGCTCGTCGCGCCGCACGATCGGCTTCTGCATCGACGGCACCGGTCTCGCCATCACGGCGCCGCGCTGGGTGACGATCGCCGATATCGAAACTGCGATCCTCGACAAGCAGACCTGGATCGTCAACAAGCTCACCGAATGGCAGACGCGGGTCGAGCAGCGCGCGTTGCCGCGTATCGAATGGAAGGACGGCGCGCAGTTTCCCTATCTCGGCAAGACCATTCGCGTGGCGCTCGGCGCGGCCGCGTCCCTGTCCTTCGATGACGCGACGAGCCTGCTCTCGCTGCCGCTGCCCGCGAACGCGGATGCGCAGCAGATCAAGGACCGCGTGCAGGGCTGGCTGCAATCGGAAGCGAAGCGCATCTTCGGGGAACGGCTCGTGGTGTATGCGGCGAAGCTCGGCGTCGAGTATCGCGCGTATGCGCTGTCCTCGGCGGCGACGCGCTGGGGCAGTTGTTCGAGCGACGGCAAGATCCGCCTCAACTGGCGGCTGATCCATTTTCCGCTGTCGATCATCGACTACGTGGTCGCGCACGAACTCGCGCATCTGCGCGAGATGAACCATAGCCCGCGTTTCTGGCAGACGGTCGAATCGATCTTCCCGGAGTTCCGCGAGGCGCGGCATACGCTCAAGCATCATCCGCCGGACCTGCTGCCGGCGCTGTGAGAGCTCCGGCACGGCCGCGGCGCCGACGGTACAATTTCATCCGCATCCCCGCCGCAGGCGCACCGGGCCCCGCCCGGACACAATCGCTACCATCGCGCCGCGCGGGCATCTCCCCCACAACAGGAACCCCATCATGCGACTCCTTCACACGATGCTGCGCGTCGGCGACCTGCAGCGTTCGATCGATTTCTACACGCGCATTCTCGGCATGCACGTGCTGCGTCAAAGCGAAAACACCGAGTACAAGTACACGCTCGCCTTCGTCGGCTACGGTCCCGAAAGCGAACACAGCGTGCTCGAACTGACCTACAACTGGGGCACCGAGAAGTACGACATGGGCACGGCGTATGGCCATATCGCGCTCGAAGTCGACAGCGCCGCCGATGCCTGCGAACGCATCCGTCAGGCAGGCGGCAAGGTCACGCGCGAAGCCGGTCCCGTGAAGGGCGGCACGACCGTGATTGCGTTCGTCGAAGATCCGGACGGCTACAAGGTCGAACTGATCGAAAAGCATTCCTGATGCAGGCATGACCCCACGCGCCGCACGTTCGCTGCGGCGCCCCTTCCGCGCCCAATCTCCACGGGCACGTCCCGGCCTTTCCGTTGTCTGGCCCGTTCGCTGGCACAATCGACGCTCCAAATCAGTGCATGACCGATGCGCGTTTCGCGCCGGCCGTATGCACCACCGTCAACGAACCCGCCGATGAGCACCCCTTCCTTCACCGCGCGTCGCCCGCTGGACGCCACCGCCGTCATCACGATGATCGCGCTGTGCGGCGCGTGGGGTTTCCAGCAAGTCGCGATCAAGGAAGCGAACGCGTCGATTCCACCGCTGTTGCAGGCCGGCATCCGTTCGCTGATCGGCACCCTGCTGTTGTGGATCTGGACCCGCACGCGCGGGGTGCCGCTGTTCACGCGAGATGACACCCTGACCGCCGGCCTGCTCGCCGGGCTGTTGTTCGGCGGCGAGTTCGTCTGCATCTTCTTCGGCCTGAGCCTCACCAATGCCACGCGCATGGCCGTGTTCCTGTACACCGCGCCGTGCTTCACCGCGCTCGGCCTGCACTGGTTCGTTGCGGGCGAAAAGCTTGCGCGCGCGCAGTGGAGCGGCATCGTCCTGGCGTTTTGCGGCATCGCGCTCGCGTTCGCGGACGGCTTCCTGCACGGTCATCCGCAGGGCGCGTCCGTCATGCAAGGCGTCGCGGGCGATGCGCTCGGCGTGCTCGGCGGCATCCTGTGGGCCGCGACGACCGTGCTGATTCGCGCGTCCTCGCTGTCGCATGCGAGCGCGAGCAAGACGCTGTTCTATCAGCTGGCGGTGTCGGCGGTGCTGTTGCTTGCGCTGGCGGTGAGCGCGGGACAGACGCAGGTGAATGAGGTGTCGCCGCTCGCCCTCGCGAGTCTCGCGTACCAGGCGGTGATCGTCTCGTTCATCAGCTATCTGACATGGTTCTGGCTGCTGACACGCTATCTGGCGTCGCGCTTGTCCGTGTTCTCTTTTCTGACGCCGATCTTCGGCGTCGGCTTCGCCGTGCTGCTGCTGGGCGAGCATGTCAGCGTGCGGTTCATGACCGCCGCCGCGATGGTGCTCGCCGGCATCGCGCTGGTGAACCGGCCGCCGCGGCGGCGTACCTGACAAAGCGCAGGTTCACTCCGGCGCGGTCGCGCGGATCGTCACCATGTCGTGATCGATATCGTCGCGATCGGCGGGCAGGTGCAGATGCTCGGCCGGGATCGGCTCGACCGGATAGCCGTGTTTCTCCCACGCGTCCAGCCCGCCCTTCAAGGGCCGCACATGCCGGAAGCCCTTGTCGCGCAACTGCCGGGCGATGATCTTCGCCGTCGCCTCGTTCGGACACACGCAGTACACCACCACCTCGTGCTCGGCATAGAGCTGACCGATGCGATCCGGTGAATCCAGGTCCAGCGCGACGGCCCCGGCGATCCGGTACGGTTCCTTGCGGCGCACTTCCGGCGGACGCGCGTCGTAGATCACGGGCGGCATCGCGGAGCGCATCATCTCGTCGAGCTGGCCGGGCGTGATGTGATACTTCTCGAGCCACTGACGGAACTGCACGCGCCGGATCCAGCGATACAGCAGAAAGCCGAGCGCGAGCATCGCCAGGATGTCGATGACCGTCGTGCCGTTGGCGCGCACCAGCACAATGAGCCGGCCAATCTGCTCCTGCAGCGCCGCGCCGCCGAGCATCCAGAAACTCGCCCAGGCAGTCGCGCCGATCAGATCCCACAGCACGAACACCCGGATCTCGATCTGCGTGGTGCCGAGCAGCGGCGCGGACACGAGCCCGAGCCCCGGCACGAACTTCGACAGCGCGAGCAGCGGCACGCCGAAGCGCTCGAACCAGCGGCGCGCGGTGCGCAGCGTCGAGTCGATCGACAGGGAGAAGCGCACGAGCGAGTTGAGGAAGCGCCGGCCATACAGACGGCCGGCGGCGAACCACAGGGAATCGGCGATCAGCACCGCGAGCACCGCGGCCAGCAGCATTTGCCAGAACGACGCCGCGCCGGAGGCGACGAGCGTGCCAGCCAGGATGAGCATCGGCGCGGCGGGGACCGGCACGCCGAGTTGCGTCGCGAGGACGCTGACGAAGACGGCCCACGCGCCCCACGACGTTGCAAGCGAGGTCGGGACGTGCGGCATTTGGTTTCTCGAAGAAGCTTCTGCTTGCGCTAGGAGTGACGCGACACGTGACGCGATGAGCGGCGCCGGCGCAAAGGGTTACACTTTATCCCGATCCCGGCAAACCCGCCCAGTGGGTCTGTCCAGCATCGGCAGAACCTTATACATGCGGGCAATGAGACGGCAGGCAAGGGAACAGGGAGCATCATCGTGCAACCGATCATTCACCCCTTCCACGACGACGCCACAGGCACCATGACCTATGTGGTGTTCGAGCGGCCCGGTTCCGCGGCGGCGATCATCGATTCCGTGCTCGACTACGATCCGAAGGCCGCCCGCACCTCGACGCGCTCGGCCGATGCCGTCATCGCATTCGTGCGCGCGCAGCGGCTTGCCGTCGAGTGGATTCTCGAAACCCATGCGCACGCGGATCATCTGTCGGCGGCGCCGTATCTGAAGCGGCGGCTCGGCGGAAAGATCGGCATCGGCGAGTCGATCCGGACCGTGCAGCACGTGTTCAGGAAGATCTTCGATCTCGAGCCGGCCTTCCGGCTCGACGGCTCCCAGTTCGACCATCTCTTCAGCGACGGCGAGCGCTTTGCCATCGGCGAGCTGGCCGCCGATGCGCTCTTCGTGCCTGGCCACACGCCCGCCGACATGGCGTACCGGATCGGCGATGCGGTGTTCGTCGGCGATACGCTCTTCATGCCGGACGCAGGCACCGCGCGCTGCGACTTTCCGGGCGGCGACGCGCGCACGCTGTATGGCTCGATCGGACGCCTGCTGGCGCTGCCGCCCGACACGCCGCTATTCGTCTGCCACGACTATCCGCCCGAATCACGCGCCGCCCATTGGCAGGCGACCGTGCGCGAGCAGCGCGAACGCAACATTCATGTGGGCGGCGGCAAGAGCGAGGCGGAGTTCATCGCCATGCGCGAGGCCCGCGACGCGACGCTCGGCATGCCGACGCTCTTCATTCCCGCGATTCAGGTCAACATTCGCGCCGGCCGATTCCCCGATCCTTCGGGCAACGGCACGACCTATCTCAAGCTTCCGCTCAACACCTTCTGAGCGCGCCTCAGGCCTCGATCCGCCCGCGCGTCACGCCGAGCAGATCCGCCATCGCGCGGCGGGCGGCGGCGGCATCGCGGGCGACGATGGCATCGAACACAGCGGTATGTTCCGCGAGCGACGCGTTGTACACGTCCGCCCGTTTCGCATTGAGCCGCAGCTGACCTTCGAGAGTCCGCTCGATCAGCGCACCCAGCGGAATCAGCAACTCGTTGCTGCATGCCGCCAGCACGCACAGGTGAAACTCGAGGTCGGCACGGACCCATTCGTCCATGTTCTGCGCGTCGGCCATGGCCTGGTGCGCCCGCGCGAGACACGCGAGGGTGTCGCTGTCGTGATTGTCGGCGGCGAGCGCGGCCGCGTACGGCTCGATCATCTCGCGCATTTCCTGCAGCTTGAGGGCGAACTGGAGCGGCGGCGCCACGCGCGAATACCAGTCGAGCATGTCCGTATCGAGCAGGTTCCAAGCATGTCTTGCGCGCACGCGCGTGCCGACCTTGGGCCGCGACTCGACCAGCCCTTTCGATGTCAGCGTGCGCAAGGCCTCGCGCAGCACGGTACGGCTGACGTCGAAGCGCTCCATCAATTCCGCCTCGCGCGGCAAGGCTGCCCCGGGCGCGATATCGCCGCGCAGAATCGCCAACCCCAGTTCATGGGCGACGCGGCCATGCAGATCTCGGTGAATGATGGCCTCCGATTGAGTTCTGGCAGGATTATCCGGTATTTGTCTGATGTGCCAACAGATTTGCGCTGCCTCTGAATAATACTATTAATATGCTCACTGACGCGCTTTTTGCTACCATGCGGAATCCCTCTGGAGACGCTCTATGAAAATCACGAAACTCGAGACCTTCATCGTTCCGCCGCGCTGGTGCTTCCTCAAGATCGAAACCGACGAAGGCATCACCGGCTGGGGTGAACCCGTCGTCGAAGGCCGCGCGCATACGGTGGCCGCCGCCGTCGACGAACTGTCGGACTACCTGGTCGGCAAGGATCCGCGTCATATCGAAGACCTGTGGCAGGTGATGTACCGCTCGGGCTTCTATCGCGGCGGGCCGATCGGCATGAGCGCGATCGCGGGCGTCGATCAGGCGCTGTGGGACATCCTGGGCAAGTTTCACGGCGTGCCGGTGCATGCGCTGCTTGGCGGCCAGGTGCGTGACCGGATCAAGGTGTATTCGTGGATCGGCGGCGACCGTCCGAGCGATGTCGCGAACAACGCGCGCGCCGTGGTCGAACGCGGCTTCAAGGCCGTGAAGATGAACGGCTCGGAAGAGTTGCAGATCATCGACACCTTCGACAAGGTGCAGGGCGTGATCGACAACGTGCGCGCGGTGCGTGAGGCGGTGGGTCCGAACGTGGGCATCGGCGTGGACTTCCACGGCCGCGTGCACAAGCCGATGGCCAAGGTGCTCGCGAAGGAACTCGACCCGTACAAGCTGATGTTCATCGAGGAGCCGGTGCTGTCGGAGAACGTTGAGGCGCTGCGCGACATCGTCAGCCAGACCAGCACGCCGATCGCGCTCGGCGAGCGGCTCTATTCGCGCTGGGACTTCAAGCACATCCTGGCCGGCGGTTACGTGGACATCATCCAGCCGGACGCGTCGCACGCGGGCGGTCTCAGCGAATGCCGCAAGATCGCGACCATGGCCGAAGCCTACGATGTCGCGCTCGCGCTTCATTGTCCGCTCGGGCCGATCGCGCTTGCGACCTGTCTGCAGATCGACGCCGTCAGCTACAACGCGTTCATCCAGGAACAGAGCCTCGGCATTCACTACAACAAGGGCAACGACCTGCTCGACTACATCAAGAATCCTGAAGTCTTCAAGTATGAAGACGGCATGGTGTCGATTCCGCAGGGACCGGGCCTCGGGATCGAAGTGAACGAGGAGAAGGTGCGCGAGATGGCGAAGGTTGGCCATCGCTGGCGCAACCCGGTGTGGCGTCATGCGGATGGCAGCGTGGCCGAGTGGTGATCTCCCTGGTGTGACGGGGCGGCGTCAGTGTTTCAGCGTCGCCTCTAACGCGCCGCGCAGCGCGTTACTTACGAGCAAGGCTTCGGCGCGGTCCAGGTCCGCCGGCTTCAGCGTGCGTTCCGCCGCGCCAAGTTCTTCCATCAACACCGTGCGCATCACGCCCGGCAGTACGCCCGCATGGATGGGCGGCGTCCACCACTCGCCATCGAAGCGCGCGAATACGCTGGTCCGGCCGCCTTCGGTCAGCTCGCCGCGTTCGTTGCAGAACAGCATGTCGAACGCGCCTTCCGCTTCGGCGGCCTTCCACGCGCGGTCGTAGTCGGCCCGGTGCGTGGTCTTGTGGCGCAACAGCGGATCAGCCGATGCGCGCGGCGCAAAGCCACGCTCCGACGCGAGCAGCACGGCGACGCCGGGTTCAGGAAGACTGCCGAGCGGCGCGCTCGTAAGCGCGAACTGCCCGCTCTTGTCGAGTGCGATCCGCAAGCGATACGGCGTGTCCTCATCGAAGCCGGCGCAGTACTGCGCGACGTGCGCGGTCAGCGCGGCCTGATCGAACGGGAAGCCCAGGCTGGCCGCACTGCGTTTCAAGCGCGCGATGTGCCGGGCGTAGTGGCGTATGCCTTCGGCGCGCGTCGCATACGTGGTTTCGAAGAGTTCGAAACCCGGATCGGCGCCGGTCAGGAAGTGGGCTTTCAACAAACACTCCCGGTGTTCGTCGGCGGCGACGCTGTCGAGCACGATGCCCGCGCCGATGCCCAGTTGGCCGCGCCGCTGCGCGGCATCGACGACGAGCGTACGGATCGCGACCGACAGACGGCAGTCGCCGTTCGCATCGAGCCAGCCGATCGCGCCGGTGTAGAGGCCGCGCGGCGACGTCTCGATCTCGTCGATCAACTGCATCGTCCGATACTTCGGCGCGCCGGTGATCGAGCCGCACGGGAACAGCGCACGTATCAGGTCGGCGAAGGTCGTGCCGGGGATCGCGCGGGCCTCGATGGTCGAGGTCATCTGCCACAGGGCCCCGTAGGGCTCGACGGAAAACAGCGCCGGCACGTGCACCGAACCCGTGACCGCGACGCGCGACATGTCGTTGCGCAGCAAGTCGACGATCATCACGTTTTCGGCACGGTTCTTCGGGTCGCTGCTGAGCGCTTCCGGAGGGGTGTCGCGCGGCGCGGTGCCTTTCATCGGCCGCGTGCGCAGCTGGTCACCCTGTTTCTCGAAGAACAATTCCGGCGAACACGACAGCACCGATCTGCCGTCCGGCAGCGCGATCAACGCGCCGTAGTGCACGGCCTGGCGCTCCCGCAGACGCCGGTATAGCGCGAGCGGCGAGCCGAACACGTCGAAATTCAGGCGAAACGTGTAGTTGATCTGGTAGGACTCGCCTTCGCGCAACGCCTGCTGCACGGCGGCGACGGCGGTATCGAACTCGGCGCGCGTGACGCTCGGCTCGATGTCCGCGACACCCGCCACCGAAGGCTGCGCGCTCCCGGTGTCCTGCGACGCGAGCCACGCGCTCGCTTCATCGCGCGAAAGAGGCTGGCAGGCGCGGAACATCAACACCCGCAAGGCGTGATCTCCACCACCTTCGCGGCGCTCGCTGCATTTCAATTGCAGATCGCGACCGAACTCGTAATCCGCAACGACCACCGCATGCAGTCCCGCTTGCAGATCCCGTTCGATTTCGCCGCACACCGTGTCAAGCGCACGCGGGTCCACACACGTGCGTTCGTGCGCCAGATTCGTGTATAAACGGCTCGACCGCCGTTGGGCGGTCGAGTCGTGATCATCGAGCAGCGCGAATACCGCGCTGCGCTCCTCAGTCTTCATGACAGTGCTCGCGCGTCCGTCGATCGCATCAGTCAAAGAAGCTCTTCACGCGGTCGAACCAGCTCTTGCTTTGCGGACTATGCCGCGCGCCGCCTTCCACCAGCGACTTCTCGAACTGCCGCAGCAGATCGCGCTGCTGGTCGGTGAGCTTGACCGGCGTTTCCACCTGCACGTGCACGTAGAGATCGCCCGCGATGCTCGAACGCAAACCCTTGATGCCCTTGCCGCGCAGACGGAACGTCTTGCCCGACTGCGTGCCTTCCGGCACCGTGAAGCTGGCGCGTCCAGCAAGCGTCGGCACTTCGATCTCGCCGCCCAATGCCGCCGTGGTGAACGGAATGGGCATCTGGCAATGGAGGTCGTCGCCGTCGCGCTCGAACACCGAGTGCTGCTTGATATGGATTTCCACATACAGGTCGCCGCTCGGCCCGCCGTTGATGCCCGGCTCGCCGTTGCCCGCCGAACGGATGCGCATGCCGTCGTCGATGCCCGCCGGAATCTTCACTTCCAGCGTCTTGGTTTCCTTCACCTTGCCCTGGCCGTGACAGTTCGTGCACGGCTCGGGAACGTACGTGCCGGTGCCGTGGCACTTCGGGCACGTCTGCTGGATGCTGAAAAAGCCTTGCGACATGCGCACCTGGCCCTGGCCATGACAGGTCGGGCAGGTTTCGGGCTTGGTGCCCGGCTTCGCGCCCGAGCCGTGGCAGACGTTGCAGTTCGCCCAGCTCGGCACGCGGATCTGCGTGTCGTAGCCGTGCGCCGCCTGTTCCAGCGTGATTTCCATGCTGTAGCGCAAGTCCGCGCCGCGATACACCTGTGGTCCGCCGCGCCCACGGGCGCCGCCTGCGCCGCCGCCCGCGGCCTGACCGAAGATGTCGCCGAAGATGTCGCCGAAGGCGTCCGCGAAACCGCCGAAACCTTGCGCACCCGCGCCCGCCATGTTCGGGTCCACGCCCGCATGGCCGTACTGGTCATAGGCGGCGCGCTTCTGCTGGTCGGAGAGCATTTCGTAGGCCTCTTTGACCTCCTTGAAACTCTCTTCCGACTTCTTGTTGTCCGGATTGCGGTCAGGGTGATACTTCATCGCGAGCTTGCGATATGCCTTCTTGATCTCGTCGTCGCTTGCGTTTTTCGCGACGCCCAGAACCTCGTAGTAATCCCGTTTCGCCATATCGGTTCAATGCCGCCGCGCTGAAGCGGCAGTTCCTGTCAGATGCCCGGACCGCCAGGCCCGCGCTTTGAAACTTTCGCGCCGTGCCCGAACGCGCCGAAGGAGGCCTCGAGCATGACACGCTGAAAAAACAACGTGCCCGGGGAGCCGCAAGGCCCGCCAGGCGCGTTACACGTCAGACGCGTCCCGCGTCCCGGTCAAACCGACGCGGGCGCGGGACGTTGCCATCCACGCGCCCTTGCGGCTTAGTCCTTCTTGACTTCCTTGAAGTCGGCGTCGACGACGTCATCGTGCTGCTGGCTCGCGCCCGCCTCCGCCGACGCGCCCGCTGCACCCGCCGCTCCCGCTGCCGCACCTGCGGCGCCTTGCTGCGCCTGCATGTCGGCGTACATCTTTTCGCCGAGCTTCTGCGATGCCGTAGCCAGCGCCTCGATCTTCGCCTCGAGCGCGGCCTTGTCGCTTGCGCTGTCCTTCAGCGCATCTTCAAGGTCCTTCAACGCGGCTTCGATCTTTTCCTTCTCCGACGCGTCCACCTTGTCGCCGTATTCGGCAACGGCCTTCTTCGTGCTGTGGACCAGCGCGTCGCCCTGGTTGCGAACGTCGGCAAGTTCACGCAGCTTGCGGTCTTCGTCGGCGTTGGCTTCGGCGTCCTTCACCATCTTGTCGATTTCGGCGTCCGTCAAGCCCGAGTTCGCCTTGATGGTGATCTTGTTTTCCTTGCCGGTTGCCTTGTCCTTCGCACCGACGTGCAGGATGCCGTTCGCGTCGATGTCGAAGGTCACTTCGATCTGCGGCGTGCCGCGCGGCGCCGGCGGGATGCCTTCAAGATTGAATTCGCCGAGCAGCTTGTTGCCCGCGGCCATTTCACGCTCGCCCTGGAACACCTTGATGGTCACGGCGCCCTGGTTGTCATCCGCCGTCGAATACACTTGCGCGTGCTTCGTCGGGATCGTGGTGTTCTTGTTGATCATCTTCGTCATGACGCCGCCGAGCGTTTCGATGCCCAGCGAAAGCGGCGTGACGTCGAGCAGCAGCACGTCCTTGCGGTCGCCCGACAGCACCTGGCCTTGAATCGCAGCGCCAACCGCCACGGCTTCATCCGGGTTCACGTCACGGCGCGGATCCTTGCCGAAGAACTCCTTCACCTTTTCCTGCACCTTCGGCATGCGCGTCATGCCGCCGACCAGGATCACGTCGTCGATTTCGCCGACCTTCACGCCCGCATCCTTGATGGCGATGCGGCACGGTTCAATCGTGCGCTCGATCAGCTCTTCGACGAGCGCTTCGAGCTTCGCGCGGGTGAACTTGAGGTTCAAGTGCTTCGGACCCGACGCGTCTGCCGTGATGTACGGCAGATTGATGTCGGTCTGCGCCGTGGACGACAGTTCGATCTTGGCCTTTTCAGCCGCTTCCTTCAGGCGCTGCAGCGCGAGCACGTCCTTCGAGAGGTCGACGCCCTGCTCTTTCTTGAACTCGCCGATGATGTAGTCGATGATGCGCTGGTCGAAGTCTTCACCGCCGAGGAACGTGTCGCCGTTGGTGGAGAGCACTTCGAACTGCTTCTCGCCATCCACGTCCGCGATTTCGATGATCGAGATGTCGAACGTGCCGCCGCCCAGGTCGAACACGGCGATCTTGCGGTCGCCCTTTTCGGCCTTGTCGAGACCGAAGGCGAGCGCGGCTGCCGTCGGTTCGTTGATGATGCGCTTGACTTCCAGGCCGGCGATGCGGCCCGCGTCCTTGGTAGCCTGACGCTGGCTGTCGTTGAAGTACGCCGGAACCGTGATGACGGCTTCCGTCACCGGCTCGCCGAGGTAGTCTTCAGCGGTCTTCTTCATCTTGCGCAGCACTTCCGCGGACACCTGCGACGGCGCGAGGTTCTTGCCGTGCGCCTCGACCCATGCGTCGCCGTTGTCGTGCTTGACAATCTTGTAGGGCATCAGGTTGATGTCCTTCTGCACTTCCTTCTCTTCGAAACGGCGTCCGATCAGGCGCTTGACCGCGTACAGCGTGTTGCGCGGGTTGGTGACCGACTGACGCTTCGCCGGCGCGCCGACGAGAATTTCGTTGTCGTCGAGATACGCGATGATCGACGGCGTGGTGCGCGCGCCTTCCGAGTTCTCGATGACCTTGACCTGATTGCCTTCCATCAGCGCCACGCACGAATTCGTGGTGCCGAGGTCGATACCGATGATTTTGCCCATTTTTTATCCTCTCCTAGCTTTGATCGCAGTGGCGTTGCGGCGGCGAGTTGGATCGCCCGATGCCGGCGGATCCGCCGACTCATTCGCCGATTTACCGGGCCGAACACCCAAAATTCATACCTGTACGCAAGATAAGTGCGCCAGTTTCGATTTCAAGACCCTGAAACCGATGCGGTCTATAGTTTTTTTGCGAAGCGGCCGGCTACGCACCGGCTGGTTCGCTCGAGCGCCTTACTTCGGAGCTGCGACAGTCACGAGCGCCGGACGCAACACGCGGTCGGCAATGACGTAGCCTTTCTGCAGCACCGAAACGACCGTGTTGGCATCCTGCTCGGCGGGCACCATCGAAATGGCCTGATGACGATGCGGATCGAACTTCTCGCCCACTGGGTTCAACGCCACGACACGGCCCTTTTCGAGGGCGCCCGTGAGCTGCTTGAGCGTCAGTTCGACGCCCTCGCGCACCTTGGCGAGGTCGCTCGACTGGTCGGCCAGCGCGGCTTCCAGGCTGTCCAGCACCGGCAGCAGGTTCTCCGCGAAGCTTTCGATCGCGAATTTATGCGCCTTCGACACATCTTCCTGGCTGCGGCGGCGGACGTTTTCCGTCTCCGCCTTCGCGCGCAGAAAGTCTTCTTTCAGCGCGACGATGGTGGCCTGCGCCTCGGCGAGCGCGGCATCGGCCGCGTCCGGCGCGGGCTGCGCGGCAGACGCTGCGTTGGGCTGCGCGGACTGCGCCGTTTCGGCTGCGGCCTGGCCAGGAGTGGCATCGGCGGCCTGGCGCGCGGTTTCGTCGGCGGGCGTGGGGTTCTGGCTCGCTGAATTCTCTTGCGTGTTTTCCATGTCGCTGAATGTGTATTGCTGTGAGTTGAATCGGATGAGAAAACAGGGCATTGGCGCTGTCTTCCGCACTAGCTGCGGAAGTTGGGGCGTCACGGACATTTTCAAGCTGTGACGGCGAACTTTTCGGACGAATTTCAGCGTGCAGACGAAGCGCTGACGCCTGAAACGAGCGGTAACGCGCGTTTTGCCGCACCGCGCAGAATGAGATTGAGGGAAAGCCCCCGGTCTCCTACACTCCAGAGAAGCACCCGCAGGACGCACGTTAACCCTAATCCTCCGAATGCTTCAAACCCGCTTCAGCCTTTGCCCGTTTCCTGACCCTGCCCCGTAGCGCCCGCATGCACCTGCATGCGCCTCGTGGCCGGGGAAACCCATTACCGGGGGTACCATGAAACTGACCTTTGCTATCGCGGTGGTCGCCCTGGTACTCGTCGCGGGCACCACCACCATCTGCATGTCAGGCGCGGTCACCGACCGCACCACCGAATACGGCGGCGTTCACGCCACCATGGAACGCTACTTCAATCCGAACCAGAAAGTTTGTCGATGACGCGCCGGTCGCGCTTCGTCGGCCTGCCCTGCAGCTGCGCGGCCGGCTCGCGGAAGGTCCGGCGCCGTTCGGCTTCGGCCATGCGTTGCGCGCGTCCGTCCTCCGTCTCGGCATAGAGCGTCTGTGCCACGCTGGCCGGCCCGCGCACGTCGCACACGCCCAGCACCTCGACCCGCCAGACAATGCGCTCGATATCGATCTCGACGAGATCGCCCACGCGCACTTCCTTCGAAGGCTTCACGCCCGCGCCGCCGATCTTCACGCGGCCCTTCTCCACCGCGTCGCTCGCGAGCGAACGCGTCTTGAAGAAGCGCGCCGCCCACAGCCATTTGTCGATGCGCAGGCGCGCGCCGCGATCCGTCGAAATCTTGTAGTTCATCGCTGCATGCTGGTTGAAGCCGGATTCACGCGACCGCGCTGAGCGGCTGCGGCGCCTGCACGGGCCACCCTTGCAGATGCTGCGCCGCGATTTCGCCGATGCCCTTGATCCACGCAGGCGACGCGTTCAGGCAGGGAATCCGGTGAAAGTGCTTGCCGCCGGCCTTCAGGAACTCGTCGCGCACCTCGATGCCGATTTCCTCGATGGTCTCCAGACAATCCGCCGTGAAACCGGGGCAAAACACGTCGACGCGCGTCACGCCGCCCGCGCCCAGTTCCGCGAGCGTGGGCGCGGTGTAGGGCTGCAGCCACTCCGCGCGGCCGAAGCGCGACTGGAAGGTCACGCGGCACTCGACCGGCGTGAGCCCAAGCGCGGCGGTGAGCAGCGAGCCGGTCTGCTGGCACTGGTCGTGATACGGATCGCCGAGATCCATGGTGCGCTTGGGCACGCCGTGGAAGCTCAGCACCAGTTTGTCGCCGGCCGCGAAATCCGGCGCGCCGTGATGCCGCCAGTAGTCGCGCACCTGCTCGGCGAGCGCGGCGATATACGCGGGATGATCCGCGTAATGGCGCACCGTGCGGATCTCGGGCTGATTGCGCACGCGCTTCAGGGCGGTAAAGGCGTCGTCGAAGGCGGTGGCCGTGGTGGAGGACGAATACTGCGGATACATGGGCAGCAGCAGGATGCGCTCCGCGCCTTCGAGCTTGAGCTGATTCAGCATGGCGCCGATGCCGGGTGTGCCGTAGCGCATGGCATAGTCCACGATCACGCGATAGTCGTTCGCCGCGAACAGCCGCCGCAATCCTTCCACCTGCTTCTCGGTATGCACCCGCAGTGGCGAACCTTCCGGCATCCACACCTGCGCATATTTGCGGGCCGAGGCGCGCCCGCGCAGCGGCAGGATCAATAGCCGCAGGATGAATTGCCAGACCAGCGACGGAATCTCCACCACGCGCGGGTCCGACAGGAACTGCGCCAGATACTTGCGCACGGCCCGCGGCGTGGGCGCGTCCGGCGTGCCGAGATTGATCAGCAGCACCGCGACGCGATGAGAAGCGCTGGGCTGCGAGGGCAACTCGAGGTCGAAACGCATAGGGCAGGCGGGCCGGAGGCGGTGGCTGAAAGGTGAGGACCATTATAGCGGCGCGCTTTCGGCCGCATCATCGGCCGAATGGCCGAATAGCGCCGCCCGTCGACACCCGTCAAGATGAGCGCAACGAGGACGTCACTGATGACTGAGCGACATCGAGAGCAGCCGCGCGGTGATATCCACGATCGGAATCACACGGTTGTAGGCCATGCGCGTCGGGCCAATCACGCCGAGCGTGCCCACGATCTTCCCGTTCACTTCGTACGGCGCGGTAACCACGCTCATTTCCTCGATGGGCACCAGGTTCGACTCGCCGCCAATGAAGATCTGCACGCCCTGCGCGTGGCTGGACACATCGAGCAGTTGCAGCAGCGAGGTCTTCTGGTCGAACAGGTCGAAGAGCTTGCGCAGCCGCGCCATGTCGGAGGAGAGGTCGGCCACTTCCAGCAGGTTGCGCTCGCCGGAAATGAGCACGGTGTCCATCGGGTCCGTCTCGGTGGTGGTCGCCACCACGGCGGCCTGCATCAGCGTGGTCATGTCGCCGCGCAGCTGGTCGATTTCCTCGCGCAGGCGGCGGCGCACCTCGTCGAAGGACAGGCCCGCGAAATGCGCGTTGATGTAGTTGGAGGCTTCCGTGAGCTGGGACGGCGAGTAATCGCGCTGGGTCGCCATCATGCGATTCTGCACGTCGCCCTCAGGCGTGACGATGATGAGCAGAATGCGTTTGTCCGACAGCCGCATGAACTCGATCTGCTTGAACATGTGGCTGCGGCGCGGCGTCAGTACGACACCCGCGAACGAAGACAGGCTGGACAGCACGCTCGCCGCGGCCGCGACGATCTTCTGCGGTTCCTCGCCCTGCAAGCGGGTCTTCACCGCGGTTGTCATCGCTTCGTCTTGCGGCGCTTCCACAGTCAGCATCGTGTCGACGAACAGGCGGTAGCCGCGCGGTGTCGGAATGCGTCCCGCCGAGGTATGCGGACTCGCCACGAGGCCCAGGTCCTCGAGGTCGGACATCACATTGCGGATTGTTGCGGGGCTCAGCTCCAGGCCGGAGTGCCGTGATAACGTGCGCGAACCGACCGGCTGACCTTCGGCGATGTAGCGCTCGATCAGCGTCTTGAGGAGGGTTTGTGCACGTGGGTCTAGCATGGCCGGATTTTAGCTCAATGGGGCAGGTGGCGGCGCGCCGCGGCTCATGGGTAGAGTTGGGGTGGGTCTGGCGTTCCACGATTCTCACGCTGCGTCACGTTGCCTCGCGTTGCAGCGCGCCGCATCGCGTTCAACGTCCGCTCCATTCTAGCGAGAAACAATGGGCATGCCGGCGCGCGTTTCGCCCAGACGTGCGCGAGCGCTTGCGGCGCGGGACCCACGGTTCTTTTCGCTCACTGACTATGGTGTAATGCCGGCATGGAAATCGGTCAATTCAAGACGGTCGCCCTCGTCGGGCGCCCCAATACGCCAGGCATCGAGCCGCCGCTGCGAGCGCTCGCCGATGTCCTCGCGCAGCAAGGCTTCGAGGTCGTGTTCGAGGCGGGCACCGCGAAGGAGGTCGGCGTGACGGAATTCCCGGCGCTCTCCATCGCCGAGATGGGCGCCCGCGCGGACGTCGCCATCGTGCTCGGCGGCGACGGCACCATGCTTGGCATCGGCCGGCAGCTCGCGCCGTACAGGACGCCGCTCATCGGCGTGAATCACGGACGCCTCGGCTTCATCACGGACATTCCGCTCAAGGAAATGAGCGAGATCATCCCGCAAATGCTGGCCGGGCAGTTCGAGCGCGAGGAACGCACCCTGCTCGAAGCGCGCATCGTACGCAACGAGAAACCCATCTATCACGCGCTCGCCTTCAATGACGTCGTGGTGAATCGCAGCGGCTTCTCCGGCATGGCCGAATTGCGCGTCTCGGTGGACGGGCACTTCATGTACAACCAGCGTTCGGACGGCCTGATCGTCGCCACGCCCACCGGCTCGACGGCCTACGCGCTGTCGTCGGCGGGGCCGATCCTGCATCCGCAGCTGCAAGGCTTCGTGCTCGTGCCGATCGCGCCGCACTCGCTGTCGAACCGTCCGATCGTGCTGCCCGACGACTCCAAGGTCACCATCCAGATCATCGGCGGCCGGGACGTGAACGTGAATTTCGACATGCAGTCCTTCACCGCCGTCGAGCTCAACGACGCCATCGAGGTCCGCCGCTCGAAGCATACGGTGCCGGTGCTGCATCCGGTCGGCTACAGCACCTACGCGACGCTGCGCAAGAAGCTGCACTGGAACGAGCATCCGTCGCAGGACACCTCCACTCTCTGATCCGATTCGCCAGACCCTCTTCCGCGAAGCATCCATGCTCCGACACCTCTCCATTCGAGACTTCGTCATCGTCGCCGCGCTCGACATCGAGTTCGACTCCGGCTTCACGGTCTTTTCGGGCGAAACCGGCGCCGGCAAATCCATCCTGATCGACGCCCTCGCGCTCACGCTCGGCGCGCGCGGCGACGCGGGCGTCGTGCGCACCGGCCAGCCGCGCGCCGACATCACCGCCGAATTCTCCACGCATGCGCTGGTCTTGGCCTGGCTGGAGGAGCACGCGCTTGGCGAAGCAGGCGCCGACACCGTGATGTTGCGACGGGTGATCGACTCGAACGGCCGCTCGCGCGCGTTCATCAACGGCACGCCGGCGACGCTCGCGCAGCTGCGCGAAGTGGGCGAGATGCTGGTCGATATCCATGGCCAGCACGCGCATCAATTGCTGATGCGTCCCGACGCGCAGCGCGAACTCTTCGACACCCACGCGCAGTTGCTGGACACTGCCGGCGCGGTGAATCGCGCGTGGCGCGCCTGGCGCGACGCCCAGCAGGCGCTGGAAAGCGCGCAGAGCCGCGATCGCGAGCTGCAACTGGAACGCGAACGCCTCGCATGGCAGTTGAGTGAATTCGACAAGCTCGCGCCGCAGCCGGGCGAATGGGAGGAAGTGAGCGCGGAGCAGCATCGGCTGTCGCATTCGGCGAGTCTCATCGACGGCGTGCAGGGCGCACTCGGCGCGCTGTCCGAGTCCGACGAGGCGATGATCTCGCAGCTCGGCGCCATCACGTCGAAGCTGCGCGGCCTCGCGGATATCGATCCGGCATTGAACGACGTGCTCGCGTCGCTCGAACCGGCCGAGATCCAGTTGCAGGAAGCGGCGTATTCCCTGTCGCACTACGCGCAGCGACTCGAACTCGATCCCGAGCGGCTGGCGCAAGTGGACCGGCGCATGGATCAGCTGCACTCCACCGCACGCAAGTTCCGTCTTCAGCCGGAGAACCTGCCTGAAGAGCACGAGGCACGCCGCCGCCAGCTGGCCGAACTCGACGCCGCAGGCGATCTCGACGCGCTCGCCGCCGCTGCCGAAAAGGCACGCGGCGTCTATCTCGAACAGGCGAAGGGCTTGTCGAAGGCGCGCGGAAAGGCGGCGAAGAACCTGTCGAAGGCGGTCACCGAAGGCATGCAGGAACTGTCGATGGCAGGCGGCAGCTTCGACGTCACGCTTGTTCCGCTCGCGGAAGGCGGCGCCAACGGTCTGGAGCAGATCGAGTTTCGCGTCGCGGGTCATGCGGGCGTCGCGCTCAGGCCGCTCGCAAAGGTCGCGTCCGGCGGCGAACTGGCGCGTATCAGCCTCGCGCTGGCCGTCATCGCCAGCACGGCGAGCCCGACGCCCACGCTGATCTTCGACGAAGTGGACACCGGCATCGGCGGCGGCGTGGCGGAAGTGGTCGGGCGTCTGCTGCATCAGCTCGGACAGCATCGTCAGGTGCTGTGCGTCACGCATTTGCCGCAAGTCGCGGCACGCGGCGACCAGCATTTCCAGGTGGCCAAGGCCTCCGACGACGCCGGCGGCACTGTCAGCACGGTCACGCCGCTGGACAAGCCGAAGCGCATCGAGGAAGTGGCGCGCATGCTCGGCGGCCTGGAGATCACCGCGACCACCCGCAAGCACGCCAAGGAAATGCTCGCAGCCTGAGCGAACGGCGCGGCTCCGGAGCCGCGCCTTCAGAACCTTGACTCAGGAAGCCACGGCAAACACCCGCTTCCATAACGCCGTCACCGCCTCGCGCTCGCCCTGCACTTCGTCCGGCGCCACGCGCGCCTTTTCCATGCCGTCGAGCCGCATCCGGTGCTGCAGCTTGCGATAGTGCCGGTAGATGGCGCCGATCGTGTCCGCTTCATCGGCTGAAATCAGGCCGCTCTGCGCGGCAATCCTGAGCAGCGAGATGTTCCCCGCGTTGCGCACGAACTCGCGATGCTCGCGCGCATGCAGCAACACCCAGTACTGCACGACGAACTCGATATCCACCATGCCGCCGCGATCGTGCTTCAGGTCGAACAGTGCGCTTCGGTTCGGATGTCCGTCGGCGACGCGCTGACGCATCGACGCAATCTCGCGCGCCAGCGCCGCCGCATCGCGCTCCGTCACCATCACGTCCGCACGGATCGCCTCGAACTGCGCGCCGATGCCCTCATCGCCCGCGCTGAAACGCGCGCGCGACAGCGCCTGATGCTCCCATACCCACGCCGTGTTGGCGGCGTCGCCCTCGCGGATCTGATAGCGGCGGAAGGTGTCCAGATCGGTCACGAGCAGCCCGGATTCGCCGTTCGGACGCAGCCGCAGATCCACATCGAACAGCGTGCCCGCGCCGGTCGCCGACGTGAGCCAGGTGATCAGGCGGCGCGTGAACATCGCGTAGATCTCGGACGCGGCGTCATGCGGATCGTCATACAGGAAGATGAGATCCAGGTCCGACGCATAGCCCAGTTCCTTGCCGCCGAGCTTGCCGTAGGCGATGACCGAGAACAGCGGCGTCTCGCGATGCCGCTTCGGGAACTGCTGCCAGACGGTCTGCACGGTGACGTCGAGCACGGCGTCGGCAAGCTCGGACAGACGGTCGCTCACGTGCTCCACCGTCAGACGCCCCGCGAGGTCAATCAGCAGGATGCGGAACACTTCGGCCTGATGCGCGTGGCGCAGCAGATCCATCTGATGCTCGGCGTCCTCGGCGGCCTGCAGCCGGGCCGTCAGCGAGCGCTTGAACTGCGTCCAGTCGAACGGGCTCGCGATGGCCTCGTCGTCGAGCAGTTCATCGAGCAGTTGCGGATGGCGGATCAGATAGCCCGCCGCCCAGCGCGAGCCCGACAGCACCGACAGCACGCGCTCCAGCGCCGCCGGATACTCGGTCAGCAGCGCCAGATAGGCGCCGCGCCGCCCGATGCCTTCGAGCAGGTCGAACAGGCGCGCGATGGTATCGGCGCGACGGGTTGCATCGATCGACTGCACGGCTTCGAGCGCCCGCTGCGCGACGATGTCGAAACGCTCGCGGCTCTGCGGCGGCAGGCTGGCGTAGCGCGTCGAATTCCATACGGCGGTCAGGCGCGACAGCACCGGCGCCGGATCCGCGAAGCCAAGTTCGACGAGCCGCGCACCCAGTTCTTCCTGCGCGGAATCGTCGGCGAGCGCGCTGCTCCAGATCCACGACGCCGCCGAATCGTCCGACACGCCGCAACCGCCCTCGCCGCTCACCTTGTCGGCGAAGATCGCGTCGAACTGCTGTTCGACGAACTCGCGATGCGCATCGAGCTTGTCCATCAACGCCGCGTAGTCCGCAAAGCCGAGCGAAGCCGCGAGGCGCGCGCGTTCGTCATCGTCGACGGGCATCGCGTGCGTCTGCGCATCGTTGCGATACTGCAGCCGATGCTCGACCGTGCGCAGAAACAGATACGCATCCGACAGCGCCTCACACACGGCCGGCGCAAGCAGGCCGTGCGCCTCGGCGCGTTCGAGCACGGCCAGCGTCGGACGAATGCGGAAATCCGCTGCCTGCCCGCCGCGAATCAACTGGAACACCTGCGCACTGAACTCGATCTCGCGGATGCCGCCGCGCCCGAGCTTGATGTCGTCGGCCTTGTCGGGACGCATCGAGGCGCGGCGCCGCGCTTCCTGACGGATCTGCTGATGCAGCGCGCGGATCGCCGCGATCACGCCGTAGTCGAGATAGCGGCGATAGATGAACGGCGTCGCGATGGCTTCGAGCTGCCTGACGAGGCGCTGTCCCGATTCGCTCTGCGTCTCCGAGACGAGCCGTCCCTTGATCCACGCATAGCGTTCCCATTCGCGGCCCTGCACGTAGAAATATTCCTCGAGCATGCCGAGGCTGCACACGAGCGGTCCGGAGTCGCCGTTGGGACGCAGCCGCATGTCCACGCGGAACACATAGCCGTCCGCGGTGATTTCCGCGAGCGCGCCGATCAGCCGCCGGCCGAGCCGTGTGAAGAATTCCTGGGTAGTGAGCGCCGCGCGCGTGCCGCCGGCGGTCTCGCCGTCTTCCTCGTAGACGAAGATCAAATCGATGTCCGACGACGCATTCAGTTCGCGCCCGCCGAGCTTGCCCATGCCGACCACGCCGAGCGTCAGCCGCTCGCCCTCTGGTCCGCGCGGCTCGCCGAACAGCGCTTCGAGATCCGCCGAGAGCACGGCGAGCGCGCGCTGCACCGTCACTTCGGCGAGATCGGTCATGGCGCCGGTGACTTCGGCGACATTCGCCGCGCCCGCGAGATCGCGTTCCATCACCGTGCAGAACACTTCTGTCCGCACGCGCCGCAGCGCGGTCTTGAGCGCGGCTTCATCGAGCGTGCCGTGTGCGGCGCCGGGCGCGCAATGCGCATCGAGCCGTGCTTCGATCCATTGCCGCGTGACGGGCGCCTGCTTCCACTCCGCCACGCTGGACGCCAGTTCGGGACGCGCAGCATAGGCGCGCGCTGCATAGTTGGAATAGTCGGAACTGAGGAGAGTGGCGTCGGTCATGAAAGGTTGGGTTCGCTCATTGCTTCTGCTCTTAACTTCCTGAAATGTCACGGACCCCGCGCACTGCCGTCCGAGTCTTGCCGGGCGCGGCTCTGCGCGCTTTCACGAGCGCACGGACGGCGGCGGTCAACACCATGCCCGTGTTACATTTCAGCGTCAAACACGCAAAACTACCATATCGCCGATTAGCCGCAGCATGTCCGACAGCAGACGATCCGTCGACCCGAACGAAGTTGGACAAGCCCAGCCCAGCGGCAACGCCGAGCGCGTGCTTTCGCGCGTCTTCAGAATCGTTCTGGTCATCGCGGCGGTCCTCTATTTCGCGGTGGCGGCGCTCTATATCGGCTTGCGATACATCGTGCTGCCGCAGGTCGATTCGTTCCGCCCGCGCATCGAGCAGATGGTCTCGTCGAAGATCCACGCGCAGCTGCATATCGGGCGCATTTCCGCGCGCTGGTCAGGGCTCTCGCCGACACTCGATATCGACAACCTGCGCATCGACGCCGCCGACGGTTCGCCCGGACTCGCCGTGCCGCACGCCAGCGCGAGCATCGCGTGGAGTTCGCTGGTGCGGCTGCGGCCCAAGCTCGCGGACCTGATCGTCGACGGACCGGACGTGATCATCGCGCGCAACCCGGACGGCGCGCTGAGCGTCGCTGGGGTGCCGCTTCCCACGCACCGTACCGGCTCGAACGCGTTCACGACCTGGCTGCTCGGCCAGGACCGCATTCTTCTGCGCGACGGCACGCTGCGCTGGCGCGATGCGCAGCGCGCGGCGCCCGAGATCGCGTTCAAGCGCCTGCAAGTCGTGATCCTCAACCAGGGCACGCGCCATCGCGCCGCGCTCCAGGCGCCCGCCGACGGCGACGTGCTGCACGGGCCGCTCGACCTGCGCGCCGACTTCCGCCATCAGCCGTTCTCCGCGATGGGCGCGCCCGCGAACTGGACTGGCCGGCTGTACGCGTCCACCGGGCCGGTCGATCTGCCGATGCTCGCGCGCTACGTGAAACTGCCCTTCCAGATGTTCGACGGCCAGGTCAACAACGAGATCTGGCTCAACTTCGCGGGCGGTCAGTTGCAGAACGCGACCGGCGAACTGACCGGCTCGAACATCAGCCTGCGGGTGCACCCGACACAGCCGCGCCTCGACCTGCCGATCGCGCGTTTCGGCTGGACGGTCGCCAAGGACGACACCGCCTACACGCTCGAACTGCGCAACCTGCACGCCGAACTCGGCCAGTTGCCGCTCGACGACAACACGCCGGTGTCGCGCCTGCTGGTGTCGCGTCTGCTCACGGCCACCTTCCGGCCGCCGAGCGTCGGCAAGGGACAGCTGTTGCGGCTGACGGGCGATACCGTCGACATCGGCATCCTCGCGGAATTCGTGCGCGCGCTGCCCGTGCCGGCGAAGGTCCTCAACGAGCTGGTGCGCTTCAATCCGCGCGGCCAGGTGTCGAACTACACGATCTACACGGAACGGACCGCGCCCAAAACCGAAGAGGAAGCGGCCCAGCAGCACAAGAAGGGCGACGCCCCGCTGCTGCACTACGCCTTCAAGGGCGAGCTCCAGGGACTCAGCGTGCAGGCCCAGGAACCGCCCCCCGGTCTCACCGTGAACAACCATCCGCGCGCGGGCATTCCGGGTGTCGAGAACCTGTGGGGCACGGTCGACGCCAACGAGAAGGAAGGCCGCATCACCCTCGACACGAAGAACGCGGCGATCATCATTCCCGGCGCCTTCGACGACCCGCGCCTCACCTTCGACACGCTGCAGGGCAAGGCGAACTGGAGCGTCGCCGACGCCATCGCGCCCGGCGAGCAGCGCCGCGCCTTCAAGATTCATGTCGATACGCTGCGCATCCGCAACGCCGACGCCGAAGCCGAAGCCACCGCCGACTACTGGAACCAGGGACACGGGCGCGGCAACCTCGATCTGAAGGCGAAGGTCGCGCACCTGAAGGTCACGCGGCTGGTGCGCTATCTGCCGACCAGCCTCAACGAGCGCGTGCGCGTGTATCTCGGCCACGCGCTGCAGGCGGGCACCGCGAAGAACGGCACGATCGAAATACATGGCGACCTCACGCGCTTCCCGTATGCCAAGTTTCCGAACGACGGCGTGTTCCGCATCAACGCGCCCTTCACCGGCGGCAAGTTCGATCCCACGCCGTTCCCGCCGCGCACGATGGCCAACGGCTTGCCGAACTTCTGGCCGGCGTTCGAGGGCATCGACGGCACCTTCACGCTCGCGCAGAACAAGCTTGGCTTCGACATCGATCGCGGCCATTACCGTGGGGTGAAGGTGTCGAAGGTGGTCGGACGTATCGACGACACCGGCAATCGCGAGACCAAATTGTGGATCGACGGGAAAGCGCGCGGCCCGCTCGCCGACATGCTCCAGTACGTGGACGACAGCTCGCTCGGCCTGATGGCGAAGCACCGCACGCGCAATATCGCCGCAAAGGGCGACGCCGTGCTCGACCTGACGCTCGGCATTCCGCGCTACCGTCCGCCCGCGCCGCAGCCGCCGCTCAAGACCGACTACAAGGGCTCGCTTACCTTCGCCGACAACGAAGTGGCCTACGGCAAACTGCCGTCGCTCACGCATCTGCGCGGGCGTGCCGACTTCGGCGCGAAGACCGTCACGCTCAATGGACTGACCGCGCAACTGCTCGGCGGCGACGTGCGCGCGAAAGGCGGCGTGCAGCCGGACGGCAGTTATGCGATCGACGTGAACGGCCGTCTCGGCGCGGACGCGGCGCAACGGCTGAACACCCACATCAGCCCGCAGGTGGTGCAGTTCATGAAGCGCATCAACGGCAGCGCGCCCTACGAAATGCACGTGCGCGGCACGAAGAACGCGCTGCCGAACGTGCAGGCGAGTTCGGATCTCGCGGGCCTCTCGATCGATCTGCCGGCGCCGTTCGGCAAGGCGCAAGGCACGCCGATGCCGTTCTCGTTCAGTTTCGAGCCTGCGCCCGGCGGTCCGTCCGACCTGCACGACGCGGAACTCACCCTCGGGCCGGTGCACGCGCACTACGTGCTGCAGCAGATCGGCCGCGCGCAGGTGAAGATCGATCCGCAGAACGCCGCCGAACCGATGAACATGCGCGCGCAGCTGAAGGTGGCGCGCGGCGCGATCGCCGTGAACAAGCCTGCCGATCTGCCGGCCGAGGGCGTGAGCGCCGTCGTGGAGCTCGACGAACTCGACGCCGACGCCTGGCGCAAGACCTTTGCCGAAATCAGCGCGGCGACGCCGGCAAGCGCTGCCGCCGCCAGTGCGGAACCCGACGCGCCGCGTCCACCCTTGAGCGAGAACGTGCGGCAGTTCATTCCGACGCGTGCCGCCATCCATTTCACGACGCTCAGGCTGCTCAACCGGAAATGGGAAAACGTCGTGATCGGCGCGAGCGAGACGGATCGCAAGTGGCAGGCGAACGTCGCGTCGAACCAGGTGTCGGGTTATCTTGCCTGGACGCCTGGCGCGACAAAAGCGAGCCCCGGCACCTTGCAGGCGCGCTTCGCCAAGGTCGTGATTCCGGAGAAGACCGAGAACGATCTCGTCGGCCGGGTGATCCGCAAGCCGCCGCGCAACATGCCGACGATCGATCTCATCGTCAACGAACTGGTGTTCCGCGGGCACAGCCTCGGGCGGCTCGAAGTGGATGCGCACAACGAAGTCGTGGCCGACGAACCGATCTGGACGCTCGACAAGCTCGAGCTCGACAACCCGGACGCCACCCTCACCGCACGCGCGACCTGGCGCACGCTGCCGGGCGCCATGACACCGACCGCACAGGCGGTGCCGCCCGACACCCTGCCCTACGACACCGACGACGGCCTCGCGCGCCGCACATCGCTCGACTTCCGTCTCGACGTCAGGAACGGCGGCCAGCTGATCGACCGCTTCGGCGCGCCGCATGTGGTGAACGCGGGCAACGGCACGGTGTCCGGCGAGGCGGCCTGGAACGGCGGCCCGACCACGCCCGATCCGAATACGCTCGAAGGCAAGCTCGCCGTGGATCTGCATCACGGCCAGATCCTGCGCGCGCCGGGCGCGGCGAAGCTGCTCGGCATCTTCAGCCTGCGCAGCCTCGCGAACCTGCTGACGCTGCATTTCGAGGACGTCGTCGGCAAGGGGCTGCCGTTCGAGAAGATCACGGGCAACGCGCGCATCGCCGACGGCATCGGCCGCACGGACGACTTCCTGATGGTCACGTCGCCCGCGCGCGTGCAGATGCAAGGTCTGGTCGATCTGCCGAAGCAGACGCAAGACCTGCACGTGAAGGTGATTCCCACCGTCGGCGCAGGCGTCGCCGCGATTCCCGCCGCGGTCATCAACCCGCTGCTGGGCCTCGGCGTGCTGGCGGCGGACATCGCGCTGTCGGCGTCGATCCGCAAGGCCTTCGCCGTCGACTACGCCATCACCGGTTCCTGGACGAAACCGGTCGTCCAGCGACTCAAGGGCGATCAGGGTAAGATCGAAACACCCGCGGCCGCCGTCGCGCCGGGCGCCGTCCAGTAAAAATACGGACGTGCGCCTTTCACGGCGGCGCTTGATTCGTCCTTTCAACTCGTCCCTTTTTCTCCTTCAGCGCACCCAAGGACATGAGCGAAACATCGAGCGAAGGCGCGGCCCCGTTCCAGGTCGCCGCGCTGCAGATGGTCAGCACGCCGGACCGCGAGCGCAATCTGGCCGCCGCCGGACAACTCATCGCAGAAGCCGCCCGCCGTGGCGCGCAACTGGTTCTGCTGCCCGAGTACTTCTGCTTCATGGGCTTCAAGGACACGGACAAGCTCGCCATCCGCGAGCAACCCGGCAGCGGTCCCATCCAGCAGTTTCTGGCCGACTCGGCGCGCGAGCATCGCGTGTGGATCATCGGCGGGACGTTGCCGCTGCAATCGCCGGAAACGGAACGCGTGCTCAACACGACACTCGTCTTCGATCCGCACGGCAAGCAGGTCGCGCGCTATGACAAGATTCATCTGTTCAATTTCGAGAAGGGCGAGGAATCGTTCGACGAAGCGCGCACCATCTGTCCCGGCAGCGAGGTGCGCACGTTCGAGGCGCCGTTCGGACGCGTCGGCTTGTCGGTGTGCTACGACCTGCGTTTTCCGGAGCTGTACCGGGAACTCGGCGACTGCGCGCTGATGGTCGTGCCCTCGGCCTTCACCTGGACCACCGGCAAGGCACACTGGGAAACGCTGCTGAAGGCGCGCGCCGTCGAAAATCAATGCTACGTGCTGGCCGCGGCGCAAGGCGGCACGCACGAGAACGGCCGCCGCACCTGGGGTCACAGCATGCTGATCGACCCGTGGGGCGAGATCGTCGACGTGAAGGATGAAGGACCGGGCGTCGTGCTTGGCGGCATCGACGCGCAGCGCATCGCTGCCGTGCGGCAGAGTCTGCCGGCGTACCGGCACCGCGTGCTCGCGTAGAAGACTTGAAGATGCGGGTTTCTCCCCGCACATGAATTGACGGAATCAGACCTTAGAATAGGCTTGGATTCGTCTGAATTATCACCGCACGCGTCGCGACCGACGCAACAGGCACCGAACAGGCACCGCATGAACATCATCGAACCCGGCATTCGCAACCTGGTCACGGCAAAAGACGTTTTGCTCACGCCGTACGGCCTCGACGAAGGGCTGATCACCCGCACGCTCGCGGAAATCTTCGAGCATCGCATCGATTACGCCGACCTCTATTTCCAGTCCACGCGCAGCGAAGCGTGGAGCCTGGAGGAAGGCATCGTCAAATCCGGCAGTTTCAGCATCGATCAGGGCGTCGGCGTGCGCGCCGTCTCCGGTGAACGCACCGCCTTCGCCTACTCCGACGATCTCTCGGCCGACTCCATCCGCCAGGCGGCCATCGCGACCCGCGCGATCGCGAAAGCCGGCGGCGGCAAGCACAAGATCAAGTCGGCCAGCGCGCTGACGGGCGTCTCCGGCCGCGATCTGTACCTGCCCGCCGATCCGCTGCACTCGCTCGAGGCGCATGCCAAGGTCAAGCTGCTGGAGCGCGTCGAGCAGATGGCGCGCAGCAAGGACCCGCGCATCACGCAGGTGATGGCGGGCATGGCCGGGGAATACGATGTCGTGCTGGTCGCGCGCAGCGACGGCGCGCTCGCCGCCGACGTGCGCCCGCTGGTGCGCGTCTCGGTGACGGTGATCGCCGAACAGAACGGCCGCCGCGAGATCGGCACGGGCGGCGGCGGCGGACGCTTCGACTACGGCTATTTCACGGACGCCGTGCTGCAAAAATACGTCGATGACGCCGTGCATGCCGCGCTCGTGAACCTGGAAGCGCGCCCCGCTCCGGCCGGCGCGATGACCGTCGTGCTCGGACCGGGCTGGCCGGGCGTGCTGCTGCACGAGGCGATCGGCCATGGCCTGGAAGGCGACTTCAACCGCAAGGGCTCGTCGGCGTTTGCGGGACGGATCGGCGAACAGGTTGCGGCAAAGGGCGTCACCGTGGTCGACGACGGCACGCTGCCGAACCGGCGCGGCTCGCTCAACATCGACGACGAAGGCAATCCGACCCAGTGCACGACGCTGATCGAGGACGGCATCCTCAAGGGCTACATTCAGGACTCGCTCAACGCGCGCCTGATGAAGATGCCCGTGACCGGCAACGCGCGCCGCGAATCCTACGCCGCGCTGCCGATGCCGCGCATGACCAACACCTACATGCTCAACGGCGACAAGGATCCGCAGGAGATCATCGGGTCCGTGAAGAACGGGCTGTACGCGGTGAATTTCGGCGGCGGCCAGGTCGACATCACCAACGGCAAGTTCGTGTTCTCGGCCTCCGAGGCGTACATGATCGAGAACGGCAAGGTCACGTATCCGGTGAAGGGCGCGACGCTGATCGGCAGCGGCCCGGAATCGCTCAAGTACGTGACGATGATCGGCAACGACATGTCGCTCGACAGCGGCGTCGGCGTGTGCGGCAAGGAAGGCCAGAGCGTGCCGGTGGGCGTCGGCCAGCCGACGCTGCGCATCGAGAAGATGACCGTCGGCGGCACCGTCTGATTTTGCGAAGAACGTGCGGGAATTCCGCTTCGGTCAAGCTCGAAACATGCGCTCCGACTGATAATGATGCGGATTTTCCGCGTTCTTCCGCATTCAGGCTTGCCAGCTTCGCGTCTCAGAGGTTATAAACGCAGACACCACACTTTCGCCCGTCCTGATTCCGCCATGTCCGCCAAGTTTTATTTTTATTTCTTTTGGCATCTCAAGCCGCTGGCGGATGGAGAGGGGTGAGTACCGGTTGAACAAACCAAATTCCCGAAAAACCGCCAGCGAGTCTGGCGGTTTTTTTTCGCCTTGCCGCCTTGCCGAATAGCGCTGGAACTGTCCTGTTGGAGAAACGAAATGCCCCCGCACAATACCGATGACGTCCGCATCCGCGAATTGAAAGAGCTGACCCCGCCCGCGCATCTGATCCGCGAATTCCCCTGCGCCGAACCGGTTTCCGAACTCATCTACAACGCGCGGCAGTCGATGCACCGCATTCTCCACGGCATGGATGACCGGTTGATCGTCATTATCGGGCCGTGCTCCATTCATGATCCGAAGGCGGCGATCGAGTACGCCGGACGCCTCATCGAGCAGCGCAAGCGCTTCGCGGGCGAACTGGAAATCGTCATGCGCGTGTATTTCGAGAAACCGCGCACGACGGTGGGCTGGAAGGGGCTCATCAACGACCCGTACATGGACAACAGCTTCAAGATCAACGACGGCCTGCGCGCCGCGCGCGAGCTGCTGATGCACATCAACGAGCTCGGGCTGCCCGCCGGCACGGAATACCTCGACATGATCAGCCCGCAGTACATCGCGGACCTGATTTCCTGGGGCGCGATCGGCGCGCGGACCACGGAATCGCAAGTGCATCGCGAGCTGGCTTCGGGGCTGTCCTGCCCGGTGGGCTTCAAGAACGGCACGGACGGCAATGTGAAGATCGCCGTCGATGCAATCAAGGCGGCGTCGCAGCCGCACCATTTCCTGTCGGTGACAAAGGGCGGTCATTCGGCGATCGTCTCCACCGCCGGCAACGAGGACTGCCACATCATCCTGCGCGGCGGCAAGACGCCAAACTACGACGCGGCGAGCGTCGATGCCGCCTGCAGCGACATCGGCAAGGCGGGTCTGGCGGCGCGTCTGATGGTCGATGCGAGCCACGCGAACAGCTCGAAGAAGCATGAGAACCAGATTCCGGTGTGCGCGGACATCGGGCGTCAGCTGGCAGCGGGCGATGAACGGATCGTCGGCGTGATGGTGGAATCGCATCTGGTCGCCGGGCGGCAGGATCTGAAGGAAGGGTGCGAGCTGACTTACGGGCAGAGCGTCACCGATGCGTGCATCGGGTGGGACGAGAGTGTTGGGGTGCTTGAGGGGCTGGCGGAATCGGTCAAGCTGCGTCGGGTGGCTCGGGGTGGGGGGAATTAAGGGCGGAGGGTTTAGCGTTTATCGCGGACCTGGTCGAGCTCGCGCGCAGCCGCAGCGGCATACTGCTCGTCCTCGCCCGCGAGTTCGCCCTTCGAGCGCAATCCCTCGAAGATGTCCTGGCTCCGGCGCAGCCAGACCGCCCGCTGCTCCGCCGTCTGCCCGGTGATCGTACCGAGCCGCAAAAGTGTGATGGCGAGGTCGGTGCGCCATTCGGCATTGGTCGGATCGCTTCGAAGCAGTGCCTCTGAGCCGTGCATCGAAGCGGTCAACGACACCTGTGCGAGTGCGCTGTTACCGTTCGCTTCGTGTGCGAATCCTACTTTTCTCTGACTGAGCGGACGTCGTCGACCTGCCGTCCGAGTTCGGCGATGGCTTCGTCCTGGCCGCGCTGCCGTTTCCTGGTCTGCGCACTGGATGTCACCAGGCGCGCGACGATCACTCTCACTTGCGGATCGGCGGGATTGATGGTGACGATGTTGCGGTCGCCGAGAATGTTCAGGGCCACGCCCCCGGGCCCCGCACGGGCGACCTGCCCAGGCGAAGTCTGCTCTTCCGCGGCCCGGGCGTCTTCCGCAAGTCCTGCGAACAATCCGAGGCAGCCCACCGCGAGCCATGACCCGATCGGCTTCATGGCCGTGTGCCGCCTATCGTGACCTGATTGCCCGTTCCCAGAACATTGGCCGCAACGCCGCCGCTTCCCGCCATCGCGTTCTGACTCGGCGCCGCCAGACTTTCGGATGAAGTGTGCTGAACGGGCGCTGCGGGAGCAGCGGCCGCAGGAGCGTCGTTGCGGCCCGACGCATGATCGTTGCGCCCGATGAACCCCGCGCCGGCAAGCAGCGCAATCGCTGCGGCCACTCCGGCGCCGAGAAAGCGCAGGGTCTTCTGATTGCCCGGCAGGCCGAGCCAGGTCCAGACGCGACCCCAAAGTGACGCCGAGCGCGGCGGCTGCACGGCATTCCCCTTTTTGGAACCCATGTCGCCTCCCCCGCCGAACCCTACGAAGCTTTCAATATAGGTCGCATTTGGCCGGAGGAACCGCCAAATTCAGCGTCCAGACGGTCTGGATTAAGGCGGCGACGGGCTAGTCGCGTGGATTGTGCTCCCTCTTCCACAACACATCCGTCCCACCATCCACCCGATTCATCACCCTCGCCAGCACGAACAACAAATCCGACAACCGGTTCACATACCGTCTCGGCGCGTCATTCACCCCCGCGCTTTCCACCCGCCCCAACGCGACGATCGCCCGTTCCGCCCGCCGGCACACGGTCCGCGCGACATGCGCCACCGCCGCCGCCCGCGACCCGCCCGGCAAAATGAATTCCTTCAACGGCGGCAGCGTGGCGTTGTACTCGGCGAGCCACCCATCGAGTTGCGCCAGATGCGCCTCCTCGATCATCGCGTGCCCCGGAATGGACAGCTCGCCTCCAAGATCGAACAAATCGTTCTGGATCCGCGTCAGCGCATCGCGCACGTCGGTGGGCATCGGCTCGCACAGCAGAACGCCGAGCGTCGAATTCAGTTCGTCGATGTCGCCGATCGCCGCAATGCGCGCATCGTCCTTCGACACGCGGCGGCCATCGCCCAGACCCGTGGTGCCGTCGTCACCGGTGCGCGTCGCGATCTTGCTCAAACGATTTCCCATCATCTGCTCCTGAAGCCCCGAAAACCTGCCGGCCCATTATAGGCACGCAAGGGCGCGCTCCCGGACCTCCAGCCCGCCCCGTCGAGCCGCGCCCCAAAAGCGTAAAATGAAACAAACAGGGCGCATGGCCGCACCGAATGGCACGGCCATCCGCGCAGAGCCCTGCCGGCCGCATCGGACCGTCGCGCGAAAAAAGCGAAAAACGCAACGTCCGTACCCAGCGCGCCGGAGACACACCGAACCTACCGCACGACAACGCACGCCGCCCGGAGACCCCGCCCGTGAACCATCCCAACGAACCCCACGTCTTCCAGAAGCGCCCCTTCCCCGCCGCGCTGCTCGACGCCCTGCAACAGCAATTCGCCGAACGCGTCTCCATCGCCCAGGCCGTGCGCGAACATCACGGCCGCGACGAATCGCCGTTCGATCCGCAACTCCCCGACGCCGTCGTCTTCGCGCGCAGCACCGAGGAAGTTCAGTCCATCGTCAAACTCTGCGCGCAGCACGACGTGCCGGTCATCCCCTACGGCAACGGCTCGTCGCTCGAAGGCCATCTGCTCGCGGTCCAGGGCGGCGTCAGCATCGACCTGTCCGAGATGAACCAGGTCGTCTCCATCAACGCCGAAGACCTCACCGTCACGGTCCAGCCCGGCATCTCGCGCAAGCAGTTGAACGAAGCATTGCGCGACACCGGCCTGTTCTTTCCGATCGATCCCGGCGCGGACGCCAGCATCGGCGGCATGACCGCGACGCGCGCCTCCGGCACCAACGCCGTCCGCTACGGCACGATGCGCGAGAACGTCCTCGGCCTCACGGTCGTCACCGCGGACGGCCGCGTCGTCAAGACCGGCACGCGCGCCCGCAAATCGTCTGCGGGATACGACCTCACGCGGCTTTTCGTCGGCTCCGAAGGGACGCTCGGCGTGATCACCGAAATCACCGTGCGGCTCTATCCGCAGCCCGAAGCCATCTCGGCCGCCGTGTGCGCGTTTCCGTCGATCGGCAATGCCGTGCGCGCCGTCATCGAGACCATCCAGATGGGCGTGCCGATTGCCCGCGTCGAATTCGTCGACACGCTCGCCGTGCGCGCCATCAACCGTCACTCGAACCTGACCCTGCGCGAAGCCCCGATGCTGTTCTTCGAGTTCCACGGCACCGAATCCGGCGTGCAGGAACAGGCGCGCACCGTGCAGGACATCGTCGCGGAACATGGCGGCGAAGACTTCGAATGGGCAACGCGCCCCGAGGACCGCAGCCGGCTCTGGAACGCCCGCCACAGCGCCTACTTTGCGATGCTGCAACTCAAGCCGGGCTGCCGCGCCGTCACCACCGACGTCTGCGTGCCCATCTCCCGTCTCGCCGAATGCGTCGACGAAACCGAACAGGACCTGATCGCCTCGACCTTGCCGTGCCCGATCGTCGGCCACGTCGGCGACGGCAACTTCCACGTCGCGATGCTGCTCGACCCGGACAAGCCCGAAGAACTGGAGGAAGCCGAACGCATCAACCACCGGATCGTCGGCCGCGCGCTGAAGATGGGCGGCACCTGCACCGGCGAGCACGGCGTCGGGCTGCACAAGATGGGCTTCATGCTGGAGGAACACGGCGCGGAAGCCATCGGCGTGATGCGTGCGATCAAACAGGCGCTCGATCCCAAAAACCTGATGAATCCGGGGAAAATCTTCACTTTCGAAGGCTGACGAAGTCGCGCAAGATGCACGGATGACCTGAGCGCACGCCAAACGGCGCTCACGAAAGCGCACTCACAGCGCAGGCATCACAAGGAGGAGACATGAACGCCCCCGACGAGCTCAAGCCCGGGCACGTGGCGCCGGATCTGCCGCACGAAGACGCGCCCGAGCTCACCGAAGACCAACTCGCCGCGCGTCAGCGTGAAGTGGTGCAGGCGCTGATGGCCGTGCTCCCCACACATTGCCTGCTGTTCCGCGACGAGGACACCGCCGCGTACGAATGCGACGGCCTCGCCGCCTACCGGCGCCTGCCGCTCGCCGTCGCGCTGCCGGAAACCGAAGCGCAGGTGCAGCGCGTAGTGCAGATCTGCAACCGCCTCGCCATTCCGATCGTGCCGCGCGGCGCGGGCACCGGCCTCTCCGGCGGCGCCATGCCGATCCGCCACGGCATCGTGCTGTCGCTGGCGCGCTTTCGCAAGATCGTCGAAGTGGATCCGTATGCGCGCACCGCCACGGTCCAGCCGGGCGTGCGCAATCTCGCCATCTCCGAAGCCGCCGCGCCTTACGGGCTCTACTACGCGCCGGATCCGTCGTCGCAGATCGCCTGCACCATCGGCGGCAACGTGTCCGAGAATTCCGGCGGCGTGCATTGCCTGAAATACGGCCTGACCGTGCATAACGTGCTGCGCGTGCGCGCCGTGACCATGGACGGCGATGTCGTCGAGTTCGGCTCGCTCGGGCCGGACGCGCCGGGCCTCGATCTGCTCGCGGTGCTGATCGGCAGCGAAGGCATGTTCGCGATCGTTACCGAGATCACGGTCAAGCTGATTCCGAAGCCGCAGACCGCGCAGGTCATCATGGCCAGCTTCGATGATGTCGTGAAAGGCGGCGATGCGGTCGCGGCGATCATCGCCGCCGGCATCATCCCGGCCGGCCTTGAAATGATGGACAAACCCGCGACGCGCGCCGTCGAGCAGTTCGTCAATGCGGGCTACGACCTCGACGCCGCCGCCATCCTGCTGTGCGAGTCCGACGGCACGCACGACGAAGTCGCCGAGGAAATCGTGCGCATGACGGCCGTGCTGCGCGAACACGGCGCCTCGCGCATCCAGATCTCGCGCTCCGAAGCCGAACGGCTCAAGTTCTGGTCGGGCCGCAAGAACGCGTTCCCGGCCGCGGGCCGCATCTCGCCCGACTACTACTGCATGGACGGCACCGTGCCGCGCCGCTCCATCGGGCCCTTGCTGAGACGCATCGAGGAGATGGAGAAGAAGTACGCGCTGCGCTGCATCAACGTGTTCCACGCCGGCGACGGCAACATGCATCCGCTGATTCTCTTCAACGGCAACGACCTCGACGAATGGCATCGCGCCGAGGCCTTCGGCTCCGACATTCTCGAATGCTGCGTCGAGCTGGGCGGCACGGTGACGGGCGAACATGGCGTGGGCATCGAGAAGATCAATTCGATGTGCGTGCAGTTTTCGCCCGAAGAGCGCGACGCCTTCTTCGCCGTGAAGCGCGCCTTCGACCCGCCCGGCCTGCTCAATCCCGACAAGGGCATCCCGACGCGCACGCGCTGCGCCGAGTACGGCAAGATGCACGTGCGCGGCGGCCTGCTGCCGCATCCCGAACTCGAGCGCTTCTGAAGCGCCGGCATCCACTCTCCCGCGCGCCGCGTGTGCGGCGCGCGTTCCGCTATCCATGTTTCTCCGAGTGCGGCGGCGTTAAGCGGCCGGTACAATCGACCGGACAGCCGTCAGAAGTCAGCACACTGAATCAGACAAGTCGAATCACGACATCGACGCTCAGACGGAACACTCATGGAACAGGACGACATCGTCGCCGGCTGGTCGGAACGGATCGCCCGGGCCACCGCCAACGGCACGCCGCTGCGCATCCGCGGCGGCGGCACGAAGGACTGGTACGGCCAGACGCTCCAGGGAGAGATCCTCGACTCGCGCGCGTATCGCGGCATCATCGCCTACGATCCGGCTGAACTCGTCATCACCGCGCGCGCCGGGACGCCGCTCGTCGAGATCGAAACGGCGCTGCGCGAACACGGCCAGATGCTGCCGTTCGAACCCCCCCACTTCGGCCGCAATGCAACGCTCGGCGGCTGCATCGCCGCGGGACTTGCCGGCCCGCGCCGCGCCTGGACCGGCGCACCGCGCGACTTCGTGCTGGGCGCCGTCGTGATGAACGGCCACGGCCAGGCACTGCGCTTCGGCGGTCAGGTGGTCAAGAACGTCGCGGGCTACGACGTCGCGCGGCTTCTCGCCGGTTCGCTCGGCACGCTCGGCCTGATCCTCGAACTCTCCATCAAGGTATTGCCGCGCCCCGTTGCCGAAGCCACGCTCAAGTTCGACATGCACGCCACCGACGGCGTGCGCAAGCTCAACGAATGGGGCGGCCATGCGCTGCCGATCTGCGGCAGCGCATGGCGTGACGGCACGCTCGCGCTGCGTCTCGCCGGCGCGGAAGCGGCCGTGAAGACCGCCCGCACCGCGCTCGGCGGCGAAGTGGTCGACGCGGTCGAAGCGGACCGCTTCTGGATCGGCATGCGCGAGCAGACGGATCCGTTCTTCGCGGTGATCGAGCCGCGTTCGGCGCTGTGGCGGCTCGCGTTGCCGTCGATCGCGGAGCCGCTGCACCTGCCGGGCGCGCAGCTGATGGAATGGGGCGGCGCGCAGCGCTGGTGGATCACCGACACCGATCCGCAAACCGTGCGCATCAGCGCCAAGCAGGCCGGCGGCCATGCCACGATCTTTCGGGCGGGCTCCGCTTATGACCGCAACGCGGGTGTGTTCACGCCGCTGCCCGCGCCGCTGATGAAGATTCATCGCGGGCTGAAGGCGGCTTTCGATCCGGCGCGCATCTTCAATCGCGCGCGTCTGTATCCCGATTTCTAGACGCATCGCTGGCCGAACCGGAACTGAACGATGCAAACCAATCTCGCCGAATTCATCCGCGGCACCGCTGACGGCGACGAAGCCGACGCCATCCTGCGCAAGTGCGTGCATTGCGGCTTCTGCACGGCGACCTGTCCGACCTATCAAGTGCTCGGCGACGAACTCGACGGACCGCGCGGGCGCATCTATCTGATGAAGCAGATGTTCGAAGGCGCGCCGGTCACGCGCAGCACGCAACTGCATCTGGACCGCTGCCTCACGTGCCGCAACTGCGAAAGCACGTGCCCGTCGGGCGTGCAGTACGGGCGGCTGGTCGAGATTGGCCGCAAGGTGGTGGAGGAGAAAGTCGAGCGGCCCGTTCGGCAGCGCTTGCAACGGCGCCTGCTCGCGAGCTTCCTGCCCAACAGCACGCTGTTCACGCCGGCCATGAAGCTGGGCCAGCAGTTCCGCGGGCTGCTGCCGCGCTCGCTGCGCGCGAAGATTCCGGTGCCCGAGCGGCCGCTCGCCGCGCCCACGCGCAAGCACGAACGCAAGATGCTGATGCTGTCCGGCTGCGTGCAGCCCGCGATGATGCCGAACGTGAACACGGCCACGGCGCGCGTGTTCGATGCACTGGGCATCGAGATCGTGACCGCGCCCAATGCGGGCTGCTGCGGCGCGATTCGCCTGCATCTGGGCTACAACGACGACGCGCTCGACGACGTGCGCAACAACATCGACGCGTGGTGGCCGTACGTGGAAGACGGCGTCGAGGCGATCATCATGAACGCCTCCGGTTGCGGCGCGACGGTGAAGGAATATGCGCACCTGCTGCGCCACGATCCGAAGTACGCGGAGAAGGCGCGGCGCATCGTCGACATGACGCGCGACCTGGCCGAGATCCTGCCGATCTACGAGGAAGAACTCGTCGCGCTGGCGCGGCGGCGCAGCGTGCATACGGTGGCGTTTCATCCGCCTTGCACGTTGCAGCATGGCCAGCAGATCCGCGGGCATGTCGAGCAATTGCTGACCTCGCTCGGGCTCGACGTGCGCCTGCCCGCCGACGCTCATCTGTGCTGCGGATCGGCGGGGACCTACTCGGTGCTGCAGCCGAAGCTCTCCTATACGCTGCGCAACCAGAAGCTCGACCGGCTCGAAAAGCTCGAGCCGCAGCTGATCGTGTCGGCGAATGTCGGCTGCATCGCGCATCTGCAGAGCGGCACGTCCACGCCCGTCACGCACTGGATCCAGCTGGTGGAGCATCTGATCTACGGATGAGCCGTTCGTATAATGACGCGTCGCTCGTCAAGCCCTCTCAAGGCCGTTTTCAAGTATGTCCATCGCTCAACATCTCGAAGAAGTCCGGCAGCGCATCGCCCAGGCCGCGCATGACGCAGCGCGCGATGCGTCGTCGGTCGCGCTGCTCGCCGTCACCAAGACCTTCCCTGCCTCCGACGTGCGCGCCGCCTTCGAAGCCGGCCAGCGCGCCTTCGGCGAGAACTACGTGCAGGAAGGCATCGGCAAGATCGCGGAACTCGCGGATCTGCGCCGCGACATCGAATGGCATTTCATCGGGCCGCTGCAATCGAACAAGACGCGGGTGGTCGCCGAGCAGTTCGACTGGGTGCATTCCGTCGACCGTCTGAAGATTGCCGAGCGCCTCGCCACGCAACGTCCCGAAGGCACGGCCGCGCTCAATGTCTGCATCCAGGTGAACGTCAGCGGCGAGGCCTCGAAGAGCGGTGTCGAGCCGCACGAGGCCGCCGCGCTCGCGCATGCGGTCGCGGCGCTGCCCGGCCTGCGGCTGCGTGGCCTGATGGCGATTCCCGAAGCCGCCGCAACACTCGACGCGCAACGCCGGCCGCTCGCGCGTTTGCGCGAACTGATGGCCGCCTTGCGCGCCGACGGCCTCGCGCTCGACACGCTCTCGATGGGCATGTCCGCCGATCTCGAAGCCGCCGTGCTCGAAGGCGCGACCATGGTGCGCATCGGCACCGCGATCTTCGGCAGGCGCACCACCCCTCACTGACTCTTCTCTCATCATGAAAATCGCATTCATCGGCGGCGGCAACATGGCCGCGGCGCTCATCGGCGGACTGATCAAGCGCGGCACGGCGCCCGCCGACATCTTTGCCATCGACATCAACGACGAAGCCCGCGCGCGCACCGCGAAGCAGTTTGGCGTGGCGACCGGCGCCGCCATCGACGGGCAGCTCGCCGGCTTCGACGCCATCGTGCTCGCCGTGAAGCCGCAAGTCCTCAAGAGCGTGGGTGAAGCGCTCGCGCCGCATCTGTCAAAGCAAACCGTCATCAGCATCGCCGCAGGCATCCGGGCGACGGACCTGTCGCGCTGGCTCAACGGCTACACGCAGATCGTGCGCACGATGCCGAACACGCCCGCGCTGATCGGCATGGGCGTCACGGGTCTGGCCGCGCTGCCGGGCGTGAGCGAGGCCGCGAAGGCGCTGGCCTCACAAGTGCTCGAAGCGGTCGGCACGGCGGTCTGGTTCGACGACGAAGCGCAGCTCGACGCCGTCACCGCGATCTCGGGCAGCGGCCCGGCCTACGTGTTCTATTTCATCGAAGCGATGCAGGAAGCAGCGCGCCGCCTCGGCCTCGACGATGAACAAGGCCGCACGCTCGCCGTCGCCACCTTCACGGGCGCGGCGCAACTGGCGGCGCAATCAGGGGAATCGGCAAGCGTGCTGCGCGAACGCGTGACCTCGAAGGGCGGCACGACGGCGGCGGCGCTCGCGTCGTTCGACGCGCAGGGCGTGAAGGAAGCGATCGTGCGCGGCGCGCTGGCCGCCGAGGCGCGTGCGAAGGAAATGGGCGACGAACTGGGCGCGGCCTGAGGCTGCACGCTTCAATCCGCCCGATGTGACAACGGCAGCCGAGGCTGCCGTTTTTCATTTACGTCATCGCGTAATGCAGCGCGATGCCCGCGAACAACATCCCGCCGAGCCAGTTGTTGTGCTTGAACGCCGCGAAGCACGCCATGCGCTCGCGGTTGCGGATCAGGCCGTAGTGATAGACGGCGCAGGCCGCCGCCGCCAGCCAGCCGAGCCAGTAGAGCCAGCCGAAGCCGAGCGCCACGCCGATGCCCACATGGATCGCCAGCGTGGCCGCATAGCACAGCATGACCGCGGCCACATCGAAGCGGCCGAAGGTGAGCGCGGAGGTGCGGATGCCGATCTTGATGTCGTCGTCGCGATCCACCATCGCGTATTCGGTGTCGTAGGCCACCGACCAGAACACGTTGGCGGCGAGCATGATCCACGCGAGCATCGGCACGTGGTTCTGCACGGCGGCAAAGGCCATCGGAATGCCGAAGCCGAACGCGATGCCGAGATATGCCTGCGGAATCGCGAAGAACCGCTTGGTGAACGGATAGCTGCCCGCGACGAACAGCGCGAACACCGACAGTTCCTTGGTGAGCGTATTGAGCGGCAGGATCAGCAGGAAGGCGACGAGCGCGAGCGCCGCCGCCAGCGCCACCGCTTCCCACGCCTTGACCTTGCCCGACGTGATTGGACGCTCGGCAGTGCGCTTCACGTGGCGGTCGAAGTCGCGGTCGGCATAGTCGTTGATTGCGCAGCCCGCCGAGCGCATCAGGATCGTACCGACGATGAAGATGACGAGGAGCATCGGCTGCGGCTTGCCGTCCGATGCGATCCACAGCGCGTTGAGCGTCGGCCACAGCAGCAGCAGGCTGCCGATGGGCTTGTCGAGGCGCACGAGGCGCATGAAGAGCGGAAGTCGGGCGAACATGGCGGAAGTCGGGACAGGAGATACGGCAAGCGCGATGCGGCTATTCTAGAGCAGCGCGTTCGAACCCCTCCAAAAGCACAAACCCCGCACGAGAGCGGGGTTTGCGTGATGTCGAAGCGTGCTTCGACGCTCAGGCGAGCATCGCGCGCAGCATCCACGCCGTCTTTTCGTGCGTCTGCATGCGTTGCGTGAGCAGGTCGGCGGTCGGCTCGTCGTTGGCGGCTTCCGTTGCCGGGAAGATCTCGCGCGCCGTGCGCACCACCGCTTCCTGGCCTTCCACCAGCTGGCGGATCATCTCTTCCGCCGCCGGCACGCCATCCGCTTCCGGAATCGACGACAGCTTCGCGAAGTCCTTGTAGCTGCCCGGCGCATGCACGCCCAGCGCCCGGATGCGTTCCGCGATCGAATCGACGGCCAGCGCGAGTTCGTTGTATTGCGTCTCGAACATCAGGTGCAGCGTGTTGAACATCGGACCCGTGACGTTCCAGTGGAAGTTATGGGTCTTCAGGTACAGCGTGTAGGTATCGGCCAGCAGACGGGACAGGCCGTCGGCAATCTTCTTGCGGTCCTTGTCGCTGATGCCGATGTTGACGGCAGGTGCAGTGCCTTTCTTCGCCATGATGACTCCGTGAGAGCGTGGTTCGAACGGTGCGGACTCCGGGCATCGGCCTGAATACCCGGCGTCGCGAGCGCTCGACAGTTTAGCGTAGAAATGGGGAGCGCTTCATGACGCGTGATGCGCTTCCCGCCTTCTCATGCTGCGGCAATCCCGCTTGCCACGACGACGCCATACGCCGCCGCGACCATCCCGAACGCCAGCGCGACACGCACGCCGCGCGAGGCGTTCACGCTGACGGCTTCGATGTGATCGACCGCCTGGGCGATGTGGTTCAACGCTTGAGACATGATGAGTTCTCCCGGTATTGCTAACTATCGCTGTCAGACGGCGGCTTCGTCCGTCACTTCGAGGGTCTGGCCGAGTTGCGCCAGCGCGGCGACGACACCCTCCGCGTATGCCGGATCGATACGGCGGAAATGCTCGATCTGGCGCGTGACGATATCGTTCGGCACGCCATGAATGTGCCGCGCGATGTTGCCGAAGAAGCGTTCGCGCTGCGCGTCATCGAAGAGGGCGAACAGCGCCGCCGGCTGGCTGTAGTGGTCATCGTCCTGCCGATGGTCGTAGCGGTACACCGTGCCGCCCGCGAGCGGCGGCTCGTTCGCCGCGACATCCTGCGCGAATTCGCCATAGCGGTTCGGCTCGTAGTTCACGCGGCCGCCGAGGTTGCCGTCGGTGCGCATCGCGCCATCGCGATGAAACGACTGGCCAACCGGCGCGCGCGGCGCATTCACCGGCACCTGATGATGATTGATGCCGAGGCGATAACGCTGCGCATCGCCGTACGAAAACAGACGCCCCTGCAACAGCCGGTCAGGCGAGAAGCCGATCCCCGGCACCACATTGGCCGGCGTGAAGGCCGCCTGCTCCACGTCCGCGAAGTAGTTCTGCGCGTTGCGGTTCAGCTCGAGCGTGCCGACATCGATCAGCGGATAGTCCTTGTGCGGCCACACCTTGGTGATGTCGAACGGATTCATGCGCGATTCGGCCGCCTGCTTTTCCGTCATCACCTGGATGCGGAAATTCCAGCGCGGGAAACGGCCTTCATCGATGCTCTGCACCAGATCGCGCTGCGCGCTCTCGCGATCCTGCGCGATCACGGCCGCGGCTTGCGCGTCAGTGTAGTTCTCGATCGGCTGCTGCGACTTGAAGTGGAACTTGACGTAGAAGCGCTCGCCGTCCGCGTTGATGAAGGAGAACGTGTGCGACCCGAAGCCATGCATCTGGCGATAGTTCTTCGGAATGCCGCGGTCGCTCATGAGGATCGTCACCTGATGCAGCGACTCCGGATGACGCGACCAGAAGTCCCACGCGGCCACGTTGCTGCGCATGTTGGTGTACGGGTCGCGCTTCTGCGTATGGATGAAGTCGGGGAACTTGAGCGGATCGCGGATGAAGAACACCGGCGTGTTGTTGCCGACCACGTCCCAGTTGCCTTCCTCGGTATAGAACTTGATCGAGAAGCCGCGCACGTCGCGCTCGGCGTCCGCCGCGCCGCGTTCGCCGGCAACCGTCGAGAAGCGCATGAAGACCGGCGTTTCCTTGCCGACTTCCGAGAACACTTTGGCCTTCGTATAGCGCGAGATGTCGTGCGTCACGCGGAACGTGCCGAACGCGCCCGAACCCTTCGCATGCACGCGGCGCTCGGGAATCACTTCGCGGTCGAAGTGCGCGAGCTTTTCGACGAGCCAGAAGTCCTGCAGCGTCACCGGACCGCGCGGACCGGCGGTCTGCGCATTCTGGTTGTCGCCGACGGGCGCGCCTGCGGCGGTCGTGAGTCGTTGGGTCGTCATCGTGGTGTTCCTTATCGTGGTTCGAATGGGATCGGTCGGCCGGGCTCTGACTCAGGCAGCGGCGCGGGCGAAGTCGGCGAGTACGCTGACTGCAACGCGGCGCCAGGACTCGAAGCGCGCGTTGAAGGTGAATGTGCGGGGCATCAACTTCCTCCGGTTCGGGCGTCCACCGTTGTTGGGGACCGATGAAAGGAGCTTAACCAATGCTATCGATATTTATAAGTTGATTAATTTTATCTATCTGATAGGCGCAGTTCGGCCGCCCCAATGACAACGCGCCGCGTCCTTTCGGAACGCGGCGCGTCAGAGGCAGCAGGCGTCTGCGGCCTAGTTGACCGCCACCGGCATGTCGAGCTTCCTCACGCCGGGCAGGTCGCACGCCGCGATGGCGTCGGAAATGGCGTCGATGGCCGGCAGCCGCGTAAAGCTCTTGCGCCAGGCCAGCACGACGCGGCGGTCGGGCACGGGTTCGTCGAAGGGCACGTAGCTCAGCAGCCCCGAGTCGATGCCCGGCGCATGCGGCTTGACCTCGCTCACCGACATGCGCGGCAGCACCGTGATGCCCACGCCGCTCGCCACCATATGGCGGATGGTTTCCAGCGAGGATCCCTCGAAGGTCTTCTGGATGCCGTCGGCGTTCTGCGAGAAGCGCATCAGCTCCGGACACACGCCGAGCACGTGATCGCGGAAACAATGGCCGCTGCCCAGCAGCAGCATGGTTTCCTGCTTGAGATCGTCGGCATCGATCTTTGCGCGGTTTTCCCACGCGTGACCCGACGGCATGGCGACCACGAACGGCTCGTCGTACAGCGCGCGCACCATGAGGCCGGTCTCAGGGAACGGCAGCGCCATGATCGCGACATCGATTTCGCCCTGCTTCAGGAGCTCGATCAGCTTGAGCGTGTAGTTTTCCTGGAGCATCAGCGGCATTTGCGGAACCGCCTTGATCATCTGCTTGACCAGCGTCGGCAACAGATACGGCCCGATGGTGTAGATCACGCCCAGGCGCAGCGGCCCGACCAGCGGATCCTTGCCCTGCTTGGCGATTTCCTTGATGGCGAGCGTCTGTTCGAGCACGCGCTGCGCCTGCGTCACGATCTGCTCGCCGATGGGCGTCACGCTGACTTCGCTCGTGCCGCGCTCGAAGATCTGCACATTCAGTTCGTCTTCGAGCTTCTTGATTGCCACCGACAGCGTCGGCTGGCTGACGAAGCACGCCTCTGCCGCGCGGCCAAAATGCCGTTCGCGCGCGACCGCGACGATGTACTTCAGTTCAGTGAGCGTCATTGGGGGCCAATGGAAGACATTGATTCAATAGGTTTGAGTTATACACCTGCCGGCGCCGATTCGACAACCTTTGCTGGTTCGCCGCTCAGATGCGGCTAAATAGGGACCGACATGGCGCCGGCGAGTTCACGTTCATGTCTTATAAATCACGCCTTCAGATACTGTTCGCGCACGCCGAGCCAGCGGGCGAGATGGCGCGTGACGGCATCGGGGAAGGTCGCGAGCATCGCGTCGGCGGCCTCACGGGCGGGTTCGATCAGCCAGCCGTCGTTTTCCAGGCTCGCGAAACGCAGCATCGCCTCGCCCGACTGCCGCGCGCCGAGGAACTCGCCCGGCCCGCGAATCTCAAGGTCGCGCCGCGCGATCTCGAAGCCGTCGGAGGTTTCGCGCATCGTCGCGAGGCGCGCGCGGGCGGTCTGCGAGAGCGGATTGGCGTACATCAGCACGCACACGGACGCGGTGCTGCCCCGGCCGACGCGCCCGCGCAGCTGATGCAACTGCGCCAGCCCGAAGCGCTCGGCGTGCTCGATCACCATCAGCGACGCGTTCGGCACGTCGACGCCCACTTCGATCACCGTCGTCGCGACCAGCAACTGCACTTCATTGCGCGCGAACGCGTCCATCACCGCCGCTTTCTCGGCGGGCGCGAGCCGGCCATGCACAAGTCCCACGCGCAGTTCCGGCAGCGCGGCCACCAGCGTCTCGAAGGTTTCGACGGCGGTCTGCAACTGCAAGGTCTCGCTTTCCTCGATCAGCGGACAGACCCAGTACACCTGCCGTCCGGTCAGCGCCGCTTCGCGCACCCGGCCGATGATCTCGTCGCGACGGCCATCGGACACGATCCTGGTCAGGATCGGCGTGCGGCCGGGCGGCAGTTCGTCGATGGTGGAGACGTCGAGGTCCGCGTAATAGGTCATCGCGAGCGTGCGCGGGATCGGCGTGGCGGACATCATCAGCTGGTGCGGCTGGAAGTCGCGCGCGCCGTCCGCCGCGTTCTGCGCCTTGGCGCGCAATGCGAGCCGCTGCGCCACGCCGAAGCGATGCTGTTCGTCGACGATCACGAGCCCGAGCCGCGCGAATTCCACCGCGTCCTGGATGATCGCGTGCGTGCCGATCACCAGTTGCGCCGTGCCGAGCGCCGCCGCTTCGAGTGCCGCGCGTTTGTCCTTCGCCTTGAGACTGCCAGCGAGCCACGCGACCGACACGCCGAGTGGCTCCAGCCAGCCGCGCAGCTTGCGCGCGTGCTGCTCCGCGAGGATTTCGGTGGGCGCCATGAGCGCGGCCTGATAACCGGCGTCGATGGCCTGCGCCGCCGCGAGCGCCGCGACGATCGTCTTGCCGCTGCCGACATCGCCCTGCAGGAGACGCTGCATCGGATGCGGCAGGGTCAGCTCCGTGGCGATTTCCGCGACCACGCGCTGCTGCGCGCCGGTCAGCGCGAACGGCAGCGCCTGCAACAGGCGCGTGACGAGCGACGCTGCGTCGGCGGGCGCGCGGCGCGGCATGGCGGGCGCGGAGCGGCGGCGGCGTTCTTCGTGCGCGCGCTTGAGCGACAGTTGCTGCGCGAGCAGTTCCTCGAACTTGATGCGGGTCCAGGCGGGATGGGTGCCGTCGATCAGCGCGGTCTCGTCGGAATCCGCGCGCGGGTGATGCAGCGTCTTCACGGCATCGAGCAGGCCGGGCACGTTGAGCGGCGCGAGATGCGCGCGCGCAATCGGCTCCGGCAGCAGTTCCGGCAGCGACACGCGCCCGAGCGCGGAATCGATGGCCTTGCGCAAATAGCCCTGCGAGATGCCCGCCGTCGACGGATACACCGGCGTCAGCGCCTGCGGCAGCGGCGTGTCTTCATCCACCGGGCGCACCGTGGGATGCACCATCTCCATGCCGAAGAAGCCGCCGCGCACGTCGCCGCGCACCCGCAGACGCACGCCGATGGCCATCTGCTTGACCTGCGAGCCGTAGAAGTTGAGGAAGCGCAGCGTGAGTTCGTCGCCGGCGTCGTCGTGGATTTTCACGAGCAACTGGCGGCGCGGACGGTAGGCGATCTCGTTGTCGAACACGACGCCTTCGGTCTGCGCGTTGTCGCCGGGAATCAGTTCGCCGACGGGCGTGAGCGAGGTTTCGTCCTCGTAGCGCATCGGCAGGTGCAGCACGAGGTCGATGTCGGACTTCAGGCCGAGCTTGGCGAGCTTGTCCGCGGTCTTGACGACGGTCTTCGGCTTCTCGTCGGCCTTGGCCTTCGGCTCCGCCTTGGCCCGCTTGCGCGCCGGCGCGACGGCGTGCGGCGCCTCGCCGTCCTCCACGGACAGCGGATCGGTCGAGGTGACGCGGCGGTCGGACAAGGGCATCTAATCTCTTCGCAAGTACAATATGAGGTTTGTTCGGCGCGCTTTTGCCGCGTTCGTGCCTTTCTTCACGCCCATGTTCACGCTTTCCGATTTCGATTTTAATCTGCCGCCCGAGCTGATCGCGCAGAGCGCGCTCACCGAGCGCAGTGCGAGCCGTCTGCTCGAGGTGGACAACCACGCCGCGCCCGCCCGTTTCACCGACCGCCGTTTCGCCGAACTGCCGGCCCTGCTCGACGCCGGCGACCTGCTCGTCTTCAACGATACCAAAGTGCTCAAGGCGCGCTTCTTCGGCCAGAAGGCCAGCGGCGGCCGCGTCGAGGTGCTGGTGGAACGATTGACGGGCGCAACCACGGCGCTGGCGCAGATCCGCGCCAGCAAGAGCCCGCCGGAAGGCAGCACGATCCGTCTGGCGGACGCGTTCGACGTCACCGTGGGCGAGCGTGTCGAGCCGTTCTACACGCTGCATTTCCCCGCCGATTGCCTGACGCTCATCGAGCAATACGGCCGTCTGCCGCTGCCGCCGTATATCGAGCACGACGCCGACGCCTACGACGAAACCCGCTACCAGACCGTCTACGCGGCCAATCCGGGCGCCGTGGCCGCGCCGACCGCGGGCCTGCACTTTGACGAAGCGCTGTTCGCCGAGCTGGACGCACGCGGCGTCGAGCGCGCGACGCTCACGCTGCACGTCGGCGCGGGCACGTTTCAGCCGGTGCGCGTGGAAAATATCGCCGAGCACACGATGCACAGCGAGTGGTACGACCTGCCGCAGACGCTCGTGGACCGGATCGCCGCCGTCAAGGCGCGCGGCAACCGCGTGATCGCGGTCGGCACGACGTCCATGCGCGCGCTTGAAGCCGCCGCCCGCGACGCCGCCGAGGCCGGCCGCCCGCTCGCAGCCACCCAGGCCGAAACCGACATCTTCATCACGCCGGGCTACGCCTTCCGCGTGGTCGACCGGCTCGTGACCAACTTCCACCTGCCGAAATCGACGCTGATGATGCTCGTCTCGGCTTTTGCCGGAATGGACACGATCCGCGACGCGTACCGTCACGCGATCGAGCAGCGCTACCGCTTCTTCAGCTACGGCGATGCGATGCTGCTGACGCGGCAAAACTGAATTCCTCAACCACACTTTTGCGCCGGACTGTTCTCCGGTTGCAGCGGAGTCTCATCGATGACCGAAGGTCACGCCACCCCGCCCGAGAACGGGCTCAAGTTCGAATTGCTCACCACCGACGGCCAGGCGCGCCGCGGCCGGCTCACGCTGAATCACGGCGTGGTCGAAACGCCGATCTTCATGCCGGTCGGCACCTACGGCACCGTCAAGGCCATTCAGCCGCGCGAACTCGAAGAGATCCGCGCGCAGATCATCCTCGGCAACACCTTTCACCTCTGGCTGCGGCCGGGGCTGGAGGTGATCGGCGCGCACGGCGGCCTGCACCGCTTCATGGGCTGGAATCACCCGATCCTGACGGACTCCGGCGGCTTCCAGGTGTTCTCGCTCGGCGACCTGCGCAAGATCACCGAGGACGGCGTCACCTTCGCGTCGCCGATCAACGGCGACAAGCTGTTCCTCTCGCCCGAAGTGTCGATGCAGATCCAGAAGGTGCTGAACTCGGACATCGTCATGCAGTTCGACGAATGCACGCCCTACGCCACCCAGGGCGTGCCGACCTCGCACCAGGACGCCGCCGATTCCATGCGCATGTCGATGCGCTGGGCCAAACGCTCGATCGACGAATTCAACCGGCTCGGCAATCCGAATGCGCTGTTCGGCATCGTGCAGGGCGGCATGTTCGAGGATCTGCGCGACGAGTCGCTCGCGGGACTGTCGGAGATCGGCTTCCACGGGCTTGCCATTGGCGGGCTTTCCGTGGGCGAGCCGAAGGAAGACATGATGCGCGTGCTGAACCATATCGGCCCGAAGCTGCCGGCCGAAAAGCCGCACTACCTGATGGGCGTTGGCACGCCGGAAGACCTGGTGGCGGGCGTGGCGGCCGGCGTCGACATGTTCGACTGCGTGATGCCCACCCGCAACGCGCGCAACGGCTGGCTGTTCACCCGTTTTGGCGATCTCAAGATCAAGAACGCGAGTCACAAGAACTCGATGAAACCGCTCGACGAAAGCTGCGGCTGCTACACCTGCCGCAATTTCACGCGCGGCTATCTGCATCACCTGCATCGCGTGGGCGAGATTCTCGGCGCGCAGCTCAACACGATCCACAACCTGCACTACTACCTTGAATTGATGGGCGAAGTGCGCGAATCCATCGAAAACCACTCGTTCGAGGCGTTCCGCAAGACTTTCGCGGAGAATCGCGCGCGCGGCGTGGACTGACGCGGACCGGAAACGCGCGCCCAAGCATTACAATCTGCTTTCTATTGCTTTCGGCTCATGCCGCGAAGGCCACGGAATTCGCCGCTTCACAGCTTCTTCATAAGCCGGATAACACCCGGATAACAGCTTGAAGACAAAGCGCATTCCTAAAGTCTCGCGACAAGTGCGGGTGGTAGAATAGCCGGCTAATTTCATTCGAGATTATCGAACGTATTCATCGAACGCTTTTTTTGCGTCATAACGGAGAGACCAACGTGTCGTTCATTTCCAATGCCTTTGCACAAGGCACCACCGCGAGCAGCGCGGAATCGAGCCTGATGAGCTTCCTGCCGCTCATCCTGATGTTCGCGGTGCTGTACTTCATCATGATCCGCCCGCAGATGAAGCGTCAGAAGGAGCATCGCAACATGCTCGCCGCCATGGCCAAGGGCGATGAAGTGGTGACGAACGGCGGCATCGTCGGCAAGATTACGAAGGTGACGGACGCGTACGTGGGCGTGGAAATCGCCGAAGGCACGGAAATCACCATCCAGAAGGCATCCGTGACCACCATCCTCCCGAAGGGCACGATCAAGTCGCTGTAAGGCCACCTGTTCCGCCGCGTCCGGCGCGGCCTCGCCGCCGGGCGTCGGATTCCCCCGACGCCCTTCCGCGCACCGCCGGACGCCCTCTCCCCGAAGCCAACTTGACGGTCGGCCATCCCCATGAATCGTTATCCCCTCTGGAAGTATGTCGTGATGCTGATGGCGCTCGTCATCGGCCTCGTGTACACGCTCCCCAACTTCTTCGGCGAAGCGCCGGCCGTGCAGGTATCCAGCGGCAAGGCTACGGTCAAGCTCGACTCCGCCACGCTCGCGAACGTCGAGAGCGCGCTCGCCGCGAACCACGTCACCGCCGATGAAGTCACGTTCGACAACTCCCAGCTGAACGCGAACATTCGCGTGCGCCTGAAGGACACCGACACGCAATTGCGCGTGAAGGACCTGCTGAGCCACGCGCTCAACAGCGACCCGAGCGATCCTCAGTACATCGTCGCGCTGAACCTGCAGAGCGCCTCGCCGCGCTGGCTGACGGCCCTGCACGCATTGCCGATGTATCTCGGTCTCGACCTGCGCGGCGGCGTCCACTTCCTGCTGCAAGTGGACATGGCCGGCGCGCTCAACAAGAAGCTCGATTCCGACGCCGCCGACGCCCGCACCTACCTGCGCGACCGCAACGTCCGCGACGGCGGCGTGAACCGCGTCGGGCAATCGGTCGTCGTGAATTTCTCGGACCAGAGCGCCGCGGACAACGCGCGCACCCTGCTCCAGACCGGCGTCAACGAACTGCAATGGAGCACGCGCCAGGGCGGCGACGGCTATCAGGTGGTCGGCACGTTCTCGGCGGCGACGCAGCGAACCGTCGAGGACGGCGCGCTCAAGCAGAACATCACGACGCTGCATAACCGCGTCAACGAACTGGGCGTCGCCGAGCCGGTGATCCAGCAGCAGGGCTCGGACCGTATCGTGGTCGAACTGCCGGGCGTGCAGGACACGGCGAAGGCGAAGGACATCATCGGCCGCACGGCGACGCTCGAAGCGCGCCTCGCCGACCCGGTCAATACCTACATCGGCCTGAACGATCCGGTCCCGCCCGGCGACGAAGCCTTCAAGCAGGGCGACCGCAACGTGCTGCTGCGCAAGCAGGTGATCTTCACCGGCGACCGCATCATCGACGCGTCCGCGGGCTTCGACGAACATCAGCGCCCGTCCGTCAATATCCGTCTGGATTCGGCCGGCGGCCGCGCGGTGTCGGCGGTGTCGCGCGACAACATCGGCAAGCCGATGGCCATGGTGCTGTTCGAGAAGGGCAAGGGCGAAGTGCTGACGGTCGCGACCATCCAGTCGGAACTGGGCGACCGCTTCCAGATCACTGGCCAGCCGACGCCGCAAGCCGCCGCCGATCTCGCGCTGCTGCTGCGCGCGGGCTCGCTCGCGGCGCCGATGGACATCATCGAGGAACGCACCGTCGGCCCAAGCCTTGGCGCGGACAACATCAAGAAGGGCTTCGACTCGGTGCAGTACGGTTTCGCCGCGATCGCCGTTTTCATGATCGCGTACTACCTGCTGTTCGGCCTGTTCTCGATGCTGTCGCTGTCGGTCAACCTGCTGCTGCTGGTGGCCATCCTGTCGCTGCTGCAAGCCACGCTGACCTTGCCGGGCATCGCGGCTATCGCGCTGGCGCTCGGTATGGCGATCGACGCGAACGTGCTCATCAACGAGCGTATCCGCGAAGAACTGCGCAACGGCGCGCCGCCGCAGACCGCGATCCAGGAAGGCTTCAGGCACGCCTGGGCGACGATTCTCGACTCGAACGTCACCACGCTGATCGCCGGCCTGGCGCTGCTCGCGTTCGGTTCGGGTCCGGTGCGCGGCTTCGCGGTCGTGCACTGTATCGGCATCCTGACGTCGATGTTCTCGGCCGTGTTCTTCTCGCGCGGCCTCGTGAACCTGTGGTACGGCGGCAAGAAGAAGCTGAAGTCGCTGGCGATCGGCCAGGTGTGGCGTCCGGACGGCGGCAACGCCGAAGCCGCCGCGGCGGCCTATCTGGCGGCCCAGCGCGGCGACGACTCGCCGGTGGATGAAATCGTGAAAACCGCGAAGGGCAAGACCAAGACCGCCGCGCCGCGCGCGCCGGCCCAGGCGCCCGTCCAGACGCAGGCACGCAGCGGCAAGCCGACGGTGCGCCGCCGTTCGGGGCCGGGCGTCGATCAACAGAAACCGGGCCAGTCCCGCTGAACCCGGAGAGCTAGAACATGGAATTCTTCCGCATCCGCCGCGATATTCCGTTCATGGAGCGCGCGTTGATCTTCAACGTGATTTCGCTCGTGACCTTCCTCGCGGCCGTGTTTTTCCTCGTGCATCGCGGGCTGCATCTGTCGGTGGAGTTCACCGGCGGAACGGTCGTCGAGGTGCAGTATCCGCAGGCCGTATCGCCCGAACCCGTGCGCGCGACCATGACCAAGCTCGGCTACGCCGACGCCCAGGTGCAGAACTTCGGCACCTCGCGCGACGTGCTGATCCGCCTGCCGATCAAGCAGGGCCTCACCTCGGCGCAGCAGAGCGACCAGGTGATGGGCGCGCTCAAGGCCGACAACCCGCAGGTGAGCCTGCAGCGCGTCGAGTTCGTCGGTCCGCAGGTGGGCAAGGAACTCGTGACCAACGGCCTGCTCGCGCTGGCGTGCGTGGTGGTCGGCATCGTGATCTACCTGTCGTTCCGCTTCGAGTGGAAGTACGCAGTGGCGGGCGTCATCGCCAACCTGCACGACGTGGTGATCATCCTCGGCTTCTTTGCGTTCTTCCAGTGGGAGTTCTCGCTCTCGGTGCTGGCGGCGATTCTCGCGGTGCTCGGCTATTCGGTGAACGAATCCGTTGTCATCTTCGACCGGATCCGCGAAACCTTCCGCAAGCAGCGCAAGATGACCGTCATGGAAGTCATCGACCACGCGATCACCAGCACCATGTCGCGAACCATCATCACCCACGGCTGTACGGAAATGATGGTGCTGTCGATGTTCTTCTTCGGCGGCCCGACGCTGCATTACTTCGCGCTGGCGCTGACCGTGGGTATCCTGTTCGGTATCTATTCGTCGGTGTTCGTGGCCGCGGCGCTTGCCATGTGGTTCGGCGTGAAGCGTGAAGACCTCGTGAAGGACAAGAAGGACAAGTTCGATCCGAACGACCCGAACGCGGGCGCTCAGGTCTGAAGCTTCAGGCATTCCAGGACGTAAAAAAGCGGCCGGTCTTCACAGACCGGCCGCTTTGTTTTGGCGCGCTGAAACGCTTACTGCTTCACGCCTTCCGCCTGGATATGCAGCACCGTCTTCAGGCTGAAGCCATACGACTTGCCGTAGTCCATGCCGAAGTCGCCGCGATCGAACGTCGCCGTCGCTTCCACGCCGCACACTTCCTTCTTCATCATCGGGTTCACGAAGCACTTGAAGTGCTCGATCTTCAGGTTCAGCGGCTTGGTGACGCCGTGCATCGTCAGCGTGCCCATCACTTCGCTCGGCGCATCGCCGTCGAACTTCATCGACGTGCCCTTGTACTCGGCCGTCGGATACTTCGACGCGTCGAAGAACTCCGCCTTCTGCAGATGCTCGTTGAGCTTGTCGTTGCCGGTGTCGACCGAAGCGATGTCGATCGTCACGTTCACCGTGCCGGTCTTCGCCGCGCGGTCGAGCGTCACTTCGCCGCTGCTCTTGTTGAACTTGCCGCGCCACGTCGACACGCCGCCGAAGTGGTCGGCCTCGAAGCTCGGATAGGTGTGGTTCGGGTCGAGCTTGTAGGTGTCGGCGGCCAGCGCGCCGAAGGACATGCCGAGCGTGCCGAGTGCGAGCGCGCCCGCAGCGATGATCGAAAGCTTTTTCAAGTTCTTCTCCTGACTAGATACACAAAGCGTGTGCAAAAAGGTTGACGCGCCGCTTACTTCTTCGCGGCGACGATATGAAACTTGATGACGACGTCGTCCGCCACGATCGACGTATCCTTCCACTCACCCGTGCCGATATCGAACTGGGTGCGCTTGATCGGCAGCGCGCCGTCGAAGGTTTCGGTCGCGCCCTGCTGCGTGACCGTGACCGGGACGGTGACCGTCTGCGACTTGCCCTTGATCGTGATCTTGCCGGTCACGTTGTACTTGTTGCCGCCGGCCGGCGCGATCGCGCTCGACACGAAGGTCGCGGTCGGATACTTGCCGGCGTCGAACCATTCGGCGCCGCGCACCTGCTTGTTGTAGTCGTCGTCGCCGAGGTCGTAGCTGCCGGTGTCGATCGTGATGTTCGCGGTGCCCGCCGTGGGCTTCGCCGGATCGAAGGCGATCTGCGCGCTGAACTTGTTGAACTTGCCGTCGGTGGGCACGTTCATCTGCTTCGACGTCGCCACCACCGAACTCTTGCCCAGGTCGACCTGCGCATGCGCCGCCGCGACCAGCGCGAACGCGGCGCCCGTTGCCATCATCCAGCGATTCAGTTTCACTTTCATGTGTGCCCTGTTCAGACGGTACGAACCTGAACCATCCTTGCGAACGACGGTTCCGGAACAAAACCGGTATTGGAAATCAAAAGACCGCGATAACAATCAGCCGCCGGGAAACGCCCTGCCAACGACGAGGAAACAATGCGCGCTCAGCGCAGGAACGGCAGCATCCGGCCGAGCAGGCCGTCGCGATCGACGAAATGATGCTTCAGCGCTGCCAGCACATGCATGACGACGAAGAACAGCAGCGTGTAGTTCAGCGCGATGTGCACGAGGCGCAGCGTGGCCTTCAGCGCCTTGTCCGGACCGATGATGGTCGGCAGCGGCAGCACGCCGAGATACACCACCTGCAGGCCCGCCGCCGAGCTGTACAGATAGCCGGAAGCCGGGATCACGAGCATCAGCACATACAGCGCGAGGTGGCCGAGATGCGCCGCGCCCTTCTGCCAGGGCGGCATGCCGCCCGGCAGCGGCGGCGCCGGATGCGTCACGCGCCACAGCAAACGCAGCACGGCGAGCGCGAACACCGTCACGCCGATCCACTTGTGCCACGAGAAATACTTGAGCTTGGTCGGCGTGAAGCCGGGGATATCCGTCATGATCCAGCCGAGGTAGAAACCGCCCACGATCAGCAACGCAATGATCCAGTGCAGGCCGATCGCCGTGGCGCTGTAACGCGGTTGCGGCGCGGCTGCCGCGACGTGTGCGGTACTTTCCATAGTGCTTTCATCCAGAGAGTGCTGTGTGTAACGGCATGACGGGGTGACGTCCCGCCTTCATGCACGGACATGCAATGAGGGGGACGCAAGGCCGCCATGCTACCGCAACGTAGCTTAACCGCCAGCGCCTGCCAAAAGTCCGTGCAGGATAGCCGAAAGTCATATTCGATGCGGGTTTGCGGCCGGTCGAGGGCTGCTTTGACAAGGCTCGCTTCACCGGTGCAACGAACTATTCCATGCATGCAACGGTCGATGTCTGCGCAACCTCGCGGCATCAACCACAGCGCATTCCGGGCGCGATGTCGCTTGGAAGACTTAACGGACGAACGGGCCATTTCATTCCCCGATGTGAAGAAGCGTACTGCTTCATCCGTCATCAAGGCGCCATTTGATACCATGCTGATTGCGTTTGCGCTGGCCCGCTGCTTGCTATGCTCCACCGGAGCCGGTCCCCGCGGTCCCCGCAACGCCCGCCAATTCCGCTCGACACGGCTCGGGCTTCGACCATGAATGCCAATCAACCGGACGACCTGATCGCGTGTCACGAATGCGACGCGCTCTCCCGAAAATGTGACCTGCCCCAGCATGCGTCGGCGAAATGTCCGCGCTGTGGCTCGCTGCTTTATCGCAGCATTTCGTCGAACCTCGACAAGGTCTGCGCGATGACGCTCGCGGCCCTCGTCACGTTCCTGATCGCGCAGGGCTTTCCCATCGTCGAACTGGAGGCCAACGGGCTCACGTCGGAGACCACACTGATCGGCGCGATCGTCGCGCTGTGGAGCGAGCAGATGGAGATCATGGCGGTGCTGGTCTTCTGCTCCACCGTGCTGTTCCCGCTGTGCGAACTGCTCGCGCTCCTCTATGTGCTGCTGCCGCTGCGCTCGGGGTATATTCCGCCGGGCTTCAACACGGTGCTGCGCGGCATTCAGTTCGTGCGGCCGTGGGGCATGATCGAAGTGTTCATGCTCGGCGTGCTCGTCACGCTCGTGAAAATGGTGAGCATCGCGCGCGTGATTCCCGAGGCTGCGCTGTTCGCTTTCGGCGCGCTGACACTGATGTTCGCCGTCGTGGTGAGCTTCGACCCGCGCGCGCTGTGGGCCATCGCGAGCCGCCTCGAACCGCGCCCGGCCAGGTGCCGGCGTCAAGCCAGGCCCGAGCCCACCAAAAGGCAGAAATCATGAGCGACGCCATCGAGCAGGCAGCCGAGCAACCTGATCCGCCCGCCATCCACTACACCACGGCATCGCGCGCGCAGGTCGTGGCGTGCCACGCCTGCGGACTCGTGCAGCCGCTCGCGCACACCATCGAGAAACAGCGCTGCACCCGCTGCGACGCCGTCGTGCACCGGCGTCATCCGGACAGCATCGCGCGGACGTGGGCGCTGCTCATCAGCGCCGCGATCCTCTATATTCCGGCGAACCTGTTTCCGATCATGCACACGTCATCGATACTCGGCTCGCAGGACGACACCATCATGAGCGGCGTCGCGCTCTTCTGGAACGACGGCGACTATCCGCTCGCGGCGGTGATCTTCATCGCCAGCATTCTCGTGCCGATGCTCAAGCTCGCGACCCTCAGCTTCCTCGTCATCAGCGTACAGCGCCGTTCTACCTGGCGGCCGCGGCAGCGCACCACCCTGTTCCGCATCGTCGAAGGCATCGGGCGCTGGTCGATGCTTGATGTCTTCGTCATCACCCTCACCATCGCGCTGGTGCGCTTCAAGTCGCTCGCCGTCATCACGCCGGGACCGGGCGCGCTCGCGTTCGCGTCGGTCGTCGTGCTGACGATGATCGCGTCCATGCAATTCGACCCGCGCCTCATGTGGGACAACATCGAACCGTCAGGAAAGAAACATGACTAGTGCCCAAGGTCCGAACGACCCGAAGCAGCCCGCGCCGCCCGCCGACACCGGCGCCGGTGCAGGTGCCGATAAAGGCGGCGGCCTGCCGCCGAACCTTCCCGAACCCGTGATCGAACCGCGCAGCCGCTGGCTGCCCTCGCTCGTCTGGGTGATTCCGCTCGTCGCGGCGCTGATCGGCGTGATCCTGGTCGTGAAGACGGTGTCGAGCCGCGGACCGACGGTCACCATCAGCTTCGCCAGCGCCGAAGGCCTCGAAACCGGCAAGACCAAGGTGAAGTTCAAGGACGTGGATATCGGCACGGTCAAAGGCATCACGTTGTCGAAGGATCATTCGCGCGTGCTCGTCGACGTGCAGCTCACCAAGGAAGCCACCGATTTCGCCGTCAAGGACACGCGCTTCTGGATCGTGCGCCCGCGCGTGGCCGCAAGCGGCGTGACCGGCTTGTCCACCTTGCTGTCCGGTGCGTTCATCGGCGTCGATGCGGGCAAGTCCACTGAAGACCAGAGCTATTTCGTCGGGCTGGAGACGCCGCCCGCCATCACCGGCGACCAGAAGGGCCACACCTTCACGCTGCACGGCGAATCGCTCGGCTCGCTCGACATCGGCTCCCCGGTCTATTACCGGCGCGTGCAGGTGGGTCAGGTCGCGGCCTTCTCGCTCGACAAGGACGGCACCGGCGTCACCTTGCAGGTGTTCGTCAACGCGCCGTACGACCAGTATGTCGGCACGAATTCGCGCTGGTGGCATGCGAGCGGCGTGGATCTGCGCCTCGATTCGAGCGGCTTCACGCTCAACACGCAGTCGCTCGCGACGGTCGTGCTCGGCGGCATTGCGTTCCAGACGCCGCCCAACCAGCAATCCGGGCCGCAGGCGCAGAACAACGCCACCTTCCGCCTCGCTTCCGACCAGTCCGACGCCATGCGCGATCCGGACGGGCAGGCCGTGCATGTCGTGATGAACTTCAACCAGTCGCTGCGCGGCCTGGCCGTGGGCGCGCCGGTGGATTTCCGCGGCATCGTGCTGGGCCAAGTTACCGGCATCGGCGTGCAGTACGATCAGAAAACGCATTCGTTCATGATGCCGGTCACCATCGACCTGTACCCCGACCGGCTCGGCAAGCGCGCCAGGCAGGCGCTGCCGGAACAGGGATCGTCGGCGAGCCAGGACATGCTGCAACTGCTCGTGAAACGCGGCTTGCGCGGCCAGTTGCGTACCGGCAACCTGCTGACGAGCCAGTTGTATGTGGCGCTCGACTTCTTCCCGAAGGCGCCGCCGGCGCAGGTGTCCGCCAGCAACGATCCGATCGAGCTGCCGACCGTGCCGAACACGCTGGACGAACTGCAACTGCAGATTGCCGACATCGCGCGCAAGATCGACAAGATTCCGTTCGACCAAATCGGCAACAATCTGAACGGCTCGCTGAAGAACGCCAACGCGCTGTTCGACAAGCTCGACAAGGAAGTCCTGCCGGACATGCGCGGCACGCTCGACGAAGCGAAGAAGACCTTCAGCGCGGCGCAGGCCACGCTGCAATCCGATTCGCCGATTCAGTCGGACACGCGCCAGGCCATGCAGGAACTCACGCGCACGCTTCAATCGCTCAATGCGCTGGCGGATTATCTGGAACGCCATCCGGAATCGCTGTTGCGCGGTAAATCGGGAGACAAACCATGAAGTTCGGCCCGTTGATGTTGACTCTGGCCGCAGCCGGCATGCTCGCCGCCTGCGCCTCGCCGACGAGCCGTTTCTATACGCTCGCCGGCGGCGAGGCGCGGCCCGTGCCTTCGTCGCCCGCCGCGTTCTATTTCGAGCTCGCGCCCGTCGACATGCCGCAGCAGGTCACGCGCAACCAGCTGGTCGTGCAGACGAGCCCGGCGCAGGTCCAGGTGCTGGAGCAGGACCGCTGGTCCTCGCTGCCGTCCGATGAAGTGCGCCGCGCGCTGTCCGCCGATCTCACCCAGCAGCTCGGCGCCATCGATGTCTACAACACGCCGCATCCGGAGTCGGTGCCGGTGTATCGCGTGAAGGTCAACGTGCAGCGCTTCGAATCGTGGCCCGGCGAGCGCGCCGTGCTCGACGCGGTCTGGAGCGTGCGCGCCGCGGGGTCGTCGAACGTGCTGACGTGCCGGACCGTCGCGCAGGAACCCGTGGGCTCAGGCTACGACGCGCTGGTGGACGGACATCGCAAGGCCGTCGACGAACTGGCTTCGGCCATCTCGGCCGGCATGCGCAGCGTGGCTTCGCTGCCGCCGGAAGCGCCGGCTGCTACGGCTGCATCAGCGGCATCGGGCGTTGCGGCGAAAGGCAAGTCCGCTGTCGTCGCCCGGCCCGCGAAGGCGCCGCTGTTGCCCTGTCCTTCGTCGGGCGCGCCGGCCACGGCCAGCGCGTCGTGAGCCCCGGCGCGCCGTGTTGTCGACAGACGACACGCGCGCCGAATCTGGCATGGGGCGCGGGGTCGCCCGGTTAAGATCATCGACGCCCGAAACACGCAGCCACGCGAAGACAAGATGATGAAACTGATCGGTTCGCACACCAGCCCGTTCGTCCGCAAGGTACGGATCGTCATGGCAGAGAAAAAGATCGATTGCGAACTGGTTCTCGAAGATGTCTGGGCCGCCGGCACGAAAATCCACGACTTCAATCCGCTCGGCAAAGTGCCCTGCCTGCTTCTCGACGACGGCGATGCCGTGTTCGATTCGCGTGTGATCTGCGAATTCGTCGACACCCTGACGCCCGTCGGCAAACTGCTCCCGCAGGAACGGCGCGAGCGCACCGAAGTGCGTTGCTGGGAAGCCCTCGCCGACGGCATGCTCGACGCCACCGTTCTCATCCGCCTCGAAGGCGTGTTGCGCGAGGAAGAACATCGCAGCGAAGCGTGGATCGCGCGTCAGCGGCACAAGGTGGACGACGGACTGCGCGCGATGTCGCGCGGTCTGGGTTCCAAACAGTGGTGTTCGGCGAACCGCTTCACGCTGGCGGATATCGCGTGCGGCTGCGCCCTCGGCTATCTCGACCTGCGCCTGCCCGATCTGAACTGGCGTGATGCCCATCCGAGTCTCGACAAGTACTACGCGCGTTTGTCGCAACGGCAATCGTTCATTGACACGGTGCCGGCCTGACCCGTTCACCTCTGCCCGCATGAAGATGCAGCGCGGGGGCGTTTCAATTTAAATCTACTACTAGATAGACGTAAGCTTCTTCACGCCGACATGTGAGACGAACCGTCGACGTTTCGACATGCGGAATGGCGATAAATCTCGTGCGAAACGCCTCAGGCAGTTTCCGAACACCGCCTTCGTGTTCCGCCCCGCCAAAATCTATCTACCCAAAGATAGACAGTCAGTGCCCGATTCCTGTGTTTTTCACAGGGTTATCCACAGGCTTATCTACCGCCGTACTGAATCGGCGATTTCTTCGAGCCGCGCTCGCACCTGAAACAGACGGCTTGCGAGCAAGCCTCCCTGGAACGCGGCATAGAGTGTCCGCGCGGCGGCCTCGGGTTTTCCACCGGCATCGAGCGTGTCCTGCGCTTCGCCTTCGGCCAGCACTTTCGCCAGCCAGTTCTCGTTCGCCTTGAAGTACGCCTGCACCGCCTGCCGCACCTTGTCCGGCAGCGATTCGATATCCGCCGCCAGCATGCCGCACAGGCAAACCTGGTTGCCGCCGCCAAGAATCCGCCCGAACACCTTGGCATAGCGATCGAGCTTCTTGTCGGCGGGCGCGGAGCTGTCGATGGCATACACGGACGACATCAGGTCCGCGCTGTAAGCGTTCACCGCTTCGAGCGCCAGATCCTCCTTCGCCGGAAAGTAATAGTGAATGCTCGACGTCTTCACGCCGACCAATTCGGCCAGATCGCGATAACTGAACGCGTTATAGCCGCGCGTCATCAGCAGAGTCTGAGCGTGTTCCAGAAGCGCTTCGCGTACGGTGCTCTTGTCCATTTGAGATTCGGCCTGGCCAGCGACCCGTTTAACTTATCTATCGCTAGATAGACGGTCAAGCACTTGTATCAAAAAAAGTTTTTTCTGAAACGTAACGCCGTAAAGTGTCAATTTTTGAAATAACAAGGCCCTGACCGTAGTCAGGGCTTGCGGTCACAACCCAGCCGGATCGCCTATCGCGCACTCGTGGCAACGGCAGCCGCCTGCGATGCTTCATGCCCCATCGATGCCTGTTCGATAATGCCGCCGCCCAGGCAGATGTCGTCCTGATAGAGCACGGCCGACTGGCCCGGCGTGACGGCCCATTGCGCGTCGTCGAAACGGAGCTCAAAGCGTCCGTCGTCGGCGCGCGAGAAATGACATGCGGCGTCCTGCTGCCGATAGCGCGTCTTGGCGCCGCACGCCACGCCTTCGTCCGGCGCGAAGCCGGCAACCCAGCTCGTGTTGCCCGCAACCAGCGCCGGCGACAGCAGCCACGGATGATCGTGGCCCTGCACGACGTACAGCGTATTGCTCGCCACATCCTTGCCGGCGACGAACCACGGCTCGCCGCTGCCGTCCTTCGCGCCGCCGATGCCGATGCCCTTGCGCTGACCGAGCGTATAGAACGCGAGCCCGATATGTTCGCCGACGAGCTTGCCTTCGGCCGTCTTCATCGGGCCCGGTTTGGTCGGCAGGTAGCGGTTCAGGAAGTCGCGGAACGGCCGTTCGCCGATGAAGCAGATGCCGGTCGAATCCTTCTTCTTCGCGTTCGGCAGACCGATCCGGGCCGCGATCTCGCGCACCTGGGTCTTCGGGATCTCGCCGAGCGGAAACAGCGTCTTTGACAGCTGCGCCTGATTCAGCCGATGCAGGAAGTACGACTGGTCCTTGGTCGAATCCGTGGCCTTGAGCAGCTGGAACAAGCCGTCGCGTTCGCGCACGCGCGCGTAATGGCCGGTCGCGATGGACTCCGCGCCGAGCGACATCGCGTGGTCGAGGAACGCCTTGAACTTGATCTCGGCGTTGCACAGCACGTCGGGATTGGGCGTGCGGCCCGCCGAATACTCGCGCAGGAACTCCGCGAACACGCGGTCCTTGTACTCGGCGGCGAAGTTGACCGCTTCCACGTCGATGCCGATCAGATCCGCGACCGAGACCACGTCGATCCAGTCCTGCCGCGTCGAACAGTATTCGCCGTCGTCGTCGTCTTCCCAGTTCTTCATGAACAGGCCGACCACCTCGTAGCCTTGTTCCTTCAACAGCCACGCCGTCACCGACGAATCCACGCCGCCCGACATGCCCACCACGACTCTTTGCTTGCTCATAGGGATACCGCGTTGACCCGCACAGCGCCGAAAACGTGCGGGAAGTGCACCGCCCGGGGCGGTCTGAATCTGGCGCCGCTGCGAAAGGCGTCAAGCTCGCAGCGCCGGCGCGACCGAATGCGTATGAATGAAATCGAGCGGCACGCGCCGCCCGGACAGGTAATCCTCGAGACACGCCAGGACGATCGGCGTGCGATGCCGCCCGGCGGACGCCCGCAACTCGTCGGCGGTGAGCCACATGGCGCGCACGATGCCGTCGTCCAGCGCGCGTCCGGCTTCTTCGCCCGCCGACTTGCCGCAGAACGTGAAGCGCAGATAGGTGACGTCGCCGTCGGGCCGCTGGAAATGCGTCATGTACGCGCCGACCAGCGCCTCGGGTTCGAAGCGATGCGCGGTTTCCTCGAAGGTTTCGCGGATGACCGCCTGAACGAGCGTTTCGCCCGCTTCGAGATGACCGGCCGGTTGGTTGATTCGCAACCCTGCCGACGTGTGCTCCTCGATGACGAGAAAGCGTCCGTCGTGCTCGACGATCGCCGCCACCGTCACGTGAGGCGCCCAAGTGTCTGATTTCATGGTCCGTCATTTTACCGTCACGCGATCGATTACGCCTGCTGCGCCGGGCAGACGGCCCCGAACGCCTAAGGGTAAGCGCTATGACCATAATCAGTAACAAGTGCCGGATCGGATTTTTGCGCGGGCTTTCTTCGGTTACAGTGGCGAGAGCCGTTCATTCCAGCATTTGAAACAAGACTCGGCCTTGGTCGTTCGAGCCCTGCCCAAGGGAAAAAAACGACACAAAGACAGGAGGATTCGAAGATGCATATCGGAGTACCCGCTGAAACGCGGGCGAACGAGGCGCGCGTCGCCGCCACGCCCGAAACGGTCAAGAAGCTCGTCACGCAGGGGCACCGGATCTCGGTGCAGAGCGGCGCGGGCTTGCAGGCGAGCTATATCGACGACGCCTTCGCCCAGGCAGGCGCCGACCTCGTCGATGCCGCAGCCGCCTTTTCCGCCGAGATCGTCCTCAAGGTTCAGTCGCCGTCCGAAAGCGAACTGGCGATGCTGAAACCGGGCGCCGTGCTCATCGGCATGCTCGATCCCTTCAATACCGACAACACCGCGCGGCTCGCGTCGGCGGGCGTAACGGCGTTCGCGCTCGAAGCCGCGCCGCGCACGACGCGCGCGCAGAGTCTCGACGTGCTGTCGTCGCAGGCGAACATCGCCGGGTACAAGGCCGTGCTGATGGCCTGCCAGTACTACCAGCGCTTCATGCCGATGCTGATGACCGCCGCCGGCACCGTGAAAGCCGCGCGCGTGCTCGTGCTGGGCGCGGGCGTCGCGGGCCTGCAGGCCATCGCGACGGCCAAGCGGCTGGGCGCGGTCGTCGAGGCGTCGGACGTGCGGCCGGCCGTGAAGGAACAGATCGAATCGCTGGGCGCGAAGTTCGTCGACGTGCCGTTCGAAACCGATGAGGAACGCGAGGCGGCGGTCGGCGTCGGCGGCTATGCGCGGCCGATGCCGCCGAGCTGGCTTGCGCGGCAGTCGGCGCAGGTGCACGAGCGCGCGAAGGCGGCGGACATCGTCATCTCGACGGCGCTGATCCCGGGCCGTCCCGCGCCCACGTTGCTCTCTGTCGAAACGGTCAAGCACATGAAGCCGGGTTCGGTGATCGTCGATCTCGCCGCCGGACGCGGCCCCGAGTTCGAAGGCCGCAAAGGCGGCAACTGTCCGCTCACCGAAGTCGATCAGGTGGTGATGAAACACGGCGTGCATATCGTCGGCCATACGAACCTGGCGTCGATGGTCGCCGCCGATGCCTCCGCGCTCTACGCCCGCAATCTTCTCGACTTCCTGAAGCTGATCCTGACCAAGGAAGGCACGCTCAACATCGACCTCGCGGACGACATCGTCGCGGCCACGCTCCAGTGCCGCGATGGTCAGCCCGCCCGCGCCCCGGCCTGACACGGAGACGAACATGGACGTCATCAATCACACGGTGATCAATCTCATCATCTTCGTGCTGGCCATCTACGTGGGCTACCACGTGGTGTGGAACGTCACGCCGGCGCTGCATACGCCGCTGATGGCCGTGACCAACGCGATCTCGGCGATCGTCATTGTCGGCGCGATGCTCGCGGTGGGCCTGACGGTCGGCGCGGCCGGCAAGTTCTTCGGCACGCTCGCGGTGCTGCTCGCGGCGGTGAACGTGTTCGGCGGCTTCCTCGTCACGCGGCGAATGCTCGAAATGTTCAAGAAGAAGGAGCCGAAGAAGATCACGCACAAGGAGGGCGCGTAAATGAGCATGAACGTCGTCACCCTCCTGTATCTCGTCGCCTCGGTGTGCTTCATCCAGGCGCTGAAAGGCTTGTCCAATCCGAAGACCGCGCGCATCGGCAACACGTTTGGCATGGCGGGCATGGCGATCGCCATTCTCACGACGCTCGCGCTGATCGTGAAACAGGCCGCCTTCCTCGAAGCGAATCTCGCGCTGGGCCTGTCGCTGCTGTTCGTCGCGCTGATCGTGGGCGGCGGCGCGGGCGCGTACATCGCGGCGAAGGTCGAGATGACGAAGATGCCCGAACTCGTCGCGGCCATGCACTCGCTGATCGGTCTGGCGGCGGTGTGCATTGCCTACGGCGTCGTCGCCGAGCCCGCCGCGTTCGGCCTCGCGCCGCTAGGCGAGCCGATTCCGTATGGCAATCGCGTCGAATTGTTCATTGGCACGTTCGTGGGCGCGATCACGTTCTCGGGTTCGGTCATCGCGTTCGGCAAGCTCTCGGGCAAGTACAAGTTCCGGCTGTTCCAGGGCGCGCCGGTGGTGTACTCGGGCCAGCATCTGATCAACCTGTTGCTGGCCATCGCGATGATCGGCTTCGGCGTGATCTTCATGCTCACCGAATCGTGGCTGCCGTTCATCATCATGACGCTCATCGCGTTCGCGCTGGGCGTGCTGATCATCATCCCGATCGGCGGCGCGGACATGCCAGTGGTGGTGTCGATGCTCAACTCATATTCGGGCTGGGCGGCGGCGGGCATCGGCTTCTCGCTGAACAATCCGATGCTGATCATCGCGGGCTCGCTGGTGGGATCGTCGGGCGCGATCCTGTCGTACATCATGTGCCGCGCGATGAACCGCTCGTTCTTCAACGTGATCCTGGGCGGCTTCGGCGGCGAGGCGGGCGGGGCCACGGTGGGCGGGGCGCAGGAGCAGCGGCCGGTGAAATCCGGTTCCGCCGATGACGCCGCGTTCATGCTCGGCAACGCGGAGAGCGTGGTGATCGTGCCGGGCTACGGTCTGGCGGTGGCGCGCGCGCAGCATGCGCTGAAGGAACTGACGGACAAGCTGGTCGAGAAGGGTATCGACGTGCGCTATGCGATTCATCCGGTCGCGGGGCGCATGCCGGGGCACATGAACGTGCTGCTGGCGGAGGCCGAGGTGCCTTACGAGATGGTCCACGAGATGGAGGACATCAACAGCGAGTTCGGACAGACGGACGTAGTGCTGGTGCTGGGGGCGAACGACGTGGTGAATCCGGCCGCGAAGACCGATCCGAAATCCGTGATCGCAGGGATGCCGATTCTGGAAGCGTACAAGGCCCGGACGATCATCGTGAACAAGCGCTCGATGGCGGCGGGCTATGCTGGCCTGGATAACGAGCTGTTCTACATGGACAAGACGATGATGGTGTTCGGCGACGCGAAGAAGGTGGTGGAAGACATGATGAAGGCGGTGGAGTGATGTCTGCTGCCGGCTGAGGATGCATGCCGGAGTCGTGACGGGGGCCCGCGGAAATGCGGGCCCTTTTTGTTGGAGCGGGGCGGACGAGCAATCAGGATGCGGGCTTGCAGGTACCTCCGATTCGCTGCTGCCTGCCCAGGCGATACGAATATTCCTCGACCAGATCCTTCCTGAAGAACCACTCGGCGACGGCGCGCCTCGACCATTGGAACGCGCCCTTGTGCAGCGAGCGAAGCAATGTACAGATCGTCGTGAGGTACACCATCACGGAGTAGATCGAGACCATGAGAAGCGAGCCATTGATCATGTACCTCAACATGATGTCGAATGCGCGCCTGCGGTAATCGACGACAAACCCCTTGAGCGCTTCGTCCTCAACGTCCAACTGCTGCTCGAGGCCGGTTCTCATTGCGCTGAACAGTGGGGGATTGGCTCGAATCCGGATCTCCAGATACAGAAACGGGATCAACGAAAACGCCTCGGTAGACCGCAGGTAGCCGTTGGCGAGTCGGCGCAGCCGCGCGTACAGCGGACTGTTCAGGTCCCAGCCGCGCAGCAAGTACGTTTCGCGCAGTTCGTCGCGCAAGTCGAAAAGCTGGTCCCGGTAATGATCGAGAATGCTTCTCCGCAACGCGTAGTGCCACACGCTCATGAACAGCAGCAAGCCCAATCCAAGCAGGAACATTTGCATCGTCATCACCTTTCTATCGGATGGGCGTCTCGCCCGTTGCAGTCAACCCGCTGCTTGAGTGGCAGGGATCATCACACTCCAGTTGCCGCCGACTCTCGCCAAGCTTGCGGATTGCTCGTTTCTTGCCGGTGCGTTCGAAAAACCAGCCAACTCCGGTCATGGCAGCAACCAGATAACCCATCAGGCTCCCGAGATGCATGTGTTCCACGACGCGAGCAAGCGCCTTCAGCGACTCGGGATTGGCCGTGGAAATGTTCTCGATCCCGGCGAACATCAGGCGCGCGCACCAAATCAGGCCGATCACGGTGATGATATGTCTCGCCAAACCTAACCACTCCCGGAGGTTCACTGAACTGAGCGTGAGCCGCTGGAGTTCCAGTTCATGCTTGTTCAAGTGGACGTCCCTCTCAACGGCAAACAAGCTGACTGCTTCAATGTAGAAACTGACATTGAGCGTGGTTCAATTCGGGTTGACTGCTGTCTTCGCATGGCTACTCTCTTCGGTTGAGTTTGCAAATCCCCGCCCCCAAGCGATCCCGACAATATCCCTCCGCGCACCCGCCCCACAAGTCACTTAGTCCGAATTGCAAGACGGCCAGCGTACAATGCGCGGTTTGAATGATCGATACCGCTGCCCTCATGTCCTCCCCTCTCTTCGACTGGTTCGTCCCCTGCCCGCGCGGTCTTGAAGCACCGCTTGCCGCCGAGCTCACGGAGATCGGGGAACGGCATGTTTCCGCTGCGCCGCTCTCGGGCGGCGGCGAGTTGACCGTCGGCGCTCAGGTGCCGGGCGGTGTGCACTTTCGCGGCGGCTGGGTTGCCGGCATGGCCGCGAACCTGCACTCGCGCATTGCCAGCCGCGTGCTGCTGAAGGTCGCACAAGGCCCGTATCGCAACGAACACGACATCTACGAGCTGACGCACCGGCAGCGCTGGGAGAACTGGTTCACGCCGAGCCAGACCATGCGTGTGGATCTCACCGCCATCAAGTCGCCGGTGAAGAGCCTCGAATTCACCACGCTGCGCGTGAAGGACGCCGTCTGCGACCGCCTGCGCGACGTGGCGGGCGCGCGCCCCAGCATCGATACCGCGCAGCCGGACGTGCGCGTGTTCGCGTTCCTCACGCTGAACGAATGCACGCTGTATCTCGACACCTCGGGCGAGCCGCTCTTCAAACGCGGCTGGCGGCTCGACAAGGGCGCGGCGCCGCTGCGTGAAAACCTCGCGGCGGGCATTCTGCGCCTGACCGGCTGGACGCCGGGCACGCCGCTCTTCGATCCGATGTGCGGCAGCGGCACGTTCCTCGCCGAAGCGGCGCAAACCGCGCTCGGCATTGCGCCGGGCAGCGAGCGGCGCTTCGGCTTCGAGAAGCTCAAGCCCTTCCACCCGGGCATGTGGCAGAAGCTCAAGCAGGCCGCAACCGAACAACGCCGCGCCGCGCGCGCCTCACAAAGCGAGCTGACCATCTTCGGCAGCGACATTTCCGGCGACATGCTCGAGAAGGCGCGCGCCAACCTGAGCCGCGCGGGCGTCTCCAACCTGTCGCTCAAGCAGGTGGATGCCCGCAACATGGTGCCGCCGACCGATGCGCCCGGCATTCTGCTCGCCAACCCGCCGTACGGCGAGCGTATCGAAGTGCGCGGCCGCGGTCCGCGCGGCGAGATTCGCGAGACGCCGCGCAACCGCCGCGACGAGGAAGACACGTTCGCACGCGCTCAGCCGGATCCCGCGGACACCGAGTTCTTCATCAACTTCGGCAACGCGCTCAAGCAGCGCTTTCCCGGCTGGCGCGCCTATGTGCTCACGTCCGACCGCAAGCTGCCCGGCCTGCTGCGCCTGCGCGAATCGACCAAGACGCCGCTCTTCAACGGCGCGCTCGAATGCCGCCTGTTCCGGTTCGACCTGATTGCCGGAAGCGTGCGCAACCGTCCCGCTGACGAGTAAGCATGCCCTGCCGCTTCGCGACGGCGCAATAGGCCGAATGGCCGAGTCACGCCGGCGCGAAGCCGGCGCTACAATCGGCGCATGAACTCACTCACCGAACTCGTCCAGCCCATTGCCGTCGGCGTGTATCGCGCCCGTCGCGAGCGCGTGCTTGCCGCGTTGCGCGCGCAAGGCGGCGGCGTCGCCATCCTGCCCACGGCGCCGGAAGTCATGCGCAATCGCGACACGGACTACCCGTTCCGTCACGACAGCTACTTCTACTATCTGACAGGCTTCAACGAACCCGAGGCAGTCCTCGTGCTCGACGCGGACGCGCAGGACGGCGAGCCCGCATCCATCCTGTTCTGCCGCGAAAAAAACGCCGAGCGGGAAACCTGGGAAGGCTTCCGCTTCGGCCCCGAAGGCGCGCTTGAAGCGTTCGGTCTGGACGCCGCGCTGCCGGTCGCCGCACTGGACGACGAGATGCCGCGCCTGATCGCGGACTCCCCCGCGCTGCACTACGCGCTCGGCACCTCGGCGGAACTGGACGCGCAAGTGCGCGGCTGGCTCGCAGCAGTCCGCGCGCAGGGCCGCAGCGGCGTGCGCGCCCCGGCAACCGTGCACCATCTGCTGCCGCTGCTCGACGAAATGCGCCTCGTCAAGGACGAGCATGAAATCGGCATCATGCGTCGCGCCGCGTCCATCTCCGCTGAAGCGCATCGCCGAGCCATGCAAGCGTGCCGTCCCGGCATGCGTGAATTCGAGATCGAGGCCGAACTGCTCTACACGTTCCGCCGCCATGGCGCACAGGCGCCGGCGTATGGCTCGATCGTCGCCGCGGGTGCGAACGCCTGCGTGCTGCATTACCCTGCGGGCAACGCCATTGCGCGCGAGGGCGATCTCATCCTGATCGACGCAGCCTGCGAACTCGACGGCTACGCATCCGACATCACGCGCACCTTTCCCGCCGGCGGCCGCTTCACGCCGGCGCAGCGTGAGCTCTACGACATCGTGCTCGCCGCGCAAGCCGCCGCCGTCGAGGCCACGCGTCCCGGCGTGAGTTTCGACGCACCGCACCAGGCCGCGCTCAAAGTCCTGTCGCAAGGGCTGCTCGACACCGGCATTCTCGACAAGACGAAGGTCGGCACGCTCGACGACGTCCTCGCCCAACGCGCCTATGCGCCCTTCTACATGCATCGCACGGGGCACTGGATCGGCATGGACGTGCATGACGCGGGCGAGTATCGCGAGGCCGGCGGTCCGCTCGACGAGCAAGGCGCGCGGCCCTGGCGCACGCTGTTGCCCGGCATGGCGCTCACGATCGAGCCGGGACTCTACGTGCGCGCGTCCGCCGACGTGCCCGAGCGCTACTGGGACATCGGCATCCGCATCGAGGACGACGCCATCCTGACGGACACCGGCTGCGAGCTGATCACGCGCGATGTGCCGGTCGCCGCCGATGAAATCGAAGCGCTGATGCGCGCATCCTGACCCGAATCGGCCATGAGCGATATTCAAGCCGTCACACCGCATTTCGACTACGACATCGCCATCGTCGGCGCGGGGCCGGTCGGGCTCGCGCTCGCGGGCTGGCTCGCGCGACGCAGCGCAACCTCACGGCTGTCGATCGCGCTGATCGATGCCCGCACGCCCGAAGCCGCCGTCCAGGATCCGCGCTCGCTCGCGCTGTCGCACGGCAGCCGTGTCATGCTCCAGCCGCTCGGCTTCCCCGGCGACGCCACGCCCATCCGCCGTATTCATGTGTCGCAGCGCGGGCATTTCGGCCGCACGCTGATCGAGCATGACGAGCACGAACTCCCCGAACTCGGTTACGTGGTGCGCTACGGTTCGCTGGTCAGCGCGCTGGCGGCCGCGGTGCGCGCCACGCCCGTCCACTGGCTCACCGACACCGCCGCGCTCGCGCCGCTTCAGGACAACGACGGCATCACCCTGCCGCTGCAAACGGCCGACGGCGAACGCAAGATCCGCGTGAAAGTGCTGGTCAACGCCGAAGGCGGGCTTTATCAGAAGAACGAGAAGACGAGCGAAATCAGCACACCCGGCGAGCGTCGGGCGCGCGACTATGGCCAGACGGCCATCGTCGGGACGGTGAGCGTGTCGGATCCGCGCCCGAACGTCGCGTGGGAACGCTTCACCAACGAAGGCCCCATCGCGTTGCTGCCGTGTGGCGGCCCGCGCCACGCAGACTACTCGCTGGTCTGGTGCTGCACGCCGGAGGAAGCCGCGCGCCGCATGCAACTCGACGAGGCCAGCTTCCTCACGGAACTCGGCGCGGCCTTCGGTACGCGCATGGGCCGGTTCACGCGCATCGCGAGCCGTGCCGCGTTTCCGCTCGGACTGTCGGCGCTGGAGGTCTTGGTCGACCAACGCACCGTCGCCATCGGCAACGCGGCGCAGACGCTGCATCCGGTCGCGGGGCAAGGGCTGAATCTTGGTCTGCGCGACGCGCTCGCGCTCACCGACGCGCTCTCCGCCGACGGCCCGCGCCCGCTCGCCCTCGCCCGCTTCGCGCAGCGCCGCGCGCTCGACCGGCGTCTGACCATCGGCGCCACCGACACCCTCGCGCGCCTCTTCACGTCCGACTTCGCGCCGCTTGCGGCCATGCGCGGGCTCGCGCTCACCGCGCTCGAATTTCTGCCGCCGGTAAAAACTGCGCTCGCCCGCCAGATGATGTTTGGTCAGCGCCGCTAGCCTGTCCGAAGGCAATCGCTTGCGTCATGCGATCAACTTATCCTCTATGAACGCGCGTTCTTTCATAGAAGATTTAATGACTTGCACGCGATTGCCCTTAATTTCAGCACGCGCTTCGCGTTAAAATACGCGTTTCCCTTCTGTGACATTGCCTCCGCCAGACGCGTTTGCGGCCGCCATCGGCCGGACTCTGCCATGCGGATGCCCGAGCCTTCATGCCCACCATCGGTTCACACGTTCTGCGCAACAACCTGTTCGTCGCCCCGATGGCAGGCGTCACCGACCGCCCGTTCCGCCAGCTCTGCAAGCGCATGGGGGCGGGCTATGCGGTGTCGGAGATGGTCGCGTCGAACGCGCAGCTGTGGAAAAGCGAAAAGACCATGCGCCGCGCCAACCACGCGGGCGAGGTCGAACCCATCTCCGTACAGATCGCCGGCGCTGATCCCCAGATGCTCGCCGAGGCCGCGCGACACAATGTCGCGAACGGCGCGCAGATCATCGACATCAACATGGGCTGCCCGGCCAAGAAGGTCTGCAACGTGGCCGCGGGCTCCGCGCTGCTGCAGAACGAACCGCTGGTCGCGCGCATCGTGGAAGCCGTCGTGCAGGCGGTCGGCGTGGGGCCCGGCGCCGTGCCCGTCACGCTCAAGATCCGCACCGGCTGGAATCGCGACAACAAGAACGCGCTGACCATTGCGCGGATCGCGCAGGACGCGGGCATCGCCATGCTCACCGTGCACGGCCGCACCCGCGCCGATCTGTACAAGGGCGATGCGTAATATGAAACCTTCGCCGCCGTGACGGCCGCGGTGAAGAGCCGGGTGGTCGCCAACGGCGACATCGCCACGCCCGAGAAAGCCCGCCACGTGCTTGCCGTGACCGGCGCCGACGCCATCATGATCGGTCGCGCCGCGCAAGGCCGCCCGTGGCTGTTTCGCGAAATCGAACATTTCCTGAAGACCGGCGAGCACATGCCGCCGCCGCGCATCGTCGAGATCCAGCAGGTGATGAACGAGCACCTCGAAGATCACTACGCCTTTTATGGGGAATTCACGGGCGTTCGGACGGCGCGCAAGCATATCGGCTGGTACACTCGCGGCCTTTCCGGCGCCAACACCTTTCGGCACCGGATGAATACGCTGGACACGACCAAAGAACAATTGCTCGCAGTCAACGAATTCTTCGACGCGCAAAAGGCGTTGTCCGACCGTCTCGTCTATGTGGACGAGGCCGGGGAAGCGGACGGCGCAGCCGAAGAAGAATCGTGCGGCGGGCTCAACAACACGACAGACCGACTGATTGCCGCATGAGCAGACATAACATCGAACAATGCGTCCGCCAGAGCCTCGACAACTATTTTCAGGACCTGGACGGCTCCAATCCGCACGACGTCTACGACATGGTGATCTCGTGCGTGGAAAAACCGATGCTGGAAGTGGTGCTCGAGCAGGCCGGGGGAAACCAGTCGCTGGCGGCTGAGTATCTCGGCATCAACCGCAACACGCTCCGCAAGAAGCTGCAACAGCACGGATTGATTTGATTCTTCGGACCGAGGCGCCGCCTCGGTCCGGCCTGGTTCTTTTTTCTCGGTTTCAGTGTTCATCATGATCAAGCAAGCGCTCCTTTCCGTCTCCGACAAATCCGGCATCGTCGATTTCGCGAAATCGCTGTCGGCGCTCGGCGTCAAGCTCCTCTCGACCGGCGGCACGGCGAAACTGCTCGCCGACGCGGGCCTGCCCGTCACCGAGGTCGCCGACTACACCGGTTTCCCGGAAATGCTCGACGGACGCGTGAAGACGCTGCATCCGAAAGTGCATGGCGGCATCCTCGCCCGTCGCGATCTGCCCGAGCACATGGCCGCGCTGGAGCAGCACGAGATCCCGACTATCGATCTGCTGGTCGTGAACCTGTATCCGTTCGTGCAGACGGTCTCGAAGGAAGAGTGCTCGCTGGAAGACGCGATCGAGAACATCGACATCGGCGGGCCGACCATGCTGCGCTCGGCGGCGAAGAATCATCGCGACGTGACGGTCGTCGTCGATCCGGCCGACTACGCCACCGTGCTCGAGGAAATGCGCGCGAACGGCAACAGCGTCGGCTACACGACCAACTTCCGTCTCGCCACCAAGGTGTTCGCGCATACCGCGCGGTATGACGGCGCCATCACGAACTACCTGACGAGCCTGACCGAAGAGCTGAAGCATTCGAGCCGCAACACGTACCCGGCCACCTTCAACCTCGCATTCGAGAAGGTGCAGGACCTGCGCTACGGCGAGAACCCGCACCAGAGCGCCGCGTTCTACCGCGATCTGTCGGTTCCAGCCGGTGCGCTCGCCAACTACACGCAGTTGCAGGGCAAGGAACTGTCGTACAACAACATCGCGGATTCGGACGCGGCGTGGGAATGCGTGAAGACCTTCGACGCGCCCGCCTGCGTGATCATCAAGCACGCGAACCCGTGCGGCGTGGCGCTCGGCGCGGACGCGAACGAAGCGTATGCAAAGGCGTTCCAGACGGATCCGACCTCGGCGTTCGGCGGCATCATCGCGTTCAATCGCGAAGTCGACGAAGCGGCAGCCCAGGCGGTCGCGAAGCAGTTCGTCGAAGTGCTGATCGCGCCGTCGTTCAGCGACGCGGCGCGCGCCGTGTTCGCCGCGAAACAGAACGTGCGCCTGTTGCAGATCGCGCTCGGCGACGGTCACAACACGTTCGATCTGAAGCGTGTTGGCGGCGGTCTGCTGGTGCAGTCGCTGGACGCGAAGAACGTGCAGCCGCATGAACTGCGCGTGGTGACGAAGCGCCACCCGACGCCGAAGGAAATGGACGACCTGATGTTTGCGTGGCGCGTCGCGAAGTTCGTCAAGTCGAACGCCATCGTGTTTTGCGCGAACGGCATGACCATGGGCGTCGGCGCGGGCCAGATGAGCCGCGTGGACTCGGCGCGCATCGCGGGCATCAAGGCGCAGAACGCCGGCCTGACGCTGAACGGCTCGGCCGTGGCGTCGGATGCGTTCTTCCCGTTCCGCGACGGCCTCGACGTGGTCGTGAATGCGGGCGCAACCTGCGTGATCCAGCCGGGCGGCTCGATGCGCGATGACGAAGTGATCGCCGCCGCCGACGAGCACAACATTGCGATGATCCTCACCGGCACGCGTCATTTCCGTCATTAAATCCGGACGCTTCCATTAAGATGGGCCTGTTTGCGCAACACACGGCGCAAACAGGCCTTTTTGATATCGACTACCCGGTCGACGACCCGCATCGCGAACGAATGAGAATCCTAGGCATCGACCCCGGCTTGCGCGTGACCGGCTTCGGCATCATCGAGAAGCACGGACATACGCTCAGCTACGTGACGAGCGGCGTCATCAAGACCGCCGATGCCGACCTGCCCTCGCGCCTGAACACCATTTTCAGCGGCATCTCGACGCTCATCGCGCAGCACAATCCGGATCAGGCGGCCGTCGAGAAGGTCTTCGTCAACGTCAATCCGCAATCCACGCTGCTGCTGGGCCAGGCGCGCGGCGCCGCGATCTGCGGACTGGTGGCGGGCGGCGTGCCAGTCGCCGAATACACGGCGCTGCAACTGAAACAGGCCGTGGTCGGCTACGGCCGCGCGACCAAGGAACAAATGCAGCAGATGGTCGTGCGCCTGCTGAGCCTCTCCGGCATGCCGGGCACCGATGCCGCCGACGCGCTCGGCATGGCCATCTGCCACGCGCACGGCGGCGGCGGGCTCGCGACGCTGGGCGAGATTGCGCCGGGGCTCGCGAAAAAAGGCCTCCGTGTCCGTCGCGGGCGGCTCATTGGCTAGAACACTTCACACGCATATAAATCCATGATCGGTCGCATCGCCGGCGTTCTGCTGGAAAAAAATCCGCCGCATTTGCTCGTCGACTGCAATGGCGTCGGCTATGAAATCGACGTGCCGATGAGCACGTTCTACAACCTGCCGAACACCGGCGAAAAGGTCGTGTTGCTCACGCAAATGATCGTCCGCGAAGACGCGCATCTGCTGTACGGCTTTCTCACGGCGCAGGAGCGCTCGACCTTCCGTGAATTGCTGAAGATCAGCGGCATTGGCGCACGCATGGCGCTGGCCGTGCTGTCCGGCATGAGCGTGCACGAACTCTCGCAGACCGTGACGACCCAGGACGCCGCGCGCCTGACGCGCGTGCCGGGCATCGGCAAGAAAACTGCCGAGCGCCTGCTGCTCGAACTGAAAGGCAAGCTCGGCGCCGATCTCGGCGCGATGGCGAGCGCCGCTTCGCAGTCGGATCACGCGTCGGACATTCTCAATGCGCTGCTCGCGCTCGGTTATTCCGAGAAGGAAGCGCTCGCCGCCATCAAGAACGTGCCGGCCGGAACGGGTGTGTCGGAAGGCATCAAGCTGGCGTTGAAGGCGCTGTCGAAGGCGTAAAAGCGGGATTCTCCTAGGCCATCCGGCCAGCTTCGCCGCGCAAAAGCTCGCTGTACAATCGGACCATGATCGAAACCGACAAACTCGCCGCCGAACGCGTCATCTCGGCCTCGCCCGTCTCGCCCAACGAGGAAGCATTCGAGCGCGCTTTGCGCCCGCACAAGCTGGACGAATACATCGGGCAGGAAAAGGCGCGCGGGCAGCTCGAAATCTTCATCGAAGCCGCCAAGCGGCGTTCCGAAGCGCTCGATCACGTGCTGTTGTTCGGGCCGCCGGGCCTCGGGAAGACCACGCTTGCGCACATCATCGCGCGGGAAATGGGCGTGAATCTGCGGCAGACCTCGGGGCCGGTGCTGGAGCGCGCGGGCGACCTCGCGGCGCTGCTCACGAATCTCGAAGCCAATGACGTGCTGTTCATCGACGAAATTCACCGGCTGTCGCCGGTCGTCGAGGAAATCCTGTATCCGGCGCTGGAGGATTACCAGATCGACATCATGATCGGCGAAGGTCCGGCCGCGCGCAGCGTGAAGCTGGACTTGCAGCCGTTCACGCTGGTCGGCGCAACCACGCGCGCGGGCATGTTGACGAATCCGTTGCGCGACCGGTTCGGCATTGTGTCGCGGCTGGAGTTTTATAACGCGAACGAGTTGGCGCGCATCGTCGCGCGCTCGGCGTCGCTGCTGAAGGCGGATATCGTCAATGAAGGCGCGTTCGAAATCGCCAAGCGCTCGCGCGGCACGCCGCGGATTGCCAACCGCCTGCTGCGGCGCGTGCGAGATTACGCGGAAGTGAAAGCGGACGGCATGATCACCGCCGACGTCGCCGACAAAGCCCTGAAGATGCTCGACGTCGATCCGGTCGGCTTCGACCTGATGGACCGCAAGCTGCTCGAAGCGATCCTGCACAAGTTCGACGGCGGTCCGGTCGGGGTGGACAATCTGGCGGCGGCCATCGGCGAAGAGCGTGACACCATCGAGGACGTGCTGGAGCCTTATTTGATCCAGCAAGGCTTCCTGCAGCGTACGCCGCGCGGACGCGTCGCCACGATGCTCACGTATCGCCACTTCGGGCTCGTCGCGCCCGACGCCGGTCCGGTGCGCGACATGTGGGACGCCAATAACGGCTAGGCGCGTTTGCGGAGGTTGTCGTCGTCGGTATCGGTGGAAAGGTGCGCGACGTCACCCCACGAAACCACGGTAGCGCCGTCCGCGCCGTAATCCACGATGTTGATGCTGCAATTGAGCAGCGGCCAGTTGCGCGGCTCCTGCAACGGCAGTTTCATCGCGAACCGGTAGATGCAGTCCAGCACGCCGCCGTGCGCGACCACCGCAATCCGGCCGCCCGCGTGCGCAGCGACGATCGGCTCCATCGCATGCACCACGCGGTGATAGAACACGCGCTGCGATTCGCCGTCGCCGGGCGGCGAGAAGCCCGGATCGCGCGTCTGCCATTCGATATATTCGGCGGGGAATTTCTCGTTGATCTCGTCGCTGTCGTGCGCCTGGAACGCGCCGAAGAAACGCTCGCGCAGTCCTTCCGACAAACGTATTTCGAGTCCAAGCGCATCGGCAAAAGGATGCGCGGTCTGGCGCGCGCGTTGCAGATCGCTCGAATAGACGGCATCGAGTCGCCCTTCACGGGCAAGCCGCGCGCCCAGTTGCTCCGCCTGCTGCACACCATGCGCCGACAGCGGAATATCGACGTGTCCCTGAATGCGTTTGAGGCGATTCCAATCGGTTTCGCCGTGTCGAATGAAGAGGACCTGCGTCGTCATAGGCTTCCTGATATCAGGGCCGCACTTGCAGCCAGAAGGTGACCGGACCGTCGTTGACGAGCGACACCTGCATCTCGGCGCCGAATTCGCCCGTCTCGACGATCGGATGCTTCGCGCGCGCCTGCGCCACGAAGTAGTCGAAGAGCCGCTTGCCTTCGTCCGGAGGCGCGGCCGGCGTGAAGCTCGGGCGCAGGCCGCTCGAAGTATCGGCGGCCAGCGTGAATTGCGATACCAGCAACACGCCGCCCGCACGCCCCGCGCCATCCATGTTGGACACCGGCAGATTCATCTTGCCGGCGGCATCGCTGAACACGCGATACGCCAGCATCTTCGCGAGGAGTTTGTCCGCGGCGGCTTCGTTGTCGCCGCGCTCGGCGCAGACCAGCGCGAGCAGGCCCGCTTCGATCGCGCCCGTCACGCGTTCGTTCACGCGCACGTCGGCGCGCCGGACCCGCTGGATCAGCGCGATCATCGGCTCAGGCGGTCAGCGTGACGCGCGCAAAGCGGCGCTTGCCCACCTGCACGATGAACTCGCCCGCTTCGATCTTCACGGCCTTGTCGGAGACGGTCGTACCGTCGATCTTCACGCCGCCCTGCTCGATATTGCGCAGGGCTTCGCTGGTCGACGGCACGAGGCCCGCCTGCTTGAGCAGCTGACCAATGGCAAGCGGCGCGCCCGCGAGCGTGATGCTCGGAATGTCGTCCGGCACGCCGCCCTTCGCGCGATGATTGAAGTCGTCGAGCGCACGCTCGGCATCCGCCTGCGAATGAAAGCGCGAGACGATTTCCTGCGCCAGCATCACCTTGAAGTCGCGCGGATTGCGGCCGCCGTCGGCTTCGCGCTTGTAGCCTTCGATCTCGTTCATCGGCCGGAACGACAGCAGCTCGAAGTAACGCCACATCAGCACGTCCGAGATGCTCATCAGCTTGCCGAACATGTCGGTGGGCTTCTCGCTGATGCCGATGTAGTTGTTCTTCGATTTCGACATCTTCTCGACGCCGTCGAGACCTTCGAGCAGCGGCATCGTCAGGATGCACTGCTGTTCCTGGCCATATTGCTTTTGCAGTTCACGGCCGACGAGCAAGTTGAACTTCTGGTCCGTGCCGCCGAGTTCGAGATCCGCATTCAGCGCGACGGAGTCGTAGCCCTGCATCAGCGGGTAGAGGAATTCGTGGATCGAGATGGGCACGCCGCCCTGGAAACGCCTGGTGAAGTCTTCGCGCTCCAGGATGCGTGCGACCGTGTAGCGCGAGGCCAGCTTGATCATGCCGTCGGCGCCGAGCGGCATCGACCATTCGCTGTTGTAGCGGATCTCGGTCTTGTCGCGGTCCAGGACGAGCGCCGCCTGTTCGAAATAGGTTTTCGCGTTGGTCTCGATCTGTTCGCGCGTGAGCGGCGGACGCGTGGCATTGCGGCCGGACGGATCGCCGATCAGCGAAGTGAAGTCGCCGATCAGGAAGATCACCTGATGGCCGAGATCCTGCAGCTGGCGCATCTTGTTCAATACGACCGTATGGCCGATGTGGATGTCCGGCGCTGTCGGGTCGAGGCCCAGCTTGATGCGCAGCGGCTTGCCCGTCGCGGCGCTCCTCGCGAGCTTCTGCGCGAATTCGTCTTCGATCAGCAGTTCGTCGCAGCCACGCTTCGCGATGGCGAGCGCGCTCTTCACTTCGTCGGTAATCGGAAAGCGCTGGGCGGCAGGCGCGGAGGAAGCGTTGGAGTCTGTGGTCATGCTTGCGGCTTGTGAAGTCAAAAGGTTCGATGGCTGGCGTCGGCGGCGTCTCGTGCGCGCTTGGCCGCGGTCCGGGCTGGCCGGATGGGTCGCCGCGTCGGATCGCGGCGCGCGCGGCGAATGACGGAATCGCGCGCATTGAATGCTTCAAGCCGGCAATTTTACGCGATCAGGCGGCTATTCGTGCCGCTTCGGATGGATTTGCACCGTTCAAGGGCGGCCTGCCGCACTTCCAGACGCGGCCCGCATGTGCCGCACGAGACAGATCGTTTCAGACGCATCTTAACGATTCGGTCCTTAACCCGGATAATCGCCGCTGGATCGAGGAATCCGGCGGCATCGCATCGACGAGGAGAACAGCGTGGGAAAGAAAACCGAAGCAATCGAAACCGGCAAGGCGGATGGCGTGTACTTCGGCTTGATGTCCGGCACCAGCATGGATGGCGTCGACGGCGTGGCCGTGCAGTTTGCCACCGGCAAGCCGCCGGTCGTGCTCGGCGAGGCGCACGTGTCGTTTTCGAAAGGCTTGCGGGACGCACTCTTCGCGTTGCAAGCGCCCGGCGAGAACGAGATCGAACGCGAAGCCCTCGCCGCCAACGCGCTCGCGACACGCTATGCCGTGTGCTGCCATGAACTGCAGAGCATGAGCGGGTTCTCGGCGGCGAAGGTGCGCGCCATTGGGGTGCATGGGCAGACGGTGCGACATCGGCCGGAGAAGGGTTACACGCGGCAGATCAACAACCCGGCGCTGCTGGCGGAGATGACCAGCATCGATGTCGTCGCGGATTTTCGCAGCCGCGATGTCGCCGCCGGCGGTCAGGGCGCGCCGCTCGTGCCGGCCTTTCACGCGACGGTGTTCGGCGCGAGGAACGAGACGCGGGTGGTATGCAACCTGGGCGGCATCAGCAATATCACGATCCTCGCGGCCAGCGGCGAAGTGCGCGGCTTCGACTGCGGGCCGGCGAATGCGCTGATCGACGAATGGACGCTGCGTCACTTGAAAAAGCCCTACGACGAGGGCGGGCAATTCGCGGCACAGGGGCAGGTGAACGCGGCATTGCTGAACGCGCTCCTCGACGAACCGTTCTTCGATCTTTCGCCGCCCAAGAGCACCGGACGCGATCTGTTCAATCCCGCGTGGATGGACGCGAAGCTCGGCGCGTTCGCGCAACTCGCGCCCGCCGATGTCCAGGCGACCCTCACTGCGCTCACCGCAACGACGGTTGCCCGCGAGATTGCCCGGCATGCATCGGACAGCCGCGCGGTTTATGTCTGCGGCGGCGGCGCGCGCAATCCGGTCTTGCTGAAGATGCTCCAGCAGGCGCTGGAAGACGGCGGCGTGAACGGCGTGCCCGTGATGACGACCGATGCGCTTGGCGTGCCGCCGCAGCAGGTGGAGGCGCTGGCCTTCGCCTGGCTTGCGATGCGCTGTGTCGCGCGTGAGCCGGGCAATCTTCCGGCGGTGACGGGTGCGGCGGGTGAGCGGGTGCTCGGCGCGATCTATCCGCACTGACGGCGGCGCCGAAACAAAAAAACGGAGCCCGCACAGGCTCCGTTTTTTCATGCAAGTTTCTGTGCGCTCAGACCGAGAACGAAGATCCGCAACCGCAGGTGGTCGAGGCGTTCGGGTTCTTGATGACGAACTGCGCGCCGTTGATATCGTCCTTGTAGTCGATCTCCGCGCCGACCAGATACTGATAGCTCATCGAGTCGATCAGCAACTGCACGCCGCCCTTTTCCGTCACGGTGTCGTCTTCGTTCACGGTTTCATCGAACGTGAAACCGTACTGGAAACCGGAGCATCCGCCGCCCTGCACGAACACGCGCAGTTTCAGGTCCGGATTGCCTTCTTCATCGATCAATTGCTTGACCTTGTCCGCCGCTGCGTCGGTGAAGACGAATGGCAACGGCATTTCGGTCGTGGGGGTGTCGCTGACAGCGCTCATTCGAACTCTCCAATTAAGCTTCTAACCGCTATTGTAGGGCTGATCTCGATATCGTGCCGAAAGCCCATGAAATCAATGGGCTGGTTCAAATTTCGACAGCCTGCCCCGACGTGCGCCGAAAAAAGAAAAAGCCGCCGGCACAGCAGTGCGGGCGGCCTTTGCAGCAGCTTCGCAGCAAGGCCGAAAATCGGCCCCCGATGCGAAACCCCGAGCGCTTAACGCTTCGAGAATTGCTTCCGGCGACGTGCCTTGTGGAAACCGACCTTCTTACGTTCCACTTCACGTGCGTCACGGGTGACGAAGCCAGCGTTCGACAGTTGCGACTTGAGCGTTGCGTCGTAGTCCATCAGCGCGCGGGTGATGCCGTGGCGAACCGCACCGGCTTGACCCGTCTCACCGCCGCCGTTCACGTTGACCTTGATGTCGAACGTGGTGCCGTGGTTCGTGAGTTCGAGCGGCTGACGCACGATCATCAGCGACGTTTCACGCGAGAAGTAGTCGGCGATGGGCTTGCCATTGACGATGATCTCGCCCTTGCCCGACTTGATGAAGACGCGAGCGACGGCGCTCTTGCGGCGGCCCGTACCGTAGTTCCAGTTACCGATCATGTGGGCTCCCCTTAGATCTCGAGCGCTTTAGGCTGTTGAGCCGTATGCGGATGCGTTGCTTCGGCGTAGACCTTCAGCTTCTTGATCATCGCGTAGCCGAGCGGACCCTTCGGAAGCATGCCCTTGACGGCCTTCTCGAGCGCACGGCCCGGGAAGCGCTCTTGCATCTTGCCGAACGTCGTTTCGTAGATGCCGCCCGGGTAGCCCGAGTGACGATAGTACTTCTTGTCCGTGGTCTTGTTGCCGGTGACCTTCAGCTTGCCGGCATTGACGATGATGATGAAATCACCAGTGTCGACGTGCGGGGTGAACTCAGGCTTATGCTTGCCGCGAAGACGGCGTGCCACTTCGCTGGCGACACGGCCGAGAACCTTATCCGTCGCGTCAATCACGTACCATTCGCGCGTCACCTCTTCGGCTTTTGCGGAAAACGTCTTCATGATCGATCCAAAAAATTGAATTGCCCTTGAACTTTGCGTTGTTCGGCCCTGCTTATTGGGTGCGTTTGCGGGACGTTGATGCCCTCCCACGACGCGTGCAGGCTCTCACAAGCCTCTCTCCGCGGGCGTGTGGCGAAGAGAACTTTGAATTATATAGGGAAATCAGGCGTCGCGTCAAAGAGGCGGTCTTAACAAGCGCGCGTCGCGCGCAGAAGGCCGAAGAAACGGAGGTGCCGCGAAACCGAGGGACGAAAAAAAGCCCGGGCAACTGAGGCTCGGGCTTAATCCACCAAAGGAGGAGGTGGAGGAGACAGGAACGAGTATAGGCACGGCCATGCTGCAAAGCAAGAAGATTTGCATCATGAGATTTCATTTCATTATTTGAAATGAATAGCAGAATTGCATCAAGTCAGATTTCTCTCTCTACATCAACAACTTGACAGTGTCTCCGGCCCCGAAGAACGTGAAATTTCGCGCCTAGATCTTATCCTCGACTTGTTTTTTGCATCAGCATATCGCGTTCAACAGCGCCCTTTCCCGCCCGTCAACCCGGAAATGTGCGTAAGCCCCCCGCAGGCCGACCGCCGTGACCCGCTACAATGATTCCCTCTGTAACGAAGTGTTGAGCAGTTGGAGCCTGAGCATGGAATGCAAAGTGAGCTGGATGGGACAAGACGGCATGGCCTTCGCCGCCGAAACGGGCAGCGGCCACCTCGTGAACATGGACGGCGCGCCGGAAGGCGGCGGCCGCAATCTCGCGCCGCGGCCCATGGAAATCGTGTTGCTCGGCACCGGCGGCTGTACCGCCTATGACGTGGTGATGATCCTCAAAAAGAGCCGCCAGGAAATCCAGGACTGCTCGGTCACCCTCAAGGCCGACCGTGCCAGCGAAGATCCGAAGGTCTTCACGAAGATCCACTTCCACTTCACCGTGACCGGCAAGAACCTGAACCCGGCGACGGTCGAGCGCGCCATCAACCTGTCGCACGACAAGTACTGCTCGGCGTCGATCATGCTGGCGAAGAGCGGCACGGAACTGACGCATTCGTTCGACATCGTCGAAGCGTAGTCCCAGCCGGATCCGCAAGCGCAAACAAAAAGAGCCGACGTCGCGAGACGCCGGCTCTTTCCTTTTGAATGACGACAAAGCGGGCCGATAAGCCGGATTCTGTGCACGCACCGGCCGAAACCGGCGCACGTGGCAATCATTCCTCTAGACGCGCCATTGCTGACGCGCTCAAGCTTCCTACCCGCAGACGAACGGGGGCCCCGTCCTGCATCGCGAAGATGCTTGCCTGCCTATTTGGAATTGCTCCGGGTGGAGGTTACCGTGCCGGAACGCCTCGCGACGCCCGCGGTGCGCTCTTACCGCACCGTTTCACCCTTACCTGATCTCCGGACTCGCGTCCGAAGCCATCGGCGGTTTGCTTTCTGTTGCCCTGTTCCGCGTGTTGCCACGGATGGCCGTTAGCCATCACCCTGCCCTGTGGAGTCCGGACTTTCCTCGCCCTCTTCGACCGAAACCGTCGAGGCCGCGATTGCCTGGCCCGCTTTGCGGCACCGATTCTAACATCCGGCTAGCGCCGGATCGTCCGGCGTCCCGGCCGGAACACCGTGGAATCGTCGTAGAACGCGGCGTCCGCATTCGCCTCGCACCAACCCGGCACACCCAGCACCGGCAGCGGCGCAAAGACGCGGCTATCGAACGGCCCGGCGGCGATGCGCGCCGCAACGCTTTCGTCGATGAACGCGCGGCGGCCGTCATCGTCGAGGGAGAAATAGCGCGCCGGCACCTCGACGATCCACGCATGCCCCGTACACGCCTTGTACGGCGCGACGAGCTTCTCCAGCAACGCATGGCCGAAAATGCGCGCCTCGCAACGCGTGCCCCACGCCGCGCGCCCGGCGACGAACAGCGCGCGCCAGTCGAAGCCGCGCAGGGCATCGGTGAGCGCGGCATCGGCGGAGATGAAGAACACAGCGTTTTCGTCGAAGAGCGTCAGCGCATCCCGCACGGCGCCGCGCGTGGGCCCGATGCCGAGCGCCGCGATCTGCTCTGCCTGGCGCGCGTTGAGCGCCGCCTTGATGCGCGGATACGCGAACCACATCGACGCGTTGAAGAAATCGTGGAGGTTGTGGCGCGTGGGCACACAGCCGGTCTCGGCAATGTGACCTTCGTAGGACGCACCGGCCGGCAACGCGTCCTGCGCGATAAACGCGAGCCGTGCGCCGCGTCCCGTTACGTGCGTGGCATCGAATGCGTCCGCGTTCAGCACCGCGAGATAGTCGGCATGACCGGCAAGCGCCGCGGCCTGCCAGCGCCTGCCGCGCGCTTCGATGGACGCAAGCCATGGCCGCGTCCAGTCGATGTCAGCGAAACCGGCGCTCACACCCGACGCTTCAGCTTGCGTCCGCGAAGCGCCAGCCGATGGTTTCGCCGCCGCGCAACGGCACGATGGTCGCGTCGCCGGCGGTGAATTCCGCGGGCAGCGTCCACGTGCCGCGTTCCAGCGTCACGGTTTCCTTGCTGCGCGGCAGGCCGTAGAAGTCCGCGCCGTGGAAGCTCGCAAAGCCTTCGAGCTTATCGAGCGCGCCGGCCTTGTCGAAGCTCTCGGCATACAGTTCCAGCGCATGCAGCGCCGTGTAGCAGCCCGCGCAGCCGCAGGCATGCTCCTTCAGTCCCTTCGGATGCGGCGCGCTGTCCGTGCCGAGGAAGAAGCGCGGATTGCCCGACGTCGCCGCCTCGACCAGCGCGACGCGATGCGTCTCGCGCTTGAGCACCGGCAGGCAGAAGTAATGCGGCCGCATCCCGCCGACCAGCATGATATTGCGGTTGTACAGCAGGTGATGCGCAGTAATGGTTGCTCCGATGGGCCCCTCGGCCTCGCGCACATAGTCCGCCGCGTCCTTCGTCGTGATGTGCTCGAACACGACCTTGAGCGCGGGGAAATCGCGGCGCAGCGGCGTCATCACCCGGTCGATGAACACCTTCTCGCGGTCGAACACGTCGATGTCCCCATCGGTGACTTCGCCGTGAATCAGCAGCGGCATGCCGGTTTCCTGCATCGCCTCGATCGTCTTCGCGCACTTCGCGAGACTCGTGACGCCCGCGTCGGAGTTCGTGGTCGCGCCCGCCGGATACAGCTTGACGCCATGCACGAAGCCGCTCGCCTTTGCGCGGCGGATTTCGTCGGGCGGTGTGTTGTCGGTGAGATAGAGCGTCATCAGCGGCTCGAAACGCGCACCGGCGCCTTCTTTCGGCAGCGCCGCCAGAATGCGTTCGCGGTAAGCGCTCGCCAGTTCGGTCGTGGTGACCGGCGGCTTCAGGTTCGGCATGATGATCGCGCGGCCGAACTGCCTTGCCGTGTGCGGCAGCACGGCTGCGAGGGTGGCGCCGTCGCGCACGTGCAGGTGCCAATCGTCGGGGCGCGCGAGGGTGAGCGACTGAGGCGAGGAAGAGGTAGCGGACATGGCGAGATGACGGGGAACGTTGGAATGGCGCAAGCCACCCGAGCACAGGAAAAATCCGCCGTGGAAATTGCACAACGCGCGCGGTTATGAGCGGTTGGGCGATTTTTTCGCGCTTGCCTCGGTGATATGCTTGTCGGACGTATTGTAACAACCCGTTCAGGGCGACCGCCCGCCTGCCTCAGCGACATGTGCCAACTTCTCGGAATGAATTGCGCCGAACCCACGGACGTGACGTTCTCGTTCACCGGGTTTGCAGCGCGCGGCGGCGTAACCGATCATCACGCCGACGGCTGGGGCATCGCATTCTTCGAGGACAAGGCCTGCCGGCTGTTCATCGACCATCAGTCATCGGCCAGTTCGCCTCTGGCGGACATGGTCAAGCGCTATCCGATCAAGTCGAAGAACACCATCGCCCACATCCGCAAGGCGACGCAAGGGCACATCCTGCTGGAGAACTGCCATCCGTTCATGCGCGAACTGTGGGGCCGCCACTGGATCTTCGCGCACAACGGCGACCTGAAAGGCCATGCACCGGAACTGACCGGCGTCTATCAGCCGGTCGGCACCACGGATAGCGAACTCGCTTTCTGCGCGCTGCTGCAAGGCCTGCGCCGCCAATTCCCCTGCTCGCAGCCGCCGCTCGACGAACTGTTCGACGCCCTCGCCGAACTCACGCGCGACATCACGCAATACGGCGTGTTCAACTTCCTGATGTCGAACGGCCAGGCGCTGTTCTCGCACTGCTCCACCCATTTGTACTATCTGGTGCGCAGCTGGCCGTTCTCGACGGCGCATCTGATCGACGCCGACATGTCCATCGACTTCGCCAAGTACACGACGCCGGAAGATCGCGTGGCGGTGATCGCCACGTCCCCGCTCACCGACGACGAAATCTGGACCCGCTTCGCCCCCGGGGATCTCGCGATGTTCCAGTGCGGCGCGCTGGCGCGCACGGTGAACGTGCCGGTGCCGGAGGCGGTCGCGAAGAAGGCCGCCGAGCCGCTTGCGAAAGCCTGCGTCGGCTCGGCGCTGCAGATCGAGGAGATGCGCAGCACGGCCACGGTCGAATCGGAACTCGGGATCGAGTGAGATAAAAAACGGCGCTTCGAGAGCGCCGTTTTCATCATTACGCGGTCAAGCTCAATGCAGGATCTTCGCGAGGAAGTCTTTCGCGCGGTCCGACTTCGGATTCGCGAAGAACGCTTCCTTCTGGTCGTCCTCGACGATCAACCCGCGATCCATGAAGATCACGCGGTTCGCCACCTTCTTCGCAAAGCCCATTTCGTGCGTCACGCACATCATGGTCATGCCTTCCTGCGCGAGTTCGACCATCACGTCCAGCACTTCGTTGATCATCTCCGGATCGAGCGCGGAGGTGGGTTCGTCGAAGAGCATCGCAATCGGGTCCATCGACAGCGCGCGTGCAATCGCCACGCGCTGCTGCTGACCGCCCGACAACTGGCCCGGAAACTTGTCCGCATGCGCCCGCAGACCCACGCGGTCCAGCAGCTTCAGCCCCTTCTGCGTCGCTTCCTCGTTCGAGCGGCCGAGCACCTTGACCTGCGCAAGCGTCAGGTTCTGCGTGATGGTCAGGTGCGGGAACAGCTCGAAATGCTGGAACACCATGCCGACCTTCGAGCGCAGCTTCGACAGATTGGTCTTCTTGTCGGTGAGCGACTGGCCGTTGATCGTGATCTCGCCCTTCTGGAACGGTTCGAGACCGTTGACCGTCTTGATGAGCGTCGACTTGCCCGAGCCCGACGGACCGCACACCACGACCACTTCGCCCTTCTTCACTTCGGTGGTGCAGTCCGTCAGCACCTGAAACTGCCCGTACCACTTGGAAACATTCTTGATAGAGATCATCTTGCGACCTTTTTCTGAAGACTTTTGACGAGGGCCGACGCCACCACGCAAATCACGAAGTAGCAGGCGCCCGCGAACAGGATCATTTCGACGGACGTGCCGTCGCGGTCCCCGATGTTCGTGGCCGTGCGGAAGAAGTCCGCGAGGCTGATGACGTACACGAGCGACGTATCCTGGAACAGGACGATGGCCTGGGTAAGCAGCAGCGGGACCATCGCGCGGAAGGCCTGCGGCAGCACCACCAGCTTCATGGCCTGGCCGTAGGTCATGCCGAGCGCGAACGCGGCGTTCACCTGGCCGCGCGGCACCGCCTGGATGCCGGCGCGAATGATTTCCGAATAGTACGCGGCTTCGAACAGCGAGAACGCGACCATCGCCGAGGCGAGGCGGATGTCGATATCCGCCGACAACCCGAGCACGTTCTGCAGCAACTGCGGCACGATCAGGAAGAACCACAGCAGCACCATCACGAGCGGGATCGAGCGGAACAGCGTGACGTAGGCGCTCGCGAACCATTGCAGCGGTTTCACGCCCGAGAGCCGGAACAGCGCGAGCACCGTGCCCCAGATGATCCCGATCACGATCGCCAGCACCGTGATCTGCAGCGTGATCTTCGCGCCGGTCATCAGCGTCGGCCAGGACGCGAGGATGTCACTCCAGTTGTAATGCATTACTTGCCTCCGATGTAGCCGGGCAGGCGCGTTCTGGCTTCGAGCCAGCGCATCAGCTGCATCACGATCAGGTTGATGAGCATGTAGGCGATCGTCACCGCGATGAACGACTCATACGTCTGCGCCGTGTAGTCGACGAGCTGGCGCGCCTGCGCGGAGAGATCGAGCAGACCGATGGTCGAGGCCACCGCCGAGTTCTTGAACACGTTGAGGAACTCCGACGTGAGCGGCGGCACGATGATGCGGTACGCGACCGGCATCAGCACGTAGCGGTAGGTCTGCCATTCGGTGAAGCCCATCGCGAGGCCTGCGTTGCGCTGGCCGCGCGGCAACGCGTTGATGCCCGAGCGCACCTGTTCGCACACGCGCGCGCCGGTGAAGAGCCCGAGACAGATGATCGACGATGAAAAGAACTGCGCCGACGGCGGCAGTTGCTTGAACCAGTTGCCCCAGGACACGGGCAGCAGTTCCGGAATCACGAGATACCAGACGAAGAACTGCACGATCAGCGGGATATTGCGGAAGATCGCGACATAAACAGTGCCGATGGCCGCCAGCGTGCGGTTCGGGACCGTGCGCAGAATGCCGAACAGCGAGCCGACCACCAGCGCGATCACCCAGGCGGCGAGCGACACGGTAATCGTCACCCAGAAGCCGGAGATCAGCCAGCCGAGATAGGTCGTGGGCTCGCCGGTCGAAACGGGGCTCAGCAGTACGCCCCAGTTCCAGTGATAAGACATGGACTCACTCCAAAAAGAAACGGAAGAAGCAAGCTCCTTCCGTCTCGTTCGCTCCAAACTCGAACCGTTTAGTCGATTGCCTTGTCATTCGGGCTCTTGTAGAGAGCCTTGATGTCATCACTTTCCGGGAAGTTCAGGTTGAGGCCCTTCGGCGGGATCGGGCTTTCGAACCACTTCTTGTAGATCTTGTCGGCGTCGCCCGAGGTTTCGACCTTGGCGATGGCGTCGTCCACGACCTTCTTGAACTCCGGATCGTTCTTGCGGATCATGCAGCCGTACGCTTCATGCGATTGCGGCGCACCGACGATCACGAAATCGCCCGGGTTGTTCGACTTGGCGCGTTCGCCGGCGAGCAGCGCATCGTCCATCATGAAGGCCACCGCGCGGCCGGTCGACAGCGTCAGGAACGACTCGCCGTGATCCTTCGCGCTGATGATGTTCATGCCCATGTTCTTGTCCTGGTTCATCTTGCGAAGCAGGCGTTCGGACGTGGTGCCGGCGGTCGTCACGACAGTCTTGCCCTTCAGGTCGGCCCAGTCCTTCACGCCCGAATCCTTCTTGGTCATGAGACGCGTGCCGATCACGAAGATCGTGTTCGAGAAGGCCACTTGCTGCTGGCGTTCGGCGTTGTTCGTGGTCGAGCCGCACTCGATGTCCACCGTGCCGTTCTGCACGAGCGGAATGCGGTTCTGCGAGGTGATCGGCGTCAGCTTGACCTTCAGCTCGGACATGCCGAGCTTCGTCTTGACGGCTTCGACCACCTTGAGGGCGAATTCGTGGGAATAGCCGACGACTTGCTGCTTGTCGTCGTAGTACGAGAACGGAATGGACGATTCGCGATGCCCCAGCGAGATGACACCCGTGTCCTTGATCTTCTTCAGCGTGCCGGCATCTTGCGCGTAGGCGCCCGTTGCGATGAAACCGAGCGCGGCAACCAGCAGCGCAGCCTTTTTAATCTTCATGTGTTCGATCTCCTGTGGCGAAAAACCGGGCCAAGTTTAGCAGGGTAATTATTCTGAAAGAATGATTGTTAACCCACTCCGTCTTATTTTTAAGACGGATGGCCGCCCGATTGCGACGGCGCATGTTACTGGCGTTTTTTGACTAACGCATGGCGTGTTACATCTGCCGCGCCCGCCTGTAGTTTTCATGCAAATGCGTGCGGCATTCTGACGAATGCCGCACGCATGAATCAGTGAGCGAAACGCTGGTCCGCCTCCTGCAGACCGCTCACCCGTGGACCGCGTAGCAGATCAGGGATACAGGCCGCGCATCTCGCGCGCCTGGAGGATCCGCGAGCACGCGACGATGAACGCCGCCGTGCGCACCGACACCTGATGCTCGCTCGCCACCTGCCACACGCCGGCGAAGGCTTCGCGCATCACGCGCTCCAGACGCTGGTTGATCTCGTCCTCGGTCCAGAAGAAGCTCGAGAAGTCCTGCACCCACTCGAAGTACGACACAGTCACGCCGCCCGCGTTGGCGATCACGTCGGGGATCACGAGGATGCCCTTGTCGGTCAGGATGTCGTCCGCCGCGGTGGTCGTCGGGCCGTTCGCGCCTTCCACGACGATCTTCGTGCGGATCTTGCCGGCGTTCTTCTCGGTGATCTGGTTCTCGAGCGCCGCCGGGATCAGGATGTCGCTCTCGATCATCCAGAATTCGTCGGCCTGCACCGGGTCCGCGCCTGCGAAGCCGCCTACGCCGCCGTTCTGCGCGACGTGCTCGAGCAGCGCGACGGTATCGATGCCCTTCGAGTTATGCAGCGTGCCGGTGTGATCCTGCACGGCGATCACGCGCGCGCCCGCTTCCTGGAACAGCTTGGCCGCGATGCCGCCGACATTGCCGAAGCCCTGCACCGCGATGCGCGCGCCTTCGATCTCCATGCCGATGCGCCGCGCCGCTTCGCTGCCGACCACGAACACACCGCGTCCGGTGGCTTCCCGGCGGCCGAGCGAGCCGCCGAGCGAGATCGGCTTGCCGGTGACGACGCCGGTGGCCGTCTGCCCCTGGTTCATGGAGTAGGTGTCCATCATCCAAGCCATGATCTGCTCGTTGGTGTTCACGTCGGGCGCGGGGATGTCCGTGTTCGGCCCGATGATGATGCCGATCTCGCTGGTGTAGCGGCGCGTCAGCCGTTCGAGTTCGCCGCGCGACAGCGTGCGCGGATCCACGCGGATGCCGCCCTTCGCGCCGCCGTACGGCACGTTCACGGCAGCGTTCTTCACCGACATCCACGCGGACAGCGCCATGACTTCCGAGAGCGTCACGTCCTGGTGGTAACGCACGCCGCCCTTGCCGGGACCGCGCGACGTGTTGTGTTGCACACGATAGCCTTCGAAGTGCGCGACGGTGCCGTTATCGAGTTCGATCGGGCAGTCGACGACGAGGATGCGCTTGGGACGCTTGAGGGTTTCGAGCCAGCGGGAGAGAGAACCGAGATAGGGAGCGACGCGATCAACCTGCTTCAGATAGTTTCCCCAAGGACCGAGATCATCGGCATTGAGGTACGACGGGATGGCATGTTTGGCGTCCGGCGTTTGCGCGTTCGACGAAGACATTGATGCTCCAGCGGTGAAGGAATGCAGCCATTGTCGAAAAACGGCCTCTGCAAATCCAATGCCGGATTTTTATCCCGTCATGCGTTTTGTGCATAACGTTCGAAAGCCTTACGTGGCGGCGGTTTCAGCCGCCTTGAGCAGCTCCTCGTTGACCGCGTCCCATAGCGCACGCATCAATGCCTGGCGCGGTTCCTCGCCCATCGATGCCAGCTTGTCGCGATACAGCCGGATGTCCATGGTCAGCGTGAACTGGCCGGCCGGCATGCCGCGCGTGCCCCGGTCGAGACGGATGAGGCGGCCCTCCTCCACCGCATCCTCCACGGCGCTGTGTGGCAGGAAGGCAATGCCGTGGCCCGCGATCGCCATCGCCTTCAGTCCTTCGGCCATGTCGGTTTCATAGACCTTGTCGAGATAGAGGCGTACCGGCGAGGTCGCGATGATCGTCTCGGTCATGCGGCCGAGGTACGCGTTCGGCGTGTACGACAGATACGGCACCGGCGATTCGGCGGACGCCGGCAGCGTGAAGCGCGCGCGGCCACCTTTCGTCACCGCGGAGAACGGGCTGATCGGTTCGGTGCCGAGCGTGAGCATGTCGTAACGCGCGGGATCGAGCGCGACCGGATGGCTGGGATGGTGATAGCCCATCACCAGATCGCAGCCGCCTTCCACCAGGGACAGCACCGCGTCGTGCACGTTGAGCGCGCGCAGGCGGGTGCGGATCCGCCCGAGACGCGCTTCGATATGCTCCAGCCAGCGCGGAAAGTAGGTCAGCGACAAGGTATGCGGCACGGCGAACTCGATGGTCGCCGCCGGCACGCCGCCCTGCCCGCGCAACAGCGTGCGCGCCTCGTGGAACTGCGAGAGCATCGCGAGCGCCTGCTCGTAGAAGACCTGGCCGGCCTGCGTGAGGCGCGTCGGATAGACGGACCGATCGATCAGTTCGGTGCCGAGCCACGCTTCGAGCGCCTGGATGCGGCGTGAGAAGGCGGGTTGCGTGATATGCCGTAATTCAGCGGAGCGGCTGAAGCTGCGCGTCTCCGCGAGCGAAACGAAGTCTTCGAGCCATTTGAGTTCCATGCTTCGTCGTGCGCGCAATGCGCCTGTGGCGGCAAAACACGCATTTTATCGACACACGGGCGACGCAGGCCCGCTGCTCAGCGCGATCTTCAAACCCTCGCCGCATCGCGCTGATCCGCCGCCGCTTCTCCGGTCTTCTGCTGCTGCAACGCCCACATCTGCGCGAACAGACCACCCGCATCGAGCAACTCGGCGAACGTGCCGCGTTCCACGATGCGCCCATGATCCATCACGATGATCTGCTGAGCATGCACCACCGTCGACAGCCGATGCGCAATGATCAGCGTGGTCCGCTCCCGCGCAATCGAATCCAGTTCGCGCTGGATGGCGCGCTCGGACTTCGAATCGAGCGCCGACGTGGCTTCATCGAAAATCAGGATCGGCGGGTTCTTGAGCAGCGTGCGCGCAATGGCGACACGCTGCTTCTCGCCGCCCGAGAGCTTCAGCCCGCGTTCGCCGACCGGCGTGTCATAACCCGCCGGCAAGGCCTCGATGAAATCGTGGATATGCGCCGCACGCGCCGCCGCGATCACTTCGTCGCGGCTCGCGGAAGGACGGCCGTACGCGATGTTGTAATAGATCGAATCGTTGAACAGCACCGTGTCCTGCGGCACGATGCCGATCGCCGCGCGCAGCGAGTCCTGTGTGACGTCGCGAATGTCCTGTCCGTCGATGCGGATGGCGCCGCCCTGCTCGCGCTCGAGATCGTAAAAGCGGAACAGCAGGCGTCCGAGCGTCGACTTCCCCGAGCCGCTGTGCCCGACCACCGCGGTCGTGGTGCCGGCGGCAATCGTGAAATCGACGTCATGCAGGATGGTCCGCGCGCGTTCATAGGCGAAGCTCACGTGCTCGAAGCGCACTTCGCCGCCGCGCACCGCGAGCGCTTGCGCATCCGGCGCGTCGGGCACTTCCCGGCCCGCGCCGAGCAGCGTGAACATGCGGTCCATGTCGGTCAGCGCCTGCTTGAGCTCGCGATACACGACACCCAGGAAATTGAGCGGTATATACAGCTGCAACATGAAGGTGTTGATCAGCACGAGATCGCCGAGCGTCAGGCGGCCGGCCATCACGCCCTGCGTCGCGCGCCACAGGATGAACACGAGCCCGACGCCGATGATCGTCTGCTGGCCGAAGTTGAGCATCGACAGCGAGCGCTGCGACTTGATCGCGGCCGCGCGATAGCGCTGCAGATTCTCGTCGTAGCGGCGCGTTTCCCATTCTTCGTTGCCGAAGTACTTGACGGTCTCGTAGTTGAGCAGCGAATCGATCGCGCGCGAATTCGCCTTCGAATCGAGATCGTTCATCGTGCGGCGGTAATGCGTGCGCCACTCCGTCACCTTCACGGTGAAGACGATGTACGTCACCAGCGCGATCCCCGTGACGATCGCGTAATACGCTTCGTACTTGGTCACGAAGAACGCCAGCACGAGGCCGACTTCGACGAGCGTCGGCAGGATGCTGTACAGCGAATAGGAAACGAGTTGCTGGATGCCGCGCGTGCCGCGCTCGATGTCGCGCGACATGCCGCCCGTCTGCCGCTCCAGGTGAAAGCGCAGCGACAGCGAATGCAGATGCCGGAACACGCGCAGCGCGAGTTGCCGCACGGCGCTTTCGGTGACCTTGGCGAACAGCAGTTCGCGCAGTTCGGTGAACAGCGAGGTGGAGAGCCGCGCGGCCGCATAGGCGACCACCAGCAGCCCGATGCCGCCGATCAGCACGATCCCCGGCGCATCCGTCGCGCGGCCGAGCGCGGTCAGATGCTGCACGGAAGACAGGCCATCGACGATCTTCTTCATCACGATCGGCACGCCCAGGTTCGCGACCTTCGCGCCGATCAGGCAGGTCAGCGCGAACGCGACGCGCCATTTGTACGTGGTGAGATAAGGCAGCAGCGAACGGATCGTCTGCCAGTCGTTGCGCGGGCCCTGGGGCGCGGGCCCGGGCTCTCGGTTGGACGTGCGGCGCATGAGTATCGTGGGGCAAGCGCGCCGCTTCCAGCCGGAATGCGGCGCCGGGTAACGCATCGGTCGGCGGGGCGGGAGCCGGTCTCGCGCAGGCTTTCCCGTACAATTTATGGCAAGCGCCCGGCGCCGCTGCAAGTTGCCGCGCGGCCGGAAGCGCATCCGTCTAACGGCATTGTCGCAGAAGGCCCAAGGGGCCGCTTGCGCCGGCCGCCGCTCCTCCCTCGCCAACCGGAAACCTGCCATGACCGACCAATCCAATCTTCCCCAGAAGCAGGTCGCGCTGCGCGTCGTGCCGCAGCCCGCCGACGCCAACGTCCACGGCGACGTGTTCGGCGGCTGGATCATGGCGCAGGTGGACATCGCCGGCTCCATTCCCGCGAGCCGCCGCGCCAACGGACGCGTCGCGACCGTGGCGGTGAATTCGTTCCTCTTCAAGCATCCGGTATTCGTCGGCGACCTGCTTAGCTTCTATGCCGACATCGTGAAGACCGGCAACACGTCGGTCACCGTATCGGTCGAGGTCTATGCGCAGCGCATGAGCCTCGCCGAAGAGGTCGTCAAGGTAACGGAGGCGACGCTCACCTACGTCGCGACCGACCGCGACCGCCGTCCGCGCGTCCTGCCGCCGCTCGACTGACGCGCCTCAGTTCGGCAGCACGCCCTGTTGCAAGAGGCCCGGAATCGCTTCGTGCGGCATCGGGCGCGAGAAGAAGAAGCCCTGCATTTCGTCGCAGTCGCGGGCGCGCAGGAACTCGTGTTGCGCGGAGGTTTCGACGCCTTCCGCGATCACCTGCAACTCCAGCGAATGCGCGAGCGCGATGATCGCCGAGGTGATGGTTTCGTCGTCGCTCGACGCGCCGATGTCCGCGACGAACGAGCGGTCGATCTTCAGCCGGTGCACCGGGAAGCGCTTCAGATAGGACAGGCTCGAATAGCCGGTGCCGAAGTCGTCGATGGCAATGCCGATCCCGAGCGCGGATAGCTCGGACAGCATCGTGATCGCTTCCTCGGCGTTGCGCATGATCGCGCTTTCGGTGAGTTCGAGTTCGAGATAGCGCGGTTCCAGTCCGGTTTCATCCAGCACGGACGTGACCAGCCGCGCGATGTCGCGTTGCTGGAAATGGCGCGCCGACAGATTCACCGACACGCGCGCGGCCGGCAGGCCGGCGTCCTGCCAGGCCTTGTTCTGGCGGCACGCCTCGCGCAGCACCCACTCCGACAGCGGCCCGATCAAGCCGCTCTCTTCCGCGACCGGAATGAACGACGCCGGCGACACCAGCCCCTGTTCCGGGTCGTGCCAGCGCACGAGCGCCTCGATGCCGACAATCTGGCGCGTCGTCATGTCCACCTGCGGCTGATAGTGCAGCAGGAACTCGCCGTCGCGCAGCGCACGCCGCAGACGGCGTTCGAGATTCATGCGCGCGCCGACGCTCGCGTTCATCTCCGGCTGATAGAACTGATAGGTGTTGCGGCCCATGTCCTTCGCACGGTACATCGCGAGGTCGGCCTTCTTCATCACGGTCTCGGCGTCGTCGCCGTCCTGCGGATAGAGACTCGCACCCATGCTGCAACCCACGTACAGCTCGGTGTCGTCGATCCACACCGGCTCCGAGATGGCCGCGCGCGTACGCTCCATCCACGCAATCAGGCCGGCTTCGTCGGTCAGGTCGGGCAGCACGATCACGAACTCGTCGCCGCCATGGCGCGCCACCGTGTCGCTGGTGCGCGCCGTGCGGGCGAGCCGTTCCGCGATCACCGCGAGCAGGCGGTCGCCGACGCTGTGGCCCAGGCTGTCGTTGACGTTCTTGAAGCCGTCGAGGTCCATGAACACGACTGCGATCTTGGTCTCGCGCCGCCGCGCCGCTTCGATCGCGTGCTGCAGGCGGTCCTTCAGCAAATTGCGGTTCGGCAGGCGCGTGAGCGTGTCGTAGTTCGCCTGGTATTCGAGCTCTTCCTGATAGCGCATCAGGTCGGTCACGTCGTTGATGATGCCGATGTGATGCGTCGTCAGTCCCTGCGCATTCGGCACGGGCGCGACGAACAGCTGGTTCCAGAACAGCGCGCCGTCCTTGCGATAGTTGCGCACCACGACGCTCGCTTCGAGGTTGACATCGAGCGCGCGGCGGATCGCCGTGAGGCCGTCCTGCTCGCCGTCCGGACCATGCAGGAAACGGCAGTCCTGGCCGATGACCTCGCTCGGGTCATAGCCGGTGATGCGCTTGAACGCCGGATTCGCATACTCGATGACATTCGCGCCGTCCACCACGCCCGTGATCAGGATGGCGTTGACGCTGGCGTCGAGCGCGCGGCTTTGCAGGCGCAGCGCCAGTTCGGCGCGCTTGTGGTCGGTGACGTCGTGATACGAGCCGAGCACGCCGATGGTCTGCCCTTCGCCGTCGAGCAGCGGCAGCTTGCTGGTGACGAGCGTGCGCAGTTGCTCGCCGATCACGATGTCGCGCTCGAAGTGCATCTTGGGCACGGTCGTGACGATGACTTCTTCATCGTCGGCGCGCACGACATCCGCAAGCGCGCCCCACGGCAATTCGTAATCCGTCTTGCCGATGACCTGCTCGTTGTACGCCAGGCCCGCGTCGCGCGCGAAGGCGTTGTTGCAGCCGAGATAGCGCAGGTCGCGATCCTTCCAGAACACGCGCTGCGGAATGTTGTCGATGACGGCTTCGAGCATCTCGTTCGAACGGCGCGCCTCGGCTTCCGCGTTGATGCGGTCGGTCACGTCGTTGGCCAGCATGAAGATGCCGGGCCGGTTCGAATATACGAGCGAGTGATGCGAGACATCGGCGGCGACGATCGAACCGTCCTTGCGCCGATAGCGCCATACGCCCGCCGAGGCCTGTCCCGCATTCGCCCGCTCGCCGGTCTCGCCCGCACTGCGCGCGAGCCGGGCGGCGAAGCTGTCGAAGTCGTCGGCGTGATGCAGGTCGCGCAGCGTCATGCCGAGGAACGCGGGTTCATCGAAGCCGAAGTGGGCGAGCGCCGCCGGATTAACCGCGATGAAACGCATGGTCTCGCGATCGACGATCCACATCGGCACCGGATGCGCCTCGAACAGGCTGCGGAAGCGCTCGTTGCTGCGCTGCCGCGCCCGCTCGATGCCGAGCTTCTCGCGCGACTGGCGCTCGTTGCTGGCGAACAGATAGATGAGCACCGCGCTGCCGGCGAGCATCGTGAAGATCAGCAGCAGCATCGCGCCGCTGGAGGCCTGCGCGGATTCGTCGAGCGCCGCAATGGTCGCGTTGTCGATTCTCGTGCGCACCGCCGACAGTTCTTCATCCACCGCCTGCTGGTCTTCGCCGAGCGTCACGAAGGCGGCGTCGGCCCAGGCGCGGGAAGCGTCGGGCGGTGCATGACGGGCGTGTTCGAACGCCTGATTGGCGTCGCGCCGCAACATGGAGGCGCGCGTGGCGAGCGCCTCGAATGCGCCGCTCATGCCGGGCTCGATCGAGAGCTGCGCGCGCAGGCCGCTTTCGAGCGCATCGAGGTGGGCTTCGCGCTCCAGGTGCCGCGCTTCGGTCTCGGCCACGCCGGTGGCCTCGAAGCGGCTGAGCTCGGGCAGCGCCTCGCCGAGCGTGCTGCGGTAGGCGCCCAGATCGCGCATGAGGCTCATCGAGCGCAGGGTGCGCGCATCGCTTTCGCGCAGTCCGCCAATGCGCTCGCAGGCGACGAAAGCGTTTGCGCCGAGCGCGGCCAGCACCACGGCGATGTTGACGAGCAAACCCCTGGAGAGGAAACGAGTCATGCGGCGGGCGTATCCCTTTGGTGCGCGTCGGACGCGGCTCGAAGAGACGCGCCCACGCGGTTGCGCGTTGTGAGAAACGCTCACATCGCGACTATTGGATAACGCCCAATATCGGCAGCAACAGCCCCGTATTTAGGGCTTGTTGCCGAATAATATGATCAATGCGTCAGCAAAACGTTTGCGAGCACTGCTCGTCATTCCAGGAGGCCGAACTCGCGCATGGCCGGCAGGAAGTCGTGATTGACCTTGTCCGTGTTGCGCGAGAGTTTCGCCAGCGCGTAGCGCTGGAAACGGTCGAGTTTGCCCCAATGGGAAAGACTCGGCGCGCTCACGCCGCACAGGCTGCTTTGACGGATGACGGTCTCGGGCACGGCATCGGCGTGAGCCCAGACCGGATCCGGATCGCGCTCGATCTTCTCGGGTGCGGTGTTCGCATGCGTCTTCATCATCTCTTCGAGCGCGAGGTCGAAGTTCTTCTCGACTTCGGCTTCGTCTTCGATGGGAAAGCGCGCAAGCAATACGCGATCGTCATACGGAAGCTGCTGCCACTCGTCGAGCGTGATGCGCATGCCGAAGCGATCGAGATTGAAGCGCACGGCAAGCGGAATGAAGCGCAGATTCTCTGAAGATTCGACTTCGAATCCAAAGAGTCGCGCGGCGTCATAAAGTCCCATAACAAGCCTCGTTGGATTGAGGGCGTGCGCGACGCGCAGTGCCGCCTTAAGTTATTGTAGGGCCTTGGATCTGGCTGGAACCGTTGCAAACGAGCCGCTGGGCACATGTTTAAAACGCGCGCACAGCACAATGAAGCAGCAAGTCGCATACCCGACTTTACTCGAAGAAGTGGTCAGGAGCAGTAAAAGTGAGTCAACTCGAAACCGACGATCAACCTGGCTTCGTCAAGCGTCCGGTGCGCAGGCATCGCGCGGGCGCAAGCTCGGTGGCGGCCGATCAGGTCGGCCAGGAATGGCCGGTCGCGCTGGTGTACAACGGCATCTCGCACGCGGTCATGATGTGTACCCCGCGCGATCTCGAAGCGTTCGCCGTGGGATTCTCGCTGACCGAGGGCATCATCGAACGCGGCAGCGACATTCACGACATCGAAGTCACGTTTCACGATCACGGCGACGTGCTGCCGCATGCCGAAGTGCAGCTGCAAGTAGTGCAGCAGTCGTTCATGGCGCTGAAGGACAAGCGCCGCGCCATGGCCGGCCGGACCGGCTGCGGCGTGTGCGGGATCGAAAGCATCGAGTTGCTGGATCTGCAGCCCGAACGCGTGCCGGACACTGGTTTTCTCGCGCGTCTCGCGCCGGATGCCATCGAACGCGCGGCGCGCGACCTGTCCGCGCATCAGGTGCTGTCGAAGCTGACGGGCGGCCTGCACGCCGCCGCGTGGTGCGATGAAACGGGCGCGATCCGCTGCGCGTTCGAGGACGTCGGCCGTCACAACGCGCTCGACAAGCTCATCGGCCATCTGGTCCTGCAACGTCAGGACACGACGCAAGGCTTCGTGTTCCTGTCGAGCCGCGCGAGCTACGAGCTCGTACGCAAGTCGGCGCGCGTCGGCGTGCCGATGATCGCGACCATCTCCGCGCCAACGTCACTGGCCATCGCCATCGCGAAACAGGCGGGCTTGCGGCTCGTCAGCTTCGCGCGCGAGAACAGCTTCGTCGAATACGACGTCGAGTGAAACGGCTCACTCGAACTTGCTGAAGTCCGGCTTGCGCTTCTCGAAGAACGCCTGGAAGGCCTCGCGTGCCTCGGGCGCAGCCAGCATGCGGGCGAAGTGCGCGGCCTCGTCCGCCATGCGCGCGGTCACTTCGCCGGACTGCGCACCCTTCATCAGCGACTTGGTCACACGCAGCGACGACGCCGGCAGCAACGCGAGCCGCCGAGCCTTTTCGAAGGCGTAGGAATCGAGTTGCGCGGCATCGAGCGCGCCGTTCACGAAGCCCATGGCGATCGCCTCGTTCACGTCGAACGCCTCGCCCAGCAGCAGCTTTTCCGCCGCGCGCTGATAACCCGCCACACGTGGCAACAGCAGGCTCGACGCCGCTTCCGGACACAAGCCGAGCTGCGCGAACGGCAGCGAGAACTTCGCGTCCGGACTGGCGTAGACGAGATCGCAATGCAGCAGCATCGTCGTGCCGATGCCCACCGCCGTGCCGCCCACCGCCGCAACCAGCGGCTTGGGAAAGCCGCTCAGACGCCGCAGGAACTGAAACACGGGCGCATCGAGGCCCTTGGGCGGATCGTTCAGGAAGTCGTCGAGATCGTTGCCCGCGCTGAAGACGCCGCCGTTCGCGCGAATCAGCGCCGCGCGCACGGTCGGGTCCATCTCGGCTTCGTACAGGCCGTCGGCCATTTCCTGATACATCGGCGCGGTGATCGCGTTCTTCTTGTCCGGACGATTGAGCACGATGCTCAGCACGCCGTCCGCGCGTTCGATCTGAATCTCCATGCGCTGCCTCCTTGTACCGGCGCGCGAGCCGTTGCAGAACGCCGGCTCGCGCACCGTTCGCGTCAAAGCCGTTCGATGATCCCCGCCGCGCCCATGCCGGTGCCGACGCACATCGTCACCATGCCGTACTTCAGGTTGCGCCGGCGCAGGCCGTGCACGACGGTCGCCGCGCGAATTGCGCCGGTCGCGCCGAGCGGATGGCCCAGCGCGATCGCGCCGCCGAGCGGATTGACTTTCGCGGTATCGAGACCGAGATCGCCGATCACCGCGAGCGCCTGCGCCGCGAAGGCCTCGTTCAGCTCGATCCAGTCGAGATCGTCCTGCTTCAGGCCCGCGGCCTTCAGCGCGGCCGGAATCGCTTCCTTCGGCCCGATGCCCATGATCTCCGGCGGCACGCCGCGCACGGCGAAGCTGACGAAGCGCGCCAGCGGCGTCAGGTTGAACTGCTTCAGGATCTTCTCCGACACGACGATCAACGCGCCCGCGCCGTCCGACGTCTGCGAACTGTTGCCGGCCGTGACCGAGCCTTTATTGGCGAACACGGGACGCAGCTTGCCGAGTCCTTCCACCGAGGTCTCGGCACGCGGACCTTCGTCGAGGGCGATCTCGCGCGTGTTGGTGCGCACCTGACCCGAGGCGAGATCCGGAAAGCGCTCGTTGAGCGTATAGGCGGCGATCTCGTCGGCGAATTCGCCTGCCTGCTGCGCGGCCAGCGCGCGCCGATGCGACTCCGCCGCGAACGCGTCCTGCGCCTCGCGGCTCACCTTCCAGCGCTCCGCGACCTTCTCCGCCGTCAGGCCCATGCCGTACGCGATGCCGACGTCCTCATTGCGCTCGAAGATATGCGGCGACAGCGAAGGCTTGTTGCCCATCATCGGCACCATGCTCATCGATTCGCAACCGCCCGCGATCATCGCATCGGCCTCGCCGACACGAATGCGGTCGGCTGCCATGGCGAGCGCCGTCAGGCCCGACGCGCAGAAGCGGTTCACCGTGACGCCGCCGACCGTGTTCGGCAGGCCCGCCAGCAACGCGCCCATGCGCGCCACGTTGAGGCCCTGCTCGGCCTCGGGAATCGCGCAACCGATGATGGCGTCCTCGATCACGCTGGTGTCGAGTCCGGGCGCTTGCGCGACGGCGTTCCTGATCGCGTGGACCAGCAACTCGTCCGGGCGCGTGTTCCTGAACACGCCGCGCGGCGCCTTGCCGATCGGCGTGCGGCTCGCGGCGACGATGTATGCGTCTTGCAGTTGTTTGCTCATTGTGTGCAGCTCCTGTATGTCGCTATGTCGCGCGCGTCAGTTGCGGACCGGCTTGCCGGTCTGCAACATGCCCATGATCCGCTCCTGCGTCTTCTGCGTGCCGAGCAGCTCGACGAAGGCGCGGCGCTCCAGCGCGAGGAGCCATTCCTCGTCGACGAGACTGCCCGCCTCCACTTCCCCGCCGCACACCGCTTCCGCGATGCGGCTCGCGATCAGATAGTCGTGGTCGCTGATGAAGCGGCCGTCGCGCATGTTGACGAGCGACGCCTTGATCGTCGCGATCGCCGAGCGGCCCGCCACCGGCACCTGCTTCACGCGCAGCGGCGGCCGGTAGCCGGCATCGCTCAACGCGCGCGCTTCGTTCTTCGCGATGTCGAGCAGTTCGTGGACGTTGAAGACGATGGTGTCGGTGGGCTTCAGGTAGCCCATCGCGCGGGCATCGAAGGCGGAGGACGAGACTTTCGCCATCGCCGCGTTCTCGAACGGCTTCTGCAGGAACTTGAGCAGGTCGCTGGTGGCATTGACGGCGGCCGCTGCCTCCGCCGCGCGCAACGCCGCTTCCTTCAGGCCGCCGCCCGCCGGCACCAGGCCGACGCCCACTTCAACCAGCCCGATATAGCTTTCGACGTGCGCCACGCGCTTCGCCGACTGCAACAGCAGCTCGCAGCCGCCGCCCAGCGCGAGACCGGACACGGCCGACACGACCGGCACGTTCGCGTACTTCACGCGCAGCATCCCTTGCTGGAACTTCGCGACGAATGGCTCGATGCCCTTGGCGCCGCCCATCATGAACGCGGGCATCGCCTCTTCGAGATTCGCGCCCGCCGAGAACGGGCCGCCCGGCGTGCCGAGTTGCAGCGAGGTCGGCTGCCAGATCACCACGCCGCGATACTCCTTCTCGGCGAGTTCGATGGCCTGCGTGAGGCCGTCGATCACACCCGGCCCGATCGTGTTCATCTTCGTCTTGAACGAGACGATCACGATGTCGCCCTGCTCGCGGTCGAGCCATGCGCGCACGCTTTCGGTTTCGAACAGCGTCTTGCCGGAGGTCTTCGGATCCGCGCCGGTCTCGCCGACCAGCGGCGCGCGGAACACCTGCTTGCCGTAGACCGGCAGAGTGGAGCGCGGCACGAAGCGGCGTTCAGCGGGCGACCACGATCCTTCGTCCGAATGCACGCCCTTCTCCGCGACGGGACCGTCGAGCACCCATGCCGGCAGCGGCGCGTTCGAGAGCGCCTTGCCCGCGTCGATGTCTTCCTGCACCCAGCGCGCGACCTGTTGCCAGCCCGCTGCCTGCCAGCTTTCGAACGGCCCCTGGTTCCAGCCGAAGCCCCAGCGGATGGCGAGATCGACGTCGCGCGCGTTGTCCGCGATCGATTCCAGATGCACCGCGATGTAGTGGAACACGTCGCGGAAGATCGCCCACAGGAATTGCGCCTGTTTGTTGTCGGTCTCGCGCAGCAGCTTGAAGCGCTCGGCGGGCGGACGCTTGAGAATGCGGCCGATCAGTTCGTCGGCCTTTGCGCCGCCCTCGACGTATTGCGCCGTCTTCGGATCGAGCACCTTGATCGACTTGCCTTCCTTGCGATAGAAACCCGAGCCCGTCTTCTGGCCCAGCGCGCCGTTCTTGACCAGCGCTTCCAGCACGGGCGGCGTCTTGTAGACGGAGAAGAACGGGTCGTCCGGCAGGTTGTCCTGCATCGTCTTGATGACGTGCGCCATGGTGTCGAGCCCGACGACATCCGCCGTGCGGAAGGTCGCCGACTTGGCGCGGCCCAGACGCGCGCCGGTGAGATCGTCGACTTCGTCGAAACGCAGGCCGAACTTCTCCGCTTCCGCGATTACCGCGAGAATCGAAAACACGCCGACGCGGTTCGCAATGAAATTGGGCGTGTCCTTCGCGCGCACCACGCCCTTGCCGATCACGCTCGTCAGGAAGGTTTCGAGCTGGTCGAGAATGACGGGTTGCGTCGCCGCGGTCGGGATCAGTTCAACCAGATGCATGTAGCGCGGCGGATTGAAGAAATGCACGCCGCAGAAGCGCGCCTTCAGCTCGTCCGAAAAGCCCTCCGACAGTGCCGTGATCGACAGGCCCGAGGTGTTGCTCGCGAAGATCGCGTGCGGCGCGATGTGCGGCGACACCTTCTTGTAGAGATCGTGCTTCCAGTCCATGCGCTCGGCAATCGCCTCGATCACGAGATCGCATTCGGCGAGCTTGGCGATGTCGTCGTCGTAATTCGCCGGCTCGATGTAGTGCGCGTCTTCCTTGATGCCGAACGGCGCCGGCGACAGCTTCTTCAGGTTCTCGATGGCCTTCAGTGCAATGCCGTTCTTCGGGCCTTCCTTCGCGGGAAGATCGAAGAGCAGGACGGGCACGCGCGCGTTGATCAGGTGCGCGGCAATCTGCGCGCCCATCACGCCCGCGCCGAGCACGGCGACTTTGCGAATGTTGAGGGTGCTCACGGGTAAGCCTCCGGGATTACGGGTTTGCTTCGAAATGAAAGGCGTGGCGCACGCCGCGTTCCATCATGGATCTCGCAGCGTGCGTGAGACTCGCTCAGAACAGCGCTTCGTCGTAGTCCATCATCGGCTTGGCGCCGGCGCGCGCGGCGCGGATGGTCGAAGCCGTTTCCGGCAGGAGCTTGGCGAAATAGAAGCGCGCAGTGGCGAGCTTGGCCTTGTAGAAGGCATCGCCTGATGCGGCGTTGTCCAGCGCGACGCGCGCCATGCGCGCCCAGAAGTACGAGAACACCAGATGGCCGACCGTGCGCAGATACGGCACCGCGGCCGCGCCCACTTCGTCGGGGTTCTGCATCGCCTTCATGCCGATTTCCATCGTCAGCTTCTGCACCTTCTCGCCGATATCCGCGAGCGGGTTGATGAACTCCTGCATCTCCGGCTTCACGCCTTCCTGCTCGACGAAGTCCGCCACCAGCTTGCCGAAGCGCTTGAGCTTCGCGCCCATGTCGCCCAAGATCTTGCGGCCCAGCAGGTCCAGCGCCTGGATCGAATTCGTGCCCTCGTAGATCATGTTGATGCGCGCGTCTCGCACGTATTGCTCCATGCCCCACTCGGAAATGAAGCCGTGGCCGCCGTAGATCTGCATGCCCATGTTCGTGCCTTCGAAGGCGTTGTCGGTCAGGAAGGCCTTGATGACCGGCGTCAGCAGCGCGACGAAATCCGCGGCCTCGCGGCGCACGGCTTCGTCCGAATGGGAGAGCTCCTTGTCGATGTTCAGCGCCGCCCAGTAGCTGAACGCGCGGCCCGCTTCGGCATAGGCCTTTTGCGTGAGCAGCATGCGGCGCACGTCGGGATGCACGATGATCGGATCGGCGGGCTTGTCCGGCGCCTTCGGCCCGGTCAGCGAGCGCATCTGCAGACGCTCCCTCGCGTACACGAGCGAGTTCTGATACGCGACTTCGGTGAGACCGAGCCCCTGCATGCCGACACCCAGACGCGCGGCGTTCATCATCACGAACATCGCGTTCAAGCCTTTGTTTGCTTCTCCGACGAGCCAGCCATGCGCGCCGTCGAGATTCATCACGCAGGTCGCGTTGCCGTGAATGCCCATCTTGTGCTCGATCGAGCCGCACTTGATGCCGTTGCGTGCGCCCGGCGCGCCGTGCGCATCCGGCACGAACTTCGGCACGATGAAGAGCGAGATGCCCTTGGTGCCCGTCGGCGCGCCCGGCAGACGCGCCAGCACCAGATGGACGATGTTCTCGGCCATGTCGTGCTCGCCGCTCGAAATGAAGATCTTCGTGCCGGTGAGGGCGTAGGAGCCGTCGGCGTTCGGCTCGGCCTTCGTGCGCAGAATGCCGAGGTCCGTTCCGCATTGCGGTTCGGTCAGGCACATCGTGCCGGTCCACACGCCCGAGACGAGCTTCGCCAGATACACCGATTTCTGCTCCGGCGTGCCGTGCGCGTGCAGGCATTCATACGCGCCGTGCGACAGGCCTGGGTACATCGTCCAGGCCTGATTCGCGGAGTTGAGCATCTCGTAGAGCGCGTTATTGACGAACGCGGGCAGGCCCTGGCCGCCGTACTCGGGATCGCAGCCCAGTGCCGGCCAGCCGGCCTCCACATACTGCCGGTAAGCTTCCTTGAAGCCGGACGGCGTCTTCACGACGCCGTCGCCCTCGTAGGTGCAGCCTTCGCGATCGCCGCTCTGGTTGAGCGGAAACACCACTTCCGAACAGAACTTGCCGGCTTCCTCGAGCACCTGGTTGATGGTGTCGGCGTCGAGGTCCGCATGGCTGGGCATGCTTTTCAGTTCGGCTTCGACGTTCAGCACCTCGTGCAGGACGAATTGCATGTCGCGAAGGGGGGCGGCGTACTGTCCCATGAGTCTCTCCAGGTTTCCAGGCTTCTCGTTGCGCGCCGCCTGACCGCTCCAGCCTGTGACTTTTGGGCGGCGCCGCTAACGCGTGTCGGTATGTTGCGAAGTCAGATTGACCGTCCCATTCGCGACCGGCGACACGCCGGTTTCGACGGCCGTACGCGGCAACTGATACGAGACGATCGTCTTTTCCAGCGCGTCCCGCGTCAGTTGCACGGCTTCCGGAAGATGCAGGAAGCGCGCGTCGTGATGCAGGCCGAGCGTAAAGCTGTACAGCTCGAAAAGCATCAGCTGCGGATCAGTCTCCGCTTTCAGATGCCCCTCGTCCTTCGACTGGCGGATCGCGCGCAGCAACGCCTCGCGCCACATGCTCACGCTGTGCACCAGCTGCTCGCGCACCGCGCTCGCGGCGCGGTCGTCGTACTCGACCGCCCCGCTGATATAGATACAACCCGTGGTCACTTCCTGGATGCGCTTCTCCATCCAGCGATTCATCATCGCGCGCAAGCGCGGCAGGCCGCGTGCTTCGCGCAGGCTCGGAAAGAACACCTCGTCCTCGAAGCGCCGGTGGTACTCGCGCACCACCTCCACCTGCAAATCCTCGCGCGACCCGAAATGCGCAAACACACCGCTCTTGCTCATCTGCATCCGCTCGGCCAGAAGGCCGATGGTCAGCCCTTCCAGACCGTCCCGACTTGCCAAGTCCAGCGCTGCGTCGAGAATCGCGGCCCGCGTCTGTTCGCCTTTTCGCATGATGTCCCTACCGTTCTTATGTGACCCGTGAAATCGAACGGCCGTTCTATTATTATGGCCGGACCAAGGTGAAACAAGCAATTTTTTAGAAACGCGTATCTAAAAATAGTCGAACAATGTCTTTAGGATAAGTCTCAACATTGCCCGCGCACATTGTCGCGTTTTAATTACGGACTGCCTGTAAGTGACTGCCCGACTTCCCAGTTCGTGGGAGCCACGTGCGCGTGTCTAAAATGGTTATTCTTGCGCAATCGTTGCGAAATGACAGATTAATCGTACTGCCCAATGGTGATGACCTTCATCATCAGACGATACGTGTTATACGCAAACCAATTAAGCACCCGCTCCGTAACGGGACGCGCCACATAATGCTTTTCATCGATGCGCCGGCCTTCATCGAAGGCTTTCAGAATGGCATCGTGCAATCCGGCAATTTCAGGATGATTGACGAGCACCATGTTGGCCTCGTTGTTGAGCACGAGCGAGAGCGCATCGAGATTGGATGAGCCGATGGTCGCCCAGTCCGCATCGACCACGGCCACCTTGCCATGGAGCATGGTCTTCTCGTATTCGGCGATCCGCACGCCGTGCTTCAGCAGATTGCCGTAGAGAAACGGCGTTGCGTAGTCCAGCGCGACGAATTCCTTGCGCCCGATCACCAGCGACACGCGCACGCCGCGCCTGGCCGCATACACGAGCGCGCGGCGCAGCCGGCGGCCCGGCATGAAATAAGGATTCGCAAGCAACACTTCGCGTTCGGCATGGGCGATGGCGCGCAGATAAGCCTTTTCGATGGCGCGCCGGTTCAGCAGGTTGTCGCGCGCGACGAACGCCACGCATGGCCGGTCCACCGCGTGGATTTCGCCGAGACGCGCCCGCCGGCGCGCCACCATCGCGCGCTTCGCGCTCCAGCGGGTCGGCTGCGCCTCGGGTTCGCAGCCCGGCGGCGTTTCCTTTTGCGGCGGCTTCACGCCGAGCCGGATACGCTGCCATTGCGTCTCGAAGGCCTCGCGCACGTCCTTCACCACCGGCCCTTGCGCTTCCATCGCGAAGTCCCAGCGCGGACGTTCCAGTTGCGTGCCGTTCTGGTCGTAATCGTCGACGATGTTGATGCCGCCGCAATACGCGTAGGTGTCGTCGATCAGCGCGAGCTTGCGATGGGTACGCGACCAGCCCTGCGGCCCGAACAGCAGATGCGGGTTGTAGATGCGATGCTCGACGCTCCGTTCCTGCCACAGCGTGAACATCGGCAGCTTGCTTTCGGTGCCGATGCCGTCCGTGATCACGCGCACCTTGACGCCGCGGTCCGCGGCGCGGATGAGCGCGTCGGACACGGCGCGGCCCATGTCGTCGTTGGCGAAGATGTAGGTTTCGAGCGAGACCGACTGGCGCGCCGCATCGATCCGTTCGATCAGCGCCGGAAAGAACTGCACGCCGCCCTTGAAGATGCGCACGTGGTTGCCGGCGGTGAAGCAGAAGCGCGGCGGACGACGGCCGGAGAACATGGCCTGGCGCAGCCGTTTGAAACTGCGCGTGGGACGCATGCCGATCATCGGTTATGCGCCGCGAGGCGTTCGGGCAATTGCAGGATCGCTTCCCGGTTCGACCACGAGAAGCAGGCGTCGGCGGCCTCGCGCAATGGCAGCCAGCGGTGCGCGGTGTGTTCGCGCGGGGCGAGGATCACTTCGAGACAATGCGGCACGAGCAGGCTGAACTGATGCTCGGTGTTGCGCACGACACCGTCCGCATAGCGATGCCGCCACTGCGGATAGATGTCGTACTGGATGCTGTGATGCCAGTCGAGCAGCGCCTGCTCCGGCACGAGACTTCCACCGATCACGATGCCCGTCTCTTCCGCCACTTCGCGCGCGGCGGTCTCCGCGATCGGTTCGTCGATGCGGTCCTTCGAGCCCGTCACCGATTGCCAGAAACCCTTGTGATCCGCGCGCTCGATGACGAGCACATCGAGCTCCGGTGTATGAATGACGACCAACACGGATTCGGGGATTTTGGGCGGCTTCTGCATGTCGGTGTGAACGCGTGTTGCTCTGTTTTGTCTTTGGCCCAAAGACTGTAACGCAAAAAGCGAAAAAGGCGCATTGAGCGCCTTTTTCATCACACCGACAAGCCGATGTGCTTAGTGCGTCTTCTGCTCGGGCTGACGCAGACGGATGTGCAACTCGCGCAGCTGGCGCTCGTCGACTTCGCTCGGCGCCTGCGTGAGCAGATCCTGCGCGCGCTGCGTCTTCGGGAAGGCGATGGTGTCGCGGATCGAATCGGCGCCGGACATCAGCGTGACCACACGATCCAGACCGAACGCGATACCGCCATGCGGCGGCGCGCCGTACTGCAGCGCGTCGAGCAGGAAGCCGAACTTCAGGCGCGCTTCTTCAGCGCTGATCTTCAGCGCGCGGAACACCTTGCTCTGCACGTCTTCCTGGAAGATCCGCACCGAACCGCCGCCGATTTCCCAGCCGTTCAGCACCATGTCGTAGGCCTTCGCAAGGCAGCGGCCCGGATCCGTTTCCAGATACTCGAGATGCTCGTCCTTCGGGCTCGTGAACGGGTGATGCGCGGCCACGTAGCGGTTCTCTTCCTCGTCGTATTCGAACATCGGGAAGTCGATGACCCACAGCGGCTTCCAGCCGGTTTCGAGCAGGCCCGTCGTGCGGCCGAATTCCGAATGACCGATCTTCAGGCGCAGCGCGCCGAGGCTGTCGTTCACGACCTTCGCGCGATCCGCCGCGAAGAAAATGATGTCGCCGTCCTGCGCGCCCGTGCGCTCCATGATGGCGGCCAGCGCCGCGTCATGCAGGTTCTTGACGATCGGGCTTTGCAGGCCGTCGCGGCCACGCGTCGTGTCGTTGACCTTGATCCACGCGAGACCCTTCGCGCCGTAGATGCGCACGAACTCCGTATAACCGTCGATATCGCCACGCGACAGCTCGCCGCCCTTCGGCACGCGCAGCGCCGCGACGCGGCCGTCCTTCGAGTTGGCCGGCATGCTGAACACCTTGAAATCCACGTCCTTCACGGCATCCGTGAGGTCCGCGAATTCGAGCTTCACACGCAGGTCGGGCTTGTCCGAGCCGAAGCGGCGCATCGCTTCCGAGTACAGCATGACCGGGAACTGCTCCGGCAGCGCGACGTCCATCGTCTCCTTGAAGACGTGGCGGATCATGTTCTCGAACAGATCGCGGATTTCCTGTTCCGAAAGGAACGACGTTTCGCAATCGATCTGCGTGAATTCCGGCTGACGGTCGGCGCGCAGGTCTTCGTCGCGGAAGCACTTGGTGATCTGGTAGTAACGGTCGAAGTTGGCGACCATCAGCAGCTGCTTGAACAGCTGCGGCGACTGCGGCAGGGCGAAGAACTGGCCCGCGTTCACGCGCGACGGCACCAGGTAGTCGCGTGCGCCTTCCGGCGTGCTCTTGGTGAGCATCGGCGTTTCGATGTCGATGAAGCCTTGCTCGTCGAGATACTTGCGCACTTCCATCGCGACGCGATAGCGCAGGCGCAGGTTCTTCTGCATCTGCGGACGGCGCAGGTCGAGCACGCGATGCGTGAGGCGCGTGGTTTCCGACAAATTGTCGTCATCGAGCTGGAACGGCGGCGTCACCGACGCGTTCAGCACCGTCAGCTCATGACACAGCACTTCGATCTTGCCGCTCGTCAGGTTCGCGTTGACCGTGCCCTCGGGACGGTTGCGCACGACGCCCTTGACCTGCACGCAGAACTCGTTGCGCACGCCTTCGGCGACCTTGAACATGTCGGCGCGGTCCGGGTCGCAGACGACCTGGACGAGCCCTTCGCGATCGCGCAAGTCGATGAAGATAACGCCGCCGTGATCGCGACGGCGATGCACCCAGCCGCACAGCGAGACGGTTTGACCCAGACGGGCCTCGGTCACCAGACCGCAGTATTCAGATCGCATCGACATGATGTTGTGTCTTTCGTTGTTCGTTGATCAACGGCTCGCGCGTTCGGGTCTCGCTCTTTCGCTCGGCGGACTCACGGGACGCGCGCGCCGGCATTACATCGGCGGCTCGGTGGGGCGGCGGGCTGGCGCTACCTGCGCCGACGCGCTCGGCGCGGGGGCCACCACGCCCATCGAGACGATGTACTTCAGTGCGGCGTCGACAGTCATGTCCAGTTCGACGACCTCGCTTTTCGGCATCATCAGGAAGAAGCCGGATGTCGGGTTCGGCGTGGTCGGGACATAGACGCTCACGTGTTCTTCATCGAGATGATTCAGCACGTCGCCGCCCGGAATCCCGGTAAGAAAACCGATGGTGTACGAGCCCTTGCGCGGATACTCGATCAGCAGCGCCTTGCGGAACGCATTGCCGCTCGACGACAGCAGCGTGTCCGACACCTGCTTCACGCTGGTGTACAGCGGGCCGACCACGGGAATGTGCCGCAGGACCGCGTCCCACCATCCGACGAGCTTCTGCCCGACGAAGTTCTGCGTCAGCAGCCCGACGATGAAGATGAAGGCCAGCGTCAGCACCGCGCCCACGCCCGGCAGATGGAACCCGACGATGCGCTCCGGCTGCCAGGCCTGCGGCAGCAGCAACAGCGTCTGGTCCATGGTGCCGATGACGAGGCCCAGCACCCAGAGCGTAATGGCGAGCGGGACCAGCACCAGGAGGCCGGTGAGGAACACGGATTTCAGCGTAGTCTTTTTCGTCGTCATTTACACGGGGCGAAGGCTGCGCCGGCTCTCGAAAACAGGGGAGATTCGGCTTGGCGGGCGAGCCGCGCCCGATGGAGCGCGCTCGGCGAGGTCACTGCAAGGCCCATCAGGTTCGGGCCGTTCGGGCCGCTCGGGCGGTGCAGACGGCGTTCTCAGGTAGCGTTATCAGGTAGCGTTCTCAGGCGGCGCTGCCCGACGAAGCGGACGTGCCCGCCGCAGGCTTGGCCGCTTCCGATGCCGGAGCGGCGCTCGCCGGAGCCGTCGTGCCGCCGCCGGATACCGTGCCGCCTTCCGCTTTCGACGCCGCAGCATCCGATCCGTTCGCACCCGCAGCGTTCGATTCAGCGTTGCCGGCCTTGCCGTTATTGCCATTGCCGTTGCTGTTTCCGCCGCGGAAATCGGTGACGTACCAGCCCGAGCCCTTCAGCTGGAAACCGGCGGCAGTCACTTGTTTCGAAAACGATTCCTTTCCGCACGCGGGACATTGCGTGAGCGGCGGATCGCTCAGTTTGCGCAACACATCTTTTTCGTGGCCGCAGTCTGCGCAGCGGTAGGCGTAAATCGGCATGGCACTGTTCCTACAATGATCTTTCGACGCTTGCAAAGCCTTGAATTATAGCCGCAAACCAATATTGCCCCGCGATTTTCAGGAACCCGGGACGCGACGTGAACTGGCTCATAGGTCTGGGCCGTTACGGTGAATTCAAGGGGCGAGGATCAGGAACGCCGCCAGGTCATCCAGCGTTCGCGGCCCGCGAATACGGGAATCGAGTCGCCGACCTCGCGCTCCTCGATCAGCTCGAAGTGCGGCGAAAGCAGCGCATCCAGATCGCCGCGCTCGATGCCGAACGGCGGCCCTTTCGGCGTCGCGCCAATGAAGAAGAAGCCGGCGAGCAGCGCACCGGGCGTCAGCAGCGTTGCCATCCGTTCGGCGTAATCCCGCCAGCGATCGCGCGGCAAGGCACAGAGAAAGGCGCGCTCGTACATCCAGTCGATGGCAAATGGCGGCTGATACGCGAAGAAGTCCGCCTGTTCCACCACCGCCGCGTGCGCGCCAAGTTGCTTGCGCGCGGCCTCGACCGCGCCCGGTGCGAAATCGATCGCCCGGACCGGCCAGCCGCGTTCCGCGAGGTACAGCACTTCATACGCGCTGCCGCAGCCCGGAATCAGCACGTTCTGCGCATCGCGCGCCGCGACGAAAGTCTTGAACGCCTCAGGGACGCCGGACTGGTCCCACGGCATGAAGCGCTCGGCGAAACGCTCGTCCCAGAAACCGGGCGAATTCGGATCGCGGTTGTCGAAGTCCGGGACGGCGGGCTGGGTCGGATCGCTCATGTTGGGGGCTCGCTGAAAAGGGTGCGCCGGAGAATCGATCAGGGATGGCCGAGCCACAACATTTGCGCGATCACGATGCCCGCACCCGCAATCGCGATCAGTCCGACGCCCAGAAGCGTCATCAGCAGACGATTGGTGCGCTTCTGCTCGGCCAGCAGCTGGCGCATCGTTTCTTCATTGCCGCCCTTGGGCGCGTCGTGATGTTCCGCCAGCAGATGATGGATCAGGCGGGGCAGTTGCGGAATCGTCTTGCTCCACTGCGGCGCCTCCATCTGCAGGCGCTCGTACCAGCCGCGCCAGCCGATCTGCTCGTTCATCCAGCGTTCCAGATACGGCTTGGCGGTTTTCCACAGGTCGAGTTCCGGGTCGAGCGAACGCCCGAGCCCTTCGACATTCAGCATCGTCTTTTGCAGCAGCACGAGCTGCGGCTGGATTTCGACGTTGAAGCGGCGCGAGGTGGAGAACAGCCGCATCAGCACCTGGCCGAGCGAGATGTCCTTCAGCGCGCGATCGAAATACGGTTCGCAGACGGCGCGGATCGCGCTCTCCAGCTCCTCGACGCGCGTGCTCGGCGGCACCCACCCGGACTCGAGGTGCAGCGTGGCGACGCGGTGGTAATCGCGCTTGAAGAACGCGAGGAAGTTCTGCGCGAGGTAATTCTTGTCGAAGTCCGACAGCGCCCCGACGATGCCAAAATCCAGCGCGATATAGCGGCCGAACGTTGCCGGATCGAGGCTCACCTGGATGTTGCCCGGATGCATGTCGGCGTGAAAGAAGCCGTCACGGAACACCTGCGTGAAAAAGATCTCGACGCCTTCGCGCGCCAGCTTCGGAATGTCCACGCCCGCCGCGCGCAGCGTCTCGACCTGGCTGATCGGCACGCCGACCATGCGCTCCATGACCAGCACGGTCGGCGCGGACAGGTCCCAGTACATTTCCGGCACCAGCAGCAGATCGAGGCCCTGGAAATTGCGGCGCAACTGGCTGCCGTTGGCGGCCTCGCGCATCAGGTCGAGCTCGTCGTGCAGGTATTTGTCGAACTCGGCCACCACCTCGCGCGGCTTCAGGCGCCGGCCGTCCGGCCACAGCCGTTCGGCCCAGATCGCGACGTCACGCAGCAACGCGAGGTCCGAATCGATCACCGGCAACATGCCCGGGCGCAGCACCTTCACCGCCACCGCCTTGCCCGCGTGCTCGCCATTTTTGATCTTGGCAAAATGAACCTGCGCAATCGACGCGCTCGCCACCGGCACGCGCTCGAAATCGTCGAACAACGCGTCGATGGGCGCGCCGAGCGATTTCTCGATGATCGCCACCGCGAGCGCCGAATCGAACGGCGGCACCTGATCCTGGAGCTTGGCGAGTTCGTCGGCAACATCGACGGGCAGCAGATCGCGGCGCGTCGAGAGCACCTGGCCGAACTTCACGAAAATCGGCCCGAGACTTTCCAGCGCGAGACGCAGGCGGATGCCGCGTTCGATATCGAAACGGCGGCCGAACGTCGTGATGCGCATCAGGTAGCGCACGCGACGATCGTTGATGCCACTCATGACGAGCTCGTCGAGCCCGAAGCGGACGATCGTGAAAAATATCTTGAGAAAACGCAGAAAACGCATGGTTCGGATTCGCTTCAGCTCGTTATTCGTGCGAGTCGCGCACTGACTCGCCGCCGGGTCGCGCTGAAGCGCCGCTTGCCGGATGCTTGGGTTCGCCTGCGTTCACGCCGGCACGTTCGATTCTTTCGATGCGCTTCTCCACACGCGCCAGCGCATCGCGCGCTTGCGACAACTCGGCGTCGAAGGCCGCGAGCGCGCTGCGACGCACGAGCTGCGGACGTTCGTCGAGGAAAAATTCGCTGAAGGTGTCCAGCAGGTTGCGCCCGGTGCGCTGCGCCTGCTCCTGCACCGACCGCGCGACGATGCCCAGCCGATGCGCGGGCGCGTCGCCGATCACGCGCGCCAGGTCTTCCTCCGGATCCCAGCGCAGATGTTCGGCAAGTTTCGCCAGCGTGGTGGCGAATTCGGCGTCGCCCTCGATCCGCACATGCTTCATCACGGCCGCCTGGCCGCCCTGCACGAAGGCCGGCAGCGCGTCGAGCGGCACGGCGATGGTGACGTCGAACTGGGCGGCTTCGGCTTCGGTGGTCGCGGCGAAGAGGCCGTCCGGTTGCACCAAGAGGGCGATGGAAACCGGCGCGCACGACAGTTTCACGCGTTTGGCGGCATAGGGTTTCAGGCGCTCGAGCGCCCACGGCTCGCGCACGAGCAGATGATTCACGGCGGCCGCGAATGCGCCGGAGGCGGTCTTCAAGGCAGGGTTTGCTGCGGGACGGGCGAATTCGTCTGCGTTCGTCATCGGCTGTGAGATGAAAAAACCCGCGCGAGACGCTTCTCGCGCGGGTTCATATTCTACCGCCGCCACCGGCGATCACACTGACGCTTGCCGGTTTCCGGCGGGTGCGCCGGCGCCGCGACGCGCTGGACGCGTCCGGCGCGCGGTGGCGCTCAGCTGACCTGCTGGATGCCGGCCAGCAGCCAGCCTTCGTTGCCGGACTTCTGCTTGGACAGGTTCCACACCTCGACAAATGGCTCGGCCGCCGATCCTTCCGACTCGCGAATCAGACCATGGAAGCGCACGCTCGCCAGATATTCCTGCGGGCGGTCTTCCACGCCGAGGACGTCGGCGTTGAGCTGCACGACATCGGTACGATTCGGCGCACTGCCGCGCGCTTCGACGTCGAGCTTCACTTCCGCGAACATTTCGGGCGTGGTGAATTCGCGGATGTCGTTCGTGTTGCCACGATCCCAGGCGTCCTGCAGGCGCACGAAGTAGACCTTTGCGTTACGCACGAACGCTTCGGTATCGAAGCCCGCCGGCACGTTCGGATTGACCGCTTGCTGCTGCGGCGCCGATTCGATGTACGTCGCGCCGTAACCGCCCGATTGCTGCGGCACTTGCGCCGGCGCCGGGTCCAGACCCGTGCGCGCGCTTGCGCCGTACGGCGAACCCGAGGACGAGCCTGCACCGGCGTAAGCCGGCGTGTTGCCGCCCTGGGCGCCCTGACGCTTGCGCATGATGAAGCGGAACAGCATGACCGCGGCCAGCACGATGAGCGCGATGATGATCATGTTCGCCATGGCGCCGGCGAAGGCTTCGCCCAGGCCGAAATGCGACAGGAGCGCCGCGATGCCGAGACCCGCCGCCAGACCGGCGATGGGTCCGAGCCAGCGGTTGCGCGCCGGTTGCGCGGCGGCGGCCGGCGTGGCGGGCGCGGGTTGCGCCCGTTGTGCCTGCGCGGCCTGGCCCTGCTGCATGGATTGCGACGGCGGCGTCGCCTGATGTTGCTGCGTGGCGGTGGCCGACTGACGGCCCATGCTGCGGCCGCCGCCCATGCGCTTGGCGTCCGCCGTTTCCGCGAAGAGTGCGCCGGCCGCAATAACGCCAGCGAGCGCCAGTATTCCGGCCTTCCTGAAGAAGACGTTCAGGAAACCCCGGGGTTGGGGTATGCGCGAATCGGACATTTCGAATCCTTTGAAGAGTGGAACACTAAAATTTGGTCCCGACGTGTAACGCTACCACGCCACCTGACAAATTGTAATATTCGACTCGATCCAAGCCCGCTTGTTCCATCATTGTTTTCAAAGTTTCCTGGTCGGGATGCATCCGGATGGACTCTGCCAGGTACCGATAGCTCTCCGCGTCCTTGGCCACTTTCTCGCCCAGCCAAGGCAAAATCTTGAAACTGTATAGATCGTACGGCTTTTTGAGCGGATCCCACACCTTCGAGAATTCCAGCACCAGCAAGCGCCCGCCCGGCTTCAGCACGCGCGTCATCTCGGCGAGCGCGCGGTCCTTGTGGGTCATGTTACGAAGACCGAAGGCAACAGTAATGATGTTGAAATAATTGTCCGGGAACGGAATCTTCTCGGCATCGCACAGCAGCGTTGGCGTCATGACGCCCTTGTCCACCAGGCGATCCCGGCCCACACGCAGCATCGATTCGTTGATGTCCGTGTGCCAGACTTCACCCGTTTCGCCGGCTTGTCGGGCAAACGCCATCGCCAGGTCGCCGGTCCCGCCCGCGATGTCCAGCACCTTGTAGCCCGGCCGCACCTTCGCCTGCCCGATCGTGAAATGCTTCCAGATCCGATGCAGTCCGCCGGACATCAGGTCGTTCATCAAGTCGTAGTTGCTCGCGACAGAGTGAAACACGCCCGCCACTTTCTTCGCCTTGTCCTGCTCGTCGACCGTTTCGTATCCGAAGTGGGTCTTGCTCATCGCGCTCTTTCCTCACCTGTTGTTCTTTCCAAGCCGCGCAATTGCCGCGCCGGGTGCGCGGCGATATGCCGCAGCTGCATATCGACTGATTTCAGTGGCAATGGCCGCCACCGGAGGTCTTGACGGCCATCGGCGTGTCGCGGTCGACGCCCGCCGCCTCCAGTCTCGCCAGATAGTCGCGCCAGTGTTCGTCCTGGCGCGTCGCGAGATCATGAAGGATGTCCCAGGAGTAGATACCCGTGTTGTGGCCGTCTGAAAAATTGAGTTGCAGCGCGTAGTGCCCAACCGGATCGATGCCGATGATCGTCACCTCGCGCTTGCCGGTCTGCAGCGTTTCCTGTCCCGGCCCGTGGCCCTGCACTTCCGCCGATGGCGAATACACGCGCAGCAGCTCGAACGGCACACGATACGACGCGTCGACGTATTGCAGTTCCAGCACGTGTGATTTCGAATGCACGACGACGCCGGTGGGAATCGGCGTCGTTGAAGTGAGTCCGCTCATGATCTCGTCTTATGGATGACCAAACTGCTGGTTCAGTTCGTTGCGTACCTGCTCGCGCAGGAGCGTTGCCTGCGCGCGCCGCTTCGACAGCTGCGATTCGGACACGGTGCGCTGGCGCGGCGCCCAGATCGGCAGCGGAAAGCGCGAGTCGTTGGAGAAGCGCGGGATGACGTGCCAGTGAACATGCGGCACCTGGTTGCCGAGGCTCGCGAGATTGATCTTCTCGGGCACCAGCACGCGGCGCATCACGCGCTCGACGCCATTCACGGCGGCCATCACACGCACGCGATCCGGGTCCGGCAAATCCGACATCTCGGCGACATGCGCCCCCCAGATCACGCGGCACAGGCCGGGCCAGTCGGGCTCATCGGCAAGGACGACGCGCAACGCGCCGTCCTGCCACAGTACTTCGCCGCCGTCTTCACGGCAAAACACACAGTCCATCTCGAACCTCTGGCGAATCGTCCTCGATGTCGCTATTACACCAGCACGCGCTCGATACCGCCATTGTTCGCGCGTTCGACGTACTGTTCCATCCAGTTCTCGCCGAGCACCTTGCGCGCGATTTCCACGACGATATAGTCCGCCTCGACGTTGGCGTCCTCGTTGTAGCGCGACAAGCCTTGCAGGCACGACGGGCAGCTCGTCAGGATCTTGACGTCCTGCGGCGCGGCGCCGTTGACCGGCTGCGGGCCGTCGCCGGCCTTGAGCACGGAGCCGGGCTGCGCGCCCGCTGCACCCGCCGACGCGTTCGCGATGTTGATCGCGTTCGCGCCCGCTTCCGCGACGAGCGGAATGCCGCGCAGCTTGGCCGCGCCCTTGCGGATCTCTTCTTCCTTGCGGAAGCGCACCTGCGTGGAGACGTCCGGCCGCGTCACCGCGAGCGTGCCCGACTCGCCGCAGCAGCGGTCATTCTTCTCGATCTTGTAGCCGTCGTTCTCGGAACCCATCAGCTGGTTGACCAGCTTGACCGGATCCATGGTCTTGATCGGCGAGTGACACGGGTCGTGATACATGTAGCGCGTGCCGCTCACGCCGTCGAGCTTGATGTTCTTCTCGAGCAGGAACTCGTGAATGTCGATGATCCGGCAGCCCGGGAAGATCTTCTCGAATTCATAGCCCGCGAGCTGGTCGTAGCAGGTGCCGCACGATACCACCACGGTCTTGATGTCGAGATAGTTCAGCGTATTCGCGACGCGGTGGAACAGGACGCGATTGTCGGTGACGATCTTCTCGGCCTTGTCGAACTGGCCGGAACCGCGTTGCGGATAGCCGCAGCACAGATAGCCCGGCGGCAGCACGGTCTGTACGCCCGCTTCCCACAGCATGGCCTGCGTGGCGAGGCCGACCTGCGAGAACAGCCGCTCCGAGCCGCAGCCCGGGAAGTAGAACACCGCTTCGGAATCGACCGTGGTTGTCTGCGGATTGCGGATGATCGGGACGATCTTGTTGTCCTCGATATCCAGCAGCGCGCGCGCCGTCTTCTTCGGCAAGTTGCCCGGCATCTTCTTGTTGACGAAGTGGATCACCTGCGTGACGACCGGCGGCTTGCCGACGGTTGCGGGCGGCTTCGCCGTCTGCTTCCTGACGAACTTCTTCAGCACGTCGTTGCCGAGGCGCTGCGCCCTGTAGCCGACGCCCATCATCGCGGTGCGCGCGAGATTGATGGTCTGCGGATTGGTCGCGTTCAGGAAGAACATGCCCGCCGCATTGCCCGCGTTGAACTTCTTCTTGCCCATCTTGCGCAGCAGGTTGCGCATGTTCATCGTGACGTCGCCGAAGTCGATCTTCACCGGGCACGGCGTCACGCACTTGTGACAGACGGTGCAGTGGTCGGCGACGTCGTTGAACTCGTCCCAGTGCTTGATCGACACGCCGCGACGTGTCTGCTCTTCGTACAGGAACGCCTCGACCAGCAGCGACGTGGCGAGAATCTTGTTGCGCGGGCTGTAGAGCAGGTTCGCGCGCGGCACGTGGGTCGCGCATACCGGCTTGCACTTGCCGCAGCGCAGGCAGTCCTTGATGGACTCGGAAATCGCGCCGATATCCGACTGCTGCATGATGAGCGACTCGTAGCCCATCAGCCCGAAGGACGGCGTATAGGCGTTGCGCAAATCGGCACCGTCGAACAGCTTGCCCTTGTTGAAGCGGCCGTGCGGATCGACGCGCTGCTTGTAGGCGCGGAAATCGCCGATTTCCTCTTCCGTCAGAAACTCCAGCTTCGTAATGCCGATGCCGTGCTCGCCCGAGATCACGCCGTCGAGCGAACGCGCCAGCTTCATGATGCGCGCCACCGCGTGATGCGCGTCCTGCAGCATCGCGTAGTTGTCGGAGTTGACGGGGATGTTGGTGTGCACGTTGCCGTCGCCGGCATGCATGTGCAGCGCGACGAACACACGGCCGCGCAGCACTTGCTTGTGGATGGCTTGCGCTTCGTCGAGGATCGGCTTGAATTCGCCGCCGTTGAAGATCTGGCGCAACTCGGCGCGGATCTCCTGCTTCCACGAGATGCGCACCGTGCGGTCTTGCGCGACGTGAAACACGTTGGCATCCGGTTGCACGTCGACGCGGTCCGCGAACTTCTCCGCGAGCGCTTCGTAGCCGAGCTGAAGCAACTGGTGCTGGGCCTCGCGCAGCGGCATGTCGAGGTGCTCGCCGACGAAAGTCCAGCGCTCGCGCACGCGCTTCAGCAGATCCAGCGCCTGTTGCACGCGGTCTTCGAGCAGCTCGGCGCTGGGGATTTCATTGGCGTCGTCGGTCTTGCCGAGCGGCAGCTTGCCGGTGCGGAAGAACGCTTCGAGCGCATTGACGAGTTCCAGCTTGTTCTTGATCGACAGCTCGATATTGATGCGCTCGATGCCGTCCGTGTATTCGCCCATGCGATTGAGCGGAATCACGACGTCTTCGTTGATCTTGAACGCGTTCGTATGCTTGGCGATGGCGGCCGTGCGCGAGCGGTCGAGCCAGAAGCGCTTGCGCGCCTCGGCGTTGACCGCGACGAAGCCTTCGCCGCTCTTGCCGTTCGCCATGCGCACGACTTCGGACGTGGCGGCGGCAACGGCATCGGCGTCGTCGCCGACGATGTCGCCGATCAGCACCATCTTCGGGAACGCGTTGCGCTTGCTCTTGGTGGCATAGCCGACCGCGCGCAGGTAGCGTTCGTCCAGGTGCTCGAGGCCGGCGAGGATCGCGCCGCCCTGCTTCGACGTTTCGAACAGATAGTCCTTGATCTCGACGATGCTCGGAATCGCATCGCGCGCCTGGCCAAAGAATTCGAGGCAGACGGTGCGCGTGTGCGCGGGCATCTTGTGCAGGATCCAGCGCGCCGACGTAATGAGGCCGTCGCAGCCTTCCTTCTGCACGCCGGGCAGGCCGGCGAGGAATTTGTCGGTGACGTCCTTGCCGAGTCCTTCCTTGCGGAACGTGCGGCCGGCAATGTCGAGATTCTCGGTGCGGATCAGCTTCTCGCCCGGCGCACGATTGCCGTCGAACCAGTCGAGCCGGAAACGCGCCACTTCGATGTCGTGGATCTTGCCGCAGTTGTGATCCAGGCGCGTGACTTCGAGCCAGTTGCCTTCCGGATCGACCATGCGCCACCACGCGAGATTGTCCAGCGCCGTGCCCCACAGCACCGCCTTCTTGCCGCCCGCGTTCATCGCCACATTGCCGCCGACGCAGGACGCGTCCAGCGAAGTGGGATCGACTGCGAACACGAAGCCCGCCTGTTCCGCCGCTTCGGTCACGCGCCGCGTGACGACGCCCGCGCCCGAGAAAATGGTCGCGACCTTGTGCTCGACGCCCGGCAGGCTGGTCATCTCGACCGGCCCCAGCTGTTCGAGCTTTTCCGTGTTGATGACGGCCGAGAACGGCGTCAGCGGAATCGCGCCGCCGGTGTAGCCGGTGCCGCCGCCGCGCGGAATCACCGTGAGCCCGAGTTCGAAGCACGCCTTGATGAGACCGGCGATCTCGGCTTCGGTGTCCGGCGTGAGCACGACGAACGGATACTCGACGCGCCAGTCGGTGGCGTCGGTGACGTGCGCGACGCGCGACAGGCCGTCGAACTTGATGTTGTCCTTCTGCGTCTGCCGGCCCAGCACGCGCGACGCGCGGCGGCGCAGGTCGGCCATGCGGGCGAATTCGGCGGCGAAGTCGTCGACGGCGCGGCGTGCTGCGGCCACCAGCAACTGCACGCGCCCGGCGCGTTCCTGGCTGCCGGCTTCGTCATGGTGAGCGGACAGGTCCGCGCTGCGGCGCTTCTCGATTTCGGCGAGACGGTGATTCAGCGCGTCGACCAGCATGCCGCGGCGCTTCGGGTTGTCGAGCAGGTCGTCCTGGAGATACGGATTGCGGCGCACGACCCAGATGTCGCCGAGCACTTCGTACAGCATGCGCGCCGAGCGGCCGGTGCGGCGCTCGTTGCGGAGTTCGTCGAGGACGGCCCAGGCTTCGTCGCCCAGGAGCCGCATCACGATTTCACGATCGGAAAACGACGTGTAGTTATAGGGAATTTCGCGCAGACGGGGTTCAATATCGAGCGCCAAGGCGGCATGGGCGCCGTTCGGATCGAAGGCTTGAGGTGCGTTCATGTTCGACGGTTCGGTGTGCCGGCGGGCGCTCTGCTAAGCGGAACGCCGGCGATGCGCGTGGGGGCGCAAATTTTCGAGTGAGACTTATCTTGGCGAAGGCCGCCGGAACCGCCCTGCGCAACGCGCTGCGAGGCGGACGTCATCAAGACGCCTTCGGTGTGCCCGGGATCAACGCCACGATCGCGCGTGACGCGCATGCCGCTCGGCCGCCGCGTGCGACGCGCGGGGGACATGCGCCAGAAAATCGATCCGAAGCTGCCGGTGCATCTGCCGATCCTGATTGCTGATACGTAAAAGGAAATTCTAACCCAGGATCATGACGCGCGTTGCCGGGCGCTAGCAGGCGGAAGGGCTTTTTGCTAGTACATTCGCGACGCGTTCATGGCATTTTCGACGCTTTTTTGCACGACCGTCCGGACGGTCGGAACATATGGGGGTGCGGCGACGAGCGCGACAGGCGCTATCATGGATGCTTTCGCCCTCAAAACCCGCACGCATGCGTGCCGCGTGACGATTTTCCGCATGACACATCCCGACTACCTGAAGAAAGTGCTGACCGCGCGTGTGTACGACGTCGCGCGGGAAAGCGAGCTCGAACCCGCGAACAATCTGTCGGCGCGCCTGCGCAATGCCGTGTTCCTGAAGCGCGAGGACAACCAGCCGGTGTTCTCCTTCAAGATTCGCGGCGCCTATAACAAGATGGCGAACCTCTCCGCCGACGAACTCGCGCGCGGCGTGATTACGGCCTCGGCGGGCAATCATGCGCAGGGCGTGGCGCTGTCGGCGGCGCGGCTCGGCTGCCGCGCGGTGATCGCGGTGCCGACCACTACGCCGCAGGTCAAGATCGACGCGATCCGCACGCATGGCGGCCCGACGGTCGAAATCGTGCTGGCGGGCGAATCCTATAGCGACGCCTACACGCGCGCCGTGCAGCTTCAGGAAGAACGCGGCCTGACCTTCGTGCATCCGTTCGACGATCCCGACGTGATCGCCGGGCAAGGCACCGTCGCGATGGAAATCCTGCGCCAGCATCAGGGCCCGATCCACGCGATCTTCTGCCCGATCGGCGGCGGCGGTCTGGCGGCGGGCGTGGCGGCCTACATCAAGGCGGTGCGTCCGGAGATCAAGGTGATCGGCGTGCAGACCGAGGATTCCTGCGCGATGGCGAAGTCGGTCAAGGCGGGCGAGCGCATCACGTTGAGCGAGGTCGGCCTGTTCTCGGACGGCACCGCGGTGAAGCTGGTCGGCGAGGAAACCTTCCGCCTGTGCCGGGAACTGCTCGATGACATCATCACCGTCGACACCGACGCCCTCTGCGCCGCCATCAAGGACGTGTTCCAGGACACGCGCTCGGTGCTCGAACCGGCGGGCTCGCTCGCGGTGGCGGGCGCGAAGCTGTATGCGGAGCGCGAAAGCATCGAGGGCAAGACGCTGATCGCGGTGACCTCGGGCGCGAACATGAACTTCGACCGCATGCGCTTCGTCGCCGAACGCGCCGAAGTGGGCGAGGCGCGCGAGGCGGTGTTCGCCGTGACGATTCCCGAGGAGCGCGGCAGTTTCAGGCGCTTCTGCGAACTGGTCGGCACCCGGAGTGTGACCGAGTTCAACTATCGCATCGCGGACGAAAAAGCCGCGCACATCTTCGTCGGCGTGCAGATCAAGTCGCGCAAGGAAACGGCGCAGATGATGACGGCCTTCGTCGAACATGGTTTCGCGACCGTGGATCTGTCGCACGATGAACTCTCGAAGCAGCACATCCGCTACATGGTGGGCGGCCGCTCGCCGCTCGCGCGCGACGAACGCCTGTTGCGCTTCGAATTCCCGGAGCGGCCGGGCGCGCTGATGAAGTTCCTGTCGTCGATGGCGCCGGACTGGAACATCAGCCTGTTCCATTACCGTAACCAGGGCGCGGACTATAGCTCGATTCTGGTCGGCATCCAGGTGCCGCAGACGGACAACGCGGAGTTCGAGCGTTTCCTCGCGACGCTCGGCTATCCGTGGTGGGACGAAGGCGCGAATCCGGTGTACCGCCTGTTCCTCGGCTGACCAAGATGTCTTTCACGCTCGAAGACAAGCTCGTCGTCGCGATTTCGTCGCGTGCGCTGTTCGATTTCGAAGAAGAGAACGGCGTCTTCGAAACCGGTGATCTCGCGCGTTACGAGGCCTTGCAGCGCTCGCGGCTCGATACGCCCGCGAAACCCGGCGTGGCATTCAGCCTGATCCGCAAGCTGCTTGCGCTGAACACACAGGAACAGCGTGTCGAGGTGGTGATCCTGTCGCGCAGCGATCCCATCAGCGGCCTGCGCGCGTTTCGCTCGTGCAAGGAGCATGGCCTGGCGATCGAGCGCGGCGTCTTCACGCGCGGGCGCTCGCCGTTCCGCTATTTGCGGCCGCTGCGCGCTTCGCTGTTTCTGTCGGCGAATCCGGAGGATGTGCGTGCGGCGCTCGACGCCGGCTTCCCCGCCGCCAGCGTTCTGCCCGAAACGGTCGTCGCGGCGAGCCATTACGCCCATGAGATTCGCATCGCCTTCGACGGCGACGCCGTGATCTTTTCCGACGAAGCCGAGCGCGTCTTTCAGGAGAGCGGCCTGCCGGCGTTCATTGGCCACGAACTCGACAAGAAGGATTCGCCCTTGCCGGGCGGACCGCTCAAACCGCTGCTCGCCGCCCTTCACAAGCTCCAGCGCATTGCCGCGCAAGGCGAGCGCGAAGGAACGACGCCCGCGAACGGCAGCCCGCCGATGCACATCCGCACCGCGCTGGTCACCGCCCGCTCCGCGCCTGCACACGAGCGTGCGATCCGGACGCTGATGGCCTGGAACATCGAGATCGACGAAGCGATGTTCCTCGGCGGCCTCGACAAGGGCGACTTCCTGCGAGAATTCGAGCCCGACTTTTTCTTCGACGATCAAATTCGCCATTGCGAATCGGCCCGCGACGTCACCGTCACGGGGCACGTTCTCAGCGGCATAGCGAACGCCACATGACACCCGATCAATCTCCGCTCGGCAAGCCCGTCCACTACACCGAACAGTACGATGCGTCGCTGCTGTTCGCGATCGACCGCAAGCGCGCGCGCGATGCGATCGGCGTCCCTGCGCGGCTGCCGTTCTTCGGCACCGACATCTGGAATGCCTACGAACTCTCTTGGCTGAACCGTAACGGCAAGCCGCAGATTGCGGTCGCCACGTTCTTCGTGCCGGCGGATGCGCCGAACATCGTGGAGTCGAAGTCGTTCAAGCTGTATCTGGGATCGTTCGCGCAGACGCCGTTCGATTCCATCGACGACGTGCGCGCCGCCATCAAGCGCGACGTGTCGGCGATCTGCGGGGCGACGGTGTCCGTGCAGCTCAGCGCGCCCGCGGATTTCGGCAAGCTCGTGATGGAAGAGTTCGATGGCCTGTCGCTCGACCGGCTCGACCTCGATTGCAACGTGTATTCGCCCGATCCGTCATTGCTGAGCGCGGCGCACGGTGAGACGCCCGTCGACGAGACGCTGTTCTCGAACCTGTTGAAATCGAACTGTCCAGTGACGGGCCAGCCGGACTGGGGCAGCGTGCAGATCCGCTACTATGGCTCGCAGATCGATCACGCGGGATTGCTGCGTTACATCGTGTCCTATCGCGGACACACGGGGTTTCATGAGCAATGCGTCGAGCGCATCTTCATGGACATCATGCGGGAGTGCAAGCCGGAACGGCTCGCGGTGTATGCGCGTTATACGCGGCGCGGTGGGCTGGATATCAACCCGTTCCGCACCAACTTCAATCTGCCGATGCCGGATAATGCGCGGCTGGCGCGGCAGTGATAAAGAATTTTCTCAACGAAAGCCGATGGAATTTTCTTACTGAGCTGAAGCCGCACATCTTAAGCACCAAGGCAACCCGAAATAAATCAGAGAAATCCGATTTATTTCGGGTTTTTATTTTCACATTCCACATGGTCATTGATTAGCAAACCGTATAAGATTTTAAAGTATCGCCGCTGCAAAGAAAGTTGAGCATGAGCAAGATATTTCAAGTGGGAGACGAACACCACTCGATTGAGGAACTCTGGGAAAGAGTTATCTGGGATATAAGATCGGAGTATCTATCTCCTGCACAAGATTTTCCTTGGATCATTGGATTCTCTGGCGGTAAGGATTCCACCTTGGTTGCGCACCTTGCGTTCGAAGCGCTTCTGACAATTCCTCCATCGCAAAGAACCAGGCCTGTACACGTAGTCTCAAACGATACTCTGGTTGAAAGTCCGTTCGTCATGCTGCATCTGAATAAGGTATGCAAAAAAATTGCAGCTTCGGCAAGTGACTTGGGGTTACCCGTTGTCGTGGCACGCACGCAACCACCGCTGGACAAGACATTTTGGACGCTGCTCATTGGAAAGGGATATCCGAGTCCCAATCAGAGTATGCGCTGGTGCACGGACAGACTAAAAATCATGCCTACTAGCGCGTACATAAAAAACAACATCTCGGAATTCGGCGCAGCAATCGTCGTATTGGGAGTAAGACGTCTGGAAAGCAGCACGCGTCAACGTGTCGTCGACGGCTATAAAAATCAAGCAAACTCGCGTCTGCACGAACACAGCGAACTCAAGGGGGCCTACATCTACCGCCCGATCGTCGATCTATCGACGGACGAGGTATGGGAAGCCCTCGGCACATTTGACGCCCCGTGGGGAGGTTCGCATTCGGACCTCTTTACGCTTTACCGTGAAGCGGAAGGCGGTGAGTGTCCTGTCGTCCTGAGTAGTGAGGAGGCTCCCGGTTGTGGCACACCAAATAGCCGCTTCGGCTGCTGGACATGCACGGTCGTCGAAAAGGACAAAAGCCTGCAAGGCTATGTCGACTCTGGACATCACCGCTACCTTCCGTTGATTCGCTTTCGCGACTGGCTTCGCACGAACAGGAATGATCCCGCCAAGCGGCAGGTGCTTCGACGCAATGGAAGGCTCACTTTCGGCACAGACGGGAGACATATCCCCGGCCCTTTCACTGTCAAGGCGCGCATGGAGATTCTGGAGCGTCTGCTTGAGACCCAGCGAGTGTTCGGAGAAACGCTGATCTCGATGGACGAGATTGACCTCATCCACCAGATATGGGCCGAAGAACTAAGACAACAACGAGGAGTAGCCGATGGAACGCACTGAAATGGAACGCCATTTGTCCGACCTCCCGCTGTGGGCCGACGAGGACGCAATGCAGGTACTAAGCGAGGTCGGAAGCAAGTATGGGATCGAAACTGATGTGCTTGCAGAACTGGTCGTCCTGCAACGAGAGCGCCAGCATCAAGAGCGTGCTCACGGCATTAACGCGCGCATCGAAGAAATCCTCGGTCGGGTTACGGAGGCTTAGAGCGACAGAGTATGTGGATATCAAATATCGAGCTCACCAACTTCAAGTCCTACCGACGCGAAACCTTTGAGTTTCCGAGCCCCTCTGAGGATCGCAATCTTGTGCTCATTGGCGGTCTCAACGGCTTTGGCAAGACAACCATTCTGGAAGCTTTGTATCTTTGTCTTTACGGCAAGGATGCTTTGGTGCATCTTGCGCGCGCGGGCCTCAAAGCCGACGATAGTTTCGGCTACCCAACCTTTCTCGAACGGGCCTTCAACGGAGAGGCGCGTCATGCTGGCGCGGGCTTCATGTCCGTGAGAGTAAGAATCCATCGCACAAAATTGCAAGCACTGGATGTAACGCGAAAGTGGTTCTTCAAACCTAACGGAAGCTGGGCCGAAGACGAGGCACTCGCTCGTTTGGTCACTCGCGACATTCCAGGTTCGCCACGTATAGACGGGCAAAACAACTTCAGCCTTACCGAGTTGCTGGACGAGTTTTTCCTTCCTGCTCATATTGCGCCGTTTTTCTTCTTCGATGGGGAGGAGGTTAAGAAGCTCGCGGATCAGTCTCGTGTGGAACAAGTCAAACAAGGGCTTGAGGGCCTGCTCGGCGTAGTGCTGCTGCGAGCGCTCTCCGACCGCCTCAAGAATTTTGAGTCGATAAAGCGCAGCGGGGTCATTAATGTCGACCAAGACAAACTGGAACTCGCTCGAATTGAACTGAGTCGCTTGGAAACAGAACTTGAGGAAGCTCAAGTCGAGCTGAAGTCGATGCAGTCTGAAGCCGACAGGATTCGAAATGAGCGCGAAGATCTGATCAGCCGCATGACGGCGCTTGGCGCAGGAAGCGCGGACGTCTCATCGCTGGGCAGTCTCATCGAAGAAAGACAGCAATTCCGAAACGAACTAGGTAAATGTCATCAGAAGCTTGAGGCCGTGCTCGCTGGCAAGCTCCCGTTTCATCTTACCGGTCCCGATCTGCTTTCCGAGTATCGAACCCAGATCCACGGGGAAGCGCGTTGGTATGAGTGGGAAGCAGACAGGAGAGCTTTGGAGCCGCGAATCGCCGCATTCGAGGAAGCATTCTTCAGTTCCACTGCAACGGTAATTCGGCCTCCGCTCACCGCGTCTCAATGCGCCGAAGTACGCGAGGGCATCACTCGCGCCTGGACAAGCTTGTTCCATCCGCCACCGCCAGACGCCGCGTCGGAAATTGAGCATAAGTATCTGAGAAAGGAAGCCCGACAGGAAACACTGCAGTTCCTGGATTCGCTCGACCTTAGTCGAAGAGATATAGACGAACTCTTGCAAGAGCAGGAGTCGCTGCAGCGACGCATTGAGGACCTTGAGCGCCAGATAAATCGCCTCGAGGGCCTTGACCGTGATGGAACCTTGGCGGCACTGAAGCGGAGCATTGATGATTTGAGCCTGCCTTGGGAAAGACTGCAAGAGGCCATGCGTGCAAGCGAACGCAGGCAGGGAGCCTTGGATCATCAAATCCGTTCACTGCGCCCGACCTATCAACGTGAACGACAGAACTCGGACAAGTCAAACCCGGCGCGTTCGCTCATTGAGAAATCAGAACGGGTTCGTCGAGTCATCAACGAGGTGATACCAAAGCTGTTTCCTCTCAAAGTGCAAGAATTGGCCCGGGAGATGACAAAAATCTATAAGGCACTCGCGCATAAAGACATCGTCGACCGAATCGATATCCACGATGACGGCAGAACTCGACTACTGGATGGCTCAGGAAAAGAAATCATGGCTGACCGTTCGGCCGGCGAGAATCAGATCTTCGCCACCGCCTTGATAGCGGGTCTAGCGCGAGTGTCACGTATCGCGGCGCCCCTTGTCGTTGATACGCCCTTGGGTCGTCTTGACAGCAAACACCGGGAGAACATATTGAGGTTTTGGACCAGTGATCCCAGACGTCAGGTCATCCTGCTTTCACAAGACGAAGAAATCGATCCTGAGTTTTTCAAGCGACTAGAGGGTCGCGTGTGCAAGTCCTACTTGCTTGAACATGTGAACGTTGGCCACGGCATTGGACGGACCAGCGCGAAAGAAGATTCCTATTTCTCAGGAGCTCGCGATGACGAACATAGTCATTGAGCATGCATTGAGTTCCAGATATCGCACAAGCGCTCAGGCCGACCGGCACAATACGGTGATTATGGAGGCGCTTGAGCTTTCGACGCGCGCAGCGGCAGCCCGGTTAGCCATTGGAAGATCTCTGTCGATTCCGAACAGTGAAATCAGCGACGATCACAAATCTTCGATCGATGCGAAAGGTGTTGAAGTTCAAGGTCAGACCTTGTTCAACGTCCACGACATCGCTGCATGGATCGGATTGGTTGTGACGCATGCACGCCTGTACGGCAAAGTTATAGAAGATCTTGATGCATTCAAGGCTGCTGTGCGTTTTCACTGGCACAGAGGTGCACAGTTGCTAATGGCAGACTGGCACGACTGTGAACAGAACTACGACCGATTCGTACAAGTTCTGATCATGCGCAGAGCTTCATTGACCGAGCGACCTGCGTCTTGTGCGCCCCCTCACCGTAACGATAATCTCGGCGCACCGCCTATTGCCGGCTCAGATCAAATCGATCTCGTACAAGCTCTTTCAGAGATAGGCATTTCCGCAGAAGCTCGGGGCATTTTCGTTGGTCCCCGCCTGACGCGTCATGAAATCGGCTTACTCGACGTGAGTCAGTTTGATCGGCTCAGGAAAAGCCTCAACCAACTTGCTCTCAGCCTGGGGCTAAGAGATTCCGTTCCGTGCATGTCACCCGGCCGGGAAGCGAAAAGCGTGTTGATCGACATTGCCAGACCACGCGATCAGTGGACGCAAATCGGATTTTCAGAACTGAAGCATTGGAGCGATAACCGCTTGGGCTCTGGATCGCTACCGGTTTTCGTCGGACTTGATCTTGACGGCGCGAACGTCTCGTTCGATCTGCGCACTGCACCCCATCTGCTAGTTGGTGGGGCAACGGGGATGGGCAAAAGCGTGTGTCTGCACACGCTTGTCCTCTCGCTTCTGCTCGGTCGATCCGCAGAGACGTTGCAACTGGCACTCATCGACCCGAAGCAGGTCGAGTTTGCACCATATGCCGCTCTCGACAACCTCTTTGGCGGGGAAGTTGTGCCGGACGTTGCAGGAGCTCTGAAGCTCCTGCAACGTCTCGTGGTTGAAATGGACACGCGCTACGCTACATTCGCAGGCTTGGGAGTTTCCGATATTGCTCAGGCTTTAAAAAAAGGCGCAGAGCTTCCGTACGTCGTTGTCGTGGTTGAGGAACTCGCGGACCTCGTTCTGCAGAGCAAGAAGATCGAGCCTCTTATCATAAGACTCGCTCAGAAGGCTCGGGCAGCAGGAATTCATCTGATTCTCGCAACACAACGCCCGGATGCGAAGACTTTTTCCGGTCTGATTCGCAGCAATGTTCCAGCGCGAATCGCTCTCACAGTTCAGAAAACGTCGGAATCGATCATCGTCATCGACGAGGCTGGCGCGGAATCGTTGACGGGAGCAGGAGACATGCTAGTCAAACTTCCTGGAAAAGCGCTTGTTCGAGCGCACGGACCGATGATCTCACCCCAGGACATCAACGCAGTCGTGCAGGGCCGGTTGCCTTGAACTGATCGGCCTCGCGGAAAGCACTCGAACTTGAAGTGGCGAGCCGCTCGACTCGTCACTTCAGATTCGTATGAGGCCGCACTTCTCCGCGTAAGTGACCGACCAATGGGCTCAACTCACGCAGCCGCCTTCTTATAAGCCACGCAATCCACCTCGACCTTGCAGTCGATCACCATCGACGACACCACGCACGCCCGTGCCGGCGGGTTCGCGCCGAAATACTCCTTGAACACCTTGTTGAACGACGCGAAGTCGCGCGGATCGTCCAGCCACACGCCGCAACGCACCACGTGCTCCGTGCCGTAGCCCGCTTCCTGCAGGATCGCAAGCACGTTCTGAATCGCCTTGTGCGATTGCTCGACGATGCCGCCGTTGATCACCTCGCCGTTTTCCATCGGCGTCTGGCCCGACACGAACAGCCAGCCATCGGCCTCCACCGCGCGTGCGAACGGCATATGCGCGCCGCCTTGTCCCTTGCCGCCTTCCACGCCATAACGCTTCATCGCTTCACTCCTTGATTCAAATACAGGTTTAGAACGCACCGCGCGCATCGAGCTTCGATGCCGCGCCGCGCGCAACGAAATGTCCCGCGCGCGCACCGGTCATGGCCCGCTCGCGATACGTCAGCACCCCATTCACCCACACCGCGTCGATGCCGTCCGCCGCCTGCTGCGGCTGCGCAAACGTCGCGGCATCGCGCACGCGTTCAGGATCGAACACCACCAGATCCGCGTGATGGCCCACCTTCACCTCACCGCGCTCCGTCAAACCGAAGCGCCGCGCTGTCAGACCCGTCATCTTGCGCACCGCTTCCTCGAGCGGCATCAGCGACGTGTCGCGCGCATAGTGCCCGAGCACGCGCGGAAACGCGCCCCACAGACGCGGATGCGGCAACGGATCGTTCGGCAAACCGTCCGAGCCGACCATCGTCGCGGGATGCGAGAGGATGCGCCGCACGTCGTCTTCCGACATGTTGTGATACACCGCGCCCGCCGGCTGCAAGCGCTTCGCGGCTTCCTGCTGCGTCACCTGCCACGCGTCGGCCACTTCGCGGATCAGCTTGCCCGCCATCTCCGGATGCGGCGTCGACCAGGTGATCGTGATGTCGATGTCGCCCGTGACCTGCTTGAGATCGAGCGTCGACGAACTGCGGTTGTACGGATAACAGTCGCACGCGACCGGCTGCCCCGCGCGCGTGGTGTCGATCGACTTCAGCACTTCCGTGCTGCGCCCCCAGTTCGACGGCCCCGCGCACTTCAGATGCGAGATCACCACCGGCACGCGCGCATGGCGCCCGACGCGATAGGCCTCGTCCATTGCATCGAGAATGGCGTCGAACTCGGTGCGCATGTGCGTCGTGTAGAGCGCGCCCGCCTGCGCCAGCGGTTCGGCGAGCGCCTGCACTTCCTCGGGCGGCGCGCTGAACGCCGAACCATAGGCGAGACCGCTCGACAAACCGAGCGCGCCATGCGCCAGCGCCTCTTCAAGCTGCGCGCGCATGCCGGCGATTTCGTCGCCGGTGGCGGCGCGGTCGAGCCTGTCCATGTGATTGCTGCGCAGCGCCGTGTGGCCGATCAGCGCGCCGACGTTCACCGCCGGGCGCGCGCCGTTCACTGCATCGACATAGGCCGCAAAGGTCGGATACTGGAACGCGGCGGCATCGCCGAGCAGGTTCATCGGGTCGGGCGGCGCGCCTTTCAGCGTCACCGGCGACGCGCTGATCCCGCAATTGCCGACGATCACCGTCGTCACGCCCTGGGTGATCTTCGGCATCATCTGCGGCACGCGGATCACGTGGGTGTCGTCGTGCGTATGGACGTCGATGAAGCCCGGCGCGAGCACCTTGCCCTCGGCATCGAAGGTGTCGTCGGCGCGCCAGGCGGACAAGCCGCCGGGCGCCGTGATCGCGACGATGCGTCCGTCGCGCACCGCGACATCGCGCGCCACGGCGGGCGCACCCGTGCCGTCGATCACCCGCGCGCCGACGATCAGCGTATCGGCCAGTTCCATCATCAGTCTCCCAAGGGTTGACGCTCGCCGCCGCCGCGATGCGCGTCGAGCGCATGCTTCATGCGGCGCAGCAGTTCGCGGCTGGTGTCGGCCTGCTTGACGGCCAGTTCGGTGACGAGCAGGTCGAGCGCCATCATCATCGCGTAGCGCGACGACGACGGCTTGTAGATGAAGTCGCTTTCCATTGCGATGACCGGGATCAGCCAGTCGGCCAGCACGCCCAGCGGCGACGCCGGCGCGGTCAGCGCAATCACGCGCGCGCCGTACTGCTTCGCGAGCCGGCAGCTTTCGACCATCTCCGGCGTCTGCCCGGTCACCGAGAGCGCAACCACGACGTGTTCCTTCGACAAGGTCGACGCCACCATCCGTTGCAGCAGGCCGTCCTGATACGACGCCACCGGCCGGCCGAGCCGCACGAGGCGAAAGCGCATTTCATCGGCGAGCGCGGTCGAGCCGCCGCCCATCCCGAACACGTAGATCATCGCGGCGGCGGCAAGCGCGTCGGCGGCCTCGGCCACCGGCGCTGCCGCGAGCGCGCCCTGGTTCTGCGCCAGCGTGCCCTGCACTTCCTCGAAGATGCGCGCCGCCAGCGAAGCCGGCACGGCGTCGGCATCGCGCGTCAGGAAGCGCTGGCCGACACCCGCCGCCTGCGCAAGCCGCAGCTTCAATTCGCGCACGTCCTCGCAGCCGACCGCCTTCGCGAAACGCGTGACCGTCGCGACGCTCACCGCCGCCTTGTCCGCCAGCGCGCCAATGCTCGCGCGCGACGCGGCCACGATGTCGTCGAGGATCAGCGCCGCCACCTTGCGTTCCGCGTCGCGCAGTTCGGGCGCGCGCTCCGCAATGCGTGCGACGATGTCGATACCGATGGAATGAGACGGGCCGTTCATGAGGTGCGCGGTTGACTCGCGATGATGTTACTAAATAACATTTCCATCCCGGATGCTACTTTGGTTACTATCGTAGCGTCAACATCGGAGCACGTGAGACGGCGCCCGAATCTATTTAAATGGACGATGGAGCAGCAGCGCATGAAAGTTACAAACTATCAAAGCCCCGCGATCGACCCGTTCGGCAAGGGCCTCGGCATGGTGCCGGGCACGGGCATCCAGTTGCAGGACGCGGCGCGCCTGCAATGGAACCTGCTCGAGGAAGATGTCAGCCTGCCCGCCGCCGTGCTGTACGCGGACCGCATCGAGCACAACCTGAAGTGGATGCAGGCATTCGTCGGCGAATACGGCGTGAAGCTCGCGCCGCATGGCAAGACTACGATGGCGCCGCAACTCTTCCGCCGTCAGTTGGAAACCGGTGCGTGGGGCATCACGCTGGCCACCGCGCATCAGGTGCGCGCGGCGTATCGCGGCGGCGTGCATCGCGTGCTGATGGCGAACCAGCTGGTCGGCAAGCGCAACATGGGCATGATCGCCGAGTTGCTCACCGATCCGAATTTCGAATTCTTCTGCCTGGTGGATTCAGCCGACGGCGTCGATCAGCTCGGTGAATTCTTCAGCTCGGTGCGCAAGAAGCTCAATGTGCTGATCGAACTCGGCGTGCCGGGCGGGCGCACCGGCGTGCGTGACGACGCCCAGCGCGACGCCGTGCTCGCCGCCATCGCGCGCTGGCCGGGCACGATCGAACTGGCGGGCATCGAGTTGTATGAAGGCGTGCTGCAGGACGAAGCGCGGGTGCGCGAGTTCCTGAAAAGCGCCGTCGATGTCACGCGCGCGCTGATCGCCGACGGCAAGATCAAACGCCAGCCGGCGATCCTCTCCGGCGCGGGCTCCGCGTGGTACGACGTGGTCGCCGACGAATTCGCCAAGGCCCATAGCGACGCCATCGAAGTCGTGCTGCGTCCGGGCTGCTATCTGACGCACGATGTCGGCATCTACAAGAAGGCCCAGAACGAGATCTTCGCGCGCAATCCGATCGCGAAGAAAATGGGCCAGGGACTGAAACCGGCGCTGCAACTGTGGGCGTACGTGCAGTCGATTCCGGAGCCGGACCGCGCGATCATCGGGCTCGGCAAGCGCGATTCGGCCTTCGACGCCGGCATGCCGGAACCGGCGAAGCACTATCGTCCGGGCAACGACGCGCCACGCGACATCGCGGCTGAAGAAGGCTGGGAAATTTTTGGTTTGATGGATCAGCACGCGTATCTGCGCATCCGTCCGGGCGACGATCTGAAAGTGGGCGACATGATCGCGTTCGACATCTCGCACCCCTGCCTGACCTTCGACAAGTGGCGTCAGATTCTCGTCGTCGATCCGAAGTATCGCGTCACCGAAGTCATCGAGACGTTCTTTTAAATCTTCGCCTCGAGCGCGGCCGCCTGCGATGCATTGGCGGCCGCCACGTCCTGGATGCGTCCCTCGAACATGTGCAAAGCGCTCGACAGCGCCTCGATGGCCTCGTCGGGCAGCGACGCCATCGTGTCATGCAGGAACGCATTGCGGCGCGGCAGGCCTTCCTGCGCGATCGCCCGGCCTTGCGCCGTCAGCGCGACATTCGACACGCGATTGTCGCGCGCATCCACGCTGCGCATGATCCAGCCGAGTCCTTCGAGCGTCTTCAGCTGTCGCGTCAGCGCGCCGGGATCGACCTTCAAGTGCTCGACGAGCTTCTTCTGCGACAGCACGCCCGCATGCTCGTGCAGCGCGAGCAGGATGCGCCAGCGGGGCATCGGCTGACCGACGGCCGTCTCGAACGCCGACATGAACGCCCGATAGGTGCGTCCGAACTGCTGGATGACGGCGATACGGTCTTGTTCGTTCATGCTGTGTTTCCCGTGCTCATTCGGCGAGGATGACCGGTTCCTGCGGCCCTTTCAGGCGCACCGGAGGAACACGCCGCGACTGCCATACCGATACCACCGCGATCAGCGCCGCCAGCGCCAGCCCGATGTGGATCGCCGCCACCAGCGACTCGCGCGCGGACTCGAGCAGCATCGCGCCGTCGTGGCCCGCGGCGCTCAGTTGCGCGAGCAGCGCCTGTTGCCCGTCCTGATTGATGAGGATCTGCGGATCCGAGAGATCGCCGGCCCAGCGCAGCGCATGCGCCTTGTCGAGCGCGAGGTTCACGCCGCTTGCGTACAGCTGGCTCACGAGCGTACCGGTGAGCGCCGTGCCGATCATCCCGCCGATCATGCGCAGCGATTGCAGCAGCGCGGTTGCGATGCCGAGATGCGCGCGACCGGCCGTCTGCTGGGCGAACACGGTGAGGTTCGGCATCACGAAGCCGAGGCCCAGGCCGCCGAGCAGCATGACCACCAGCAACAGCGAGCGCGGCATGTTGTGCGTGGCCACGACGACACCCAGGCACGACAGCGCCAGCAGGGAGAAGCCGGCATACAGCATCAGGTTGGCGTTCTTCAGGCGCGTCACGATGCGTCCGTTCACGATGCTGCCTATCGTGATGAACACCACGAGCGGCGTGATCATCACGCCCGCATCCTTCGGCGACATGCCGAAGCCGCCCTGGAACAGCAGCGGCGCGTAGAACAGCAGCGAGAACATCGTGAAGCCGCCGAGGATCGCCAGCGTGAAGAGCGCGGCGAGCGCCGGGTTGCGGAACATGTCGATCGGCAGGATCGCGTAGTCGCAGCGCTTTTCCCAGCGCCACAAGCCAAAGCCCGCCGCGATGGCGATGACCAGCAGGCCCGCCGTTGCCACGCCGAAGCCGTGCTTGGGCAACATCTCGACGAACAGTTGCAGCGCGCCCAGCGACGCCGCGATCAGCAGCGCACCGGGCCAGTCGAGCCGCATCTTGCCCTGGTGGACGACGTGACGCAGATGCGGCAGAAAGCGCCACACGAAGAACAGCGAGATCACGCCCACCGGCAGGTTGACGTAGAACACCGAGCGCCAGCCGTAGTACTGCGTCAGGAAGCCGCCGAGCGACGGCCCGACCGCATTGGCGATGCCGAACGCCGAACTCATCAGCACTTGCCAGCGCAAGCGCACGACGTTGTCCGGAAACAGATCCGCGATGCAGGCGAACGCGGTGCCCACCAGCATGCCGCCGCCGATCCCCTGCAGGCCGCGCGCGAGCACCAGGAACATCATGCTGTTGGCGAGCCCGCACAGGACCGAGGCGACCGTGAACACGACGATCGATGCAATCACGAACGGCTTGCGCCCGTAATAGTCACCGAGCCGCCCGAAGATCGGCACCGTGATGACGGAGGTCAGCAAGTAGGAGGTGGCGACCCAGGCGTAGAGGTCAAAGCCCTTGAGTTCAGCGACGATGGTCGGCAGCGCGGTGCCCACCACGGTTTGATCGAGCGCCACCAGCATGGTGACGAAAGAGACGCCCAGCATCGCCATGAGCGATTCGCGGAAAGGCAGAACCTGTCCGCTGGAATGATGCGCGGCGGTATGTACGGCCATCTTTGTAAGCGCAACGATTGACTAGTCAACGGAACGGGAATCATAGCATGCTGTGATCATCCAATCCGCGTGGCACTCTAATGCTTACGCTACGTAACGAACATATCCCAATGGAACCGACGCCGATCATCACCTCCCCGCTTTCCACCGACGATTTCGCCGCTCTGTCCCACGCCAAGGAGCTGCTGGAGAGTCCGTCACTCACCATGAAACTGGCGAGCGTCGTCGGCGCGCCGATCGAGAAGCTGCTCGGACGCTTGCCGGGGGCCGCGCAGGAAAAAGTCGACGAAGCGACGCAGCTCGCGCTCCGGAAGTGCCTGCAACTCGCATTGCGGACGATCGGCAAGAGCACGCCCTCTGGTTCGCTGCTCGCGCCGCCGCCCGACAAGCCGCACAATCTGATGCACAAGCTCGCCGTCGCGACGACCGGCGCCGCTGGCGGTGCGTTCGGCCTGTTCGCGCTGCCCGTGGAACTGCCCGTCACGACGACGCTGATGTTCCGCTCGATCTGCGACATCGCGCGCAGCGAGGGCGAGGACCTGCAGCGTGTCGAGACGCAGCTGCAATGCTTGATGGTGCTCGGCATGGGCGGCACGAAAGCCAGCGACGACAACGCCGATCTCGGCTACTTCATCGTGCGCGGCGCACTGGCGCAGTCGGTCTCGCGCGCGACCAGCGAGATCGCGGCGAAGGGCCTGGGCAGCCACGGCTCCACGGCGCTCCTCAAGTTCCTGCAGACCATCGCGTCGCGCTTCTCTGTGCAGGTCAGCGAGCAAGTGGCCGCCAAGTCGATCCCGGCGATCGGCGCGGTACTCGGCGCCATGGTCAATACCGTGTTCATCGATCACTTCCAGCAGATGGCGCACGGACACTTCACCGTGCGCAGACTGGAACGCCGTTATGGCGGCGCGGCCGTCGAGCGCGCGTATCAGACCATCGAGGTGATGGGCGGCCGGTGAGCTTCGCGTGAAGCCGTTGCCTGTTCGATGAACGCCGCCGCGCGGGCCAGCGCCTCGCTGGCCTCCGGCATGAACGGCGCCCAGATCTGGAAGATGTGCGGCACGCTGCGCCAGACATCCAGCTGCACCGCGACGCCTGCGGCGCGCGCCCGCCCGGCGACGCGCGTCGAGTCGTCCAGAAGCAGTTCCGTGTCGCCGACCTGGATCAGCAGCGGCGGCAGGCCGGCAAATTCGCCGAACAGCGGCGACGCATACGGATGGCGCGCATCGGCGCCGCCGAGATACTGCGCGGCGACGCGCGGAAACACTGCGGCGTGATACATCGGATCGCGGCCTTCGTTCGTCCGCATCGACGCGCCGCCGCAGGTCAGGTCCGTCCACGGAGAAAACAGGACCGCCGCTGCCGGCAGCGGCGTGCCGGCGTCACGCAACGCGAGCAAGGTTGCGAGCGCCAGGCCGCCGCCCGCCGAGTCGCCGGCAAGGACGATCGCCTGCGCGGGCGTACCTTCGTCGAGCAAGCGCCGATATGCCGCGACGCTATCGTCGATCGCAGCGGGAAAGCGATGTTCGGGCGCCAGCCGGTAATCGAGCGACAGCACGTTGGCGCGCGCCTGCGACGCGAGCCTGAAGGTAATCGCACGATGACTGCGCGGCGAGCAGAAGTAATAGCCGCCGCCGTGCAGATACAGAATCGTCCGCGGCGTGTGCGTCTCCTTCGTGAGCCATTCGTCACCGGGTGCGCTGACTGTGAGCCGCCAGCCCTTCGGCACGCGCGGCGTCCACACTCGACGCGACGCATAGGACCGGGCCAGTTCGACGTCGAGTTCAGGCCGCGCGGTATGCGGCCGGATCCGCGTGCGCAACGCCCAGCAGGCTAGCGCGCGTTGCCAGCTCATCGGCGTGCGCTCAGTTCGACGGCATGACCTGACCGCGTATCTCACCGGTCGGGTTCTCTTGCGTGTGAATGTTGAAGTACCACTGTCCGGACATCAGGTCCGCGACCTGTTGTTCGTTGAGCGTCGCCTGGCCCTTCATGGGACTGGCAAGCGATTTCTTGTCGACCGGCACCTGCACCTTGGCGTTCTGCCCGACCGGCGCCGGGCCATGAAAATGCGCCATCGTCGCCGGACCTGACAGCTCTGCGTAGGTCGCGGTCCAGGCAAGGACGTGAGTGTCGGTGTCGAAGGTCGCGTCGAGCGTGCCATGGCCCTTGCTCACGCGCGGCGGAACTTCGCTCGAGGGTTGCAGGTTGGCTTTCAGCGCGACGGCATCGGCATGAGCCGCGCCCGATGCAAGCAACAGCAAAACCCATGCAGCGGTCCAGCGGACAGCGGATCGGCATGTCGAAATCATGTTTGCGCTCCTGGTGGCGGCCCGTGAGGCGCATCGATGATCTTCGCTCCTGCGCCCGGTGCATGCCATGGTAGTGCAATTCGGCTTGACGGCGCAGGTGGCCACGCGGCGCGATGCCAGGCAAGACAAAAACAAAAGGCACCGCGAGGTGCCTTTTGACAATGCGCCGCGCTCGCGGCGCGCCGCGTTACTTCGCGCGGATATCAGAAGCGATGACGGATGCCCGTGTTCACGAGCACCTGACGGCTGCTCGACGACGCGCCGAACGAGTTGTTGTAGTTGGCGATTGCCGCGGTCGGGTAGAAGCCTTCCGCACCGCCCGAGCCGATCTGCGCCACGCCTTCGACGTGGAAGTCCGTGCGCTTCGACAGCGCGTAGTCAAGCTGCACGCCGAACTGATGGTACTTGACCGTGTCCGTGCTCTTGCCGTAGCCGCTGGCCTTGGCCGTCGAGAACGTATAGGCCGCGCCGAGCGCGAGCGCCGGGGTCAGCAGATAGCGGCCGTTCACTTCGTAGTTGTTGATGACGAGCGAACCGCTTTCCAGCGCCGTGTTGTCGAGACGGCTTTGCGTCCACACGCCGCCGAACGTCATGGCTTCGATCGAGTACGCAGCGCCCGCGCCGAACGTGCGCTGACGCTGACCCGTGGCCGGACCGAAGCCGAACGTGTTGGTGAACTGCTCGCCGGTCACGGCGCCATTGGTCGTGGAGTTCACGCCGTTGGCCTGCATGTAGGCCGCGCCGAGCTTCAGCGGACCATTCGTGTAGCCGGCGCCGAAGCTGTAGGCCCGGTTGTCAGCAAAGCCGTTCGCGTTGTTCGAGAAGCCATAGAGGCCGCTGAACGTCAGGCCGGCGTAGTTCAGGCTCTGGTACTTGATGGAGTTGGCGATGCTGAAGTCGCTGTTCAGGTTGTCGTTGCCGCCGACGTGACCGAAATACGTACCGCCCCACGTGCCTGCCGCGCTCAGCGGGCCGAGATAGTCGACGACGGAGTCGAACTGCTTGCCGAGCGTGATGGTGCCGAAGCCCGACTGCATCCCGACCCATGCCTGGCGGCCGAAGATCGCGCCGCTGTCGTTCGACTGGCCGTTGTTGACGCTGAAGCCGCTTTCCACCGTGAAGATGGCCTTCATGCCGCCGCCCAGATCTTCAGAGCCGCGCAAACCCCAACGGCTTTCCTGCAGGTTGCCGCTGGTGAGACCGCGGAAGCTGCCCTTCTGCGGCTGGCCGGCAGGCGCGCCGGTGGCGACGTTGTTCACGAAGGTCATGCCCACGTCGAGCACACCGTACAGCGTAACGCTGCTTTGCGCGCTCGCCGCCGTCGCAAAAGATGCAGCGATGGCCGCCACGGCCGCTCCGATGAGATTCTTTTTCATGCGTATTCCTTTGTGTGAGTCCTGCGGACCCGATGGGTTGCTTCGGTTGAACGCTTGTCGAGCGGATCAACACATTGCTCGTTTAGCCTCTGTCCGAAATTCGGCACGGCAAAGTTTATGGCCCGGTTTTTTTGAGAAGCCGGCAAAGGAATCGCAAAAGGCTTTTCGAATAATTCGAAAAGCCCATTTTCGATATGGGAAAACCCTTGGGTTGCGCGCACTTATCCAAGGCGTTGTCTGAAGCGCCACGACACTTTGGTGTCTTGAAGTTGCGCGCATGCGACAGTGGTCGGGCTTTCGCTGCGCAGTGGTCATAAGGACACACCGCCATAGCTTCGGATTGATCCGATTGCGTCGCGCTGAATCACGCTCATAACATCGCGCACGCTTATCACGCCGGTAAGCGCGGAACCGAATCAATCAGCGCGCTGGTTTCTCGTTGATTCGACACTCGTTCCGCGTTCGACCGCTTGCTCTTCCTGTCATGAATCTTCTCCACGCCATGCGCGTTTTCTCGAAGGTCGCGGAAACCGAATCGTTCGGACGCGCCGCCGCCGCGCTGGATCTCTCCAATGCCGTGGTCACCCGTTATGTTTCATTACTGGAAACGCATCTGAATACGCGCCTGTTGAACCGGACCACGCGCAGCGTGTCCTTGACCGAGGCTGGCCGTCTCTACGCGGAAGGATGCCGCGCGGTCATCGAACAGGTGGAAGGCGTCGAGGCTTCGGTAACGAACAGTTCCGCCGATCTGTCGGGCACGCTGAAGCTCGTGGCATCGGCCTCGTTCGCCCTGCTCGGTCTCACACCGATGCTCGGACATTTTCACGACCGCTTTCCGGGCGTGAAGCTTCGGCTCACCCTGCTGCATCGTCCGGTGGATCTCGTCGCCGAAGGTTTCGATGTCGGCATCGTGACCGCGCACCAGGTCAATAGCGGCATGCTGATCAACCGGCCGTTGTTCAGGATCGGCGCAACGCTGGTGGCTTCGCCGGCTTATCTGAGCAGGGCCGGCGTTCCGGACCGGCCGGCCGCGTTGAGCCGGCACGCGTTCCTTGCGCCGTCCGCGGACATTCACGGCTCGACCTGGTCGTTTTCCGGCCCTTCGGGCGCAGTGGAAAATGTCGCGCTCGATCCTACCTACACGGTGAACAGCATGACCATGCTGCGACAAGCGGCGCTGTTCGGCATGGGCATCGCCGTGCTGCCGGAGAGCCATGTCAAACAGGACATGCGCGACGGTTCGCTGCTGCGCCTGTTGCCGGACTACGCAATCAGGGAAGCCGACAAGGAAGTGTCGATTGTTTATCCCGGGCGTCGTCACGTTTCGGCCAAGACACGTTCTTTCGTCGATTTCGCGCTGGACTACTTTCGCAGCCATGAAGCATCGGGTGAAAAGCGCGACGAGGTGTTGCCGTCCGGTCCTTGAGCATCAGCGCCTGTTGCGGACCGGAACCGTCAGATCAGCGCTGCGCCCTGCGTATGAATGCGCTCGACGAGTTGCTCGCATCGTTCGATCAATGCAAGGCCTTCCCGTTGACGAATTTCGGCCGACTGCGCAGGCAGGTCGCGACGGAACACTTCGAGCGCATCGAGCAGCGGCCGATACTGCAATACGCTGGCGGCGCCGACAACCCGATGATGCCAGTCGCGCAGTTCATCCACCGTGCCGTGAAACAGCAGCTTGCGCAGCGCGAGCAGATCTTCGCGGAATGAGGAAGCGAATGCATCGAGCAGCGCTCGTACGGTGACTTCGCTGCCCCATACCTGCGCCATGGCGGCAAGATCCAGTTCATCCTTGTCTTCCAGCGGGACGCCGCGGCTCGGTGGCGCGAGCGTCTGTGTCTCGGTGATCACGGTGCCCGACACGCGCCAGCGATTCAGATGCTCACGCAGCGTGGCCAGCCGCGTGGGCTTCACGAGGCAGTCGTCCATGCCGGCTTCACGACAGCGTCGCAACTCGTCGGGCGCGGTGCTCGCCGTGATGCCGAGGATAGGCAGGCGATAAGCCGTCTCGCGCTCTGCCGACCGAACCCGTCGCGCCAGTTCGTAGCCCGTCATGTTCGGCATGTGGCAATCCGTGATGAGGAAGCCATAGCGCGTGTCCGCGAGCGCCGCAAAGGCTTCCACCCCGTCATGCACGACGTCGCAGGCGAAACCCAGCAACGCCAGTTGATGCCGGATCAATTCCTGGTTGACCGGATGATCTTCGGCCACGAGCACGAGCTTGCCGCTGCGCAGCGCATCCGCGCGGTCCGGGGCCGCCATCTTCGACACGCCGCCGAACACGGCGTGAGCGGCATGCGCCTGGGCGCGCACGGCGACTTGCGGCATGCCCGTGAAGGCCGCCACACAAGCCGCGCCGAGCCCGTGCCAGGAGATGGGGTTCACGCTCACGCGAATGTCGTCGTCGAGAATGCGGTAGCCGGTGGGCTTGGGCTTCTCGGTGAGGTGGATCACGCAGGCGCCCAGGGGCATGGCCGTTCTGTGCGCGTCGCTGAGGAAGACGATGTCCGTGTTCCTGCACGCCTCGAACCCGGACGCCACGAGTTCCGCCGGCGCGCGCCGTTGCAACTGCAGGCCGAGCGCCTGGCCATAGTTGAGGAGCGCCTGTGCCAGCCGGTCGTCGTCGATGGCCACGATCCCGCGCTTGCCGCGCAGCCCTCCTACCTGATACTGCCGGGTGTCGACCGGCATGGCGAGGCGCACCGTCATGGCCGTGCCCACGCCGACCGCGCTCTTGAGCGTCATCGTGCCGCCCATGAGTTCGACCAGCCGGTTACAGATGGTGAGCCCGAGCCCGGTTCCGCCGAAACGCCGCGTGGTGGAAGTCTCGGCCTGCACGAACGGCTCGAACAGGCTTTCCTGCGCTTCGGCTGCAATGCCGATGCCGGTGTCCTTCACGCACAACTCGATCACCTGCTCCGTCTCGCGCTGCTCGACCGTGTACACATGCAGCGAGACATCGCCCTTGATCGTGAACTTGATGGCGTTGCTCATCAGGTTGAAGAGAATCTGCCGCAGACGCACGCTGTCGCCGCGGACGATGGCCGCCACCTCCGGCGCGACGTCCACGCGCACCCGCAAGCCTTTCTCATGCGCACGGGTGGCAAGCAGGCCGACCGCGCTGTCCACGAGCTCGCGCAGGTCGATGGGCGTGGATTCGATCGACAGGCGTCCCGCTTCGATCTTCGAGTAGTCGAGCAGGTCGTCGAGAATGTGCAGGAGCGCGCTCGCCGAGTCCTGGATCATGCCGAGCATCTGCGACTGGTCCGAATTCATCGGCGTGTTTTCCAGCACCTCTACGAGCCCCAGCACGCCGTTCATCGGCGTGCGGATTTCGTGGCTCATCATGGCCAGGAAGTCGTCCTTCGCACGCGAGGCCGCTTCGGCAATATCACGCGCCCGCGCGAGCTCCTCGGCCCGCGCATGCTCCACGCTGGCATCGGCCCAATAGCCGCTCCACACCACCGCGCCGTCTTCCTCGCGGTGCGCGACGAGGTCGGCGCGAATCCAGCGCGTGACGCCCTGCACGGTGGACCGGAACTCGGTATGCAGCGGTTCGAGCGTACGCGCCGACATCTCGATTTCCTCGAGCAGGCGCGCACTGTCTTCCGCATGCACGTGGGTCAGTGCGTGAATGGGCTCGTCGGCCAGCACCGCGACGTCCAGACCGAGCAGTTGCCGCGTGTCGCCGTCGATATACGGAAGACTGTATTTGCCCCGGCTCGCGCGCCGCAGCTGGAACACGACGGCCGGCAGCGAACGCGTGACGTCATGCAGGCGCCGCTCGGTCTGCCGCGCGCGCGTTTCGGCGTTGCGGATGTCCGTGATGTCGATCATGGTGCCGATCACGCCGGCCCATTCGCCGTTCGACGCCGCGAAGGCGCCCGCCCAGAACAGGCCGCAGCGCGGATTCTTCAGGTTGTCGCAAAACTGGGCCTCAAGTTCCTGACGCTGGCCCGTGGCGAGCGTGGTGCTGGTGAGTTCATGCAGCACCTTGCTTTGTTCATGTCCCCACGCCGCGACTTCCAGGCTGGTGTGACCGAGAATGTCTCCGCGCCGCACGCCCAGGGCCTGCTCGAAAGCGCGGTTCACCGCGATGTAGCGGTTCTCCATGTCCTTCACGACGAGCGGGTACGGCACGACTTCCATCATGGTTTGCTGGAAGCTGAGCTGGGTGCCGAGCCGCTGCTCGGTTTCGATTCGCTTCGCCATTTCCCGTTGCAGGAGGATGAGCGCACGCAATGTCACGAAAAACACCGCCACGACGCCGATGAGCATGGGCAACAGACGCAGGTCGGTGATGCTCAGGCCGGCGTCCGCGGCATGGCTGGCCAGCGGCATCAATGAACACAGGAGCACCAAACAACGGGCAAACGACACTGACGGCACTCTCAATTCAATCCTCTCTCAAACAGGCCGGCTGGTTCACGCCACGGCCAGGCACTTTTCCCGCCGATGCTCGATGTTGGCGCGGCGTCGGAACAATGCCCTTCTAGTCTGACGGCTATTCGCCATGCACCGAATCAGAACCCTCCCAAATGATGTGCGGCATGCGCCGCGCATGCATTGTTCAAGGATTCAGACCAGTCCCACCTGACGGAGAAACGCGGTGAGGTCCGCTTCGGATTCCAGCCCGAGCTTGCGCATGCCGCTGCGTTTCTGAGTCGCGATGGTTTTGCGGCTGCGTCCGGAATGTGCGGCGATTTCGTGTACCAGCAGCCCGCGCGCAACCAGCTGGAAGACCTCCCATTCGCGGCAACTCAGCACGCCCGCGCGGGCGGGCGCGGCGACCGGCACGCCGCGCAGCGCGGCTTCGATGCCCGGCGACAGAAAGCGCTTTCCCGTCGCGGCCGTGGCGATGGCCAGACTCAGGCACGGCAGCCCGTCCCGTTTGTCGACCACGCCGTCCACGCCGAGATGGAGGAGTCCTGCCAGCATGCGTGGTTGCGAAATCATGGTCATCACGATGACCTTCGGCCGTGCTTTCTGCCAGAAGAGATGTTTCAGGAAGCCGATGGCATTGCTCTCCCCCGCGATCCCGCGCATGCCGAGGTCCGAGAGCACGTAGTCGCATGGCGTTGCGTCCAGCCGCTCCGCCAGCTCCTGCGTGTCATGTGCGGTCGCGACGACTTCGAATCGCCCATCCCGTTCGAGAAATGCCTGAACGCCCTTCACGACGACCGGATGGTCGTCCGCAACGATCGCTCGGATCGGCGTGGTGATTCCCATAGTTTCCAGCGATATTTTGAGGACCTCCGGCGCACGCCTTGAGGACGAATGCCTGTCCCGGCGCGCGTCACTGAGGCGCGCCGGACTTCAGATCAGGCCGCTGTCCGCGATGAAGCGGAACAGCGCGGCGTCGGAAGACAGATCCAGTTTGCGCATGGCCGCGCATTTCTGCGCACTGATCGTCTTCACGCTGCGCTCCAGATCTCTCGCGATCTCGGTGATGTTCGCGCCGCGCGCATAGCGCTCGATCACGTCGAGCTCGCGGTTCGTCAGGCGCTGCCGGATGAAGCGCGCCTGCTTCCCGGTATCGGCGAGCGTCAGCATGCGACGGATCGTGGGCCCGAGATAGGTCTCGTTGGCCAGCACCGACACGATGGCCAGGTAGATGAGGTCGAGCCGGTCTTCCTTGCTGAGGAAGGCGTGCGCGCCGGCCTCCAGCGCCTGCTTGACGAGCGCCGCGTCCCCGTTGCGCGACAGGACGACGAGATGCACCGCCGGATAGCGCTGCGCCAGATGCCGGATCATTTCGACGCCCTCGCCAAAGCGTCCCCCTGGCATGTAGAAGTCGACGATCGCCACGTCGCAGCGGGTGCGTGCGAGCGACTCGTCGAGCTGGGTGGAATTCGCGTTGCGGCTCATCACCTCCACGTTGGGGAATTGCCCGGCAAGCCGCTCGACCGCGAGAATGACGAGCGGATGGTCGTCTGCAATCGCGAGACGGATGCGGCCGCCATGCGCGAACACCTGCGCTTCTTCCGCGAAATGCTTCGCGACCGACGTCCTTGCATCGCGCAGGTCCGCCTCCGCTGCACGCGCCGGGATTCCTGCATCAGATGCCGGAGCATTGTGATAGGAGTAGTGCATCTGAACCTCCAGGGGGAGAGCCGAACAGAAAGGCCGAACGGGAAGGCCGAACGGAAAAGCCGCGCGGTCAGTTCAAACCGCGTGCGCGCACGAAGGCGAACAGGCCGGGATCATTGCGCACGCCGAGCTTGTTCATGGCGTCGCGCTTCTGCCGGCTGATCGTGCGGACGTCGCGGTCGAGTTCCCGGGCGATCTCGGTGATCGAATGACCTTGCGCGAACAGGCGCACGACTTCGATTTCCCGCGGCGAAAGCGGCAAGGTTTCGGAAGGGAAGTCCGTCTCGGCTCCCGCTTCCGCAAGCGACGCCGCAAACGAGGCGCTCACATAGCGCCGTTCGACGCTTGCATGACGCACGGCGCTCGCCACGTATTCGATAGGCTCGGCCTTGTTCACGAGGCCCATCGCGCCGGCGTTCAGGATGGAACGCAGAATGGCGACGTTCGTGACGCTCGTCAGCACGACGACATTGACTTGCGGAAAGTCGTCCCGCACGGTGCGGATGAGACGAAGCCCGTCCTTGGCATCCGCGCCGTGTTCCGGCATGGCGAAGTCGGTGACGAGCACGTCGCACGCGACACGCTTGAGTTCAGCCAATAAGGTGCTCGCGTTATTCGCCTGACCGACGACTTCGATTGCCTCGTCTGAATCAAGCAACGCTTTCATCCCGACAAGGACGAAGGGATGATCGTCGGCCAGCATTACGCGAAGTTTCAAAGGGCCCTCATACTGTTTATCTGATTAACGGCTCATGTCTGAACGAGCTTTTGAATTGCATCAAAGTCAATGCCTTACCTGATTTTCGGAATCAATCCGAAGTCATTGCCTGTTAAAAAAACTATTAGCCACGGCTCTTCATGCAAACAGCGCTGAATAGCCGCATTGAGAGCATGCATGTCTATTTCTTCGGTTCTTTCAGCGTGTCAGCTTTCAAGATAGAGTGCGGATATCCCAACGACCATCAGATTATTCCGATTGACCGCATTTACTTTCCGCTATTGGCGCAATGTGTGTCGCGTGATCGTCGACGAGTTACAGATTAATACGGCCCGATAAAAAAAGGGAGAAGTCCGGCCTAAATTCAGAAGACGGCGCAAAAATACAAAAAGCCGCGCCCTGGCGACTTGCCATTTCTCAAGCGAATGACTTGCCATTTCTCAAGCGAATTCGTCAGGTAACGGCCATACCGCGTGTATCCGCGGCGCATTGCGGCTTGCGCGAAGCGGCGTTTAAAAAAAGAAAACCCCGCACCAGGCGGGGTTTGTTTTTGCAGATGGGCGACGCGATGTCAGAAGGGGATGTCGTCGTCCATGTCGTCGAAGCCGCCGCCGGCCGGCGCACCCGAACGGCCCGCGCCGCCGCCACCGGCGCCGCCCGCGCGGCCGCCCGCAGGCGCACGTCCGCCGCCACCACCACCACCGCCGGAGCGCTCTGCCGGCGCGCTGCGGCTGTAGCCGCCGTCATCGCCGCCACCCGCGCCGCCGCGTCCGCCGAGCATCTGCATCTGGTCGGCGACGATCTCGGTCGAATAGCGCTCCTGGCCCGCCTGATCGGTCCACTTGCGCGTGCGGATGCGCCCTTCGATATACACCGATGAGCCCTTCTTCAGATACTCGTTGACGATTTCCGCCAGCCGGCCGAAGAACGCGACGCGGTGCCATTCCGTCAATTCCTTGAACTCGCCGGATGTCTTGTCCTTGTAGCGATCCGTCGTGGCGAGACGGATGTTGGCCACGGCGTCGCCGCTCGGGAGGTAGCGGGTTTCGGGGTCGGCGCCCAGATTGCCTACGAGAATAACCTTGTTGACTGATGCCATGATTTCTCCGGTAGATACCTTGCTTGCTGTCGGCCGCGCACTGCACCGGGCAATTCCGCTTCAGGCGGATCCGGTTGCCGCGCGCCGGCCAGATTCGATGATTCTTCGATACGTTACTGCGCTCAGGCCGCCTGCTGGTTCCGGCGCGGCGGCGGCTTCATCCAGGCCGCCACCAGCAGCCAGGCGCACACCAGCGCGGAACACGCGAAGAACACCGCGCTCGGCCCGTCCAGCTTCAGCAGCCAGCCGCCGATGACGCCGCCCAGCGCGAGCCCGATGGACTGCGTGGTGTTGTACACGCCCGCCGCCGCGCCTTTCCTCGTGCCCGGCGCGAGCTTCGACACCAGCGACGGCTGCGAGGCCTCCAGCACGTTGAAGCCGAGGAAGTACACGAACAGAATGGCGGCCACTGACCACAGCGTATGCGGAGCCACGCCCAATAACAATTGGCCGATCAGGATAAGACTGATCGCGCTCAGCATGACGGCTTTCATTTTTCCACGTTTCTCGGCGACGATGATCGCGGGCACCATCATGACGAAGGCGAGCCCCATGACCGGCAGGTAGATTTTCCAGTGCGACGCGACCGGCAGCCCGCCTGCTTCGAGAATGCGCGGCACCACCAGGAACAGCGCGGTCTGCGTGGCGTGCAGCACCAGCACGCCGAAGTTGAGGCGCAGCAGTTCGACGTTGTGCAGCACTTCCGCGAACGGCGCCTTGACGTGGACGGGGTGCGCGGGCGGATCGGGCACGATCCACAGCACCACGCCGACCGCGACGATCGACAGCGCGCCGATCACCGTGAACAGCCCGCTCATGCCGACCCAATGGAACACGATCGGCGCGCCGACGATCGCCACCGCGAACGACACGCCGATGCTGCCGCCGACCATCGCCATGGCCTTGGTGCGGTTCTCTTCATGCGTGAGGTCCGCAATGAAGGCGATCACCGCCGACGACACCGCGCCCATCCCCTGGATCACCCGTCCCGCGATGATCCAGGCCATCGAATGCCCCACCGCCGCGACGAAGCTGCCGAGCGCGAACACCAGCAGCCCGAAGGCGATGACCGGCTTGCGGCCGAGCTTGTCGGAGACCCAGCCGTAGAAGATGTAGAGCATCGACTGGGTGACGCCGTAGGCGCCGAGCGCAATGCCGACGAGCAGCACGTTGTCGCCGCCGGGGATGGTTTTCGCGTAGATCGAAAACACCGGCATGATCATGAAGAGTCCGAGCATGCGCAGCGCGAAGATGACGGCGAGCGACACGGTCGCGCGCAGCTCCGGCGCGGAGAGACGTGTGGACGTGGCAGACGGATTGGACATCAGGAACGGAAAGGTGAGGAGTCGGGTCTGGCCTGGCCCGGGGCGCGGCCACGCATGGCCGCCTTGTTCTTGCTTGAAACGGCACTATATGGAATGCATTGCTTGCTTTGCTTGCCGTCGCGGGCGCTGAACAGCGCTGCAGTCCGGCAGATCCCCGCGCCGGCCTGCTTGATCTGCCTGGCCTGCTGGCGGGCTTCCGGCGGGGGCTTTTCCCCGAGTTTCCCACTCCGGGAGCCCGGGCCGCGCCCGTCAAAAGTCGTTATAGTAGCAGGTTTGGCCCCCCTCTCTTTCCGCTCGGCGCCGCCTGCGCAGCTTGTCCTCCAGGGCTTGCCCGCATGCCTGCCCCGGGCCGCCGGAGAACGCTGAACCCGCTGCTGGACCACTCGAAGAACCCCGGAACATACTCGTGGAAGAAATTCGCATTCGTGGGGCCCGCACCCACAATTTGAAGAATGTCAGTCTCGACTTGCCGCGCCACAAGCTGATCGTGATCACCGGGCTGTCCGGGTCCGGCAAGTCGTCGCTGGCGTTCGACACGCTCTACGCGGAAGGCCAGCGGCGCTACGTGGAGAGCCTGTCGGCCTACGCCCGGCAATTCCTGCAACTGATGGAAAAGCCGGACGTCGATCTGATCGAAGGTCTGTCACCCGCCATTTCCATCGAACAGAAGGCAACGTCGCACAATCCCCGCTCCACGGTCGGCACGGTCACGGAAATCCACGATTACCTGCGTCTGCTGTACGCGCGGGTCGGCACGCCGTATTGCCCGGATCACCTGATCCCGCTCGAAGCGCAAAGCGTCTCGCAAATGGTCGACGCCGCGCTCGCGCTGCCCGAGGAAACCAAGCTGATGATCCTCGCGCCCGTCGTGGCGGACCGCAAGGGCGAGCACGTCGAGCTGTTCGAGGAAATGCAGGCGCAGGGCTTCATCCGCTTCCGGATCCGCTCCGGCGGCGGCACCGCGAACGAAGGCGTTGCGAAGATCCATGAAGTCGATTCGCTGCCGAAGCTCAAGAAGACCGACAAGCACACCATCGACGTCGTCATCGACCGCCTGAAGGTGCGGCCGGACATGAAGCAGCGGCTCGCGGAATCGTTCGAGACCGCGCTGCGCCTGGCCGATGGCCGCGCCATCGCGCTCGAAATGGACACCGAGAAGGAGAAACTCTTCAGCTCGAAATTCGCGTGCCCGATCTGCTCGTACTCGCTGCCGGAACTCGAACCGCGTCTCTTCTCCTTCAACAACCCGATGGGCGCGTGCCCCGAATGCGACGGCCTCGGCCAGATCACCTTCTTCGATCCGAAGCGGGTGGTCGCGCATCCGTCGCTGTCGCTGGCGGCGGGGGCCGTGAAGGGCTGGGACCGGCGCAACCAGTTCTACTTCCAGATGCTGCAGAGTCTCGCGGCGTTCTATGAGTTCGACATCGACGCGCCCTTCGAGGATCTGCCCGAGAAAGTGCGCAAGATCCTGCTGTACGGGTCGGGCAAGCAGTCGATTCCGTTCTCGTACATCAACGAACGCGGGCGCGCCTCGGTGCGCGAGCATGCGTTCGAGGGCATCATCCCGAACCTCGAACGGCGTTACCGCGAAACGGATTCGGCCGCCGTGCGCGAGGAGCTCGCCAAGTACCAGAACAACCAGCCCTGCCCGGCCTGCGACGGCACCCGGCTGCGCCGCGAGGCGCGCTTCGTCAAGGTCGGCGCCGACGATCAGGCGCGCGGCATCTACGAAATCAGCGGCTGGCCGCTGCGCGACACGCTCGGCTATTTCCAGACGCTGCGCCTCGAAGGCGCAAAGGGCGAGATCGCGGACAAGGTGGTCAAGGAGATCGTCGCGCGGCTTTCGTTCCTGAACAACGTCGGGCTGGATTACCTGTCGCTGGAGCGCAGCGCGGAAACGCTGTCCGGCGGCGAAGCCCAGCGCATCCGGCTGGCCTCGCAGATCGGCTCGGGACTGACCGGCGTGATGTACGTGCTCGATGAGCCGTCCATCGGGCTGCATCAGCGCGACAACGACCGCCTCATCCATACGCTCAAGCATCTGCGCGACATCGGTAATTCGGTGATCGTCGTCGAGCACGACGAGGACATGATCCGCATGGCGGACTACGTCGTCGACATGGGACCGGGCGCCGGCGTGCACGGCGGCGTGGTGGTCGCGCAGGGCACGCCCGTCCAGGTGCAGAAGGATCCGAACTCGATCACCGGCCAGTATCTCTCCGGCAAACGGACGATCGGCTATCCGGCCGAGCGCGCCGTGCCGGACGAACGGCGGCTGCGCATCGTCGAGGCGCATGGCAACAATCTGAAACGCGTGACGCTGGATCTGCCCGTGGGTCTTTTGACCTGCGTGACCGGCGTGTCGGGCTCGGGCAAGTCCACGCTCATCAACGACACGCTCCAGCATGCGGTGGCGCAGCATCTGTACGGTTCGGCGACGGAGCCGGCGCCGTATGAATCGATCGAAGGTCTCGAGCATTTCGACAAGGTGATCGCCGTCGATCAATCCCCGATCGGCCGCACGCCGCGTTCGAATCCCGCCACCTACACGGGCCTGTTCACGCCGATCCGCGAACTGTTCGCGAGCGTGCCGGCGGCCAAGGAGCGCGGCTACGATCCCGGCCGTTTCTCGTTCAACGTCAAGGGCGGACGCTGCGAAGCCTGCCAGGGCGACGGCGTGCTGAAGGTGGAAATGCACTTCCTGCCCGATGTCTACGTGCCCTGCGACGTCTGCCACGGCAAGCGCTACAACCGCGAGACGCTGGAAGTCCAGTACAAGGGCAAGAACATCCACGAGGTGCTGGACCTGACCGTGGAAGCGGCGCACGAGTTCTTCAAGGCGGTGCCGGTGGTCGCGCGCAAGCTGAAGACGCTGCTCGATGTCGGTCTCGGCTATATCCGGCTGGGCCAGTCGGCGACCACGCTGTCGGGCGGCGAGGCCCAGCGCGTCAAGCTTTCGCTGGAACTGAGCAAGCGCGACACCGGTCGGACGCTGTATATCCTCGACGAACCCACGACGGGATTGCACTTTCATGACATCGCGCTGCTGCTCGAAGTGATCCACCGCTTGCGAGATCAGGGCAACACGGTGGTCATCATCGAGCATAATCTCGACGTGATCAAAACCGCCGACTGGGTCATCGACCTCGGTCCGGAAGGCGGCGCGGGCGGCGGGCAGATCATCGCCCAGGGGACGCCCGAGCAGGTCGCGAAGTCGAAGGCGAGTTTTACCGGCAGGTACCTGGCACCTTTGCTGCAACGGCCCAGATCGGCGGCGTGAGTTTCGCCCCCGGGCCACGGCGCCGGGGGCCGCGCCGCTCGCGCAACAGGCCGTCGAATCAGCCGCGCACGCCGCGGCGCGGACAACCGTCGTAAGCAGCAGGGGATAAGGAACGCAGTCATGGCGAAGCGCAACGAAGCGGCCAACGAGGAAGCGCGGGTCCGGGACCTGCCCACGCGCCACGTCAGGCTGACGAGCGACATGAGTTTGCCGAAGCTGTCGGCGGTCGAAATCGGCAGCTATCTGCTGGCGCTCGCGGCACTGTTTTTTACACTCAAGCTGCAACTGCTCGGCGGGCTGCTCGCGGGCATGCTGGTGTTCCAGCTGGTTCACATGATCGCGCCGGTGATCGAGCGTCATGTCGTGAGCCGCGGCGCGCGCCTGATCGCGGTCGGTCTGATCTCGGCGATCATCGTCGGCGCGCTGACCGGCGCGACCATGGCCACCATCCAGCATTTCGAGCACGATTTCCCGAGCCTGCAAAAACTGCTCGACCAGTTGATGAGCATCACGTCGAGCGCGCGTCTTTCGGTGCCGGACTGGCTCGCGAACTACCTTCCGGTCGATGCCGGGCAGATGAAGGACAAGGCCACCGAGCTGATGCACAAGCACGCCGAAATGCTCCAGCAGGGCGGCAAGGAAATGGCGCGCGGCTTCGGGCATATCGTGATCGGCATGATCGTCGGGGCGATCATCGCGGTCAGCGCGCCGCGCACCACGCACCATCGGCTGCCGCTGTCCACCGCGCTCGTCGCACGCGTGTCGCGCTTCTCCGACGCCTTCCGCCGCATCGTCTTCGCCCAGATCAAGATCTCGGCGATCAACGCCGTCTTCACCGCGTTGTACCTGCTGGTCGCGTTGCCGCTGTTCCATGAACGGCTGCCGCTGTCCAAAACCCTCGTCCTGCTCACCTTCATCGTCGGCCTGCTGCCGGTGATCGGCAATCTGATCTCGAACACGATCATCGTCGGTATTTCGCTGTCGGTGTCGTTCGGCACGGCGGTGGCGTCGCTCGCGTTCCTGATCCTGATCCACAAGCTCGAATACTTCCTGAATGCGCGCATCATCGGCGGCCAGATCGAGGCGCGCGCGTGGGAACTGCTGCTGGCCATGCTCGCGATGGAAGCCGCCTTCGGTATTCCAGGCGTGATCGCCGCGCCGATCTTCTACGGCTACATCAAGCGCGAGCTGATCTATCTGCGGCTCGTGTAATACCCGAGCCCGAAAAAGACAACGCCCGCAAGACTTGACTCTTGCGGGCGTTGTGCTTTCTGAGGCTGAGGACGAATCAGCGGAACACGACCGTCTTGTGTCCGTTGAGCAGGATGCGATGCTCCGCATGCCACTTCACCGCGCGCGCGAGCGTCACGCATTCGACGTCGCGGCCGATCGCCGTCAGTTGCTCCGGCGTCATGTTGTGGTCCACGCGCTCCACTTCCTGCTCGATGATCGGGCCTTCGTCGAGATCCGACGTCACGTAGTGCGCGGTCGCGCCAATCAGCTTCACGCCGCGGTCGAACGCCTGGTAATACGGCTTCGCGCCCTTGAAGCTCGGCAGGAACGAGTGATGGATGTTGATCGCGCGGCCGGCGAGCTGGTCGCACAGTTCGGGCGAAAGAATCTGCATGTAGCGCGCGAGCACGACGAGATCGGTGTTGTGCTGCTCGACAATTTCCAGCACGCGCTTTTCCTGCGCGGCCTTGCCTTCGGGCGTCGATTTCAGCAGCGGCAGATGATGGAACGGAATGTCGTAGCTCGCCGCGAGCTGATAGAAATCCTTGTGATTGGACACGATCGCCGGAATCTCGATCTGCAGCTGGCCGGTGCGATAGCGGAACAGCAGGTCGTTCAGGCAGTGGCCGATCTTCGACACCATGATGACCACGCGCGGCTTCACTGACGCGTCATGCAGCTCCCAGCGCATGCCGAACTCGTCGGCGAGCGTGCTGAAGGAGGTGCGCAGCGCGTCGATGCCCGGATCGCCGCCGACTTCCTGGAAATGCACGCGCATGAAGAATTCGCCGGTGCGGCTGTCGCCGAACTGCGCGGAGTCGAGGATATTGGCGCCGAGATTGAACAGGAAGCCTGACACGGCATGGACGATTCCCGGACGATCCGGGCACGACAGTTTCAGATAAAAGCTATGTTCGGTCGACATGACCTGTCCTCGTTCATTGGATTCTTGATGTTCACTGCGCGCGGTCTGCGGCGGGCGGCGCGAACAGCGCGGCGATGCCCTCGCACGCGTCCTCGTCGATCCACTGGCGGCGCAGCATGCAATCCAGCGTGGCGAGACTGGCATCGACCGTGAACGCGCCCTCTTCTATCCAGCGCGCGACTTCGCCGATGCGCGCGAGCCGGTGTTCGCCGACTTCGCCGTCCTGGTTGCGCGGCGCGAAATCGGGCGGCAGCAAGAGGTCGTAGACGAAGATCTGTTCGGCCTGCGTGCCCTCGGGCAGGGATTGCAGCACGTGCAGCGTGCGGCCGGGCTCGGCCGTCTGGGCGAGTTCCGCGCTCATGCCGGCTTCTTCCCAGCATTCCTTCACGAGCGTCGGCATCAGACCGAGCCCCCAGCCGATGCCGCCCGCGACGACGTTATCGAGCATGCCGGGATCGGTCGCCTTGGTGTCGCTGCGGCGCGCGATCCACAGTTCCGGCGCGCGGTCCGCGTATTTTACGATGCCGTTCAGATGCACCGCGTAGGTCATCGTGCCGAAGAAGCGCGACGCCGCGCGTTCGATGAACGCGAGCGGCGCGGCGTCGAAGTCATTGCGGATCGCGTAGGTTTCGTCGCGCCAGCCGGGAATCTTGCCTTCGGCGTACAGCGCGCCGATCACCGCGCCGAGCGCCGCGCTGCGTGAATTCACATCGGCGAGCGTGGGTTGCAGGCGTACCGAGGCGGCGTCGAACTGGAAGACTTCGGGCCAGCGGCGCAGCGCGGCGACATCGGCATGGCGGATCCAGCCGACTCGTTCAGAGCCGATAAGGAATGGAGTGTGCGCGGCGGCGTCGAAACGGCGCGCCGCGTGGATGGCGGGCAGGGTCATGAGCGAGAAATAAGCGGGTCAGTCGCGCAGCGCGACGCGAATGCCGAGCGCGATGAAGGTCACGCCGGCGAGGCGGTCGAGCCACACGCCGACGCGCGGCCGGCGCGCCAGCCACGCGCCGATCAGGCCCGCGCCGATGCCGAACAGCGAGAACACGACCACCGTCTGCAGCATGAACACGCCGCCGAGTTCGAACATTTGCAGCATCACGCTTTGCGCGCCGTGCGGATCGACGAACTGCGGCAGGAACACGATGAAGAACAGCGTGACCTTCGGATTCAGCAGATTGCCGATCACGCTCTGGCGGAAGACCGTTGCAAGCGGCTGGCGCGGACGTGCATGCGCGTTGGCGAGACCATGGCTGCGCAACGCCTTGATGCCGATCCACACCAGATACGCCGCGCCCGCGAGCTTGACGGCCTGGAACGCGAGCGGCGACGAGCGCAGCAGCGCGGCGACGCCGAGCGCCGCGAGCGTCGTGTGGAACAGCACGCCGCAGGCGAAGCCCAGCGCGGCGACCACTCCGGCGAGCCGTCCCTGCGAGATGCCGCGCGCGAGCACTTGCAGGTTGTCCGGTCCCGGCGCAACGGTGATCGCCACCGAGGCCGCGAGAAACAGCAGGAAGTGGGGCATGTCAGTGTCCCCCGAACTCGCACACGGTGTAGAGCGGCACGCCGTTGTCGCGCAGGAGCTTCGAGCCGCCCAAGTCCGGCAGATCGATGATCGCTGCCGCCTCGACCACTTCGGCGCCGAGCCGTTCGAGCAGGATCTTGCCGGCCATCATCGTGCCGCCGGTGGCAACCAGATCGTCCACGATCACGACGCGGTCGCCCGGCTTGCAGGCGTCCTCGTGGATCTCGACGGTCGCGCGGCCATACTCGAGCTCGTACGACTGCGACAGCGTCCGGTACGGCAGCTTGCCTTGCTTGCGGATCGGCACGAAGCCGAGGCTCAGCTCGTACGCCAGGATTGGCCCGATGATGAAACCGCGCGCGTCCATGCCGGCAATGACATTGATGTCCTCGTCGATATAGCGCTGCACGAACAGGTCGATCAGCGTACGCAGCGCGCGGCGGTCCTGCAGCACGGGCGTGATGTCGCGGAACTGCACGCCGGCCTGCGGCCAGTTCTCGACAGTGCGCACGCGCTCCTTGATGAAACGCGCGGCGTCGCGCTCGGCGTTCGAAGAGGAAATGGACATGGTTTCTCCGGTGTTCGCGCCGTGAGGCCGCGCTCGCCCGTGACAGAAAGGAACAACAAAAGGAAATTACGCCGCCCGGCGATGTCGCGAGAGCCGTTCCTCGGCCTGTGCCAGCTTTTCGGGCAGGCCGCGCAGCACGACGATGTCATTGGCGCGCAACTTGGTTTCGGGATCGGGCGCGACACCCCGGATGCCGTGGCGCCGGATCGCGGTCACCTCGACCCCGCGGCCGACCAGCCCCAGATCGTCGAGCGAATGGCCGACCGCCTCCGAGTTCGCGTCGATCGGTACGGATTGTAGCCGGACCTGCTCGTGGCCATCGTCGTCGTCGGCATCGTCGGCGCCGTGAAAGTAGCCGCGCAGCAGGCTGTAGCGCGCGTCGCGCATTTCCTCGACGCGCCGCACCACGCGCCGCATCGGCACGCCCATCAGCACCAGCGTGTGCGACGCCAGCATCAGGCTGCCCTCCACGATCTCCGGAATCACCTCAGTCGCGCCCGCGGCCGTGAGCTTCTCGAGATCGGCGTCGTCGACGGTGCGCACGATCACCGGCAAGGTCGGCGCGAGCTCATGGATGTTGTGCAGCACGCGCATCGCCGACGGCGTGTTCGCATACGTGATCGCCACCGTCGCAGCACGATGCAGACCCGCCGCCAGCAGCGACTCGCGCCGCCCGGCGTCGCCGAACACGACCGATTCGCCCGCCGCCGCGGCCGCCGCCACACGGTCCGGATCCAGGTCCAGCGCCACGTACGAGATGCCTTCCTGCTCCAGCATGCGCGCGAGATTCTGCCCGGCCCGGCCGTAGCCGCAGATGATCACGTGGCCGCTCTGCTTGAGGCTCTGCGTCGCGATCTTGGTCATCTGCAACGATTGCAGCATCCACTCCGTCGATGACAGCCGCAGCACGATGCGGTCGGCGTTCTGGATGATGAACGGCGCGGCGAGCATGGACAGCAGCATCGCGGCGAGGATCGCCTGGAGGATGGTGGAGTCGACCAGATGCGAATCCAGGATCAGGTTCAGCAGAACGAAGCCGAATTCGCCCGCCTGCGCCAGACCGAGACCCGTGCGCATCGCGACGCCCTGCGGCGCGCCGAACGCGCGCGACAGCGCAGTGATCATCACGGCCTTGAGCAGGATCGGCACGACGAAGAAGCCGAGCACCAGGAACGGATGCTCCCAGATCACGCGCGGGTTCAGCAGCATGCCGGTGGTCACGAAGAACAGGCCCAGCAGCACGTCGCGGAACGGCTTGATGTCTTCTTCCACCTGATGCCGGTACGGCGTCTCGGCGATCAGCATCCCGGCGATGAACGCGCCCAGCGCGAGCGACAGCCCGAACTTGTCGGTGATGAAGGCCGCGCCGAGCGTCACCAGCAACAGGTTCAGCATGAACAGCTCTTGCGAGCGGCGCCGCGCGACCAGGTCGAACCAGCGCGTCATGAACTTCTGGCCGATGAACAGCAGCACGGTCAGCGCAACGACGATCTTCACCGCCGCGATGCCCAGCCACATCGCCAGCTGGGACGAGTTACCGTTGCCGAGCGCCGCGATGATGATGAGCAGCGGCACCACGGCCAGATCCTGGAACAGCAGCACGCCGAAGATGTTGCGGCCGTGCTCCGATTCGAGTTCGAGCCGCTCGGCGAGCAGCTTGCTGACGATCGCCGTGGACGACATCGACAGCGCGCCGCCCAGCGCGAAGCTCGCCTCCCACGACATCTCGATCCAGAAATGCGCGATCCAGCCGAAGATCATGGCCAGCGCGATGGTGGCCCCGACCTGGCTCGCGCCGAGGCCGAACACGATGCGCCGCATCGAGCGCAATTTCGACAATGAAAACTCGAGCCCGATGGAGAACATCAGGAACACGACGCCGAATTCGGCGAGGTGCTGCGCGCGGTCCGTATCCGGCGCGATACCCGCCGCGTGCGGGCCCACGATGATGCCGACCGTCAGATAGCCGAGCATCGGCGGCAGGTTGAAATAGCGAAATACCACGACGCCCGCCACTGAACACAGCAGCAGCAGCAACGTCATTTCGAGCGGAGAAATCATCCGTCTAGCGTCCTCGTTCGGCAGTGTGCGGCAGCGCGTGCGACCTTGCGCTGCGGCGTCTTGGAAGAGCCCGGGACGGCCGGACTCGCGGGGGCGGATAGGCGGCGGCGCGCGGCGCGCCGGGCGGCGCGGCAGAGAATCGCCTTTGCTATACTCCGCGCATGATAGCGAAAATCAATGGCGACCGGGCGCTGGCGCTGGCTCGCGATGTAATTCAGATCGAAGCCGACGCCGTTCGCGGCCTCTCTCCTCTTCTCGACGAAAACTTCATCAACGCGGTCGAAGTCCTGCTCGGCTGCCGCGGCCGCGTGGTCGTGTCGGGCATCGGCAAGTCGGGCCATGTCGCGCGCAAGTTCGCTGCGACGCTCGCCAGCACCGGCACCCCCGCCTTCTTCGTGCATCCGGCCGAAGCCAGCCACGGCGACCTCGGCATGGTCACCGCCGACGACATCTTCATCGCGCTGTCGAACTCCGGCGAAACGGAAGAACTCGTTGCGATTCTGCCGCTCATCAAGCGTCTTGGCGCAAAACTGATCGCCATCACCGGCCGTCCCGAATCGAGTCTCGCGCAACTGGCGGACATGCATCTCAACGCACGCGTCGACAAGGAAGCGTGCCCGATGAATCTCGCGCCCACCGCCAGCACCACCGCCGCGATGGCGCTCGGCGACGCGCTCGCCGTCGCCGTGCTCGACGCGCGCGGCTTCGGCCCCGAGGACTTCGCGCGCTCGCATCCGGGCGGCGCACTCGGCCGGCGGCTGCTGACCTATGTGCGCGACGTCATGCGCACCGGCGACGAAGTGCCCCGGGTCTCGCTCGATGCAACCGTTTCGGACGCGCTGTTCCAGATCACGGACAAGCGCATGGGCATGACCGCCGTGATCGACGGCGCGCAGCGCGTGCACGGCATCTTCACGGACGGCGACCTGCGCCGCATCCTGCAACGCGACGGCGATTTCCGTTCGCTGCGCATCGCCGATGTCATGACCCGTAACCCGCAGACCATCGCGCCGGATCATCTCGCGGTCGAGGCCGTGGAACTGATGGAGCGTTATCGCATCAATCAGATGCTGGTCGTCGACGCCGATGCGACGCTGATCGGCGCACTGAACATGCACGACCTCTTTTCCAAGAAGGTGATCTGATGGCGCAGCAGCCGTCTTCCATGCCGTCGGCCGGCGCAAGCGCCGCCGAGCGCGCCAGCCGCCTCCGTCTGATGGTATTCGACGTCGACGGCGTCTTCACTGACGGCAGTCTTTACTTCACCGCCGAGGGCGACGCGATGAAGTCGTTCAATTCGCTCGACGGCCACGGCGTGAAGATGCTGCAGTCGGTCGGCGTGCAGACGGCGATCATCACGGGACGCCAGTCCGGCATCGTCGCGGCGCGTGCGAAGGAACTGGGCATCACGCATCTGTATCAGGGCGTGGCGGACAAGACGGTCGCGCTGGCTGAACTGCTCGAGAAGACCGGCATCCCGGCGGGCGACTGCGGCTACATGGGCGACGACTGGCCGGATCTCGCGGTGATGCGCCGCTGCGGCTTCGCAGCCGCGCCGGCGAACGCGCATCCGGACGTGATCCAGCGCGTGCATTGGGTTGCGCAGTCGCGCGGCGGCCATGGCGCGGTGCGCGAAGTCTGCGATGCCATCCTGCGCGCGCAACACCGCTACGACGACCTGCTCGCCGCGGCGCTCGGGGGCTGACGTCATGCAGCGCCCAGGAAAACTCGCCTCGCTGCTGCCGCTCCTCGCGATGGCCGCGCTCGCGGGTGTCACGTACTGGCTGTTGCAGGCCACGCTGCCGCCGGCGGCGCAAGCGCCGGAACAGCCGAAGCGCCATACACCCGATTATTTCGCGAACAACTTCTCGGTCTCCGAACTCGACGCCACCGGCTCGACGCAATATCGTCTGACGGCGAAGTCGATGGTTCACTATGAAGACGACGAAATCAGCGACCTGACGCTGCCCGCGCTGCGCATGTTCCAGCCGCAGAAGCCGACGGTCACGGCCACCGCGCAGCGCGGCACGGTGAACGGCGACGTCTCGGTCGTCAATCTCTATGACAATGCCCGCATCTTGCGCGTCGCTGGTTACGGAGATCCGCAGATGCAGGCGGATTCGCAGCATTTTCGCGTGCTGGTGAACGACGATGTCATCGAAACGGAAAAACCGGTTAGACTTCAGCGCGGCCCGTCCGTAATGACGGCCGATGGCATGAACTACAACAACGTGACCCGGGAAATGAAGCTCTTCGGCAACGTGCGCGGCTCTATCGCCGCCTCGGACATCAAGGGCGGCGCTTCCAAGTGACCCGGCACTCCCATCCGAATTGTGACTGCATGAACGAAAGGTTCCCCCGTCCTGATGGCGGCCCCGCGCGCGCCACGCACGCGCGCAGCATCGTGCGCCCCTTCTCGCGTTTCCCGCGACTCCCGGGCGCCGTGCTGAGCGCCGCCCTCGCGTCCTTGATCGCGTTGACGGCAGCGCCCGCGCACGCGGAAAAGGCCGACCAGGACAAGCCGCTCAACATCGAAGCGGACAACATGTCGTATGACGACCTCAACCAGAAGAACATCTTCACCGGCCACGTCGTCGCGACCAAAGGGACGATCGTCATCAAGGCCGACCGCGTCGAGGTCACGCAGGATCCGCAGGGGTATCAGTACGCCACCGGCACCTCCACGGGCAACAATCTTTCGTACTTCCGCCAGAAGCGCGACGGCGTGAACGAGTACATCGACGGCAACGCGGTGCGCATCGATTACGACGGCAAGAACGATTTCACGAAACTCACGACGCGCGCCACCGTGCGCCGCCTGCAAGGCCTGACGAACGTACAGGACGAGGTGCACGGCAGCGTCATCACCTATGACGGCCAGAAGGACTTCTACACGGCGAGCGCCGGCAAGGACGTCGCGGGACCCGGCAATCCGAGCGGCCGCGTGCGCGCCATGCTCGCGCCGCGCTCCGGCGGCGCCGCGCCGCTGAACGGCCCGCCGGCCACGCTGACGCCGTCGAACACCATTCAAGGAACGCCGCAGCAGTGAACGCGCCCGCCATGCCCCACCGTCAGCCGGAAGGCCAGTCGAGTTCGCTCGTCGTCCGCAATCTGAAGAAGCGCTACGGCTCGCGCACCGTCGTCAAGGACGTGTCACTCGACGTCAAGAGCGGCGAAGTGGTCGGCCTGCTCGGGCCGAACGGCGCGGGCAAGACGACTTCGTTCTATATGATCGTCGGCCTGGTGCCGCTCGACGCCGGCGAAATCGACCTCGACGGCAACTCGATCAGCCTGCTGCCCATTCACCAGCGCGCCCATCTTGGCCTGTCGTATCTGCCTCAGGAAGCATCGGTGTTCCGCAAGCTCACGGTCGAGCAGAACATTCGTGCGGTGCTCGAGCTGCAGACCGACGAGTCCGGCAAGCGCCTGTCCAAGGACGCCATCTCGCAGCGCGCCGAAGCCCTGCTCGACGAACTGCAGATCGCGCATTTGCGCGAGAACCCGGCGCTGTCGCTGTCGGGCGGCGAACGCCGGCGCGTGGAAATTGCACGCGCGCTCGCAACCAACCCGAGCTTCATCCTGCTCGACGAGCCGTTCGCGGGCGTCGATCCGATCGCCGTGCTGGAAATCCAGAAGATCGTGAAGTTCCTGAAGCAGCGCAACATCGGCGTGCTGATCACCGACCACAACGTCCGTGAAACGCTCGGCATCTGCGATCACGCGTATATCATCAGCGACGGCAGCGTGCTCGCGGCCGGTGCGCCGAGCGAGATCATCGAGAACGAGAACGTGCGGCGCGTGTACCTCGGCGAACACTTCCGCATGTGACCGCATCACGTGCGCAGCATGAAGCGCAAGCAGCAAAACTTACGTGCCGCCCTCGGGGCGGCACGCGTCATTCTGGATTCGCCGCGAGGTTTCGCGCGCGTGGCAAACTCTCTACAATGAAGAAAACCTTGCCATGAAAGCCAGCCTCCAACTCCGCCTCTCGCAGCATCTTGCGCTGACACCGCAACTGCAGCAGTCGATCCGGCTGCTGCAGTTGTCCACGCTCGAATTGCAGCAGGAGGTCGCCATGGCGATCTCCCAGAACCCGCTCCTCGAGAACGAAGACGACTGGATCGCCAGCCCGCTGCGGGTGGCGGCGGACGGTTCGCTGATCGCAGCGCCCGCGTCCTCCAGCGCGCCCGGCGACTCGATGATGAGCAACGGCTCGTCCTCCAGCACCTCCAGTTCCGAACGCTCGGAAAACAGCGAGCCTCAGGGTGTCGACGAGTACAACGGCATGGGCTCGGACGGCGGTACGGATACGAGTTCGTGGAACCTGGAAGACTACGGCCGCGCGAGCAACGCCTCGGACGACGACGATCTCCCGCCGCTGCAGATCCATGAATCCACCACCACGCTGCGCGACCACCTGACCGCGCAGTTGCGCATGACTTCGGCGAATCAGCGGGATCGCGCGTTGATCACGTTCCTGATCGAGTCGCTCGATGAAGACGGCTATCTGACTTCATCGCTCGACGAAATCCAGGCCGACCTGCCCGAAGAACTCGAAGTCGAAGTCGACGAACTGAGCGCGGCACTCGCGTTGCTGCAGAGTTTCGATCCGTCGGGCGTCGGTGGAAGGTCGGCGTCGGAATGTCTGAAGCTGCAATTGCTGCGGCTCGAAGCGTCACCTACGCGGACGCTGGCGCTGGACATCGTCACGAACCATCTCGAATTGCTCGCCGCGCGCGACTTCACGCGCCTGCGCAAGCAGCTCAAGGCCAGCGACGACGCCCTGCGCGACGCGCACGTGCTGATCAAGTCGCTGGAGCCGTTTCCGGGCGCGGCGTATGGCAAGAGCGAAGCGGACTACGTGGTGCCGGATATCCTGGTCAGGAAGACCACCGGCGGCTGGACGGCCGAGCTGAATCCGGAGATCGTGCCGAAGCTGCGCATCAATCATTTGTACGCGAATATCCTGCGCAACAACCGGGGCGATCCGGGCAGCGGATCGCTGCGGCAACAGCTTCAGGAAGCGCGCTGGCTGATCAAGAATATTCAGCAAAGATTCGAGACGATCCTGCGTGTTGCGCAGGCTATTGTCGAGCGTCAGAAGAACTTTTTTGCACATGGCGAAATCGCCATGCGCCCCTTGGTTTTGCGGGAGATTGCTGATACGCTGGGTTTACACGAGTCGACGGTTTCTCGTGTGACCACCGGGAAGTACATGCTCACCCCGTTCGGGACGCTCGAGTTCAAGTACTTCTTCGGTTCACACGTCTCGACTGACACAGGAGGCGCGGCATCGTCCACGGCGATCCGGGCCCTCATCAAGCAACTGATAGGAGCGGAAGAACCCAAAACTCCTCTTTCAGACAGCCGCATCGCCGAATTGCTGGCGGAACAAGGTTTTGTCGTTGCGCGGCGCACCGTAGCGAAATACCGCGAAGCGCTCCGAATTCCGGCAGTGAATCTGCGCAAGTCTCTATGACCCGTCTCTGTAGTCCATTGCATATTGCGATGGACGTTGACCGGCCGTCCCGCGAACGCGCGCACGAGCCGGCCGATGCGACCCGTTTTTCAAGCGCATTCTGTTGAAGCGCTGAGGGATCGCACCGCGACCGGCATCGGACGAGCTTCGTGGCATACGGCCACTAGCTTGGAGAGCAACTATGAATCTGAAGATCAGCGGACATCACCTCGAATTGACGCCTGCGTTGCGCGAGTACGTGATCACGAAGCTGGACAGGGTGCTCCGTCATTTCGATCAAGTTATCGACGGCAACGTTGTCCTCTCGGTCGACAATCATAGGGAAAAGGACAAGCGCCAAAAGGCGGAAATCAACCTGCACCTCAAGGGCAAGGACATTTTCATCGAGAGTTGTGACGCTGATATGTACGCGGCTATCGACCTGATGGTCGACAAGCTCGACCGCCAGGTCATCAAGCACAAGGACAAGATCCAGGGCCACGCGCATGAATCAGTGAAGTACCACGCGGAGCCGCAGAGCATCGAGGCGCCGTCGCCGTAAGACTGATCGATGCACCGCAGGCCCGCCGCCCGAACGACGGCGGGTGCATTTGGAGGAAAACCTCGAATCTGCTGACACGCGCCTGACGGAGTTGCATCGAACAGAAGCCGCCTTGCCTGGCGGCTTTTTTGTTGCATTTTGGCTGTGATTCGCCCAAGCCATTGATTTTCAGTGTTTTGTACTGCACATTGGATCGCCAACCGTACGTTTGCGCGGCGCACCATCGCAGTAAGGCCTGTTCTATAATGGTCCGGTAATTTTTCGGGGCCACACGACAGGCACGCTGCAGGGAACCGCCGTCAGCGCACTTTTTGTTTCACATCGCCGTGAGCGCTTTCAGACAGCAGCCACGATGAGGAGCTTTCAGGCCACGCATCAGCCTGCCAACATGAATCGTTTAGCCAAATTTCTTCCCATCGAGAACGTCGTTCTCGGACTGTCCGTTACCAGCAAGAAACGTGTATTCGAGCAAGCGGGCCTGATCTTCGAAAATCAGAACGGTATCGCCCGCAGTATCGTCACCGACAACCTCTTCGCTCGTGAAAGACTCGGCTCGACCGGCCTCGGCGAAGGCGTCGCCATTCCTCATGGCCGCATCAAGGGACTCAAGCAGCCGCTCGCCGCGTTCGTGCGCCTGTCCGAACCCGTCGCGTTCGAATCCCCCGACGGCCAGCCGGTCTCCCTCCTGATCTTCCTGCTCGTGCCCGAACAGGCCACCCAGCAGCATCTGGAAATTCTCTCGGAGATCGCGCAACTGCTCTCCGACAGCGAGGCGCGCGAGCGTCTGCACAAGGAAGAAAATCGTGAAGCGCTCTATCAAGTGCTCACGCAGTGGCAACCGTAATAGCCGCACGACCCGGGCGGATCCGCGTCCAGAGCGTGTCCGTCCTGTTCGCGTCCGTCCCGCTCCTGCATTGGACGCGCCTCGCTTACGTCAGGCTTCTGGGGCACAATCGGTCAAAAGCAGCGCCATGCGGCGTATCGAAGCAACCCGCTTCGTCGTCAAGCGAAGGCTGCTCCCGGCTTCCAACGGAGTTCCGGCCTCATGGATACGTCCAGCATCAACGCCCAAAGCATTTTCGACGACAACGCCGCCACTCTGAAGCTCAGTTGGCTCACGGGGCATGAAGGCTGGGAGCGCGGTTTCTCGAGCGAAACCGTAGCGAACGCGACGTCGAGCGCCGACCTCGTCGGCCATTTGAACCTGATCCACCCGAACCGCATCCAGGTGCTCGGCGACGCCGAGATCAACTACTACCAGCGCCAATCCGACGAAGACCGTTCGCGCCACATGGCCGAACTGATCGCGCTCGAACCGCCGTTCCTGGTCGTCGCGGGCGAAGTCGGCGCGCCGCCCGAACTGGTCCTGCGCTGCACGCGCTCGTCGACGCCGCTATTCACGACGCGCATGTCGGCGGCGGCGGTCATCGACAGCCTGCGCGCCTACATGTCGCGCATCCTCGCGCCGCGCGCGACCTTGCACGGCGTGTTCATCGACATCCTCGGGATGGGCGTGCTGCTCACCGGCGACTCCGGTCTCGGCAAGAGTGAACTGGGCCTAGAGCTCATCAGCCGCGGTCACGGCCTGGTGGCGGATGACGCCGTCGATTTCGTCCGGCTCGGCCCGGACTTCGTCGAGGGCCGCTGCCCGCCGCTGTTGCAGAACCTGCTCGAAGTGCGCGGTCTGGGCCTGCTCGACATCAAGACCATCTTCGGCGAGACCGCCGTGCGCCGGAAGATGAAACTGAAGCTGATCGTGCAGCTGGTGCGCCGTCCTGACGGTGAATTCCAGCGCCTGCCGCTGGAGAGCCAGACCGTCGACGTCCTCGGCCTGCCGATCAGCAAGGTGACCATCCAGGTGGCAGCAGGCCGCAACCTTGCTGTGCTGGTGGAAGCCGCGGTGCGCAACACGATCCTGCAACTGCGCGGCATCGATACCTTGCGCGACTTCATGGATCGTCAGCGGCTCGCCATGCAGGATCCGGACAGCCAGTTTCCCGGCAAGCTGATCTGAGGCGGTCGCGTAACGTAGATTGCAGCGAGCGCAGCGATCATTTCGCGCCCGGATTCGAATCAAGAGCAGGTGCTAAGATTAAGCGAACGAGCCGATTCCCATGCGTATCATCCTGATTACCGGCATCTCCGGTTCCGGCAAGTCCGTTGCCTTGAACGCGCTGGAAGACGGCGGCTACTACTGCGTCGACAACCTGCCGCCCCGTTTTCTGCCCGAACTTGCCGCCCATCTCGCGAAGGAAGGACAGACCCGCCTGGCCGTCGCCATCGACGCGCGCTCCAGCCTTTCGCTCGATGAAGTCCCCAGCATCATCCACACGCTCTCGGCAGAATACGACCTGCGCGTGCTGTTCCTGAACGCGAGCACGCAGTCGCTCATCCAGCGCTTTTCCGAAACACGCCGGCGTCATCCGCTGTCCGGTCCGCCGATGCGCGAAGCCGACGTCGGCTTGCTGAACTCGCTGGCTGAGGCGATCGAGCGCGAACGCGAACTGGTCGCCGGCCTCGCGGAGTACGGGCATCAGATCGACACCAGCAATCTGCGCGCGAATGTGCTGCGCGCATGGGTCAAGCGCTTCGTCGAAACCGACGCGGCCGATCTCACGCTGATGTTCGAATCGTTCGGCTTCAAGCGCGGCGTGCCGCTCGACGCCGATCTCGTGTTCGACGTCCGGACCCTGCCCAATCCCTACTACGACCGCGAGCTGCGCCCCTTCACCGGCCGCGACAAGCCCATCATCGACTTTCTCTCGGCGCAGCCGCTGGTCGGCGAGATGATCGAGGACATCGGCGCGTTCGTCGGCAAATGGCTGCCACGTTTTCGCGATGACAACCGCAGCTATCTGACCGTTGCGGTCGGATGCACGGGCGGACAGCATCGTTCGGTGTTCATCGCGGAGGCGCTTGCCGCGCGTTTTCGCGACCAGGCCAATGTGATCGTGCGGCATCGTGACGCGCCCATCCCGGTGGATGGCGACGCGGTTCACGCGCGAACCTGATCGCCACGCCGGCGATCCACCCTGGAGGGACGCGATGTCTTCGATTCCCGCGAATCCGGTTCTGGACGATGTGCCGCTGTTTCCGCTTCACACCGTGCTGTTTCCCGGCGGGCTGCTGCCGCTCAAGATCTTCGAGGCGCGTTACCTGGACATGGCGCGCGGCTGTCTGCGCGAGCAATCGCCGTTCGGCGTCTGCCTGCTGAAAAGCGGGCATGAAGTTGCCTCGCCGGGCGATCCGTCGGTGCCGGAGCCGATCGGCTGCCTTGCCGAGATCGCCGAATGCGATGTCGATACTTTCGGCCTGCTGCTCGTGCAGGCGCGCGGCACGGCGCGTTTCAAGCTGATCGATCATCGCGTCGAGCCGAGCAACCTGCTGGTCGGCACCGTGCAGCTGCTGGGCGACGACCAGCCCTTGCAGGGCTCGGAAACGCTGGCCAAGTTCGGCGCATGCGCGGAAGTGCTGGAGCGCATCATCGATACGATCCGGGAGCGCGAACCGCAGAATCTGCCGTTCGTCGAACCCTTCCTGTTCGACGATCCCACCTGGGTGTCCAACCGCCTCTCCGAAATCCTGCCGATCCCGATGCGCGCCCGCCAGAAGCTGATGGAACTGATGGACGCCGGCGCGCGCATCGATGTCGTGCATCACTACATGCAGCACCATCAGCTGCTCTGACGCTGAGTGACGCCTTAAATCAGCGAACCGCTCAGCGCGTCGAGCAGCTTGCGCACGGGCGCGGGCACGCCGTAGGCATCGATGCGCGCAAGCGGCGCCCACACGGTTTCGACGTTCATCGCCTCGAGCGGCGCACCACGCGCCACGCCGATACGCGGCTCGATATCGAGCTTGAAGTGAGTGAACGTGTGGGTCAGCGGTGCGAGCCGCTGCAAGGACTCATCGCCGCCGAAGCGCTGCGCAAGCGTCGCGAGCGCCGTCTCGTCGGCCGCTTCGGGCAGGCTCCACAGGCCGCCCCAGATACCCGTGGGCGGGCGCTTTTCCAGCAGCACGGAATCGCCGTCCTTCAGCACCAGCATCCAGGTCTTGCGCGTCGGCACGGTCTTCTTCGGCCGGGCGGCGGGCAACTCGCGCTGCCGCCCTTCGACCTTCGCGACGCAATCCGCCATGAACGGACAACGCGCGCAGTCGGGCTTGCCGCGCACGCAGAGCGTCGCGCCGAGATCCATCAGACCTTGCGTGTACGCGGTGACCTCATCCGGCTTCGCCGCATCCGGCAACAGCGATTCGGCCAGCGTCCAAAGCGCGTTTTCCACGCGCTTTTCGCCCGTGAAGCCTTCGACACCGAATACCCGCGCCAGCACGCGCTTCACGTTGCCGTCGAGAATCGTCGCGCGCGCACTGAACGCGAACGACGCAATGGCCGCCGCCGTCGAACGGCCGATGCCAGGCAGTTCCGCCAGTTCGTCCACGGTCTGGGGAAAGGCGCCGCCGTGCTCGTACGCGACGACCTGCGCGCAACGATGCAGGTTGCGCGCCCGCGAGTAGTAGCCGAGACCGGCCCAGAGCGCCATGACATCGTCGAGCGGGGCATCGGCGAGCGCCGTCACCGAAGGAAACCGTTCGAGAAAGCGCGCGTAATACGGGATGACGGTGGACACCTGCGTCTGCTGCAACATGATCTCCGACAGCCAGATGCGATACGCGTCGCGCGTGTTTTGCCACGGCAGGTCGTGGCGGCCGTGAATGCGTTGCCACGCGATCAGGCGCGTGGAGAAATCGGTGAGGGCGAGCATCGGAGTCAGCGTTGGCAGCGCGGGCAGAAGTAGGTGGAGCGTTGCCCCTGGACGATCTGTCTGATGGGCGTGCCGCAGACGTGACACGGCAGGCCCGCGCGATCATAGACGAAGTAGTCGAGCTGGAAATAGCCCGATTCGCCATTGCTGCCGACGAAATCGCGCAAGGTGCTGCCACCCTTTTCAATGGCGGCGGCGAGCGTCACGCGCACCGCGTCGGCGAGCAGATCGTAGCGCACGAGCGAGATGCGTCCCGCGGCGGTCGTCGGGCGGATGCCGGCGCGAAACAGGCTTTCCGATGCGTAGATGTTGCCCACGCCCACGACGATCCCGCCCGCCAGCAGCGCCTGCTTCACCGACACCTTGCGTCCGCGCGTCTCCCGGAACAGCAGCGCGCCCGAAAACTCCGGCGAGAACGGCTCGACGCCGAGACTCGCGAGCAGCGGATGATCGAAGACGTCGCCATCGGCGCGGGGATGCCAGAGAATCGCGCCGAAACGGCGCGGATCGCGAAAGCGCAGGATGAAATCGTCGAACACGATATCGACGTGATCATGCTTCGCGGCGTCAGGCGGACGCGGCGTGTGACGCAGGACGCGCAGCGTGCCGGTCATGCCGAGATGAACAATCAGCCAGCCCTCCACGGTCTCGAACAACAGGTACTTGCCGCGCCGCTCGACCCGCTCGATCTTCAGACGATCGAGCGTCTTCGGCAGGTGCGCCGGAATCGGCCAGCGCAAGGCCGGCGTGCGGACATCGACATGCTCGACGCGCCTTCCGGCGACATACGGTTCGATTCCCCGGCGGGTGACTTCGACTTCTGGCAGTTCGGGCATTTGTGTGGAGTGAGACTTGCTGGGGCGTTGTGCCGGTATTTTAGCGACCGCGTTACAATCGACCGAAACATCGTCTGGAATTCCATGAACCCGTTCGTCATGAAGCTGTTTGCGAAGCGTCAGGCCGGCTTGGCGCATTCGTTCGCCATGCCCATGTCGCGCATCGCCGGCGCCGTCGCGCTTGCGATGTCGGCGCTTGCGTTCACGCCCGTACACGCTCAGGAACCCAATGCTTCACCCGTTCCAGGCGCAACCTCCGCTCCAAGCAGCGACGACCAGGCCGACGCGCAGAACGCCGCCGAACTGCTCACCGCGCCGGTCAGCGGCAGTGAAACGCAGGACCTGCCGAACGTATCGATGTCCAGCCAGATCGTCTTCCAGGTTCTGGCCGCTGAAGTCGCCCTGCAGCGCGGTCAGCCCGCGCCCGCATTCCAGACCTATCTCGCGCTGGCTCGCGACACGCACGACCCGCGTTTCGCGCAGCGCGCGACCGAGATCGCCATCGCCGCCCAGAGCCCGAACGACGCGCTCACATCGGCACAACTCTGGCAGCAGTTCGCGCCGCATTCGGAGCGCGCGTCGCAACTGAGCGCGTCGCTGCAGATCGTCGCCGGCAAGCCGGAAGACGCGAAGCCCACGCTCGAGCGCGAACTCGCGAAAGTGGCGCCCGCGCAGCGCGGCGAAGCGCTGTTGTCGTTGCAGGCGCTGCTGGCGCGCGGGCCGAATCGGGTGGGCGGTTTGAATGTCCTGAAGGACCTGACCGCCAACGACCAGGACCGGCCCGAAGCGCAACTCGCGCTTGCACGCCAGCAACTGCTCGCCGACGATCAGCCGGGCGCGAAGGCGTCGCTCGAAAAAGCGCTGCAGCTCAAGCCGGACTATCTGCCGGCCGCGCTGACGCTGGCGCGCATGGGTCCGCAGGAACGTCAGGAAGGAATCGCGTCGTTCGAGAAGTACGTCGACAAGAACCCGAAGTCGCATGATGCACGGCTTGCGCTGGCGCAGCTGTATCTGTCGGCCGACCGGCTCGACGACGCGCAGAAGCAGTTCGAGATCATGCGCAAGAACGACGCGAAGGATCTGACGCCGCTGATGGCGCTCGCGCTGATCAACATCCAGAAGAAGCAGTTCGACAAGGCGCAGGATTACCTGAACCAGTACGCGAAGGCCGCGGAGAACACGCCCGGCGCGGACCCGGGACAGGCGTACATCTACCTGGCGCAGATGGCGCTGGAACAGAAGAACGACGACGTCGCGAGCCAGTGGCTCGACCGCATTCCGCGCACGAGCCAGCAATACCTGCCCGCGCAGATCACGCGCGCGCAGATCCTCGCGAAGCAGGGCAAGGTCGATGAAGCGCGTGCGCTGCTCGGCAACCTCCAGAGCTCCGACCCGCGCGACCTCGCGTTGCTCGCGCGCACGGACTCGGCCATTCTGTTCGAGGCGCATCGCTATCCGGAAGCGGAAGATAACCTCGCGAAGGCTGTCGCGGCCTTTCCCGATGATCCCGATCTCATCTACGACTACGCAATGGCCGCCGAGAAGAACGGCCACTACGACGTGATGGAAACGCAGTTGCGCACGCTGATGCGCACGCAGCCGAACAATCCGCAGGCCTACAACGCGCTCGGTTATTCGCTGGTCGATCGCAACCAGCGGCTCGACGAAGCCGTGAAGCTGATCGAGAAAGCGGTCGCGCTCGCGCCCAACGACGCCTTCATCATGGACAGCCTCGGCTGGGCGCGCTTCCGTCAGGGCAATGCGGCGGAAGCGGAAAAGATCCTGTCGAGCGCGTACAAGATTCAGCCGAACGCGGAGATCGGCGCGCATCTGGGCGAAGTCCAGTGGAAGTCCGGGCAGCAGGACGAGGCGCGCGCCACGTGGCGCCAGGCGCAAAAACTCGAACCGGACAACGACACGCTCGTCAAAACGCTCAAACGACTCCAGGTGAACGATCTTTGATGGCATTCGACTTTCTCGCCGGCGCATCCCTTCGACGCGGTGCGCTCGGCCTCGCAACCGTACTCGCGATGTCCGGTTGCGCGCTCCAGCCGCGGCTTCCCACGACCTCCAACGCCAGCACGTCCCTCTCGACGCAGACGAGCCGTGAGTACCACGGCCGCTTCTCGGTGCAGTACAACGACCAGAACGGCGTGCAGCGCAACGCGTATGGCAACTTCGACTGGCAGGAAACCGGCGACACCGTCACGCTGCAACTGCGCAATCCGCTCGGCCAGACGATGGCGATCGTGACGTCGTCACCGTCGCTCGCCACGCTCGAACTGCCGAACCGGCAGCCCGCCAGCGCCGACAACGTGTCGCAGCTCATGCAGAACACGCTTGGCTTCGCGCTGCCGGTGGAAGGTCTGCGCTACTGGCTGCAGCCGTCGGCCGCGCCCACTTCCCGCGCGCAGACCACGCTGGATCCCGAGGCGAACAACGGCCGTCCGAAGGAGATCAAGCAGGACGGCTGGACGATCGACTATCTGGCCTATGCCGACGCGCCCGCCACCGGCGTCAAGCGCGTGAATCTCTCGCGCAGCGAACCGCCGCTCGACATCAAGCTGGTGCTCGACCAGTAACGTTTCCGCACCTTGTTTGAATACACCGCATGTCCGTAACCCACGATTCGCTCCGTGACTGTCTCGCGCCGGCAAAGCTGAACCTCTTCCTGCACATCACGGGACGCCGTCCGGACGGCTATCACTCGTTGCAGACGGTTTTCCAGCTGCTCGACTGGGGCGACCGCCTGCACTTCACGCGGCGCGATGACGGCGTCATCCACCGCAAGACGGACGTGCCGGGCGTCGCCGAATCCGACGACCTCGTGGTGCGCGCCGCCCGCCTGCTCCAGCAGCACACAGGCGTGCAGCATGGCGTGGACATCGAGATCGACAAGCGACTGCCGATGGGCGCGGGCCTCGGCGGAGGCAGTTCCGACGCGGCCACGACTCTTTTGGCGTTAAATCGTCTCTGGGGTGTTGATCTTTCGCGTGAGATTCTGCAGAATCTCGGCCTGCAACTCGGCGCGGACGTGCCGTTTTTTGTCTTCGGGCAAAATGCTTTCGCAGAAGGAGTGGGCGAAGCGCTGCAAGCAGTAAAACTGCCGCAACGTTTCTTCCTGGTGGTGAATCCTGCTGTCCACGTCCCAACCGCGGCGATTTTCTCCGAAAAAAGCTTGACACGGGATACGAAAGTCGCCACAATGATGGACTTTCTTGCACAGCAAAGGTCAGACACTAACTGGCCAGACAGCTTCGGTCGAAATGACATGCAGGCTGTAGTTGCAGAAAAGTACGCGGAAGTTGCGCAAGTGCTCGAGTGGTTTTCCAGTCTCGCGCCAGCGCGAATGACCGGATCTGGAGCAAGCGTTTTTGCCGCTTTCCCCAGCCGAGCCGAAGCAGAAATGGCGCAAGTCAAACTGCCGGCAAGCTGGAAGAGTGTGGTAACGGCAAGTCTGGATTCTCATCCTCTCTTCGCTTTCGCGTCATAAGGTTTCGTTTTGCCGGGCATGTCCTACACTTCCCGGCGAAACTCAAAGTTAGTGTAGGGGAGTCGCCAAGTTGGTCAAGGCACCGGATTTTGATTCCGGCATGCGAGGGTTCGAGTCCTTCCTCCCCTGCCATTCTTTTTCTCGCGTTTTTCCTCTCGCCCCCAGCCGCAGACAGGTGCACGATGAGCAGTGACGGCCTGATGGTTTTTACTGGCAACGCCAATCCCGCGCTTGCACAGGAAGTCGTCAAAATCCTTGGAATCCCACTTGGCAAAGCGATGGTCAGCCGTTTCTCCGACGGCGAGATCATGGTCGAGATTCAGGAAAACGTTCGGGGCAAGGACGTGTTCGTGCTGCAGTCCACCTGCGCTCCCACGAACGACAATCTGATGGAACTGATGATCATGGTCGATGCGCTCAAGCGCGCATCCGCCGGCCGGATCACCGCAGCCATCCCCTACTTCGGCTATGCACGCCAGGACCGCCGTCCGCGTTCGGCGCGCGTGGCCATCTCGGCGAAGGTCGTCGCGAACATGCTGGAAATTGCCGGCGTCGATCGCGTGATCACCATGGACCTTCACGCCGACCAGATTCAAGGTTTCTTCGACATCCCCGTCGACAACATCTACGCCACGCCCGTACTGCTCGGCGACCTGCGCAAGCAGAATCATGACCATCTGCTGGTCGTGTCGCCGGACGTCGGCGGTGTGGTGCGCGCGCGTGCGCTCGCGAAGCAGTTGAACACGGATCTGGCGATCATCGACAAACGTCGTCCGAAAGCGAATGTCGCCGAAGTGATGAACATCATCGGTGAAGTCGAAGGCCGTACCTGCGTCATCATGGACGACATGGTCGACACCGCCGGCACGCTGTGCAAGGCCGCGCAAGTGCTGAAGCAGCGCGGCGCCAAGCAGGTGTTCGCCTACGCCACCCACCCGGTCCTGTCGGGCGGCGCGGCGGCGCGCATCACGGCGTCGGAACTGGATGAACTCGTCGTGACGGATACCATTCCGCTCTCGGCCGAATCCCTGGCGTGCGCGAAGATCCGCCCGCTGTCGAGCGCAGGCCTGCTCGCGGAGACGTTCTCCCGCATCCGGCGCGGCGACTCGGTGATCTCGCTGTTCGCCGAAGGTTAAGCAGAATTGGCGAAAAGACGCGAAACCCTCAGGCTTCGCGTCTTTTTGCATGATCGATGCGAACGTACGAAGGTTCGCATCGCTTGTTGTGGGATCACACCTTTTCGATGATCCCGGTTTCCCTGCCTGGTCGCGGGCAGATAGAGGAGTCAAACATGAAAGTCGTCGCTTTCGAGCGTAGCAAGCAAGGTACGGGTGCGAGCCGCCGCCTGCGCAACTCGGGCAAGACCCCGGGTATCGTGTACGGTGGTGCTGCGGACGTTCAACTGGTCGAACTCGATCACAACGCCCTGTGGCATGCCCTGAAGAAAGAAGTGTTCCATTCGTCGATCCTGGAACTGGAAGTGGCCGGCAAGTCGCAACAGGTTCTCCTGCGCGACGTGCAATACCACCCGTTCAAGCAGTACGTGCTGCACGTGGACTTCCAACGCGTTGACGCGAACAAGAAGTTGCACACCAAGGTGCCGCTGCACTTCATGAACCAGGAAACCAACCCGGCCGTGAAGCTGTCGGGCGCGGTGATCAGCCACGTCGTGACGGAACTGGAAGTGGAATGCCTGCCGGCAGACCTGCCTGAGTTCCTGGAAATCGACCTGGCCAAGATCGAAGCCGGCCAGACGATGCACGCCAAGGACATCGCGCTGCCGAAGGGCGTGAGCCTGACGATCGCCGTCGACGCAGAAAACCCGGTGGTGGCTTCAGCGACCATTCCGGCTGCCGTCGTGTCGGAAGAGTCTGGCGAAGCAGCTCAAGGCGAAACGCCGGCTGCCGAATAAGCGTCTTTATCGCTATCCTCTCGATCCGTCCGCAAGGGCGGTCGACGTGACCCGCCGGTGCGCAAGCCCGGCGGGTTTTTTTTGGCTTCTGACCGAGCGGGCCTTCGGGCTTGCGCCGATTCGACATGATCAAGCTGATCGTCGGCCTGGGCAATCCAGGCGCCGAATACACCGCGACGCGGCATAACGCGGGCTTCTGGTTCGTCGACCAACTGGCACGCGACGCCGGCGCCACGCTGCGCGACGAACGCCGCTTCCACGGTTTCTACGGCAAGGGACGCCTGCACGGCCACGAAGTGCATCTGCTGGAACCGCAGACCTTCATGAACCGCTCGGGGCAATCGGTGGTCGCGCTCGCGCAGTTCTTCAAGATCCTGCCCGATGACATCCTCGTCGCGCACGACGAACTCGACCTGCCGCCCGGCACCGTCAAGATGAAGCTCGGCGGCGGCAGCGGCGGCCACAACGGCCTCAAGGACATCTCCGCGCATCTGTCGTCGCAGCAGTACTGGCGCTTGCGGATCGGCATCGGGCATCCGCGCGATCTGATTCCCGAAGGCGCGCGCGCGGGCGCGAAGCCCGATGTCGCGAACTTCGTGCTGAAGCCGCCGCGACGCGAAGAGCAGGACGTGATCGATCAGTCGATCGAGCGCGCGCTCGCCGTGATGCCTTTCGTCGTCGCCGGGGAAACCGAGCGCGCGATGATGAACCTGCACCGTAACCCCTGACTGGAGCCGACCGTGAGCCGTTTCTGGAGCGACATCGTTCATCGACTGACGCCGTATGTGCCGGGCGAACAGCCCGCGCTGGCGCATCCCGTCAAGCTGAATACCAACGAGAATCCCTATCCGCCGTCGCCGCGCGTGCTTGAGGCGATTCGCCGCGAACTCGGCGAGGACGGCGCGTCGTTGCGCAAGTATCCCGATCCGGCCGCGCGCGCGCTGCGTGAAACCGTCGCGCGGCATCATGGTCTGCGCGTCGAGCAGGTGTTCGTCGGCAACGGTTCGGACGAAGTGCTGGCGCATGCGTTCCAGGCGCTGTTGAAGCATGAGCGGCCGATCGCCTTCCCCGATATCACCTACAGCTTCTATCCGGTGTATGCGCAGCTGTACGGCGTCGAGTACCGGACGGTTCCGCTGAACGCGGACTTCGCCATCGACGTGGACGATTACCGTGCGCCGAGCGGCGGCGTGCTGCTGCCGAATCCGAACGCCCCGACCGGCCGCGCCTTGCCGCTGTCCGAGATCGAGGTGCTGCTGAAGGCGAATCCGGACGCACCGGTGATCGTCGATGAAGCGTATGTGGATTTCGGCGCGGAATCGGCCGTGAGCCTGATCGACGCCTATCCGAACCTGCTGGTCGTGCAGACGACGTCGAAGGCGCGCTCGCTGGCCGGCATGCGCGTGGGCTTTGCATTCGGCGATGCGGCGTTGATCGAAGCGCTGACGCGCGTGAAGGACAGTTTCAACTCGTATCCGCTCGACCGGCTTGCACAAGTCGCCGCGCAGGCCTCCTACGAGGATCCGTCGTGGTTCGAACAATGTTGCGCGAAGGTCGTGGCGAGCCGTGAAACGCTCGTGGCTCAGCTACAGGAACTGGGTTTCGGCGTGCTGCCGTCGGCTGCGAATTTCGTGTTCGCGAAGCATCCCGCGCACGACGCCGCAACGCTCGCCGCCGCGCTCAAGACTCGCGAGATCTTCGTGCGTCACTTCAGGCTGCCGCGCATCGACCAGCATCTGCGGATCTCGATCGGCACGCCGGCTGAATGCGCTGCGCTCGTCGCGGCCTTGAACGAAGTGATGGGCTGAACGTGGAGGAAGGGCTTATTCGCCCTTCGCCGCCATCAACGCGCGGTATTTGACGAGCAACTGTTCCGGCGTTTCCACATGCGCCGGATCGCGCGGAATGCATTCGACGGGACAGACCTGCTGGCACTGCGGCTCGTCATAGTGGCCGACGCACTCCGTGCATTTGTTCGGGTCGATCACGTAGATCTCGGGACCCATCGAAATGGCGTCGTTCGGGCACTCGGGCTCGCAAACGTCGCAGTTGATGCACTCGTCGGTGATGATCAAAGACATGCTTCACTCTCTTGCGCCGGTTCTCGCACCGGCATGAAACCCGCGCGCCCGGTCATCCGGGTGGCGGGTCCGGCGCTTCAGGGCGCCGCGGAATCCTTTTGAGACAGGATAACCACTTTGTCGGTCAGCCGCTTTTCCACCGACGGGAACACGAACTTGCTGACATCGCCGCCCAGCTGCGCAATCTCGCGCACGATCGTCCCCGAGATGAACTGGTACTGATCCGACGGCGTCATGAACATCGTCTCAACATCGGGCAGCAGGTAGCGGTTCATGCCGGCCATCTGGAATTCGTATTCGAAGTCCGACACGGCGCGCAGGCCGCGCACGATGACGCGCGCGTTGTTCTTGCGCACGAAGTCCTTCAGCAATCCGGTGAAGCTGCTCACCTGCACGTTGGGATAGTGACCGAGCACGTCGTGCGCGATATCCAGCCTTTCCTGCAGCGAGAAAAACGGCTTCTTCGCCCGGCTGTCCGCCACGCCCACGACGAGCTGATCAAAGATGCTGGATGCGCGCCGGACGATGTCCTCATGCCCGCGAGTCAGCGGGTCGAACGTTCCCGGATACACGGCGACAACCATGGGCTTCTCCTCTTCCAATTGACCTTGGGCCGCGTCTTTGCGACGACCTGTTCTGCTTCACGTCCCGCATCACCGGCTGCGCCAGTCTGGGGAACGCGCATTATTCCTCATTTTGGCGGCGCAGCAAATGATAGCGGACCGCACCCGCCTTGCCGTCACGCACCACCGACCAGCCGGCCAGCGCTTCGATCTGCGACACATCCAGCAAATCGCCGCACTCGACGTAAAGCGCGCCATCGGCATTGACGAGCGGCGCCGCCACTTCGAGCGCGCGCAAGAGCAGCGCATGATCGCCGAATGGCGGATCCAGGAAGACGACGTCGAAGCTGCCGGGCGCGAGGCTCGCGGCCAGGCGCAGCGCATCGGCTTCGGCAATCTCGATGTTGCGTGCGCCGAGTTTCGCCTGGTTCGCGCGCATTTGGGCAGCGGCCTTGGCGTTGCGCTCGACCATCAGCACGCGCGCGGCGCCGCGCGACGCCGCTTCGAAGCCGAGCGCGCCGCTGCCGGCAAACAGATCGAGACAGTGCTGTCCGCTCATGTCCTGGCCGAGCCAGTTGAAGAGCGTCTCGCGCACGCGATCGGGCGTGGGACGCAGGCCGTCGAGATCGAGCACCGGCAGCGGCGTGCGCTTCCAGTCGCCGCCGATGATGCGGATGGTGTGAGGTTTGCCACCGCGCGAGGGCGTATGGCTGGGCAGAACGGAGCGGGTAGCTGGGGAGCGAGGCATGAGGCAACGGGATTCGATTCCGGGCGCGCAGTTTTCGTCTGGATTGCGATTGTTCGCGATTGGTTTTCGTGCGCATCGAGCGCCCACGTTACCACAGCGGCCCGCAGTGCCGCGAACCGTGCGCTTGCGCCCCGGAAAGGGCTCCGCGCGCCTGATAAAATACGCGGCTTCCATTCCTTCGCGCGGGCTTGCCGGCGAGGCGCCCGGCGGGCGCACCTGACAGGCCGACGGATGACGCGCGCATCATCGCCACACACCCATGTTCAGCTTCTTCAAGAAATTCAAAAAGCCGGCTGACGAGCCGCTCGACACGCCCGAGGACTTGTCGCCCGAGGCGTCCGGCGAGGAAGAAGTGTCCGACGCCGAGCTCGAACGGCAAGCGCTCGCGGCGGAAGAAGCGGCACAGGACGAGCCTGCTGCGGCACCAGCGCCTGTTACTGCGCCCGCGCCTGCGCCTGCACCTACGCCCGCACCTGCACCTGTCCCGTCAGCGCACGCCGAAGACGCAAAACCCTACTGGCAAGGCCGCACGCAGTCGCAATGGTCGCGCGGCCCGGAAACGGATCAGGCGAGCGAGGAAATCGTCCCGCCGCCCGATGCCGACCCCGCCGCGAAGAAGTCCTGGCTCTCGCGCCTGCGTCACGGCCTGTCGAAGACGAGCTCCAACCTGACGGGCATCTTCGTCAGCGCGAAGATCGACGAGGATCTGTACGAAGAACTCGAGACCGCGCTGCTGATGTCAGATGCCGGCATCGACGCCACCGAATTCCTGCTCGAATCCCTGCGCGAGAAAGTGCGCTCGGAACGTCTGACCGAGGCGTCGCAGGTCAAGGCTGCCCTGCGCGAATTGCTGATCGATCTGCTGCGTCCGCTCGAAAAATCGCTGATGCTCGGCCGCGCACAGCCGCTGGTGATGATGATCGCGGGCGTGAACGGCGTCGGCAAGACGACGAGTATCGGCAAGCTGGCGAAGCATCTGCAGCGCTTCAACCAGTCCGTGCTGCTGGCCGCCGGCGACACCTTCCGCGCCGCCGCGCGCGAGCAGCTGATGGTCTGGGGCGAACGCAACAACGTGACCGTGATCGCGCAGGAAAGCGGCGATGCCGCCGCGGTGATCTTCGACGCGGTCGGTGCGGCGCGCGCCCGCAAGATCGACGTCATGATGGCCGATACCGCCGGACGCCTGCCCACGCAATTGCACTTGATGGAAGAGCTGCGCAAGGTGCGCCGCGTGATCGCGAAGGCCATGCCCGATGCGCCGCACGAAGTGCTGCTCGTGATCGATGCCAACACCGGCCAGAACGCGCTCGCGCAAGTGAAGGCGTTCGACGACGCGCTCGGCCTCACCGGCCTGATCGTCACGAAACTGGATGGCACGGCGAAGGGCGGCATCATCGCGGCCATCGCGCGGCAGCGGCCCATTCCGGTTTATTTCATCGGCGTGGGCGAGAAGGTCGAGGATCTGCAGCCGTTCAGCGCGGAGGAATTCGCGGACGCATTGCTGGGTTGAATGCGGGGTCTGCGGAAAGAACAAGGGCGTTCGATGCGAACGCCCTTTTTTCATCGGGCGATTCATCGTGCGAGAAGCAGCGACGCCGCGATCCACCACATTACACAGCCCACGATCACGTCCAGCACGCGCCAAGAGACGTCCTTCTCGAACCATGGCTCCAGCAAGCGCGCGCCATAGCCGAGCGCGGTGAACCAGACAATCGACGAACACATGGCACCCGCCGCGAACCATGCATTGCCGGGCCAGCCGCGCTGCGCGCCGATGCCGCCCAGCAGCACGACGGTGTCGAGATAAACGTGTGGATTGAGCAGCGACAGCGCGAGCACCGTCGACGCCGCGCCGAGCGCCGTCTGCGTTTCGCCGTCCGCGGCATGCAGATGTCCGGGCCCGCGCCAGGCCGCGAGGAACGCGCGCACGCCGTACAGGAACACGAAGATCGCGCCCGCCCAGCGGATCACGTCGAGCAGCACGGGCGCCTGCGAAATGAGCGCGCCCATGCCGCCGACGCCCAGCGCGATCAGCAGCACATCGATCGCCGCGCAGATCGTCACGACGACGCCGACATGCCTGCGCTTCAGCCCTTGCCGCAGCACGAAGGCATTCTGAGCGCCGATCGCCATGATGAGGCTCGCGCCGAGTCCCGCGCCCGACAGGAATCCCGGCAACGCCCCGGCCGAAACCGCCGCCGTCATTCGGCGTCTGGCTGCTGCGCCGGCGCGGCCCGGGCGAAGGCATCCAGCGTGCCCGCGTGATCCGCGATGCGCTCGATGGTCGGATAACGGCTCACGTCGATCCCGAAACGCCGCGCATTGAACACCTGCGGCACGAGGCAGAGATCGGCAACGGTGGGCGTGTCGCCGAAGGTCAGCGCGCCGACGCGCCGGTCCGCAGCGAGGCGCTGTTCCAACGATGCGAAGCCGGTTTCCACCCAGTGCCTGTACCACGCATCCTTCGATTCCTCGGGCACCTTGACCTGGTGTTTCAGGTACTTGAGCACGCGCAGATTGTCGAGCGGATGGATTTCGCACGCGACCTGCAGCGCCACTGAACGCACGAACGCGCGATCGGCGGGATGCTTCGGCAGCAGCGGCGGCTCCGGATGCGTCTCCTCCAGATATTCGATGATCGCGAGCGATTGCGTGAGCGTGTCGTCGCCATCGACCAGCGCCGGCACGATGCCGTCCGGATTCACCGCGCGATAGTCGGCCTTGAGCTGTTCGCCGCCGTCGCGCAGCAGATGGATGGCGGCGTACTCGTAGTCGAGCCCCTTGAGGTTCAGCGCGATGCGCACGCGATACGCCGCCGAACTGCGGAAATAGCTGTAGAGCTTCATGGCCGCGGGCTCAGACCACACGCACCGAGAATTCACCGATGCCGTCCACGCCGCCCTTCATCAAGTCGCCCTTCACGACCGCGCCGACGCCCTCGGGCGTGCCGGTGAAGATGAGATCGCCGGGGAACAGTTCGAACAGGGTCGACAGGTAGGCCACCGTCTCGCCCACCGACCAGATCAGTTGAGAGATATCCGAGCGCTGCTTTTCCTCGCCGTTGACGGTCAGCCAGATCGCGCTCTTTTCGAGGTGCCCGACCTTCGACACCGGGTGAATGGGGCCGATCGGCGCGGAGTGGTCGAAGCCCTTCGCGGTGTCCCACGGACGGCCGAGCTTCTTGGCTTCGGCCTGCAGGTCGCGGCGCGTCATGTCGAGGCCGAGCGCGTAGCCGTAGACGTAATCGAGCCCGCGTTCGGCGGGAATGTCCTTGCCCTGCTTGCCGATCGCCGCGACCAGTTCCATCTCGAAATGCAGGTTCCTGGTCTGTGACGGATAGGGCAACTCGCCGGTAGCGCCGGGCGCGACATTCAGCACGGCGTCGGCCGGCTTGCTGAAGAAGAACGGCGGCTCGCGATCCGGGTCGTGACCCATTTCACGCGCATGGGCCTCGTAGTTGCGTCCGACGCAGTAGATGCGGCGCACGGGAAACTGCTCGTTCGAACCGTCGACGGGCACGGCCGCGGCCGACGCCGGAGGAAACACATAAGTCATCCCGCTCTCCTGGTGCTGATTCTGGATTGGCAAAGCTTGAACGCGCGGTTCGGCCGCACGCTGCGTGAGAAGAAGGAGTTTAACGTGCCCGCGCAACTCGTGGCGAGGCCGGTGCGCCTTGTGCGGCGCGGCTTTCAGAGCTTTCGGCGCGCTGGCGCGACGCGTGCCGGATCAGGATGGCGGCAAGCCGTCAGACGAATGGCACGTCTGACAGAAGGCTGGCGCAACTTGCGTACGCCCGCCAAATGCGGTACTGAATGTTATTCCTGCACCCTGAAAATGCGCGGCGGCATCGCTCACAAAGACGCATCCGAACACCCACGTGAGCGCCCGGCCCGCGCCCCTCTCCGATGACCGACTCTGCTCTTCCCGTCTTCCCCTGCGCACGCTATATCAAGGAAATCGGCCGTGGACCGAACGGCGCGCGCGCCCTCTCGCACGACGACACCTACGCACTCTACGAAGCCATGCTCGACGAGCGCGTGCCCGAGCTCGAACTCGGCGCCGTGCTGCTCGCGTATCGCGTGAAAGGCGAAACGTCCGCCGAACTGAATGCCATGCTGGCGGCCGCGCATCGGTCGTTCGAGCCCTTGCACGTCCAGGATGGCCGCGAACACGCGCGGCCGGTTTCCATCCCGAGCTACAACGGCGCGCGCAAGACCCCGAATCTCGTGCCGCTGCTGTCGCACTTGCTGGCGCGCGAGGGCGTGCCCGTACTGGTGCACGGCGTCAGCGACGATCCTGGCCGCATCACCAGCGCCGAAATCTTTGCTGAACTGGGCATCGCGCATGCCGCTTCGCACGACGAAATCGAAGACAGTCTCGCCTCGCGCCGCCTGGCGTTCGCGCCCATTAACGTGCTCGCGCCGAAGCTCGCGCGGCTGCTGGCGCTGCGGCGCCGGATGGGCGTGCGCAATTCGACCCATACGCTCGTCAAGATTCTCCAGCCGTTCGCGGAACCGGGGCTGAGACTCGTCAACTACACGCATCCGGAATATCGCGACAGCCTTACCGGCCTGTTCACCGCGCATCCGGAAGCCGCGGCGGGCGGTGCGCTGCTGGCGCGCGGCACGGAAGGCGAGGCGGTCGCGGACACGCGCCGTCAGGTCCAGGTGGACTGGTTCCACGACGGCCGCGTCGAAACGCTGCTCTCCCCGGAGCATTCGCAGGCGCACGCGCCGCATGTGGATCTGCCCGAAGCGCTGGACGCGGCGACCACCGCGCGCTGGACCGAATGCGTGCTGCGCGGCGATATTCCGGTGCCGCCGGCGGTCGCTCGGCAGGTGGAAGTGATCAGCGACGTGGTGCGCCGGACCGCCTGAGCGGCCAGGCTTCATCGGGATCGCCATTTGACACGGTATTCAACGGTGGTTTAAAGTCGAGCGCATGAGCTTCACCCCGAACACCTCCCTCCGAATTATTTCGGGCCGCCTAGCGCGGCCCCTATCGCTACGTCTAGCGTAAGTCGCCAGACGTAGCGCCGTGCGTCGCAAGGCGCCCGGTCCTCCGCCCGTTTTTCGCCGTTCCCGCAGTTCCTTTCTCACCACCTGTAGTCGTCAGTGTTTCGTTCGCGCATCCCGCGAAACGGAAACGCGAGGGTCACATGCACGCTGCTTCGCGCACGTTCACGTTGGTCGCAGGCGTCACCATCGCTGGTGATCCACGCGAACGCGCGCGCCGCCCGGTTTCTCGTGCATCCCGCCGTGCCCGGCCAGCCGCCGGTGCCGGCCGCTCTCGCAGGCGCTACGCAAACCGTCCGAAAAGAGGTCGACGATCATGATGCCGAGCCCCGCCGAGAAATACCGCCCGTTCCCGCAAGTCCGCCTCAATGGCCGCCGCTGGCCCAATCGCACGATCGAACGCGCGCCCATCTGGATGAGCACCGACCTGCGCGACGGCAACCAGTCGCTGATCGAGCCGATGAGCATCGCCGCCAAGCTCGAATTCTTCGAGATGCTGGTGAAGATCGGGTTCAAGGAAATCGAAGTGGGGTTCCCTTCGGCATCGCAGACGGATTTCGATTTCGTCCGCAAGCTGATCGACGAAAAACGCATTCCGGACGACGTCACCATCGAAGTGCTCGTGCAGTCGCGGCGTGAACTCATCGAACGGACGTTCGAGGCGGTCGAAGGCGCGAGCAAGGTGATCGTGCATCTCTATAACGCGATCGCGCCGTCGTTCCGCAAGATCGTGTTCAACCAGTCGAAGGACGAGGTGAAGGCGCTGGCGGTCGAAGGCACGCGCATGATCAAGGAATGCGCGGCCACCCGGCCGGGCACGCACTGGACCTATCAGTACTCGCCCGAAACCTTCAGCATGACCGAGCTGCCGTACGCGCGCGAGGTGTGCGACGCCGTCGCGCAGATGTGGCGGCCGACGCCCGATCACAAGATGATCGTGAACCTGCCTGCCACGGTCGAAGCCGCCTCGCCCAACGTCTTCGCCGACCAGATCGAATGGATGGACCGCAACATGGGCTTCCGCGACAGCATCGTGTTGTCGGTGCATCCGCACAACGATCGCGGCACGGCGGTCGCCGCCGCGGAACTTGCGGTGCTGGCGGGTGCGGACCGCGTCGAAGGCTGCCTGTTCGGCAACGGCGAGCGAACCGGCAACGTCGATCTCGTGACGCTCGCGCTCAATCTCTACACGCAAGGAATCGATCCGGGCCTCGATTTCTCGGACATCGACGCCGTACGCCGGCTGGTCGAACGCTGCAACCAGATTCCGGTGCATCCGCGTCATCCGTATGCCGGCGACCTCGTGTTCACCGCGTTTTCGGGTTCGCATCAGGACGCCATCCGCAAGGGCTTCGCGCAGCGCGAGCCGGGCACCGTCTGGGAAATTCCCTATCTGCCGATCGATCCCGCCGATCTCGGCCGCAGCTACGACGCCGTGATTCGCGTCAACAGCCAGTCCGGCAAGGGCGGCGCGACCTATCTGCTGGAACGCGGCCTCGGTTTCACGCCGCCGCGCCGCGTGCAGATCGAATTCAGCCACGCCGTGCAGCAGGTCACCGATGCCTCGGGCGCGGAAATCGGCGGCGAGGCGATCTGCGAACTCTTCAAGCGCGAGTATTTCGACGCGGGCGGGCCGGTGTCGCGCGTGGACGCAGCGACGTTGTCGGTGTTCGGCAAGCGCGTCACGGTGCCGGGCGCGGCGAGCGCCTCGAATGCGGCGAGCGGCGATGCGTGGGCGCGGACGGTCGCGTCGGTGCTGGGCATCGAGGCCAGCGTCAACTGGCTTGAAACGGCCGTGACGGCGGGCGGCGATACGGCGGCGTTCGTCGGCTGCCGGGTCGGCGACGGGCAGACGCGTTTCGGCGTCGCGGTGCATGCGAATCCGGCGCTGGCGGTCGCCGATGCGGTCGTGAGCGCGGTGAACCGCTCGAAGCGCGTCGGACAGGTGGAACGGCAGGACGAGACGGTGGAGACGGCGTAACGCCGGGTGGAGGGGGCGGCGCGCGCAGCTATTCGAGTGCTATTCAAGTGCAACGCGCGTTGCCTGCAGCGCCAGCAGCTGCCACTGCCCTTCGCTCTGGACGTGGACCGCGGTGTAGGCGATGGGAAACAGCAGCGCGCCGTTCTTCGATTCCATTTCGATCAGCGCCCGCCCCGACACCAGGCAGGTGTCGCGGCCTGCTGCGAAGACGTCCTGCGACTGGATCTCGATCTGCCGATACCGCCGCCGGCCCGCGGTGATCGCGTCGATGAACTGGCGCTTGGTTTCGCGCTTGCCGTTGGTGTGGACATAGCAGACGTTCTCGGCCAGCAGCGCGTCGAGCGCCGGGCCGTCGCCTTCGACCATGGCCCGGAAGCGGTCGCGCTCGAGGCCGCGGATGGCCTCAATGGTTTTCGCCGGCATCTGTCGGTCCTCTTGAGTCGAGGAACCGCTGCGCCGGCGCCTCGTCAGAAGTTGTATTGCAGATAGAGCTGGCTGAAATTTATACCAGGATTCGGCTCTTTGATACTGGCGTTCGAGAGATGCTGGAAGCGGAAGCCCGCCTGATAGTTCTGCTTCTCGCCGAAGATCATGCCGACGCCGACCATGTCGGCGAACTGGAACGCGGTGGACACCGTGAAGTCCTGCGTGATCCGCGTGTGCGACAGCAGCCGCACGCCCACGCCCGCCTCGATGAACGGCCGGAAATAGCCCGAGCTCTTCACGAAACGCAGCACCGGCGTCAGACCGAATTCCCAGATGTTCGGGTGCACGGCATTGTCTTCAGTGGTATGCCAGTACGACACGTGGCCCTCCCCGACGACCGTAAAATGGAAGCCGCCGATTTCCCACCAGGTGAGGCCGGGATCCCAGACCAGGCCGAGATCGGCTTTTTTGATGTCGCGATCCGCGACGCCGCCGGCAAACTGCACGCCGAACCGGTCAGCATGCGCGGCAGCCGAGGCCAGGCCGAATGCGGCGCAGACTGCCAGACGGGACAGCGGACTCAGCCAGGAACTCTTTTTTTTATGCATGGGCACCCCATATGCTCCGATGACAGGCGGGTTCACGAGACGACAGTCGTCTGGCGGATTCTAGAGACCTTTTAAAACAATTGCAGGATTTGCTGCTGCCTTACACTTTTCGTTGAATTATCTTTCGTCTGCCAGGTTCAAACTGGAAATACATTCGACACTGCCGCCCATATCGGTAAGTCTGACCTTGTACGCCGCAACAGTCTGTCCTATTAAACCCGCAACTCTGATAGCATTTGTGGGAACTCCCGCATATCCCTCCCCTCTAACACTTAGCACTCGTTGAACCGGAGTGCTAATATCGTGCTTGACTTGCCGCGGCCGGAATCAACAGAAGGCCAAGGCAAACAGCAATTGTTGATTAAGGAGCTTATGAGCGTGTCCAATGCGATGACCCTTCCGAATGTACTGAGCTCGGCACCTGCCAAGGCATCTTCGGCAGGCGCGCTGACGTACGCACAGTCGTCGATGTTGACCGGCCAGATCGGCAACATCGATTCCTACATACAAGCAGTGAACCGTATTCCGATGCTGTCGCAAGCAGAGGAACGTCAGTACGCCACCGAATTCCGCGAACAGGGCAACCTGAACGCCGCGCGCCAGCTGGTGCTTTCGCACTTGCGGCTGGTCGTGTCGATCGCCCGCAACTATCTTGGCTACGGCCTGCCGCACGCGGACCTGATCCAGGAAGGCAACATCGGTCTGATGAAAGCCGTGAAGCGTTTCGACCCGGAGCAAAACGTGCGCCTGGTGTCGTACGCCATGCACTGGATCAAGGCCGAGATCCACGAATACATCCTGCGCAACTGGCGCATGGTCAAGGTCGCAACCACGAAGGCGCAGCGCAAGCTGTTCTTCAATCTTCGCAGCCACAAGACCAGCCATGCGGCATTCACGCCGGACGAGATCGAAGGCCTCGCGAGCGAACTGAACGTGAAGCGCGAGGAAGTTGCGGAGATGGAAACGCGTCTGTCGGGCGGCGACATTGCGCTCGAAGGCCAGGTGGAAGACGGCGAGGAAGCGTTCGCGCCCATCGCCTATCTGGCTGACTCGCACAACGAGCCGACCAACGTGATCGCCGCGCGCCAGTTCGACAAGCTGCAAAGCGACGGCCTGGCCGACGCGCTGGAGTCGCTCGACGAGCGCAGCCGCCGCATCATCGAGGCGCGCTGGCTCGACGTGCAGGACGACGGCTCGGGCGGCAAGACGCTGCACGAACTGGCCGATGAATTCGGCGTCTCGGCGGAGCGCATTCGCCAGATCGAGGCCAGCGCCATGAAGAAGATGCGTTCCGCGCTGCACGACTACGCGTAACGCCTGACTATGCCTTAAGCAGAAACTGCAAGGCCGGCCGTCGCAAGACGGCCGGCCTTTTCTTTTTTCTTGCTCCGAATGCAGCATAAGTAACGGCGCCCGCAGGCGCCGTTACGTTACGACAGCTCCATCACCGCATCACGCCGGCAGGGGCGCCGCGCCGCCGCCATTGTTCGACAGACGCGTCGACATCTGCGCGGCATAACGCTGCGCCGCCGCGCCCACGACAATGTGGAACGTATCCGCCGACACCCACGCCACATCCAGCGCCGACAGCCGCTGCCGATCCACCGACGAAGGATCGCGCACGACCACACGCAGGCGCGTCGCCGCGACGGCATCGAGCGAGGCCACATTGGTCGCGCCGCCGAACACCGCGAGCCAGCGCAGCGGATCGGGATCGAGCGGGCCGGCGGTTTGATCGCCGGAAGTCGCGGTAGCCGTAGCCGTGGCCGATGCCACAACAGCCGCCGCCGGTTGCGCCGGCGCCGACGATGCCGGCGTCGCGCCGCGCTCCGACGAATGCTCCAGTTCACCGCGGATTTCATCGGCGATGAGATCCGCTTCCGGCCCGATGATGACCTGCACGTTGGTCGCGCCGCGCTTGAGCACGCCACGCGCGCCAATCGTCTTCAACTGCGCTTCCGAGACCTTCTCCGAGTTCACGACCGAGAGACGCAGGCGCGTCGTGCAGGCATCGACGAGCGTCAGGTTCGACGCACCGCCCAGCGCGGCAATGTACTTCGCGGCACGCGAGCTCGCGGCCGACGCGGCCACCGTGCCCGGCAGCGGCGGAATCAGGCCGCCTTCCACCGTTTGCATGGCATCGGTTTCAGCGTCGGTCGTGGCCGGCTCACGGCCCGGCGTCGCCATGTTGAAGCGGCGGATGAAGAAGCGGAACAGCCCGTAGTAGATGACGAAATAGATCACGCCGATCACGAGCGCCAGCCAGCCGCGCTGCGACAGCCCGTAGTTCAGCACGTAGTCGATCGCGCCCGCCGAGAACGTGAAGCCCAGATGGATGCCGAGCGCGGAGCAGATCGCAAGCGACAGCCCCGTCAGCACGGCGTGGATGCCGTACAGCACCGGCGCCAGAAACATGAAGCTGTATTCAATCGGCTCGGTCACGCCGGTCAGGAACGCGGTCAGGGCCATCGAGAACAACAGGCCGCCCACCACCGCGCGGCGCTCCTTCGGCGCTTCGTGGAACATCGCGAGGCACGCGGCCGGCAGGCCGAACATCATGATCGGGAAGAAGCCGGTCATGAAGCCGCCCGCGGTCTTGTCGCCGGCGAAGAAACGATGCAGGTCGCCATGCACGATCGCCCCGCCGTCGGGCGGGGTGAACGAACCGAACACGAACCAGGCCAGCGAATTGATGATGTGATGCAGGCCCGTGACGAGCAGGATCCGGTTCAGCACGCCGAACACGAAGGTGCCGAGCGCGCCGGCCGTCGTGAGCCAGTTGCCCGCGCTGTCGATGGCCGCCTGCACCGGCTGCCAGACATAGCCGAACACGATGCCGAGTATCAGGCAGGCGACGCCCGTGACAATCGGCACGAAGCGCTTGCCGCCGAAGAACGCCAGGTACTCGGGGAGCTTGATGTCCTTGTACTTGTTATACAGATAGCCGGCCACCATCCCGGCGATGATCCCCGACAGCACGCCCATGTTGAGCTTGTCGTTGATGTCCTTCATCACGGCGATCTCGATCAGATAGCCGATCGCACCGGCCAGGCCCGCCGTGCCGTTGTTGTCCTTCGCGAAACCCACCGCCACGCCGATGGCGAACAGCAGCGGCAGATTCGTGAAGATGGCGTCACCGGCGTCGGCGATCATCTTGATGTTGAAGACATCGGGCTGGCCGAGCCGCAGAAGCAGGCCGGCCACCGGTAGCACGGCGATCGGCAGCATCAGCGCGCGACCTAGTCGCTGCATTTTCGCAAACGGGTTGGCGTCCATCGGGTTCTCCAAAAATATAGGTCTTGTCGTTACTGCTTCGGGGATGGCCAAAAATGGCGTGCGCGCGACGGACCGCAAGGGACGATCAGTCCTGCGGCCAGATCTCGCGGCTTGCCGCTCTTACTGCCTGTGCCGATTCGAGCGCGAGGCAATCCTCGGCGCGCTGACGGCAAAGCTGATAGTCGAGATTGCGCACCCGCGCCTTGATGCCGGGCACCGACACCGGATCGACCGACAGTTCGGTCACGCCGAGGCCGACGAGCAAGGGCGCCGCAACCGGATCGCCGCCGAGCGCACCGCACACGCCGACCCACTTGCCGTGCTTCTCCGCGCCCTGCACCGCCGTCTTGATGAGGCGCAGGACAGCCGGATGCAGACCGTCCGACTGCGCGGCGAGATCGGGCTGGCAGCGGTCCATCGCGAGCGTGTACTGGGTCAGATCGTTAGTGCCGATGGAGAGGAAGTCCGCGTATTTCGCGAGCTGGTCGGCGAGCAGCGCCGCCGACGGCACCTCGATCATCACGCCCACTTCCACCGGCTCCGTGCGTCCCGCTTCGCGCGCCAGTTCGTCGATGCGCGCGCGCAGGCGCTGAAGCTCGCCGGAATCGGTGACCATCGGCAGGAGAATGCGCACCGCGCTCGCCGGCTTGACGGCCAGCAGGCCGCGCAACTGGTCGTCGAGCAGATCGGGGCGCACTTGTGCGAGCCGGATGCCGCGCAGGCCCAGCGCCGGATTTTCCTCAGGCGGCAGCGTCAGGTAGTCGACTTCCTTGTCCGCGCCTACGTCCAGCGTGCGGATGACGGCCGTGCGGCCCTGCAAGGCGTCGACGATTCCTTGATAACTCTCCGCGTGCTCAGTGGCGGTGGGCGCCGACTGGCGATGGATGAACAGCAGTTCGGTGCGCAGCAGGCCGACGGCGTCGGCGCCGTTCTCGACGGCGGCCTTCGCGTCGTCGAGCGTCGCGATGTTGGCGGCGACTTCGATCGCCCGGCCGTCCTTCGTCGAGGCCGCCTCTTGCGACAGCTTGCGGTTCGCTTCGCGCACGCCGGCCAGACGATCGCGCTCGGCGCGGGCGCGTTCGACATCGACGTCGGTGGGCGCATGCTCGAGGCGGCCCGCCGAGGCATCGACGACGACCTGCGTGCCTTCCGGAATGGCGTGCAGCGCATCGCCGATGGCGACCAGCGCCGGGATGCCGATCTGCCGCGCGATGATTGCCGCGTGCGAAGTTGCGCCGCCGCGCGACATCACGAGCGCCGTGACGCGCGTGCGGTCGAGCGAGGCCAGGTCGGACGGGGTGAATTCGGTCGCCGCGAGCACGGCTTCCGGCGGCAGTTCCGCTGCCGCCGTATTGGTCAGCCCGAGCGCGCGCAGCACGCGCTTGGCGATGTCGCGCAGATCGGCGGCGCGCTCGGCGAGGAGATCGTCCTGCACGTTCGAGAGCAACGCGATCTGCGTCTGGATCGCTTCGCGCCACGCAAAGCCCGCGCTCTTGCCGAGGCTGATCAGATCGCGCGCGGCGTCAACCAAAGTCGGGTCTTCCAGCAGCACGCGATGCACCGCGAAAATCCCCGCCTCACCCACCGCGCCGCGCTGCGAGGCAGTGCGCACGGTCTCGCCGAGTTCGGCATCGACCTGGGCGATGGCGCGATCGAGCGCACGGCTTTCCGCCGCCGACGAACCGCTCGCCTGCTCCGGCGGCACGATGTCCTGGTCGTCCCATCGCACCAGCTTTCCGACCGCGATGCCCGGCGCGGCGCACACGCCCGCGAGCGTGTTGGGCGGCAGCGGCTGGCCCGCGTCGGCCGTCCGCGCAGCCGACGCGACAGGCGCCGGCGAACGCGTCTGCGCCCGCGATTTCTCGACTTCGCCATGCGCCTCGCGCAGCAATTCGGCGGCGACCGCATCCACGGCCTGCTGCGCCTGCGCGCCGATGCCGACCAGTTCGACCGTCACGCCTTCGCCCGCACCGAGGCTGAGCAAGCCGACCACGCTCTCCACCGGCGCTTTCTTGCCTTCGTAACGCACTTCCACCTTGGCGTCGAAACCGCGCGCGGCCTCGCGCGCCCGCGCCGCCGGCCGCGCATGCAGACCGCCCGCGCTCGCCAGCGTCAGGCGGCGGCGCGCCTCTTCCATGACGAGCGCACCGGAACGCGCCGTCTCGGCCCGCTCGCCGGCTTTCGCACGGAGAACCAGCAAGCGCGCACCGGACTTCAGCACGCCGCGCCCGGCGCGCTCGATGACATCGAACGCGTCGCCGTTGGCAATGGCGATCACGGACACGAGGCTGGGCGCGTGTTGCGCGACAAAATCTGCGTTGAACTCGATCAGCGGCTGGCCGGCGCGCACTTCGGCGCCCTGCTCGACCATCGGCGCGAAGCCATCGCCGCCCAGCTCGACCGTGTCGATGCCGATATGCACGAGAATTTCCGCGCCCTCCTTCGTGCGCAGCGTCACCGCGTGATGGGTGCGCGCGAGATGGGTCACGGTGCCGTCGCAGGGCGCGGCCAGCACGTTGTCGAGCGGATCGATGCCGATGCCGTCGCCGAACATGCCCTGCGCAAACACGGGGTCCGGCACGTCGGCGAGCGGGACGATCGGGCCGGTGAACGGCGCGAGCAGCACGACATCGCTCGGGTTATCGGTGGAATGATTCAACAGGGACTCCTCGGCACGGCGCATCGGCTTTCTCACTCAATGGGTTTCGGTGACCTTGTTCAGGTGGCGCGGCGCGTCGGGATTGCGCCCGCGCGCGGCGGCCAGACCCGCGGCCATCACATAGAACGAAAGGATCGCGGCGATCGGATCCAGCGCCGGATGATCCGTGGCGACGAGCGGCAGCTCTGCATCCGCAACGTCGTCCGGCGCGGCGAGCAGCACGCGCGCGCCGCGTGCGCGCATGTCGGCGGCAAGCTGGATCAGACCTGCCTGCTCCGGTCCGCGCGGCGCGAACACGAGCAGCGGATAGTCGCGATCGATGATTTCCATCGGACCATGACGCACTTCGGCGCTGGAGAACGCCTCGGCCTGGATGCCCGAGGTCTCCTTGAGCTTGAGCGCGGCTTCCTGGGCGATCGCGAGACCGAGACCCCGTCCGATCACGATCATCCGGTCGATGTTCGTCAGCTCCGTCACCGCGCGCGTCCAGTCGAGCCGGCCCGCGGCGCGCAGTGCGTCCGGCAGGGATTCGAGCGCCTTCAGCAGTTCGGCGTCGCGTTGCACGTGAGCGACCACGATGGCCGAGAGCGACAGCATCGCGATGTAGCTCTTGGTCGCGGCCACCGAGAGTTCCGGACCCGCGAGCAAGGGCAGGAAGTATTCGCAGGCGCTTTCGAGCGACGAGCCTTCGACATTGACGGCCGCGACCGTGAAGGCGCCGGCGTTGCGCAACGCCTGCATCGTGCCGACGAGATCCGGGCTCTTGCCCGACTGCGAGAACGCGACGGCCAATTGGCCCGACACGCGCAGCGGCGCCTGTTGCAGCGTGGCGACCGACATCGGCAGCGAAGCGACCGGCACGCCGAGGCGGCTCATGGTCAGGCTTGCGAAATAACTGGCGGCGTGATCCGAGCTGCCGCGCGCCACGGTCAGCGCGACGTGACGCGGCTGCTCCGCCAGTTTTACGGCGAGCGTCTCGACGCGCGAGGTATCGGCGAGCTGGGCCGCGACGACATCCGCGGCTTCCAGCGCTTCGTTAAGCATATTCGACAATGGATTCTCCTTCGACATACGTGGCGGTCAGCGCGTGGTCCCGGTCGAGCACGACGAGATCGGCCCATGCGCCGCGCGCGATGCGGCCGCGATCTTCGAGTCCGAGGTAATCGGCGGGATAGCGCGACAGGCGATTCGAGACGTCCGCGAGCGGAATGCCCAGCGAGACGAGATTGCGCAGCGCCTGGTCCATGGTGAGCGTGCTGCCGGCAAGCGTCCCGTCGGCGAGACGCACGCCGCCCATGCACTTGGTCACATGCTGGCTGCCCAGGCGATATTCGCCGTCGGGCATGCCCGCCGCCGAGGTGCTGTCGGTGACCACATACAGGCGCGGGATCGCACGCAGCGCGGCGCGGATCGCGCCCGGATGCACGTGCAGCAGATCGGGAATGAGCTCGGCGTATTCGGCATGCGCGAGCGCCGCGCCGACCATGCCCGGATCGCGGTGATGCAGCGGCGACATGGCGTTGAACAAATGCGTGAAACCGCGGGCGCCGTGCTTGAGCGCGTTGACGGCGTCGTCATAGGTGCCGAGCGAATGGCCGAGCTGCACGCGTACGCCGCGCGCCGCCATGTCGGAAATGATGTCGAGATGGCCGGAGATTTCCGGCGCGATCGTCACCACGCGAATCGGCGCGAGTTCGAGGTACTTCAGCACCTCGCTGCGCACCGCGACGGCAGCCGCGTCCGGTTGCGCGCCCAGCTTGCCGGGATTGATGTACGGCCCTTCGAGATGCACGCCGAGCACGCGTGCGCCGCCTGCCGCGCGCCGCTTCGCCTGTTCGCCGAGACCGGCCACGACCTGCATGAGTTCGTCGCGCGGCGCGGTCATGGTCGTGGCGAGCAGGCTCGTCGTGCCGTGTTGCGCGTGCTGGCGCGTCACGGTGTCGGCGGCGTCGCCGCCTTCCATGATGTCGCGCCCGCCGCCGCCATGCACGTGCAGGTCGATGAAGCCCGGCAGGATGTATGGCGCATCGTTCGCGAGCGGATCGACGATATGCCCTTCGAGCGCCGTCACGCGGCCGTTCTCGAAACGCACCGAGCCATGGATCCAGCCGTCGGTCGTGAGTATGTTTCCTTTCAGCATGAAGTTCTCTGGAAGTACGCGATGCTTGAATGAGGTTCAGTGTCGTCCGCGCCCTGCTGCGAGCAGGCTTCCATCGGATGGAAAGGCGAACGGCTTCCTTGGGTCCTCTCGTTCTGTTCTTTGTTGCTGATGCTGCGGGTGTTGCGGGTGTTGCGGGTGTTGCGGGGCTTGCGGGGCTTGCGGGTGTTGCGGGTGTTGCGGGGCTTGCGGGTGATGCGGGGCTTGCGGGTGATGCGGGGCTTGCGGGTGATGCGGGGCTTGCGGGTGATTGCGCTACCGGGAATTCATCGGTGCAGTTCCGCGACGAAGTCGTAGTAGTCGTCGCGGCAATAGGTATCCGTCAGTTCGATTGCGCGTTGATCCGCCGAATAGCCGATCCGCGTGATCACGAGCAAGGCGGCGCGCGGCGCGACACCCATCAGCCGGGCGATGTCCACACTCGCATTCACCGCGCGAAAGTGCTGCAACGCGCGCACCACCGACAGTCCACGCTCCTCCAGATAGCGATACAGCGACAGCCCGATTGCGTCCGGGTCCGGTACGACGGCCACCGGCAAGGTTGATTGCTCCACGGCCATCACGATGCCGTCCGCACGGCGCAGACGCTTCAGGCTCGCAACGGCCGCGCCCGGAGACAGACCCAGACGCACCGTTTCCTCCCGATTCGCTGTGCGCAGTCTGCGATCCAGCCAGACCGAATCCGACCTGAAGCCGCGCTGCTCCATTTTTCGCGTGAAGCCGGTCAGACGGGACAGCGGATCTTCGGTGCGTGGCGTGATGAAACTGCCGGCACCGCGTGCGCGCCGGATCAGGCCTTGCTCGACCAGCAGCGCCAGTGCCTTGCGCGCCGTGATGCGCGACACGCCCACCGCTTCCGACAACGTGCGCTCCGCCGGCAACGCCTCGCCTGCGCTCCAGGTGCCCGCATGAATGGCGCTGGCAAGACGCGACGCAAGCTGCAGGTAGAGCGGCGTTGCGCTCTGTGCATCCGGCGTCAATGCCTGCCAATCGTCACCCATCTGGGCTCCCGAAAACCTTGAACGGAGCCCATTATATAACCAACATAATACCAGTCAACGCTTGTTCAACGCCCCTGCGATAGCGATATAACCTGTTTCAAATCAATTAGTTAAATGATTTTTTTCGCATTTTTTCGAATTTGACGAACATCAGGATTTACCCGTATCGGCATTCCACTTTTACAAGTGGTTTGCAATGTTGAATTCATTCAACTTTCGGGCATTTTCGTATTCGCATGACCAATCCTTCTTGGCACAATGCTGTCGCTAATTCGGATTCAAAACTAAATTCAATCAAAAATTTTTGAGAGACTACGCGATGGGCCATCCAGATCCGAGCCGGGCCGTTGAAGCAGTGCGTCGCTTCAACCGCTTCTATGCGCGCCATACCGGCGCGCTCCATGAGCGGCTTCACAAGAGTTCGCTTTCCCTTACCGAGATTCGCATCCTTCACGAGCTGGCGCAGCACAAAGCCAGCACGGCCGCGGACCTGTCGCGCAATCTTGGACTGGACACCGGCTATCTCAGCCGGTTGATCAGCAACTTCCAGAAGCTCGGACTGATCGCGCGCCGCAAGAACGAGGCGGACGGACGCGCTCATCTGCTGTCAATCACACCCGAGGCGAAGGCCAAGGTCGATGAAATCGACCTGCATGTTTCCGGCGACACCGCGTTGTTGCTGAAGAAGCTCACGTGCGCCGAAATCGAGCAGTTGTGCTCGGCCATGGCGGATGTCGAACGCCTGCTGTCGCCGGCGCGTCCTGATGTCGAGACGCGTCTTCGTGGTCCACGCGGCGGCGACTTCGGCTGGATGATCGAGCGCCATGCACACCTTTCCGTGGCCGGACGGCCGAAGTTGCAGCACGAGGCGTTCGCCGCGAAACTGGTCGCGCGCTTTTTGACGGCCATGCAGGCGAACACACCGCGTATCGCCTGCTGGGTGGCGGAGCAGGACAATTCCACGCGTATCGGCGCAGCCATGCTGACCGAGGCGTCGCACACGCAGGCGAGCATCGACATGTTGTTCGTCGAGCCGGGCGCGCGCCGTCGCGGGCTTGGAGAACGGATGCTGGCCGCCGCCACCAACTTCGCGCACGGCGCCGGCTATGGACAGGTGATCTGCCGTCTCGAGGAGGCTCAGGAGGATCTGTGCGGACTGTTCCTGCATACCGGCTTCACGCCCGTGCAGGACGATTCGACCACCCTGATCTGGCAACGCGAATTGCAGCAGCTGTTTGTCGAATGAAGCGGCGCGGCGTGAAAGGCACAACGGCGTCCCGCAGGACGCCGTCGCTGGCAATGACGGGCGAAGGCGTCGAGCCTTCGAGCGCCCTCAGAACGACGGCACCATCGAGCCCTTGAACTCGCTCTTCAGGAACTGGCGCACGTCGTCGGACTGGTAGGCGGCCACGAGTTTCTTCACCCACGGCTGGTCCTTGTCCTGCGCGCGCACGGCGATCAGGTTCGCGTACGGGCTATGCACGTCTTCGAGCGCAATGGCGTCCTTCGTCGGCTGCAGGCCTGCCGCAAGCGCGAAGTTCGTGTTGATGACGGCAGCGTCGACGTCGGCGAGCGTGCGCGGCAACTGCGCTGCATCGAGTTCGACCAGCTTGATCTTTTTCGGATTCGCCGCCACGTCGAGCGCGGTCGCGTTGTTGCCGTTCGTGCCGGCGCCCGCCTTCAACTTGATCACGCCCTGCGTCTGCAACAGCAGCAACGCGCGGTTCTCGTTCGACGGATCATTCGGCACCGCCACCTTCGCGCCCTGCGGCAAGTCCTTCAACGACTTGAGCTTCTTCGAATACACGCCGAGCGGCGAGATATAGGTCAGGCCCGCGCTGACGATCTTGTAGCCGCGCTGCTTCACCTGGCTGTCGAGATAAGGCTGGTGCTGGAAACTGTTGGCGTCGAGATCGCCGGCGTCGAGCGCGGCGTTCGGCTGCACGTAGTCGTTGAACTCGATGACCTTCACGTTCAGCCCTTCGCGCTTCGCGACCTTCTGCACGACTTGCCAGATCTGCGCGTCGGGGCCGCTGATGGTGCCGACCTTGATGACCTTGTCATCCGCGTGCGCGGCGGCGCTCGCGAACAAAGCGGCGGACGTGAGGGCGGTGAGGGCGGTAAGAGCTTTGAGCAAATTTCTGCGCTGCATGGTGTTCCTTGTTTCGATGATGCGTGGCTTGCAGGTAGGCGCCGGTGAGTGACGCGCCAGGGTGACGGATGTTCGCACAGCGCTGGTGCAAGTCGAAATACCGTTTGCTCATGTCTTTATCACGTGCATCACGACGCAGCTAGAATCGCGACAGAAGATCACCATTGCGCATTCAAAGGAGACGAGCCTCGACATGTATCTGATCAACCTGCGCTATACCGGCGCGCTGGCCGAAATCGACGACGCACTCGACGCTCACCGGCTCTTTCTCGAACGCTATTTCGCGGCGGGCGTGTTCGTCATCGCGGGGCCGAAGGTACCGCGCGAGGGCGGCGTGATCCTGGCGTCGAACATCGAACGTGAGCGGCTCGACGCGATCATCGCCGAGGACCCGTTCACGCAGCAAAATCTCGCGCACTACGAGATCACCGAGTTCAAGGCCACGCGGCTTGCGCCCGGGCTGAACCTGCCGGAGCCTTCTTCCGACGCATGAGAAAACGGCCCGTCGAGCGGGCCGTTTGCAGGTTCAGTCGATCAGCAGCTTCAGGTCGTGCACCCAGGGCTCGACGCCCTGGCCGTCGCGCGCGAAGAGACGCAGCTTGCCGTCCTTGTCGAAGACGTAGCTGGCAGCGGTGTGATCCATCGTGTAGTCGTCGGCGGTCTTGCCCGCCGATTTCGCGTAGTACACGCGAAAGTCCTTGGCGACCTGCGCGAGCTGCGCGTCGTTATCAGGCCTCAGGCCGATGAACGAAGGATTGAAGGCCGCCACGTATTGACCCAGCAATTCAGGCGTATCGCGTGCGGGATCGACGGTCACCATCAGCACCTGCACGTCCTGCGCCTTGTCGCCGAGTTGCTGCAGCGCTTGCGAGAGTTCGGCGAGCGTGGTCGGGCAGACATCGGGGCAATGCGTATAGCCGAAGAACAGCACGACGGCCTTGCCCTTGAAATCGCCGAGCGTGCGGGTCTTGCCGTGCGTGTCGGGCAGCGAGAAGGCGCTGCCGAACTGCTTGTTGCCGGTGATGTCGAGATTCTTGAAATCGGGCGCTTTCTCGCAGGCGGAAAGCAGCGCCGCGATGAACAGCAGCGCGAACAGACGACGCAGACCGGCCATCATGCCCCGATCACCGTGCGCACGTAATGATCGACGAGCAGCGCGCCGAACAGCAGCGACAGATACACGATGGAATAGCGGAAGGTCCTGCGCGCGAGGGCATCGGAATAATCGCGGTACATCTTCCACGCATAGCCGATGAACCCCGCGCCGAGCGCGATCGCACTCGCCAGATACACGACGCCGCTCATGCCGGAGATGTAGGGCATCAGCGTGACGGCGAACAGCACGAGCGTGTACAGGAAGATGTTGAGCAGCGTGTACTTCTCGCCATGCGTGACCGGCAGCATGGGCAGGCCGGCGTTCTCATAGTCCTTGCGGCGATACAGCGCGAGCGCCCAGAAATGCGGCGGCGTCCAGACGAAGATGATCAGCACGAGAATCCACGCGTCGCCGGGCACGGCGCCCGTCACCGCGGCCCAGCCGAGCGCGGGCGGCATGGCGCCGGACGCGCCGCCGATCACGATGTTCTGCGGCGTGTACGGCTTGAGCAGCAGCGTATAGATGACCGCATAGCCGACGAAGGTGGCGAGCGTGAGCCACATCGTGAGCGGATTGGTGAAGCGATAGAGCGTCCACATGCCGATGCCGCCCAGCACCGCCGAGAACCACAGGATCTGCGCCGTGGTGATCTGGCCGCGCGCGGACGGACGCCATGCAGTGCGGCGCATCTTGGCATCGACTTTCTGCTCGACGAGACAGTTGATGGCGAAGGCCGCGCCTGCCAGCAGCCAGATGCCGACGGCGCCGCCGATCAGCTTGTCCCACGGCACCATGCCGGGAGTGGACAGGAACATGCCGATGACGGCACAGAACACCGCGAGTTGCGTGACGCGCGGCTTGGTCAGCGCGAGATACTGCGCTGCGCGGCTGCCGATGGGGGAGTTGAGAGTCGTGCTGTCCATGATGTGGAGTCACGCTGAAACGACGTCGCGCGCGGGAAGCGTGGCGCGGCCGGGACGGCTGGAAGAGATTCGAAAGTTTAGCATAACGAGTAGCAGCAACAGGATCGCGGCGCCGCCGTTGTGCGCGACGGCAATGGGCAGCGGCCATTGCAGCACGATGTTCGAGAGGCCGGTCAGGAACTGGATCACGATCACGAACAATACGCCATTCGCGGGCTTGCGCAGCGATTCGAATCGTCGCAGGCGGCTTGCAAGCCACAGCAGGTACAACACCACAACGATCGCAAAGGTGCGGTGCGTCCAGTGGATCGCGACCAGCGCGTCCTGCGAGATCACGTCGCCGTCGCCGGTCATGCCGAGCGCGCGCCACAGATGGAAGCCGTGCTCGAAGTTCATCGGCGGAATCCATTGGCCGTTGCACAGCGGGAAGTCGGTACACGCGAGCACCGCGTAATTGGTGCTGACCCAGCCGCCCAGCGCAATCTGCACGATCAGCAACAGCAAGCCGAACATCGCGGCGGGCATCCAGCGCGCGGCGGCGGTGTCGAGCGACGGAATCGGCGTCATGCGCGCGGCCAGCCAGCCGAGCACGCCGAGCAGCGCCAGGCCGAGCAGCAGGTGCGTCGTGACGATCACCGGCTGCAGCTTGAGCGTGACTGTCCATGCGCCGAACGCGCCTTGCAGCAGGATCAGCGCGAGGATGCCGGTCGGCCACCACGGCGACACGTGCAGCGGCCGCTTCCTGATGCGCGCGGCCCACGCGATGATCGTCTGCGCGATGATCAGCACGCCGATCGCCATCGCAAAGTAACGGTGCAGCATTTCGATCCACGCCTTCATCATGCTGACGGGGCCGGTCGGCATCGCCTGGTACGCGGCGGCAATCTGCGCATGCGCGATGAACGGCGACGACGTGCCGTAGCAGCCCGGCCAGTCGGGACAGCCGAGGCCCGAATCGGTCAGGCGCGTGAAGCCGCCGAACATGATCAGGTCGAGCGTCAGGAAAGTCGTGAGCCAGACGAGCTTGCGAAACTTGCTGTCATCAGCCTTGACCCACACGTAGGACAGCGGCAGCAGCGCGATGCACACGCCGATCAGCCCCAGTTGCAGTAGGAACATGCTCTCTTACCCTTGCACTTCAGTATCAGGCGCCCATCAACCGATCCGCGACCACTTCAACAGCTTGGCCACGTCGCCGTTGATCTTCTTCGGATCGGGGTTCTTCGGGAAACGCATCATCAGATTGCCGTTCGGATCGACGAGATAGATGTGGTCCGTGAGCTTCGTGCCGTCATCGACGGGCAGCCACGCGGCCACCGCCTTCTCGTCGGCGACCAGCATGCGCGTGTCGGGTTGCGGATAGGCGGCCTTGATGACGTCGGAGACCGGCTTGTCATCGGTACGCAGCCAGACGTTCACCACGCGCTCGCGCTCGCCCGATTGCAGCACGCGCACCTGACGCATGAAGTAGAGGCGCGTCACGCATTGCTCGTCGCACGCGCTGCCGTTCACCGTGATCATCAGCCATTTGCCTTCGAGCGACTTGAGCGGCACGCTCTGCCCCTGCTCGTTCGTCACGACCAGTTGCGAAGGAATCGGCCGCTGCGGTTCGACCAGCGCGCCGTAACTCGACGTGCCGCCCGCCGGCTTGAACACGTAGTACATCAGATAGGACGCGATCACCGGCGCCGCGCACACGAGCGCCAGCAAGACCAGCATCCAGCGTCCGCTGGTCCAGGAGCCTTGTCTGGCCGTGCGTTGCCGGGCGCGGGGGGTCTTGTCGGGATCGGTGTCGGCGGCGGTGGAGCGTTGTGTTTGCATCGATGAAACGTGCCTCGGTTCTTCGGTTGTCAGGCGTGGTGTTCGGCTTCTTCGTCGAGTGTGTCGCGTGTCGTGCCCTTCTTCGCGGCACGCCGCGCGGCGTACAGGCCGAAGCCGACCGCCGCCGCCGCCATGCCCCACCACTGGAACATGTAGCCATAGTTGCGCTCGACGCCCAAGGTCGGCGCGGGCCAGTCACGCACGAGCTTGTCGCCGGTGTCGTTGGTCTGCTGGATCACGAACGGCTGGAACGACAGACCGGTTTCTGCGGCATACGCGCGGATATCCAGGTTCTGGCGGATCTCCTTGTGCGCGGCCGAGCCGCCATGACCCAGTTCGAAAGCCTGCGACGCATTGGCGCGCGCGATGCCCTGCACGTCGACGACCCCTTTCGGCGTGTCGTACGCCTCGATGCCCGTGCGATCCGCCATATTGCGCGGCAGCCAGCCGCGATTCACGAGCACGTAGCCGCCGTCCTCGAGTTTAAGCGGCATCACGACATAAAAGCCCGGCTGGTCGTTATACGGACGATTGTCCAGATACACGACGCGTTCCGGCATGAACTCCCCGCGCGCCTCGACGCGATGGAATTCGATCGACTTCAGCGGCAGCGGCTCGACGCGGACTGTCTGCGCCGGCGCATGCTCGAAGGCGAGGATATGCGCGTTGAGCGCCTCCTTCTGATGAGCGCGGTCGCGCTGCCAGAAGCCCAGCCGCACCGTCACCGCGACGACGATCAGGATGAGGAGCGTGGGCCAGAAACGAATCTTCATGCGGCAAGCCTTACCGCCGGCATCCGTTTGAGCGGCGCACGGCGCAATCCGTCGAGTGAGATAATGGGATGTTTCGATTCCATACTGCTCAAGGTGGTTCCTGACATGGCCTGAAGTGCCGCCAACCGGACCCACGAGCAAACAACGCTGGCTGGTTTCATGCACATCTTCGTTGCTATCGCATTCATCCTGATCATCGGCAGCCTGGGCTCGGCGCTCTACTTCATGATGACAGACAAGGGCCGCACCAAGCGGATGGTCTGGTCGCTCGCCGCGCGCGTCGGACTGTCCATCTCGCTGTTCCTCTTCATCCTGTTCGCTCACTGGATGGGCTGGATTCAATCATCGGGCGTGCCGATCGGACGATAACGCCGTTGCGGGCAGGTCCCGCGAGACGGATTGTCGCGCCCCGTGCCTGTCCTGCTCACTGCGCTTCAAACGACAACGCCGCCCCTGTGGACTTCGAGGGCGGCGTGTAGGTCACTGCTTCTATGCTCTCTTCAACCAGCGTTGCCACCGGTCGCGCATCGCGGACGGCGCAGCGCGCCGGTCCGCTCCAGTCTTCTTACAGCCAGTAGACGACGACGTACAGACCCAGCCACACGACGTCGACAAAGTGCCAGTACCACGCGGCGCCCTCGAAGGCGAAGTGATGCTCCGCCGTGAAGTGACCGCGGATCAGACGGATCATCACCACGGCCAGCATCGTGCCGCCGAGGAACACGTGGAAGCCGTGGAAGCCGGTCAGCAGGAAGAACGTCGAGCCATACACGCCGGAATTGAGCGTCAGGTTCAGTTCGTTGTACGCGTGAAAGTATTCGTAGCCCTGGCAGAACAGGAAGATCAGGCCCAGCAGCACGGTGGCGCCCAGCCAGATGATCGCTTTCTTGCGATGGTCTTCACGCAGCGCGTGGTGAGCCACCGTCAGCGTCGCGCCGGACGACAGCAGCAGCGCGGTGTTGATGGTCGGCAGGGGCCACGGCACCATCGCGCGGAAATGCGGCACGAGCGCGGCGGGACCGTTGTTCGGCCAGACGGCGCTGAAGTCCGGCCAGATCAGCTTGTAATCGAGGCTGCCGAGTTCATGCAGCGCGATCTGCCGCGCATAGAACAGCGCGCCGAAGAATGCCGCGAAGAACATGACTTCCGAGAAGATGAACCAGCTCATGCTCCAGCGGTACGACACATCCACGCGCTTGCCGTACATGCCGCCTTCGGATTCGGAGATGGCGTCGCCGAACCAGTGCCACAGCACGAACAGTACGAACAGCAGGCCGATGAACGTGCCCGCAGGCCCGAAGCTATGACCGTTCACCCACGATGCCAGCGACGCCAGCATGATCAGCAGGCCGGTTGCAGCCATCACCGGATGCCGCGACGGATGCGGCACGAAATAGTACGGGCTCTCGTTTTGACCGCTCATTGTTGATTCTCCACTTCGATCCAGTTGCTTGAATTTTCTTTTCCCGCCGGACGCATGGCTGGGCCACGTCCCGGCGTTCCGTCTATCCCACTACCGCGCGCACGATCAGCAGCAACACGACGATGAACAGCACCGCGCCGATGATGCCTGCCGCGATCAGATGCAGCGGGTTCAGCTGGGCCGCGTCGCTTTCCAGGTCCGCGCGCCGGCGTACGCCGAAGAACGACCAGAACACGGCCTTCATGAGCTTGAGGAAACCACCCTTCGGCGAATCCGCGCTCATGGCCGTCAGGTTCCTTTCTCGACCGTCTTCGGCGCATCCAGCTCGAAGAACGTGTACGACAGGGTGATCGTCCTGATGTCCTTCGGCAGCTTCGGGTCGACGACGAACACCACCGGCAGGCGCTTGGTTTCGTTCGGGCCGAGCGTCTGCTGCGTGAAGCAGAAGCATTCGATCTTGTTGAAATACTCGGTGGCCTGCTTCGGGGCATAGCTCGGGATGGCCTGCGCCTTCACCGTGCGACCCTGCTGGTTGGTCACCTGGTACATCACCGTCATCACTTCGCCGGGGTGGATGTCCAGCGTGTTCTGCTCCGGCTTGAACTGCAGCGGACCGCGTGCGTTCGCATCGAACTCGATGGACACCGTGCGGCTCGCATCCACCTGCGTGTTCTTCGCCTCGCGCGCGCTGACGTCGCGCTGCACGAGGTTGTTGATGCCGGTGACTTCGCAGATGGCCTTGTACATCGGCACCAGCGCGAAGCCGAAGCCGAACATCAGCGCGGCCACGACGAACAGCTTGACGAGCATCGACCGGTTGAACGACCGGTCGACATGCGAATTTTCCTGCGGAGCAGACACTTGGCTTTCCTACCCTCGTGACAACAGGTACTGCCTGACGACGATACCCACAAAGAAGACGGCGGCAATCAACACCATGACGATTCCGAGCCGCTTGTTGCCCGCGCGGATTTCTTCGGGCGTGCGTCTTTTTTGTGGATCCGGGGCCATGCTTTCCTTGGCTTTCCTTGCTCTCGATTCGCGGGACGCTCAAGAGAGCCGTCCCGCGAAGCATTCAGACTGATTACTCGACCGTCGGCGGATGCTCGAAGGTATGGAACGGCGCCGGGCTCGGCACGGTCCATTCGAGGCCTTCCGCGCCATCCCACGGCTTGTCGCTCGCCTTCTCCAGCTCACCGCCGCCACGGTACGTGGGCAGCGCGACCGCGAACAGGAAGTACACCTGCGCGAGGCCGAAGCCGAATGCGCCGATGGTCGCGATCTGGTTGAAGTCGGTGAACTGCGCCGGGTAGTCCGCATAGCGGCGCGGCATGCCCGCGAGACCCAGGAAGTGCATCGGGAAGAACGTGATGTTGAAGAAGATCATCGACGCCCAGAAGTGGATCTTGCCGCGCATCTCGTTGTACATCCAGCCGGTCCACTTCGGCGCCCAGTAGTACCAGCCCGAGAACAGCGCGAACAGCGAACCCGCCACCAGCACGTAGTGGAAGTGCGCCACCACGTAGTAGGTGCCGTGCATCTGGATGTCGAGCGGCGCCATCGAGAGGATCAGGCCCGTGAAGCCGCCCATCGTGAACACGAACAGGAAGCCGATCGCGAACAGCATCGGGGTTTCGAAGCTCAGCGCGCCGCGCCACATGGTGGCCACCCAGTTGAACACCTTCACGCCCGTCGGCACGGCGATCAGCATCGTGGCGTACATGAAGAACAGCTGGCCCGTCACCGGCATGCCGGTCGCGAACATGTGGTGCGCCCACACCATGAACGACAGGATCGCGATCGATGCCGTTGCATACACCATCGAGCTATAGCCGAACAGCGGCTTGCGCGAGAACGCCGGGATCACCTGCGACACGATCCCGAACGCCGGCAAGATCATGATGTACACCTCGGGGTGACCGAAGAACCAGAAGATGTGCTGGTACATCACCGGATCGCCGCCGCCCGCTGCGTTGAAGAACGACGTGCCGAAGTGACGATCGAACAGCACCATGGTGATGGCGCCCGCCAGAACCGGCATCACGGCGATCAGCAGGTAGGCGGTGATCAGCCAGGTCCACGCGAACATCGGCATCTTCATGAGCGTCATGCCCGGCGCGCGCATGTTGAGGATGGTCACGACGATGTTGATGCCGCCCATGATCGACGACGCACCCATGATGTGGACCGCGAAGATCGCGAAGTCCATGCCCGGGCCCATCTGCGTGGAGAGCGGCGCGTACAGCGTCCAGCCCGCGGCGGTCGCGCCGCCCGGTGCGAAGAACGAACCGACCAGCAGCACGGCGGCGGCCGGCAGCAGCCAGAAGCTGAAGTTGTTCATCCGCGCGAACGCCATGTCCGATGCGCCGATCTGCAGCGGCACCATCCAGTTCGCGAACCCGACGAACGCCGGCATGATCGCGCCGAACACCATGATGAGGCCGTGCATGGTGGTCAGCTGATTGAAGAACTCGGGGCGCATGATCTGCAGGCCCGGCTCGAACAGCTCGGCACGGATGCCGAGCGCCATCACGCCTCCGGAGAGGAACATGATGAAGGAGAACAACAGGTACAGCGTACCGATGTCCTTGTGGTTGGTGGCGAAAAGCCAGCGGCGCCAGCCATGCGGCAGCTCGTGCGCATGGTCATCGTGCGCGTGGTCGTGGCCTGCGCCTACATCGTGTCCGATGCTAGACATGACAATCATCTCCTAAAGCGAATACTCGGGGCACTTGGCAATGACGCGTGGTTTTCCGTTGCTTATATGCATCTTCCGATGCGGCGAAGGAAAACAGCACGCCAGGCACGTCAAGCAGCCGGACTGATTTCAACGCGACGGGCTTCCTTGTTGTCGGCGCCCCCCGTGATGGTTTCCGGTTTCTTCAACACGATACGGTCTTCCGCTACGCCCGCTGCCTTCAGCGCATCGCGCACGGCTTGCGCGCGGCGCTTGGCGAGGTCGGCGTTCAGGTCGGCGCCGCCGGTGGCATCGGTGAAGCCGGACAACGCGATCTTCGCGTCCGGATGCGCCTTGGCGTAGGCCGCTGCGGCGTCGACCGCGTTTTTCGCGTCGGCGGGCAGCGTGTCCTTGCCCGTCTCGAAATAGATGCTGGCGGGCAGGCCGGCGGCCTGCGTCGCGCTGCCGGCTTCCGCGCCCGATGCCGCCGGGGCGCTCGCTTCGGCCGCGGCGGGCGCGGCGCTCGCTGCCTCCGGAGCGGATGCCGATGCCGCCGCTGCCGTGCCGCCGCCCTCGGGCATCTTGCCGGCCTTGGCGTCGATGACCTGCTTCGGTTGCAGCACGTCGCCGGTGTGGTTGCTCCAGCTATTGCGTTCGAAGGTCACGACCGAGGCGATCTCGACGTCGTTCAGCACGCCCTGCCACGAAGGCATCGCGCCCTTGCCGTGCAGCACGAGATTCAGGTGCTCGGCGATCGAACCGTTCGCGATCTTCGAGCCGTCGAGCGCCGGGAACTGGCCCGCGCCCTTGCCGGTCGGCTGATGGCAGACCGCGCAGTTCGACGTGTAGACCTGCTGGCCGCGCGCCATCAGCTCATCCTTCGTGTAGGTCTTGAGCGGATCGTCCTGGCCTGCGGCCATCTTCTTCTTCTGGCCGTCGACCCACTTCGCGTAGTCGTCGGTGGACAGCACTTCCACCACCACCGGCATGTACGCGTGCTCCTTGCCGCACAACTCCGTACAGAAGCCGCGGTAGGTGCCGACCTTCTCCGCCTTGAACCAGGTGTCGCGCACGAAGCCGGGGATCGCGTCCTGCTTCACGCCGAAGGCCGGGACATACCACGAGTGCACGACGTCGTTCGCCGTGGTGATGATGCGGATCTTCTTGTCGACCGGCACGACCAGCGGGTTGTCGACTTCCTGCAGATACAGCGTGGAGATGGGCTTCTGGCCGTTGGTCTCGCTGCGCGGCGTGGACAGGGTGGACAGGAAGCTGATGCCTTCGCCCGGACCCTTTACGTAGTCATAGCCCCACTTCCACTGATAGCCGGTGACCTTCACGGTGAGGTCGGCGTTGGAGGTGTCCTTCATCGCGACGACCGCCTTGGTGGCGGGCAGCGCCATCAGGATCACGATGATGAACGGCGCGATGGTCCAGATGATTTCGACCGTGGTGCTTTCGTGGAAATTGGCGGGCTTGAAGCCCTTCGACTTGCGATGCACGAACATCGAATAGAACATCACCCCGAACACGCCAACGAAGATGACGGTGCAGATGATGAGCATGAAGATATGGAGGCCGTAGAGCTCCTCGGCGATCTTCGTCACGGGCGGCTGAAAGTTGATCTCGTTGACAGCGGGACCGCCTGGACTGTTTTCGACCGCCAGGGCTGCGCCGGCGGAAAGCAGTGCGCCTGCCGCCAGCACGCCCGAGAGGGCTCGCTTGATTGTTTTCATAGCATCCTTACCCAAATTTTCCATTCAAACCCTCGACCCCCGTGGCATCAAGCATCGGCCGGCTCCTCTCGCAGGCGCGCATCAGAGACATCTCAAAGACATCTCAGCGAGGCCCGCAGCTCGGCAGCAAAGTGTTGGCGACGATGCTGTGCAAGGTGTTGTCCGATTTTCACCGATTGACCGCGCGAGGTGATCGTGAGCGGTTCTCTCGGTGTCGCGCCCGCTTCGACCCGCACCCAACGCGGATTGAACTCGAACTGCGTCAGCTCTTCGGCGTTCATCTGCTCGATCAACAACCGGTTTTGATACAGCCGGATTCGCTCGTAGTCCACCGCATGACGCGCGTAAATCACGAACGCAATGCCTGTGACCGTCAGTTCGATTCCGGTGAACGGCAGCACCAGCCAGGCGCCATTCAGGAACAGCGGCGTTGCGATTGCCAGCGAAAACAACGCAAGCGACAGATAGAAGCCCACGAACTGACGCGGCGATACCGAACAGTTGCGCTTCATGAGCCAGTCCTTGATGACCGGCTCGGTATCCGTCAGCGTCTGGCTGGCTTGCATCGCTGCCTCCATCAATCCGCACGCAATCGCATACTTTTGCTCGGATTTCGCCCAAAATTGTGTCAGCCCGGGCGACAAACTGACGCATTATAGGCGTCTTGAGGGGCATCCACAAGCAAGGGTCGTAACGCTGGAAAGCCAAGCGCCACAAGCTTCTGCGCCCTTTTGACGCACCTTTTTGCGCAGCTTTTCCACGCAAATTTCAGACATAACCTGAGCCCTATTTACGGCTCGGCGCTTCTCCCTACAACTTCCGTTTCGGTCCTCGCCCGATATCCTCGAGCCGCACAATGCCGTGTCCTTCCGCCGTGGTGCGCGGCACGGCCTTCCACGCGTGGCCGTAGATCACCTCGAAGGTCAGCGGAATGGTGCCGTCGTCGCGGCGCAGCGCCTCCAGCGCCTGATGCACCGCACCGCGCACGGCTTGCGGATCCGCGCGGCCCGCCGCGTAAACCCGGACGAACGGATACGCGCCCCACCGTGTCACGTCGGCCAACAGGGATTCAGGGGACTTGTAGGTAATGGTCAGGACTTCCTGATCCATCACCGGAATTTCGAAGCCGCTCTCCACGAGCATGTCGCCGAGATCATGCATGTCGACGAAATCGATCGTGTGCGGCACAGGCGCGAGACCCAGCGTGCGCTCGGCTTCGCGGTACGCGGCTCGCAGCTCGCGCAGCGTGTCGGGGCCGAACGTGCTGAACATCAGCAGGCCGTTCACCTTCAGCACGCGCTGCCATTCCGGAAACACGAGATCCGGGCGCGCGTGCCAGTGCAGCGCGAGATTCGACCAGAGCAATTCGAATGCGCCCGATGCGAACGGCAACTCGGAGAAATCGGCTTGAGCGAGTTGCGGGCCGCGCGCGCCGAGCGCCTTGGCGAGTGTCGCGGGGAGGAAGCGGCGCCAGCCTGCGCCGGCATCGCCATCGGCGGCCTCGGCGGCGTGCGCGCGTGCGAGCATTGCAGACGAAAGATCGACACCTGTCACCGAAGCTTCGGCGAAGCGTTCCCGCAAACGGGGCAGATCGGCGCCCATGCCGCACGCCGCGTCGAGTACGCGCAGCGGGGCGACCTTGATGTAGTCGAGCCGCTCGCGCATCCGTCCGGCGATCTCGCGCGGCAGGAATGCGACCTCGTCGAAGGCAGCGGCGCGGTCGTCGAAGATCGCGCGCAAACGGCGCGAATCATAGGCCGGACGGCTGGTTTCGGAGGAGGTTGGGGACATGTCGATCTATTTGCGAAGAGTGCGAAGTATACTCGGTCGTCTCTAAAACGACCCATGCGAAGTGCTGATACGAGGCATAAAGGCCGCGAGACGCATGACGATTGCGTGCAAGCAGCCGGGTCGAGCCATCATTTTTCCGGGCAAGCGGCCTTGAACGCCAACACGATTCGTCCCTCGTCTCAATCGCCTCGTTCGCCGGCTGTCAGCGGCATCATGCGCCTGCGCGCATTCGGCACAGCGTTGAAGCGCCTCGTCTCGGCTGCGCTGCCGGGTCAGTGCGCACTATGCGGCAATTTGTCGCAAAGCCTGCTGTGCCCGGGATGCGATGCGCAAGTCTGGAACGAGCCGCGGATGCGCTGCGCCACGTGCGCCCTGCCGCTGACCTTGTTTCAGCTCCGCCGCCGCGGCGACGATGCGCGTTGTCATTGCGGCGCGTGTCTCGACAAACCGCCTTCCTTCAACGATACGCTCGCGCTCGCCGACTATCGCGCGCCGCTCGATACGCTGGCCGTCGGACTCAAGTTTCGCGGCCAGCTCGCGGCGGCCCCGGCATTCGCGCGGCATCTGCATGGCGCGTTCGAGGACAGCGGCCTGCCCCGGCCGGACGTGATCGTTGCGGTGCCATTGTCGCGCAAGCGGCTCGTCGAACGGGGCTACAACCAGGCTTGGGCGATCGCGCGTCCGCTCGGGCGCCTGATGGGCGTGCAAAGCGATGCAGCGCTCGTGCTGCGCAACCGGCACACGCCGGCGCAGTCGCGGCTCGATCAGGAGACACGCCGCCGCAATGTCGCCGAGGCGTTTTCGGTTTCGCGAGCGGTGCGCGGCCTGCACGTCGGCGTGGTGGATGACGTGATGACCTCGGGCGCGACGCTCGACGCGCTCGCCCACACGCTCAAGCGAGCCGGCGCGCGCCGCGTCACCAACTTCGTGGCGCTGCGCACGCCGCAGGATTAACCATTTCATCTTCAGACAGTCATGTTCAACGTCGTACTCGTCGAACCCGAAATCCCGCCGAACACCGGCAATGTGATCCGCCTGTGCGCCAACACCGGGGCGCGGCTGCATCTGATCGAGCCGCTCGGTTTTCCGCTCGACGACACCAAGATGCGTCGCGCCGGCCTCGACTATCACGAGTACGCCGAGATGAACGTGCATGCCAGTTGGGACGCGTTCATCGGGAAGGAAGCGCCGGATGCGGCGCGCATGTTCGCGTTCACGACGCGCGGCTCGACGCCGTTCTTCGATCACGCGTTCAGACCCGGCGACTGGTTCGTGTTCGGCGCCGAAACGCGCGGACTCGCGCCTGCGCTGCTCGAACGCTTTCCGAACGGACAGCGCGTGCGCCTGCCGATGCGACCCGGCAACCGCAGCCTGAACCTGTCGAATTCGGTGGCGATCGTGACGTTCGAGGCCTGGCGTCAGGCCGGTTTCGAAGGCGGTGCCTGAAGGTCGGGTTCGGACCGGAGTTGGGAATGGAGTGCGGCCTGGAGTTCAGCCTGATAGCGCGCGAGCATGTCGTCTTGGAAGCAGGCGAAGATCACGTGCTTGATGCCAGGCGCGGCGGACAGGGTTTGAATGACCGTGCGCACGGCAATCGGCACGGCTTGTTCGACGGGAAAGTGATAGATGCCGCAACTGATGGCCGGGAACGCGATCGACTCGCAGCCAGCTTTAGCCGCCAGTTCGAGCGAGCGCCGGTAACAGCTTGCAAGCAGTTCGGGCTCGTTCTTGTTGCCGCCGCTCCAGCGCGGCCCGACGGCGTGAATCACGTGTTTCGCCGGCAGGCCGTAGCCCGCGGTGAGCTTCGCGTCGCCGGTTTCGCAGCCGCCGAGCGTTTCGCATTCGCGCAGCAGATTCTTCCCCGCCTTGCGATGAATCGCACCGTCGACACCGCCGCCGCCCAGCAGCGACTTGTTCGCCGCGTTGACGATGGCATCGACTTGCAGCGTCGTGATGTCGACCTTTCGGGCTTCGAGCTGGGCCATGGCGCGCCTCCGGTTCGTGGACTTCAGCGACTCTGACGACGCGCCTGTCCGGTCCTGCGCGGACCTATTCCGCCTTCGCGTCCCGATTGAGCAGCGCCTGCACGGCATCGCGGGGCGCTACCTGCTCGAAGAGCACACGGCATACCGCCTGCGTGATCGGCATCTCGATGCCGCGCGACTGCGCGAGCGCCAGAACAGCGCGTGCGCAACGCACGCCTTCCGCGACGTGGCCGAGCGCCGTGAGAATCTCGTCGAGCGTGCGGCCGCTCGCCAGCTGCACGCCGACGGTACGGTTGCGCGACAGGTCGCCCGTTGCGGTGAGGATCAGGTCGCCCAAACCGGTCAGGCCCGTGAAGGTCTCCGCCCGCCCGCCGAGCGCGACGCCCAGACGTGACATCTCGGCCAGCCCGCGCGTGATCAGCGCGGCGCGCGCGTTCAAGCCGAGACCGAGGCCGTCGGAAATGCCGGTGGCGATGGCAAGCACGTTCTTCACCGCGCCGCCGACTTCCACGCCGATGACATCGTCGCCGGTATAGATGCGCATGGCGCCGTGATGAAACGCCGAAACCGTGCGCGCGGCCAGTTCCGCCGATGCGCTCGCGACCGTCAGCGCGACCGGCAGGCCCTGCCCCACTTCGCGCGCGAAGCTCGGGCCGGACAGCGTGCCGTTGCTCCTGTGCCCGGGCAGTTCGGCCGCGACGACTTCATTGGGCAGGCACTGCGTGTCGGCCTCGAAGCCCTTGCAGAGCCACACGACATGCGCCGGAACGATGCCTTCCCGATGCATGGCGCGGCACAACTGGCGCAGCCCCGCGACCGGCGCGGCGACGACGCAGAGCGCGTCATCCGCGCACGCGTGCCGCAGCGCGGCGGCGAGGTCCGTCTCGAACGCCAGCGACGGCGGCAAGCGCACGCCAGCCAGATAGCGCGTGTTTTCGTGCGTGCGGGAGAGTGATTCGATGAGCGCGGCGTCGCGCGCCCACAAGGTCGTGTCGTGCCGCTCCGCGAGGTGGCCCGCCAATGCGGTGCCCCACGCGCCGGCGCCAAGAACGGCTACTTTCATTGCCCGGCTCCGGTCGGCAGAAGTCGCGGGAATTTAATGCGTGGCGCCGTTCGCCGCGCCTTCCTGCGCCGTGGCGAGCTGGGCCATGCGTTGCTCGTACAGCGCCTGGAAGTTGATTTCCGCGAGGTGAATGGGGGGAAAACCGGCGCGCGTGATGGCGTCGGCGATATTCGAACGCAGGTACGGGAACAGGATGGTGGGGCACGCAATGCCGACGAGCGGGTCGATCTGTTCAGCCGGAATGTTGCGGATGTCGAAGATGCCTGCCTGCTTCGCTTCGATCAGGAACGCCACCTTGCTCGTGACCTTGGCCGTGACGGTGCCCGTCACCAGCACTTCGAACACGCTTTCCGCGAGACGGTCGGCCTTCACGTCGACTTCGACTTCCACCGAGGGCATTTCCTGCTCGAGGAAGATGGCCGGCGAATTCGGCTGCTCGAGCGACATGTCCTTCAGATAGATGCGCTGGATGTTGAAAAACGGCTGGTTGTTCTCGTCGGACATAGTGATTTCCTAGGTGATTCGGTATGGACGCGCGGTGTCAGGATGGCCCGCGCGCCGGAATGCGAGCTGCTTCAGGCCGATTCGAGCAGCGGCACGAGGCCGCCCTGGCGGTCGAGCGCGGAAAGGTCGTCGTAGCCGCCGACGTGCGTTTCGCCGATATACACCTGCGGCACGGTGCGACGGCCGGTGCGCGTCATCATTTCCTCGCGGCGGCCGGGTTCACGGTCGATCAGGATCTTCTCGATGGCTTCGACCCCGCGGGACTTTAAAAGACGTTCGGCCATCTGGCAATACGGGCACACGACGGTGCTGTACATGACGACTTTCTTCACTTCGCTGCTCCTTGTTTCACCACCGGCATGCCGGCTTTCTGCCAGGCATCGACGCCGCCTTCCAGGACATGGACTTCGGCGTAGCCTGCTTCGGACACGCTGCGGCTCGCACGTTGCGATTGTTGACCAGTCTGGCAGACGAGCACGACCGGATTACTCTTATTCTTTGCGATCTGGCCAATTTTTGCTTGGAGCTCGGACACTTCGAGATTGCGCGCGGACGGCAGGTGGCCGTTGGCGAATTCCGCGGCCGGCCGCAGGTCGACTACGACGGCATTGCGGCGGTTGATCAGCGTGGTGGCCTCGGCGGCGGAAATGCCGCCCCGGCCGCGCCGCATGATGGCCGGCCACAGGAGCAGCGCGCCGGACACGAGCGCGATGACGATGAGTGCGATGTTCTGGTATTCAGTGAAAAACTTCACGTCGAGGGCCGCCGAAATTGAGTGAAAAAGGGAGAAACAGAAATGAGGGCAATCGGCGCATTATAAAATAACCGTTTCCCGCGATGGCCTCTGCCATTCGGCCAATGGCGCCGCGACGCGCGCGCAGGCAGGATGACGGGGTGCGATCGGCGCACCCGCTTTTCCAACTGACCGACCGAAATCATGTACAAGCTAGTGCTCATCCGCCACGGCGAATCGACGTGGAACAAGGAAAACCGCTTTACCGGCTGGGTCGACGTCGACCTGACCGAGCAGGGCAACCGCGAAGCCCGCCAGGCCGGCGTGCTGCTGAAGGAAGCAGGCTATGCGTTCGACATTGCCTACACCTCGGTTCTGAAGCGCGCCATCCGCACGCTGTGGCACGTGCAGGACGAAATGGACCAGATGTATATCCCGGTCGTGCACTCGTGGCGCCTGAACGAACGCCACTACGGCGCGCTCGCGGGCCTCAACAAGGCCGAGACCGCGAAGAAATACGGCGACGATCAGGTCCTCGTCTGGCGCCGCAGCTACGACACCCCGCCGCCCGCGCTGGAGCCGTCGGACGAGCGCGCGTCGTTCAACGATCCGCGCTACGCCAAGGTGCCGCGCGAGCAACTGCCGCTCACCGAATGCCTGAAGGACACGGTTGCGCGCGTCCTGCCCATCTGGAACGAATCCATTGCGCCGGCCATCAAGTCGGGCAAGCAGGTCGTGATCTCGGCGCACGGCAATTCCATTCGCGCACTGGTCAAGTATCTCGACAACGTTTCGGATCAGGACATCGTCGGGCTGAACATTCCGAACGGCGTGCCGCTCGTCTATGAACTGGACAGCGAACTGAAGCCCATCAAGCATTACTACCTGGGCGATCCGGAAGCCATCGCCGCCGCGCAGGCAGCCGTCGCCAAGCAGGGCAAGGCAGGCTGACGCGCACGGGGTTCGCCGGCAATCCCGGCTTCGGCCGGGCGCTCGCGAACTGGCCTGCGCGTCGCGCTTATCTCACGCATCGCACGCGTCGCGCGCATCGCGCAGGCAGAGGCAATTTCGCGAGGGGCGCGCCCCTTCCCGCACATGACGCCCCGCTGACGCCTCGCGGGCCGCATCGACAGCAACGTCCATGACCGGGCTCATCCCCTGCTGGTGGGCATGCGAGCCCCGGGCATTTAAGTTGCGATTAAGTCGCCATTTGAGACGAGCAGGTATACTGGCCCGTCACCACGATGCAGCCCATCCGATTCCGACCGCACCCCCTCTATGCGAAAGAACCTGAAAAACTTCAGCCTGGTCGCCGTTGGCGTTGCTGCCGGCGCACTGGCAACCCTGCAGATCTCTGCCTTCGCGCAACAAGCCGCATCGTCGCCTCTGCCGCTCGACCAGCTGAGGCTCTTCGCCGAAGTCTTCGGTCAGATCAAGCACGAATACGTCGAACCCGTCGATGACAAGAAGCTCCTCACCGCCGCCATCAAGGGCATGGTGTCGAGCCTCGACCCGCACTCGTCCTACCTCGACAAGACCGACTACGAGGAACTCCAGGAACAGACCAAGGGCCGCTTCGCCGGGCTGGGCATCGAGATCTCGTCGGAAGACGGGCTCATCAAGGTCATCTCGCCCATCGAAGACACGCCCGCGTTCCGCGCCGGCATCCGTCCGGGCGACCTGATCACGCGCATCAACGACAAGCCCGTGCGCGGCATGACGCTCGACAAGGCCGTCAAGCAGATGCGCGGCGAGCCGGGCACCAAGGTCACGCTGACCATCTTCCGCAAGAGCGACGACCGCACCTTCCCGCTCACCGTCACGCGCGCCGTGATCCGCGTGCAGTCGGTGAAGATGAAGATCCCCGAGCCGGGTTATGGCTATATCCGCATCACGAGCTTCCAGGAACGCACGGTGCCGGACCTCGCCGCGAAGCTGCAAGACCTCGCGCGCCAGCAACCGAACCTGAAGGGCCTCGTGCTCGACCTGCGCAACAACGGCGGCGGTCTGCTGCAGAGCGCGGTCGGCGTCGCGGGCGCGTTCCTGCCGGACAACTCCGTGGTCGTCTCCACGAATGGCCAGATCGCGGACGCGAAGCAGACCTTCCGCGACACCTATGACAACTACCGTCTGCCGTCCTTCGATTCCGACCCGTTGAAGAACGTGCCGGAAATCTTCAAGAAGGTGCCGATGGTCGTGCTGACCAACGCCTACTCGGCGTCGGCGTCGGAGATCGTCGCGGGCGCGCTGCAGGATCATCATCGCGCGCTGATCGTCGGCAAGACCACGTTCGGCAAGGGCTCGGTGCAGACCGTGCGCCCGATGACCGCGGACACCGCGCTGCGTCTCACCACCGCGTACTACTACACGCCGAGCGGCAAGTCGATCCAGAACCAGGGCGTGCGTCCTGACGTGCCGGTCGACCAGTACGCGGACGGCGATCCGGACGACGCGCTCGTCACGCGCGAAGTGGATTACTCGAACCACCTCGCGAACACGCAGGATCCGAACGAGAAGAAGGAGCAGGAGCAACGCGAGGCGGACCGTCTCGAGCAACTGCGCATTCTCGAAGAGCAGAACGACAAGAAGACCCCCGAACAGCGGCGCAAGGATCGCGAGCGCAAGCCGGTCGAGTTCGGCAGCTCGGACGACTTCATGCTGCAACAGGCTCTGAACAAGCTGGAAGGCAAGACGGTGGTCGAGTCGAAGTCGTATAGCGAACGCAAGCTCGCGCAGAACAAGCCGGGACGTTCGGCTTCGGCGCCGGTCGTCGCACCGCCGGCACTGCCGGCCACGCCGGGCTCCGCGCCGGCGTCGGGTGCACAGCCTGCCTCTTCGCCGACCGCGCAGCAGTCGAAGTAAGCGCCTCAGCGTCGTACACGAAGGGCTTCGCGGCATCGTTCCGCGAAGCCCTTCGTCTTTGGTGCGCTTAAAATATTCGCTTCCAGCGCGCCGTTCTCACCGGCGTTCCCTTCGCGGCACTCACAGCGCATTCCACGGCGCGAGCTCGATGAACGACGATCAACTCCTTCGCTATTCCCGCCATATTCTCGTCGATGAGATCGGCATCGAGGCGCAGCAGCGCTTCCTCGATGCGCATGCGCTCATCGTCGGCGCGGGTGGTCTGGGCGCGCCCGCGGCGATGTATCTGGCAGCGGCGGGCGTCGGCAGGATCACGCTGGTGGACGCCGATACCGTCGATCTCACCAACCTGCAACGGCAGATCGTGCATATGACGCGATCGGTCGGAACGCCCAAGGTGGCATCGGCGCGTGAGACGCTGAACGCGCTCAACCCGGAGGTGAATGTCATCGCGGTGAACGCGCGCGCCGACGCTGCGTGGCTCGCGCTCAATGTGCCCGGCGCCTCGGTCGTGCTCGATTGCAGCGACAACTTCGCCACGCGCCACGCCATCAACGCAGCCTGCGTCGAGCACAAGGTGCCGCTCGTGTCGGGCGCGGCGCTGCGTTTCGACGGCCAGATCAGCACCTTCGATCTGCGCTCGCCCGACTCGCCCTGCTATGCGTGTGTGTTTCCGCCGGACCAGGCGTTCGAGGAAGTTGCCTGCTCGACGATGGGCGTGTTCGCGCCGACGGTCGGCATCATCGGCGCGATGCAGGCGGCGGAAGCGTTGCGCGTGATCGGCGGCTTTGGCGAAACGCTCGCGGGCCGGCTGATGATGCTCGACTCGCTGCGCATGGAATGGAACACGATGAAGATCGCGCGGCAGCCGGACTGTCCGGTCTGCGGCGCGCATTCCAAGGGTTGAAGAACTTCAGACCTTCTGCAGCACGTTGAGCGCGGCCAGCAGTTCATTGGGCTCATAGGCCGCGAGCACGTCCGCGACCGGCTTGTCGAACGCCTTCAGGTTCGAACGCAGGATCTCCTGCTTAACCACGAGCAACTGGCTCGGATGCATCGAAAACTCGGTCAGCCCGAGCCCGAGCAGCAGCCGCGTGACCGACGGATCGCCGGCCATTTCCCCGCACACCGACACCGGCACGCCCGCGCGCTTCGCCTCGCGCAAGGTGAACGCGATCAGGTTCAGCACCGCCGGATGCAGCGGATCGTACAGATGCGCGACGGCATTGTCCGCGCGATCGATCGCGAGCGTGTACTGGATCAAATCGTTCGTGCCGATCGACAGAAAATCCAGCCGGCTCAGGAACAGCCGCACGGCAATGGCCGCGGCGGGAATCTCGATCATCGCGCCGACCTGCACCTGACGGTCGTAGCCGATGCCCGCGTCATCGAGCTGGCGCTTGGCCTCGCGGATCAGGTCCAGCGTCTGGTCGATTTCCTGCGCGTGCGCGAGCATCGGAATCAGGATCTTGGTCGGGCCGAACGCGGACGCACGCAGGATCGCGCGCAACTGCGTCATGAACATCTGCGGCTCGGACAGGCTCCAGCGGATCGCGCGCAAGCCGAGCGCCGGGTTCGGCGCTGTTTCGTAGCCGTCGCCGCCGCTCATCGAATCGAGCGGCTTGTCGGCGCCGACGTCGATCGTGCGGATCGTCACGGGCTTGCCGTTCATCAGCTCGACCGCGCGCTTGTACGCCTCGAACTGTTCCTCTTCTTCCGGCAGCCGGTTCTTGTGATTCATGAAGAGGAACTCGGTGCGGAACAGGCCGACGCCCATCGCGCCCGCCTCCACGGCGACCTTCGCGTCCTCCGGCAATTCGATGTTCGCGCACAGCTCGATCTTCGTGCCGCACAGCGTCTGGGTCGGCGAGAACTTGAGGCGCTGGAGCTTGCGCTGTTCGAGTTGCTTTTCGCTCTGGCGGTAGGAATATTCTTCGAGGACGATCGGCGCCGGATCGACGATCACGATGCCATGGTCGCCGTCGACGATGATCAAATCGTTCTGACGGATCAGCACGCTCGCCTGCTGCACGCCGACCGACGCCGGGATGCCCAGGCTGCGCGCGACGATCGCCGTGTGCGACGTTCGGCCGCCGAGATCCGTCACGAAGCCCTTGAACGCCTGCGTCTTGAACTGGAGCATGTCGGCCGGCGCGATATCATGCGCGACGACGATCATTTCGTTGTGACCGTTGCTCGCGGCCGTATGCACGACCAGCGAAGCAGCGGTGGGCGCGCCGGCCAGCGCCTTCAGCAGCCGTTCGACCACCTGCTCGATGTCCGCCTTGCGTTCGCGCAGATACTCGTCTTCGATGTCGTCGAAATAGCCGCCAAGGATATCCAGTTGTTCGGTCAGCGCCCACTCGACGTTATAGCGGCGCGTACGAATGAGGTCGATGGTTTCCTGCACGAGCATGGCGTCGTTCAGGATCATGGTATGGACATCGATGAAGGCGCCCATTTCGCTGGGCGCATCGGCGGCGAGGTCGCTGCGCAGTTCCGCGAGTTCCGCGACGACAGCGGCCTGCGCCGCAAGAAACCGGGCGATTTCCGCGTCGATCTGATCGGGGTCGATCAGGTAATGCGCCACGTCGAGCGCCGCCGGCGCGATCAGATAGGCGCGTCCGATGGCAATGCCGCGCGAGACGGGAATTCCATGCAGCGTGAACGACACGCGCACCTCCTCTAGTTGTGATGTCGCAGCCCCTCGGGCGCCCCTCGGTGGGCGCCAGCCGCTCGCTCATTATAAATTCGAATCCGCTGTCCAGTCCCGGAACAGCGGGTCGCAGCAAGGCCGGCACGGTTGCGCCGCCGTTGCTGCAAACGGCGCACATGCAAAAAAGCCGCGTCGGTGCGCGGCTTGTTCGGCTAGTTCCATGACGGGTGACAGCGTGTTACTGGCCTTCCCCGAATTTGTCCGCGATCAGCGCCAGGATGGCCTGCATGGCTTCGGCTTCGTCGGCGCCTTCGGTCTCGATGGTGACCGTGCTGCCGATCCCCGCCGCCAGCATCATCACGCCCATGATGCTCTTGGCATTGATCCGGCGGCCGTTCCGGCTCATCCAGATCTCGCATTGAAAGTTGCCCGCCAGTTGCGTGAGCTTCGCCGAAGCACGTGCGTGGAGACCCAGCTTGTTCACGATTGTTGTTTCTTGTTGCAGCATGATGCTCCGAACGCTAGGTGGAAAAAGTGAGCGGCGTCAGTGGCTGGCGGCGGCCTTGGCGTTCTCGAGATCGGCGCTCGCGGAACAGGCCGGATCGGGCGAACCGGCGGCTTTCGCGGCGAGCGCGCAGGGGTTCATCGGCGTGGATGCGTCCAGCTCCTGGATGCCCTTGGAGCCGCCCTGGAGAATTTTTTCAGTGAGCGTGTCGAGCGGCGTGGCGCGGTAGCAGACGGCGCGCACGAGCATCGGCAGGTTGCAGCCGGCGAGCACGCGCACGTCGGAATCATGCAGGCTGGCGGCGATGTTCGCCGGCGTCGCGCCAAACACGTCGGTCAGCACGATCGCGCCATTGTCTTCCTTCAGACGATCGATCTCCGATCGCGCGAACGCCCGCACCTCGACCGGATCGCAGTCCGGCGTGACATCGATGACGCCGATGCGCGCGGGCAAGCCACCATAGATATGAGCAATACACTCGCGTAGCGCGGTGGCGAAAGGAGCGTGCGCGATGATCAGAATGCCAGCCATGTCAGGAATGCAATCTCAGCAAAAATCAGACGGAATCGTCAGAGTTCGCTCGAAAGCGCGCGAGCGGCGCGGCCATGCAAAGAAGATGGGCGCGGAACGATGGAAATCAAATAGATGCAATCCACGCGCCCGTTGCTTTCGATACTGTTACTCCACCCTGTGCTTGCCAGCTTAAGGCAGCTTTAAAGCGCAGGGGAACCAATTGTAACAGTCTCTCCCGACTCGGTTCTGGCGCTGCTCACCCGCTTCAACGCGGGTATCCCGCTCAGTGAACCGCGCGCTCCAGCGCGTCGATGAACATGCCCGCGACGTCGAAGCCCGTCTGATCCATGATTTCGCGGAAGCACGTGGGGCTCGTGACATTGACCTCGGTGAGATAGTCACCGATGGCGTCCAGGCCCGCGAGCAACAGGCCGCGTTCCTGCAGCACCGGCCCGAGCGTTTCCGCGATTTCGCGATCGCGCGCCGACAGCGGCTGCGCGCGGCCGAGCCCGCCCGCCGCCAGATTGCCGCGCACTTCGCTGCCCTGCGGAATGCGCGCGAGCGAGTAAGGAACCGGCTGGCCGCCGATCACCAGAATGCGCTTGTCGCCGTCCTTGATCTCGGGAATGAAGCGCTGCGCCATTACCGTGCGCGCGCCGTCCTCCGACAGCATCTCGACGATCGACCCGAGATTCATGCCATCCGCCTTCACGCGGAACACGCCCATGCCGCCCATGCCGTCGAGCGGTTTCAGGATGACGTCGCCATGCTCGGCGTGAAACGCGCGCAGCCGTGCGGCGTCGCGGGTGACGAGCGTCGGCGTGACGAACTGGGGCCATTCCGCGATGGCGAGTTTCTCCGAGTGATCGCGAATCGCCTGGGGCTTGTTGAAGACGCGCGCGCCGCTACGCTCGGCGATCTCCAGCAGCCACGTGGCGTTCACGTACTCCATGTCGAAGGGCGGATCCTTGCGCATCAGCACGGCATCGAAATGCGTGAGCGCGAGATGCTCGGCCTGTTCGGCCGCGAACCACGGCCAGCGGTCGCTGTTCGCCTCGTCGCCGACGATCGCAATGCGCCGCACGCCCGCCTCGACCTTCGTGCCGGTCCACGCAAGATGCTGCGGCTCGCACGCGTACAGCACGTGGCCGCGCCGCGCGGCTTCGGCCATCATCGCGTAGGTCGTGTCCTTGTAGATCTTGAAGCGGTCGAGCGGGTCGGCGATAAAGAGAATGTTCATGACGATTTGCGGGTTCGGTGCGCGGCCTGCGAGCTTACCGCAAGCCGCCCGATCACACCTGAATGGCTTCCGGGTCGGTCTTTTCAAGCTCGACCGATGCGGCCAGGAGCCCCAGCCGCGCCACCACGCCATACATGTAGAAGCGGTTCGGCGGCGCGGCGCCGGGCTTCGCGTGGGTGTCCGGCAACGCCGTGTGCTCGAAGCCGAGCGGCACGAAATGCATGCCCGGCGCGTTGAGGTTCTGGTCGCGCTCGCGCGATTCGTGCACCCGGTAAAAGCCGCCGACCACATAGCGGTCGATCATGTACACGACCGGCTCGGCCACCGCGTTCTCGACGCGCTCAAAGGTGTGCACGCCTTCCTGCACGATCACGTCGTGCACCTGCAAGCCTTCCTTCGCGTCGTTCATGCGGACGCGCTCGCGCTTGGTCAGCGCCGCGACCTCGCTGGCGTCGTGCACCGTCATCACGCCCTTGCCGTAGGTGCCGGCATCCGCCTTGATGACCACGTACGGCTTCTCGCTGATGCCGTACTCGCGATACTTCTTCGCGATCTTCTTGAGCACGCCGTCGATGGCATCAGCCAGCGCTTCCTCGCCGGTGCGCGCCTCGTAATCCACGCCTTCCACATGCGCGAAGTACGGATTCACCATCCACGGATCGATCTCGACCAGCTTCGAGAACTTCTTCGCGACGTCGTCATAGCAGGAAAAGTGCGTCGACTTGCGCCGCACCGCCCAGCCCGCGTGCAGCGGTGGCAACAGGTACTGCTCGTGCAGGTTCTCCAGCACGGGCGGGATGCCGGCCGAGAGATCGTTGTTCAGCAGGATCGAGCACGGGTCGAAGTTCTTCAGGCCCAGACGCCGCGGCGTGCGTTCGAGCGGTTCGAGCACGATCTTCTGGCCGTCCGCGAGCGCAATGGTCACCGGGCCATGAATGTTTTCATCGAGCGTGCCGAAGCGGATGTTGAGCCCCGCCTGTCGCATGATGAGCGCGAGACGCGCGACGTTCTCCAGATAGAACGCGTTGCGCGTGTGGCGCTCGGGAATCACGAGCAGATTCTTCGCGTCCGGACAGATCTTCTCGATCGACGCCATTGCCGCCTGCACCGCGAGCGGCAGCACTTCCTGCGGCAGATTGTTGAAGCCGCCGGGAAACAGGTTGGTGTCGACGGGCGCGAGCTTGAACCCCGCGTTGCGCAGGTCGACCGAACAGTAAAACGGCGGCGTGTGCTCCTGCCATTCAAGCCGGAACCACCGTTCGATGGCGGGCATGGCCTCGAGGATTTTCCGCTCGAGGTCGAGCAGCGGGCCATTCAACGCCGTGACTAAATGCGGAACCATGTAGTACTCGCAGTGCGTTTTGCGTATGACCGGAAAGGCGCTCAAGCCCCCGCCGGCCGTTACAGGGGAGCGAAGATTGTAGAGCAATTGCCTTGCCCAATTGGGGATGAACCGGCAATTGGCAAGGTTTCCCGGGCTTGATCCACCGGCCTTTCGGGCCCGATGCGCCGCAATCCGCCGCGCTCCCATGGACGAAACCCCGACGCGCGCCCGAGGCAAAAAAATGCCCGCCTGAAAGGGCGGGCAAAGTCGCTGCGCTCATACCTTTGCGCTGGCCGGACGTCCTCTCGCGACGTCCGGCAAACCTCGTTGTTACTCGACGTGTTCGCCGTGCAGCGTGACGTCGAGACCCTCGCGTTCCTGTTCTTCGGTGACGCGCAGCCCCATCGTCATGTCGATGACCTTCAGCAGGATGAAGCTCACCACGCCGCTGTAGATCAGCGTGACGAGCACGCCCTTGGCCTGGACCAGCAGGCTGCCGTCGAAGCCGCCGATGTCCTTCACCGCGAACACGCCCGTCAGCAGCGCGCCGATGATGCCGCCGACGCCGTGCACGCCGAACGCATCGAGCGAGTCGTCGTAGTTGAACTTGTGCTTGAGCCAGGTGGCCGACCAGAAGCAGACCACGCCCGCCACGATGCCGATCACGATCGCGCCCGTCACGCCGACAAAGCCCGACGCCGGCGTCACCGCCACCAGGCCGGCAACCGCGCCCGAGATGATGCCCAGCACGGACGGCTTGCCCTTGGTGATCCACTCCGCGAACATCCAGCCGAAAGCGGCGAATGCGGTGGCAATCTGCGTCGTGAGCATCGCGAAGCCGGCACGGCCGTCAGCCGCGACCGCCGAACCCGCGTTGAAGCCGAACCAGCCCACCCACAGCATCGATGCGCCGATCAGCGACAGCACCAGGTTGTGCGGCGCCATCACTTCGCGGCCGTAGCCGACGCGCTTGCCGAGCACCAGACAGCACATCAGGCCCGCGATACCGGCGTTGATGTGAACCACGGTGCCGCCGGCGAAGTCGAGCACGCCCGCCGATGCGAGCCAGCCGGTCGGTTCCCAGACCATGTGGGCGATCGGCGAGTAGACGATCAGCGACCACAGCGTCATGAACACGAGCATCGCCGAGAACTTCATGCGGTCGGCAAACGCACCGGTGATGAGCGCCGGCGTGATGATCGCGAAGGTCAGCTGGAACGCGAAGTAGACCGACTCCGGAATCGTCGAGGCGAGGTGGCTCACGGTGAGCGTCGTCGCCTTGTCGCCCTTGATGTAGGCCATGCCGTGCAGGAACACGCGCGAGAAGCCGCCCAGGAACGAACCGCCCGGCGTGAACGCGATGCTGTAGCCGACCACGGTCCAGATGATCGTGATCAGGCAGCAGATCGCGAAGCTCTGCATCGCGGTCGCGAGCACGTTCTTCTTGCGGACCATGCCGGCGTAGAACAGCGCGAGGCCCGGAATCGTCATGAACAGCACGAGGGCCACCGAAGTCAGCATCCACGCGGTATCGCCCGCGCTGATCTTCGACGAATCGACCATGAACGGCTCGGTCGGCGCCGCAGGCGCGGCGTCCGAGGCGCCGGAAGCCGCCGCGGCCGCTTCAGCCGACGAGGCCATCGCCGTGTTGGCGGAAGCCGGTGCGCTGGCGGCAGTGTCCGACGACGCGGGCGCCGAGGCCGCGGCCGGAGCCGACGCGTCCTGCGCGAGAGCGGTGCCGACATTCGCGCCGATCAGCGCGCCCGCCACCATCAGTGACATCAAAAAATTACGCATTCTTCTGGTTCCTCTTATCGCCAATTTCTTCTTAGAGCGCGTCGGCGCCGGTCTCGCCGGTGCGGATGCGGATAACTTGTTCGATTGCGGTGACGAAGATCTTGCCGTCGCCGATCTTGCCGGTGCGCGCGGCGCGTTCGACGGCCTCGATCGCCTGGTCGACGATGTCATCCGACACGGCGGCCTCGATCTTCACTTTCGGCAGGAAGTCGACGACGTATTCCGCGCCACGGTAGAGCTCGGTGTGGCCCTTCTGCCGGCCGAAGCCTTTCACCTCGGTCACCGTGATGCCCGAGACGCCGATGGCCGAGAGCGCTTCACGCGCTTCGTCCAGCTTGAACGGCTTGATGATTGCGGTAATGAGCTTCATGTATCCCTCGCGGTGGTGTGCTGATCCTTCGTTGCCTTCTGAAGCGGGATGCGCCGGGTGTTACCGCCATGTCCGCAGGTCCACGCCGCCGGGAGCAGCGTGCCGAAAAGGTCGCGCCAGTTATGCAACTCGTATGCCATGCGAGTGTTCATGCGGGTTTGCGCGATTTTCCGAAACGCGAGGGCAGAGCCTCGGCCGAACGGCCAGCGCGCGCCGCGCCTGCTGGCGTCGAGGTTGGTTCATTGCTAGAGTGGCCTCGAAGTCCCGCAAAAAGGGGCACGGGCGGGATACGCGAGGCGCTGCGGCGCTAAAATCGCGGCGCCTTGAAGGTGCGCCGAGGCGTGGCGGCGTCAAAGCCGGTACGCACCAAAATCGACCATTCGATTATTCGGGGCACTGACCTAACAATGAATGCACTATTCCTGTGCAAAGAAGGGAGCAACGATGAAACAGCCCAACGACGTTTTCAACGATCTGCAGCAGAAGATGAGCGATCTCTTCAAGAATTCGCCGGCCAAGGACGTCGAACGAAACATGAAGGCCATGCTGTCGCAGGGCTTTTCGAAGCTTGATCTCGTGACCCGCGAGGAGTTCGACACGCAGACGCAGGTGCTGATGCGCACGCGCGCGCGGCTGGAAGAACTCGAGAAGCGCGTCGCGCAGCTCGAGCAGCGTCTTGCTGGCGGGAGCGGAGGCAGCACCGCGCAGGACTGAGGCTCCTCACTCCTCACCCGCGTATCCCGGCCAGCGAGCCGTCAGTTCCCAGATGTGTTGCCGGCGCGTGTGCCGCGCCGTTTCAGGTGAAATCATGTCGCTTGCCGTGGTACGCAGCCGCGCGCCCGCTCCTGGGCGCGCGCCGGAAGTCGTCGTCGAAGTCCATCTCGCCAACGGGTTGCCGTCGTTCTCCATCGTCGGTCTGCCCGATCTCGAAGTCCGCGAAAGCCGCGAGCGCGTGCGCGCCGCGCTGCAGAACTGCGGCTTCGACTTTCCCGTACGCAGGATCACCGTCAATCTCGCGCCCGCCGATCTCCCGAAGGAGACGGGCCGCTTCGACCTGCCGATCGCGCTCGGCATTCTCGCCGCCAGTGGCCAGATTCCCGTTGAATCGCTCGAATCCCGCGAGTTCGCGGGCGAGCTGTCGCTCACCGGCGCGCTGCGCCCGATGCGCGGCGCGTTTGCCATGGTCTGCGGCGCCGCGCGCCAGCATGCGTCCGCACACGAGCGGGGCGAGCGCGTGCCGGAAATCTACGTGCCGCTCGCGAGCGCGGCGGAAGCGGCGCTCGTGCCGGGCATCGAGGTGTTCGGCGCAGCTGACTTGCCGGCGCTCTGCGCCCACCTGAACGGCGTGCCCGGCGCGTGCCTGCGTCCGGTGCAGGCCGCATCGCTCGAACAGACGGCCGCGCCCGGCCCCGACCTTGCCGACGTCATCGGTCACCCGGCCGCCCGCCGCGCGCTCGAGGTCGCCGCGGCAGGCGGACATCATCTGTTGATGGTGGGCCCGCCCGGCGCGGGCAAGTCGATGCTCGCCGCCCGTCTGCCCGGCCTCCTGCCGCCGATGAGCGACGACGAAGCGCTCACCTCCGCTGCGATTCTCTCCGCCAGTTCCATCGGCTTTGCGCCCGAGCAGTGGCGGCAACGGCCGTTTCGCGCGCCGCATCACTCATCGAGTTCGGCTGCGCTCGTCGGCGGCCGCAATCCGCCGCAACCGGGCGAGATCACCCTCGCCCATCTCGGCGTGCTGTTTCTCGATGAAATCCCCGAGTTCGACCGCAAGGTGCTGGAAACCCTGCGCGAGCCGCTCGAAGTCGGTCACATCACCATCTCACGCGCCGCCCAGCAGGCCGACTTTCCCGCAGCGTGCCAGCTGATCGCGGCGATGAATCCGTGTCCCTGCGGCTGGCGCGGCGATCCGAGCGGCCGCTGCCGCTGCTCGCCGGAGGTCGCCACGCGCTATCTGCGCAAGCTGTCGGGGCCGTTGATGGACCGCATCGACATTCAGATCGAATTGCCCGCGCTGTCGCCGGCGGAATTGTCGGCGCGCAGCCCTGCGCGCGGCGAATCGAGCGCCGCGGTCGCGGCCCGCGTGGCGGCGGCGCGCGAGATCCAGTTGCGGCGCCAGGGAAAGACCAATCGCGAACTGAGCGGCCGCGAAGCCGACGCACTCTGCCGCCCCGACGCCGACGGCGAAGCGCTGCTTCGCGCGGCCGGTGAGCGGTTCGGGTGGTCAGCGCGGGCGTACTACCGCGTGTTGAAAGTCGTGCGGACGATCGCCGATCTGGCCGGCGCCGACCGGCCCGACGCCGCGCATGTGGCAGAAGCCGTGCAATACCGGCGTGCCCTGTCGGTGGCCTGAGCGGGCTGAAACGCTCTGGTTCGGGGCTCGTAAGGCAGAAACATGCTTGTCAAGACTTGACTTATGCACATTGGAGCGATCCGGGACCGATGTTTGTCTGATCAAACCCCGGAAACAACGTTTCTGCACAGACTATTGATTTTATTGAATTATTTAACTTGCCGCGAACGCAGGCAAAGTAATGTAAACCGCATCAATCGGGCATGTGCGCGTAAACGTAAGCTGTTTTCCACATAGTTATCCACAGACACTGTGGATAGTGCAAAAAACCCATATGAATCCGTCGATTAGCTTCCAAACTTGCGACGGAACTTTCAGTACGGAAGCGGAACTAAGGCGCCTCCTATGTCAGTGAATGCTGAATTCGAGGGTTCCCTCTAAAACAGCTTGAACGACGAAAAGAACTGATCTGACTGCTCGGCCGGCGGCATTTTGTCCCCGACGATCGCGACTTGATAAACGTGCGCACCGCGCGCCACGAAACGGGCGTGAATGGTTCGCGCCTCGCGCTTGGCGCCGCTCTCGCCCTGAACTTCGATCTCGCTTCCGGGGACGTGGCCGCCCATGGCGAGGTCGATCTGTGCATCGCGTGTGGCAGGCCGCGCGTTCACGTTGCGCGCCAGTCCCGCCTGGAGAAAGTCCAGCGCGGCGCGCTGCAGGGCCGGATCCGAACTTGGCAGCACCACGGTGCCGACGGCGAACACGGCGTCGTTGGCCTCGGCGGTCTGCATGCGCATCGTCATCGCCTGGCCGGCAATTTCGATCTTGCGTTCGTCCGAACGCGGCTTCGCAGGCAGGGTGACTTCGTAGCCATCGTCGTTGTTCATGATGGTGCGCCAGTCGTAGGCGGGCGTGCAGGCCAGCAGCGCGCCGCATGCGACAGAAGCGCACACCACGGCACGCATCGTCCGGCCAGCGAAGAAATTCGTATGGCGGAAATTCGAGAGAGAAAACCTGCCGGACAGAGGGAAAGCTCGCTTCATGGAAGACTCGTGGAAAACTCGTGCGTGAAAACCTCCATTATCTCGCGCTGATCCCGGGCCTATCGGCGCGTCACGACTCCATCCCGAAAACGGCGCTAGAATACGCAGCACTTCCCCGTGCGGCCGCGCCAGTCTCCGGCGCCGTTTCCGGCAATCCGAGGTTCACATGTCCCAAGCCACGCAAGACTCATCCAGGCGCGCCAAAGGCCCGCTGCGTTATATCGCGATGGCGCTCGTCGCGGGCGTCATCGCCGGCACCGGCTACTTCGCCTTCGGCGGCCAGCAGAAGGTGCCGGACGCGACCTTCACGCTGCTGTCCGGGCAGAAGGTCTCCACTCAGGGCGATCTGAAAGGCAAGGTCTATCTCGTCAACTTCTGGGCGACGAGCTGCGAAACCTGCATGAAGGAAATGCCCGACATGATCAACACGTACAACAAGTTCAAGGGGCGCGGACTGGAATTCGTCGCGGTCGCGATGAACTACGACGCGCCGATGTACGTGACCAATTACGCGCAGACGCGCAATCTGCCGTTCAAGGTGGCGATGGACGACGGCAGCGTCGCCAAGCAGTTCGGCAATGTGCAATTGACGCCGACCACCTTCGTCATCGACAAGAATGGCAAGATCCTCAAGCGCTATGTCGGCGAGCCGACTTTCGCGGAACTGGATCAACTGCTCGACAAGGCGCTCAGCGCAGCCTGAGCAGAGCCACCGCCTGGCATGCGACGCCCGCTTAAGTCCAGCGGGCGTTTTTCTTTTCAGCGCTCCGCCGCCTCTCCCTTCACCACGATCCCATACCGCTTGATCTTTTCGTAGAGCGTCGCCTTGCCGAGTTGCAGCCGGTCCGCCGCCACCGCGACCACGCCGCCGCAGTGCTCCAGCGCTTCCGTGATCACCGCGCGCTCGAACAGCTCGGTGCGCTCCTTCAGCGATTGTGTCGACGGTTCCAGCGCGGCCGCGCCGCCGTCGTCGAGAATGCCCAGCACCATGCGGTCCGCCGCGTTGCGCAGTTCGCGCACGTTGCCGGGCCAGTCGCGCTGCATCAGTTCCGCGCGCTGCCGATCCGTGATGAGCGGCGCGGGCCGCTCGTAGCGCACAGCGGCATCGAGCAGGAAATGCTCGAACAGCGGCACGATGTCTTCGCGCCGTTCGTTGAGCGGGGGCAGCGTGATGGTCACGACGTTCAGGCGGTACAGCAAGTCGCGCCGGAACGTGCCGTCGGTGACGAGTTCGTTCATGTCGCCCTTCGCCGCCGCGATGACGCGCAGGTTCGCCCGCACCGGCTGGTTCGAGCCGAGCCGCTCCAGCACGCCGTCCTGCAGCACGCGCAGCAGCTTCACTTGCAGCGAGAGCGGCATGCTTTCGATTTCGTCGAGAAACAGCGTGCCGCCCGAGGCGGCTTCCAGCTTGCCGATACGCCGCTTCTGCGCGCCCGTGAAAGCGCCGGCTTCATAGCCGAACATCTCCGATTCGAACATCTGCTCCGGCAACGCGCCGCAATTCACCGCGATGAAGGGTTTGTCGCGACGCGGCGACATCTCGTGCAGGCTCCGCGCGATCAGCTCCTTGCCCGCGCCGGTATCGCCGTTGATGAGCACGGACGCGTCCGTCGGCGCGATGTTCGCGATCAGCTGGCGCACCTGCCCGATCGCCGGACTGCGCCCGATGATGCGGCTCTGTCCCGCCAGCTCGCGCCGCAGCGCCTGGTTTTCGAGCACCAGCGACCGCCGCTCCAGCGCGCGGCGCACCGCTTCGATCAGGCGCTCGGAGGCAAACGGCTTCTCGATGAAGTCATAGGCGCCGTCGCGCATCGCCTGCACGGCCATCGATATGTCGCCGTGACCGGTGACGAGGATCACGGGCACTTCCGGCGCGCGTTCGCGGCATTGCGCGAGCAGGTCAAGACCGCTCGCGCCCGGCAGGCGGATGTCGCTGACGATCACGCCCGGAAAGTTCGCGACGATCAGGCGCTCCGCAGCCTCGACGCTGCCGTGCCCGGTCACGTCGAAGCCCGCGAGTTGCAGACTCTGCACGCTGGCGCGCCGCACGAGTTCGTCGTCTTCGATGAAGATCACCTGCAAACCGGTGGTCATGTCTTGCTCCAGCTAGAGGTTGCGCGGCACGTTCACGCGCGCCGCAGCGTCAGTACGAACTCCGCGCCATGCGAATGATCGGCATCGGCCTGCGTGCCGCCCTCGGGACCGTCCGCGACGATCGGCGCCTCGCGATTGCGCGCGGCCAGCGTGCCGCCGTAATCGCGCGCGATCGCCGATGAAATCGCCAGGCCGAGGCCCAGCCCCTGGCCCATTTCCTTGGTCGTGAAGAACGGCTCGAAGAGGCGCGGCAGGGCGTCGGCGGGAATGCCGGGACCATTGTCGCGCACCGTGAGTTCGATCGACCCGGCGCGCGCATCGAGTTCGATGACGATGCGCGGCCGGTCGCACGACGCCACCGCGTCCAGCGCATTGCCGACCAGATTGATCAGCACCTGCTCCAGCCGCAGATCCTCGCAGCGCACGAACAGCGGCGGGCTGTCGCCGTCGAGCTCCGGCGCGATGTCGACCGTGACGTGCTTCATGCGCGGACGCAACATCGAGAACACGTTGCGCAGCGCGCGCGCCACGTCGGCGCGCGCGTTCTTCGGCCGCGCCTTGGTGACGAACAGCTTGAGCTGGTTCGTGATGTTGCCCATGCGCTCCGTCAGCGCGGCGATCGCTTCGAGATTCTCGCGCGCCGCCACCTGCTCGCCCCGCTCGATCAGCACGCGGGTGTTGTCGGAAAAGCTGCGCAACGCGGCGAGCGGCTGATTCAGTTCATGCGTGATGCCCGCCGCCATCTGACCGAGCGCGGCGAGCTTGCTCGCCTGGATGAGCTCGTCGTGGGCGGCGCGCAGGTCCTGTTCCGCGCGGGTGCGTTCGGCCACTTCCTTGGTCAGCTGCGCGTTGGCCTGCGAGAGGTCCGCCGTGCGTTCCGCGACGCGCTGGTTCAGTTCGGCATACGCGGTCTGCAGCAGTCCGCGGCTGCGGATCATCTCGCGCACGCGCGCGCGCCGCATGCGCCAGTAGAACGCGAGCAGGCACAGCGAGACAAATACGAGCGCGGTGACGATCACGGCGTTCTGCGCGGCGCTTTCTACGGGATCGAGCGCGGCCATCGTGATGAGCTGCCAGTCGGGCTCGCCGATCGAACGATGGGTCGCGAGGAACGCCGGCGCATTGCGGCCGCCGCCCACGCGCACGATCTGCGCGCCGCCTTCGAGCGTCTTCACGATGCTGAGCGGCAGCGGCGTGATGGCCTGCTGCGCGTACTGGCGCGTCGCGTACACCGAGGCCTCGACGTTCTGCGGCAGCGGCCGCACCGTGTGGTACTTCCAGCCCGGCACCGACGAAAGAAAGATGACGCCGTGATCGTCGGTGACGATGAGCGGTTCCGACGCATCCGCGCCTTGCAGCCACTCCAGATTGAGCTTCACGACCACGACGCCGATGACCTCCTTCGTGCCTTCGCGATACACCGGCTGCGAGATGTAGTAGCCGGGTTCGGTCGAGATGGTGCCGATGCCGAAGAAGCGGCCGACGCCGCCCTTCATCGCGTCGATGAAATACGGCCGGAAGTTGTAGTCCACGCCGACGAAGCTGTCGGCCCCGTTCCAGTTGCTGGCGGCCACGCAGATGCCGTTGGCGCGGATCAGATAGGTGACGGTGGCGTGCGCGCGCGCGTTGAGGTCTTCGAGGTAGCGGTCGGCACGTTCGACGCGCGCCGCGTCGGGATGATCGAGCACGTCCTGCACGACCGGATGCCGCGACAGCAGGTACGGCAGATATTCGTAGCGGTCGAGCGTGCTCTTGAGGGTATTGGTGGTGCGATCGACGCGCGCGGCCGCATTCAGCCGCAATTCGTCGGTGCCGCGTTGCCAGGCCACGTGCCACGTGAGCGCGCAGCACGCCATGAGCGCCGCGAAAAGCACGAAGAACACGAGGATGCGGCGCGTCACGTGGGCTGAGTCCCGCGAAAGAGGATCAACCATTGTGGCATACGCGCCCGCGAGATCCGGACCCGCAGACGACGGCGGCGAAGCGCTCGTGGAGTGAGGCTTCGCCGCTTGCATGATGACGTCGTCCGGAGGAAGGAGGCCTGAAGTGCCCGGGCCGGCTTAGACCGACTTCGCTTCTTCGACGTCGGTCACGTCGACGTCACGGGACAAGGCCGCTTTCAGCTTGCTGCGGTCGAGTTCCTTTTCCCATGCCGACACGACCACCGTCGCCACGCCGTTGCCGACGATGTTCGTCAGCGCGCGGCACTCCGACATGAAACGGTCGATGCCGAGAATCAGCACCATGCCCGCGAGCGGAATGGTCGGCACGACGGCCAGCGTCGCCGCCAGCGTGATGAAGCCCGCGCCGGTCACGCCGCTCGCGCCCTTCGAGGTCAGCATCGTGACCGCGAGCAGCGTCAGTTGCTGGCCCCACGAGAGATCCGTGTTGGTCGCCTGCGCGATGAACAGCACGGCCATCGTCATGTAGATGTTGGTGCCGTCGAGGTTGAACGAGTAGCCGGTCGGCACCACGAGACCCACCACCGAGCGCGAGCAGCCGAGCTTTTCGAGCTTGAGCATCAGTTGCGGCAGCGCGGCTTCCGACGACGACGTGCCGAGCACGATCAGCATCTCTTCCTTGATGTACGCAACGAACTTCAGGATGTTGAAGCCGACCATGCGGGCGATGGCGCCGAGCACGAAGACCACGAACACGATGGAGGTGAGATAGAAGGTGCCGATGAGCTTGAGCATCGGCAGCAGCGAACCGATGCCGTACTTGCCGATGGTGAACGCCATCGCGCCGAACGCACCGATCGGCGCGAGCTTCGTGATGATGCCGACCATGCCGAACAGGATGCTCGACAGGCCTTCGATGAAGTTCGTCACCACCTTGCCGCGCTCGCCGACGTGCGTGAGCACCGCGCCGAACAGCAGCGCGATCAGCAGGATCTGCAGGATTTCACCTTGCGAGAACGCCGAGACCAGCGTGTCCGGGATGATGTGCATGAAGAAGTCGACGGTGCTCTGGCCGTGCGCCTTGGTCGCGAAGGAATCGACGGCCTTGTGGTCGAGCGTGGCCGGATCGACGTTGAAGCCGACGCCCGGACGCAGCAAGTGCGTCGCGGCGAGGCCGAGGATCAGCGCGAAGGTCGAGACGATTTCGAAGTACAGCAGCGCCTTGCCGCCGACGCGCCCCACCTTCTTCATGTCTTCCATGCCGGCGATGCCGGTGACGACGGTACAGAAGATGATCGGACCGATCACCATCTTGATGAGCTTGATGAAGGCGTCGCCGAGCGGCTTCATGTCGGTGGCGAGCGCGGGATAGAAGTGCCCGAGCGCGATGCCGATGATGATGGCCACGATCACCTGCACGTACAGGATTTTATGGAGAGGTTTTTTCACGATGTTTCCAGGCAATAACCAGCAGTTGGCGGGAAGTCAGCCAGCGGCGAGCGTGACGTGCGGGAGGATTCGTCCGTGCGCGGTGAAGCTTCGAGGGATGCGTCCGGTGAATCGCGCCGCAAGGGCGTTTAGCCGCTTCGTCGACGAATTCAGGGACGTTGGGATGCGAGAGGGGTCATCGGCTTGTCTCCTTGACTTTTATGGGCGGCTCATGGGCCGTGCCTTTCTGATTGCAAGGGTGATGCCAGGATTGATTCCTCTATAAGCCGCTGATTTTTATAGCTTATTTTTCGCTGCGGCAAGTGCGGAATCCGGGATTCCGGAAATCCGGAATCAAGGCGTCCGGCGATCCGGACAGGATTCAACGGTCAAATGCGTTGCGTGCCGGGCTTTCTCCGCCCAAACAAAAAACCCACGGGAAACCGTGGGTTTTTCACGAAGCGCATAAACAGGCTTAAACCACCCCCGCTCCATGCGCCTGAAGATCCGCGTGATAACTCGATCGCACCATCGCGCCGACCGCCGCATGCGTGAAGCCCATCTTGTAGGCCTCTTCCTCGTACATCTTGAACGTATCCGGATGGACGTATGCACGCACCGGCAAGTGATGCTCCGACGGTTGCAGATACTGGCCGATCGTCAGCATGTCTACGTCGTGCGCGCGCAGGTCGCGCATCACCTGGAGGATTTCCTCTTCCGTCTCGCCGAGTCCGACCATCAGGCCCGACTTCGTCGCCACTTCCGGATGCAGCGCCTTGAAGTCCTTCAGCAGCTTGAGCGAATGGTGATAGTCCGAACCCGGACGCGCTTCCTTGTACAGGCGCGGCACGGTTTCGAGGTTGTGGTTCATCACGTCAGGCGGCGCGGCGGTCAGGATGTTGATCGCGCGATCCAGACGGCCGCGGAAGTCCGGCGTGAGAATCTCGATGCGCGTTTCCGGCGATTGCTCCCGCACCTGCCGGATGCATTCGACGAAGTGCGCCGCGCCGCCATCGCGCAGGTCGTCGCGATCCACCGACGTGATCACCACGTACTTCAGCTTCAGCGCACCGATGGTGCGGGCGAGGTTCGCCGGTTCGTCGGCATCGAGCGGATCCGGGCGGCCGTGACCGACGTCGCAGAACGGGCAGCGGCGCGTGCACTTGTCGCCCATGATCATGAAGGTCGCGGTGCCCTTGCCGAAGCATTCGCCGATGTTCGGGCAGCTCGCTTCCTCGCACACCGTGTGCAGGTTGTGCTCGCGCAGGATCTGCTTGATCTCGTTGAAGCGCGAACTGCCGGTCGCCGTGCGCACGCGGATCCATTCCGGCTTCTTGAGCTTCTCGATCGGGATGACCTTGATCGGAATGCGCGAGGTCTTGGCCTGCGCTTTCTGCTTCGCGGTGGCGTCGTAGGGCGCGGGAGAGGCCGAAGCAGCGGCGGTGTCGCCGGCCAGGTTTGCGGTTGCGTCAGTCATTCGGTCGATCCGGTGGTTGCAGCGGCAAATGCGGGGAGGCCGCCGATTTGATGCGCCAGCCGTTCGGCCAGCGTAAAGGCTACGTCGCGCCAGTCGGCCGCGACGCCGAGCGTCGCCATGTCGACCGTTTCGAGCCCCGCGTAGCCGCACGGGTTGATCGCGAGAAAGGGCTGCAGGTCCATGTTCACATTCAGGCTCACGCCGTGGTAGCTGCAGCCGTTGCGAATCTTGAGTCCGAGCGCCGCGATCTTCGCGCCCTCATGCAGTGCGTGCTGTTCGCGCAGACGACCGACCGCGCCCTGCGCCTCCGGACGTCCGGAGGGCTGCGCCACATAGATGCCGGGCGCGCCGGCCTTGCGGTCGGTCGCGAGATTATACGTCGCGAGCGTTTCGATCACGGCTTCCTCGATGCGCCGCACCAGCTCGCGCACCATCAGCTTGCGCCGGCGCAGATCGATCAGCAGATAGGCCACCACCTGCCCCGGTCCGTGATACGTGATCTGTCCGCCGCGATCCACCTTGACGAGCGGAATACCGCTGTCGGCAAACAGCAAGTGCGCGGGATTGCCCGCCAGGCCGAGCGTGAACACCGGCGGATGTTCGACGAGCCAGATTTCGTCGGGCGTGTCGGGCGTGCGGGCGTCGGTGAACGCGCGCATCGCGTCGAAGCTGTGATCGTAGGATTCGAGCCCCAGCCAGCGCAGCGTGACCGGCCATTCACCGGCTTCGAGGGCGGTGTCGGACGTGTCGGCTGTGTCTTGTGGGAGGGCGAGCGGTGTGGCGGACATGATCCCGGTAGTTTACCGAAAGTGGATCATGCCCGCCGATGGTGAATTCGCATGCCTGCGATGACAAATCCGAATAATTGCAGCACGCTTCAGACGGTGCGCCAGCCGGACCGGAAACGCTGCGCGAGCCGTTCGATGCCTGCCGACAGCCACTGGATCGCGCGTTCGTCGCAGCGCGGCACGATCGTGAAGACGACGTAAGCCGGCTGTTCGCCCTCCACCGACAGCCAGAGCCGCTCGCGTTCGCGCAACTTCAGGCTGTCGCCGGGTTCGAGCCAGTAGTCGTCGATGTCGTTGCTGCGCGTCGCCCAGACCGCGTTGCCCTGCACCGCGAGACGTGTGCCGCGGGCAATGCGCATCGGCACGGTTTCGCCGGGCTTGATTTCGAAGGTGACGCTTGTTGAAATTTCTCGCATGACCGACTCCGCCAAAGGAACGTTTCGATGACTACAATCCTAGGCGTGGCAAGGCATCAGGCAAAACGATCAATTTTCACCGCTATGTGAGCCAATTTGACAACGGACCCGGCGACCCTGCATATGGACCTGCGACAGCTTCCTGCGTTGAACGCCCTGCGCGCCTTCGAGACCGCCGCGCGTCACGAGAGTTTTTCCCGCGCCGCCGACGAACTCTTCGTCACGCACGGCGCCGTCAGTCATCAGATTCGCGCGCTGGAGGCCGAGCTCGGCGTGCCGCTGTTTGCCCGCGACGGCAAGCGCGTGCGGCTCACAGATCGCGGCCGGCAGTACGCCGCCGAAGTGCGCGCGGCGCTGCTCGCGCTCGCGGAATCCACCCGCCGCATCCGCTCGGGCGACCGCGACCGGCGGCTGATCGTGTCGATGCTGTCGTCGTTCGCGGCGCGCTGGCTGACGCCGCGCGTGGGCCGCTTCATCGAGAAGCATCCGGAGATCGACCTCGAACTGCTGTCGACGAACGCGCTCACCGACTTCAACCGCGACGACGTGGACGTCGCGATCCGCTTCGGCTACGGCAAGTACGCCGGCATCCATACGGAGGAACTGCTGGACGAAGTGTTCTTTCCGGCGTGCTCGCCGAATTTCCGCGGCGGCGACCTGCCGCGCGTGCCGGCCGATCTGGCCAGCCTGCCGCTGCTGCGCTCGGATGAAGAACTGTGGCGCCCATGGTTCGACGCGGCCGGGCTCACCGACCTGGCGGAGCCGAAGCGCGGCGTGTTGTATGAGGATTCGTCGAATTTGCTGCAGGCGGCGATCGACGGTCAGGGCATCGCACTCGTGCGCCGTTCGCTGTCGATGCAGGAGATTCTCGCGGGACGGCTCGTGCGCCTGTTCAACGTGGACGGACCGAGCCCGTGGAAGTATTTCTTCGTGTGCCCGCCCGCGCTGCTCGGAACGGCGCGGGTGCAGGCATTCAGGAACTGGGTGTTCGACGAGGCCGAGCAGTTCAGGCAGCTTTACGAGCGCACGCCCGCCGTCTGCGACGCCCCCGCCGGCAAGCTCAAAGCACTATCTTGACCATCGGATGGCCGGTCAGCGCGCGATAGATGTCGTCGAGATGGGCGCGATTCTGCGCCTTCACCGTGCAGGTGAGGCCCGTGTAATTGCCGCCCGACGACGGCCGGGTCTCGACGCGCGAGGCGTCGAAGTCCTGGTCGAACTGCTTCAGCACGTCGACGATCGTGTCCTGGAACTCGGGATGCGACTTGCCCATCACCTTGATCGGAAAGTCGCACGGGAAGTCGAACAGCTCGTCGGCGCTGTGCGCGGCGGAGTCGGTGGGATCGGTGGCTTGGGGCTTCGAGTCTGGTTTCGTATCGGACATGATGTTCTCCTTCACTTCGCGCGCGGCGCCTCGTCGGCGAATTCGCGCGTCTTGGCCCGCTGGTAGGCCTCATACAGCGCAGCATAGACCGGACCGGGACGGCCGTCGCCGACGCGCGCGCCGTCCAGCGTCGTGACCGGCATCACTTCCTTGGTCGCGGAGCTGATCATGATTTCATCGGCGGAACGCAGTTCGGCTTCGCTGATGTCGCGTTCCTCGAAGGCAATCCCGGCGTCCTGCGCCAGCGTCTCGATCAGGCTGTAGCGAATGCCTTCCAGAATGCGCGGTCCGCGCGGCGCGCCCAGCAGCCCACCCTGCTTCACGATCCACACGTTCGACGACGAGCCTTCGGTCAGCAGCCCGTCGCGCAGCTGGATGGTCTCCAGCGCATCGTGTTCGGCCGCGTGCTGCGCCATCAGCACGTTGCCGAGCAGCGAGGTCGACTTGATGTCGCAATGCAGCCAGCGCTTGTCCTCGGCGGTCACGGCCACGGCGCCTTGCGCGCGTTCGGCCAGGCTCGGGAACACGAGCTTGCCGAGCATGACGAACACGGTCGGCGTGATGCCCGCCGGGAACGCATGGCCGCGCCGCTTGGCAACGCCGCGCGTCACCTGAATATAGACGAGCGCATCGCCCTCGCCCGGATTCTCGGCAACCACGCGGTCGATCAGCGCGCGCCAGCCCGCTCCGTCGAACGGATTGCCGATACGGATTTTCCCGAGGCTGCGCTCGAGCCGCGCGAGATGCTGCTTCAGCCTGAACGGCAAGCGCGGACCTGCGGCCTGTGCATAGAGCGGCACGACTTCATAGACGCCGTCGCCGAAGATGAAGCCCCGGTCGAGCACGGGAATGCGCGCTTCGGAAAGCGGACCCCATGCGCCGTTCAGATACACCGTGGGATCGAAATCGTCAGACTGGCTCATCGATACCGCTCCTCGTTCGTTCCGGCTTTACTTGCGCTTTTGCCACCACAGCAGCGCCGAATCCCACAGACGGCCGACCATGCCGGCTTCCGGCACGTCCTGCAGCGCGACCAGCGGGAACTGCGCGACTTCCTTGCCGTCGGCCATCATCTTCACCGAGCCGATCTGCTGGCCCTTCTTGATCGGCGCGACGATCAGCTGATCCTGCGTGACGGTCGGCTTGACCTTGTCGCCGAGACCCTTGGGCACGGTGATGTACTGATCCGTCGTCACGCCGGCCTGCACGTTGTTGGCCGCGCCCTTGTAGACGCGCGGCGACGCGATCACCTGATCCGCCTTGTACAGGCGCAGCGCGTCGTACGCGGTGTAGCCGTAGTTGAGCATCTTCAGGCTGTCCTGCACCCGGTTGTGCTCTTTCGGCTCGCCCATCATCACCGACACCAGACGGCGGCTCGCATCGGGCACGCCCGCCAGCGGACGCTTCGCCGAAGCGATCAGGCAGTACCCGGCGGCCTTCGTGTGGCCGGTCTTCAGGCCATCGACGGTCGGATCGAGCCACAGCAGGCGGTTGCGGTTCGGCTGCTTGATCTTGTTGTACGTGAAGTCCTTCACCGAGAAGATGCTGTAGTACTCGGGGAAGTCGCGGATCAGGCGTGCAGACAGCAGCGCGAGGTCGCCGGCCGTCGTGTAGTGCTGCGCGTCCGGCATGCCGTTCACGTCGGCATAGTTGGTGTGCGTCATGCCGATGCGCTTCGCCGTGGCGTTCATCAGCTGCACGAAGTTGCTCTCGCTGCCGCCGACCAGTTCCGCCAGCGCGATGGCCGCATCATTGCCCGACTGCACGATCATGCCGTACACGAGATCGTGCACGGTGACCGGCTTGTTCGCCTCGATGAACATGCGCGACTCGTCGGTCTTCACGCGGCGCACGGCCTCGCTCGGCATGACGGTCTGGTCCATGTTGATCTTCTTCGCCTTGAGCGCGTCGAAGACGAGGTAGGCGGTCATCAGCTTCGTGAGCGAAGCGGGTTCGACACGTTCGTCGGGATTGCCGGACGCGAGCACCTGGTTGCTGGTGGCGTCGACGAGCACCCACGAGTTCGCCGTCACATCGGGCGGCGGGACCTGCGCGTACGCGCTCGCCGCGGCCAGCATGGCGGGCAGGACGAGAGCGGCTTTCGTGGAAACGGAGACAGACGGAAGAGACAGACCGGAAGGGACAAAGCGCATAGGATCGATCGGCGGAAAAAGCAGGCTGCGACGATGGCGATCGGGGATCGGATGATCGGCGAAGCACGGGTTGAACAGGCAGACCGTCGCTGTTGGTCGGGCCTTTCGCCATAACGGCGGCCATGACAGCGGCCATGGCAGCGGCGCTGCGGCAAAAAGCGCTCGTTCGACAGACGGAAGCGAAATCGGTTCTCGGAAGCCGGTGTTCCCGAAGGCCGCGACGCGCGCCGGAAGGCGTCGTGCGGCCGGGAGCAGCGAAAAAATTCTGCGCCATTATACGCGCGGGCTGCTTGCGTCTTCCTTCGAATCTGCGTGCTGGCCGCGTGTTTTAACGTTTTTCCGAGGCGGCTTCAGCGCTTTTCGAGTGTTTCGAGCGCTGCGCGGCAGCGCTCGCGAGTGCATCGCAGGGAAGGACGATCAGCGCCAGGCGTCGACGATCACGCGCTTGAGAATATGCAGCTTGCGATGGAAGAAGTGCTCGCCGCCGGGGATCACGACCACCGGCAGTTCCTGCGGCCGCGCCCAGTCATAGACCGACTGGATGGGCACCGTGTCGTCCACTTCGCCGTGGATCACGAGCGTGCTCTCCGGCACCGGCGCGACTTCCCAGCGGCTCGCCGCCGTGCCGACGAACACCATGCGTTCAATCGGCTTGCCCGCTTCGAGCAGGCGCTTCGCCACATGCGACAGCACGAAGGTGCCGAAGGAAAAGCCCGCGAGGACGATCGGCACGTCGGACTGGCCGGGCTGCGCGCGCATGTGGTCGATCAGCGCGAGCAGGTCGTCCTGTTCGCCGATGCCGTTGTCATGCTCGCCGCCCGTCTGCCCGACGCCGCGAAAGTTGGAACGGAAGGTGGTGTAGCCGAGTTGCACGAAGGTGCGCGCGAGCGTCTGCGCGACCTTGTTGTCCATGGTGCCGCCGAACAGCGGATGCGGATGCGCAACGAGCGCGATGCCGCGCGGCGCCGTGTCCGGCTGGTCGAGCGCGCATTCGATCTTGCCGATCGGCCCGTCGATCAGGAACTTCTCGGTCTGCGCGTTCATGCCGGTTGATCGATCAGCAGGCGTTCGACGATCTTGCCGTTGGCCAGATGCGAGTCCACGATTTCGTCGATATCGGTTTCATCGACATACGTGTACCAGGTGCCTTCCGGATACACGACTACGACCGGACCCAGTTCGCAGCGGTCGAGGCAGCCCGCCTTGTTGATGCGCACCTGGCCTTCGCCCGCGAGGCCCAGTTTCTTGACGCGCTTCTTGGCATATTCCTGCATGGACTGCGCGTTGCAGTTGGCGCAGCTTGGCCGCGCGGCGCCTTCTTCGCGCTGGTTCAGGCAGAAGAACACGTGATACTTGTAGAAGGAATCCATGAGTCTGGCACGCTGAGAGTATCGGCCGATTATAGCCAGCGATGTTCGTGCCCGCTCCGGGCGGTTCCACCCAAGCTCAGCGCCCGCGCTGCGCACGCCGCCGCGCCAGCCACGCGTGCTCCGCCGCCGAAGCGAGCCAGCCGAGCGCCGCGTAAGGCCACACCCACGACAGCCAGTGCACCAGCCCGTTGAAATGCACATAGCGGCCCTGCCGCCAGTCGGCGAGGACGATATCGAAGTACGGATTCACCGGCAGCAGGTTGACGAGCGCGAGCGACATCAGCAGCGCCGCCCCCGCGAGCGCTGCGCGCAGGCCGCGCGGCAGCGACACCGAGAGCAGCGCCGTCAGCATCGCGATGGCGACGCCTTCCAGCGCGCCGTCCGTGGCCCAGTCGAAGGTGAGGCCGGCGCGCGACTGCAGGAACGTCGCGCCCGCCTTCGCGAACAGCGTCAGCGCGACGAGGCCCAGCATCAGGCGCATGCGCGGCGCACGGGTGCGCGTCAGCAGCGTCGCCAGCACGAGCGCGCCGAACAGGCTGCTCGACGTGATCAGCGCCTCCCAGGCGTCGTCGGGCAGCAGCGCGCCGAGCCGGTCCGGCCAGCTTTCCACGTCCCAGGCGACGGGCGTCCACGCAAGGATCGCGTCCTGCATCGCCGGATCGAGCGTGTCCCACAGCACGCGCGGCAGATCGCCGCCGCCGAACAGATAGGGCGCCGGAAACATCGCCGCGAACGGCCACAGCGCCGTCAGCCCGATCACATAGGCCGCGTCGCGCTCGAACCAGGTGAAGCGGATGCGCCGCAGCAGGCCGCGGTCGAGCAGCGCGCTCGTCGCGGGCGCGGCCAGCACGCCGCCGAGCAGCGCGCCGAACGCGTTGGCCGCGAGATCGAGGTTCGAGGCGACGCGCGTCGGCAGATAGGTCTGGATGGCCTCCATCGCGCCCGACAACAGCGTGCCGCCCGCCAGCGCCGCGCCCACCGCGAGCGTGCCGCGCCAGCGCGGATACAGCGCGAGCACGATCAGCGCGCCGAGCGGCATGTAGCCGAGCACGTTGGTGACGACGTCGAAGACCGTCAGGTATTGCGGCAGCGGATCGGTGAGATAGGCGAACGGGCTCAGGCCCAGCGAGCGCCAGCCGGAAAACGGATACAGCGAGCCATACACGACGAGCGCCGCATACGCGGCGAGCGCCTGCCGGGAAAACGCCGACGGGCGGCGCTGCCATTGCTTGATCGTCATGAGCCGCCCGGATGCCTCCGTGCTGGGCGGAAGAGCGGACCGCCGCGCGTCATCGCGCGGCGGCGAGCGGTTGGGCGGCAAGCCACGCGGAGACCTGCGCGATCACATCGTCCGAGGCTGCAGCAAGCGCCTGCGCGCCGCCCGCCGCATTCGCGCTGCGCGCGGGCACGCTGGCGCTGAAGCTGCGCTGGCCCACCACGCGGCCCTGCTGCGTGAGCGTCGCGCGCACGTCGACGACGCCATGGCTCTGCTCCGGCGCATCGAAGTCCTGTTCGAAGCGGGTCAGCTCGACTTCGAGCAGCGGCACGGCGCGCACCGGATCGGCGCCCGACAGGATCTGACCGCGCGCAGCGAGCGCGTCGCGCAGGCGCTGCGTCAGCAGGCGCGCCGGCGGCATCGTCCAGTGACTGTCGGAATAGGTGGCGACGCGCTGCGGGTCGACGTAGCTCAGGCGATAGGCGAACGCGTCCGTTTCGAGATTGCGCGGCGCGGCCACGGCCAGCACCTTGACCGGCGGCAGCGGCAACGCCCCCGCCGACGCATTCCCGATCCGCAGCGCGCCCAGGTCGTAGCGGGCATCCGGCAGCGCGTCCGGCGTCGAGGCGCAGCCCCCCAGCAGCGCGACGCAGGCGCACACGCCGATGCACAGCCGAGTCACCCAGGCGGTCTTCGTGTCGATGTCTGGCATGTCGTTCTCTCACTCAATGCGCGGGCTGCGCGGGCCACGTGAAACCCGCCTCGCCCGGTCCCGGCGCCTGCTTCGGCGCGCCGAACAGCACGCTGCGCGGATTGGTGCTGAAGGCATCGGCGGCGCGGTCCACCGAACGCGCGGCGGCGCTCACGTCGTCGCTGAAGGAATAGAAGCGCGGTAAGGCCTCGAAGCCCACTCGCGCCGTCACGAAGCGCAGCGATTCGTTCATGTCGGCGAGCGAGGCGCTCGCGTCCGCGGCGGCCTTGCCCGCCTTGTTCAGATTGGTGACGAGCGGACCGTCCGGGCGATTCAGGTTCTGCACCAGCTGATTGGTCGAGGCCAGTGTGGTGTCGAGCTGCTTGAGCGTCTGCGGCAGTTGCGCCGTCGCCGGCTGCACCTGGCTCGCGAGCGTCGCGATGCCGTCCGCCGCGCCCTGCAGGCTCTTCGTGGTCGCCATCAACTGGTTGCGGACGTCATCGGACAGGAACTTGTCGGCGTCTTCGGAGAGGCGCTCGAAGCGCTTCAGAATGACGTCCCCGCGTTGCTGCAACTGCTCGAACAGGCCGGGATGCATCGGCACTTCGGCGATGTGCTGCGCCGACGAAGCCAGCGGGCTCGTGTCCTTGCCGGTGTCATCCAGCTGCACGAAGGCGATGCCCGTCACGCCCTGGAAGCCGAGCGTGGCGAAGGTCGAGTGCGTCATCGGCGCGTTCTGGTCGACGAGGATGCGGATGCGGATCTGCCCCGGATGGGCCTTGTCAAAGCTGATCGACTGCACCTTGCCCACGCCGAGCCCGCGATAGCGCACGGCGGCATCCGTGTAGAGGCCGGTCACGTTGGTGCGCGCGATCAGGTCGTATGGCACGCGCACCGTACGATCCACGTTGAAGAAGAACACGGCGAACGCGATGGCCAGCACGAGGGCGATCGTGAACAGCCCGGTCCAGAACGCATGTGATTTGTTTTCCATCGGCAGGTTCCTTTGACTTCGCGGCGGCGCCGGCTTCGTCCATGCGTGATGCGGCTACTTGTTGACGGTGATCGGCGCGTCCTCGAGCGCCGCCGCGGGCAGCTTCGCGCGGCGCTCCGGCGGCAGCGCCTGCAGCGCGCGGCGGCCGCGCCGGCCGAGAAAATACTCGCGGATGAACGGATGATCCACCGCGCAGGCTTCCTCCACCGGCGCCGCGACGAGCACATGCTTGTCCGCCAGCACGGCGACGCGGGTGGACAGCGCCACCATCGTATCGAGATCGTGCGTGACCAGCACGACGGTCAGGCCGAGCGCGCGATGCAGCGTGGCGATCAGATCGACGAACTCGTCCGAGGCCTTCGGATCCAGGCCGGCCGTGGGTTCGTCGAGAAACAGCAGTTCCGGCTCGAGCGCGATCGCGCGCGCGATGCCGACGCGCTTGACCATGCCGCCCGACAGCGCCGAAGGCATCTTGGTGGCGTGCTTGCACGACAGCCCGACCATCTCCAGCTTGAGCATCACGAATTCGCGGATCAGGTCCTCGGGAATCTTGCCGAGTTCGCGGAACGGCTGCGCGATGTTGTCGTACACCGTCAGCGACGAGAACAGCGCGCCCTGCTGGAACATCATGCCGGAGCGCGAGCGCAGCATCTTGGCGGTGTCCTCGTCCATGCGCGTCCACTCTTCGCCGAGCACGCGGATGGTGCCCGACGTCGGCGCTTCGAGCCCGAGCATCTGCCGCACGAGCGTAGTCTTGCCCGAACCCGAGCCGCCCAGCAGCGCGACGATCTCGCCGCGCCGCACATCGAGGTCCAGATGCTCGTGGATGACCGTGCGGCCGTAGCGCTTGGTCAGGTCGCGCACTTCGATCACCGGCTCCGCGATGACGGGCGGCGGCTGATGGCGGACGGCGGTGGCGAGCGTCGTGGACATGTGCGTCTACAGCCCCACGTTCTGGAACAGGATGGCGAACACGGCGTCGGCGAGGATTACCACGGTAATCGACGTTACCACCGACGTGGTCGTGCCTTCGCCAAGACTCTGCGAATTCGCCTTGATGCGGAAACCGAAATGGCAGGCGGTCAGCGCAATCAGCATGCCGAACACGACGCCCTTGCCGAGCCCGATCCACAGATTGGCGATCGGCACGACGGAGGGCAGCGAGCGGATGAAGAAATTCATGTCGATGGACAGCACGAGCTTCGCGGCGAGCGCGCCGCCCAGCAGGGCGACGATGTTGGTCCACATGACGAGCAGCGGCATCGCGACGCCCAGCGCGATCACGCGCGGCAGCACGAGCCGCAGGCCGTGCGGGATGCCCATGACCTGCATGGCGTCGAGTTCCTCGGTGACGCGCATCACGCCGATCTGCGCGGTGATCGCGGAGCCCGAACGGCCGGCGACCAGAATGGCCGAGAGCACCGGCCCGAGTTCGCGGATCACCGAGAGGCCGAGGATATTGACGATGTACTGGTTCGCGCCGAACGCGCGCAGCTGCTGCGCGGACAGATAGCTCAGCACGATGCCGATCAGGAACGCGACGAGCGCGGTGATCGGCAGCGCCTGGGCGCCGGCGCTGTAGATGTTGGCGGAGATTTCCGTCCACGGGATACGGCGCGGACGGCGCACGAGACCGAACAGGTCCAGCACGAAGGCGCCGAACATCGCGAGGCCGCCGTGCAGGTGGTCGAAGAACGTGAAGATCAGCTGGCCGAGCCGCGTGACGGGATCGATGCGATCGACGGGTTCAGGCTCCTCGCGCTCGGCGTCGAGCAGCGCGACGCGCTCGAAGATCTCCCGCTGGGTGTCGGAGAGTTCGACGGCGGCGGGCATCTTGCGGCCCCAGATGCGCCAGAGCGCCTGGCCGCCGACGTGATCGAGACGCTCGATGGCCAGCAAGTCCCATTCGCCGATCGCCTCCCGCCCGATGGCCCGCAGCCGCCGCGTGACGCCGCTCTTGGCCCGGTCGCGCGCGAGCGCGAGCGCGGTCCACTGACCCGAGAGCCGGACCACCTTGCCCTGCTGACCGGCTTCCACTCTCAGGCGCGGCGGCGTGTCGAAGTCCAAGGATCGATGGCGCGGTAAAACGCGGTTAAGGGTGAAGGGACATTGTAGCGAAGGTTGGTTTGGGGACGCGGGATGGGGGTTTGCAGGCACCCATCGCATGACGCGTGAAACTGGGAAAATTCGGCTTGCCATGCGCTCAAGGCGTCGCGCTATGATGACTTCACCAATTCGGGGGTGCATGACATGGACGGAAAACTGGATCCGCGTATTTCTGAATTCGAGTCCTTCGAGGACGCCGAACGCTATCAAAAATGGTTCCGCGAGGAGAATGAGGCTTCACTTGCGGAGGCCGCACCGTCCATTCCGCACGACGAGGTGTTCGCGGAAATGGACGCATTGATCGTTGCGAAGCGCAAGGCTCGGCATGCTCGTTGACTGGAGGCCGCGCGCACGCAGGCGGCTCAAGGAAATCTACGAATCCATCGAAGAGCGTGACCCGGGGGCGGCTGAAAGCCTGGTTGAATTGATCAGGGAAGCCGTCATCACCTTGGCCGAGAATCCTTACATTTATCGCTCTGGACGCGTTCCCAACACACGTGAAATGGTCGTCCACCCGAATTACCTCGTGATTAATCGAGTCAGCGACCGCGTCACCGTGCTGAACGTCTTGCATGCCCGAATCCGTTATCCCCGCGAGAACGAAAATTGACTGCCTTCGCGAATCAAATCCCGAACGCTGGGCATGAAATGCGCGACGCTCTCCTGCAAGCTCGCCGGGAAGCCGGTCTCGATCAAGCGCAGATTGGGGAACGTATGGGCATGACCGGGTGGGCAGTCGCGGACCTCGGAAGCCTGCTGGTCAGCGAAACACATTCGCCATCCATCGCCACGCTCCGCAAGTACGCGGCGGCCTGCGGCAAGACATTGCGCATCGCTTTCGTATTAGCGTTCCGGCCGTGGCGGCGCGTGGCGCGCGGCTACAATAGCCACCATGAACCCGACTCCCTTCGCCCCCGACGCGCCCTGGCGCATCGACCTCACACGGCTGGCGACGCTCGCCGAGCGTCCCGCCCGCGACTGGACCATCGATATCGTCGACGAAACCGGCTCGACGAACGCCGACCTGATGGCGCAACTGCGCGCCTTGCCCCGCAACAGCACACCGGCGCCCTGCGTGCGCGTCGCCTATTCGCAGACCGCCGGACGCGGGCGGCGCGGCCGCGCGTGGCTCGCCGAGCCGGGCAACGCGCTGCTGATGTCGGTCGGCTGCGTGCTGAAGCGGCCGGTCGAAGGTCTCTCCGGGCTGAGTCTCGCCATCGGCACCGCCGTGCTCGACGCGCTCTCGCGCCTGCCGCTCACGCCGTCCGCGCGCCCCGCGCTGAAGTGGCCCAACGACGTCCTGCTCGATGACGGCAAGCTCGCCGGCATTCTCATCGAAACGGCGTGGAACACGCCCGGCGCCACGGCCGTCGTGATCGGCATCGGCACGAACCTGCACGGCGCCGAACAACTCGCCACCCAGGTCGAGGACGCGAACCGGTCGTCCGCGGCGGCCTCGTCGTCCACGCCCGGCGCCGCGCCGGCCGCCCTCGCGCGCGCATGGCCCGACGCCAATCTGACCGAGACGCTCGCGGCCCTGCTCAACGCGCTCGACACCGCTCTGCCGCGTTTCGAGGCCGAAGGGTTCCGGCCGTTCCGGCAACGCTGGCTCGACGCGCACGCCTGGGCCGGCCGCGAAGTCGCGCTGCTCGACCAGGGTCTGGAAGTGACGCGCGGCATTGCATCGGGCGTTGACGAAAGCGGCCAGTTGCTGATCGACGCGCCCGAAGGTCCGCGCACCGTCACGACCGGCGAACTCACGCTGCGGCTCGCGAGGGAGCGTCCGTGAACACTGCGCCGTACTTGCTGATCGATGCCGGCAACAGCCGCATCAAGTGGTCGCTCGTCAGTGCAGACGGAGCCCCGCTCGCGAACGGCGCATTCGAGCACGCGCACCATTCCACCGCCGCCGATGACGCCGCGCTCGACGCCTGGTCCGCGCTCGCCGCGCCGTCGGCTGTCTGGATCTCCAACGTCGCCGGCTTGCCGGTGCAGAACCGTATCCAGCGCCTGATCGACGCGCGCTGGCCTACCGTTCCGCGCACTATCGTCAAGGCGCAGGCCGAGCAATGCGGCGTGCGCAACGGCTACACCGAACCCTCGCGGCTCGGCAGCGACCGCTGGTGCGGCCTGATCGCCGCCCGCGCCGCCTATCCCGGCGAACATCTGCTGATCGCGACCTTCGGCACCGCGACGACGCTCGAAGCCTTGCGCGCCGACGGCGTGTTCACCGGCGGGCTGATCGCGCCGGGGTGGTCGCTGATGATGGAATCGCTCGGCAGCCACACGGCGCAACTGCCCACACTGGATGCCGCCGCCGCGCGGGCCGCGCTGGAACGGACCCGCAGCCAGTTCGCCACGGACACGGCCGCCGCGCTCTCGGCAGGCTGCCGGCTGGCGCAGGCGAGCCTGATCGAACGTGCCTGGCGCGATCTGAAAGCAGACTGGCGCGCCGAAGTGCGGCTCGTGCTCGGCGGCGGCGCGGCGCACGAAATCGCGGACGCGCTCGAGGCGCCTTATACGCGCCACGATTCACTTGTGCTGTCGGGTCTGACGCTCATCGCGCGGGACGCCGCTGCACGCCATTCATCCTGATTCGCTGATTCGACGGACGGAGCCCACGAATGCTGCGCTGGCTGATCGCCCTACTGATACTCGCCAACCTGCTGATGTTCGCGGTGATGCGCGGCATGGTGGGGCCGCTGCCCGCCGCGGGCGCGCGCGAGCCGCATCACCTGTTGCAGCAGGTGCATCCCGAGGCGCTGAACACGCGCCCGATCCACCCGGAAGAAGCGTTCGACCAGCCGCGCGTCGGCGGTCCGGCGCCGGCCGCCAATGTGCAATCCACGCCGCTCGGACAGTAAGACGGGGCGCGTCAGGACTGCGCGCGGACCTTCCTGAGCAGCGCGGTGGTCGAGCGGTCGTGCTCGAACGCGATGGCCAGCGCCTTGCCGCCCCAGCCGCGCACGAGCGCCGCTTCGGCGAGCTTGTCCATGTCGTAGTCGCCGCCTTTCACGAGCACGTCAGGATGCAGGACACCGATCAATTCGAGCGGCGTCGATTCACCGAACTTCACGACCCAGTCCACGCTTTCCAGCGCGGCCAGCAAGGCCATGCGGTCGTCTTCGTGATTGATCGGGCGATCGTCGCCCTTGCCGAGCGTGCGCACCGACGCATCGCTGTTCACCCCGACGATGAGCGTCGCGCCCAGCGCCTTGGCATCGGCGAGATAGGTCACGTGGCCGCGATGCAGGATGTCGAACACGCCGTTGGTGAAGACGACCGGACCGGTCAAGCCTGGGCGCAGCGCGGCGAGCGCCTCGCGCGTGATGATCTTGCGTTCGAAGATGGCGGACATGACGGGCTCGCTGCGGGTTTCTGAAAGCGCGCATTGTGCCACGGCGGCTTTGCCAAGGATGACGTGGCGCCGGAGTGCGCGAGAGTGTGCGACGGTGCGCGACACCCAAAGCAAACGGCCCGCCGACATGTGCCGGCGGGCCGCTCCCCTATGACTGCGCGATGCGGAGTCTCTGACGAATCAGGCAGGCTGTTCAGCCGATCCGCCGGCCGTCCCGGCCTGCAGACGCTGCACCACTTCCTTGCGATAGCGATTCAGTTCCTGCGCCGTAGCGAACGAACGCTCGAACAGAATGGACAGGTTGTGCAGGATGCGTTCGACCACCTTGCGCTCCCAGCTGTCGTCGAAGCGGATCTGGTCGTCCAGCCAGCGTTCGAGCCATTCCGGGTCAGGCAGACGGGACTGCACGGTATCGCGCGGAAACAGCGCCTGATTGACGTGCAGGTTCGTGGGATGCAGCGGCTTTTCAGTGCGACGCGCCGACGCCATCAGGACGCCGATCTTCGCAAACGCGGCGCGCGCCGTGTCGCCCGCGTTCGTGAGCGCCTTCTTCATGTAGCGCAGATAAGCGCCGCCATGACGCGCTTCATCGCGCGAGATGGTTTCGTAGATATGCTTGATGACCGGCTCGGTATGCCATTCGGCCGCCCGGCGATACCAATGGTTGAGGCGGATCTCGCCGCAGAAGTGAAGCATCAGCGTCTCGAGCGGCGGCGCCGGGTCGAACTCGAAGCGCACCGCGTGCAGTTCTTCCTCGCTCGGGACGAACTCGGGCTTGAAGCGGCGCAGATATTCCATCAGCACCAGCGAATGCTTCTGTTCTTCGAAGAACCACACACTCATGAACGCGGAGAAGTCGCTGTCGTTGTGGTTGTCGCGCAGGAACATCTCGGTTGCGGGAAGCGCGGACCATTCGGTGATCGCGTTCATCTTGATGGTCTTGGCCTGCTCGTCGGTCAGCAGGGACGCATCGAACCTGTCCCATGGAATGTCCTTCTCCATGTCCCAACGGACGGATTCCAGCGATTTGTACAGTTCCGGATAAAGCATGGTGTTCATTGTCCACCCCTGATGCCACTTATGCGACGTTATATCTGTAATGACTGTCGATTCTCGCAGGCCGGAATCCATGCCCGCGAACGACGAAGCTTTCAATTTTACGCGGGATTCCGTCGGCCAAAGACAAAAAGCGACAACGAAGCGCCGTGATCTGCGCTGCGGCAACGCATTGCGTCCCGCCTGAAACACTGCACTTCCCCGTGCAAATGTCGCGTGTCGTACGTCTTGTTCTACCGTGGGTGAGGAGCGAAACCTGTGCCTGAGGTATGGTCAAGTGGCGTCGAGCCTGCCGCCGCCTGCGTGCCGGCGACGCAGTATGGCGTATCCATGTGACAGTTCACGTGACGCTGACTGGATACGCTTGCAATCGCTTCGATCGTGCTTGCCTGGCTCCGCGGACCCGACAGTCCGACCGTGCCCGGCATGCATTGCGTGCCGACGCTCGTCTGAACGAGCGTCAACGATCATAGCACGGCGGAGTTCCGCCATTCGGCGACCACTTCGTCGATGGGCGTGAGTCCGGTCACGTGCTGCACGCCGTCGTGAATCTTGCGGCGCAGCGCGGGACTGCTGCCGCCGGCCCAGATGCGCACATGCGGCGGCAACAGCTTGCGCAGGTCGTTCAGGCCATTCGCGACGGACTGCGCCGGCATCACCGCCGTGAACGACAGCGCGACGATATCCACGTCATGCGCCGTGACCGCGGCCGCGATGTCGTGCAACGGCGTCTGCAAGCCCAGCTGGACGCATTCGCATTCGGAAAGCACGAACATCGCTTCCGCCATCAGGATGCCGAGGCCATGCCCTTCGCCCGAAAGCGTCGTGAGCAGCACGCGCGGACGGCTGCCGCGCCCGCGCGTGGCTTCGGCGAGCGGACGCATCAGATTGCGCAGCGTGCTCTGGATCGATTCGCTGAACAGATGTTCGTGGAACACCTGCAAGGTCCCGGCGGCCCACGCATTGCCGACGCGCGCGGACAACGGCGCCACGACATCCAGTACGAAGCGTTCCAGGCCGTCGCGGGTGGCGCGCTTGAGCAGGCCAAAACGGAAGTCGTCGTATTTGCTGGCGCGCAGCAGCGAGATCAGATGATCGAGTTCGGCGTCCGGCGCATCCTGGCCAATGCCTGAGCTTTCGGCGAGGTGCTGCAAGGTATCGATCGACTGACCGAGCACCTTGCTTGGACGATGCCCCGCGTCGAGCAGACGCTTGACGAGCCGCAGCTTGGTCACCTGCTCCTGCGGATAGAGCCGCTCGCCGCCCGGCGACCGCATGGGCTGCGGAAAACCGTAGCGGCGCTCCCAGACACGCAGCGTGTCCTTGGTCAGACCAATCTCCTGAGCGATCGCGCCAATGCCGATGCCCACGCCCGCGGCGGCTGCGGCAGACCGTGGCATGGACTCGGGAAGGCCAGCGCCATCCGGGAGCGGCTTCGAAACGAATTCTTGTTGTGGCGAAGTTGTCATGGACAAAATGGATGAAGCAACTCTGATGAGGTCGAAATAGCGTGCCTTTTCGACCATCTGCATGGACAAAGTTCAACACCGTCTACTTTTCATCATAGACAGAATTTGCGCGATTGGCTGCGTCGAAACGCCCTGCTGCCGTGTTCAATACGACGCAGGGAGACGTTCGGATGCGTGCAGGACAAAAAGTGTTCTACGGGATGAATGCAGGCAAGCCGGCGCAAGGCGTGTCTCGCTGGAGAGCCTTCAGCACCGGAAGAAGAAACGGCGACGCAAGATGCGTCGCCGTTCGTTTGGTCGGATCAATTGTCCACTACAGGGACTCAGGCAGGCTTCTTCCTGGGCGGGATTTTCCGCGCCGGCGGCTTCTTCGCCGCTGCGGCCGGCGACGCCGGCTCCTCGTCCGCCGCCTGCGTGCCCGCTTCCGTAGCGGGCGGCTCGCCCGAGCCCGCGCCCGCCGCACCCGGCGGCGGCGTCATGCCGGGCTGCAGCATTGCCAGATGCGCGAGCTGGTTGAACTGCGATTGCAGCACATTCCACCAGCCCGACGGATCGAAGCCGGGCGGCGGCGCGGCCGGTTCCTTGTCCCGAGGCTCTTCTTCATCCGCGGGAGCTTGGGGCGCGGTCTCTTGCTGCGCTCGCGTTTCGGATCTCGCGGCGGACGCTCCGCCCATCGGCCAGCCGGCAGCCGCGCCGCGCGACTGTTCCGCCGCCTGCTGCGCGCTCTCGACCGACGTCTGCGCGTACGCGCCGAACGCACGCAAGGTGGCGAGCGTCGCGCGCTGCACTTCGAGCGCCTGGATCGCCGACTGCAGCATGTTGAGATTGAGCTTCAGCCATTGCTCGACCGCGCGCATGTCGGTCACGCGCTTGTCGAGTTCCTCGATGTTGGTGAGCGGCGCGAGCATGTCCGACATCATCGAGAGAGAAGGTCCCACGCCCTGCCCGCCGCCCGGCATCGCGGCGGCGAACGGATTCAGGCGCATCAGTTCCCACATCTTGCCCATCATGTCCGCCTGACCGAATCCGGGAAAACCGGGAATCGTGTAGGGCGGCGTTCCGCCAGAATGATCGGTCATTTGACTCTCCTTGTTTTGCGTGTGTGTTCGCGCTCAACGCCCAGACTCAGAACGGCGCGCCGCCGGGAAAGTCCGGCGCGCGCCGCTCGCGCAGCGAGCGCATGCCCTCGTGCACATCGGGACCGGCGAAGCCCATGAATTCGAGCGCCAGCGACGTATCGAAGGTCGGCCCGGCCGAGCGCAGCCAGTTGTTGAGCGCGTACTTGGTCCAGCGGATCGCGGTCTGCGAGCCCTGCGCCAGCCGGTTCGCCACTTCGATCGCCCTCGGCATCAGTTCGCTCTCGTCCACCGCGAGCGACACCAGCCCGATCCGCTCCGCTTCCTCGCCGCTCACCGGCTCGCACAGCAGCAGATAGTACTTGGCCTTCGCCATGCCGCACAGGAGCGGCCAGACGATCGCCGCGTGATCGCCGGCCGCGACGCCCAGCCGCGTATGCCCGTCGATGATGCGCGCCGACTTCGACGCGATCGAGATATCCGCCAGCAATCCCGCCACCAGCCCCGCGCCGACCGCCGGGCCGTGCATCGCGGAGACGATCGGCTTGCCGCAGTTGATCACGTTGTACACGAGATCGCGCGCCTCGCGCCAGACGCGCGCGCGCACGTCGAAGTCGTTCGCCATCTCCTCGACGAGCCCGAGATCGCCGCCGGCCGAGAAGCCCTTGCCTTCGCCGCGGATCAGCGCGACGCGCGTCTCGGGATCGCGATCGATGTCGCGCCAGATGTCGGCGAGTTCGCGATGCATGTTGGCGTCGGCGGTGGAGAGGCCGCTCTTGTTCGCGCCCGCGCCGGGCATCACCACTTCGAGCACGCCGTGCGGATGGCGGCGCAGTTCGAGCGATCGATAGCCCGAGTACATGGAGAGGTCGCTCATGATCCTGTCAGATGAAGAGTCAGCGCGGCTGGTAGATCCACTTGCCGTCGCGAATCTCGACCATCACGCGCGCGCGCTGGTCGAGGCCGATGTGGTCGTTGGGCGTCATGTTGACCTGCCCGTTGGTGTCGGCGAACTGCTTCGTGCCTTCGAGCGCGTCGCGCAGCGCGCTGCGGAACGCCGGCGTGCCGGGCGCACCCGCCTTCATCGCGATGGGCACTGCGCGGTTCAGCAGCATGCCCGCGTCCCACGTGTACGAGCCGAACGCCGACACCGTGCCCGCACCCTGCTTCGCCTCGTACAGTTTGATGTAGTCGAGCGCGAGGCGCTTCGCGGGATGATCGTTCGGCAATTGCGCGGCGACCAGCACGGGGCTCGTCGGCAGGAAGGTGCCGTTGCAGTCCGCGCCGCACACGCGCAGGAAGTCGCGGTTGCCGACGCCGTGATTGTGATAGACCAGCCCCTTGTAGCCGCGCTGCGCCAGCGTCTTCGGCGGCAGCGCGGCCGGCGTGCCGGCGGCGCCGACCACCACCGCATCCGGCTTGGTCGCGAGGATCTTGAGGATCTGTCCGGTCACGCTCGGGTCGGTGCGGTTGAAGCGCTCGTTCGCGACCACGCGGATCTTGTGCAGTTCGGCGAACTTCGCGACTTCGGCATAGAAGGTCTCGCCGAGCGCATCCGCCTGGCCGATGTAGGCCAGCGTCTTCACGCCGTGATTGCTCGCGTGTTCGGCGATGGCGGAGGCCATCATCGCGTCGGTCTGCGGCGTCTTGAAGACCCAGCGGCGCTTGTCGTCGACGGGCTCGATGATCTTCGCCGACGACGCCAGCGAGATCATCGGCGTCTGTCCCTGCGCGACGACGTCGATCATCGCGAGCGAGTTCGGCGTGATGGACGAGCCGATGATCGCGTCGACCTGGTCCTCGCTGATGAGCTTCTTGGTGCTCTGCACGGCCTGCGTGGTGTCCGAGGCGTCGTCGAGGACGATGTAGTCGACCGGCCGGCCGCCCATCTCCTTCGGCAGCAGCGCGACGGTGTCGCGCGCCGGAATCCCGAGCGACGCGGCCGGCCCCGTCAGCGAGAGCACCAGGCCGATCTTCACGTGCTGCGCACTTTGCGCGAAGGCTGCCGTCGCGGCCAGCGTCATTGCCGCGCCCACCAGAAACTTCCACTTGCCTGCCGCCATCCGAGTCTCCTTTTCTTGTTTGTTCTGATCGCTGCGAAAGCAGCCCGGCAAAGTGTAAGGCGCGGCTCGCGCGCACCGCATCGGGCGAAACCCGTTGCGGCGCGCGGCGCTTCAGTGTTCCGGCTGCACCACCGCCTGATCGATGGCGCCGAAGATCGACTTGCCGTCGGCGTCGAACATCTCGATCTTCACGCTGTCGCCGAACTTCATGAAGTCCGTCTGCGGCGCGCCGTGCTCGATGGTCTCCAGGCATCGCTTCTCGGCGATGCAGCAGTAGCCGCGCGTCGCGTCCTTGTTGGAGATCGTGCCGGAGCCGACGATCGCGCCCGCGCGCAGATTGCGCGTCTTCGCGGCGTGCGAGATCAGCTGGCCGAAGTGGAACACCATGTCCGTGCCGCAATCCGGATGGCCGATTTTCTTGCCGTTCCAGTGCACGGTCATCGGCCGGTGCACGCGGCCCTCGCGCCAGGCATCGCCGAGTTCGTCGGGCGTCACGGCCACCGGCGAGAACGCGGTCGCGGGCTTGCTCTGGAAAAAGCCGAAGCCCTTCGCCAGTTCGGCGGGAATCAGATTGCGCAGCGACACGTCGTTCACCAGCATCAGCAGACGAACGCTCTTCAGGGCTTCGTCGGGCATCGCGGCCATGTGGACGTCCGACGTGATCACGGCGACTTCGGCCTCGAAGTCGATGCCATACGATTCCGTCGCGCAGACGATGTCGTCCGCCGGGCCGATGAAGTCGTCGCTGCCGCCCTGGTACATCAGCGGATCGGTCCAGAACTCGGGCGGCATTTCGGCGTTGCGCGCACGGCGCACGAGTTCGACGTGATTCACGTACGACGAGCCGTCGGCCCACTGGAACGCGCGCGGCAGCGGCGCCATGCAGGCTTTGGGATCGAACGGGAAAGTGTTGCGCGCGCGGCCGAGGTTCAGCGCCTCGTACAGGTCGAGCAGTTGCGGCGCGTAGAAAGTCCAGTCGTCGAGCGCGCGCTGCAGCGTGGAGACGATTCCGTCGGCGATGGCCGCCGTGCGCAGATCGCGCGAAACGACGACGAGCTGGCCGTCGCGCGTGCCGTCCTTCAGCGTGGCGAGTTTCATAGAGCGGGAAGTGACGTGGATGACGTTGGGGGAAATGTATTTTACGATGGTGAATCCCCAACGCCGCGCTTTCCCTGCGTTTGTTATTCATGCCATCGACCCGCTCCGCCGCGCCCGACGACGACGACACGCTCGACGTCAGCGATCCCGACACCGCCGAAGAGAAGACGCGCTCCGGCATTCAGTCGATCGAGGTGGGCTTCCGTCTGCTCGACGTGCTCACCAACGAACCCCGCGCGATGATGCTGCGCGATCTCGCGCAGCGCGCCGGCATGAGTCCGGCGAAGGCGCATCGCTATCTCGTGAGTTTCGTGCGGCTGGGCGTGGCGTCGCAGGATCCGGTGTCGGGGCGCTACGAACTTGGCGGCTTCGCGCTGCAAATGGGTCTGGCGCGGCTCGCGCGCGTGGACGGCGTGCGGCTCGCGCGGATCGCGCTCGCGGAACTGCGCGACCGGCTGGATCAGACGGTCGGCATCGCGGTGTGGGGCAATCAGGGGCCGACGGTCGTGCACTGGATGGAATCGAGCCATCCGGCGAAAGCGTCGCTCAAGCTCGGCGACGTGATGCCGCTGCTGTCGTCCGCCACCGGCCTGCTGTTCGCCGCGTACCTGCCGCGCAGCAAGACGCAGCCGATGCTCGAGCGCGAACTCGCCGCAACGAAGCAGCGCCTCGCCGATGTCGAGCCGCTGCTGGCCCAGGTGCGTGAGCACGGCGCGGCGCGCGTCGAAGGCATGCTGCTGCCGACCATCCACGCGTTCTGCACGCCGGTGTTCGACGCCACCGGCGAACTCGCGCTGGGCCTCATCGCGCTGGGGCACGAAGGCGCTTTCGACACGCACTGGGGCGGTGAAATCGATACCGCGCTGCGCGACTGCGCCCGCAGTCTGTCGTACGAACTGGGGTACAAGGAAGGCGAACGCTGAGTGCGCTTACGGCACGGGCGCAGGAACATCGGTTCCGTCGCGCGTGTCGTAGTCCTTTCGCGTTTCTTGTTGCGTTGACTGTGCGCTGACTGTCATACGCGCGCCTTACCCTTCGCCCGATGCCATTCTTTCCGTTCCGCCGCCCTCGCCCGAACGCCGGCGAGCCGTCCGATGCCGCCCCGCAGTCCGCCGCGCCGCGCCGCTGGGGACGCTGGGCGCTGGCCGTGCTGATCGTCGCGGGACTGCACTGGAGCGCGGTGCGATGGTTCGAGCGGAACCGGCAGCCCGAGAATCCGCCGCCGGAGACGCCGCCGGTGCAGATCGAATTGCTCACGCCGAAACCGGTTGCGCCGGCGCCTGCGCCCAAGCCCGCACCCGTTCCGAAGCCCGTCGCCCCCGCGCCGAAGCCCGCGCCCGCCGCGCCACCTGCCGCACCGATCCTGAGCGCGGCGACACCGCAACCCGATGCGCCCGCCGCTGCATCGGGCGTGGCGGCCTCGGCGCCGGCCGCCGCGTCGGGTCCCGCGCAACCGGCGGCGCCCGCGCCGGCATCGGCCTCGCAGTCAGCACAAGCCGCGCAGGCCCCCGCCTCGGGCGACACGTTCAACGTTCCGCCCAGCGGCGAGCTGCGCTATGACACGCTTGTGAACGGCATGATGAATCAGACCGGCACGATCCACTGGACCCACGACGGTCCGCATTACGAGATGGTCGTGTCGATTCCGCTGCCTTTCGTCGGTCCGTATGTGTATTCGAGCAAAGGCCATATCGATGGCTTCGGCATCGCGCCGGAGCAGTACTCCGAGCAGCGCGGCCGCCGCGCCGCCGACGTCGCCATTTTCAATCGCGAAACGAAGCAGATCGTCTACACCAAAACGCCGCAAGCGCAGCCGCTCGCCGACGGCGCGCAGGACCGTTTCAGCGTCGTCATGCAGTTGTCGAGCCTCGTGCGCGGCGCGCCGGACCGGTACAAGCCGGGCGTGACCCGGCAATTCAGCGTCGCGGACAACGACAGCAGCGAGATCTGGTCCATCGAAACCGTCGGTGACGAAACCGTGCAGACCCGCGGCGGTTTCACCAACGCCCGCCATTTCACCCGCCTGCCGCGCAAGGAAGGCGACCGCCGCAAGCTCGACATCTGGCTCGCGCCGTCGATTGGCTGGCTACCCGTGCGGATTCTGCAAACCGAGCCGAACGGCATGCAGCTGGAACTGCTATGGGCCGGCAAGCTCGCGGCGCCCGCCGCCCCGGATCAAGGCAGCGGTGCGGGCACGCCGGATGCGTCAGAGGAATCCGCGCCGGACGCCCGGGATGCGGCCAAGCCGTAACGCCGACGTAACGTTCGCGGTTCGGGGGCCGTAACACGCCGTGACATCGACACTCCGCGCGCAGGCATCGAACGCAGCAAAGCGCAGTCTTTCGACAACATCGCAAACCGCAGTCTTGACGGAGCCGATATGCAGTTGACCATCAATCGCATCGACACCCGCTATGTTCTCGACAACGAAGGAGGCGGCCCATGGATCGTCTTCATTCATCAACTGGCGGGCGATCTGTCCGTGTGGGATCAGATGGCCGGATATTTCCGCAACGATTTCACCGTGCTGCGCTATGACCTGCGCGGCCACGGCAAAACCACGGCATCGCCCGACAGCTTCACCATCGACGATCTCGCCGACGACCTGGCCGAGCTGCTCGACCGGCTCGGCGCGCCGTCGGCGCATGTAGTGGGACTGTCGATCGGCGGAATGGTGGCGCAGAAGCTGGCCATCCGTCACCCGGACAAGGTCGCCACGCTGACCGTGGCCGGCGCCCCCGCCTTCATTCCCGACGACGCCCGCCCCGTCTTCGCGCAACGGGCAGCGTCCGTGCGCGAAAACGGCACCGCGAGTATCGTGGAAGCGACGCTCGAGCGCTGGCTCACGCCCGGGTTTCGGAAAGCCCATCCTGAAGTCGTCGAGCCGATCGCGGAAACCATTGCGCGTACGCCAGCCGAGGGTTTCGCACGGGCCGCCGAGGCGGTCAGCGGTTTCGACGCCCGCGAGGGATTATCATCCGTAGCGAAACGAACATTGGTTATCGCGGGTTCAGGCGATGTTGGCACGACACCTGCTGCTTCCAGAGTGATCGCGGACACGATCCCGGACGCGCAATTCGAAACACTCGACGCCGCGCACCTCACGCCAGTCGAGGAATCGCAACGTTTCAGCGCGCTTCTAGGAAATTTCCTACGCGATTCCGCGTGATTCTTACCGTAGCTGCTGCAAAAGAACGCCTCGATACCACGGCATCACATCGGGGCCACCCCTTGAATTCCCACTCTCTCGCTCCACTTAAGGTTCAGGCTGCAGGAGCAATCAAGGAATAAGGAGTGTCGCCATGCAAATGATCTACAACAGCCCCAATTATTGCGTCGTCGAGTTTCCGCCGCAGGACAATCACCTCGCGATGCGCGCCGGCGGTTACGAGATCGTCGACAAAAACACGCAGCGCGAGATCTTCATCGACGGCGCGCTCGCCGCCAAGTTTCGCGAGACCGTGCAGAAGCTGATCGAGGAAGAACCGTCGCTCGAGGACGTGGACGAATTCCTTGGCCAGTTCGACATGTTGATGAACCAGCCCGTCGTGCTTCACTGATGCGCCGTTCGCGCGTGCCGGCATCGCGCCGGCCGCGCCCGCCGCCGCACGGTCATGCGGCTCCGGCGACACTCGCCTCCCCGAAGACCCCGCCCGCAACACGCAACCGGCGGGGTTCTTTTTTTGCCGACAATGCCCCGGCCTGCCCCGCCAGGCGCGCGGCGCGCCGGGGCGGCCGCCCCGCGCTGCCGCTACAATGTCAGGCTCTCCCCATTGGTGCAGGCCTCGTCCGTCATGACCCAGAACGCCATTCCAACCACCGCGCGCGCCTACACGCGCGGCGCAGTGCTGCCCGAACTGCTGCAGAAGCGCATCCTGATCCTGGACGGCGCGATGGGCACGATGATCCAGCGCTACAAGCTCGACGAAGCCGCCTATCGCGGCGAGCGCTTCAAGGACTACGACCGCGACATCAAGGGCAACAACGAGTTGCTGTCGCTCACGCAGCCGCAGGTGATCCGCGAGATTCACGAGCAGTATCTGGCGGCGGGCGCGGACATCATCGAGACGAACACCTTCGGCGCGACGAGCGTCGCGCAGGCCGACTACGGCATGGAAAAGCTGGCCGCCGAGATGAACGTCGAATCGGCGAAGCTTGCGCGCGAAGCCTGCAACCGTTACTCGACGCCGGACAAGCCGCGCTTCGTCGCGGGCGCGATCGGACCGACGCCCAAGACCGCAAGCATCTCGCCGGACGTGAACGATCCCGGCGCCCGCAACGTCACCTTCGACGAACTGCGCGACGCGTACTACGAACAGGCCAAGGCGCTGCTCGACGCGGGCTGCGACCTGTTCCTGGTCGAAACCATCTTCGACACGCTGAACGCCAAGGCCGCGCTGTTCGCGCTGGACCAGCTGTTCGACGACACCGGCGAGCTGCTGCCCGTCATGATCTCGGGCACCGTCACCGACGCCTCGGGCCGCATCCTGTCCGGCCAGACGGTCGAGGCCTTCTGGAATTCGCTGCGTCATGCGAAGCCGCTGACCTTCGGCCTGAACTGCGCGCTCGGCGCGGCGTTGATGCGGCCGTATATCGCCGAGCTCTCGAAGCTGTGCGATACCTATGTGTCCTGCTATCCGAACGCCGGCCTGCCGAATCCGATGAGCGACACCGGCTTCGACGAAACCCCGGACGTGACGTCCGGCCTGCTGAAGGAGTTCGCTTCCGCCGGCCTCGTGAACCTCGCGGGCGGCTGTTGCGGCACGACGCCGGAACACATCGCCGAGATCGCGAAGGCGCTCGCCGACGTGAAGCCGCGCGCGTTCCCGTCGCAGTATCGCGACGCAGCCTGACACCGAAACTCATACGACCCCGCACACCATGACCGATCACACGATGCGTCTTTCCGGCCTCGAGCCGTTCAACGTCAACGAGGGTTCGCTCTTCATCAACGTCGGCGAGCGCACCAACGTGACCGGCTCGAAGGCGTTCGCGCGCATGATCCTGAACGGCCAGTTCGACGAGGCGCTGGCCGTCGCGCGCCAGCAGGTGGAAAACGGCGCGCAGGTCATCGACATCAACATGGACGAGGCGATGCTCGATTCGAAAGCCGCCATGGTGCGCTTCCTGAATCTGATCGCGTCGGAGCCCGACATCGCGCGCGTGCCGATCATGATCGACTCGTCGAAGTGGGAGGTGATCGAGGCGGGCCTCAAGTGCGTGCAGGGCAAGGCCATCGTCAATTCCATCTCGCTCAAGGAAGGCAAGGAGCAGTTTCTGCGTCACGCGAAGCTGATCCGCCGCTACGGCGCGGCGTCGGTCGTGATGGCCTTCGACGAGCACGGCCAGGCCGACACCTTCCAGCGCAAGACCGAGATCTGCAAGCGCTCGTACGACATCCTGGTGAACGAAGCGGGCTTCGAGCCGGAAGACATCATCTTCGATCCGAACATCTTCGCCATCGCGACCGGCATCGAGGAGCACAACAACTACGCGGTCGATTTCATCAACGCGACGCGCTGGATCAAGCAGAACCTGCCGTATGCGAAGGTGAGCGGCGGGGTGTCGAACGTGTCGTTCTCGTTCCGCGGCAACGATCCGGTGCGCGAGGCGATCCACACGGTGTTCCTGTATCACGCCATCCAGGCGGGCATGGACATGGGCATCGTCAACGCGGGCCAGCTGGGCGTGTATGCCGATCTCGACGCCGAACTGCGCGACCGCGTGGAAGACGTGGTGCTGAACCGCCGCGAAGACGGCACCGACCGGCTGCTCGAAATCGCCGACAAGTTCAAGACCGGCGCGGCGAAGAAGGAAGAGAACCTCGAGTGGCGCAACCAGCCGGTCGAGGCGCGGTTGTCGCACGCGCTGGTGCACGGCATCACGAATTTCATCGTCGAGGATACGGAAGAAGTCCGGCAGAAGATCGACGCCGCCGGCGGCCGCCCGATCAACGTGATCGAAGGGCCGCTGATGGACGGCATGAACATCGTCGGCGACCTGTTCGGCCAGGGCAAGATGTTCCTGCCGCAAGTGGTGAAGTCGGCGCGCGTGATGAAGCAGGCCGTCGCGCATCTGATTCCGTTCATCGAGGAAGAGAAGCAGCGGCTCGCCGAAGCCGGCGCCGACGTGCGCTCGAAGGGCAAGATCGTCATCGCGACCGTGAAGGGCGACGTGCACGACATCGGCAAGAACATCGTTTCCGTCGTGCTCCAGTGCAACAACTTCGAAGTGGTCAACATGGGCGTGATGGTGCCCTGCGCGACCATCCTGCAGAAGGCCAAGGAAGAAGGCGCGGACATCATCGGGTTGTCGGGGCTGATCACGCCGAGTCTCGAGGAAATGGCCTATGTCGCCGCCGAAATGCAGCGCGACGACTATTTCCGCGGCAAGCAGACGCCGCTTCTGATCGGCGGCGCAACGACGTCGCGCGTGCACACCGCCGTGAAGATCGCGCCGCATTACGAAGGCCCGGTGGTATATGTGCCGGACGCGTCGCGCTCGGTGTCGGTGGCGTCGAGCTTGTTGTCGGACGAAGGCGCGGCGAAGTATCTCGACGATTTGAAGAGCGACTACGACCGCATCCGCACCCAGCACGCGAACAAGAAAGCGCAGCCGATGGTCACCTACGACGAAGCGCGCGCCAACCGCACGAAGATTGACTGGAGCGCGTACACGCCGAAGAAGCCGAGCTTCATCGGCCGCCGCGTGATTCGCAATTACGACCTCGCCGAGCTGGCGAACTATATCGACTGGGGTCCGTTCTTCCAGACCTGGGACCTCGCGGGTCCGTATCCGGCGATCCTGAACGACGAGATCGTCGGCGAGTCGGCGCGGCGCGTGTTCTCCGACGGCAAGTCGATGCTCTCGCGCCTCATCCAGGGCCGCTGGCTGACGGCGAACGGCGTGATTTCGCTGCTGCCCGCGAACACGGTGAACGACGACGACATCGAGATCTACACCGACGAATCCCGCACGCAGGTCGCGATGACCTGGCGCAACCTGCGCCAGCAGAGCGTGCGTCCGGTGGTGGACGGCGTGATGCGTCCGAACCGCTCGCTTGCCGACTTCATCGCGCCGAAGGATTCGGGCGTGAAGGACTACATCGGCCTGTTCGCGGTGACGGCGGGCCTGGGCGTCGACAAAAAGGAACGACAGTTCGAGGCGGATCATGACGACTACAGCGCGATCATGCTGAAGGCGCTCGCCGACCGCTTCGCCGAAGCCTTCGCCGAAGCGCTGCACGCGCGCGTGCGGCGTGAACTGTGGGGCTATGCGCAGAACGAGGCGCTCGACAACGACGCGCTGATCGCCGAGAAGTATGTCGGCATCCGGCCGGCGCCGGGCTATCCGGCGTGCCCGGATCACCTCGTCAAGCGCGCCATGTTCGACGTGCTGCAGGCGGACGAGATCGGCATGGAGCTGACCGAATCGCTGGCGATGACGCCTGCCGCCAGCGTGTCCGGGTTCTATCTGGCGCATCCGGACAGCACGTATTTTTCGGTCGGCAAGATCGGCGACGATCAGCTGGCGAGCTATGCACAGCGCATGAACATGCCGTTGACCGAAGCCGAGCGGGCGCTCGCGCCGCAGCGCTGAACTAGCGTCCAGCCGCGCGGCTGACCAGTCGGACTTGCACGCAACGTGTGGCGAAAAACCATACGCGCGGCGTTATAAAGGGAAAAAGGCGCGAAAAAGCGGCAGGCTATCGGCGGGAAATTTTGTCTTTCCGTAGACTGTCGCTGCGATACGCCGTCACGACGACGGACACGCATACTTCGTCTCGGAGAAAGTCGCATGAAAAAGCTGACGTCCGCCGCCACCCTAGCGATCGCAGCCGCCGTTCTCGCGTCGAGTCCGGTTGCCTTCGCGCAGCCTGCCAGCAGCACGACCGCATCTTCGTATTCGCCGCCGCAGACCGAGCACAAGAAGAAGCCCAAGAAGCCGAGGAAGCCCAAGTCGGCGACCAACGGGCAGTCGCAGTAAGCCGGCATCGACGCGACGATAACCGTTCGACGCAGCAGAAGCACCCGTTGGAAAAAACCCGCATCGTTCATCACGCGATGCGGGTTTTTCGCTTTCAGCGCATGAACAAGCGCTGAGTCAAACGCTGATAAGCGCGTTCAGACGCCCCAGAGAATATCTTTGCCGTCCTTCTGCGCGAGCCGCATCATGTCGAGGAACGGATACGCACGTTGCGCCAGTCCGATGGGAATTTCATGCGGCTCGTGGCCTTCCTCGCCTTCATGAAAGTGGCCGTCGTGCTCGGCGCGTTCTTTCCTGTCGCTGCTGACGGCGGCTTCGAGCTTCTCGATGGCCGAGGGCAAGTCCTCGTGCGTGATGACGCCGCGCTCCGTGAGCTGTTTCCCGATGATGCCGAGCAGGTATTCCGCCAGGTTCTCCAGCATCATGACGTCCGGTGCGGCGGGTGATTTGAATGTGATCAGCATGGCATGGTCCTTTGCTTTATGTTGGGTTATAGGCGGTTTGCAAGAAGGCGGTTTGCAAGCAGCGCGCCGATGAGCCGGTCTCCCTGACAACGTGACAACACCCTGATTCGACATATTAGCACCTGCTAAAATCCCCACTTCATCGGGTTAAAACCGGGCCAACTGCCGCTCCGCGCGTGACCGAAGGTTGCGCTGAGCGATGAACATGGCAAGCGGCGCCGCCCGCATCACGGATCGCGAACGCGCGGTTCGCCCGCGGTTCATTGTCACGACGCCGCACCCTTCCGGACCCGCTCCACTGGATCACTTTCAGCATGCTGCCCGCACACAAACACACTCTCGAAACGCTCCTCACCGACGCGGTCAAGCAGGTCGCGCAAGCCACCCAGGGCGCCAGCGAAGCGGCCTTCGTCGCGCCGGCCATCGTGCTCGAACGGCCGAAGGTCGCCGCGCACGGCGACGTCGCCTCGAACGTCGCGATGCAGCTCGCCAAGCCGTTGCGCGCCAATCCGCGCCAGCTTGCGCAGCAGATCGTCGATGCCTTGCTCGGCGCCGAGCTGGCCCAAGGGCTGGTCGAGAGCGCGGAAGTCGCGGGTCCCGGCTTCATCAATCTGCGTCTTGCCGCGACGGCGAAGCAAGCCGTGATCCCGGCCGTGCTGGATGAAGCCGCCGCCTATGGCCGCTCCACCCGCGACGCCGGCCGGCGCGTGCTGATCGAGTTCGTTTCGGCGAATCCCACCGGGCCGCTGCACGTCGGCCATGGCCGTCAGGCGGCGCTCGGCGACGCGCTCTCCAACCTGCTCGGCACGCAGGGTTACGACGTGCACCGCGAGTTCTACTACAACGACGCGGGCGTGCAGATCAACAATCTCGCCATCTCCACGCAGCTGCGCGCGCGCGGCCTCAAGCCGGGCGACGCGGAATGGCCAGACGCAGCCTACAACGGCGAGTACATCGCCGACATCGCGCGCGACTATCTGGCGGGCGAAACCGTCGCGGCGAAGGACGGCGATCCGGTGAAGGGCAAGGGCGACGTCGAAGACCTCGAAGCCATCCGTCACTTCGCGGTCGCGTATCTGCGTCACGAGCAGGACATGGATCTGACCGCGTTCGGCGTGAAGTTCGACCAGTTCTATCTGGAGTCGTCGCTGTACAAGGAAGGGCGCGTCGAGCAGACGGTCGCGGCGCTCATCGACGCCGGCAAGACCTACGAGCAGGACGGCGCGCTGTGGCTGCGCACCACCGACGACGGCGACGACAAGGACCGCGTCATGAAGAAGTCCGACGGCACCTATACGTACTTCGTGCCGGACGTCGCCTATCACGTGACCAAGTGGCAGCGCGGGTTCACGAAGGTCATCAACGTGCAGGGCTCGGACCATCACGGCACCATCGCGCGCGTGCGCGCGGGTCTGCAGGGACTGGGCGTCGGCATTCCGAAGGGCTATCCCGACTACGTGCTGCACAAGATGGTGACCGTCATGCGCGACGGCGAGGAAGTGAAGATCTCCAAGCGCGCGGGCAGCTATGTGACGGTGCGCGACCTGATCGAATGGTCCGGCGGTCTCGCGCCGGGCCACGAGACCGCGCCGGACCAGATCGACGAAGCCACGATCCGGCGCGGCCGCGACGCCGTGCGCTTCTTCCTGATCTCGCGCAAGGCAGACACCGAGTTCGTCTTCGACATCGATCTCGCGCTCAAGCAGAACGACGAGAATCCGGTCTACTACGTGCAGTACGCGCACGCGCGCATCTGCACGATCCTCAACGACTGGAAGGAACGCTACGCCGGCGACCTGTCGCAAGCCGCGCAAGCCGATCTCTCGCCGCTGTCGAGCGACCGCGCCATGGCCCTGCTCAAGAAGCTCGCCGAGTACCCGGACATGCTCCAGCACGCGGCCCTCGAACTCGCGCCGCACGCGGTGGCCTTCTATCTGCGCGATCTCGCCGGCGAATTTCACTCGTTCTACAATGCGGAGCGCGTGCTCGTGGACGACGAGAAAGAACGCAGCGCGCGCATCGCGCTGCTGGCCGCCACCCGCCAGGTGCTCGAGAACGGTCTCGCGACGATCGGCGTCTCCGCTCCCCAAAAGATGTGATGTCTGCCGCCCCCGGCACCGCGCGCCCTGCGAAATCGGACTTTTCGGCGCGCGCGGACGGGAGGCTGGCGCGGATCGGTATTAAGCCACGGCTATAATCGTCGGCCAAACCAGAAGACTTTCTCGCAGGTGATCCAAACGATGGCAAAACCACGTCGCACGACCAGTCATTCCAAGCAGTCGAAGCAAACCGGGGGAACCTTCATCGGCATCGTGCTGGGGCTGATCGTCGGCCTGGCCATTGCTGTCATCGTCGCGCTGTACATCACCCGCGCGCCCACGCCGTTCGTCGCGAAGGTCGCGCCGCCGGCCTCGGACGCCAACTCCGCGCCCGCCGCTGCGCAGCCGTATGACCCGAACCGTCCGCTGCAAGGCAAGACGCCGGGCCAGCCGGTGCCGCAAGCCGCGCAGCCCACGCCGCCGAATACCGCGCCAGGCCAGACCAACAATCAGACGCAGTCGTCGGGCATGCTCGACGAACCGCAGATCGTCGAAGTGCCGCCCTCGGGCACGACCGATTCGAACCCGAAGGCCGCGAGCTCGGCCGCCGCGAAGAAGCCTGAGAACGCGCCGAACGCCACCAGCAACGCCGCCGCCACGCCGCCGAAGGGCGGTTCCGCACCGGCCACCGCCAAGACCACGCCGCCCGCGCCGGGCGACGTGAACACCGGCTACTTCCTGCAGGTCGGCGCGTACAAGACTCAGGCCGACGCCGAACAGCAGCGCGCGCGTCTTGGCTTCCAGGGTTTCGAATCGCGCGTCACGCAGCGCGATGCGGGCGGTGTGACGTACTATCGCGTGCGGATTGGTCCGTTCGCGAAGTTCGAGGACATGAACACGGCGCGCCAGCGTCTGTCCGATGCCGGCGTCGACACTGCGGTGATCCGTTTCTCGCGGCAGTAAGCATTGCATCGGGGTCGGGCGCCCGCGCCGTTGTTCATCCATGGCGTGGGCGAACGCGAGGATCGGCGGCGCCGGACTTCGCCCGAGCATGGTTTAAGCACGGCTTAAGCATCGTGTGTCCCACTTGAGGGCCTCTTTTTTTTAGCCTCCGCGACTCTTTTGCTTTCACTCTCCCATCATGAAAAAACTGTTTAGCGCGTTCGCCCTGTCCCTCGGCATTGCTGCCGCCTCGATGAGCGTCGCGAGTTCGGCCATGGCCGACCCCACCGCCGGCAAGGACTACTCCGTGCTGCAGGCGGCCCAGCCGGTCGGCGCACCCGCCGGCAAGGTGGAAGTCATCGAGTTCTTCTGGTACGGCTGCCCGCACTGCAACGAGTTCGAGCCGTATATCGAGGCATGGGAGAAGAAGCAAGGGCCGGACGTCGTGTTCAAGCGCGTGCCGGTGGCGTTCCGCGACGACTTCATCCCGCACTCGAAGATGTACCACGCGCTGGACGCACTGGGCGTCGCCGAGAAGGTCACGCCCGCCGTGTTCAACGAGATCCACGTGAAGAAGAACTACCTGCTGACGCCGCAGGCGCAGGCGGACTTCCTCGCCACGCAAGGCATCGACAAGAAGAAGTATCTGGACGCCTACAACTCGTTCTCGACGCAGAGCGCCATCCAGCGCGACAACAAGCTGTTGCAGGACTACAAGATCGACGGCGTGCCGACGGTCGTCGTGCAAGGCAAGTATGAAACCGGCCCGGCCATGACCAACAGCCTGCAAGGCACGACGCAGGTGATGGACTTCCTGGTCCAGCAAGTTCGCGACAAGAAGCTCTGATTCCCTCGTCAAGCACGCCGGTATGAATGCAGTTCGTCTGAAAGTCTTCATCACCGGCGCATCGAGCGGCATCGGCCAGGCGCTGGCCGAGCATTACGTGCGGCGCGGCGCCGTGGTCGGTCTGGTCGCCCGGCGCGCCGACTCCCTCGCGGCGTTCGCCGCCAGGTTCCCGCAAGCCTCCCTCTCGCTGTATCCCGTCGACGTGCGCGACGCCGCCGCGCTCGCCGATGCCGCACGCCGTTTCATCGACGAGCACGGCCCGGCGGACGTCGTCATCGCCAATGCCGGCGTGAGCCGCGGCGTACTGACCGGCGAAGGCGATCTCGACACCTTCCGCGCCGTGATGGACGTCAACTATTACGGCATGGTCGCGACCTTCGAGCCGTTCATCGCCTCGATGACGGCGGCGCGACACGGCACGCTCGTGGGCATTGCGAGCGTCGCGGGCGTGCGCGGACTGCCGGGCTCGGGCGCGTACAGCGCCTCCAAGGCCGCGGCGGCGAAGTATCTGGAGTCGCTGCGCGTGGAGATGCGCCCGCTCGGCGTGAGCGTCGTGACGATCGCGCCAGGCTACGTGCGCTCCGAAATGACCGCGCACAATCCCTATCCGATGCCCTTCCTCATGGATGCCGAGCGCTTCGCCGGGAAGGCTGCGCGGGCAATCGAGCGCGGCGTGCGTTATGCGACCTTCCCGTGGCAGATGCGCGTTGCCGGCATGCTGCTGCACGCGCTGCCGCGCTGGCTCTATGACAGGCTCTTCGAACGCGCGCCACGCAAGCCGCGCACGCCGCGTATCCACGAGTCATAAAAAAACCGGCTGCGCCCACACGCAGCCGGTTTCGCTTCAAGCGCGCGCCGGCAATCAGAACGCCACGAACGCCGCGCCGTTCGACACCTCATACCCCACATAGACGTGGCGGCCGAAGAAGAACGGCAGGCCGAAGTCGAACATGTTGGTCAGACCCAATTGGCCGCCGAGGCTGTCGAACGCGTACTTCGAGCCATCCGCCGTCAGCGTGCGCGCGCTGACGAGCTGGAACGGCACGATCGCGGCATTGCCTTCGCTGCCGGCGATCTTCGCCGACAGCGATTGCTCCGAACCCGGACAGTAGAACGCGTTGTCATTCGAGCACAACGTGTAGGTGTCCGGGAAGAAGTTGCCGTTCGATCCGGAATCGAAGAAGGTCGCGAGGGTGTTGCCCTTGTAGATGCCGGTCAGGTTGCCGTACTGGTCGGTACCGTACTTCGTCACGCCCGTGAGCGCATTGTTGCTTTGCGTCCCTATGCCGAATATCAGCACGCCGGTCGCGCTGGTTGCGCCGCCGTCGGGCACTGGCGGCAACTGCACGATCACGCCGTTGTTGTCGGCCGCGAACCGGGTGACGGGATTGGTTACCTGCTGCGCCACCGGCACCGTGGTGCCCGTGCAGTTCGCGCCGTTGCTGCACGAGTAGTACATCTGGTTGAGCGCCGACGTCGTGCACAGGCTGCCGCAATCCGCCGCCTGCGGCCCGACGCCGAGAATGCCGTTCGCGCCGATCTGATCCGTCGAGTTCTCGTCGTTGCCGGACGGGCAGCCGTTGTCGCCCGTCGGCGCGCTCGATGCGCTGAGGTCGCCGATGATCTGCACCGGCACGTTCGACGCCACTTCGGAGCCGATCTTCACGTCGGCCGTGCGGACCGTGCCCCAGGTATAGCCGTCCGCGAAGCCCGCGCATTCCGCGAGCTGGCCGCCATTCGCCGCGGCCACGCCAGGCAGGCTCGTGATGACCGACTGCGCGGCTGAGCCGAGCAGACGCAAGCCATACGATGCGGTATCCACCTGGATGTTGTTGATCGTCTGGCACACCGTGGTGCCGGGTGCGCAGACGGTGACCGAGACATTCGGAATGTTGACGAAGCCAGCCACGCCCGAATTGACGTTGATCGGCACGGCGTTGGTGCCGTTGGGCTGGATGGGCTGGGCCGTCGCCGTGCTGGTGGGGGTGCTGCCGCCGCCCGATCCGCCGCCTCCGGACGAGCCACCGTTGTTCGAGCTGGAGTTGTTGTCGCTGCCGCCGCCGCAGGCTGCCAGCATGATCGAAAGGAACAACGCGCTCATCCAGCGGACGAAGCCGCCGGCGCGTTGCAGGTTGAGGGCGGGAAAGCCGAGTGTCGTGCGCTGCATGCCGGTATCTCCCGTCGTCTACTGGATGTCGCTGGCGTTGACGCCGGCGGGCAAGGATTGCGGCAGATACGCACGGCCCTGGAAGGCGCCCATGTGGCCGCCGGACTCCACGACCAGACCGCTGCCTTGCACGCTCACCGGCCCCCGGCCGCCGCGCGCGGCGCGTTGTGCCTTCAGGCCTTGCTGGTACTGGGGAAAGTAGCTGCCGAGCAGCGAGACGAGGTCGGGCATGCGCGGCCCTTTCCAGGCGATGCCGAACACCACATCTTGCGCCGTCAGATATTCGTCGATCGTGGTGCCGCTCGGGAGCAACGTGGACCGCACGGTGTAACCGGCTGATGAACTCGAAGATGCGCCGCTCGCGGTGGCCGCGCGCGCGACCACCTGCGCGGTGGGAGACGTGGCGCCTTGCGGCTTGGGCATCGGCGCGCCGCCGAGTACGGCATAGGCGGGTGCGGCTGTCCATACGCACAGCGCGCCGACCGCGCCAGCCAACACCTTCGTCAGACGCCCATGACGGGTTTGTTTCGATGCCTTCACTGGGCCTCCTGTCGGATTTTCCGGCCTGCCGCCCTCTCAGAAGCGACTGGCCTTGTGACAATAGAGTGACTGATGCGCCACTGTTTTTTCACGCCCAAACTTGCGACGTGACTACCGTCAGTATGCCAGCCGGGAGGAACAGGCCTAGCGTTCGCGGACGCGCACAATAAAAAACGCGGAGCGCAATGACATGCGCTCCGCGTTATCGCAAGGACCGGGCCTGTCGGACCGACGCCCCGCAAAAGACCGTCAGAAGCCGAGGCTGGCCAGCAGATCGTCCACTTGCGACTGATCCTGCACGACGTCGCTGCGCCCTTCCGGGTTGATCTGCGGCCCGTTGAGGAGCCCTTCCGGACTGCCGCTCGCCGACGACATCAATGCCGCCGCCGATGCCGCGAACTGCTCGCGGCGCTCGGGCGCGATGTTTTCGAGCAGCACGCCCAGCAATTGTTGCTCGATCAGATACACGACGTCCGTGATCTTCTTGATCACCTGACCGGTGAGATCCTGGAAATCCTGCGCGAGCATGATTTCCAGCAATTGCGCGTTGGTTGCCTGCGTGCGTTCCGGCACGCTCTGCAGGAACGTGCGGGTTTCCGCGAGCAGCGCGCCCGCTTCGGCCTGGGCGAGCGGCGCCTCGTACCAGCGAGCCCAGCGCGCGTCGAGCGCCTGGGCTTCGCCCTGCATCGCTTCCTGCATCGGCTTGGCGAGCTCGATGGCGTTGAGCGCGCGCTCGGCGGCCTGTTCGGTCATCGTCGCGACGTACTTGAGGCGGTCGCGCGCGTCGGGCACGGCCTGCGCCGCGGCTTCGACCTGCTTGTCGAGACCGAGCTCGCGCATCGAGTCGCGCAGTGTGCGCGTCAGCTGGCCGATGCGCGCGAGAATGCGGTCGCTCGACGCGTCGCCCTCGGCTTCGGCCGCGGAGGCGACCGCGGCGGCCAGTTCAGTGGTCAGATCGTTCACGATCAGCTCCCCGCTTTAGCCATCTTCTCGAGAATCTTGGTCAGCTTCTCGTCGAGCGTCGCGGCGGTGAAGGGCTTCACCACATAACCGTTCGCGCCGGCCTGGGCCGCCGCGATGATGTTCTCCTTCTTCGACTCGGCGGTGACCATCAGCACCGGCAGATGCGCGAGCGCCGCGTCGGCGCGGATCTGCTGCAGCATCGCCAGGCCGTCGAGGTTCGGCATGTTCCAGTCGGTGATCACGAAGTCGAAGCCGCCGCCGCGCAGACGCGCAAGACCGGCCGCGCCGTCTTCGGCTTCATCGACGTTCCCGTAACCCAGCTCCTTGAGCAGGTTACGCACGATACGGCGCATCGTCGGAAAATCGTCGACGACGAGGATCTTCATGTTCTTGTCCATCATTACTCCCGTGTGTTCTCAATGCGGCTGCGCCGCTCAATCCAAAAAACTCAGACGCGCTGCACGCGTTCGCCCATCGAGGCGAGCCGCGCCATGACGCGGCGGCTCATTTCCGTCAGCGGCGCGACTTCGCTCGCGCCACCCATTGCAATTGCTTCGCGCGGCATGCCGAACACCACGCAACTCGCTTCGTCCTGTGCCAGCGTGTACGCGCCCGCCTGCTGCATCTCGAGCAGACCGGCGGCGCCGTCGCGGCCCATGCCGGTCAGGATCACGCCGATCGCGTTCTTGCCCGCGTGCTGCGCCGCCGAATGGAACAGCACGTCGACCGATGGCCGGTGCCGGTTCACCGGCGGCGCATCCGAGAGATGCGCGACGTAGTTCGCGCCGCTGCGCGCAAGCACGAGGTGCGCATGACCCGGTGCGATGTACGCATGGCCCGGCAACACGCGCTCGCCGTGTTCCGCTTCCTTCACGGTGATGCGGCAAAGGCCGTTCAGACGCTGCGCGAACGACTTCGTGAAACCCGGCGGCATGTGCTGCGCGATCATGACCGCGGGCGCGTCGGGCGGCAGCGGCGTCAGCACTTCGCGGATCGCCTCGGTGCCGCCCGTCGAGGCGCCGACGATCACGAGCTTTTCCGTCGAGACGAGCGGATTGTTGAAATGCGGCGCCGGCTTGTGCGGGCTCGCCTGCGCCGGCGCGCTCGCCGGATGCGCGTGCTGCCTGACGCGTGCCCGCGACGCGGCGCGGATCTTGTCGGCGAGTTTCTCGGCATAGTCGAGCATGCCGTCGCGAATGCCGACCTTCGGCTTCGTGACGAAATCGACCGCGCCGAGTTCGAGTGCGCGCAGCGTGATCTCGTTGCCGCGCTCCGTCAGCGACGACACCATCACGACCGGCATCGGCCGCAGGCGCATCAGCTTCTCGAGGAAATCGAGACCGTCCATGCGCGGCATTTCGACGTCGAGCGTCAGCACGTCCGGGTTATGCAGCTTGATGAGTTCGCGCGCGACGAGCGGGTCCGGCGCGGTTGCGCACACCTGCATGTCGGGTTGCGAATTGATGATCTCGGTCATCAGGCTGCGCACGAGCGCGGAGTCATCGACGCACAGCACCTTGATCTTCGGCGCAGCGGATGTTTTTGCGGGGATCGCGTGATTCAGGCTCATGCTTCCTCCGGCGTTTTCGCGCCGCGCAGGCTGCGGGCCGCATTGCCGAACAGTTCCACGCGCGGCTTCGCGAGCGTGCTTGCCGAAGTGGTAAAGAGTTCGACGCGCGGTTTGGCAGCACTGGCATTCGACTGGAACAGTTCGACACGGGCACGCGCCCGGGCGAGCCGTTCGGCGCGCTCTTCCGGCGTGCGCTGCACCAGCGCCTGCTCGCGCTCGACCACGACGGGGTCGTGCTGCGTCTTCAGTTTCTTGACCATGACCTGACCCGAACGCGGCATGAACGCGACCTTGCGCGGATGCATGCCCTGCAGGTCTTCCGCCACGATGCGGATCTTTTCCAGCGCGAGGTAGCGGCGCACGAACTCCGAGTTGCGGTCGCCAATGTTGATCGTGGTCATGCCCGCGAGCACCGCGCCGCCGCCGAACACCTTCGCCTCGAAACGCTCGCGCCGCCCGCCCCGCTTGATGAGTTCGTTGATGAGCACTTCCATCGCGTAGGCGCCGTAACGCATCGAATCGGAAGACGCATGCGATGCATCGGAACCGTCGTCGGGCAGCATGAAATGATTCATGCCGCCGATGCCCGCCGTGCGGTCGTTGATGCACGCCGCCACGCACGAGCCGAGCACGGTGACGAGGACCATGTCCTCGCTCGTCATGTAGAACTCGTTGGGCAGCAGCTTGACGCCCGGCTTCTTGAAGTGATTGTCGTAATAGAGATTCGACGCGATCGGCAGTCCGCTCATGCCGCCTCTCCCGCCAGCGCGCGTGCGCTCTTCGACGCCGTGCCCGGTTTGGCGTCGCGCGCCAGTTCGTACACGGTCTGGCCGCGCAGCCTGAAGGCCTGCGACACATACGTGAAGTTCTCCGAATGCCCCGCAAACAGCAGCGCACCCGGTTTCATCAAGGGCTCGAAGCGCGACAGCACCTGGCCTTGCGTCGGCTTGTCGAAGTAGATCATCACGTTGCGGCAGAAGATGACGTCGAACGGGCCTTTCACGTCGTAGCGCGCATCGGTCAGGTTCACGCGGCCGAAGTTCACCATCGCGCGCAGTTCGGGACGCACCTTCACGAGGCCCACATGCGAACCCGTGCCCTTCAGGAAGAAGCGCTTCAGGCGCTCGACCGGCATTGTCTTGACCTGGTCCAGCGAATACACGCCCGCATCTGCCTTGGCCAGCACCTGGCTGTCGATGTCGCTTGCGAACACCGTGCATTGGCGCGCTGCGTGTTCGCCCAGCGCTTCGACCAGCGTCATCGCGATCGAATACGGCTCCTCGCCGGTGGACGCCGCCGAGCACCACACCGAGAACGGCTGCGGCCGGCGCTTGACGAACTCGGACAGGATCGGAAAGTGATGCGACTCGCGGAAGAACGCGGTGAGGTTCGTGGTCAGCGCATTGACGAACGCTTCCCACTCGGCGTTGTCCTCGTGGGTTTCGAGGCGGTCGAGATAATGCTTGAAGGTGTCGATGCCGCACGCCCGCAGACGGCGCGCGAGACGGCTGTAGGCCATGTCGCGCTTGTGGTCCGAGAGCGAGATGCCCGCGCGCCGGTGAATCAGCTCGCGGATGCGGGCGAAGTCCGCCGCCGTGAATTCGAAATCGCGCTCGACTTCGCCGCGCACAGGGGCAGGCAAATCGAGGCGCGGGTTGCGCGTGGCCGTCATGATGATTCGTGCTTCCCCGGCATCGCTGCCGATGCCTGATGTGGCGTGTCCGTCGCGCTCGCAAACCGCGTGGCGTGCGAAGACCCTGCGCCCGCGCGACGTCCTGGCGTTCCGAAGAAACGCTGCTCGTCGATGGTGTCGCGCGCTGCCTGCATGGTCGTTCCGTTTCGCACTTGATTGAATGAAGGCTTGGATGAAGGCTTAGAAGGTTTCCCAGTCGCCGTCGTCGGCGGTCGTCGCCTTGACGCGCGGCGCGGGCATTGCTGCCGGTACGCTTTTGCGCGGCGCGGGAGCGGCCACTTTCTTCGCCGGTTCCTTCGCAGCTACCTTCGCAACTTCCTTGATAACGGCCGCTTCCGTCACGACGTTAGGCTCCGCCGCAACTTTCGCGGAGTGGGCCGGCTTCGACGGCTTGAACGCGGTCTTTGCAACAGCGGGCCGAGCCGGCGTCGGCTCGATGCGCGCAGCCGGCGTGAGCCGGGCGGCGGCCGTCGTGGCGCTGCCGCGCACGGGCGCGGCGCCCTCGACACGCCATTGCGCGACAACGCCCTTCAACTGACGCGTCTGCTCTTCGAGCGACGCGGCAGCAGCCGCCGCCTGCTCGACGAGCGCGGCGTTCTGCTGAGTCACGCTGTCCATCTGCGTGACGGCGCGGTTGACCTGCTCGATGCCGTCGGACTGTTCCTCCGACGCCGCGCTGATCTCGCCCATGATGTCGGTCACGCGGCGCACGGCCTGCACGATCTCGCCCATCGTGGCGCCGGCACGCGCCACGAGTTCCGTGCCGCTATCCACCTTGGCCGACGAGTCGCCGATCAGCGCCTTGATCTCCTTGGCCGCCGCCGCGCTGCGCTGCGCGAGCGAACGCACTTCGCCCGCGACCACCGCGAAACCGCGGCCTTCCTCGCCGGCGCGCGCCGCTTCCACGGCCGCGTTCAATGCAAGAATGTTGGTCTGGAACGCGATGCCCTCGATCACGCCGATGATGTCGACGACCTTGCTCGAACTTGACGCGATCGCATGCATGGTGTCGACGACCTGCTCGACCACCTCGCCGCCGCGCGATGCGATATCCGATGCATTCACCGCCAGCTGGCTCGCCTGGCGTGCGTTGTCGGCGTTCTGCTTCACCGTGCTGGTGAGCTGTTCCATGCTCGACGCCGTTTCCTGCAGCGATGCCGCCTGCTCTTCCGTGCGTTGTGAAAGATCCGTGTTGCCGCTCGCGATCTCGTGCGCGCCGACATCGATCGATTCCGCACCGCGATGCACCGCGCCCACCATCGTGGTCAGGTTGCCGCGCATGCGTTCGATGCCCGCGAACAGGCGGCCGATCTCATTGCCCTGGTCGCTGTGCGCGGTGTGCGTGAGGTCGCCGTTCGAGATGCGGTCGAAATGCTCGACCGCCTCGTTGATCGGCTTGACGATCAGGCTCGCCAGCGCCATGCGCGTGCCGATCAGCATCAGCACCGCCAGCGCAAGCACCGCGCCGATCGTCACGTTGAGCGCGGCGACATGCGACGCCGTGCTCGCACGCGCGCTTTCGGCATGATCCTGCTGCGCGGCGACGGCAGTCGTCACGGCCTGGTCGAAGGCGACGAACATCGGGCTGATCTTCGTGTCGGCGATCGCGTGATACGCGGCCATGTCCTTGGCGCGGATCGCGGCGAACTCCGGCTCCACGCCCGTCTTGAGCAGCGCGTCGTGCTGCGTGACGAGCGCGTCGAGAATGTCCTTCGGCAGCGTCGGCTTCGACGTGTCGAGATAGAGCTTCCAGTTCTCGTTGCTTTTGCCCAGCAGATACTGGCCGCGTTCGATTGCCTTCTGCGCTTCCGCATCGTTACCCGCTTCAGCGAGCGAACGCACGCGGTCGAGCGTGACGCGCGAGCGCAGCAGATACGACGAGGTTTCGGACAGCGCGCGCATCGCGGTCATGTCCTGCTGCGCGAGCGACGTGAGCGCGGAGTTCGCAGCGTTGAGACCGGTGAGCGCGAGCGCGCCGATCACCGCCGCGCAGCCGGCGAACAGGAGACCGACGAGCGTGAGCGTCGTGCGGATCGACAACTTCTTCAGCATGGCTTCGTTCCTGCTTGGCTAAGTGCGTTTCATGCGCCGACGGCGTCGATCAATTCCATCTCGCGGCTCGTCATGAGCTTCTCGATGTCCATCAGGATCAGCATGCGGCCTTCGACGGTGCCGAGGCCCGTCAGGTATTCGGTGGCCAGCGTGCCGCCGAATTCCGGCGCGGGCATCACCTGTTCTGCCGTGAGCGTGAGCACGTCGGAGACGCCGTCCACCACCATGCCCACCACGCGATGCGCGACGTTCAGGATGATCACGACGGTCTGGTTGTCGTAGTCGACCCGGCCGAGGTTGAACTTGATGCGCATGTCGACGATCGGCACGATGATGCCGCGCAGGTTGATCACGCCCTTGATGAAGGCGGGCGCGTTGGCGATGCGCGTGACGTTGTCGTAGCCGCGGATCTCCTGCACCTTGAGAATGTCGATGCCGTATTCCTCGGCGCCGAGCGTGAAGACGAGGAATTCCTGTCCGGCGGCTTCGGCCTGTTGCGCGTCGCGGCGCATGGCGCTCGACGGCGCTGCGTTGATCGATTGAATGTCTGCCACGAGAGCTCCCTGTGTCTTTCGTCTGGTCGGGTAGTGTTAATGTGCGTGCGCGCCGTGCTGGACGCGCGACTCGCGATTGAGCGCGGCCACGTCGACAATCAGCGCGACGCTGCCGTCGCCCAGGATGGTCGCCGCGGAAATGCCGTGCACCTTGCGGTAATTCGTTTCGAGGTTCTTGACCACCACCTGCTGCTGGCCGACGAGTTCGTCGATCAGCATCGCGAAGCGGCGTCCTTCCGTCTGCATGATGGTGACGATGCCCTGGGTCGGTTCGGTGCGCGCGCCTTCGACGTCGAACACACTGTGCAGCGCGACCAGCGGCAGGTATTCGCCGCGCACGCGCACCACGCGCTCGCCGTTGGCGACCGTGTAGATGTCCTCGGCCACCGGCTGCAGCGACTCCATCACGAAGTTGAGCGGCAGGATGAAGATCTCGTTGCCCACCTTGACCGACATGCCGTCGAGGATCGCGAGCGTGAGCGGCAGCACGATCTTCGTCGTCGTGCCCGCGCCCTGGCGCGAGCTGATCTCGACGTGACCGCCCATCGACTGGATGTTGCGCTTGACCACATCCATGCCGACGCCGCGGCCGGAGATGTCCGTCACCTGTTCGGCGGTCGAGAAGCCCGGCATGAAGATGAGTTGCCAGACTTCTTCGTCGCTCATCGATTCGGACACTTGCATGCCCTGCTTCTGCGCCTTCGCGAGAATCTTGTCGCGGCGCAGGCCGGCGCCGTCGTCGCTCACTTCGATCACGATATTGCCGCCGTGATGCGCCGCCGACAGCACGAGCTGGCCGGTCGCGGACTTGCCCGCCGCACGGCGCGCTTCCATGGTTTCGATGCCATGGTCGAGCGAGTTGCGCACGAGGTGCGTGAGCGGATCGATGATGCGTTCGATCAGGCTCTTGTCGAGTTCGGTCGCCTGACCGAACGTGACGAGTTCCACTTCCTTGCCGAGCTTGCCGGCAATGTCGCGCACGAGGCGCGGGAAGCGGCTGAATACGTAATCCATCGGCATCATGCGGATGGACATGACGGCCTCTTGCAGGTCGCGCGCGTTGCGCTCGAGCTGCGCCATGCCGTTGAACAGACGGTCGTGCAATGCGGGATCGAAGGTGCTGGTGGTTTCCGCGAGCATGGCCTGCGTAATCACGAGTTCGCCCACCAGGTTGATGAGCTGATCGACCTTTTCCACGCCGACGCGAATCGAGCTGCCTTCCGCCGATGCGGCGGCTTGCGGCCGCGCCTTTTTCTCGGCGTCGCCCGTTGCGGCCCTGGACGGCTGGGCGGCGGGCTGTCCCGCCGCCGTTGCCGCTTCTTGTGGTACTGCTTCGTGAGCGGCCACGGATGCAGGCGACGGTTCCGCCTGCGATTGCTTCTGCTCTTCCTGTAGCGTGGGTTGCACCGCGTACGGCGCGGCCGCTGCCGGCTGCGCCTCGATGGCTTGCGCCGCGCCGTCGCCCCGGCCGATCGTGATCTGCGTTTCATCGATCACGAAGCAGCACACGGCGACGATGTCGTCGGCGGGAACGTCCGAGTCGAGCCATACGACGTACTCGGCATCCGCCTTCTGTTCCCCGACGATGCTTCCCAGATTCCCCAACTCCTCGATCAGAGTCGTCAGGTCCTTCTCGCCCACCCCCCGTAGCGTAATTTTCAGGTGGGGTCCAACTTCCGCGCGCGGCGCGCCGGTGTGTCCCGGCGTCGCATCAGCGACGGTTCCTGCATGTGTGACGCCGTTGCTGCTGTCGGCGAGTTCGAACGCGCCGTCCCAGTTGCCGTCGTCTTCGAGAATGTCCATGGCCTGCGCCAGCACGTGCGCGGGCGGTGCGTTCGGCCCGTCGTACGCCGGCGCTGCGGCCTCGTTGTGCTCGGCGCCCGGCAACGCGGGCGGCTCGATGTGCGCTGCTACCGGCGCTACGGCCGCTACCGGCGCCACGCTGGTTTCCGCGCTCTCGTTCTTCAGGCGCTCGAGCTTCGCGCAGATCGCCGACGCCGCGGCGGCATCCGGCTCCTCGCTTGCGCGGTAGGCCGCGAGCTGATCGGAGAGCACGTCCTTGGTCGCCAGGAAGGTGTCGATCATGTCGCGGCGCAGAACGAGCTCGTTGTTACGCGCGCGATCCAGCAGCGATTCGAGGATGTGCGTGGTTTCGGTGAGCGCGGTGAAGCCGAAGGTCGCCGCGCCGCCCTTGATGGAATGAGCCGCGCGGAAAATCGCCGCGAGGTCTTCCGGATCCGGATTCGCGATGTCGAGAACGAGCAGCAGTTGCTCCATCTGCGCGAGCAGTTCATCGGCTTCGTCGAAGAACGTCTGATAGAACTGGGTAATGTCGAGTGTCATGCTTGAGTCACCGCTGGAATGCTGTTCAATCGGCGCCGTGCTGCGCGCGTTTCAATGCTGTTTGTTGCGACGTTTTCAGTGCTGCGCGTCATCCGAGAGCGCGGCGACCAGTTCGGTCAGCAAGTCCGGATCGAGCGGCTTCTCGATCCAGCCCGTCGCGCCCGCGCTGCGCGCCGCGTTCTTGAACGGTTCGCCGTCTTCGGTCGTGAGCACCAGGATCGGCGTCGCACGGTACGCGTGGTTCGCGCGTAGGGCCATGATGAGATCGAGCCCGCTCTTGCCCGGCATGTGATGGTCGGTCAGCACGAGATCGAAGCGTTCGGCGAGCGCGCATTCCAACCCTTCGTCGCCGTCGGACGCGACCGTCACTGCGTAGCCGGCCACCGCCAGCGTCGCCGAGATGATTTGCCGCATCGCGGCCGAGTCATCGATTGCCAGAATGTTCTTGATCATGTTTGTCTCTTGCCGTTGCCGTGTTGACGGTCGAAACGGGTCCGGTCTTGAGGCTGTTTTTGAGGCTGCTTTTTGAGGCTGTTCTTTGAGGCCGCTTTGTCACGGGCTCATGCGCTCAATGCGCCGCGCTTCTCGCCGCGATGCCTGGAATCAGTTGCCCGAGCGTCGCCGGCGCTCCGTTCGCGTCCGTGCCGTTGTCGAGCGTCGCGCCCGCGCCGCCGTCGTCGCGCAGCATCGCCAGTTCCGTCTTGCGATTGAGCACGATGACGCTGATGCGCCGGTTCTCCGGATCGAACGGATCCTTCTTGTTCAGGTTTTGCGTGGACGCGAGACCCAGCACGCGCATCACCTTGACTTCGTCCATGCCGCCCGCGACCAGCTCGCGACGCGATGCGTTCGCGCGATCCGCCGACAGCTCCCAGTTGCTGTAGCCCTTCTCGCCGCCGGCGTATTTCACGGCGTCGGTGTGGCCCTGCACGACGATGCGGTTCGGCACGTCGTTCAGCGTCCGGCCGATCTCGCGCAGGATGTCGCGCATGTAGGGCTGCACGGCGTTGCTGGAGAGCGCGAACATCGGGCGCTTCTGCGTATCGACGATCTCGATGCGCAAGCCCTGCTGCGTCGCTTCGATGCGGATCTGCTGCTTGAACTGGCGCAAGGTCGGATTGGCCTCGATGGCGGCCATCAGCTTGACCTGCAGATCGTGCAGGCGCGCCTGCTCGCGGCGTTCGAGCTCGCCCTGCGCGGCCTTGAGGAGTTCTTCGTCGGTCGTGGATGACGCGCGCTGCGCGAGCCGCGTGCTGCCTTCCGAGCGGCGCGCGGCGCCCGGCTCTTCGCTGGAGATGTCGCGGCCGCCGCCCATCAGGATGCTGTTGTCCATGCCGACGGTCTTGCCGCCGACCATCGCCGCCTTGAGCGGCATGTTGAAGTATTCGGCGATGCCGCGGCGCTGCACGGGCGAGGTCGAGGAGAGCAGCCACATGAGCAGGAAGAACGCCATCATCGCGGTCATGAAGTCCGCATAGGCGAGTTTCCAGGCGCCGCCGTGATGACCCTTGGCACCCTTGCCGACGACGCGCTTGATGAAGATGGGACGTTCGCTGTCGTTGCTCATGGCTGTGTCCTGACCGAGGAATCGTGCGCGAAGCGAGGCATCACTTCGCCTTGACCCGGCGCACGTGTTCCTCGAGTTCGGCGAACGACGGACGTTCGGTCGAGAACAGCACCTTGCGGCCGAACTCCACCGCGATCGCGGGCGCGTAGCCGTTCAGGCTCGCGAGGATCGTGACCTTGATGCACTGGAACATCTTGGTCTGCTCGGCCACGCGCTGCTCGGCCACGTTGGCGAGCGGCCCGATGAAACCATAGGAAAGGAGAATGCCGAGGAAGGTGCCGACCAGCGCCTGCGCGATCATCTCGCCGAGAATGGCGGGCGGCTGGTCCGCGGAGGCCATGGTGTGCACCACGCCCATGACGGCCGCGACGATGCCGAACGCCGGCATCGCGTCGCCGACCTTGGTCAGCGCGTGCGCGGGGGCTTCGCCCTCGACGTGATGCGTTTCGATTTCCTCGTCCATGAGGCTTTCGATTTCGAACGCATTCATGTTGCCGCTGACCATGAGACGCAGGTAATCGGTCAGGAATTCGACGATGTGGTGATCCGCGAGAATCTGCGGGTACTGGCTGAAGACCGGGCTCTTGGAGGGATCCTCGATGTCGCCCTCGAGCGCCAGCGTGCCTTCCTTGCGGGCCTTCGCGAGCAGCACGTAGAGCAGGCCCATCAGCTCCATGTACATGCCCTTGTTGTACTTCGCGCCCTTGAAGAGCGTCGGGAGGACCTGGATGGTCGCCTTGATGGTCTTGACGTTGTTGCCGAGGATGAACGCGCCGACGCCCGCGCCCACGATCATCAGAATCTCGACGGGCTGCATGAGCGCGCCGAGGTGTCCGCCTTCGATGGCATAGCCGCCGAACACGGACAGCAATGTGACGAGCGCTCCAACAAAAATCAGCACAGTCGAGTCCTCACGTTTTTGATGCGGTAAGACCGCCGTTAGGTGGTTTACGGCACTCGACTGGAAAACTTTGATGGCATGTCCGCGCCGCCGGCAAACGTTGCAATCCGCGCCGCAGAACGGGCCCGGGCGGGTGCGGCGTCAGGCCGCAAGGCTCCGCGCCGGCTCCGCCGCCGCGGCCGCTGCCAGCGTCTTGCGCGTCTTGCCGGCGCGCGACGGCGGCTGGCATAGGCCGCACACGTAGCCCGCGCGCAGTTCGTATGCATGCGCGACGAAACGTCCGCCGCAGCGGGTGCACGCGTTGGTCTGGAGCATGCCGGATTCGAAATAGCGCACCAGGGTCCAGGCGCGCGTGAGCGACAACACGGGTTCGTCGCCGTAGAGGGCGGCGTGTTCGAGGTAGAGCCGGTAACTTTTCACGATCGCCTGGATCGTGCTCTGCGTGCCGTCGGCGCCGCCGTGTTCATGGATGAAACGATAGATGCCGTGGAACAGCGACGAATGGATGTTCGGCTGCCAGGTCATGAACCAGTCGGTCGAGAACGGCAGCATGCCCTTCGGCGGCGAAGCGCCCTTCAGTTCCTTGTAGAGCTTGATGAGCCGGTCACGCGACAGGGTCGTCTCCGCTTCGAGCAATTGCAGGCGCGCGCCCAGCTCGATCAGTTCGATCGCGAGCGTGATCTCGCGGACTTCCGCCACTACGCTTCTGGTTGCCATCGGCCGTCCGCTTCGTGCGTCAGCCGATCTGCGCGACAGGACTGTCGGCCAGCAGGATCGCCGCATGCGCCTGCGTGAGCGCCGCGCTCTTGTCCTTGTCGGCCAGCGACGAGAGGATGGTGTGGTCGTCGAAGCGGAAACGGCACAGCAGATGGCTCGACGACGCCACTTTCACGGCCTGCGCGAGCGTCAGCGAGGACAGCACCTGCGCCACCTGCTCGGACAGGCCGAGCCGGTACATCGCCGAGACGCGGTCTTCCTGCAGAAGCCGCTGGGCGAGAAGCACATACGACAGATTCACCTCGCGGATTTCCACGAGCGTACTCGTAGCGCTGTTCGTCATTTTTTCCCCGAATCGTTACGTGGCTGGTCAGGCCGGCGGGGGAACGTTTGCTCGGTTCGCTGCAGACGCGACGAAACCGGCCCCGCACGTGTTCTCTTGTGCCAGACGATTGTCGCCGATGCTCGAAGGCGCGGCTGTCGGAGAACGTGTCCGAAGCATCGCAGGATTTCAAGGAGGTTGTGTGTAGGAATTTTTCCTACACGGCGCGGAAACGGGTCGCAACGCACCTGTGGATGCAAGAACCGGATATCGGCAGCGATTCGTCTGACTTAATGGAGGTTCAACAAGTTTAAGCGCCGCGGGCGCGTGCCAGCGGCGTCCGAACGTGCGGTTCGGCGCCCGGGAACGCTGCATGCTTAATACTGCCGCGCGGTCATTTTTCCAGATGTGTGATTCGTCTACATTGCTGACAACACTGCAATTTCTGACTTCGTAACAGCGATTGTTTCGCGCTGTAACAACGATAAGCGATTGAAAAATGACGTGAAATGCCGCTCTCGATCCCGATAATGAGCAGTAAGGGATAACCCGGTCGAGATGTAATCTTCATCTCCGGGCCGATCTCGGGCGGCGTCTTACCTGCGCGGCCCGCCCGAAATGGCATGTGTTGAGCGCTCGACCGGAGCGTGACTGCGATGCCTTAAATGACGCCTTCACCGGCATGGGACCCGAGCCTGACGCGAAAGCGCCTGCTCTGCCCGAAACAGGAGAGTCACGTTATGCGAATCGCACAAATTGCACCGTTGCACGAAGCAGTTCCCCCGAAGTTCTACGGCGGCACTGAGCGGGTAGTGTCGTACCTGACCGACGCACTCGTCGATCTGGGCCACGACGTCACCTTGTTCGCCAGCGGCGATTCGCAAACCAAGGCGACCCTGGAAGCCGCATGGCCGCGCGCCCTGCGTCTGGATCCGACAATCCGCGACGCTCTCGCGCCGCACATGCTGCTGCTCGAAACCGTCCGCCGCCGCGCGCACGAGTTCGACGTGCTGCATTTCCACCTTGATTACATGCCGTTCCCGCTGTTCACGCAGCTGGACACGCCGTTCGTGACGACGCTGCACGGCCGTCTCGACCTGCCAGAACTGCAGCCGATCTTCAACACGTTCACGAAGGCGAACGTGATTTCAATCTCCGACAACCAGCGCGGACCGTTGCCGCAGGCCAACTGGCTGAACACGGTGTATCACGGTCTGCCGAATGAACTGCTGACGCCGCAAACGAGCAAGAAGCCGGAATACCTGGCGTTCCTCGGCCGTATTTGCCCGGAAAAGCGTGCTGATCTGGCCATCAAGATCGCGGCGCAAAGCGGCCTGCCGCTGAAGATCGCCGCCAAGGTGGACAAGGTCGACCAGGAGTATTTCAAGACCACGATCGAGCCGCTGCTGTCGCATGCGGACGTCGAGTTCATCGGTGAGATCAACGAAGCGCAGAAGCCGGATTTCCTGTCGGGCGCCAAGGCCCTGCTGTTTCCGATCGACTGGAACGAGCCGTTTGGCCTGGTGATGATCGAATCGATGGCTTGCGGCACGCCGGTGATCGCGTTCAATCGCGGTTCGGTGCCCGAGGTGATCGACCATGGCGTGACCGGCTTCATCTGCGAGGACGTGCAAGGTGCCGTGGGCGCGTTGCAGCGTCTGGACGAACTCTCGCGCACCGAGATTCGCGCGCAGTTCGAACGCCGCTTCAGCGCGCAGACGATGGCGCAGAATTACGTCGACAGCTACACCGCCATGCTTCAGGCCGCGAAGCGTCCGGTGCTGCGCCAGGTTGCCGTCGGCTAAGCAGCCTTCCCACGCATGCGGTCTTCGATGACCGCAACGAGAACCGCCCTTCGGGGCGGTTTTTTTTCGTCTCAGGCTTGCGAAGGGGGCCGTAACCGAACAATCCTAAAATTCTTCCAGACGTGGTGAATTCGCCGATTTATCAAACAAATTTGACAATTTGCAAAATAAAGCGCGCTTAAACTGCGCTCGATGCGCTCATTCAGTGCTCTTTTCGAAACAGCGGCAATTCACATTTCACAAAGGCGGAAACATGAATTTATCGAAACGTCTTGGGGCCGAAATCTTCGGTACGTTCTGGCTGATCCTGGGCGGCTGTGGAAGCGCCGTGCTTGCCGCTGCCTTCCCCGAGCTCGGGATCGGGTTCGCGGGGGTTGCGCTGGCATTTGGCCTCACCGTGCTGACCATGGCGTATGCCATCGGTCACGTGTCGGGCTGCCATCTGAATCCGGCCGTGAGCATCGGCCTGGCCACCGCGGGGCGCTTCCCCGTGCGCGATCTCGTGCCGTATATCGTTGCCCAGGTGATCGGCGCGACGTTGGGGGCGTGGGTGCTCTACCTGATCGCCATCGGCAGCCCGAGTTTCGATTTCTCGCTGAGCGGCTTCGCCGCCAATGGCTTTGGCGAGCACTCGCCGGGACATTTCACGATGATCGCCGCGCTGATCTGCGAAATCGCCATGACCTTCTTCTTTGTCTTCGTGATCCTCGGCGCCACCGACGACCGGGCGCCCAAAGGCTTCGCGCCGCTTGCCATCGGCCTGTGCCTGACACTCATTCACCTGATCTCGATCCCGGTGACCAATACGTCGGTCAATCCCGCGCGTTCGACCAGCCAGGCGTTCTTCGTCGGCGGCTGGGCGCTGGATCAGCTGTGGCTGTTCTGGATTGCGCCCATCGTCGGCGCGATCATCGCTGGGCTGGTCTATCCCTCGCTTACGCGTCAGGCATTCCGCCAGGAGCCTTCCGAGGTCCGCAGCAACCCGAAAACGGTGGGTTTTCCGCTCGCGGAGACTGCTCGCGAAGCCGATTAAGGCTGAGCGACACGCTCTTCGAAGACCCGAACGATTAAACCGGCGCGACAAATGTAATGCCGAATTACGAAGCATGCTTATGATTTGCCGCGGCGTTAAATATCTGCTGCAGACCACATCCGTGTGAGGCCCATCTGACGGGCCTCACACGCCTACTCTCCGAATCGGAGCGTTTCATTTTCTCCTTACTTCGTCCTTGCAACCGGTAACAAGTCGTCGAAGCGTGTAAGACGCTGCGCCCGTACATTGGACTCATGCGACATACACGTCGCCTTCAAGGAGAAACACAATGAAGCGCATCGTCACTCACATGCTCGTCGCCGCCGGTCTTGCCATGGGTGCAGTCGGCGCCGCTCAGGCTCACAGCGATCTGCACATCGGCGTGTCGCTCGGCGCGCCTGCCTATGTGGCCCCGGCTCCCGTCTATGTCCGCCCGGTTGCGCCGGCGTACCGCGCGCCGTACTACCGTCATGAAGCACCGCGCTGGCACGACGGCCGTGATCAAGGTCACTGGAATCGCACCGGCTGGGATCATCGCGGCTATGGCAACAACTGGGGACATCGCGGCTAAGCACGCGGATGCCCCACTCGCGGGAGACCACTCAAGCGCGACGGGCGGCTGGACCACACCAGCCGCCCGTCTTGCATTTCGCCGGGTCCGGCGCTCAGTCCTGCGGGTAACCCGGCGAGGCCAGCTCGTCATGAACCCCGAACAGCTTGCGCAACTGGTGCGCAACCCCCGCCTCGAAATTGTTGCCGATGCGCGGCACATCGGGCAGCCGCTTGATAAGGTCCGGATTGGCGTTGTTCATCATGAACGGATGCCCTGCGGTTTCGAGCAGATCGATGTCGTTCATGTTGTCGCCGAAAGCAACGCACTGCGACGGATCGACGTCGAGCCGCTCCAGCACGAAACGCAGCGCGCGGCCTTTCGAGACGTCGGAGGTCATGACTTCTAGACAATCCGGCAGCGAATAGGTGACATACAGCGAGTCGCCAAACTCGCGCTCCAGATTCGCCGCGACTTCCTTGAGATCCGCCGGCTCGCCGATGTACAGCACCTTCGCGATGTTCTCGCCGTCGTGCTCGCGCAGATCCATCACTTCATACTTAAATCCCGAATCCTGGTGAAAGACCAGCAGTTCGGGCGCATGGCGGTCGATCAGCCAGGCGTCGTCGGCGAACAGGTTCACGATGACGCGCCCATGCGTGCCCGTGAGATCCGGCTGCACGAGGCGCCGTACGGCGGCCGGGTCGAGATCGCGCGAGTAGATGCGCTGATCGCCCGGCGCATGCACGCGCGCGCCGTTCGACGTAATCAGATACGCGTCGACGCCGAGCACGTCGCGAATGCCGGCGACGTCGCGATAATGCCGTCCCGTCGCAATGACGATGGGCACGCCGCGCGCGGCCAGCGTGCGCACGGTTTCGGCGGTGAAGGGATCGAGCTGGTGGTCGCTGTTCAGAAGCGTGCCGTCGAGATCGGTTGCGATGGCCGAGTACATGCCTGCCTTTGTCGTGGGCTCAGGCGCCGGGTGCGCTGCGTACACTGCATACCTGGTTGCGCGCGCCCTGTGCGGAGCGATGAGCGGAGGGAACCTGCCGCGAAGTGCGCCATTTTATCGCGCAGTGCCGGCTGCTTCTCCGGACTCGGACGCCGCCCGGCGCGCCAGTTCAAGCGCGCCCGCAGCCGAATCCGCACGCGGCGCGCGCATCCGCTCGCGCAGATCGAGCGAAACAAACGGTTCGTATGGAACGGCGAGCCCGCCGCACAAGGCAATCGGCAAGGCGCCGTGCGGGTCGAGCGCGGCCACGAGCGCTTCGATTTCCTGGCCGGCCTGCGCGAGCAACCGTCCGGCAGCGGGATGATCGCGAAACGCAAAGACGCTGGGTGCGAGCGTGGCGTAGGCGGTCTGGTTCGCGTTGCACAGCCACACGACGAGACTGTCGCGATCCGTCGCGCCGGTTCGGGCGAGCAATTCACGAGACCAGCCGTCTTCTGCGGCACGGCCGTCGAGCACGCGCTGCAGATGAACCACTGCGCGCAGCCCGAGCCAGGCACCGCTGGCCTCGTCGCCGCTCGGAAAACCGTAGCCGCCGGCTATGCGACACACTCCTTCCTGATCCAGCGAAGCCGCGATGCTGCCCGTGCCCAGTGCGACGATCACGCCAGGTTCGCCGCCATGTGCGCCGACCACGGTGGTGTAGGCGTCGCTCTCGACACGCAACACGCGCACTTCGGGCGCGGCCGCAAGAAAGGCCGTGAGCCAGTCGGCGTTGTTCACGCCGGCGAGGCCGCAGCCCAGTGCGCAGGCACGCCAGTCGAACGGCAGCGCCGCGTTGGTGAACGCGCTACGGCATGCGTCCTCGATGGATTTCCACGCCCGCTCGACGCCGAGCCCGAGACCCGACGGGCCGCCGCTGGCGCGTGCGAGCTCAACGCCATGCGCGTCCGCGAGGATCACGCGTGTACCGCTGCCGCCGCCATCAATGCCGAGCAGGAATGCGTCCGTTGCCGTGGAGGAAGTCAAAGTCGAAATGGATTTCATGGACACCAGCTTACCGGCCGCGGCGGCCTGCGCCAATTAGCCGAATGGACGAGGTGGCGGGACGAGAACGTTCCGCTATGCTGACGCGACCTTGATGACCACCGGGAACCGCACATGGCAGACACCCAACCCGCCCGCTGCGCGTGGGCAACCACCGACGCGATGATCGACTACCACGACCATGAATGGGGCGTGCCGTCGCGCGACGACCAGCATCTGTTCGAGATGCTGGTACTCGAGGGCGCGCAGGCGGGATTGTCCTGGTCGACCATCCTCAACAAGCGCGACGGATACCGCGCCTTGTTCGCGAATTTCGACATCGGGCGCGTGGCACGCTTCACGGATGAGGACATCGAGCGGCTCGTGCAGGACGCGCGCATCGTGCGCAATCGCGCGAAGGTGACGTCAGCGGTGCTCAACGCGCGCGCGGTCCTGCAGATCCAGAAAGAGCACGGGTCGTTCGCGGAGTTCGTCTGGTCGTTTGTCGACGGCGTCACCATCGATACCCCGCGCGACGCGAAGCATCCCACGCCCGCCTCGACACCCGAGTCGGATGCCCTGAGCCGCGCCCTCAAGCAGTACGGCTGCAAGTTCGTCGGCACGACCATCTGCTATGCCTTCATGCAAGCGACCGGCATGGTCAACGATCACGCGGCCGAATGCATCGCGCGGACCTTTGCCAGAACCAGACGCAAGAGCGCGTCGCCAAGGTCGAAGTGAAGTCAACACGCGCGGCAACTTTTAGCTGTTTTGGCCACATTTTCGAGGGCGATTGTTCTTTGCTAGGGAAAGTCCTGATGGAAGCGTGTTTTTTTGCAGTGAAGCACGCGCGAAACCCCGAACAGCAAGGCATTTGACCGGGTTTTCCGCACTGCACGAACGTACGGTACGTGTAAAAATGGCGTCCTCGCGTGCGCTGGCGCACCTTTTTACCGGGCCGAACCGTTATAAAGACGGTGTACGGATCGTTCATCGAGTGTAGAAATCCGACGCGAGCACACAGGGCGACAGTGAGACCGAACGCCCAGGCCGGGAAAAGCGCCGTGTTCGAAGCAGTGACCGGAGGGCATCAGCGTTTTTTTATGTTGCTGGACATCGCAACAACGCCGCCGTTCCGGAGCAGCAGGTGCAGGTTCTCGAATTCAAACGCATGGCCGCTGCGCAGGGGCGCAGGGGAGAAGATCATGAAAAGCTTGAACTTCCTGACCCATCAGGAGATTTTCAACAGCGCCGTACAGCATCTGTTCATGCAGGGACAAGCCGCATTGCTCCCGCATGGCGGCGGCGCCTATCGCGGTTACTGCGGCGGCTGCCCTGTCGGCCGGTTCATCAGGCCGCGCGACTACATCACGGCGATGGAAGGCGTGCCCATCCGCTACATCGCAAAACCGCCCGAGCATGTGCCGGCCTATATGGATGTCGGTGTCGCGGCGCTCAAGCGCGCGCTGCTACGTGCGCGCATCAACGTGTTCGATCCCAATACCGTCGAATTGCTCTCTTGCCTGCAGAACGTGCACGACGTCTTCGGCAAGTGGGAATGGCGCGAGCGTCTTTCGTCGATCGCACGTCAGTTCGGGCTTTCGGCCGAACTTCTGAAAACGGCTGCCTGAGCACAGTAGGTGTAGTGATGTTGAGCCCGATGAAGATGTTGAGCCCGAAGGACATTTACGACCGCGTCAGCACGCATTTGCTGACCCAGCGCGCGGTGTCCGAAGATGACAATGGATCCTGCCGCCTGCGCAGTCCGGAAGGCCGCAAGTGCGCGATTGGTTCGCTCGTGCGTGACGATCTGTACGAGGCGGCGCTGGAAGGTGTCGGCATTTCCTACTACCGGCATGCGCAGGATGGCGAGCTGATGCGCGCGCTCTACGCGTCGAATGTGAACGCCTACGATCCCAACATCATTGATTTGCTGATCGAACTCGAACAGGTTCACGACGACGCCGACGTGGAAGAGTGGCCGCATCTGCTGGCGGCGCTCGGCAGGCGGCACGCGTTCGTCTGACGCCGGTTTCTCTCACGTACAAGCAACAAGGCGGTGCGCCCTCACGGGTCGCACCGCCTTTTTGCCATGCAAGCCGAGGAATTGCGGCTCCCCGACTTGCACGCGATGCTTAGTGCATCTTCTTCGGCAGCATCTGGCTGCGCAGGCGCTTGCGCAGACGCGCGACGGCAGCTGCCTTCTTGCGCTTGCGCGCGGTGGTCGGCTTTTCGTACGACTGGCGCTCGCGCAGTTCGGCGATGGTGCCGTTGCGCTCGATGGTGCGGCGGAAACGCCGAATCGCGACATCGAACGGCTCGTTTTCTTTGAGGACGATAGTGGTCATGTAAATCCTGGTTTGCTAAACGTATTTCTAAGCGCGCGACGACAAAATCGCCGCGCCCCGGCACTCCGATCGTCCACCGGACGCGGCGCTGGATCACACCAGACAGCCCGCCGCGACGGACACGAGCAAAGCGGCCACGGAGGCCGGAACAGAGAGAGTTGGGATTCAGCCGCCGAAGCGGCATGCGCATTCGAAAGAACGACGTGAACGCGCGTTTCGGAGCCGTTCGCCGCCGGAGTGTGACGTTGTCGATGTTGACGGTGTCATTCGGCTGCGAAGGCAGGAAATCGGGCACATTTCTCGATTCGGGCGCGATGTTACCAGAACAGCGCGCCGCTGCCAACTCTTCACACCGCCCAACTCCTTGATGTGACAGATTATTTCTGCCACGCACTGGCTTCGTCGAGGAGTTCGACATCCTCGCCCGACAGCGCAAGGCGCGTCGCGGCCGCGAGGCTTTCCAGTTGTGCCACGGACGTGGCGCTCGCGATCGGCGCCGTGATACTTGGCCGCGCGATGAGCCACGCGAGCGCGATCGTCGCGGGTGTCGTGTCGTTGCGCTTCGCGACTTCGTCGAGTGCATCAAGGATTTTCAGGCCGCGTGCATCCAGATATTTCTCGACGCGCGAGCCGCGCGCCTTGTTCTGCGTATCCGCCTTCGAGCGGTACTTGCCCGACAGAAAGCCGCTTGCGAGCGCGTAGTAAGGCACGACTGCCACGTCATTTTTCTGCACGACCGGCTCGAGTCCGGTCTCATAGCCTTCGCGATCGTACAAGTTGTATTCCGGCTGAAGGATCTGATAGGCGGGCAGGCCCGAATCCTTCGCGACCTTCAAGGCTTCCTCCAGGCGCTCGCCCGTATAGTTCGACGCGCCGATCACCCTCACCTTCCCCGCCTGGATCAGCTTCTGATAGGCGTTGAGCGTCTCGTCGAGCGGGGTGGCCTCGTCATCGTGATGCGAGAAATAGACATCGATGTAATCGGTCTTCAGGCGTCGGAGCGAATCGTCGACGGCCGCGGCGATGTTCGCCGCCGTCAGCCCCGGGCGCGTGCTGAGCTTGCCCACCTTCGTCGCGAGCACGATCTTGTGGCGCTTGCCGCTCTCCTTGAACCACTTGCCGATGATCGTCTCGGATTCACCGCCCTGATGACCTTCGACCCAGGCGGAATAAACGTCGGCGGTATCGATGAAATTGAGACCGTGGTCGACAAATGCATCGAGGATGGAAAACGACGTGCGTTCATCGGCGGTCCAGCCAAATACATTGCCGCCAAAAACTAAAGGCGCAACTTTCAATTCCGATATACCGACATTACGTGTCTGCATGAATGCTCCGAATCCGCGTGGAAGAGGGACTAAAAAGCATACGCGTGATTCGGAAGGCTTGCTGGGCGGGCCTTCGAAGGCTTTCGACACTATTCGTTACACAAATCGGTTAGCCCGGCCTTAAGTTTTTTTCGAGTGGCCCGATAACCTCAAGTAGGCGGCCGGCTATCACCGAGCGCAGGACCGCCAGGCAACAACTCGGTGCCATTAGCCAAAGCCAGATTAGTCTCCCAGGAGAGAACAAATGATCGGTATCAATAGCAATATCAACTCGCTGGTTGCTCAGCAGAACCTCAACAGCACGCAAAGCGCGCTGTCTTCGGCGATCACCCGCCTCTCGTCGGGCAAGCGCATCAACAGCGCGGCCGACGATGCAGCAGGCCAGGCCATCGCCTCGCGCATGACCTCGCAGATCAACGGTTTGAACCAAGGTGTGTCGAACGCCAACGACGGCGTCTCGATGACCCAGACGGCTGCTTCGGGCCTGTCGCAGATCTCGGACAACCTGCAACGTATTCGCCAGCTGGCCGTGCAGGCTTCGAGCGGCTCGCTCTCGTCGAGCGACCAGGCTTCGCTGCAAAAGGAAGTGACGCAGCGTATCGCTGAAGTGAACCGTATTGCTTCGCAAACGACCTACAACGGCACGAACGTGCTCGACGGCTCGGCTGGCACCGTGTCGTTCCAGGTTGGCGCGAACGTCGGCCAGACCATCGGTATCGATCTGAGCAACGGCGTGTCGGCTGCTCAACTCGGTGGCGGTCTGCCGCAGAAGGGCGCGACGATCGGCACGCTGTCGGGCCTGAGCCTGACGAGCGCGGGTGCTGCAACGACGGGTACGGCCAAGGCCGACATCACGTCGATCAACGTGCTGGCTGACGGCAAGGGCGGCTTCACGTTCACCGACCAGAACAACCAGGCGCTGTCGAGCGCGGCAACGACCGCCCTGTTCTCGGGTACGACCACCGGCACGGGCACGGCGCTCTCGCTGACGGCAAAGGGTGCGCTGGTTGGCGCCTCGACGACCCAAACGGCTGCAATCAAGGCCGCCTCGGCTGCGAACGTGCAAACGACGACGACGACGTATGCCGCCGCCGACACGAAGCTCGGCGCAACGATCGACCTCGATGCGAACGGTCTGCTTCCGGATCTGTCGGGCGCGGGCACGGGTGCAGCCACGGACATCACCGGCATCAATGTCTATGCCGATGGCAACGGCGGCTACAAGTTCAAGACGGTCGCCAACGGCACGGAAAGCGGCTCGTACCTGTCCACGGCCGACGCAAGCAAGCTCTTCACGCAAACGCCCAATGCCGGCGGTGTCGCAACCCTGACGGGCACGGCGCTGACGACGACCACCGGCGGCGCGGACCAAACGGACATCACGGCCGTTCAGAACGACGCAGCTAACGTCGCCACCGCCACCACGACCTCGCCGACGACCAAGCTCGGCAGCGTGTCGATCTCGCTCAAGGCCGATGGCACGGTCGCTGGCTCGGCAGACACGCCGGCCTACAGCAGCGTCAACATCTATGGCGACGGCGCTGGCGGCTTCACCTTCAAGGGTGTGGATGCAAACGGCGCGGAAACCGACATCAGCGCGTCGGTGACCGGTCTGTTCGACACGACCGGCGGCACGCTGACCGGCAAGGGCGCGCTTGCGGACAACGCAAACGCCACGGGCGCCGCTGACGGCATCGCTCAAGCCAATGCGCAGAACGTTCCCCCGAAGGTCTCCGACATCGACCTGACGAAGGCCAACGGCGCGAACCTGGCGATCGAATCGATCGACAACGCCCTCGACAGCGTCAACTCGATTCAAGCTGACCTCGGCGCCGCACAGAACCGTTTCTCGTCGATCGCTTCGACGCAGACGGCTCAGTCGACCAACCTGTCGTCGGCACAGTCGCAGATCACCGACGCGAACTTCGCGCAGGAAACCGCGAACCTGTCGAAGGCTCAAGTGCTGCAACAAGCTGGTATCTCGGTGCTGGCTCAAGCGAACTCGATGCCCCAGCAAGTTCTGAAGCTCCTCGGCTAAGCATCACGGCCGACGCTGTAACCGGCGCGCATCAGCCAGTACAATGCGCGCCGGAAGCAACAAAGCAGCAAAGCAGCAAAGCAGTCAGCGCAAAGGGAGCTCGTCTCCCTGTGCGCGTTTTCGGAAGATGACGACTTCCGCCTCATTCCAAACGATCGCGAAGTAATACGAGCGGAGCACACATGACCACCGTAGCCACGACATCGGGTTCCACTGTCGATCCGACCAGCGCCGTACAACAGGCCGCACAGTCGATCATCAGCGGTTCCACCAACTCGACGATGGACGTGAACTCGCTCGTCACCGCGATCGTCAACGCGAAGGTCGCAGGCCAGACCGACGCGCTCAACAACAAGAAGACCGCCGACAATACGCAGCTCACCGCGATCGGCACGCTCAAGTCCGTGCTGTCGCTGCTGCAAAGCTCGATCACGAATCTCGCCAACGGCAAGACGCTCGGCTCGTTCACCGCCACCGCCGACGGCAAGGGCCTCACCGGCAGCGCCGACACCACGGCCGTCGCCGGCAGCTATGCGGTCAACGTACAGAACATCGCTTCGGCGCAATCGCTCACGTCCGGCACGTTCTCGACCACCGACGCGCTCGGCACCGGCTCGATCACGCTGAAGGTCGGCAACAACAGCAGCACCATCAAGCTCGACAGCAGCAACAACACGCTGTCGGGCATCGTGTCGGCGATCAACTCGGCGTCCGACAATCCCGGCGTCACCGCGACCATCGTCAACGGCTCGGACGGCGCGCACCTCGTGCTGCGCTCCACGTCGACGGGTCTCGGCAATCAGATCGGCGTCGATGTCACCGCGGACAGCAGCACCTCCGCCATCAACAAGCTTCAGGTCAGCTCGTCCACCACGACCACCGATCCGGACCCGACCGACCCGACCAAGACCATCACCGTTCCCGAACACACCACCATCAGCAGCACCAACGGCTGGACGCAATCCAGCGCGGGGGTGGACTCGCACCTGACGGTGGCCGGCACGCCGGTCACGAGTTCGAGCAACACGATCAAGGAAGCGGTGACGGGCGTCACGATGAACATCACCGCGGACTCCGTCGGCACGACGCAGACGCTCACGATCGGCCAGGACGTCACCGGCCAGAAGACCGCCATCGATGCCTTCGTCACCGCCTACAACAACTTCATCAGCACGGCGTCGTCGCTGACGTCGTTCGATTCGACCGCCAGCTCGCAAGGCGCGCTGCTCGGCGACTCGATGATGAACACCATCAAGAATACGATCTCCAGCACGATCAGCAAGGGCATCGGCGTCGGCACGGGCAAGGTGAACCTGGCGTCGATCGGCATCACGCTGCAGCCGGACGGCACGCTTTCGACCGACGAAGACGCGCTCACCAACGCGCTCACCAACAGCAGCGGCACGGTCGCCTCGCTCTTCAACACGACCGACGGCGTGGCCGCGCAGTTGAACACGAGCCTGACGGCGTTCCTGCAGACCGGCGGCATCATCGACACGCGCACGACCGCGCTCAACGACGACCTGACCAGCATCGCCGATCAGCAGACGCAGCTCACCGCGTACACCGCGCAGCTGACCACCTCGTACAACGACCAGTTCACGGCGCTCAACTCGTTGATGTCGTCGATGGCCACGCAGTCGAGCTATCTGACCGCCCTCTTCGGCGGCACCAACAGCGCCGGCGCGCTGGCCACCAACAAGAGCTAAGGACCGGACATGAACCAGCACGAACTGATTCAGGAAGCCTGGTCGCTGACCGAGGCCATCGAAACGGCAGTGGGCAACGAAGACTGGGCGCGCGCCGCCGAGCTGACCGAAGCGCGCGCACCGCTCGTCATGGCGCTGCGGGCCGAGCAGCCGGCGGAGTCGCTCGCGGTCATCCGCAAGATCCAGGCGAGCATCGATGCCGTTGCATCGCGCGCGCAGATGGCGCAGACGGCGCTCGCCGCGAACTATCGCCGTTCGATGGACGGCGCCAAGGCCGCAAGCCGCTATCAACAAGCCGCGCGCTTCTAAAGTTTTCAGCTGCCGCGCCGATAACACAAGAACAACAAGAACAACGCGCCGATGTCGGGCGCGCTGCTTCGCTCTTGATGCCCGCCTCGCGCGGGCATTCTTATTTGTGGCGGGGCTTGAGCTGTCGGGCTTTATCGACCCAGCGTCAGCGCCAGATACGCCGCATACAGCACGCCGTTCCCGAGCAGCGCCCACAGCACCACGCCATTCGGCTTCGCATTGAGGCGCAGCCACGCCGCCGCCGCCAGCGTGATCAACACGCCGGTCAGCACTTCGACACGCGGTTCCCACGGCGTCAGCATGATGCCGATCGCGGGCAGCAAGGTGCCCTGGAACACCATCGCGCCCGTGATGTTGCCGAACGCGAGCGTGTCCTTCCCTCTGCGCGCCCACAGGATGCTGTTCACCTTCTCGGGCAATTCGGTGGCGATCGGAATGATGATCAGCGACAGCAGCAGCGCGGAGATTCCAAGCGCCTGCGACACCCCTTCGACGCCGTGAATGAAGCCCTTCGCGCCGCCCACCAGCAACACGATGCCGACCAGGAACTGCAGCATGATGCTGCCCATGGACGTCTTCAATCCCAGGCGCGAAGCGAACAGCGCCTCAGGCGCTTCGGTGCCGTGTCCGCTTTCGACCAGGTTCGCCGAGGCCCTGAACGTCGAGATGACATACAAGACGTATAGCCCGACGAGGCCCGCCGCGAACATCGCCCGCACGGGCCATGCGTGATGCGGGACGAACATCGCCGCGCACGCGATCAAAAACGCAAACAGGAAGAAGTTGAGATCCCGCGTGAAGCCGCTGCGCTCCGGCACGATCCGTCCTTGCAAGCCGCGCGACTTGAGCACCGCAATCGTCATCAGGCAGGTGGAGAGCGTTGCGAGCATCAGCGGCGCACCGAGAATCGCGCCGACGCCGATTTCCTCGTTGACCGCGCGACTGGGCGTGCCGCCGAGCAAGGCGATGATCGGCACCGTGGTTTCGGGCAGCGCGGTGCCGACGGCAGCGAACAGCGAGCCGGTCACGCCTTCGGAAATGCCGAGCCGCTCGCCGAGATGTTCGAGCGCGTTGGTGAAGAGTTCGGACGCGATCAGGATGATCGCGAGCATCAGTGCGAGTTCGATGAAGAGCATCGTCATGCGGCACCTCGCATGAAGCAATGCGACGAACGCGGCGGAAGCGCCGAAAGACGCGTGAGAAGGAGACGTTGTAGTTGTAGGGACACGATCTTTCCACGGCCGGACGCTGAGCGAACCACGATGCACCACGCGCCGTCCGGCCAGGAACGACGCAGTGCATCGATGGTCTCGCCAAACCGGTCCGGTCGAACGCGCCACGGCAGCAGGGCCGAGGATGTTGACGCGTTCTCCTTCGCGCACGAAGGAAGGCTACTCCCCAAAGACGGCGCAAGTGTAGCCCGATGCCTCCGGTTTCGGCAAGCCGCGCCTTCTCGCCTGGCTCATGGCAGGAATATGCGTATGCGGATCGAATCGTTGTCGATGCAACGAGCATTCGCTATGCTGGCCGCGCCGGCCGCGCCGGCCGCGCCGGCCGCGCCGGCCGCGCCGGGCGCGCTGCTTGCTGCGCCTGCCGACCGTCATCGGACCTGATCCGCCAACAAGAACGAAACGCCGTGTGACCATCGGGTCACGGGAGATCTCATGCGCCTGACACTCGTCGCCGCCGCTGCCGCGGCCATCCTGCTCGCCGCGCCGGGCATCGCGCTGTCCAAGCCGCTCACCATCTGCACCGAAGCGAGCCCGGACGGCTTCGACGTCGTGCAGTTCAATTCGCTCGTGACCACCAACGCTTCCGCCGATGTCATCTTCAACACGCTCGTCGCCTACGACGAAGCCGCGAAGAAGGTCGCGCCCGCGCTCGCCGAGAAGTGGGACGTAAGCAGCGACGGCCTCACCTACACCTTCCATCTGCGTCCGAACGTGCAGTTCCAGACGACCGAATGGTTCAAGCCGACGCGGGCGCTCGACGCCGACGACGTCGTGTTCACCTTCTCGCGCATGCTCGACGACAGCAATCCGTGGCACAAGATCGCGGGCGCAAGCGGTTTTCCGCATGCGCAGTCGATGGGCCTCGTGAAGCTCATCAAGGCCGTGACGAAGGTCGATGACCACACCGTGAAATTCGAACTCAACGAGCCCAACGCCACCTTCGTGCCGATCCTCACGATGGGTTTCGCCTCCATCTATTCGGCCGAATACGCTGACAAGCTGCTGAAGGCGAACCAGCAGACCGACCTGAACAGCAAGCCGGTGGGCACCGGTCCGTTCGCGCTGAAGAGCTATACGAAGGACTCGGTGATCCGTTACGACGTGAACCCGGCCTACTGGGGACCGAAGCCGAAGATCGACCGGCTGATCTACGCGATCACGCCGGACGCGGCCGTGCGCGCGCAGAAGATCAAGGCGGGTGAATGCCAGATCGCGCTTTCGCCGAAGCCGCAGGACGTCACCGACGCAAAGAAGGACCACGCGCTGAAAGTGAGCGAAACGCCGGCCTTCATGACCGCGTTCGTTGCGCTCAATACGGAGAAGAAGCCGCTCGACAATCCCAAGGTGCGGCAGGCGATCAACATGGCGTTCGATCGCACGACCTACATGAAGACCGTGTTCGACAACACCGGCACGGCCGCGGTGAATCCGTATCCGCCGAACACGTGGAGCTACGACAAGAACATCGCGGCCTACAAATACTCGCCCGATGCCGCGAAGAAGCTGCTCGCCGAAGCGGGCTTTCCGAACGGCTTCGACACGACCATCTGGGTGCGTCCGAACGGCAGCGTGCTGAACCCGAATCCGAAGGTCGGCGCCGAGTTGCTGCAGGCCGACCTGGCGAAGATCGGCGTGAAGGCGCAGGTGAAAGTGATCGAGTGGGGTGAGCTGATCCGCTCGGCGAAGCTCGGCCAGCACGACATGCTCTTCATGGGCTGGGCGGGCGACAACGGCGACCCCGACAACTATCTGTCGCCGCTGTTCAGTTGCAACGCGGTGAAGTCCGGCATCAACTTCGCGCGCTACTGCGACCCGCAACTCGACAAGCTCATCGCCGACGGCAAGGCGACGCCGGATGTCGCCAAACGCACGCAGTCGTACGATGGCGCGCAGAAGATCATTCACGATCAGGCGCTGTGGATTCCGCTCGTCTATCCGACTGCCGCCGCACTCACGCGCGCCAACGTCAGCGGCTTCAACGTGAGCCCGTTCGGGCGGCTGAACCTGGGTGGCGTGTCGGTGCAGTAAATGCCGGTCAGGCCGGCGCGAAGCGGATCACACCGTCATCGCCGGTCTGGCGCCTGAGCGTTCCATCGAGCCAGAGCACATGCAGGTGCGCAAGCGCCTCGCCGAGCGCGAACGTCATCTGATGGATGTCGAGCTTGCGCTTGAACATTAACGGCACGATATCGGCGGCGCTGCACGGCTTCTCCATGCACGCCTCGCGCACTTCCGCCAGACGCGCGCGATGATGGTCGCGCAGTTGCGCGATGCGCGTCCGCACGCCCCGAAACGGCTTGCCGTGTGACGGCAGCGCGAGCGTCTCCGCGGGCATCGGCTCGTAGCGGCCAAGCGATTCCAGAAACAGCGCCAGCGGATTGCTTTCCGGTTCCAGCGCGAACACGGAGACGTTCGTCGAGATGCGCGGCAACACCATGTCGCCTGAAATCAGCAGCTTGTCCGCCGCGCAGAACAGCGCGCTATGCTCCGGCGAATGGCCGAAGCCCGCGACCACCGTCCAGTCGCGCCCGCCGATGCGGATGACATCGTTGTCGCGAATGCGGCGGTATTCATGCGGAATGGAAGGGACCAGGGTCGGATAGTAGCTGTCGCGCTTGCGCAGCGCGTCGAGCGAGGCTTCGTCGGTCAGGCCGTGCGCCGCGAAATGCGCCGCCGCGCGCTCGCCGCCCGCATTCGAGCCGTCGCCCGCGGCCATCACGCGGCCCATCGCATACTCGCCGAGCGAAATCCACAAGCGCACGTTCCAGCGCTGCCTGTCGCCGCCCTTGCAGATCCAGTCGGCGAGGCCAAGATGGTCCGGATGACAGTGCGTGACGATCACACGCAGCACCGGTAGGCCATCGAGCACGGTATCGAACACCCGTTCCCAGTTCGCGCGAATGGTCTCGTTCGAAATCCCGCAATCGACCACGGTCCAGCCCTGCTCGCCGTCGATCTCGTCACGCAGCAGCCAGAGGTTGATGTGATCGAGTGCGAACGGCAACGCCATGCGCAGCCAGAACACACCCGGCGCGACTTCCTTGACGCCGCCGGCCTCCGGCAATTCGTCCGCAAAAACATAGTCGAGCTGGCTTTCGAGTGCGTTCATTCGGTCCTTGCCTCCGGGTTTGCGCCGCGTTGCAATCTGGCGAAGTTGACGATAACGTAAACGTCCATTCTAACGTTGCGTGCGCTTTTGCGCTGCCGGCCGCGATGACTCAACCGACGCACTACACCATCACCGACCTGGCGCGCGAGTTCGACGTCACGCCGCGCGCCATTCGTTTCTACGAAGATCAGGGCTTGCTCGCGCCGCAGCGCGCGGGGTCGAACGGCTTGCGGCGCGTGTATTCGCCGCGCGACCGCACGCGTCTGAAGCTCACGTTGCGCGGCAAGCGCCTCGGCTTCACGCTATCGGAAATCCGCACGCTGCTCGATCTGTACGACTCGCCCACCGGCACGAACACGCAGCTGCAGGCTTTCGTCGATACCATCGCGGCGCACCGGGAAGTGCTCGAACGTCAGCTGGAAGACCTGAACACGACGCTGGCCGAACTCGCCGCCTACGAGGAACAGGGCCGCGCGCTGCTCACGGCGGGCACGGAAAAGCGTCCGCGCAAGCCCAGGGCGGCATGAACTGATTGCATCGGAGGCGCACGCCGGCATGAATCACTTCCCCAAGCTGCTCTCGTCGCAAATCGGCTTCGACGTCGCGCAGACGATGCTCGAAGGATTCGATCGCCATTACCGCGTGTTCCGCGACGCCGCCATCCGCGCCAAGCCGCTGTTCGAGCGCGGCGACTGGCCGGCCTTGCAGCAGTTGGCGCGCGATCGCATCGCGTCCTACGACGAGCGCGTGGCGGAATGCGTGATGCGGCTCGAGGACGAATATGACGCCGAGAACATCGATGACGACGTCTGGCAGCAGATCAAGCTGCACTACATCGGCCTGTTGACGACACACCGTCAACCCGAGTGCGCCGAGACCTTCTTCAACTCGGTGTGCTGCAAGATCCTGCATCGCTCGTACTTCAACAACGACTTCATCTTCGTGCGGCCCGCAATCTCGACGGAATACATCGAGAACGACGAGCCCGCCGCGAAGCCCACGTATCGCGCGTATTACCCGGAGAAGGACGGGCTTGCCGGGACGCTCGAACGCATCGTCACGAACTTCCAGCTGGAGACGCCGTTCGAGGACCTGACGCGCGACGTGCAGTGCATCCTGGCGGCGCTGCGCGACGCATTCGGCACGCTCACGCCCGCGCCCAACTTCCAGATTCATGTGCTGTCGTCGCTGTTCTTCCGCAACAAGGCGGCGTATATCGTGGGCCGCATCATCAACGGCGATGCGCTGCTGCCGTTCACCATCGCGATCCGTCATGCGCACCCCGGGCAGCTCGCGCTCGATACCGTGCTGCTGTCGCCCGAGCAGGTGCTGATCATCTTCAGCTTCTCGCACTCGTATTTTCTGGTTGACATGGAAGTGCCGTCCGCGTTCGTGCAGTTCCTGAGCACCATCATGCCGCGCAAGCCGAAGGCCGAGATCTACACGTCGGTCGGCTTGCAGAAGCAGGGCAAGAACGATTTCTATCGCGACCTGCTGCACCATCTGTCGCATTCGAGCGACCGCTTCATCGTCGCGCCCGGCATCAAGGGCCTCGTGATGATCGTCTTCACGCTGCCCTCGTTTCCGTATGTGTTCAAGCTCATCAAGGACGCGTTCCCGCCGCCGAAGGAAACCACGCGCGAAAAGATCCAGGACCGCTATCAGCTCGTGAAACGGCACGACCGCCTCGGCCGCATGGCCGACACGCTCGAATATTCGAGCGTCGCGCTGCCGCTCGCGCGCCTCGACGACGCGCTGATCCGCGAACTGGAGCGCGACGCGCCGTCGATGATCGAATATGAAGGGAACAACCTGGTGATCCGCCATGTATATATCGAGCGCCGCATGGTGCCGCTCAACCTGTTCCTGCAGAACGGCAGCGACGAAGCGATCGAGCACGGCATCAAGGAATACGGCGACGCGATCAAGCAGCTGATCCAGGCGAACATCTTCCCCGGCGACATGCTGTACAAGAACTTCGGCGTGACGCGTCATGGCCGCGTGGTGTTCTACGACTACGATGAAATCGAGTACCTGACTGACTGCAACGTCCGCCGCGTGCCGCCGCCGCGCCACGAGGAAGACGAGCTGTCCGGCGAACCGTGGTATACCGTCGGGCCGCACGACATCTTTCCCGAGACGTACGGCACGTTTCTGCTCGGCGATCCGCGCGTGCGCGCAGCGTTCATGCGCCATCACGCGGATTTCTTCGATCCCGCGCTCTGGCAGCGTCACAAGGAGCAGTTGCTGCGTGGCGAACTCGCCGACTTTTTTCCCTATGACCGGGATGTCCGATTCTGCGTCCGCTATCCGGAACGGTTCGGCGCATCCGGTCGAACGGATGCGCCCGGCGCCTGAAGGCCGCGCATCCCTGCATCGACTATCGAACATGAACTCCAATCACGACCACGACGACGCTTCCAATCCCCTCGCCCATCTGTTCTCGAATAACCAGAGCTGGGTCGAGCGCAAGCTGGCGGAAGACGCCGAGTTCTTCCAGCGCCTCGCGCATCAGCAGGCGCCCGAGTATCTGTGGATCGGCTGCTCGGACTCGCGCGTGCCGGCCAATCAGATCATCGGCTTGCCGCCGGGCGAGGTGTTCGTGCACCGGAACATCGCGAACGTGGTGGTGCACTCGGATCTCAATGCCTTGTCGGTGATCCAGTTCGCCGTCGATGTGCTGAAGGTGAAGCACATCATGGTCGTCGGTCACTACGGCTGCTCGGGCGTGGGCGCGGCGCTGGTGGGCCGGCGCGTGGGCCTTGCCGACAACTGGCTGCGTCATGTCGAGGACGTGCGCGAGAAGCACGCCGCGCTGCTCGACGAATGGCCGATGGGCGAGGCGCGGCATCGCCGGCTGGTGGAGTTGAACACGATCGAGCAGGCCATCAACGTGTGCCGCACGACCATCGTCGGCGATGCATGGGCGCGCGGCCAGACGCTCACCGTGCATGGCTGGACCTACGGCGTGCACGATGGCCGGCTGCGCAACATGGGCATGATGATCAGCGCGCCGGCCGAGGTCGATCCGGTGTATCAGTCGTGCATCGCCGCGATGAGCCGCAGCGGCGCGCATTCCGCGGAGAACGACGTCCTCGCGTCCGATGCGGCGCAGGCCGCGCGTCTGGGCGACGTTCCCTCCGTCATTCAAGGCGTCATCAAGGAGCTCAAACATGAGTGAGACACGCAGGGATCCGGTAGTCATCGTGGCAGCGGCGCGTACGCCGATGGCCGCGTTTCAGGGCGAATTCGCGTCGCTGACGGCGGCGCAGCTGGGCGCGGCGGCGATCGCCGCGGCGCGCGAGCGTGCCGGCATCGCGCCCGAGCAGATCCAGGAAGCGATCATGGGCTGCGTGCTGCCGGCCGGACAGGGGCAGGCGCCCGCACGTCAGGCGGCGCTCGGCGCCGGCCTGCCGCTCGCCACCGGCTGCACGACCATCAACAAGATGTGCGGCTCGGGCATGCGCGCCGCGATGTTCGCGCACGACATGCTGCTGGCGGGCTCGGCCGAGGTGATCGTCGCGGGCGGGATGGAGAGCATGACCAACGCGCCGTATCTGCTGCCGAAGGCGCGCGGCGGCATGCGCATGGGACACGGCCAGGTGCTGGACCACATGTTCCTCGACGGACTCGAGGACGCGTATGAGAAAGGCCGTCTGATGGGCACGTTCGCGGAGCAGTGTGCGTCATCGTATGCGTTCTCGCGCGAATCGCAGGATGCGTTCGCGATCGAATCGCTCAACCGCGCGCGGCGGGCGAACGAAGACGGTTCGTTCGGCTGGGAGATCGCGCCGGTGACGGTGCAGGGCAGGAAAGGCGACGTCGTGATCCAGCGCGACGAGCAGCCGTTCAAGGCGAACGTGGAGAAGATCCCGTCGCTCAAGCCGGCGTTCGCGAAGGACGGCACGGTGACGGCGGCCAATTCGTCGTCGATCTCCGATGGCGCGGCCGCGCTCGTGATGATGCGTGAATCGACGGCGGAGCGGCTGGGGGTGTCGCCGCTCGCGCGGGTCGTCGGGCACAGCACGTTCGCACAACAGCCGGCGCTGTTTACGACGGCGCCCGTTGGGGCGATTCGCGCGCTGTTCGAGAAGAACGGCTGGCGCGCGGGGGACGTGGATCTGTACGAGATCAACGAAGCCTTCGCCGTGGTGACGATGGCCGCGATGCGCGAGCACGATCTGCCGCACGACAAGGTGAATGTGAATGGCGGTGCGTGTGCGCTGGGGCATCCGATCGGTGCGTCCGGGGCGCGGATTCTGGTAACGCTGCTCGGCGCGTTGAAGGCGCGCGGGTTGAAGCGCGGGGTGGCGAGTCTGTGTATCGGCGGCGGGGAAGCGACGGCGATGGGCTTGGAGATGGTTTGAGTGTCGCGGCCGGTCTGGTTGGAGTGCGTGCCGGACCGGCCCCCAGTCGCGTCAGTCGTCGAAGGGGTTGATCGCGTCTACGCCCGTTACATCGAAGTCCCGGACGTTACGCGTGACGACGGTGAGGCCATGGAAGATTGCCGTCGCAGCGATGAGCTTGTCCACAGCAGGCTCCGGATGCTGCGAACGAATCTTGCCCCACAGGTCACCGATTTCCTGATCGACCGACAGAAACTCGCCTTCGTATTCGACCAGGACATTCTTCACCCAGGCTTCGATCCTCCCGGCCTGCATAGAGTCGACTCGCCGACGGAGCTGCTCCACGCCACGGCGAAGTTCTCCAACGGTGATAACCGACAGGTGAATGTCACGTTTGTCGATCTCAGCCTGCCGGAAGAACGCGCGAACGCCTTTGTTCGCGCGATGCAGTCGTCCCGTCTCACTGATGACGTTCGTGTCAGCCAGATACATCCGAGTCTCCCCGGCCGGGATGTCTTGCAAAGATGTCGTCTTCGCAGTCGATCTCGGGAAAATTCAAAAGAGCGTTGATAAAGCGCTCATTCAGATCCGGCGGATCCTCCTTGCCCAGAATTTTCCGAGCCAATGCCAGCGCTTCACGCCTGGGCTTCCCGCGCTCGCGAAGCTCTTCAACGTATTCCTTGCTGAGCCAAGACGGCCACTTACCCTTCACAACTTTGAATTCCACTCTATCCATTACTTTCCTCCTTCCGTGGCAACCACGGACGGTTCATTCGGATACCGCGCGAAGATCTCGTCCTCACAATCGATCCCAGGAAAATTTATGAGATGGTCGATGAAGCGCTCGTTCAGATCCGGCGGATCCTCCTTTCCCAGAATTTTCCGAGCCAATGCCAGCGCTTCGCGCTCGGCCTTGACCTCCGCGCGCAACTCCTCGACCCATTCCTTCCTGATGTGAGCCGGCCACTCACTCTGCACAACCTTGAATTCCACTCTATCCATCACCTTCCTCCCCCCAAAGCGGCCCCGGACGCTTCATCTTTCGCGAAATCAATCAGCATGACTAGTCATCCGGACGGCCAGGTTCCGCCCCGTTCATCCCCCGACGCATCCTAGCCGAAGCGCAAGCGCTTCTCACGCGCTATATTCCGAAAATCCAACTCCCCAAGGAAAACTTCGCCCATGAAAACCGTCCTGATCGTCGGCGCTTCCCGCGGCCTCGGCCACGAATTCGCACGCGAGTATTGCCGCGACGGCTGGCGCGTGCTCGCCACCGCCCGCGACAAGGCCGCGCTCTCCGCCCTCGACGCGCTCGGCGCGCAGACCTTCTCCGTCGACGTCACCCAGCCCGAGCAGATCGGCGCCCTGGCGTGGCAGCTCGACGAAGAGCGCATCGATGTCGCGATCCTCGTCTCGGGCGTCTACGGACCGCGCAGCGAAGGCGTCGAGACGATCAGCGCCGACGATTTCGATCAGGTCATGCACACCAACGTCCGCGGCCCGATGCAGTTGATCCCCGTGCTCCTGCCGCTCACCGACGCCGCCCATGGTGTGCTCGCGGTCGTGTCGAGCAAGATGGGCAGCATCGGCGAGGCGAGCGGCACGACCGGCTGGCTTTATCGCGCGAGCAAGACGGCGCTCAATTCGGCGTTGAAGACGGCGTCGCTCGAATCGCGGCACTCGACCTGCATCGCGCTGCATCCCGGCTGGGTGCGTACGGAAATGGGCGGGTCGAGCGCGGCGATCGACGTCGCGCACAGCGTGTCCGGCATGCGCGCCGTGATCGCCGAAGCCGGCGCCATGCGCGATCAGTTCAACGGAACCTTCGTCCAGTACGACGGCACGAAGCTCGAGTGGTGATCAGACAAAATTCGAAGGTAATGAAAGGAAACCCGCTCGTGACCTATCAAGTACACGGCGTCTCGCCGTCCGGCAATTGCCACAAGGTGCGCCTCGCGCTCGAACAACTGGGCCTGCCCTATGTCTGGCATGAAGTCGACATGATGAACGGCGCGACCCGCACCGAGGCCTTTCGCAAGATCAATCCGAACGGCAAGGTGCCGGTGCTCATCATCGACGAACACACGATCCTGTCCGAATCGAACGCCATCCTGTGCTATCTCGCCGATGGCACGCCGCTCCTGCCCGATGACCGTCTGGAACGCGCGCAGGTCTTGCAGTGGATGTTTTTCGAGCAATACAGCCATGAGCCGTATATCGCGGTCGCGCGCTTCATCCTGCAATTCCTGAAGCAGCCCGACGACGCGCGCCTTCCCGACAGGATCGCCGGCTCCTACCGCGCGCTCGACGTGATGGAACAGCATCTCGCGACGCGGACGTTCTTCGTCGGCGAGCGCTACACGGTCGCCGATATCGCGCTCTACGCCTACACGCATGTCGCCGATGAAGCGAACGTAGACCTGTCGCACTATCCGGCCATCCGCGCGTGGCTCGAACGCGTGCGCGCGCAGCCGCGTTACGTTGCGATGCCGGGGGTCGAATGATTGCGCCTGTGGAATGCCCCTGCGGCGGCGCGGCGCCAGATGCTCGACCTAACGCACCAAAGGCGCCCGCGCCGCGTTACGAAACCTGCTGCGGCCGCTTTATCGAACAGGGAGAAAAGCCCGCCACCGCGCTGGAACTAATGCGTTCGCGCTACACCGCCTACGTGCTCGGCAACACGGCTTGGCTGCGCGCCACCTGGGCTGCGTCGACCTGCCCGCCCGACCTCGATGCCTCCGACACCACCCACACCCGCTGGCTCGGCTTGCAGATCCGGCGCCACCAGCAGATCGACGAAGCGCACGCGGAAGTAGAGTTCGTCGCACGCTACAAGACGGGTGGCCGGGCGCATCGTCTTCATGAGGCGAGCCGCTTCGAGCGGAACAGCGCCGGCGACTGGATTTACGTCGACGGCCAGGTTAGTGAAAAGTAAATATGCCTTTAAGAAATGTGCGCCATACCACGGTATTAATTTCCTGATAATCCTTTCAGATTAAACAGTTACGGGGTAACGCTTATTGTGCAGCGCAATTTTGAACAGTTAATCTGTTCAGGTCAGGGCGCAGTCATTCTCGCGCCCGGCGCTCGCAGCGAAGCCCCGTACTGAAGTCCTGTTTTGAAACCATTTGTCATGCCTGTTCAGGGCATGACTCCCGGACACCGCAACCGATACTGCTCAAGCAGAGCAGCGCGACAGGTTTGTGACTTCAAAACGCACGTTGGGGCCAAGCCGTATCAATGTCTCTTTGGAAAGTGCGGTCGGAGTTCACGGATGGCGATCAGAACCTGGTTAGTCGGATGCAGCGTGGTGTGCTCGCTCGCGACGTCGTTCGTCACATCCGGCGCGCGCGCCGAACCCATCGGCGGGGTACGTCAGTCCGAAGGTCTCCAGGCTCCCGCATTTGGCCAGGCGCTTCCGCAGATTCCCGATTCCCTCGATGCCGGCCTTCCCGCCGCCGCGAGCGGCCTGAACGAAGCCGTCATCGAGATCCCCGAAGCCGACATCGCGCTCCAGACCACCGTGTTCAAGCCGGACGGCGCGGGCCCGTTCCCGATGATCGTCTTCAATCACGGCAAGCTTCCCGGCGACTCGCACGCGCAGCCGCGCAACCGGCCGGTCGCGCTGGCCCGTGAATTCGTGCGTCACGGCTATGTCGTGGTCGTGCCGAACCGTCGCGGCTTCGCAGGTTCGGGCGGCGACTACGCGGGTCACGGCTGCGATGTCGAAGCAAACGGCTTCGCGCAGGCCGAGGACGTCGCCGCGACGGTCGCCTACATGAGCGCGCAGTCGTACGTCGACAAGACGCATATCGTCGTGGCGGGCACCTCGCACGGCGGCCTGACGACCATCGCCTACGGCGCGCGCGACGCCATCGCCGCCCCGGGCGTGCGCGGCCTCATCAACTTCTCCGGCGGCCTGCGCCAGGACGAATGCGAAGGCTGGCAGAAAAATCTCGTCAGCGCGTTCGGCGACTACGGCCAGAACGTGCGCCTGCCGTCGCTGTGGCTCTACGGCGACAACGACTCGGTCTGGCAAGGCGATCTGTCGGCGCAGATGTTCACGGCCTTCACGTCGCACGGCGCGCGCGCCAACCTGATCGATTTCGGCAACTACAAGAACGACGCGCATCGTCTGGTCGGCGACCGCGACGGCGTGCAGATCTGGTGGCCGCGCGTGAAGACCTTTCTCACGCAGATCGGCATGCCGACTGCCGTGCAGTACCAGGTGTCGGAGCCGAGCATGCCGAAGGCCAGCGACTTCGCCAACCTCGACTCGGTGCAAGCCGTGCCGTTCATCGACGAAAACGGCCGTGCGGGCTATCGCAATTTCCTGTCGCAGTACTCGAGCCGCGCGTTCGCCGTGTCGGATTCCGGCGCGTGGTCGTGGGCCGAAGGCGGTGACGACCCGATGGCCGTGGCCATTGCCAGCTGCGAACGGCAAAGCGCCGACCCGTGCAAGCTGTACGCGGTGAACAACCGTGTGGTCTGGAACGATCAGCAGGCCCAGACGCAGACCGCATCGCGCTGACGCTTCACCGCTTCTGCTGTCTTTCGAACGCCGGCCTCCGCGCCGGCGTTTTCACATCTTCAGCGCCCGATCGTCCGGTTAGGCGACGAAATCGGCGAAGTTACGGGCCATAGCGTTTTCTTGCATTTCCATTGCGCGCAGGTGCGCGGCCCAAAAACCTTCCGATTACGGAAGGTGGCGGCGCTTTTAGCGATAATTGACGGGCGCAGTTTTCCCCCGCAATTCAACCGCCACGCAGGCGCCCAACGCCTGCGCGACGCATCCGGCCCGCTGCGCGCGCGGGCCCTGGAGCTGTTTTTGACTATCGAAGCCAATCAGGACTGGGTTGCCCGCTCGCTCGCAGCCGTGTGGCATCCGTGCACCCAGATGAAACATCACGAGCGCGTGCCGCTCGTACCGATCGCGCGCGGCAAGGGCGCGTGGCTCTACGATCCGCAGGGCACGCGCTATCTCGATGCGATCAGTTCGTGGTGGGTCAATCTCTTCGGCCACGCGAACGACGACATCAACCGGGCGCTCAAGGAGCAACTCGACACGCTCGAACACGCGATGCTCGCGGGCTGCACGCATGCGCCCGCCATCGAACTGGCCGAGCGTCTTTCGGCACTGACGCAGCACACGCTCGGCCACGCCTTCTTCGCATCGGACGGCGCGTCGGCCGTCGAGATCGCGCTGAAGATGAGCTTTCACGCCTGGCGCAATCGCGGCCGGAGCGAGAAGCGCGAGTTCGCATGTCTGGCGAACAGCTATCACGGCGAAACCATCGGCGCGCTCGGCGTGACCGATGTCGCGCTTTTCAAGGACGCCTACGACCCGCTGGTCCGCCACGCGCATGTGGTGGCGTCGCCGGCGGCGGTCGGCGAAGACGCGGCGCTCGACGCCATGCGCACGCTCTTCGAACAACGCGCGCCGCAGTTGGCGGCGGTGATTGTCGAGCCGCTCGTGCAGTGCGCCGCCGGCATGGCGATGTACGACGCGTCCTATCTCACGCGCCTGCGCGCACTGTGCGACGCGTTCGACGTGCATCTGATCGCCGATGAAATCGCGGTCGGCTGCGGCCGCACCGGCACGTTCTTCGCGTGCGAGCAGGCCGGCATATGGCCGGATTTCATCTGCCTGTCGAAGGGCATCAGCGGCGGTTACCTGCCGCTGTCCATCGTGCTGACCCGCGACGAGATCTACGCCGCCTTCTACGACGACGACGTCACGCGCGGCTTCCTGCATTCGCATTCGTACACGGGCAATCCGCTCGCCTGCCGCGCGGCACTCGCCACGCTCGACCTGTTCGAGCGCGACGCCGTATTGACGGAGAACCGCCGCAAGTCGGCTTTGCTGCGCGAAGCCTTGCAGCCGCTCGCCGCGCATCCGCGCGTGAGCAAACTGCGCGAGCGCGGCACGATCTTCGCGTTCGACGTGAGCACCGACGACCCCACGTTCTCGCGCCGTTTCTTCGCGCAAGGCTTGCAGCGCGAACTGCTGATGCGGCCGATCGGCAAGACGGTCTATCTGATGCCGCCGTACATCCTGAGCGATGACGAACTGCTGCTGCTCGCAAGCCGCACACGCGAGACGCTCGATGCCACGCTGGCCGGAGAGGCCGCATGAAGGACACCTCGCAGGCGCTTTATCACACGCTGAACCAAGGCCTCGCCGACATCGACGCGCGCGGTCTGCGGCGTCGCCGCAAGATCATCGACGGCGCGTGCTCGGCGCATCTGAATGTGGATGGCCGCGACATCATCGGATTTGCGAGCAACGACTATCTCGGTCTCGCCGCGCATGAAGCGCTGCGGGCGGCGCTGGCCGAAGGCGCGGCGCTGTATGGCGCGGGCAGCGGCGGCTCGCACCTGCTCGGCGGCCATTCCCGGGCGCACGCGCGTCTGGAGGACGAGCTTGCCGCGTTCTCGGGCGGCTTCGTCGACAACCCGCGCGCGCTGTACTTCAGCACCGGCTACATGGCCAATCTCGCGATCGTCACCGCGCTCGCCGGACGCGGCACGCTGGTGTTCTCGGACGCGCTGAACCACGCGTCACTCATCGACGGCGTGCGGCTGGCGCGCGCGCAGACGCAGATCTATCCGCACGCCGACATGGAAGCGCTCGACGCCATGCTCGACGCCTCGCGCGACGAAGCCGCGACCCGGCTCATCGTGACCGACACCGTGTTCAGCATGGACGGCGACATCGCCCCGCTCGCGCGTCTCGTCGAGCTGGCGGAACGCTACAGCGCGTGGCTTATCGTCGACGATGCGCACGGCTTCGGCGTGCTCGGCCCGCAAGGGCGCGGCGCGCTCGCCGCACTCGCGCTGCGTTCGCCGCATCTCGTCTATGTCGGCACGCTCGGCAAGGCCGCGGGCGTCTCCGGCGCGTTCGTTGCCGCGCATGAGACGGTGATCGAATGGCTCGTGCAGCGCGCGCGTCCATACATCTTCACGACCGCGTCGCCGCCGGCGGTTGCGCATGCGGTGTCGGCGAGCGTGAAGATCATCGCGGGCGAGGAAGGCGACGCGCGCCGCACGCTTCTCGCCGCGCTCATCGACACCACGCGCGCGATGCTGAAACGCACGCGCTGGCTGCCGGTCGATTCCCATACGGCCGTGCAGCCGCTCGTGATCGGCGGCAACGACGAGACCCTCGACATTGCCGCTGCGCTGGACCGCCAGGGCCTCTGGGTACCCGCGATCCGTCCTCCGACCGTGCCCGCCGGCACCTCGCGCCTGCGCATTTCACTGTCCGCCGCGCACAACGAGGACGATCTCGCGCGCCTCGACCACGCCTTGACCACGCTATGACCGCCTTGTCCTTTTTCGTCGCCGGAACCGATACGGAGATCGGCAAGACACTCGTCTCCGCCGCGTTGCTGCACGGCTTCGCGCGCGCCGGACTGCGCGCCGCCGCGATGAAGCCGATCGCTTCGGGCGCCGTCCTGCGCGACGGCGTGCTGCACAACGAAGACGCCGATCAACTGGACGCAGCCGCGAACGTCGCGTTGCCGAACGAGATCCGCACGCCGTTCATGATGCGCGAGCCGATCGCGCCGCATATCGCCGCCGCGCGCGAAGGCATCGCGCTGGATATCGGGCGCATTGTCGAGGCGCATCGCTTCGCCGTGACGCAGGCGGATGTCGTCGTGGTGGAAGGCGTCGGCGGCTTTCTCGTGCCGCTCGACGACACGCACGACACCGCCGATCTCGCCGTCGCGCTGAATCTGCCGGTGGTGCTCGTCGTCGGCATGCGGCTCGGCTGCATCAGCCATGCGCTGCTGACCGCCGAAGCGATTGCCGCGCGCGGCCTGACGCTCGCCGGCTGGGTCGCGAACGGCGTGGACCCGGACATGCTCTACCCCGACGAGAACATCGCCACACTCGAACAACGCCTGCACGCGCCGCTGCTCGGCGTCATCCCGCATCTCGCGCCGGCAGATGCGAGCCGCGCCGCCGCCGCGCTCGACATCGGCGCCCTGACACACCCGCTTCAACACAAGGATTGATTTCATGACCCAGCACACCGCCACCGAGACGACCGCCACGCTCACTCCGCAACCGCTGCAACGCTGGCGCGTCGCCGATGTCGTCGCGCTGTACGACCTGCCGTTCAACGACCTGCTGTATCGCGCGCAGACCGTGCATCGCGAACACTTCGATCCGAACGCCGTGCAGCTGTCCACGCTGCTGTCGATCAAGACCGGCGGCTGCGAGGAAGACTGCGCCTATTGTCCGCAGTCGGTGCATCACGACACCGGCCTCAAGGCCGAGAAGCTGATGGATGTCGACGAGGTGCTGAAGTCGGCCGAAATCGCCAAGTCCAACGGCGCGACGCGCTTCTGCATGGGCGCCGCGTGGCGCAATCCGAAGGACCGTCACCTCGAACCGATCAAGGACATGATCCGCGGCGTGAAGGCGATGGGCCTCGAAACCTGCGTGACGCTCGGCATGCTGGAAGCGCATCAGGCGCAAGGGCTGCGCGACGCCGGCCTCGACTACTACAACCACAACCTCGATACGTCGCCCGAGTTCTACGGCCAGATCATTTCGACGCGTACCTATCAGGACCGCCTCGATACGCTCGAACACGTGCGCGACGCGGGCATCAACGTGTGCTGCGGCGGTATCGTGGGCATGGGTGAATCGCGCCGCGAACGCGCGGGGCTGATCTCGCAGCTCGCCAACCTGAGCCCGTATCCGGAATCCGTGCCGATCAACAATCTCGTGCAGGTCGCGGGCACGCCGCTCACCGGCACCGAAGCGCTGGATCCGTTCGAGTTCGTGCGCACGATCGCGGTTGCGCGCATCACGATGCCGAAGGCGATGGTGCGCCTCTCCGCCGGCCGCGAACAAATGGACGAAGCCCTGCAGGCGCTGTGCTTCGCAGCAGGCGCGAATTCAATCTTCTACGGCGATCAGTTGCTGACCACGAGCAATCCGCAAGCGGAAGCCGACCGCAAGCTGATCGAGCGGCTGGGCATGCGCGCCCAGCACGCGCAGCATGCCGGCGCGGAGCAGGCGGAACGCGGTTGCGGTCACGAGCCTGCGCACTCGCATGCGCACACGCACGCGAACTGATCAGGCGCGCTCATGAAAATCATCTTCTACGAGCAGAACGCCGATCTCGACGGCTGGCTGGGCGGCCTGCGACGAGAGTTGCCGGACGCGGACCTGCGCGTCTGGACGCCCGGCGACACCGCGCCCGCCGATTACGCAATCGTCTGGCGCGCCCCGCGCGAGCTGTTCGCGAACCGTCCGGACCTGAAGGCGGTGTTCAATCTCGGCGCCGGCGTCGATGCGATCCTCGACGTGGAGCGCCAGCAGCCGGGCACGCTGCCGCCGAATGCGCAGCTCGTGCGCCTGGAAGACACGGGCATGTCGCAGCAGATGATCGAGTACGCGGTCTACTGCGTGCTGCGCTATCTGCGCCGCTTCGACGAATATGATCTGCTGCAGCGCGAAGGGCGCTGGAAGAAGCTGGAGCAGCACGCGCGCGAGTCGTTCACGGTCGGCGTGCTGGGTCTCGGCGTGCTGGGTGCGGAAGTCGCGCGGCGCCTGCTTGCGCTCGGCGTGCCGGTGCGCGGCTACAGTCGTTCGCCCAAGGACATCGCAGGCGTGCAGGTGTACGCGGGACACGAGCAGTTCGACACGTTCCTCGACACCGTACAGGTGCTCATCAACCTGTTGCCGCATACGCCGGACACCGAGGGTATCCTGAACGCTCGCACGTTCGGCAGGCTCGCGCGCGGCGCCTACGTGGTGAACCTGGCGCGCGGCCCGCATCTCGTCGATGCGGATCTGCTCGCCGCGCTCGACAGCGGCCAGATCGCCGCCGCGACGCTCGATGTGTTCCACACCGAACCGCTGCCGCAGGATCATCCGTACTGGACGCATCCGCGCGTGTCGGTCACGCCGCACATTGCGGCGGAAACGCTGCAGAAGGAGAGCATCGTGCAGATCGCCGGCAAGATCCGGGCGCTGGCACGCGGCGAACCGATCAGCGGCATCGTCGATATCGGGCGCGGATATTAAGACCGGGGCGCGGACCGGCCGAACAGACCGCGCCCACCCCTCTTGCCCGGGCGATGATCACGTAGCGGCGAGAGCCGCCTCCTTCACCGTGAAGAACCGCTCGCCCAGCAAATAGCACGTATAGACATCAATCAGGCGCGCGTAGTCCGCCGTCAGATCGATGTCGAATTGCGCGAGCAAGGCGATCGTGCCGGCCTGCTCAACCGGCGTGTCGTGCCAGGACAGGTCGCCGGTGTAGAACTCGCGCAGCAGCGCGAGGCCACTCGACGCATCCTGCCCCGCAAGACGCAGTTGCCACTCGCCGGGTGCTTCCGCCTTCGCGACGAGCCCGAGTTTGCTCAACGCGTCGAACCATTCACGCTGTCCGATCCGCGCCGGGTTCTGCAGGTTCGCGACGTGCAATCCGGCACGCGGATGGAGCGCAAGCGCGCCAAGCGCTCGCGCGAGCACGTCGACGGGTGTCATCTCGATCGTCTGTCCGTTGTCCGGGTACGCGCCGAATTGCACACAGCTCTGGTTGAACAGCCAGAAGTGATCGTTACGATAGTTGCTGTAGCCGCTCTTGCTGTGGCCGGTGACGTTGCCGATGCGAGCGATGGTCACCGGCAGCCCGCTGCGCGGGCATAGGCGGCGACACGCTGCTCGCTGACCCATTTGCCCAGCAGATAGCCATTGTCGGAGGCCGGCCGCTCCGTGCCGACCTGTTCCTCCGCACTCGCTACGCCTTCGAGCATCAGCGGCACCGACATGGTCGAGACGAAGCAGAACGGTTTGCGGCGTGTGGTCACGGCCAGGCGCAACAGGTTTTCCGTGCTGTCGACATTCGCCGCCTTCAGGCTGCTGTAGCCAAGCAGATGGTGCACGTGCGCGCCACAATGCCACACGGCATCGCCTTCGCCCGCAAGACGGTGTCAGTCCGCGTCGGAAAGGCCGGCCTGGGGCAGCGTCAGATCCGCCTGCACGACCTCCATGTGCGTGAAGTCGATCGCGAGTCCCGCGGTGCGCGCTTCGCGCTCGAGCCGCGCATGCCCCGCACGAGCCGTGTCACAGCGTTGCAGGCAGAACACCCGGTCGAGCTGACGCGTCAGTTCACTCAGCAAATGAATGCCGACAAAACCGCTCGCGCCGGTCACGATCACGTTGCGTATCGACTTCGCGCCCGCTTCGCGATGAGTACCGACGTCCGGAGCAACCGGAGCAGCAGCATCGGCGACGGCCCGCGCGATGTCGTCCCGCGCTGCGCCTGCCACGAGCCCCGAGATCGTCGGCGACCGGTAGAACGCGGACATCTGGAATGCAAGTCCGGTACGGGCAAGCACCCGGGCCTGCATGCGTGTAGCGAGCAGCGAATTCCCGCCGGCGTGGAAGAAATGGTCATCGCGACCGACTGTGTCGATCTGCAGAAGCCAAGGCTTGCTGATCGAGACTGAGTCTTGCATCGACCGGCTCATCCGAAAACGCTTGGGATAAAGCGCGAAAGAGCGGCTGCAGCGAAAAGCGGTCGAGCAGGCCCGGATGACAGACGAACACCAGGAAGCTTGCTGTCTGGCCACGCAACAACGTCATTGCCCACGGCGCGCCTGTGTCGATCCGCAAGGGACGGTCGCCGAGCATGCTGATCGTCGATATCACGCCCAACTCGTCGGCAACGTCGAGATCGATGACTTCCAGCTTGTTGAGCCCGTACTCGTGCACCTGATACCGTGGTCCGTCCTCGCTGTCGACGACGCGCCAGCGCAAGGCCTGGCATTGTTCGGCGACCCGTGTCAGCGCGCGCGAGACGTTCGCTGTCGGGCACGCCTGGCAATCAAAACACCGCGCGCCGACCAGAGGCCGGGACGGCATGCCTGACGGCCCGCGCCTGAGTTTCGGTGAGTGGAAGCAAGTCGAATCTCATTGAGCTGCCTCATCTTCGGGTCGCGTAAAAGCGAAGTGAAAGCCTCGAGAACAGACCGGACACGGTATGTACCGTCGATACGTTTCACTTCGGAGGCCGGATTTTGTTTAAGCCCTCTGCCGAGCGACCCCGTGGCGGGACGAATTTGCACAATGCGATTGACTTCGCTCAGGTTTATCGCAGTCTCGGCGTTCGCGGCTGCCGTGAGCGTCCACATCGCCGCATGCATGCGAGTGCATTGCAGGCGACGTGCTTGCCAACGGCGGTCACTGCCCGAGTCCTTGAATTGCTGCCAAAAAAGTCTTCTCTGGCAATCGCGGCGAGTAAACCGGAAAATGGCGGCATCATGATTCGGCAAGCGCCACGCGCCACAATCCTCTTCAGGAGACAAGCATGATTCCAGCCAAAGTGAAGATCGTCGAAGTCGGGCCGCGCGACGGCCTGCAGAACGAGAAAGAGTTCGTGCCCACCGAGACCAAGATCGAACTCGTCAACCGGCTCGCGCGGGCGGGCATCGTGAATGTCGAGGCCACCTCGTTCGTGTCGCCCAAATGGGTGCCGCAGATGGCCGATGCCAACGCCGTCATGTCCGGCATCGAGCGTCGTCCGGGCACGATCTACTCCGTGCTCACGCCGAACATGCGCGGCTTCGAAGGCGCGCTCGAAGCGCAAGCCGACGAAATCGTGATCTTCGGCGCGGCCAGCGAAGCCTTCTCGCAGAAAAACATCAATTGCAGCATCGCGGAGAGCGTCGCGCGCTTCGAACCGGTCGCGCTGGCCGCGAAGGAAGCGGGCATCCGTCTGCGCGGCAGCGTCTCGTGCGCACTCGGCTGTCCGTATCAGGGCGAAGTGAGCGTCGCGTCCGTGTTGGATGTGGTCGAACGCTTCAAGGCGCTCGGCTGCGACGAAATCGATATCGCCGATACCATCGGCGTCGGCACGCCGAAGCGCACGCGCGAAGTAATGGCGGCGGCATCGAAGGCATTTCCGCGCGAGCGCTTGTCCGGCCATTTTCACGATACCTACGGTCAGGCCGTCGGCAATGTCTATGCGTCGCTGCTCGAAGGCATCGAGATCTTTCACGCGTCGGTAGCGGGATTGGGCGGCTGTCCGTACGCGAAGGGCGCGACGGGCAACGTCGCGACGGAAGATGTCGTGTATCTGCTGAACGGCCTGGGCATCGAGACGGGCATCGACCTCGATGAACTCATCGAGATCGGTGACTTCATTTCGCGCGCGATCGGCAAGACCAGTTCTTCGCGCGCGGGCCGCGCGCTCCTCACCAGGAAACGCGACGGCGCCGCAGCCTGTGTCTGACCTCCGGAAAACCCCAATGATCGATCAATTGCCTGAATCCGCGCGCCGCGTCGCGCTGTTACTCAAGGAACGCGGCCATCCGCATGATGTCGTGATGCTGCCCGAGACCGGCAAGACCTCGGCCGAAGCGGCGGCCGGGCTCGGCTGCTCGGTCGCGCAGATCGCCAAGTCGATTCTGTTTCGCCGGCGCAAGGACGATGCGCCCGTGCTGGTGATCGCGAGCGGCGCGAATCGCGTCGATGAAGCGAAAGTGGCCGCGCGCGTGGGCGAACTGGCGCGTGCGGACGCGAAGTTCGTGCGCGAGAAGACCGGCTACGCGATCGGCGGCGTCTGTCCGATCGGCCATGCGGTCGAGCCGGTCACGCTGATCGACGCCGACCTGCTCGCGCTCGACAGCCTGTGGGCCGCGGCCGGTCATCCGCATGCGGTGTTCAATCTGTCGCCGCAGGAACTGATCGAGCTGACCGGCGCGCCGGTGGCCGACGTCGCCCTGCGCGAAACCGCGGAATCATGAGCGACGTGGCGTCGCCGTGCGTGGACGTCTGCCGCATGAATCCGGAAACGGGTTTCTGCGAAGGCTGCCTGCGCACCATCGACGAGATCGCCGCCTGGGCATCGTGCGGCGACAGCGAGAAACGCGCGGTGCTGGCGCGCGTGGAGAGCCGTCGCCAGGGTGCGCGTGTCGTGACGATCGGCGCATCGTTCGAAGCGACGCTTACGCTGCCGCCCAACTCCATCCGGCAGTTCGCCACGCTCGTCAACGACACGAACCCGCTGCATCACGACGACGCCTACGCGCGCGCCAGCCGTTTCGGCTCGCTGATCGCGTCGGGTACGCAGCCGACCGCGCATCTGATGGCGTTGATCGCCGCGCATTTCTCGACCTTCGCGCAGCCGCTCGGCCTCGAGTTCGGCATCCGTCTCAGGCGCGCGGTGAAAGCGAACGACACGCTGACGATGCGCTGGCAAGTCATCGACGCGAAATGGAAAGCCAGCCTCAACGGCGACCTGGTGAAGCTCGAAGGCAGTGCGCGCAATCAGTCCGGCGAGACGGTCATCGAGGCGACCGCGACCATCGTCGTGATGCCGCTGGAGCGCACGACATGAATCCATTGCCGCAGCCGCTGCGTGAAGTCATGACGGTGTTCGAACGGGGCTGGCTCTCGTCGAACAACGTGCTGTTCGCGAGCGCCGAAGGCACGGCCGTCGTCGACACCGGCTATGCCGCGCACGCGCCGCAGACGCTCGCCCTGGTGCAGCAGACACTGGGCGCGCGTCCGCTCGACCTGATCGTCAACACACATCTTCATTCCGATCACTGCGGCGGCAACGCGCTGCTGCAACGGATCTACGCGTGCGACACGCTGGTGCCCGCCGGCGACGCGCAGGCCGTGCGCGCCTGGGACGAAGAGGCGCTGTCCTTTCGCGCGACCGGCCAGCACTGCGAGCGCTTCGCCCTGAGCGGCACGCTCGCGCAGGGCGCGACGCTCGAACTTGGCGGCTTCGCGTGGAACGCGCTCGGCGCGCCGGGTCACGATCCGCATTCGCTGATGCTGTATTGCCCGGAAATGCGCGTGCTGATCAGCGCCGACGCGTTGTGGGAAAACGGCTTCGGGGTGATCTTTCCGGAACTGGAAGGCGAGAGCGGTTTCGTGGAAGCGCGCGCGGTGCTGGATCTGATCGCCACGCTCGATATCGATGTCGTGATTCCGGGCCATGGCGCGCCGTTCACCGACGTCGCCCGCGCACTCGACACCGCCGTGTCGCGGCTCGACTATCTGCAAGCCGACCCGGCCCGCAACGCGAAGAACGCGCTCAAGGTGCTGATCGTGTTCCGGCTGATGGAAGTCCGCACGATGACGCTCGACGCCATCGTCGCGATGACCGCGGAGGCCCGCGCGATGCGCGCCGCCGCCGAAGCGCTCGCGCCTGCCGCGCAACAGCGGGCGTTGCTGGAGAAGATCGTCGGGGAACTGGCGCGCAGCGGTGCGGTGAAGGTGAGCGGCGAGTGTGTGTCGGCGGCCTGAACAGGCGCATTGCCAGGACCACGCGCTCAAAAAGAAAGCCGCTTGTCAGCTACGGCAAGCGGCGGAATCATAGGGACGTGATCAACGTCCAGCGTATCGTAGCGCGACACATTTTCACGTGCATCGGTGCTTTCCCTACAGAACATTTTCGCTCACCTGACCCCGTGTAAGACGATGTTCCGTTGCGCGGTTCAGGCGGATTCGGCGGCAAAGAACGCGAGCATTTCGGCGAGCAAGGCGTCCGGCTGTTCCTCGGGAATATAGTGCCCGCACGGCAATGCGCGGCCGCTCACGTCGCGCGCGACGCGCCGCCACTCGGCAAGCGCATCGAAGCATTGCGCGATCACGCCTTCCTGCCCCCACAGCACGCGCAACGGACAGCCGATCTTCAGGCCGCGCTCGAGATCGGCGCGATCGTGTTCGAGGTCGATGCCCGCCGACGCGCGATAGTCCTCGCACATGCCGAAGATCGCGCCCGGCGATTTCAGCGCGTCGCGATACGCCTGCAGCGCATGCGGCGCGAACGGCGCGAGGCCTGCGTGACGGTTGCCCATCACGCGCTCGATATAGGCGTCGGGATTGCCGCCGATCAGCAGTTCCGGCAACGGCGCCGGCTGAATCAGGAAGAACCAGTGGAAGTACGCGGTCGCGAAGGCGCGATCAGTGGCTTCATACATGGCGAGCGTCGGCGCGATGTCCAGCAGCATCAGCCGGTCCACCGCGTCGGGAAAATCCAGGGCCATGCGATGAGCGACCCGCGCGCCGCGATCGTGCGCGCACACCAGGAAACGTTCGAAGCCGAAATGGCGCATTACCGCGACCTGATCGGCGGCCATCGCGCGCTTCGAATAGGGGGTGTGCCGCGCGTCGCTGGGCGGCTTGCCCGATGCGCCGTAACCGCGCAGATCGGTGGCGATCACCGTGAAATGGCGAGCCAGTTCATCGGCACATCGATGCCAGATCTCGTGAGTTTGCGGATGTCCATGCAACAGCAGCAGCGGAGGACCGTCGCCGCCCTTCATTCCGACGATATCGACGTCTCCTGCAGCAACGCTGAACGTTTCGTAGTCTGCGAAAGACATGGTTGTTATGGGCTCGTGGCGTTGCGGAACATTGTAGGCGCGGGGCTTCCGTGACTGATGGCGGCAGCGCCATGAAACCGCAAAACCGAAGACTTCTTCGGGAACGCCCCGAGTGGTCACGCAGCCTGTTTCATTTACAATCGAACGACCGTTCGCGGCACGCGATCGTGCGTGCCGCAACGCGACCCTTGCTCGTAAAATCACTCAACACCGCTCGCGCCCCTTTCTGGAGACTCGTGCCATGGCCCTGCCCGCCATCCTGCAGCACCTTGCCTTGCCGGTCGTCGGTTCGCCCATGTTCATCGTCAGTTATCCGGAACTGGTGCTGGCGCAGTGCAAGGCAGGCATCGTCGGATCGTTCCCGGCGCTCAATGCCCGCCCCGCCGAAATGCTCGATGAATGGCTCACGCAGATCCAGGCGTCGCTCGCCGAGCACAAGGCAGCCCATCCCGACGCGGTCATCGGGCCGGTTGCGGTGAACCAGATCGTTCACCAGTCGAATGCACGGCTCGAACAGGACGTGCGCGTATGCGTCGAGCACAAGGTGCCGATCTTCATCACGAGCCTGCGCGCGCCGGTCAAGGAAATGATTGACGCCGTGCACTCGTATGGCGGCATCGTCCTGCATGACGTCATCAATATCAGGCACGCGCAGAAGGCGCTCGAAGCCGGCGTCGACGGGCTGATCCTCGTCGCGGCCGGCGCGGGCGGACACGCGGGCACGACCTCTCCCTTTGCGCTCGTCGGCGAAGTGCGGCGCATGTTCGACGGTCCCATCGTGCTGTCGGGCGCCATTGCCAACGGCGGCTCGATTCTGGCGGCGCAGGCCATGGGCGCCGATCTCGCGTACATGGGCACGCGCTTCATCGCCACGCAGGAGGCGCATGCGCAGGAAAGCTACAAGCGCGCGATCGTCGAGGCGAATGCCGCCGACATCATCTACACCAATCTCTTCACCGGCGTACACGGCAACTACATTCGCGAGAGCATCGTCAACGCGGGCCTGGACCCCGACGCGCTGCCCGTCTCCGACAAGACCGCGATGAATTTCGCCGATCCCAAGGCGAAGGCGTGGAAGGACATCTGGGGCGCGGGACAGGGAGTCGGACTGATGAGCGACGTGCCGAGCGTCGCGGAACTCGTCGCCCGGCTGAAGAGCGAATACGACGACGCGAAAGCGCGGCTGGCGATCGGCTGAGTTTCGCTTTCCGGTTTCGATCGCCGGCTGCTGAAAACAAAACACCGCGCACGAGGCGCGGTGTTTCGTTTGTCGACGCAAAAAACGCGCGTGTCAGAACTTCGCGCGGATGCCGACGCCGAAGGTATCGCCCGACGAGATGCTGGTGTACTTGTCGTTCAGGTAGGCCGCGTAGACATCGGTGCGCTTCGAGAGCGGATAGTCGTAGCCGAGCGCCCAGCTCTTGTGCGTCTGATCGAGGCCGCCGTTGCTGCGCGAGTACGCGTAGGACGCCATCACCGTGCCCGGGCCGAGCGGCACGGTCACGCCGCCTTGCCCCGTGTTGACGTGGAAGGTGCCGACATCGATGTCGTTCTTCGTGTACATGTACTGCGCGAAGAACTTGACGAACTTCATGTCGAACGACGCGCCCAGCTGGCCTACGCTCTGGCTCTTGAAGCCGGGGATCGTGAAGGCGTTGGAGGTCGGCAGGTCGCCCGGCGCGTTGTTGAAGTTGACGTACTGGTAGACGCCGGTGGCCGCGAACGGGCCGTGGAAATACAGGAACTGCGCGCTGTACTTCTTGGAGCGGCCATCGCCGGCGTTGTTGCCGAACGCGTACATCACGCTGCCCGACAGGCCATTGAAGTCAGGCGATGTGTACTGCACCGCGTTGTTCCAGCCCGAATCGCCCGTCACGCCCTGGTCCGTCGTGTAGGTCGGGAACGTGCCCTGGCCGAGAAACACGTGATAGACCATCGGCGAGAACACGTACGAATCGACGAAGGGGTTGAACAGGATCGTCGAGACGAAGAGTTGCGTCGTCAGGCGGCCAGCCGTGAACGTTCCGATCGGGCCTTGAATGCCGACGTAGGAGTTACGCGCGAAGAAGGTGTCGCCCTGGAAGCGGCCGTACTGGCCGTTTTGCGCGCGGAAGAAGCTTTCCAGCGTGAAGATGGCCTTGTAGCCGCCGCCGAGATCTTCGGCGCCCTTCATGCCCCAGTAAGACGTCGACATGCCGCCGCCGCTCACATTCCATGCGCGATCGCTGCCCGGAAACTTGGTGGCGCCGACCCATTCGTCGACCTGGCCGTAGAGCGAAACGCTCGACTGCGCCTGCGCGGATCCCGCCGCGAACATGCCGAGCAGCGCTGCGGCGACCACTGTGGCCTTGACCGTTGTCTTCACCGTAGTCTTCGGCGCACGGTTGACGGTTGGCTTCATGAACTCTCCTGTCTTTGTCGAAAATTGAATGCGTGGCGGGCGAGGAGCGTTGCACTCGCCTCGTCTGACCGGTTGACGGTGAATGGGCGAGAGAGGCATCGCGTGTGGAGCGGCACCATCTTTACGGACCATTTTTCCGGTCAAAAATGTTTTTGGTTATTGCGGGTATAGCGATTCGGATACTTCATGCCGTGCGCGCCCGGGACGCATGCGAGGCGCATCGCCGTCAGCCGCGCGGGGCTCGCGGATCATGTCGGCGCGCGGCCAAGAGGGGCGCGCCTGATCGAGAGAAAACAAGCCTGGCGAAGTACTGAAATGCGACATTCATCCGCGCAGGGCGCATTGTCCTTGCGCGGATAAAGGAGGGAAATATTTATGAGAAAGCGGACGCTTAACTGTGGCGAGATTGCGTCAATATGACAGCGGAACTGGACGGAAAATTTTTTTGTCGTTCCGCGCGCGGACGAGCGCACCCGACGTGCCGGTTCAGGACACGCGAGGAAGCGTCAAGCGATCAGTTGCGGAAATTGCCGTTGACCGGCGCGCGGCCGGCATCCGACGGCCGTCCCGGCGGGCGCGGCAGGCTGCGTTCTTCGTTGTAGCGGGTGATGTCGGCGCGAATGGAACCGGCGCCGTGCAACGGAGCCGCCTGATCCACCTGCGGGACCGTGCGGACTTCGGCGCTGACGGGCGTCAGGCCGTCTTTCGACGAGACAGGCGTGTAGTGCAACGATTGCCTGCTGGCGGCGGAGTTGTCGAACACTGCGGGTGACAGCCATTCGACACGCGGCCCCGCGAGCGCGAGCGAACCCGCCACCGCGAGTGCGCCGAGCGCAGCGGTTGCGAAAAGCCGGGTCGTGTTGCGAAAGCCTGTGAGCGTCATGTCGAAACTGCCAAGATCCGACCGATATCCTCGTTCGCAAACAGGTGGATTGTGGCTCGATGCTTGCGCCTCGAACCTGCCCATTCAGCGAACCACCGGCTTTGGTCGGAGCGGTCAGCTCATGCCGCTGAAAACGGATGGGCATGACCTGCAAACCGGTGTATTCAACAATTTATTGGGCGCTGCGACGGCAGTCGAGCCAAAAAGTGTTATGTCCGCTCGATGGTTGTAACACCATGTTACGTCAGAGTTTTTCCTTCCGACCTGCCGTTTTGGATGCTTAATCATGTGAGGAAAATCGTCGATTTTCTGTTGCTGAAAGATAGCGCTGCAAGTGTGTCCGCTGCGGACAGATTGCGGTGCTCAAAGGCAAGATTTCATGCGCCACGCGCATTAATCACTCCAGCAAATGAATTTGCCAATTCAATCCGTCCCGGGCGAAAATCATGGTTTTCACTAATACGACGCTGGAACCGCGACGCATGACCGACCGGTTTCCCCACGCGCGAGAATCCTGAATGGCACGGCCCAAACTCCTTCCCGACAACTTCACGCTGGCGCGCGTCGGCACCGTCATTCTCGCCAGCCTCCTGCCGTGCCGCGGCGGCGCAGCGGTTGCGTTCAACTGGATCACCAACGTCGCCATTGGATTGCTGTTTTTCCTGCACGGCGCAAAACTCTCGCGCGAAGCCATCGTGGCGGGTGCAACGCATTGGCGACTGCACGTGGTTGTCCTGCTCAGCACGTTCGCGCTGTTTCCCCTGCTCGGACTCGTACTCAAACCGGTGCTGACGCCGCTCGTCACGCCCGCGCTCTACACCGGCATCCTGTTCCTGTGCACCTTGCCCTCCACGGTGCAGTCCTCCATTGCGTTCACTTCGATGGCCAAGGGCAACGTGCCGGCGGCCGTCTGCAGCGCGTCGGCCTCGAGTCTGCTCGGCATTTTCATCACGCCTGCGCTCGTCGGACTCGTGGTGAGCAATCACGGCGCAACAACGGGCTCGCCATGGCACACGGTCGGCAATATCACGCTGCAACTGCTGGTGCCGTTCATCGCAGGACAGTTGCTGCGCCCGGCCATCGGCAGATGGGTGGACGCGCATCGCGCCATCCTCAAGTTCGTGGATCAGGGCTCGATCCTGCTGGTCGTCTACGTTGCCTTCAGCGAGGCAGTGAACGAAGGCATCTGGCATTCAATCTCGCTCGGCACGCTCGCGGGCCTCGTGGCCGTCAACATCCTGCTGCTGGCAGCGGCGCTTTTCATCACGGCATTCACCGCGAAGCGTATGGGCTTCAGCCGCGCAGACCAGATCACCATCATCTTCTGCGGCTCGAAAAAGAGCCTTGCCTCAGGCATTCCAATGGCAAAAGTGATCTTCGCTTCGCACGCCGTGGGTGCGGTGGTCCTGCCGCTGATGCTGTTCCACCAGATCCAGTTGATGGTCTGTGCCGTGCTCGCGCAGCGCTGGGGCGCACGCAAGACCGCCGCTGAACCCGTGCGCAAAGGCGAAAGCGCCGGTGCGCCCGCGCAACGCTGAACCGTTCCATTCCCGCTCCATTCCTGACGAAGGCCGCCCCGCGCGGCCTTTGTGTCATTTGACGCCGGCTGCGCGTCGCCGTCGATTCGGCCGGATGGCATAAGCCAAACCGTCGGCGCTCCATCAGGCATTCGCACACTTTCGCTGACGGACATCCGTCGCTTTTGCCTATGCCTTCCGGCTGAATGGCGGCCGGGCATGTCCCTTGCCACACTTCTGTCATGACACGCAGCAGAGCCGTGAGGGAACCATGCAAACAGCACGCGCGCCGTACCAGCCAGGGCGCAAACAATGAATCGGGCAGAGACACTTGGCACGCCTCGCGCGGAAGCGGGCGCCTTGCGCGCGTTCCTTGCCACGCTGCCGTTTGAACGCGGCAGCGCCGAGGCAACGGGCCAGGCACTACGCGCACTGATCGACGCGCGGCTCGACCGCCCGCCGCTGCCCGGTCAAGGCGAAACCGCCGCGCGGTGGCGCGCGCTCGGCGCGGTTGCCGGCTTTGACCTCTCGGTCGTCAAGCTGTACGAAGGCCACACGGATGCCGTCGCCATCCTCGCCGAGCTCGATGGCCACGAACCCGAAGCAGGCAAGGCCTGGGCCGTGTGGGCCGCCGAGCCACCGGATGCACGGCTCTCCGCCCTCGGCGAAGCAAGCGCCGAATCCGTGCTATTGCAGGGCACAAAGGCCTGGTGCTCAGGGGCGGCATCCGTCACGCACGCGCTCGTGACCGCCTGGAACGAAGCAGGCGAGCCGATTATCGCCGCCGTCGCGCTGGATCATCCCGGCGTGACGGTCAGCGGCTCCGGCTGGAGCGCCGTCGGCATGCGGGCCAGCGCAAGCGTCGAAGTGCGCTTCGAGCACGTCCCTGCGCGGCGCATCGGCGGCGCGCGCGCGTATCTGGAGCGCCCCGGTTTCTGGCAGGGCGGCGCGGGCATCGCCGCATGCTGGTTTGGTGCTGCGGCGGCCATCGCACAGTTCGTCGCGCGCGACGTACGCAAGCGCCCCGCGCCCTACAAGCTCGCCCACCTCGGCGCAATCGATACGACGCTCAGCGCAACGGCCGCCCTGCTGCGCGAGACCGCAACGCACATCGATCGCGAGCCGCATGCGCACGCCATGGCACACGCGATGCGCGCCCGGCTCGCGGCGGAACGCGCGGCGGCGCGCGTCGTCGAGCGCGCGGGGCGTGCACTGGGCGCCGGGCCGTTGTGTCGCGACCCGCACTTCGCGCAGTTGATGGCGGATCTACCGGTATTCATTCGACAAAGCCACGCAGAGCGCGACGAAGCCGCGCTCGCTGAATGCGTCATCGAGGAGGAAGAGACTTCATGGCAAGTGTGACCACGAGAGCGCCAGCCGAATCCGAACACGACACCAACGGCCACGACCGCGCCATCGTCGGCGACGGTACGCCCGAGTCGGCATGGCAAGGCTGGGCCCGCCTTAGCGCGCTACCGGAGGTCGAGCCAGCGGAACTCGTGCCGTTTGGCGCGCGCGCGGTCATCGTCGCGCCTCATCCGGACGACGAGGTGCTCGGCACCGGCGGACTGCTCGCGCGGCTGTCGCAACTCAGCCGGAGCATCCTGATCGTCGCCGTCACCGACGGCACCGCCAGCCATCCCGATTCGCATGGCTGGCCTGCCGAGCGGCTCGCACGGGAACGCCCGCAGGAAACCAAGGACGCGCTGCAACGCCTGCATCTGCGTCAGGTACAGGTTGTCCGGCTCGGACTGCAGGACGGCGGCGCCAGGCAGTTCGAACCGGTCCTGGCGGAGCGCCTGTCGCGGCTTCTGCAACCCGGTGACGTGGTATTCACCACCTGGCGCAACGACGGCCATCCCGATCACGAAGCCGCCGGGCGTGCCGTACACGCAGCCGCGGGTGCGCTGGAGCTGCCCTGTGTCGAGGTGCCGCTGTGGACCTGGCATTGGGCGTCGCCCGACGACACCCGCGTGCCCTGGAGCCGTGCGCGGCGGATCGTGCTCGACGAAGCAACCCACGCGCGCAAACTGCGGGCCGTGCAGGCCTTCCGCAGCCAGATCGAGCCCGACGCAGCGATGGGCCGCACACCGGTCTTGCCGGATCATGTGCTGGCGCGGCTCACGCGCCCTTTCGAGGTCGTACTGATATGAGCGCGCCCGGCCACGAGAGCAAGCAGCACTTCGACAACCTGTATCAGGAGAGCGAAGACCCCTGGAAAATCAGAGAGCGCTGGTACGAACGGCGCAAGCGGGCGCTCACGCTCGCGGCGCTGCCCGAAGAGTATTACGCGCGTGCCTTCGAACCGGGCTGCGGCAACGGTGAACTGACCGCGTTGCTCGCCTCGCGTTGCGGCGAACTTCTTGCCGCCGACATCGCGGAACAAGCCGTGGAACTCACGCGCCGGCGCATCTCGCGCCTGGCGAACGTGAGTGTCGAGCAGATGCAATGGCCGGACGTCTGGCCTTCCGGCTCGGTGGATCTCGTCGTGATGAGCGAGATTGGCTATTACCTGGACGAGCCGCAGTTGCTGCGCGTCGCCGACTTCCTGCACGAACGCCTGTCAGCCTCCGGCGCGGTTGTCGCATGTCACTGGCGCAAAGAGATCGCGGGCTGGCCGCGCATCGGCGACGATGTCCACGCCACGCTGCGCGACCGCCTGAGCCTGCCGCATCTTTGCCGCTATCAGGACGACGACCTGGTGCTCGACGTCTGGACGCGAGACGCGCGATCCGTCCATGAACGCGAAGGTCTGGAGTAATGTTTTGTGGTTTTACTAAACAAAAAAACTGCAAGGAATCGCTTATACATCAGGGTGATCGTGGTTTTCTCCTAGCTTGATGCGGGTTTTCTGCCGCGATTTTTACTATACAATCGCCGAGATCAGAATAAACCCGGCAGTCGCGATAAACAGCAAATATCAAACGCGCCGGCCATAGCGGAGACAGGAACACTACGATGGCCACCACCATTCGCGATGTCGCACGCGCCGCCAGCGTCTCGATCGGCACCGTTTCGCGCGCGCTCAAAAATCAACCCGGGCTGTCCGAGGCCACGCGCATACGCGTCGTCGAAGTGGCGCAGCAACTGGGCTATGACTCCGCGCAATTGCGCACTCGCATTCGCCGCGTGACCTTCCTGCTGCACCGGCAACACAACAACTTCGCCGTCAGCCCATTCTTCTCGCACGTGCTGAACGGCTTCGAGGAAGCCTGCCGCGAACGCCGGCTGGTGCCATCCGTGCTCACCGCCGGCCCCACCCAGGATCTCGCGCAACAAATGCGGCTCCATGCGCCCGACGCCATTGCCGTCGCGGGTTTCGTCGAGCCGGAATTGCTCGCGCACCTGCATGCGCTTGCGCGCCCGACCGTGCTCATCGACCTGCGCGCGCCGGGTTTCCGCTCCGTCAACATCGACAACGCCCGAGGCGCCTCGCTCGCGATGCAGCATCTGTTCGCGTCGGGGCGGCGGCGCATCGCGTTCATTGGCGGCTCGCTCGCGCATCACAGCATCGCGCAGCGCGCGCTGGGCTATCGCAAGGCTTATTTCGACGCGGGCCTCCTGTTCGATCCGATGCTCGAAATCATGACCCAGCCGGGTCTGCCAGCCGATCTCGCCGCCGCCGACGCCATGGAACGCCTGATCGCCGATGCACGCGCGCAATCCGCGCCGCTGCCCGACGCCGTTTTCGCCTATAACGATGCAGCGGCCCTCGCCGCGATGCGGGTCTGTCTCGCTCATGGCTTGCGCGTGCCGGAAGACATCGCGTTCGTGGGTTTCGACGACATTCCCGCCGCCGCGCAGAGCACGCCGCCGCTCTCGACCGTCGCCATCGACAAGGAAGCGCTCGGGCGCCGCGGCGTCGAACTGCTGCTGGAGGACACGTCGGGGCCGCCGAATCAGGCCGATACGCTCGTCGCAGTCGACTTCATCCCGCGCGCGAGTTCCGGCGCGGGCCCTCAGGAGAAACCGGCATCAAGACAGCACGCGAACCAGGACATCAGCACGCCATGAACATGACTGCCTCACCCGCCCTCGCGGAAGCAGCGCCGGCAGAACGCGCGATCGACTTTCGCAGCCACGACTTCCTGCTCGCGCACGTGCGCGACACGCTCGCGTTCTACGCGCCCCACGCCCGCGACCCGTCCGGCGGCTTTTTCCACTTCTTCAAGGACGACGGCAGCGTCTACAACCCCACGACGCGCCACCTCGTCAGCAGCACGCGTTTCGTCTTCAACTACGCGATGGCGTACCGGCATTTCGGCGACGCCCGCCATCAGGACGACGCGCGGCACGCGTTCGGCTTCCTGCGCGCGGCGCACTGGGACGCGGCGCTGGAGGGCTACGACTGGGAAATCGAGTGGCGCGACGGCCAGAAACACACCCTCGACGGCACGCGCCACTGCTACGGCATGGCCTTCGTGCTGCTCGCGTGCGCGCATGCGGCGATGGCGGGCATCGACGAAGCCCGGCCAATGATCGACGAAACCTTCGCGCTGATGGAGCGCCGCTTCTGGGACGCCGACGCCGGCCTGTACGCCGACGAAGCCACGCCCGACTGGGGTCTTTCCGACTATCGCGGGCAGAACGCCAACATGCACGCCACCGAGGCGCTGCTGGCCGCCTACGAGGCAACCGGCCATGTGGTCTACCTCGACCGCGCCGAGAAGATCGCGGGCAACATCACGCTGCGCCAGGCCCGGCTGTCGAACGGGCTCGTGTGGGAGCACTTCCGGCCCGACTGGTCGGTGGACTGGCACTACAACGAGTCGGACAGTTCGAACATCTTCCGCCCGTGGGGCTTCCAGCCCGGTCATCAGACCGAATGGGCGAAGCTCCTGCTGATCCTGGAGCGGCATCGCGCGCTGCCGTGGCTCGCGCCGCGCGCAGTGGAACTGTTCGACGCCGGTTTCAACCGCGCGTGGGACAGCCGGCACGGCGGCCTGTATTACGGCTTCGGTCCCGACGACACGATCTGCGACCACGACAAGTATTTCTGGGTCCAGGCGGAGAGCTTCGCGGCGGCGGCGCTGCTCGGCGCCCGCACGGGCCGGGAGCGTTTCTGGGACTGCTACGACGAACTCTGGCGCTACAGCTGGGCGCATTTCGTCGATCACGAATACGGCGCGTGGTATCGCATCCTGACCTGCGACAACCGCAAGTACGGCGACGAAAAAAGTCCCGCGGGCAAGACCGACTATCACACCATGGGCGCGTGCTACGAAGTGCTGAACGCGCTCGCCCCGTCACAACATTCACGGTGAAATCGATGGCAAGCGAGCACAGCACCTTCCCGCAATTCGTCTCCGCCGGCGACATCCTCACCGACATGATCCGCACGGACGTGTCGAGCTGGCTCTCGCGTCCGGGCGGCGCGGGCTGGAACGTGGCCCGCGCGGTCGCGCGCCTCGGCCTGCCGACCGCATGCGCCGGCTCGCTCGGCACCGACAACTTTTCTGACGACCTGTGGGAAGCCAGCGTCGCGTCCGGCCTCGACATGCGCTTCATGCAGCGCGTCGAGCGCCCGCCGCTGCTGGCCATCGTCCACAAGACGCAGCCGCCTACCTATTACTTCATGGGCGAGAACGGCGCCGATCTCGCCTTCGATCCGTCGCGCCTGCCGCAAGGCTGGATGGAGCGGGTGAAGTGGGCGCACTTCGGCTGCATCAGCCTCGTGCGCCAGCCGCTCGGCGCCACGCTGGCGGCGCTCGCCCGGCAGTTGCGCGAGCACGGCGTGAAAATCAGCTTCGATCCGAACTACCGCAACCTGATGGAGCACGGCTACGAGCCGATCCTGCGCAACATGGCCGGGCTCGCCGACCTCATCAAGGTCTCGGACGAAGACCTGCACATGCTGTTCAAGGACAAATCCGAGCCGGACGCGCTTGCCGCGATTCGCGCGATGAATCCGCAGGCCACCCTGCTCGTCACGCGCGGCTCCGCGCAGGCCACGCTCTACGCCGGCGACGAGCAATTCAGCGCGCGTCCGCCGAGCGTGGAAGTGGCGGATACGGTCGGGGCCGGCGATGCTTCCATCGGCGGATTGCTCTACAGCCTGATGGCGCGCCACGGCGACTGGCCGGAGCATCTGAGGTTCGCGCTCGCGGCGGGTGCGGCGGCCTGTCGTCATTCGGGTGCGCATTCGCCGACGCTCGACGAAGTCGAAGCGCTGCTGAAATAAAGCGGCAGGACGGCGTCATACGCGTCGCATATCCGCGTGCTAGCATGGATTCGTCCTTGCCCGGAGGCGTATCCACCATGGAAGACACCACCTACACGAAAGGCATCTACACCGCGCAGATCGGCGTGCGCGCCATCGACGACGGTCAGTTCCAGGGCCTCGTTTCGCTCACGCGCGACGACGGCGAGGACACCGAGGCGAAGGTCTTCGAAGTGGACGCCGCCTCGGGCAACGAAGAAGAAGCACTCGACGAAGCGCGCGCGCTCGCGCACCGGATTCTCGGGGAAATCGAACTATAGCGGCCAGGCGGCGCTTGGCTGATTGCCTCGCGGCCGCTGCTGACTGCAATGGAGGACACCATGCCGGAGCAGATCTTCCTTTACGGCGTCTATGCGATCCACGTGAGACCGGTCGAGCTGCAAGGCTCGCGCTGGGACGCGGAGTACGAAATCCGCCATCACGACAAGGCGGTGCAGGCGTGGCAGACGGTCGGCGGCGACGAAGGGCTGGTTGATCGCGCCGAAGCCGTCGAGCTTGCGCATCAGCGCGGCGTGGCGGATATCGAAGCCGGCGCGGGCATTCCGAAGCCGCGCGCCTTTCCCTGATTCCGCTCAGCGTGACGCGTGCGCCACGCCCGCCTGAGCAGCAGGCGCAAGCCGCGCGGCCTCGCGACGGTCGATCGCCAATGCACGCTCATGACCTTCGCGCGCCAGCGAGCGCTCGACGTACTCGAACAGCACGCCCTCCGGCGGAATCAGCTTCGCGACCAGCGCAATCTGCAGCGTGCTCGCCGCGAGTACATCGGCGGCGGTGAACTGCTCGCCGAGCAGCCACGGCCCCTCCTCCAGCGCGCTTTCGATCGCATGCTCGACCCGCGCCAGATCACCCCAGCCGAAACCCACCGTGTTGCCCGGCGCGCCGGTCATGCGCTCGGCCATCGCGGGCTCCAGGCAGGAGCCGGTGAAAAACATCCATTGCAGGAAACGACCGCGCGCCGGATCGTCGACGGGCACGCCCAGCCCGCTGTCCGGATAGCGATCCGCCAGATACAGCAGCACCGCGCCCGATTCCGCCACGCGCACGCCGCCGTCCTCGAGCGCCGGCAGTTTCGACATCGGATTGACGCGGCTGAAGTCAGCGCCGTTCTGCGCACCCGCGCGAATGTTCACGTACTCGAGTTCGTACGGCACACGCATTTCCTCGAGCATCCACAGCGCGCGAAAGGCGCGCGTCTTCGGCCAGTAGTAGAGCTTCATCGGTCTCGTCTTCTTCGCGGGTTTCAGTGTCGTTCAGGTTAGTCCCAAAACTCCATCCGACGTGGTCTGAACGATCCGGGTTAACGCGCACGCGAGCCAGATCGAGAAGATTTCTCTCGCATCAGCGGCAATTGATCCATCTGCTTCTCGATTTCGCCCGAATCCCGGACAGTGCGCAAAAACATTCCGCTTTCGGCGGCAAAGAATGACGCGTTGCCCCACATACCAAAACGAGACCGGAGATTCCATGAACGCTCGCGTCCCCGCCGATGCCTGCCTTGCTCCCGCGCTGTCGGACTATCAACTCGGCGACAATCTGAGCGCCACGCACGGCCGCATCTTCCTGACCGGCACGCAAGCCCTCGTGCGCCTCGTGCTGATGCAGCGCGAACAGGACCGCGCCGCGGACCTGAACACCGCCGGCTTCATCAGCGGTTATCGAGGCTCGCCGCTCGGCATGGTGGACCAGCAGTTGTGGAAGGCCAAGAAACTGCTCGCGTCGCACGACGTGCGCTTTCTGCCCGCCATCAACGAGGAACTCGGCGGCACCGCGGTGCTCGGCACGCAGCGCGTGGAGTCCGACCCGGAACGCACCGTCGATGGCGTGTTCGCGATGTGGTACGGCAAGGGACCGGGCGTCGATCGCGCCGGCGACGCCCTCAAGCACGGCAACGCCTACGGCTCGTCGCCGCATGGCGGCGTGCTGGTCGTGGCGGGCGACGACCACGGCTGCGTGTCGTCGTCGATGCCGCATCAGAGCGACCAGACGATGATCTCGTGGCACATGCCGGTGGTGAATCCGTCGAACGTCGCGGACATGCTGGAGTTCGGCCTGTACGGCTGGGCGCTGTCGCGCTTCTCGGGCGCGTGGGTCGGCTTCAAGGCGATCTCGGAGACCGTCGAATCCGGCTCGACCGTCGATCTCGACGCCGTCCGCCGCGACTGGACCGCGCCCGGCGACTTCACGCCGCCCGCCGGCGGCCTGCACAACCGCTGGCCGGACCTGCCGAGCCTGACGATCGAAGCGCGCCTCGCCGCCAAGCTCGACGCGGTGCGCCAATTCGCGCGCGCGAACAGCATCGACAAGTGGATCGCGCCGAGTCCGCGCGCCAACGTGGGCATCGTCACCTGCGGCAAGGCCCATCTCGACCTGATGGAAGCCTTGCGCCGCCTGGACCTGACCGTCGCCGATCTCGACGCCGCCGGCGTGCGCATCTACAAGGTCGGGCTGTCGTATCCGCTGGAGACGACGCGCCTCGAACAGTTCGTCGTCGGCCTGAGCGAAGTGCTCGTGATCGAGGAAAAAGGACCGGTCGTCGAGCAGCAGATCAAGGAGCATCTGTACAACCGCACCGACGGCGCCCGCCCGGTGGTGATCGGCAAGCATGCGCGGGACGGCGCGGCGCTGCTGAGCGCGCTCGGCGAACTGCGGCCGTCGCGGGTGCTGCCCGTGTTCGCGCAATGGCTTGCGCATCACAAGCCCGCGCTGGATCGCCGCGACAAGGTGGTCGATCTGGTCGCGCCGCAGATTCTCTCGAACGTCGCCGACGCCGTGAAGCGCACGCCCTACTTCTGCTCGGGCTGCCCGCACAACACGTCGACGAAGGTGCCGGAAGGATCGATTGCGCATGCGGGCATCGGCTGCCACTTCATGGCGTCGTGGATGGAGCGCGACACGACCGGCCTGATCCAGATGGGCGGCGAAGGCGTCGACTGGGCGTCGCACTCGATGTTCACCAAAACGCCGCACGTGTTCCAGAACCTCGGCGACGGCACCTACTTCCATTCGGGCATTCTCGCGATCCGTCAGGCGGTGGCGGCGAAGGCCAACATCACCTACAAGATCCTCTACAACGACGCCGTCGCGATGACCGGCGGCCAGCCGGTCGACGGCAGCATCTCCGTGCCGCAGATCGCCCGTCAGGTCGAAGCGGAAGGCATTGCGCTGCTGGTAGTTGTCAGCGACGAACCGGAGAAGTACCAGGGCCACGAGGACCAGTTTCCGCGCGGCACGACGTTTCATCACCGCGGCCAGCTCGACGAGGTCCAGCGCCGCCTGCGCGACACGCCGGGCGTGACCGTGCTGATCTACGACCAGACCTGCGCGGCGGAGAAGCGCCGCCGCCGCAAGAAAGGCGAGTTTCCCGATCCGGACAAGCGCCTGTTCATCAACGAAGCCGTCTGCGAAGGCTGCGGCGATTGCGGCGTGCAGTCGAATTGTTTGTCGGTGGAACCGGTCGAGACGGAGCTGGGACGCAAGCGCCGCATCGACCAGTCGTCGTGCAACAAGGATTATTCGTGCGTGAACGGCTTCTGTCCGAGCTTCGTCACGCTCGAAGGCGCGAAGCTGAAAAAGGCCGAAGGCCATGCGTTCGATCCGGCGGAACTCGCGCGCCGCGTCGATGCGTTGACGCCGCCCGCAACCCGGCTCGACGACGCGCCCTACGACATCCTCGTGACGGGCGTCGGCGGCACGGGCGTCGTGACGGTGGGCGCGCTCATCAGCATGGCGGCGCATCTGGAAGGCAAGAGCGCGTCGGTGCTTGACTTCATGGGCTTTGCGCAGAAGGGCGGCTCGGTGTTGTCGTTCGTGCGCTTCGCCGCCACCGATGCGCTGCTCAACCAGGTGCGCATCGACACCCAGCAGGCCGACCTGCTGCTCGCCTGCGATCTCGTGGTCGGCGCGAGCCCGGAGGCCTTGCAGACGGTCCGGCACGATCGCACGAAGATCGTCGTGAACACGCACGCGATTCCGAATGCCACCTTCGTGCAGAACCCCGAGGCCAGTCTTCACGCGGATGCCCTGCTCGACAAGCTGCGTCACGCGGCCGGTCCCGGCGCGCACGACGCCATGCGCAGTTGCGATGCACAGGCGCTGGCGCAGCGCTTCCTGGGCGACACCATCGGCGCGAACATCCTGATGCTGGGCTTCGCGTGGCAGCTCGGCCTCGTGCCGCTCTCGCTCGCGGCGCTGATGCGCGCTCTGGAACTCAACAATGTCGCGGTCGGCGCGAACAAGCTGGCGTTTGCCATCGGCCGCCTGGCCGCAGCGGACCCAACGGCGCTAGAAGCCTTGACGGCGCAGGTGAGCGCCCCGCACGTGACGATGGAACAGATGTCGCTGCCGGAACTCATCCGCGATCGCGAAGAACGCCTGCTCGCCTACGGCGGCGCGAAGTACGTCACGCGTTTCCGCAAGCTGGTGAACGCGGCGGCGGGCAACGAAGCGCTGGCACGCGCCATCGCGATCTCGTTCTACAAGCTGCTCGCGGTGAAGGACGAATACGAGGTGGCGCGCCTGCATGCGGATCCGTCGTTCCGCGCCGCGCTGGCCGCGCAGTTCGAAGGCACGGCAGGCGAGAACTACACCGTCAAGTTCAATCTCGCGCCGCCGGCGCTGTCGCACGCGGGGCATGGCGGCGTGCCCAAGAAGAAAGTGTTCGGCCAGTGGATGTGGCCGGTCTTCGGCGGCCTTGCGAAGCTGCGCATGCTGCGCGGCACGCCGCTCGATGTGTTCGGACGGACGCTCGAACGCCGCATGGAACGCCGCCTGGCCGATGACTTCGAAAGCACCATGACGCGCGCGCTCGCCCGGCTCGACGCGGCGAACGCCCAGGACGTGCACGCCCTTGCGTCACTGTACGAGCGCGTGCGCGGCTATGGTCACGTGAAGCTGGCCAACGTCGCGATGGTCAAGCGCAGCGAGCGCGACGTGGCGGCGCGCATCGGCATCGAAGCGGCGACCGGCGACGCCGTGCGCGCCGCCCTCGATACGATGAAGGGCGCGGCGTCGCTCAAGGGCATTCCGGTCGTGGTGGCGAAATAAGGCGCGGGTTCAGTCGGCGAGATCGTCGGGAAGCCAGTCGATGTCGCCGCACAGCACGCAGCGCCGCCCTCCGGAACGTGTCTCGACCGACAGCGTGACGCACGGCATCGCCTCGTTGATCGACAGATACGGCTTCGTCACGTGGACCCGCTCCGGGTCGCCGAGCGCCGCCCGGAAGTACGGCCGGCGCAGCCAGTTGGCGCCCTGCGCGTCGATCAGCGGCAGGAAGCGCGCCTCGTGCGCCGCGCGATCCGCGCGCAGCACGACATTGCGGCCGCTCTGCTTGCCGTTCTGGTCGAGCAGGAAACACCGCGCGGCATTGTCGAGCGCCAGGAAGTTCCAGCAGACTTCGTCGAGCGGTTCGCCCGCCGCGAGCCGCTCGGCCGCGCGCTCGAAGGCGCGGATATACGGCTGCAGCCGCGTGGCGACGCGCCGTTCCCGCGCTTCCGTCTGCAAGCGATAGCGTTCCGTCAGCTCGCCGATGATCGTCTGTGCGTGGGCGCCGTCCGCGAGCCCCGGATGCGGCCGCGCAAAGAAAAAGCCCTGCACGAAGTCCGCGCCGCTGGCGAGCGCGAGCTGCGCTTCGTGCTCCGTCTCGACCCCTTCGATCAGCACGAGCTTGCCCGCCTCGTGCAGCAGCGACACGATGCCCGACAGCACCGCCTCCATGTTCTGCCGCTGCTTGATCGAACGCGGCGACAGCGGCGCGTGCACGTTATGGCCCGCGTGCGACAGCATCACGCGGTCGAGCTTGACGATATCCGGATCGAGTTGCCAGATGCGCTCGATATTGGTGTGCCCGGCGCCGAAGTCGTCGAGCGCGATCAAGAAGCCCTGCTCGCGGAACTGCTGCACGGCGAGCGCGAGCCGCTCGATGTCTTCCGCGCTTTGCTCCAGCACTTCGAGCACCACGCGACGCGGCTCGATGTGCAGGCGCTTGAGGTTCGCCATCAGCGCGGCGGCGTGGTACGGCTCGGTCAGCGCGCCCGGATGCACGTTGAGGAACAGCCATTCGGTCTGCGCGCCGAGCATCTTGAAGTTTTCGAGGTGCAGGGCCTGCGCGAGCCGGTCGATCTGCAGCGCCTCGCCGACGCGCGATGCCTGGCCGAACACGTCGAGCGGCGACACCGGCCGATCGAAGCCGTCGTGCGCGCGCAGCAAGCCTTCATAGCCGACCGCGCGCATGTGCGAGAGGCTGAAGACCGGCTGGAACACGCTGGAGAGCGTCCAGTCGCCATGCTCGACCGAATAGCGGTCGAAACCCGACATCACGCCCAGTTCGAAACTGCGCGCGGAAATCGTCGACTTCTCGGGGTTTGCGATCACCATGTCGATACCCTCGCCTGCTGCGTTCGGCGAAGCGCGCTCGACCTGCGCGTGCCTTGCGTCGTTGCTGCCGCCGGACCCTTGCCGGATCCGTCCCGTAACGTCTTCATAAGAACAGCCCTCGATGATCTCGTCGGGAGTCTCGGTGTCCCGTGGCTTTCGCTAAAGCAAGCTCCATGCTCAAAGCGCGGCCCGTTTCGTCGTGCTTTGGCCGCCGGAATGCACCGTCCTCAGGCCATTCGTCGTGCAAACGCACCGCATCGGTGCAAAAGCGGAAGCGCCCCCATCGCTGCCTGCGGCGCACGCACGGGCTAAACTTTCGGCTCGTCCCGTCAATGCTAGACGCCGCGCGCGCCCGTCGGGCGCAGGCGTCGTGCTGTAGCGCACATATGGAAATCGTCTTTACCGTCCTCATCCTGCTGCTGGCCGTGGCGCTCTCGGGCCTCGGCCTGAGCCTGCTGCCGGTCAAGCTGCCGCTGCCGCTGATCCAGATTGCGATCGGCGCGTGTCTCGCCTGGCCGAAGTTCGGGCTGCACGTCACGTTCGATCCCGATCTGTTCATGCTGCTGTTCATCCCGCCGCTGCTGTTCGCCGACGGCTGGCGCATTCCGAAACGCGAGCTCTATCTGCAGCGCCGCGCGATCCTGATGCTCGCGCTCGGGCTGGTGTTCCTCACCGTCGGCGTGCTCGGCTATTTCCTGCACGCCATGATTCCGTCGATGCCGCTGCCCGTCGCCTTCGCGCTCGCCGCCGTGCTCTCGCCGACCGACGCCGTCGCGTTGACGGGCATTGCCGGACGCAAGCGCATTCCGGCGGGCCTCATGAACATCCTTGAAGGCGAGGCGCTGATGAACGACGCGTCCGGCCTCGTCGCGCTGAAATTCGCGATCGCCGCCGCGCTGACCGGCATGTTCTCGATGCGCGACGCCACCATCAGCTTCTTCCTCATCGCGGCGGGCGGGCTGTCGATCGGCGCGGTGATCAGCTGGGCCGTGACCGAGATTCCCGCGCGCCTGCTCAAGTTCTCCGAGGACGACGACCCCGCCGCGGGCGTCATCCTGACCATCCTGATTCCGTTCGCCGCCTATGTCGTCGCCGAGCGCGCGGGGTGCTCGGGCATCCTGGCGGCGGTGTCGGCGGGCATGGTGATGAACATCCAGAGCCTGCGCCCCAGCCTCCCGAGCGCGGTGCGGGTGCGCATGACCAGCACCTGGACGATGATCGAGTTCGTCTTCAACGGCATGGTCTTCATCCTGCTCGGCCTGCAGTTCCCGCACATCCTCGGGCGGGCGCTGATCGAGGCGCATCGCGACGGCAACGCGCAGGTCGGCCTGCTGCTCGGTTATGTGGTCGCCACGCTGGTCGCGCTGTATGCGCTGCGCTTCGTGTGGGTGTATTCGCTGCGCTGGCTCGCGGCGCGCCGGACCGCGAAGCAGGGACTCGAAAGCGCCGAGCCGGGTTTTCGGACGCTCGCGCTGACGACGATCAGCGGCGTGCGCGGCGCGGTGACGCTCGCGGGCGTCCTCTCGCTGCCGGTGACGCTCGACAACGGCGCGCCGCTCGCCGGGCGCGATCTGGCGATCTTCATTGCGTCGGCGGTGATTCTGGTGTCGCTGCTGATCGCGGTGGTCGGGCTGCCGATCATGCTGAACGGCATCGAGCGCGAGCGTAATCCGCATGCGGCGGAGGAACGCATGGCGCGCCGCCGCGCGGCGCAGGCGGCGATTCGCGCCATCGACGAAAGTCATGACGAAATGGTCGAGGAGATGGATGCCGCCGCTTCCGCGCGCTGCGCCGATTCCACCGCGCGCGTGATGGGCATGTACCGGCGCAGGCTGGAGTCGCTCGGCGAAGACGAAGCGCCGCGCGTGGCCGCGAAGAAGAGCGAATTGATGGAAACGCGGCTGAAGATGGCGGCGCTGCGCGCGGAGCGGGCCGAGCTGCTCCGGCTGCGCGCCGCGCAGGACATCAACGACGAGACCTTGAACAAGCTGCTGCGGGAAGTGGATCTGTCGGAGACGGCGATCGTGAACCGCAAGCGGGGGACGGCGGGGTAAGCGCCGCCAGTCCGCGCGTTCACGCAGACCGGCAGGCGACCTGCTTCAGACCACCCCCGCCCCGCGACGGCGCAGCAGCGCATAGAAAATAATCGCGCCGAACGTCGCGGTCCCGATCCCGCCGAGCGCGAAGCCGCCGAGCTTCAGCGTGAAATCGCCGGTGCCGAGCACGAGCGTGACCGCCGCGACGATCAGATTGCGGTTGTCGGAGAAGTCGACCTTGTTGACGACCCAGATGCGCGCGCCCGTCACCGCGATCAGCCCGAACACGACGATCGACACGCCGCCCAGCACCGGGCCCGGAATCGTCTGGATCAGCGCGCCGAACTTCGGCGAGAAACCGAGCACGATCGCGAACAGCGCGGCGATCACGAACACGAGCGTCGAATAGATCTTGGTGACCGCCATCACGCCGATGTTCTCGGCATACGTCGTCACGCCAGTGCCGCCTGCGAAGCCGGAAACGATCGTCGCGAGACCGTCACCGATGAACGCCCGGCCGATGTACTTGTCGAGGCTCTTGCCGGTCATCGCGCCGACCGCCTTGATGTGGCCGAGATTCTCCGCGACCAGGATGATCGCGACGGGCGCGAGCAGGGTCATCGCGGGGGCTTCGAACACGGGCGCGGTGAAGTGTGGCATGCCGAACCAGGCGGCATTCGCGACCACCGCGAAGTCGATGGGCTTGCCCATGCTCATGCCGTTGGTCAGCGCCGCATAGATGAGATACGCAATGGCGAGGCCGATCAGGATCAGCAGGCGCTGCGCCATGCCGCGCGCGAACACCGCGACCGCGCCGACGCACAGCACGGTGACCAGCGCCATCCACGACTCGAAGCTGCTGCCCATCACGCCCTTGACGGCGATCGGCGCCAGATTCAGCCCGATCACGCAGACGATGGAGCCCGTCACGACCGGCGGCATCAAGGCCTCGATCCACTTCGTGCCGACCGCCGCGACGATCACGCCGATGATCGCGTAAGCCACGCCGCACGCGATGATGCCGCCCAGCGCCACCGGAATGTTGAGGTTCGGCCCGTGTCCGCCGTAGCCCGTCACCGCGATCACGAGTCCGATGAACGCGAAGCTCGAGCCGAGATAGCTCGGCACGCGCCCGCCGACGAGCACGAAGAACAGCAGCGTGCCGATGCCCGACATGAAGATGCACAGATTGGGATCGAAGCCCATCAGGAGCGGCGCGAGCACGGTCGAGCCGAACATCGCGACGACGTGCTGCACGCCCATTGCGATCATCTGCGGCCAGGGCAAACGCTCGTCGGGCGCCACCACGCGGCCCTCGCGGGCATCGGGCTGGACCGGCCAGCGGGGGAAGAAGGAATCGGACATGGGCGGGCCTCCTGTGCGGCGATGAAGCGCCGTCCGTGCGGCGCTCTGATGAAAAATCAGGCGCGAGTGTACGGAGCGGGCTGTCGGGTGGCAAGCGAGCCGATGATACGGCCGTTCGGGCGTCGCCTGCCCGCCACGCGCCCGCCCGCTCAGGCGTGCTGCAAGGTGAACACCGCTACCGCGTGCTTCAGCTGCTCGGCCTGATCGGCCATCGCGCCGGCGGCCGCGGCGGCCTCTTCGACCAGCGCCGCGTTCTGCTGCGTCACCTGATCCATCTGCGCGACGGCCAGGTTCACCTGCTCGATGCCCGAACTCTGCTCGTGCGATGCCGACGAAATCTGCGCCATGATGTCCGTCACGCGCTGCACGGCATGGGTGACCTCAGCCATCGTCGTGCCGGCGCGTTCGGCGAGCGCCGCGCCGCTGTCGACACGCGCCGTGGACGCCTCGATCAGTTCCTTGATTTCCTTCGCCGAGGTCGCGCTGCGCTGCGCGAGCGCACGCACTTCGCCCGCGACCACCGCAAAGCCGCGCCCTTCTTCTCCGGCGCGCGCCGCTTCCACCGCCGCATTCAGCGCGAGGATGTTGGTCTGGAACGCGATGCCCTCGATCACGCCGATGATGTCCGTCATGCGCCTCGACCCGGCGGCCAGCTCGCGCATGGTGCCGGCCACATCGCCGACGAGTTCGCTGCCGCGCGCCGAGATGTCGGATGCGCCGCGCGCGAGACCGCTGGCCTCATCTGCGTGATCGGCGTTCTGGCGTACCGTCTGCGTGAGCTGCTCCATGCTTGACGCCGTTTCCGCGAGCGACGCCGCCTGTTCCTCGGTGCGCTGCGACAGATCCGTGTTGCCCTGCGCGATCTCGCGCGACGCATGCAGGATCGAATCGCTCGAATGACGAATGCCGCCGACGATGTCCGCCAGTTTCACGCTCATGTTGCCGAGGCTCGCGAGCATGCTGCGCTCGTCGCCGGGACGCGTGGCGACACGCGTGGTCAGGTCGCCGCGCGCGATGCGGTCGGCGATGTCCGCCGCATAGCCCGGCTCGCCGCCGAGCTGCGCCGCCAGGCGCCGGCCGATCAGCACCGCGAGCAACGCGCCCGCGGCCATCGCGCCGAGCACCAGCGCCAGCATCACGGCGCGCATCGTCTCGTACTCCGACGCCGCATGCTGGCGCGCCTCGGTCGCGCGCTTGCGCTTGAAGTCGGCGAGCCGCTCCAGCGAAGCGCGCGCTTTCTCGCTCGACGCGATCGCGCGGCCAATGAGGCCCATCTGGTCGACGTCGATCGGCATGGGCTTTTTGCCCATCTGCATCAGCACAATGTCCTCCCACGCCGACACCGACTGATGCGCGGCATCGTAGAGCGCGGCGCCTTCGGCGGAGAGAATCGTCGGACGCACGCGTTCGAAGGCGCGGTGCATGTCGTCGAGCGACGTCGACATGCCTTCCTTCAGTTTGGTCTTGCCGGCGTCGTCGGCGAAAGTCAGGTTCGCGGCGGCGAGGTCCGTGTCGAGCTTGTGCTTGTTGATTTCCTCGACCCAATACACCCCGTCCAGATGACGTTCGCCGATCTCGCCGATCAGGCCGTTCATCTTCGCGAGCGACACCACGCCGGTGGCGCCCACGCACGCAGTGAACAGGATCACCACCGCGAACGACAGCAACAGCTTGTTGAGCACGGACAGGCGGTCAAACCATTTCATCGATGTCTCCTCTTGCACGCTCCACGGACGGCGTCCATGGACAGCGCAGCGCGAACGCCGGTCCGCGCACAGCGTGGTTACGGCTGGGCGTCGGACGTTCTTGAGTGCGTATGGAGGAGATAACGCGGGCGGGATATGCGCTGGAAGGCGCCTGTAAACAAGTGATCCAGAAGCAGGGATTTCAGGCCGCTGCGATCTGATTGCAGCGGCTGAGTCCAGACCTTCCCTTGATTGAGAGTTCTCTGATAGGGAGGGGGAAACGCGGCACGTATGCTGTTTGTGCGCGTGTGTCGATGTTCGCGCACGAAGTTGGCACATTCCGTTCGCGCATGGTGTCGTTGCAACTCTCCGATTCCCGCCCATGGCCTCCCCGGCTTGGGCGTTTTTTTTGAGCGATCGGTTTGCGTTTTGACTGTGGCGTGAGACCGCCACAGTCATGCCCCCAAAAGCCGCTTCCCGCTTACTGCCGTACCGGCTTCTTCGCCAGCTTGCGCTGCAGCGTGCGCCGATGCATGTTGAGCGCGCGCGCCGTCGCGGAGATATTGCCGTTGTTTTCGGCCAGCGCCCGCTGGATATGTTCCCATTCGAGCCGCGCCACGGACAGCAGCGTCGGGTTCTCGATGGCTTCCTCGGCCGTCTGCTCGCTGGCCTGCTCGTGGAGCGCCGCGAGAATCGTCTCGACGTTCGCCGGCTTCGCCAGATAGTTGTCCGCGCCGTCCTTCACGGCCTGCACCGCCGTCGCGATGCTCGCGTAACCGGTCAGCACGAGAATGCGCGCATCGGGTTGCAGATCGCGCAGCGGCGCCACCAGCCGCAGGCCGGAATCGTTGCCGAGATGCAGGTCCACCGTGATCTGCCCGAACTTGTGCTGGTTCGCGAGCTTCAGGGCTTCATCCGCGTCGTGCGCCTGATGCGCGGTGTAGCCGCGCCGCGTGAGACCGCGGGCGAGGATGCCGGCAAAGACTTCGTCGTCGTCGATGATCAGAAAGTTGGTATCGCTCATGCTGTTTTCTCCGTGATTCACCCGTAGCGTCCCGATTCGAGTTCAGGCCGCCTTGCTTCGTTCAGTTCGTTCCGCCTGCGCCGCCGCGCCGCGATTCGGCAGACGCAGCACCGCGCGCGTGCCGTGCGGCTCGCCATCGTGCAGTTCGATCGATCCGCCCAGCCGCGCCGCCGCCGCGAACGCCAGATACAGACCGACGCCATGTCCGCCCTGCGTGCTGTCCACCGGCGCCGCGCCGAGCGCCACGCGCAACGCGGGCGGAATGCCGGGGCCGCGGTCGGCGACGTCGAAACGCACGCACGGCGCGGCATCGATGGTTTCGGCGCTCGCCTGCAAGGTCACTGATTCACTGCTGGCGCGCGCCGCGTTGTCGAGCAGGATGGTGAGGATCTGGCCGACGGCCACCGGGTCGTCGATCGACGCCTCCGCGGGCGCCGCGCCAATCTGCGCGAACTTCACCTGCGGATGCCGCAGCCGCCATTGCTCGATGAAGCTGGCGAGCCATTCGTCCAGCGCCTGGCGGCTGGACGGTCCGGTCGCGCGGCTGCGCAGGCGCGCGAGCGCCGACGTGCACAGCGCCATCTGCTGTTCGAGCAGTTCGAAATCCGCGGCGTAGGGCGCGAGGTTGCGGTCGTGGGCGGCGGAATCGCGCAGTTCCTCGGACAGCATCGCGATGGTCGACAGCGGCGTGCCCATTTCGTGCGCCACCGTGGCGGCCTGGACGCCGAGCGCCACGGCCCGTTCGTCGCGCAGGTGGCGCTGCTGGGCGTCGGCGAGGGCGGCGTCGCGCACGCGCAGCGCCCGCGACATGCGCGCGACGAACCAGCCGATCAGCCCGACGCTTACCATGAAGTTGACCCACAGCCCCATGCGGAAATAGTCGAACAGGTTGGCCGGGTTCTCCATATTGAGCGGCACGTAGTTGTAGCTGAGCAGCGCGTAGCAGGCGACGGCGAACAGCGCGAGGCAGGTCATCATGACCCACGGCAGGATCGCGGCGGCAATGGCCAGCGACGGCAGATAGAGCGTGACAAACGGATTGGTTGCGCCGCCCGAGAGGAACAGCAGGGCCGAGAGCGCGCCGAGATCGACGCACATCTGGCCGAACAGCTCCATGTTGGTCTCCGGCCGTGCCCGCGAGACCCGCAGCCAGGTGAGGCCGTTGAACAGCATTTCGAGCGCGATGACGAGCAGCATGGCCGGCAGCGGCAGTTTCGCGCCGTAGAAGATCTGCACGACGGCGATGCTCGTCAGCTGGCCGATGATCGCGAGCGAGCGAAGCCAGAAGAGATGACCGAGATTGACCCGTCCGGTGGTGGTTATGCGATGCATCTGATTGAGTATCCGTCGACGCGTGGCGGAACGCCGGGCACAGGCGTGCGCCCTGGCGACATTATCCCGCTTGCATCAGGCTTGCAGCGGCATCTGGCGCGATTTGTCGCACCCGGGCGGCACGGCATGCGCTCTGCTAACCGGGAAGGCCGGCACGCTCGAGCGCGGCTGCAAGACACGACGGACACAGGCACGTAGCGCCCGCCTGCAGCCGGTCGGGCGGCAATGCCGGAAGCGCCGCGCACCAGCAGGCCGGGTCGCCGGCCAAAACGCCGCAGCGAAACGCCGCGCCGCAAATCGCGCAGGTCTGTGCGCCGGCCGGCGTGACCGGCGGCGTCTGTGCGGCGGTCTTTTCGAAAGCCATGTTCATCATCTCGTCACGGTTCTGCCTGAACGATGATCGCATGCCCGGCAGCCCGCCGGAGACGCTGAGGCGGCACGCGGCAATTCGTCCTGCTGCGTCGCGTCAGTCCTGTACAATTCCGCGTGTTTAAACGCTCCTCGCCTCATTTGCCGCCATGTCCGAGCTTCCCGACCTCACGCAAATCGCCCCGACCCTGAAGGCCGAAATCCTGGCCGAGGCGCTGCCCTATATCCGTCAGTATCACGGCAAGACGGTCGTGATCAAATACGGCGGCAATGCCATGACCGAAGAGCGCCTCAAGCAGGGCTTCGCGCGCGACGTGATCCTGCTGAAGCTGGTCGGCATCAATCCGGTGATCGTGCACGGCGGCGGTCCGCAGATCGACCAGGCGCTGAAGAAGATCGGCAAGCAGGGCACCTTCATCCAGGGCATGCGCGTCACCGACGAAGAAACCATGGAAGTGGTCGAATGGGTGCTCGGCGGCGAAGTGCAGCAGGACATCGTCACGCTGATCAATCACTTCGGCGGTCACGCGGTGGGCCTGACCGGCAAGGACGGCGCCCTGATCCACGCGCGCAAGCTGATGATGCCGGATCGCGATAATCCGGGCCAGTTTATCGACATCGGCCAGGTGGGCGAAGTCGAGGCGATCAATCCGGCTGTCGTGAAGGCGCTCCAGGACGACGCGTTCATTCCGGTCATCTCGCCCATCGGCTTCGGCGAAGACGGCCTCTCGTACAACATCAACGCGGACCTCGTCGCGGGCAAGCTCGCCGTCGTGCTCAACGCCGAAAAGCTCGTCATGATGACGAACATCCCCGGCGTGATGGACAAGGAAGGCAACCTGCTTACGGACCTGTCCGCACGCGAGATCGACTCGCTGTTCGCGGACGGCACCATCTCCGGCGGCATGCTGCCGAAGATCTCCTCCGCGCTCGACGCCGCGAAGAGCGGCGTGCGCTCGGTGCACATCATCGACGGCCGCATCGAACATTCGGTGCTGCTCGAAATCCTGACCGAACAGCCGTTCGGCACGATGATCCGCTCGCATTGAGCCGCATCGCATCCCTCCCGACGCCCGCCCCGCGCGGGCGTTTTCTTTGGCGCCCGGCAACAACACCATGACTCCGCAACGTCCCGCTCGCCGTCGTCACGTGAAAACGCGCGGCCCTGTCTGGCTCTTCGACCTCGACAACACGCTCCATCACGCTTCGCACGCCATCTTCCCGGCGATCAACCGCGGCATGACGCAGTACATCATCGACCGGCTGGGCGTGGACATCGACGAAGCCAACCGGCTGCGCGTCGGCTACACGGTGCGCTACGGCGCGACGCTGCTGGGTCTCGTCAAGCATCATGGCGTCGATCCCGCCGACTTCCTGCGCGTGGTGCACACCTTTCCCGACCTGCCTTCGATGGTGCGCGCCGAGCGCGGCCTCACGCGCATGCTGCGCGCCTTGCCGGGCCGCAAGATCGTGCTCACCAACGCGCCGACGCTCTATGCGCGCGCGGTCATGGCGGAACTGGGCATCGGCCGGCTGTTCGAGCGCGTGATCGCCATCGAGGACATGCGCGAAGGCGAGCGCTGGCGCGCCAAGCCCGACGCGACGATGCTGCGCCGGGAAATGCGCCGCGCCCACGTGCATCTGCGCGACGCGATCCTGGTCGAGGACACGCGCGGACATCTGAAGAGTTACCGGCGGCTCGGCATCCGCACGGTGTGGATCGTCGGGCACTTGCCGGTGGCGAAGACCTCGAGCGGCGGTTTGTCGACGCGCCTGCCGGGCATCGGACGGCCGCATTACGTGGACCGCACGGTGCGCTCGCTGCGCGCACTGACGCTCGGCATGCGCGGCAGCGCAATGCGCTGAGCCAGGCGCCGCCCCGGCGGCCTTATGACGTTTTCCGCTATACTTCCTCGCTAACGAGATTTTCTCGTACCACTCACACGCGCCGATTTGCTGACTCGATTGCGGGCGCGCGAACCTCACGGGGCATCATCGCGAGGTTCACTATAAATGCGGCTAAAGAGGTCGTCAGCCGCGCACGCTTTCCCTCGCGCATCGCCGACACCCGTTTAGCCGCTCGAACAAGGCGGAATGAATGGAATCGATCGGCATCGTCACGCCCCAGACCCTGCGCTTCACCGAGCCGCTTGCCATGCAGAACGGCTCGTCGCTCGCCGACTATGAACTGGTCGTCGAAACCTATGGCGAACTCAACGCCGCGCGCTCGAATGCCGTGCTCGTGTGCCATGCGCTCAACGCCTCGCATCACGTCGCGGGCGTGTATGCCGGCGAACCGAAGAACGTCGGCTGGTGGGACAACATGGTCGGGCCGGGCAAACCGCTCGACACGAACCGCTTCTTCGTCATCGGCGTGAACAATCTCGGCTCGTGCTTCGGCTCGACCGGCCCGATGAGCGTCGATCACGCCACCGGCAAACCCTACGGCGCGCGCTTTCCCGTCATCACGGTGGAAGACTGGGTGCATGCGCAGGCCCGCGTGGCCGATCGCTTCGGCATCGAGCGCTTCGCAGCGGTGATGGGCGGCAGTCTCGGCGGCATGCAGGCGATGGCGTGGAGCATGATGTATCCGGAGCGGCTCGGGCATTGCATCGTCGTGGCCTCGACGCCGAAGCTCTCCGCGCAGAACATCGCGTTCAACGAAACGGCGCGCTCCGCGATCCTCTCCGATCCCGACTTCCACGGCGGCGACTACTACGCGCACGATGTGAAGCCGCGCCGCGGCCTGCGCGTCGCGCGCATGATCGGCCACATCACCTATCTCTCCGACGACGACATGGCCGTGAAATTCGGCCGCGCGCTGCGGCGAGCCGAAGGCGCGCTCGATGCCTACAACTTCAACTTCGACGTCGAGTTCGAAGTGGAGTCGTATCTGCGCTATCAGGCGGACAAGTTCGCGGAATACTTCGACGCGAACACCTACCTGCTGATCACGCGCGCGCTGGATTATTTCGATCCCGCGAAGGCCTTCGACGGAGATCTCACAAAGGCGCTGGCCAACACGCAGGCCAAGTATCTCGTCACGAGCTTCACGACCGACTGGCGTTTCGCGCCGGCGCGCTCGCGCGAGATCGTCAAGGCGCTGCTCGACAACAAGCGCACGGTGAGCTACGCCGAAATCGATGCGCCGCACGGCCACGACGCCTTCCTGCTCGACGACGCGCGCTATCACAACCTGATGCGCGCCTATTACGAGCGCATTGCCACGGAGATCGGCGCATGAACCAGAACACACTCGATTCGCTCGCGCTGCGTTCGGATTTTCGCGCCATCGCGCGCTGGGTGGAGCCGCGCTCGACCGTGCTCGATCTCGGCTGCGGCGACGGCTCACTGCTCTCGCTGCTCGGCGAGGAGCTCGACGTGACGGGCTATGGCATCGAGATCAACGATGCCGGCGTGCTCGCGTGCGCGCAGAAGGGCGTGAACGTGATCCAGCAGAATCTCGAAGACGGCCTGCGGCTCTTCGAGGACGACAGCTTCGACTTCGCGGTCCTCTCGCAGACCTTGCAGACCATTCACCAGACGGCCGCGATCCTGCGCGAAACCGTACGCGTCGGACGTCAATGCATCGTGTCGTTTCCGAATTTCGGCTACTGGCAGCACCGGCTCTCGGTATTGCAGGGACGCATGCCGGTGTCGCGCTCGCTGCCCTATCAATGGCACAACACGCCGAACGTGCGCGTGCTGACCATCGAGGACTTCGAGGCGCTGGCGCCGGAAGTGGGCATCAAGATCCTGGATCGCGTGGTGCTGCATGGCGGGCAGGTGGTCCGTTGGGGCGCGAACTGGCGTGGTAGTCTTGCGGTCTATCGCGTGAAGCGCCGGTAAAAGCCGCCGGTGCGCTCACGCATCGACCACTGCCCGTACACGACATGCCCGATACGCCACACGAGGCGCCCGCTCTAACCGCTCACGAAGAACATCCAGGCTGGCGCGCGTTTCTCAACACGCGCATCCTCATCTGCGTCTTTCTCGGCTTCACGTCCGGATTGCCGCTGTTCACGCTGTTCAGCCTGTTGCAGGCCTGGCTCACCACCGCTCACGTCAATGTGAAGGAGATCGGCCTGTTCGCGCTGATCGGACTGCCGTACACGTGGAAGTTCGTCTGGTCGCCGCTGATGGACCGCTTCGTCCCGCGCTTTCCGGGCTGGCGTCCGGGCCGGCGGCGCGGCTGGATGTTCGTCACGCAAGTGCTCGTCATGCTGGCGATCGGCTCGTTCGGGTTCTTCTCGCCGGAACAGAACATCTGGTCCGTGGCGGCAGTGGCCGCGCTGGTGGCGTTCTTCGGCGCCAGTCAGGATATCGTCATCGACGCCTACCGGCGCGAACTGCTCGCCGACACCGAGCAAGGCCTCGGCAATGCCGTCCATGTCAACGCCTACAAGGTCGCGGGGCTGGTGCCCGGCTCGCTGTCGCTGATCCTCGCGGGCTTCCTGCCGTGGAAGACGGTGTTCATCATCACCGCCGCCTTCATGCTGCCGGGGCTCATCATGACCCTCGTCGTCAAGGAGCCGCAGATTCACGGCACGCCGCCGAAGAGCCTGCGCGAAGCGATCGTCGAGCCGTTTCACGAATTCGTCACGCGCGACGGCTGGCGCGCCGCCCTGCTCGTGCTCGGCTTCATCTTCCTGTACAAGCTCGGCGACACCATGGCGACCGCGCTCGCCACCAAGTTCTTCCTCGACATCGGCTTCTCGCTCACGCAGATCGGCGTGATCGCCAAGGCGGTCGCGTTCTGGGCAAGCATCGCGGGCGGCCTGCTCGGCGGCATTGCGCTGGTGAAGATCGGCATCGCGCGCGGGCTGTGGATCTTCGGCGCATTGCAGATCATCGCGACGCTCGGCTTCGCGTGGCTCGCGAAGATCGGGCCTTCGCCGCTGGCGCTCGCCGTGCTGTACGGCTTCGAAACCTTCGCGACCGGCCTCACGCTCGCCACCTTCACCGCGTACATTGCGAGCACCACGGACCCGCGCTACACCGCGACGCAATTCGCGCTTTTCACAAGCCTCGCGGCCGTGCCGCGCACCTTTGCCGCAGCGGGCAGCGGCTATCTCGTGAGCGAGGCCGGCTGGTTTCCGTACTTCCTGATCTGCGTCGCGCTGTCGCTGCCGGGCATGTTACTGTTGCCCAAAATCGCGCCCTGGAGAACTCAACGATGACGGTGTCTTACTCGCGCCGAGCCTTGCTTTGCGTACTGGCATGGGCGACTTGCGCGCCCTTGTCCGCGCACGCTCAGGACGAGAAGAGCATGCCGGCGCCGTACACCGCGCCGAACAACCAGATTCGTTTCGGCAATACCGCACTGTTTCGCAATCTGATTCCGCCCGCGACGCTCGAAGCACAATCCGCGCAGGAATACGCGCAGGTCATCCACGACGCCCAGCGCGACAAGACGCTTCTGCCGGACACGAATCCGCTGGTCAAGCGCGTGCGCGACATCGCGAATCACGAGATTCCGTTCGCGCTCAAGTGGAACGACCGCGCGAAGAACTGGAAGTGGGAAATCAACGTCATCAAGTCGTCCGACGAGCGCATGGTGTGTCTGCCGGGCGGGAAGATCATCGTGTATAGCGGGCTGATCGACAGGCTTCATCTGAACGACAACGAGATCGGCATGATGATCGGCCACGACATCGCCCACGCGCTGCGCGAGCACGCGCGCGAGCGGCTCGGCAGGCAGCAGGCCGCGCAACTGGGCGCGGGCGCGATGCCGCAGTATCTGGGTTTGTCGAACTATGGGTCGCAACAGCCGGATATCGGCGACCAACTGATGTCGATGCGCTATTCCCCCGCCGACGAAACCGAGGCCGATGTCATCGGCAGCGAGATTGCATCGCGCGCGGGCTACGATCCGCGCGCAGCCGTCACGTTGTGGAACAAGATCGATACCGGCACGCGCCGCAGCGACGACGGTTTCATCTGGCTGCATCCCTACGGGCCGGACCGCAGGCAGGATCTGCTCAAGCGCATGCCGGACATGATGCCGCTGTATGCGAAGGCGGTCGGCAAGACCATCGACCAGTTGCCGAACTATGCGGGACTCGGCCGGTTCAAGAAGTCCGGCCGCTGAGCCCCGCCTGCATTACTTCTTCTTGCCCAGTTTCCAGTCGTAATCGACGGTCAGCGGCGCATGATCGCTGAACTTGATGTCGCGGAAGACCGAGGTCTGCTTCGCCGTGGCGGCCACTTCCTGCGTTGCGATCTGATAGTCGATACGCCACCCGACGTTCTTCGCATACGCCTGGCCGCGATTGCTCCACCACGTGTACTGCTCGGGGCGCGTGTCGAGGGTGCGGAACACGTCGACATAGCCGACGTCGTCGAAGAGCTTCGTGAGCCACGCACGCTCCTCGGGCAGGCAGCCTGAATTCTTCTGGTTGCTCTTCCAGTTCTTGATGTCGATTTCCTTGTGAACGATGTTCACGTCGCCGCACACGATCACTTCGCGCTCTTGCGAAAGCTCGGTGAGATGCGGCATGAACTCGTCCATGAAGCGATACTTCGCCTGCTGGCGCTCGTCGCCGCTGGAGCCGGACGGCACGTACACGGAGACCACCGAGAGCTTGCCGAAGCGCGCTTCCACATAGCGCCCTTCCGGATCGAATTCCGCCGAGCCGAAGCCAATGATCACATCGTCCGGTTCATGGCGCGTGTACAGGCCCGCGCCGCTGTAGCCCTTCTTCACCGCATGCTGGAAGTAGCCTTGAAAGCCGTGCGGCGCGAGGAATTCGGGCGTCAGGTCGTCCTGCGAGCACTTGATTTCCTGCACGCACACGACGTCGGATTTCTGCTCGCCGAACCAGTCGAAAAAGCCTTTCTTCGCGGCCGAACGGATGCCGTTGAGATTGGCGGTGATCACGCGGAACATACGCTTCCTTTTTGTTGGGTTCGTTGCCTGGGTTGTTCTTCTCGATCTTCCCGACTCATTCCACCTTCACGCCCTTCAGCGATTCCTTTGCCGCCGGGAATTCCAGCTTCATGCCCTGCATCGTGCGCAGCAGCAGTTCCGCCACCATCAGGTTGCGATGCGTCTTCGAGTCGGCCGGAATGATGGTCCACGGCGCTTCTTCCGTCGAGGTCGCGCCGAGCGCGGCGGCGTAGGCGTCCTGATACGCGTCCCATTGCTTGCGCGCTTCGAGGTCGGAGACATCGAACTTCCAGTGCTTGGTCGGATCGTCGATGCGCGCCTGCAGCCGTTCGCGCTGCTCGTCCTTCGAAATATGCAGGAAGCATTTGACGATCGTCGTGCCGCTGTCCGCGAGCAGCGCCTCGAAGTCGCGGATATGACGATAACGGCGCTCGCATTCGTCGGCGTCGATGGTCTTCAGCACGCGCGGCACGAGCACGTCTTCGTAGTGGCTGCGGTTGAAGACCGCGAATTCGCCGGCCATCGGCGCCTGCGCGTGCACGCGCCACAGGAAGTCATGCGCGGCTTCGCGTTCCGACGGCGCGCGAAACGGCACGATGCGCAAGCCGAGCGGATCGACGTCATGGAACACCGCGCGCACGGTGCCGTCCTTGCCGCTCGTGTCCATGCCTTGCAGCACGAGCAGCACGCGCTGACGACGCTGCGCATGGAGCTTTTCCTGCAGGTCGTCGAGCTGCGCGCCGATCGCCGCGAGCCGTTCGCGGTCCGCGTCCTTCGAGCCGAGCGAGAACGGCTTCGCGGCGGGATCGACGGCGCTCAGGTCGAAGGGCTTCAGCTTCTTGTCCGCGTCGAAGAAAGGGACGCGGAAATCGTCCAGTTCAGGTTTCTTTGCCATGTCTGTTCTTTGGCGTCGCCAATGAAAACGGGCTGCGGCCAGGCTTAACCGGCAGCAGCCCGTTCATGCGTGATTCGGATGCTCAGGATAGCTTCTTCTTCAGCAATTCGTTGACTTGCTGTGGGTTGGCTTTGCCCTTTGTCGCCTTCATCGCCTGGCCGATCAGCGCGTTGAACGCCTTTTCCTTGCCGGCGCGGAATTCCTCGACCGACTTCTGGTTCGCCGCGAGCACGTCGTCGATGATCGCTTCGAGCGCGCCGGTGTCCGAGATCTGCTTCAGTCCCTTCGCCTCGATGATGCGGTCCGCCGCGCCTTCGTCGGTGGCCTTCTCTTCCCAGATCGACAGGAAGATGTCCTTGCCGATCTTGTTCGAGATGGTGCCGTCCGCGATGCGCTGGATGATCAGCGCCAGTTGCGCGCTCGACACCGGCGACTCGCCGATCTCCAGCGACTCGCGGTTCAACTGGGCCGACACATCGCCCATGATCCAGTTCGCGGCGATCTTCGCCTGGTTCGCGCCGGCCTTCTGCACGAGCGCCTCGAAGTACGACGCCATCGCCTTCGATGCCGTCAGCACGCCCGCGTCGTACGGCGTGAGGCCGTAGGACTCGACGAAGCGCTGCTGCATGTTCGCCGGCAGCTCCGGCATCTCGCCCTTCACGCGCTCGATCCACGACGCCTCGATCACCAGCGGCATCAGGTCCGGGTCCGGGAAATAGCGGTAATCGTGCGCGTCTTCCTTGCTGCGCATTGAGCGGGTTTCGCGCTTGTCCGGGTCGTACAGACGCGTCTCCTGCACCACCGTGCCGCCGTCCTCGATCAGTTCGATCTGGCGGCGCACTTCATACTGAATGGCTTCTTCGAGAAAGCGGAACGAGTTCAGGTTCTTGATTTCGGCGCGCGTGCCGAACTCGGCTTGCCCCATCGGCCGGACCGAGACGTTCGCGTCGCAGCGGAACGAGCCTTCCTGCATGTTGCCGTCGCAGATGCCGAGCCACATCACGAGACCGTGCAGCGCCTTCGCATACGCGACCGCTTCCGCGGCGCTGCGCATTTCCGGCTCGGTGACGATCTCGAGCAGCGGCGTGCCCGCGCGGTTCAAGTCGATGCCCGTCATGCCCGCGAAGTCTTCGTGCAGCGACTTGCCCGCGTCCTCTTCCAGATGCGCGCGCGTCAGGTTGACGGTCTTCGAATAGGCTTCCTTGCCGGCCTTTTCGTTGGCCGGCACCTGGATCGTCAGCTGTCCGCCCTGCACGACCGGAATCTCGTACTGGCTGATCTGATAGCCCTTCGGCAGGTCCGGATAGAAGTAGTTCTTGCGCGCGAAGATGCTGCGCGGCGCGATGTGCGCGCCGATGGCGAGGCCGAAGCGGATCGCGCGCTCCACGGCGCCGCGGTTCATCACCGGCAGCACGCCGGGCAGCGCGAGATCGACGGGGCTGGCCTGCGTGTTCGGCGCCGCGCCGAACTGCGTGGCCGTGCCGGAAAAAATCTTGGAGACGGTGGAAAGCTGCGCGTGCGTTTCCAGACCGATGACGACTTCCCACTGCATGATCAGACTCCCGCTGCCGATGGTGCCTTACGGTGCCAGTCGGTCGCGCGCTGATACGCGTCAGCGACCTGGAGCATCCGGGCTTCGTTGAAATAGTTGCCGATGATCTGCAGGCCGACCGGGCGCTGCGCGTTCGCGCCCGCGCCGAAGCCGCACGGCACGCTCATGCCGGGCAGGCCCGCGAGACTCACGGACAGCGTGTAGATGTCGGCGAGATACATCTGCACGGGATCGTCGGCCTTTTCGCCGAGATTCCACGCCACCGACGGCGCCACCGGCCCCATGATGACGTCGCACTTCGTGAACGCTTCCTGGAAGTCACGCGCGATGATGCGGCGGATCTTCTGCGCCTGCAGGTAGTACGCGTCGTAGTAGCCGTGCGACAGCACGTAGGCGCCCACCAGGATGCGGCGCTTCACTTCCGGCCCGAAGCCCTCCGCGCGCGACTTCTTGTACATGTCGAGCAGGTCGCGGTAATCGGCCGCGCGATGCCCGTAGCGCACGCCGTCGAAACGCGACAGGTTCGACGACGCTTCCGCCGGCGCAATGATGTAGTACACCGGGATGGAGAGCTCGGTCTGCGGCAGCGAGACGTCGACGAGCGTGGCGCCGAGCGCTTCGTATTGCTTCAGCGCGGCGTCGATGGACGCGCGCACGTCGTCGGCCAGGCCCGCGCCGAAATACTCCTTCGGCAAGCCGATGCGCAGGCCCTTGAGCGGCTGGCTCGCGTCGTCCGAACCGTTCCAGCTCGTGCCGAGATGGCGCGTGTAGTCCTCGCTCTCGCGTTCGAGGCTGGTGGAATCGCGCTCGTCGAAGCCGGACATCGCGTTGAGCAGGAGCGCGCAGTCGGCGGCGCTCTGCGCCATCGGGCCGCCCTGATCCAGCGACGACGCGAACGCGATCATGCCGTAGCGCGACACGCGGCCATACGTAGGCTTGATACCCGTGATGCCCGAGAACGACGCGGGCTGGCGGATGGAACCGCCGGTGTCGGTGCCGGTCGCGGCAGGCGCGAGACGCGCGGCCACCGCCGCCGCCGAACCGCCCGACGAGCCGCCCGGCACGGCCTTCGTATCCCACGGATTCTTGACCGCGCCGAAGTACGAGTTCTCGTTCGACGAGCCCATCGCGAACTCGTCCATGTTGGTCTTGCCGAGCGTGACCATGCCGGCCTGCTTCAGGCGCGCGACGACGGTGGCATCGAACGGGCTCGCATAGTTTTCCAGCATGCGCGAGCCGGCCGTGGATGCCCAGCCGCGCGTGACGAACACGTCCTTGTGCGCCACCGGCACGCCGGTCAGCGCGCCGGCATTGCCCTGGGCGATGAGCGCGTCGGCGGCCTTCGCCTGTTCGAGCGTGAGTTCGCGATCCACGCCGATGAACGCATTCAGGTCCTTCGCGGCCTCGATGCGCTGCAGATACGTTTGCGCCAGCTCGACTGCGGAGATGTCCTTCGAGTCGAGCGCGGCGCGCAATTCGGTCAAGCTTTTTTGATGCATTGCAGTTCCCTGATGGGCGCGGTCCTGGTGTGGCCGCGCGCGATGTCGCTGTGTCGCCCAGTCCGGCGCAGGGCGCCGGCGGCCGTGACTTATTCGATCACCTTGGGCACGAGATACAGGCCGTCCTGCACGGCAGGCGCGGAACGCTGGAACTCTTGGCGATCAACGCGCTCTGAGACAGCGTCGTCGCGCAGACGCAGCGCGACTTCCTCGATCTGTTCGATCGGATGCGCGAGCGGTTCGATGCCGGTCGTATCGACGGCCTGCATCTGCTCGACGAGGCCGAAGAAGTCATTGAGCCGCGCGAGTGTGGGTTCGGCTTCGTGGTCGGGCAGTTCGAGCCGCGCCAGATGCGCGATGCGTTTTACGTCGGTCAGGGTCAAAGACATGGGATCACCGGAGAAAAGCGTGGACAGCCCCAGTTGCGAAAACTCTAGCTGCGTCAGCCAGTTACGAATCTGGAAGGAGCCCTCGGAAGCAGGCTTGGGGATGACGGCGGATGCCATCCATTTCCTGTAGATGCCCCCAAATTATAAGGTATCATTACACGTTCGACTCACCTCTGGATCGGCCTGTCAGCGGCTTTCTCCCTGGATTCGTCCCTTGCGAGAAACGTTTGCATCGGACCATCCAATCTGCGGTAGATTTTCTCCCGGTTTTGCAGCTTGCGGCGTCGGTTCGCCGCCCCGCAAACCGTTACTTTTCCGCTGCCGTTTCCGGCGCTCCGAGCGACGAACGGCCATCCCCAGCGAGACAGGATTTTTGAATGTTCGGTTTTTTGCGCAGCTATTTCTCCAACGACCTGGCGATTGACCTCGGCACCGCCAACACGCTGATCTACATGCGCGGCAAAGGCATCGTCCTCGACGAGCCCTCGGTCGTTTCCATTCGCCAGGAAGGCGGTCCCAACGGCAAGAAGACCATCCAGGCGGTCGGCAAGGAAGCCAAGCAGATGCTCGGCAAGGTGCCCGGCAACATCGAAGCCATCCGGCCGATGAAGGACGGCGTGATCGCCGACTTCACCGTCACCGAGCAGATGATCAAGCAGTTCATCAAGACCGCGCACGAATCCCGCATGTTCTCGCCGTCGCCGCGCATCATCATCTGCGTGCCGTGCGGCTCCACCCAGGTCGAGCGCCGCGCCATCAAGGAAGCCGCGCACGGCGCCGGCGCCTCCCAGGTGTACCTGATCGAAGAACCCATGGCCGCGGCCATCGGCGCGGGCCTGCCCGTGTCGGAAGCCACCGGCTCCATGGTGGTCGACATCGGCGGCGGCACGACGGAAGTCGGCGTCATCTCGCTGGGCGGCATCGTGTACAAGGGCTCGGTGCGCGTGGGCGGCGACAAGTTCGACGAAGCCATCGTCAACTACATCCGCCGCAACTACGGCATGCTGATCGGCGAGCAAACCGCCGAAGCCATCAAGAAGGAAATCGGCTCGGCCTTCCCCGGCTCCGAAGTCAAGGAAATGGAAGTCAAGGGCCGCAACCTCTCGGAAGGCATTCCGCGCAGCTTCACTATTTCGAGCAATGAAATTCTCGAAGCGCTGACGGATCCGCTGAACCAGATCGTGTCGTCGGTGAAGATCGCGCTGGAACAGACGCCGCCGGAACTCGGCGCGGACATCGCCGAGCGCGGCATGATGCTGACGGGCGGCGGCGCCCTCCTGCGCGACCTCGACCGCCTGCTCGCCGAAGAAACCGGCCTGCCGGTGCTCGTCGCCGAAGACCCGCTGACCTGCGTGGTGCGCGGCTCGGGCATGGCGCTCGAGCGCATGGACAAGCTCGGCAGCATCTTCTCCTACGAGTAAGACGCTCCGTGCCGCTCCGTGGCAGTGCCGCCGCAACGCCCGCTGATACTTGCGCGGACACCCGTCCGCGGACAATCTGCGCGGCCTCCGGCACGGCCACTACAATGTCCCGCGTAACGCGACGCGAACACGGTCCGGCAGGCGTCCGGGCCGTTGTCGAACCCGCGTAGGGCAGGCCCCGCTTCGAGCGGCCAAGCCTGCAGCATCGATCCATCCGTTCACGCCCTCGGCGCCGACCATGGAATACAGTCCGCCGCCCCTTTTCAAGCAAGGCCCTTCCGCGCTCGCGCGCCTGATCTTCTTTGTGGTCCTCGCGATCGCACTGCTCGTCTCGGACGCGCGTTTCAGCACGCTGGAAATCGTGCGCGGCATGCTCGGCGCGGGGCTCTATCCGCTGCAGCGCGCCGCGCTCGTGCCGCGCGACATCTTCATGGGCGCGGCGGATCTCGCCGTGACCAGCGCCACATTGCGCAGCGAGAACAAGAAGCTCGCCGACAAGAACCTCGAACTCTCCGTGAAGGCCGGCGACGCGGCGCAACTCGCCGTCGAGAACGCGCATCTGCGCGCGCTGTTGAACCTGCAATCGCGCGCCTCGACCGACGAAACCCCCGCCGAGATCCAGTACGACACGCGCGATCCCTTCACGCAGAAGGTCGTGATCGGCAAGGGTTCGCAGCAGAACATCCAGGACGGCGCGCCGGTGGTCACTGAAGACGGCGTGATCGGCCAGGTGACGCGCGTGTTCCCGTTGCAGTCGGAAGTCACACTGCTCACGGACAAGGATCAGGCCGTGCCGGTGCAGATCGCCCGCACGGGCTTGCGCAGCGTCATCTACGGCACGCCGAAGGGCGACACGCTCGACCTGCGCTTCGTGCCCATCAGCGCCGACGTGCAGGCCGGCGACGACCTCGTGACCAGCGGCCTCGACGGCATCTATCCGCCGGGGCTGCCGGTCGCGAAGGTGCTGCGGGTCGACAAGCAGGCCGACACGGCGTTCGCACGCGTGGTCTGTGTGCCGGTGGCGGCGGTGCGCGGCGCGCGCCAGCTGCTCGTGCTGCACTACAACCGTAACGAGCCGCCGAATCCGGTCGAAGTGGAAGCTGCCGCCGCGGCCAAGGAAGCGAAGGAAAACAAGGGCAAGAAGAAGCCCGCGGCGAAATCGGCGGCGGTGGCAGCCGGGGCCAGCGGCGCATCGGCGCCAGCTGCGGGCTCCGCGCCCGCAGCGGCGGAAAAGCCCGCAGGGAAGCCGGCTGAAAAACCCGCCGCGAAGTCCGCCGCGCCGAAGGCGGCATCGAATCCGGCGGCGCGGCCGTCGAAGAAAGCGCACATGCCCAAGCCCGCGTCATCGGGAGCCGCGCGATGAACCGCCCGCAATACATCCTGCAGCCGGTCAATCCGTACTTCATCACCTTCAGCCTGGCCGCCGCCTTCCTGCTGAACCTGATGCCGTGGGGACGCCTGATCGGCGTGCCGGACTTCGTCGCGCTCGTGCTGCTGTTCTGGAACGTGCATCAGCCGCGCAAGGTCGGCATGGGCATCGCGTTCATGCTGGGCATCCTGATGGACGTCCACAATGCCAACCTGCTGGGCGAGCACGCGCTGGCCTACACGCTGCTGTCCTACGGCGCGATCACCATCCACCGTCGCGTGCTGTGGATGGCGCTGCCGGTGCAGATGTTCGTCGTGGCGCCTTTGCTGGTCGGCGCGCATCTGGTGCCGTTCGTGATCCGCCTGATGACGGGCGCCGCCTTTCCGGGCTGGAGCTATCTGATCAACGGTTTCGTGGAAGCGCTGCTGTGGCCGGTCGCGAGCTTCTTCCTGCTGATGCCGCAGCGCCGCGCCGCCGATCCGGACGACACCCGCCCGATCTGACCGGCCCCGCCGCCGCAATCTGGCGCCAGCCGATGCAGCGCCCGCGCGCGGACTACACTTGAATCGCGAGACCCGAGCCGACCGGATCGCACACGAAGCACACAAGAAGCACACAACGCGCATGACCGAAATCAAGAACACCGAGCAACAGTTGTCCAGGTTCCGCCTCCGCGTCGCGGCGGCGGGCCTGTTCGTGTTCGTCTGCTTCGGGCTGATCGGCTTGCGTTTCCTGTATCTGCAGGTCTGGCACTTCAGCAAGTATTCGTTGCAGGCGAACGAGAACCGCATCTCGGTGGCGCCGATCGTCCCGAATCGCGGCATCATCACCGACCGCAACGGCGTGATCCTGGCGAAGAACTACTCGGCGTACACGCTCGAAATCACGCCATCGAAGATCAACGGCACGCTCGACGAAGTGATCGACGAGCTCGCGCAAGTCATCCCGATCGACTCACGCGACCGCCGGCGCTTCAAGAAGCTGCTGGAAGACTCGAAGAACTTCGAAAGCCTGCCGATCCGCACGCGTCTCACCGACGACGAAGTCGCCAAGTTCACCGCGCAGCGCTTCCGCTTTCCCGGCGTCGAAGTGCGCGCGCGGCTGTTCCGGCAATATCCGCTCGGCATGACGGCCGCACACGTGATCGGTTACATCGGGCGCATTTCGCAGCGCGATCAGGAACGCATCGACGACGCCAGCGACGCCAACGACGAAAACTCCGACCACTACGATCCGCGCCTCGATGCCAACAACTACAAGGGTACGGATTACGTAGGCAAGATCGGCGTCGAGCAGAGTTACGAAACCGAGCTGCACGGACTGACCGGCTTCGAGGAAGTGGAAGTGACGGCGGGCGGCCGTCCGGTGCGCACGATGTCGCGCACGCAGGCCACGCCTGGCAACAACCTCGTGCTGTCGCTGGACATCGGCTTGCAGCAGGTGGCCGAGCAGGCCTTCGCGGGCAAGCGCGGCGCGCTCGTCGCAATCGAGCCGTCCACCGGCGACGTGCTCGCGTTCGTCTCGGCGCCGAGCTTCGATCCTAACTCCTTCGTCGACGGCATCGACCAGCAGACCTGGGACGCGCTCAACAACTCGCCGGATCACCCGCTGCTGAACCGGCCGCTGCACGGCACCTATCCGCCGGGCTCCACCTACAAGCCGTTCATGGCGCTGGCCGCGCTCACGCTGCACAAGCGCACGCCGGGCTGGGGCTTCCAGGATCCGGGCTCGTACACCTTCGGCGGTCACACCTTCCGCAACGACGTGCGTTCGGGTCAGGGCTGGGTGGACATGAACCGCGCGATCGTCGTATCCAACGACACTTACTTCTACATGCTGGCCCACGACCTCGGCGTGAACGCGATGGCCAACTTCATGAAGCCGTGGGGCTTCGGCCAGATCACCGGCATCGACATCGCGGGCGAGGCGCGCGGCATCCTGCCGTCCACCGAATGGAAGCGCAAGGCGTATCGCCGGCCGGAACAGCAGCGCTGGTATGAGGGCGAAACCATCAGCCTGGGCATCGGCCAGGGCTACAACTCGTTCACGATCCTGCAACTCGCGCACGCGATGGCCACCCTGGCGAACAACGGCGTCGTGATGAAGCCGCACCTCGTGCGCGACATCGAGAATCCGATCAGCAAGGCCATGCGCGTCGTCGTGCGCGATCCGAGCAACAAGATCAACGTGCAGCAGAAGGACATCGACTTCATCAAGCGCGCGCTGGAAGGCGTCGTCAACAACGGCACCGCAGCGAAAGTGTTCGCGGGCGCGCCGTATCAGGCGGCGGGCAAGACCGGCACGGCGCAGGTCTATTCGCTGCAAGGCTCGAACTACAAGGGCCATGCGCTCGCCGAGCATCTGCGCGACCACGCGCTGTTCACTGCGTTCGCGCCGGCGGACCATCCGACGATCGCGCTTGCGCTGATCGTCGAGAACGGCGGCTGGGGCGCGGAATCGGCGGGTCCGATCGCGCGCAAGGTGCTCGACTACTACCTCGTCGACCGCCTCAAGCCGGGCGCCGAAGCGGCTGCCGTGGCCGCCGCGGCGTCCGCCACGACTGATGCCGGCCTGCCGATGATCGGCGGCACCGAGTCGCCCGCCGCGGCTGCGTTGCCCGCGTCGGTCGCGAAGTCGTCGCCGGCGTTTTCGCCGCAGGCGGCCTCGAATCCCGCTGTCGCGAAAGCGGCTTCGGCGCCGGCGCAGCCCGCCTCCGCGGCGAAAGCGCAGAAGCCGCGCGCCGCGTCCGCCGCGGCGCTGCCCGCGTCCGCGCCCGGCCGCACGCCCGTGCCGAAGAAACGCCCGGCGGAAAGCGCGCCCTCGATGGTGCGCGGCAACGAAAACGACGGCGTGCGCGTGCTTGCGCCGACCGGCGGCATCGACGAATAAAGGAAACCGTCATGCAACTGCACATGCAATTCGACAAGCGCGAGTGGCTCGACCGCGCCAAGCGCATGTTCGCGGGCTTCGACAAACCGCTCGCGCTCATCGTGTTCCTGCTGCTGTGCGTCGGCATCGTGACGCTGTACAGCGCGAGTCTCGACGTGCCCGGGCGCGTGGAAGACCAGCTGCGCAACATCATGCTGACCTTCGGCCTGATGTGGGTGCTCGCCAACATCCCGCCGCAAACCCTGATGCGCTTCGCCGTGCCGCTCTATACGGTCGGCGTCGCGCTGCTGATCGCGGTCGCCACCTTCGGACTCACGCGCAAGGGCGCGAAACGCTGGCTCAATGTCGGCGTGGTGATCCAGCCCTCGGAGATCATGAAAATCGCGATGCCGCTGATGCTCGCCTGGTACTACCAGAAGCGCGAGAGCAACATCCGCTGGTGGGATTACGTGGTCGGCTTCGTGATCCTGATGCTGCCGGTCGCGCTGATCGCCAAGCAACCCGATCTCGGCACGGCGGTGCTCGTGTTCGCGGCGGGCGTGTTCGTCATCTATTTCGCGGGTCTCAGCTTCAAGCTGATCCTGCCGGTGCTCGCGGCAGGCGTCGTGGTGATTGCGTGCGTCGCGGTGTTCCAGAACCGCATCTGCCAGCCGGACGTCAACTGGCCGATGATGCACGACTACCAGAAGCACCGCATCTGCACGCTGCTCGATCCGACTTCCGACCCGCTCGGCAAGGGCTTCCACACCATTCAGGCGGTCATTGCCATCGGCTCGGGCGGCACGCTGGGCAAGGGCTGGCTGCAGGGCACGCAGGCCCACCTGGAGTTCATTCCCGAGAAGCACACCGACTTCATCTTCGCCGTGTTCTCCGAGGAGTTCGGGCTCGCGGGCGGGCTCGTGCTGCTCTTCCTCTACATGGCGCTGGTCGCGCGCGGGCTGTTCATCGCGGCGAACGGCGCGACCTTCTTCGGGCGGCTGCTGGCCGGGTCGCTCACGCTTGCGTTCTTTACCTACGCGTTCGTGAACATCGGCATGGTGAGCGGAATTTTGCCGGTGGTCGGCGTGCCGCTGCCGTTCATGAGCTACGGCGGAACCGCGCTCGCGACGCTCGGCGTGGCGGTCGGACTGATCATGAGCGTCGCGCGGCAGAAGCGGCTGATGCAGAGCTAGTCCACACCGCGACTTATTGCGGTTTCTGCTGTTCGAGCTCGGCGCTCAGTTGCAGATACTTGAGCTTCGCGGCCGGATCGCCCTGCGCCGCCGCCGCCGCATAGTAGGCCCGCGCCACGTTCAAATTGCGTTCGACGCCATCGCCGCCGCGTTCATAGAACGATCCCGCCACGTACTGCGCCGTCATGTCGCCGCCCTGCGCGGCCTTCTTGTACCAGGTGAACGCCTGCGTGTTGTCGCGCGCGGTGCCGCGGCCATCGAGAAACTGGTTGGCGAGCGCCAGTTCCGCCTGCACGTGCCCCTGATTCGCCGCGCGCAGGAACCAGCGATGCGCTTCCGCCGGATCCTTATCGACGAACTGGCCATCGTCGTACATCTTGCCGTACACGTACTGCGCGTGCGTCATGTTGGCGTCCGCCGCGCGCCGCAGCCACTTCTTGCCTTCGGGCACATCCGCCGGACCGCCTTCGCCGTTAAGCAGCATCATCGCGTAATTGAACTCGGCGAGCCGGCTGCCTTTCTGCGCCGCGCGCCGGAATTCCGATCGCGCCGCGGCGAGATTGCCGGCGTTGTAATCGGCGACGGCGTTTTGCGTGGCGAGATCGGTCGGCTTGGGCGCGGTGTCGGCATGCGCCCAAGCTGCCGCGAGCGACAGACTCATCGCCGCGATCACCCATGCCCGCGCGGTGTTCATGATCTCGCCTCCTGCAACGCCTGGCGCGTCGCCTTCAACAGCCACATCACGTCGGCGCCGATCGCGACCAGCTTGATGCCCGCCTGCGCGTACTGCTTCGCGCTGGCGGCATCCATCGCGAAGATGCCGCTCGCGATGCCCGCGCGCTGCGCCGCGTCGGCGATCTTCGTGATCGCGGCCTGCACGTCGGGATGCTTGCCGTCGCCGAGATGGCCGAGACTCGCCGCCAGATCGGCCGGCCCGATAAACAGACAGTCGACGCCCGGCGTCGCCGCGATCTCATCGACGGCGTCCAGCGCCGCCACCGATTCGATCTGCACGATGATCACGATCTGCGCGTTGGCCGTCGTCACGTAATCGCGCCGCATGCCGAAGGCCGCGGCGCGCACCGCGCCCGCGACGCCGCGCAGGCCATCGAGCGCCGCCTCGGTCGGATATTGCGTGAGGCGCACGATGCGCGCCGCCTCTTCCGCCGATTGCACGTTCGGGAACATCAGCGTGCGCGCGCCCGCATCGAGCGCGCGCTTCACGAGCCAGCCTTCGCCGGATGGCACGCGCACGATCGGCTCGCTCGGCAGATGCGCGGCGGCGATCGCGCGGAGTTGCGCGACCACGTCGACGCTATCGTTCGGCGAGTGCTCCATGTCGATGCAGAGCCAGTCGAAGCCCGCGTGCGCGAGCGCTTCGGCGCCATCGGCGCTGCCGAGCGACAGCCACAGGCCGAAGAGGGGACCCGGCTCGGCGAGCCGCTGCTTGATGGGATTCGTGAAGGTGCTCATCGCGCGGCTCCCTCGTGGAGTGAGAGGGACACTGCGCGCGGCCGCAGGGAGAAGAACGACGAAAGAAGTGACGGCATGCGTGCGCTCCGTGTCGTGTCGCCGTGGAGGGTGGCGACTTACCGGACGATCATACCGTGACACAAGCGCGGGCGTCGGACGTGCTCTCGCCCGCGACGGCCCGACGCTTCAGCTGCGCTCGACGTCGGCCCAGCAGTTCGGCGTCTCGTACAGGCGCAGGCGCTTCAGCTTCAGATTGACGCCGTAATGCGCATCGTAGACGTTGGCGAGGATGTCGAACGCGACGGCCGCCAGGTTCTCCACCGTCGGAATGCGGTCGAGCACGACCGTCTTGTGATCCGTCAGCGTTTGCAGGAACTCGCGCACCTTGGTGTCGCCCGAATAGACGATGAACGCATGGTCCCACTGGTTGACGAGATGCTCCATCGCGAGCGCCTTGACGTCGGCGAAGTCCATCACCATGCCGCGGTCCGGCGCGCCTTCCACGTCGACGAGATCGCCTTGCAGCGTGATTTCGAGCACATAGCGATGGCCATGCAGATTACGGCACTGGCTGCGGTGATCGGGAATGCGGTGGCCCGCGTCGAATTCGAGTTTTCGGGTGATCGTCTGCACGGCGTTTCAGGGGATGTTCAGGTATTTGTGGGTCTGCATCGACAGCCGCCATTTCGGATGACGCTTGCACCAGTCGATTGCCAGCCGCGTGTTCAGGTCGCGTGACGGACCGTCCATCGGTTGCACGAGGAAGTAGTCGAAGTCGAGCTTCTCGTAGTCGGCAAGTCGCTGATTGTCCTGCGGCACCACGACCTTCAGTTCGTTGCCCTTCGTCACGACGAGCGGCGCGTCCGCCTTCGGGCTCACGCAGATCCAGTCGATGCTCTCCAGCACGGGTAGCGAGCCGTTCGTCTCGATCGCCATCTCGAAGCCGGCTTCATGAAGCGCGTCGACGAAGGGCGCGTCGATCTGCAGCATCGGCTCGCCGCCGGTGCACACGACGAACTTGTGTTGCGCGCCTTCCGGCCACAGCGAGGCGATCTTCGCGACGAGGTCGGCGGGCGTGCGGTACTTGCCGCCATTCTCGCCGTCGGTGCCGACGAAATCGGTGTCGCAAAACTGGCAGACGGCTTCCGCGCGATCTTCCTCGCGCCCCGACCACAGGTTGCAGCCCGCGAAACGGCAGAACACGGCCGGACGCCCGGCGTTGGCGCCTTCGCCCTGCAACGTGTAGAAGATTTCCTTGACCGCGTACGTCATGACTGCCCTGTGGACCTCGAATAAAAAATCAGACCGGCGCTTCGGTGACCTGCTCGCCCGCGCGATACGCCTCGTAACCCCGCTTGCGCAGCTTGCAGGCCGGACACTGACCGCAGCCGAAACCCCAGTCATGCAGTTCCGCGCGCTCGCCGACATAGCAGGTATGGGTTTCGACGCGCACCAGTTCGACCAGCGCCTCGCCGCCGAGCGTTTCCGCGAGACGCCAGGTGTCGGCCTTGTCGAGCCACATGAGCGGCGTCTCCAGCGCGTAGCGCGTCTCCATGCCCAGATTGAGCGCGACTTGCAGCGCTTTCATGGTGTCGTCGCGGCAATCGGGATAGCCCGAGAAATCCGTCTCGCACATGCCGCCGACCAGCACCTTCAATCCACGCCGATACGCCAGCGCCGCAGCAATCGTCATGAACAGCAGATTGCGGCCCGGCACGAAGGTATTCGGCAGCCCGTTCGCGGTGGCCTCGATCTCGATCTCGCGCGTCATTGCGGTTTCGCTGATCGCGCCGAGCACCGAGAGATCGACCATGTGATCCTCGCCAAGACGCTCGCTCCACTGCGGAAATTCGCGCGCGATCGCGGCGCGAAAACCGTCGCGGCATTCCAGTTCGACGCGATGCCGCTGCCCGTAATCGAAGCCCAGCGTTTCAACCGTTCTGTAGCGTTCGAGCGCCCAGGCCAGGCACGTGGCCGAATCCTGGCCGCCCGAGAACAGCACGAGCGCACTGTCTTTAGCGTCTGTCCGAGTCACCGTGAAAACTCCGTACTGCGTGTATGAGAATGGCGTCGCGCGCCGTCAGGAAGTCGGAACGACCGGAATTCGCGATGAGCGGCGCGGGCGGCGACGCCCCGCGCGTCCAGTATAGGCCGGCGACCTGCGCCCGGACCTGCACGCCCTTTTATGCCGTCGATAGCGGAACGGGAAAGCTCGCATGATGCCGCGCGATGCACGGTGCGACCGCTCGGAGCGTCGAAAAGAAAAGGACTTGCGGGTCCGAGGACGAGGCAAGTCCTTAATTCGGCGCGAATTTTAGCACGCGAGGCAGGGATTCGCCGAGCTGGGCGCGGGACCGGATAACGCAACTGCAAAGCAACTGCGCTGGATCCTATGAAGGACCCTCTGGCGACACGCCACAAAGAAAAAGCCCGAGAGCGATAAGACTCTCGGGCTTTTAGCATTCTGGTGGCCTGGGACGGAATCGAACCATCGACACGCGGATTTTCAATCCAGACCCGCCGTGTCCCCTGGTCCGTCATCACACGCAACAGCTCGAAAACACAAGTATCCGGGCGCAGTCGTGCGCATTCGCGCGCACCGTCCCGCACTGGCGTCTGCCAGAAAATTGCCAGACGCGACGAGATTCTAGCCCCTGGCGCCCCGCGAGGCAAGCCCCGACCGGGGCACCGGCCGGAGGCACCCGGCGGCACGCTCAATGGACCGGCGGGCGGTCAAGCAACCCGCAACGTTTCTTAAATTGCTGGCAACGTTGCTGCAATGTTTCCAAGGTGTGGCACAATGCGTCCTCAACATAAAAAAGGGGCAGCAATGAACGGACAGACTCCCATGGCGATTGGCCATTACCTTGCACAACTGCGGGACCAGGCGGGCCTCAAGCAGGCCGAACTCGCCCGCAGGGTCACCTGGAGCCCGGCCGTCCTGTCCCGGGTCGAAAGCGGCGAACGCGAACTGAACGGGGACGAACTGGACGAGGTGCTGCGGGCCATCGGCACGGACGACGCCCTGAAGCTCGGCGAGCGGCTCCAGCGCCCGTGGGAGGTGTTGCCGGCGCCGCCCCTGAACCATCCTGACCAGGACCTGCTGTGGGAGGCCGAGCGTGCGGCCCAGCAGTTGCGCGTGCTGTCGGCCGCGGACGATGTGTCCGCCTCCTTCCAGCGCCGGCTCGACGAATACCTGGCGGAACTGCAGTACCTCGCGAGCCTCGTGCTCAAACGCGAACACACCGTCGCGTTCATCGGCAGCATCGGCATCGGCAAGTCCACGGCCATCTGCCGCATGACCGGTCTGGAGGTACATGATGACGGTACGCCTGTACAGCCGGTCCTCGAAGCAGGTGCCGGCGGCATCACCGTGTGCGAGGTGCATCTCAACACGGGCCCGCAGTATGGCATCGTCGTGGAACCGTGCTCGGACGAGGAAATCCGCCAGCACGTGACCGACTTTGCCGACCACATCAGCCACGCGGGCATCCCGCCCGGCACTGAGGAGACCGAATCAGCCGAGAGTGAGGGGCAGGGCATCTCGCGGGAAATCGAGCGGGCCATTCGCAACATGTCGGGCCTGCGGGTGCGCAAGGAAAAGAGTGACGGCAGGACCACCCGTCGTGACGACGCGAAACTGCTGGCCGCTTCCTATGCATCGGCACGTGAACTGGTGGTAGAGGTCCTCGCGCGCATGGAACTCCACCGGCGCGATGCCCGCCACATCTGGTACGACCCGTCGACGGGCAAGCCGCCCCTTGTCTGGCTCAAGGAAACCTTCGAGGCCGTCAACAACGGGCGGCTCGCCGAATTCACGTTGCCGAAACGCATCGAGGTGGTGGTGCCGGCGACCCTCCTCAAGGGCACCGACCTGACCACCCGGCTCATCGACACGAAGGGTATCGACCGTACCGCGGCGCGCGCCGACCTCGAGGTACACCTTCAGGACCCGCACTCGCTGGCCATCCTCTGCTCGGGGTTCAACAACGCGCCCGGCGCGGAGGCGCGTCTGCTGCTCAGTCGCGCCCGTGATGCCGGCATCCGCAACCTCGGACTGAAGGCCGCCATCGTCGCCCTGCCCCGTCCCGAGGAAGCGCTCGCGGTCAAGGATGACGCCGGCCAGCGAGTCGAGGATGTCGCGGAGGGTTACGAGCTCAAGGGGGAACAGGTCGCGACCGCCCTGGAGCCCCTCGGGCTAGCGGACCTGCCGGTCGGATTCTTTAACGCGCGCGAGGACGCACCCGACACGCTCCAGGCGTTCGTGGCCGCCCAGCTGCAACGCGTTCGGGACGACTTCGCGCAACGGCTTGAACACGCCACCGGGAACATTCACGAGGTCATCCGGAACCGGGAGCGCGAACAGACCCAGGCCGTCATTCGCGAAGCGGCCGCCCAACTAAAGAACTGGCTCACCCAGCAAGCGACCTGCCCGCCGCTGAAGCAGCAGATTCAGGCGAGCCTGATAAACGAGCTGGCGAGGGCGCACGCCAGCACCATCCATGCGGCCGTCAGACGCGGCGGCGACTGGCCGAACCTGAACTATGGGCACCAGCTGGGGCACGGCGCCAGGGTGCTGGCGGCCGGCTCGCTCGGACGCAAGCTGAAGGATTTTCAGGCTATCGCCGACAACCTGCGCACGAACCCTGACTATGCGATGGCGGTGCCACTGATTGCGCAGGCCGAGAGCGTGATGCTGGCCGCGTTCGATGGCGTGCTCAACAAGATGCGGTTGCTGGGCCAGACGCTGTTCGAAAACGAGCTGAAGCGGGACGCCATCTTCTGGCGCGACTGCGAGAACGAGTGGGGCAAAGGCAAGGGTTACCGGGAGCGGGTTGCCGAGCGCAGCAAGCAGTGGTTCGATGACGAACGCAAGGACGAACTCAACGACGCAATCCAGACCCTGTTGTCGACCGAATGGACGGAATGTGTCGCGCGCGTTTCGGCGCTGCTGGAGTCATAGGACGGGCCGCTTCCGAACTGCATGGTGCGTCCCGGTTGCCGCCGACGGGACGCCGGAGAGCCCGGTGGCCCGCGTGCCGGTCGGTCGGTCGTCAAAACATGACGTGCAGCGGGACGATGGGACGGCGGCCGGGCAGACTGTCCTCCCAACCTTAAGCGAGGTCGTTGCAAGCGTCACGTGCGCACAGCCGCGCGACGTTCTTATGGAAGCGGGACGATGCGTCAGCACGGGGCCGACATGGGTCCTGCGCGGTGTGAAGGCCGGGCGCCGTAAATTCCGGGTTCTGCTGCGGAAGGGCGGTTCATTGCAGTTCACGAATGCGTTCTGACCATGACACTCTATAGCAGCATTTGATTCAATGTAGATATGTAAACGTAGTAGCAGTTAACAAGCACGCCGGTCGCGTGTGGACAACCGGTATTTTCATTATCGCGTCAACGGGTTATGCGTCGGATACGGGCTTTGAAAATCCGTGTACAAGTCGTGCAAGCCTTGAACAAGTTTCGCGAGCATTCTGGCTTTCGGACGTTATCAAGAATTGGCGTACAGTCAATTCACACGGACATACCGGGGTTTTCCACAGATAGATGTGAAAAGACTAGTGAGCGAAGCACCAGCTGACATGCGGTCTTAAGTGATACAACCCGACGGGGCGAGTGACGGTTGCCGTGACGGTCCAGTCGCTTGAAACTTCCTTGACGTGCCTGCAGCTAGACGAAACACGGGTCGTACTGCGACGTGACGCCAAGGCGACAACAAGGCACCGCGGCACTGCATTACCTCTCCCCGCACGTTTTGCAGCGAGGCGCGCAGCGTTCGACGCGCATTGCTGAACCCCACCCAAGCAGGTCGTCCGGACAACTCCCCGGGTCAATGCGTCACTGCAGGGTCACGGCGCGTATGACAGCTTTGCCCCGGAGCCCGGCGCTTCTTTTATGCAGCCCGTCTTCCGGCTCACCCGGCAAGTGACGCGCAATATCACACGGGATGAGCGTCTTGCGACTCAGCCAACAGACAGGCATAAAAGAGTTTCGACTCGAACCGGGAGTTTTAAACGTTAGGGGTTTGAAGGACTTCCGCATACGGGGCAAAGCTCCCCCCTACCCGCCCCAAAAGGAAGGTACTGAGCCATGCCACGCGTGCACCTAGTCCGGCTGAAGTGCCGAGATGATGAACGGGGCGTCGCGGTCGTGTGCATCGCCGCAACCCAGCCAGACTATCAGAACCCAGCACGGTCCCCGCTCCCCCTCTAGCTCACTCCCAGGGTTGCGTCCGGAGCGCCCGCTTGACGCAAAACGCTGGTCGCGGGGTACTTGAGCCCTCTCCTCCAGCCCTGAGTCTATGACCGGGTTTTTATACCTGTCCCTGAGAACGGTTCAACCGGACGCCCCGTTCGTCGAGCAGCGTCTTTGCCATCGTCGCGGCAGCCTGCGCATGCGACTTCACCAAGAGCGTCGCCGCCGTGGCGTCGAACGCCTCTACCCCCAATGCCCAGACCATCGAAGCTCGTCTTGCCGCCTGCGTTCTGCCTCGACTATGTGATGACGAGTTGACGCAACCCCCATCGGCTTGTGACGCCGGATTTACCTGCCGGCCGCCCCCGACAGCACCAGGTTTAAACAACGGCGCTAAACAGGACATGAGTCGCTATTTAGGGGATGCACGCCTGCCGCTCTTCTTGGCGACGACAGCTGGCGCCGGCTCCTGAGTACGCTCGTCTTCTTCATTTTTCGCAAGTAGTTCAGCAGGGTCACACTCGAGTGCCCGCGCGAGCAGATAGATGTTGTCCAGCGAGATGTTCGTCACCATCCGCTCTACCTGACTCACATACGTCCGGTGCAGTCCTGCGCGGTCGGCAAGTCCCTCCTGCGAGACCCGGAGCCTGAGTCGAAATTTTTTTAAATTGTCGGACAGGCGCTTCCGAAGCGCCATCTGCTCCGACGCGATTTGCGGTTCGTTCATGGTGCGCAAGCATCCACGAACGCAGCGTTTGTATCTACAGTCAATGAGTCGACAGATTTTAAGTCTACAGCTTTTACGTCTACATTGTTTACATCTACAGAGATTACGTCTACACTGATTTAAAACGGGTGGCAGTTGTTCGAACAACGCACAGTTGAGCGAGATTCATCTGGTTCACTGACCTTGCGGTTTAAATTTGACGAAAAGTGGTCTGACGGAGGAGAGGTTGCAGCCGATTAGTTATGTACCCGCAACCACCCGCGCGACGATGTACGCGCTTGGACGTCCAATCACCGCCGAGATTGGTAACGAAACTATCGCGCTATCACCCAACGAAATGCCGGGCGAAATTGACTGGCGAGCAGACTTGCTGCGATGGCTAGCGAGGCGGACGATGTTTCACTTAATCACGTTGGCACAGGACGAGCGCTCAGCCAGCCTTGACGGAATCGAGCAAGCGCTTGTACGTGACACCCGATTGCACGCAGTCGAAGCGCACGCAGTGGCCGAACTCGCTTTACAGTCAGTGAATGCCCTATCTGCAGAACAGGTGGAAAGCCTCCAAAAGCGCTTGACCAATTTCGAGGCGCGTATGGAACGAGAGTGGGCAGTGTTAGCCGCGCGTTACGAGGAATTATTGAAAGCCGATATTGGGAAAGAGTAACGAAAATCTACGTGCCAGACAGCAAATATCGGTAGGGGCACGGACTACGCGAAGAGCCGTGAAGTCGTCGTTTGTCGAATGCGCGATGGACCGCAAATCGCGCCAAAATCAGTGGGTTTCTTAGGTGCAAGGTGCCGAATGTCCAATGGCTCACATTCCCGCGTGGTTGACGGTCTTCTTCGCGACGCGGCGAACTCCGAGCTTTCAGTCCATACGCGCCTGAAGTGCGTTTGGAACGTTGTCTACTTTGCTTGCTCGCGTGCCAGCGAAAAGCGAAGAATCCATCCTTATGCCGGAGGGTGTTTCAACATGTCAGTGGTGAACGACGGTCTCAAGGCGTTAAATGCAAGCCCAGTTGAAGAGGACGTTGTTCTCCGCTTGGCAGATTGGTCCGAGAGGTCATCGACTGATGTGCCCGATGCGTTGAGTGCCGACAGGATTGCCGCTATGGCAAGAAATCTGTGTCATCGATTCACTCAGTCATGACGACTAGACGCGCTGCCGCTGTGGCCGAGCGACCGAAAGTCACACTGATTCAGTGGCGCGTAATGCAGACAACGGCTGGAACGTGCCACTTAATCGGGTGCGAGACGGAAGGCTTCACGGGCAGAGTCAGCTCTCCCATCGATACCGTGAATCCACTGACCGGGCGTGTACGAACGAGTTCGGGGAGGCAGTACGAGCTCAGAGGGCCACCTGGATTCCACCCAGCGGCTGAATATGTCTGGTCACGGTGGCGTCAGCTGAATCACGTAGTGGATAGCACCGACGTCACTGCCACCTTTGTCGAGAACGGGCTAAGCATCCTGGTGACCGGGCTCGGAGCAACTAAGCCATGACTTTCCGCGAGTCTCCTCCGGACCGCCTTTACGAAGAGGCTATGAGAAACCGGCGTGAAATGGTAAGCGACGGCGTCTTGATATCGGGTCAGGAGTTATGTGCACGTCTGCGCATAAGCGAGAAGCGGCTGAACAAACTGATTGATGGCGGCAGTCTCTTTTCCATACCGGTGGACGACGGGGTTTATTTTCCGGCTTTACTTGCCGACCCAAGGCTCAATCGGCAGCGATTGCGGAAGGTGTGCAGACTACTGGTTCCTGCTCCTGCCGATGCCCGTCTCGATTACCTTTCGTCCAGGCGAGGTAGCTTGGGCGGCCACCGACCACTCGACCTCCTGAACGACGATAGTGAATACAGTCGGCTCCTCTCAAATGCCGGAGCTTGGGTTGAGCAATGGTCGCGAACGTTCGTGACGCTTTACGAAGGCGAGCACGAGGTCGAGCCACCGAATACTCAACCCCTATACACGGCTATCGAGGAGATTGACCCGCGGCGCGCAATCTTGGACCGGGCATCGGCGACGCTTAGGACGCACGGATATCAATTTCCCCTGGGCCCGTACCCCGAAGTAAGGAGATTCACTGTATTCGTGAGCCGGCAAGACACAAACGACGTCGAAGCGCGACCGGAAGCTTGCGTTCAAATTGTCGTTGACGGTGAACTCGTCCGTATCCGCGTCATCTACAAAGAAGCAGCTACACAGCTATCGCAAACTCTCCCGGTGGGCAAAGGCAAGAACATACTTGAAGTCGCGAAGCGAGTTATCGAGCACTTTCGTAGACACTGACAACGGGGCCAATAAAGCGCCGTCGGAAACCATGGATTGAGCGTATGCCACGACTGGTAGAACTTTCTCTGCGGGCAGCGCGACTACAAAGACAATGTGCGCGGAACCTGATGGCTGTTGCCGAGGTCGCGCAGCTCTTGAATGTGACCAACGGCTATGTCGTGCGGGCATTGCTGTGCAGGCGCGTTCTTCAGCCTGTGTTCGCCATCGGCGGTCGGCGATATGTGCTGCGCTCGAGAGCCGAGGCATACTACCGCAGACGAAGGCGGATTGCGCGCAGAGCTCTGCGGGAGTTAGCGCGAGTGTCGCAAGACGCGGCGCTGTATTGTGAACGCGGAATGCCGACATGAACGAACCATACGCAAATCGTGCCGACCCGCCCGCGCTCACTATGGTTGCGGTGTTCCTAGGCGATTGCATTGGCGAGAGCCTGCAGCTCGCGTGTGAAGGCACTTCAACGCTATGCGCCGCGGCGACCTGGCAACGTGTTGCCGATGCTCTGCAACACCCGTCGCCTCGCGGCCCTTACCCCGTAGCCCGCGTCTTCACAGTCTTCGTGCACAATACGTCCCACGTTGATAGCAGTGTCTTGTCGACCTTGCGGGTGGACGTTGTGTGCAAAGACGGACTCGCTTACGCAAGCGTGCAGAGCGCGGCTCCTCGGTTTGACCTTGCGCCCGTGCCGGTGATGATAGGCGACGACGTTGTCACAATTGCCCGCAAGATTGCCGCGTCTGTCGAATGACAGTACGTGACCAACGCTGAATTCATCTTCCGATTCAGTTGACGACGCCGGAAAACTCCTTGGCCGACGCGACTTCGCACGACGCTGTCCTTTTCCGTTTCGGAAAGTTCCGCCATCGACGAAGCCGCAAGAAAATTCGCGCGTTGATGTAAGCGAAGTGGCCACTGTGATGGCGACGGCGCCCGTGCCAGTCATTGCGTGGTGAAGCCAGAGACGGCGACCAGATGGTTCCGACATAGGGCCGCATACATCAATTTCGCGACGAAACCCTCAACGAAGAACTCTTCCCGGTGCTGGTGATAACTGCGGTGCTTCCCACCGCTGCGAAGGAACTGACTCGATTCAAGTAATCAGGCATGGTCGACTGTACTGGGCGGAAGTGCGTTGTGTGTTTGTGGAGGTGCAGCTGCCGATTGGCACGCGCTCGATTTATTTCCTCCGGCATACCGCGGATTGCTGCATGTTTATCCTCCGGGCACACAACGTCGCTCACAGGAACGTCCGTTTTTTTCAGTTGCCGCGCACGGCATCAGCCGATTGCTGACGCCCCGGGTCAAGCTGCAGTGACCAGCAGAACCCGCTCCGGCTCGGCATCGAGCACTCGACTCTGAGCCCACCCGGGCGGCTGTTCGGTCGTAGAGGATGTTGCCTTTTGCAAACCCACGGTAAGGGTTTATACTTAACCTGTCTCCTCCATGTCTCCTGATATGGATTCAGCCCGCTGCGTGCGGGCTTTTTCTTTACTCGTCTTCTACGCTGGCTCGGCCGTGGCCCTGCTGATTGGATGGACAGTTGGAGAACGCTTTGGGCTGCGGAAGCTGACGGCTATCGTTCTCATACGATTGCTTCAAACCGTGCAACAGCGGTCGATGGGCTCTGCATACCAGCCTTCGCGTTGTTGCCTTATTTTCGACCCGTGAGCGCATGGTGTCGCTCAAGCTTCGCTCAATTGACGCGAGACTCTGGAAGTTGTACAAGCCGCAGGGCCCCATCGGAGATGGGGCGCAGCATGGTCTGCGGATGGCGTGTCACCCACCAAGTCATCTCCGTCTGCTCACATGCGCGAGTGAATAAGCTGTGGGCGCTTCATGGCGACAGACCTCGAGGCGTTTCCAATTGTTGGCGGGGCCGCCGTGAACAGCCCGGCTCAACGGGCGTCTCATCTGGGCCGAGAACTGTCTGAATTTGATTGCTTGCTGACGGCTCGGTGCCGCATAATGCTAACCATTGAATAGTTTTGAACAACTTTTGCCGACGTAAGGCCTTCTGCTCATGATTGAATCGAACCTGACCTTGAAGGAGGTTGCGGCCCATCTAAAAGTTTCGGTTAGCACGGTACGTCGACTTATACGCAATGGCGAGTTGCAGTCGTTTCGAATCGGTACACACGGTCAGGTTCGTGTATCCGAAAGCGCAGTTCGCCAGTTCTGCGGTGGAGGCCCTCTTGCTCAGACCGACTCCGAGCAGCCGAAGCAGCACATTGAGCCGCAGAGCGGGACAGAACCGACAAATGTTCGCGTCCATTCCGGGACTACAAACGCGGAACTTCGTTGGAGCATCTTGAATGCTGACGTGAATGTTGCATTGTCTATGTTGCCCGCGAGCAGCGTGAACTGCATCGTGACGAGCCCACCTTACTATTGGCAGCGCGACTACGAGGTCGAGGGGCAAATAGGGCATGAATCGACCATCGAAGGCTACGTGGGTGCGCTCGTCGAGGTATTCAATAATCTGCGTGACGCGCTGACGCCTGATGGCACGCTGTTTCTTAATCTTGGCGATACCTATTACTCCGCCAAGGGAAAGCCGCACGGCGCTGACGAAAAGCACAATGGTCGCAATATGATGCGACGTCATCTAAGAGCGGTCGATGGGCCTGGGTTGGGCCTGCCGCGCAAGTCCCTAATTGGTATCCCATGGCGTGTCGCCCTCGCTCTGCAGCAGGAGGGTTGGACGCTTCGAAGTTCCGTTATCTGGCAGCGACCAGCTACTCTTCCCGAGCCCACGGCGCACGACAGGCCGTGGCGGACACATGAGAATATTTTTATCTTTTCGAAGGGGCCGAAGTACTACTTCGACCGGTCGGGGCTCGCGGGCGAAGAAGATATTTGGAAAATCGTCGCCCGCCCGGAAAACCCGGGGTCGCACTTCGCTCCTTATCCGCGCGAGCTCGTCGACCGCTGCTTGGCGTGCGGTTGTCCTCAGGGTGGGACCGTCCTAGACCCCTTTGCAGGTTCTGGGACGACAATGGTTAGCGCTTTGGCTAGCGGTCGAAATGCTGTCGGAATTGAGCTTAAGTCGCAATATGCCGATTTCGCATCAGCGCGCATCCGCAAAGAATTCGGCGAGCTGGCTACTGCCGAGGCGGCTGCGTAAGTATGGTATCCGCCATGCGCATCGAGCAGGGAGGAGAGGTATTCGAGCTGAGCCAAGGGGAGAATGAAGTCGAAGTATCTGAAGGCGTCATTCTTTGCTCGATTGAGGCATTAAGCCGCCCGGTTGTGGTTCTGAACGAGCAGCGAATGCTAATTTCGTGGAATCGCGTCGCCAAGCTAGCGGTCTGGAGCGTTGACCTTACGAATCAGGTTGGCTTCCACAGGTTGTTAGTGCAACTCGAAGGCAAGAGATACAACTTCGATTTCCGAACGCGCACGGCGAAGGCCACGTGGGCAGAGGTGCGGTCAATGGCTGAGTTCTGCAGCAGCTCCTACTTCGGCTACCGGCGGCAATTCACCTATATGGCCGCCGATGGTACGACTCGTAAAGTGCGGCTGCCGCAGGTTCACTATGCCTGGCTACGTGAAAGAATTCCAGAGGTTGAGCAACTCGTGCGGTCCATTCAGACGCGTCCCGCCACAAGTAGTTTCAAAACGCATCAAAGTTCACTGCGAAGCAAAGGGCTCTCTGTCTCGCGGACAAGTCGGTTACTGAGGGAGAATCACCGTCTGCTGGAACTCGATGACACCGGTCCTATTAATGTAGGGAAGCAGAGGTACTGGCCCTCCCGGTTGGTAGTGTCGGCAAAGGAACGTCATTCTCAGCTAGACGAGCACGCGCAGATTGCCGCATTCCTCTGGTTGTTGGCCGCCGAATGCGACGACTTGGCTAGTGTTGTTGCGTCCATTCGTAGCGAGGTTCAACAGTTTCGCGAACGCATTCATGCGTTGCGGGCACTGGCGCTGTTTAGCGGGGTGCTGATTCGTCCTAATGCGCGCCCAATTTCAGTGATGGCAACGCACATTCAGCGTACCGACCAACGTTACGGTAGATTGCGGGACCTGCAAGCCGAATATGGTTCCGGAATCTCCGACAGTATGGAGTACGCCAGGTCCATTCGTGTGAACGTCCGGGATGTCTGGGAGATTTATCAAACGTTTGTGGCTCACATTATTGGTAATGCCTTAGGCCTAAGCTACTCATCCGAAGACCGCGACTTGCGCAAACGGTCCCCTCAAGGGTGGTCGATGGCATCCGACGACTGGCGGATGTATTTTGATACAAAGCCGCCGAAGATGGAGTTGCCGTCGTGGCGGGATGCGACGAACCGACCTGCCGATGAACGACCAGACATCATTCTCATCGGCAAGCGAGCAGGCGAAGTAATATTGCTTGATGCCAAATTCAAACTAGATTCCATGAGTTCACGGGCTCAGCAAGTGGACCTCTTCGAAATGCAAGGCTACCTGAATAGTTTTGCCACGAATCACGGAGGAATTCTTTATCCGGGTCCCAAGCTTGCTGCAAACATCATTGCCGCGAAAGGAAATGTTCTGATTGAGCTTCCTATCCGTGCCGCCCACATTGAAGAACCAGGGGGATTGGACGCTGCTCACCAATACATCCGGGACGCGCTCCAATCTGTGCACGGCACAACTCGCTCGTAGCGCTCAGTACCTGTATACGACGTGACCAGTTGCTGCATCTTTTGTTTGCATTATTGCTTCAAGTGCGGAGATTGCAGCCCCAAAGTCGCCCGCGCCTTCGTCTGTAGCTACTACGTACATAAGCAGTTCCTCGCAAATATTCGCTGGACCGCTCAATTGAGGTACAACCTTGTTTGCGAGTTGCTCGCCGAGCGCCAATCGCCACGGTCTGCCTGACATGGCCACATAATCGAGGATGTCTTGAACGACTCCAAATGTCAGCGAAGTCGCGGCGCTGCCGGAACAGATTTGACAGACACGCCAGAGAATATCTCCGAACGAGTCAGACCGCATGTCTGAGCCCGAGATGAGGGCAGCACTTAAACGTTCGAGTCGAAACGCATCTAGAACGCTCGGAGCGCCATCTTTTTGACGCTTGTCAATGCGCCCCTTGGTTTGTTTTAGCAGGTCGATGCAGGCCTTGTCGAACTTTTTCCTGTCATTTTCTGCAACGAGTGTCCCGAGCGCATTTGGCATTTCCACGATGTTTGCCCTGCGTTTGACGGGGTTGCTCAACGCAAAGCGCGTGGACTCCTCGAGAAACGAGTTAACCGTGCCAACAATGAAAGCGTCCGGGGGGAAGAGGGAGGCAGAATCAAGTCCTGGCAGTTCCACTTTCGCATCGCTTTCGAGCGCTGGCAAAAGCCTTGCTAAATAGTGGTCAACGTGACTCAAATTCATTTCATCCAGCAGGATGACATAAACGTCCCTCGGTCGTTCCGACAGAAACAGCTTTCGGCTCAACTCTGTCGCAGCGAGACCGCCTGAAATTTTCTCGTAGCCGAGCACGTCGGCCTCGGAAAAATCGCTTCCGACGCTGACTTCGACTAGGGATACAGAGTTAGCAAAGAAACGGCTCAACCCTTCTGTGAAGGCCCTTACGAAAGCAGTCTTGCCGGTCCCCGGTCGACCAGCGAGGACCACAAAGCGTTGTGCAACCAGTGCGCCGTAGAATGCTCGAACGAAGCCAGTTGGCAATGCGAGCCCTTCTTCCTCAGTGACCCATCGCTCGAGATGTTGAATCAACTCGGCTTCGCTGCGTCCAAGCATCGAGGGACCGGGCGGTACGCCATGGATTAGCTGGGCGAGGTCCTCCTCGGGGACTGGCTCCGGCCAAAAAAACTGTGTCGCTACCGGTCGAGTTGCGTCGAAGAGTCGGGCATACTCGCTATCATTCAGCTTAAATTCTTCGCGAAACCTAGATTCAACGTCGTCGAGGGATGCGGGCAGGTCCTTGTCGCGATACAGCCAGGCAGTTAAATCAAATACAGGTATGCGCTGCTTCAAGGGAAGGAGCGCCTCCAATTTTTCGAGATAATCTGGGGCAAAGGCCCACTCCTTCTCGGTCGGGTGTTGCAACGCCTGACTGAAGGCGTCACGGCTACGTGCGCTTTGCAGTGTACCGCCGGAATATTTGGAGTTTTTCCAAAACCAAGTGTTTGGGTCTTTTCGTCCAAACGGCACGCAGTAGGGCTTGCCCGGCGGAGAACCGTTTGGCGAGAAATACTGGGCGAGCAGCGCTTCCTCTTGTTGGCTTCCCCAAACAGTAGGGGTGCCTACTTGAACCCCTGTCTGCTTCATTGACAGGAAAGTTACTCCGAAAAACGCATGAAATCGTTGAAGGCTTTCGAGGGATAGCGTGAGTTGGCCGCCGGAAATGTAGGCCATTGGAGTTCCTGTTTGTTGTTTTGTTTAGTCGCGACGCATCGAATCAAACCCGAGCACCAGCTATGGCCCACTGAACTGTCGTGCCATCAGCAAACAAGAAGTTTACTGCGGCTGGCCGCATCGACCAAAACCCTCGCAACTTGGCTTTTGTAACTTCCGTCTCTGCGAACATTGGTTCGTCCGGCATTGCAGGCCCGCTTCGAAGCGATTCTAGCATCTCACCATGAGGTGAGCTGGGTCCCACGAACTCTGCCATTGAATCAGTTTTTCGACGGGGTAATCGCGCAGCGTGCAAATGCTATTGCGGTATCAGGCGGTGGCGATGTCCATTGGATTCCTGCACCTGCGAGTGGGAGCGAGCGTGCCGCATGCTAACGTTCCCAACCGAACCGCATTGAATCGCAAAGGTCGTCAATCTGAAGCATGCAATCATTGACGAGGTCTCGCGTGGTGTCTGCCGGAACACAGGCGGACTTTCGCTTTGCTTAGACCACCAAACTTAAAAAAGGCGCCTCGCGACGCCCCTTTAACCTGCCACTCACAAACGAAAACGTTAGCCTCGCGATGTCTTCGCCGCGCGCCAATGAATGTATCCGGCGCTGTCTATCGTGTACTCCCGTGACGCAAATTTCTTCCGGAACTCGTCTTCCGAGCAGGGTTCCGACCTCACGCGTTTGGGTGAAGTTAACTTCGCCCTCGTCATATAGTTTGTCGAGCGATTCTTGATAGACGACGACATCTCAATGCTCCTTGAGGAAGCTGCGAATCGTTTTATCGTCTATATTCTTCAAGCAAAAAGCTTTGATTCGCTGCTCAGATTGCGCGGTTCGTTTCGTGGCCTCAGAGGTGTCTTTCGCATCGACCTTGAGTACGAGTGTCTTCTCATCGGTTTCCTTGGTCCACGTTCTGGAACCATCGGCATCCACTGTATAGAACCAGTCAAGTTCGTTGCCTTCGATTGCAGCCAGTGCGTTTGACACTTCGATTACCGACTTATAGCGGTCTTCGAGCTTGGGCGCTATGCAAGCCTTCACCACTCGGGCGAGCGCGTTCGGTATATGCGCCGGAAAACGCTTCCTGTCCGGGAATTCCCCTTTAAATACAGCGACGGCAAAGTCTTCTTGCTTCTTGAAGACCTTGAGCTGTTCGTAAAACGCAGCGTTTCCGCAGCACATCCGGTACAAAGTAAGTCCGACCTGATAGATGTCAAACTGGACCGAATGAGCATCTTGAAGCCAACCCTCAGGCGGAACGTTTTTTACATAGCTCGCCGCCGGCTCCGCAAGGCCGTCTTCGTTCATATGCTGAGCAAGACCGAAGTCAGATACGAGCGCCTCATTCCGATTGGACAGCATGATGTTGTCCGGCTTTATGTCGAAGTGAATCAGGCCTTTCGAATGAATGTTGTGCAGACCGCTCAAGAACTGAATCGCGTAGCGGATGATTTCGCGAACGCTCAGGAATCGCGCTTCCAACACCTTGTTCAACGAGCCTGCCGCGAAAAAAGGCATCGCCAGATAAATGTGTTCATCGTCTTGGCATGCGTAGTGAATCGGCGCGACGTTGGCATGGTCGCTCAAATACAGCATGCTAGCCTCGCGGAAATACTCGCCGACATCCTTGAACGATGCTTTCGTAATGCGCTTGACAGCAAGCTCCGCATCCAACTGCAGGTCACGAGCAAGGAAGACTACCGAATTCTTACCTTCTGCTCCAATCTCACGCACTTTCTCGAAATGAAGCTTTGCTTCGGTCTGGAGGTTAAGCATTCACAGCTCCCAGCGCGGCAACGATTGCCTCGCGTTGCTCTTTTGAATGGTCCATCCAGCCCGGAACGCGTTGGTAGTTCGCGTCACCGGCCAAGTACGTTTTCAGCACGTCCCGAGTGAGCTTCACCCGCCGAGCCATGCTCGCAATCTGGCCACAAAAATATCCTTGGAGTTCGCTGCTTGCGAACGCCTCCTGAACGACACCTTCGAGCGCGTACCGTTCCACAGGTACGCTTTGGGCGAGCCCCTCTGCAATCCGGATGCCGGCTCGCTCAACCCCATACTCACGGATAATGTCCAAAATCGTATTCCGGACATATTTCAACTGCTCGGGCGTTTCCATCGCTTTGGGAACTACGATGTCTTCGACGTTCACCATTTCCTGCTTATCAGAGTCATACACAACAAATGTGACCTTCTTCGGCGCAACGCGAATTCCTAAAGTTCTCATCTCAATATCTTTTTCAGCTAGGGACTCCACGGCGCCCAGACGTCTTCGGTGCTCGGTAACTCGAGCAGGGTGAGCGCCCCATACTGTTCCGAGTCTATCTTCATCTCGCGAATCTTGGTTCCTGTTCGGGCATTCGGGAACCAGATTTTTGCCGGCACCAGTACACCTTCGAGCTCACGCGTTACGGTGACGTCGGCCGTCAATGATTCCAGCGGTACTTCAACGAGGTCTCGCCTCGACCGAAAAAAGGCACCTCCCTTAAACGCAGCATCGCTCGAGTTTGACCAACGCACGTAACCATCGTTGGAAGCAATTAGAACGAGCTTCCTGTCTGTGGCGCTTACCCATCGCAGCGCCGCGGCCGTCAGGGAGACGTCGTATCGCTCGGCGCACAGGCTCAGTTGACCAAAAGTGACAGGGCCTGAAATCTGCTCCCTGAAGTCGTCCAGTGGCATGAGTAAATTCGCCGCAAATACATCCGCCTCGGACTCGATTTTGCGTTCGTCTGATTGCCAAGCATACATGTCCTCGCTCGTGCATTCGAACAGCGAACGGACTTTTCGATGAAGGACATAGTGCCCGAGTTCGTGAGCTTGCGTGAAGCGCACGCGTCCAGACGATTGGATAGAAGTGTTGTACAGAATCGCCCAACCACGGTCGTCATCGATGCGAGCAAGGCATCCCTCGAAATTGTCAATGTCCGCACCGACGACTTTCTCGATGGCATCGTCCCAGTGGAAGAACTCATGGCAGTGCTTCGCCAGGTTAGGGACGTCCACCGGAAAGCGCGCGGTTGAATGCGCCACGTTGTACATGTTTAGGACGGTCGTCAGGTGAAACGCTGCCTTGTGCGGCGTCAGCATCGCCCCGGAAGTCTCAGTCATCCTTTAGTGCATCAAGTATTTTGCGCAGCCGCTCTTTCGAAGTAGCGTCCAGCTTTTTGTAGTTGCGATAGAACGCTTCATCGAGATGGTGCTGCTCCGGCGCTTCTACGTCATCTTCGATGAGAAAGCTTGAGCTGACCCCCAAGGCGTCTGCCAACGACATCAGCTTCTCCGCTGAGGGTCGCTGCGATTCGCGGTTCTCGAGCTCCCATAAATAACTCTTACTCAAGCCTGCCTTTGCAGCCAGAGCCTCAAGGGTAAGTTTCTTCCCCTTACGCAACTCGCGAAGCTTTTCGCCGAGCCGAGTGGCCATTCTGCACCTCCAATTCCAATGATACAAAAATACCACTGTTCCGAACTTTTTCATACTCTTCATCGAAAGTTTGCTTGACTTTTCATATGGCGGAAGCGACACTGCGACTTAAGTTCGGAGTAGCGGAAATTTTTTGCCACTTTGAGCGACATTCATTCGATTCTTTTTTGGGAAAACTGCCATGACCAAGCACTACCCGAAAGGCCTCGACGGCCGTCAACGCGATGCCAACGGCGAAATTCGCCAGAAACGTGGTGATACGCTGGTTCGCACACTCCGTAGAGAGTATGGCGAAGGCTTCGCGCCCGGAATTCGCTCTGATGCGCGCCTGGACACTGTCCTTGACCGCACCGGCGCGAAGTCCTTGAGCGAATTGCTCAAGAAAAGCTAAAGGTATGTGCCGACCGCGGAGTCGGCATTTTTTACCGGTATAATTTATTATGTTTTGGGTATATTTTACCTATATCTAAAGGGCTAGATGTAGTATTGGAATGTCGTGCTAGTTCTATGGCTGGTATGGGCGCAGGCAACGGGCACCACGTTATTTTTTTGGAGAAGAGGCGGAATGTTGCACCCAACACTGGAGAACCTGAAAGTCGAACTCGATGCACTTGCAAAACAAGTCCGCGAGTCGAATGATGCGCGCGCGATAAGCATCGCCACCAATCAGTTCGGGGGTGTCGGAATTTGCCGCGACGAGCTTGCTGCCAGAGCCCAAGGGCTGGCCGACCAAATCTCTGACGAAGGCTCGGAGCACCTGACGGATGAAGACCACCGTCTGCTCAACGAATATCCCGCCCGGTTGCAGTTCCTGCGCAACAGCACTGTCCCTCAGTTTTGGAACGGGGCAAATGGCGTAACGGCCGTTCCGGCCTACCTGACTACGCTGGACGCGCTGGAACGCGCGCTTCGCGTGGCACTTTCGATGCGGGGACGTGAGCCGACAGAGGCTCAGAAAGCGCTTAGGCAACTGCAGAACTCGATTCGCTCGATGCAAGCACGTTGCAGCACGTTGCAGCCGAAGGTCGAAAATCTCGACGGTACGGTCGCTGAGATTCTTGAAGCGCATGCTGCCGCGGAGCGATTGCCGACAGACCTGCAGACGCTACGTGAAACGCAAGCCGAGTTGAAACAGCTGACGGAAAAGGCCCAGCGACATGGCGGCGACATCGATTTCATCCTCGCCGAAGCGCGAGATGTCGCCAAGGAGCTTGAGGAGACTGCCGCCAATGCCAAAAAGGTTGTCGAATGGTCTGAGAACGCCATGCGAGCATCGACCGCAGTGGGCCTTGCCGGTGCATTCCACGACCGGGCGGAGTCGCTACGTCGCTCGATTTTGCCTTGGGTCATTGGCCTGGTCGCTGCCCTTGTCGCCGGAGCCACTGTCGGTGGCATGCAGTTGCACCAACTTTCCGAGGCAATTCAGGCGTCAACAACTTCCACCATTGTCTGGACGCGGCTTGCCGTGTCCCTCCTTTCAGTCGGCGCGCCGGTCTGGTTTGCGTGGCTCGCCACAAAGCAAATCGGCCAGCGGTTCAAGCTTGCGGAAGACTATGCCTACAAGGCTTCGATTTCGAAGGCCTACGAAGGCTACCGTCGAGAAGCACTGCACCTTGATGAGGATTTCCAAAAGCGTCTCTTCTCAACAGCACTGACGCGACTCGACGAGCAACCGCTCCGATTCGTTGACCAAGAAACGCACGGTAGCCCATGGCACGAGTTGTTGTCGTCTGACATCGTCAAAGAAGCTTTGCGCATCGCCCCGGAACTGGCAGGGCAGATTTCTCAGCAGGCACGAGGTATCGTGACTGCAGCCAAAGAGAAGCGGAGCGCCGCGAAAAAGGCTGTGAAGGAGGCGGCAACGGTCGAGAGCGAGTAGTTTTGGACCTGCGGTCTCGCTCCCGGGTCGAATGTTGCAATGGCAGCAAGTTTAGGTTCTGACCACGGCGCGGTCTCGCGAGCGCACGCCTCCGCGACGTCGGCTTACCTCTTGCCGGCGGACGTCTCTGCATTGCTGCGGTTTCCGCCAATGTGCGCGGCGGCTGGCTAAGCTACCTGATTCTGTGCGCGGGTCGGTCATCGGCTCCCGTCAGTTTCGGGATTACTGACATCGGAGCCCTCCACTACCGCACAGGGCGATTCAGGCGCTAGCTGCGCAGACGGGCGCGGCGAGAGCATGCATTAAAGAATTGGATGCCTCGACCGATAACCCGCATGAACAGCTTGTCAATTCGATTCAGATAACAGCCAATGTCACGGGGAACGTGTGACAGGCGGGAACCCGAGGTGCAAATGACACAAGACTTTCAGAAAATTATCGAAGATGCGCTGAGAACCGCGAAGGCGAAGGTAGGTCACGCCAACGTACTGATAGCAGGCAAGACCGGCGTCGGAAAAAGCACGCTGGTCAACGCCGTCTTCCAGGGGGACCTAGCGAAGACGGGCATTGGCCGGCCGGTCACGCAAAATACCCGCGAATACACCAAGGCCGGCATCCCCCTGACCATCATCGATACGAAGGGCATCGAGGTGGCCGACTACGAAAACACGAAGAAGCAGCTGGAAGACGCGATTCGCGACCGCAACGGTTCGGACGACGCCAAGCAGCATGTGCATGTCGCGTGGATTTGCATTGCCGAGGACTCGCGACGCGTCGAGCAGGCCGAGGCAGACCTGCTGGAACTACTCGCCCGGTACCGTATCCCCACCGTCGCTGTCATTACAAAGGCGCGGTCAAATAACGGCTTTGACAAGGAAGTGGAGCGGCTGCTGCCTGCAAGCAAGCAGGTCGTGAGGGTCAGGGCAATCCGGGAGACGCTTGATGAGGGGCATGAGCTGCTACCCGTTGGTCTCAAGGAACTGGTGGAGGTCACCTCCCAGCTTTTTCCTGAGGGTCAAGCAAACGCGTTTGTGGCGGCCCAGAAGGTCGATTTGTCGAAAAAAACCGAACGAAGCCACCTTGCAGTGGGAGCGGCCGCAGTATCTGCCGCTGGCATTGGCGCCATCCCCATTCCATTCTCTGATGCGATTGGCATCGTGCCGGTTCAGGTGACGATGATTGCCACGATTTCCGCCATCTTCGGACTGAACCTGAGCGAGGGTTTCATCGGCACCCTAGTGGGCTCGTCCATGAGCGCCATTGGTGGCACGCTCGCGGGCCGGGCCGCGGTGGGCGCCCTGCTGAAGCTGATACCCGGCGTGGGCAGCGTGGTCGGAGGCGCCATTTCCGGGACCACGGCCGCAGCGCTCACCACCGCATTCGGCGAGGCATACATCTACGCGCTGTGCACCCTGCTGGAAAAACGGTCCATCGAGGACCTCACGGCGAAGGAAGTCGCAGACGCGTTCGTGAATCGTCTCAAACGGTCACACTAGCGAGGCAACCCGAAACAGTGCAGCCCGCGCGCGCGATGTCGGCAGAACGGGGGATGACCAGCCAGGTCATTTCCTGCTCTCGCGCAGCGTTGTGCTAACCGCGCGGCCCCCCGCCACGACGCGGTCCTCAACTGCGGCAACGTGCGCCCCGGTCTCCCGCGGTACGTCATTGTCATCGGGTCCCTTTCCGTCATCGTGCCCGGCTGCATCGGCGCCATTCTCCGCCCATCCTCGTTGCGGTTGCCGCCGTCTTTCGCGGACAAGTCGTCGGCGGCTGGTGGTGAACTGGAGGCTGTCGGCCAGGCCTCCGGCTGAACCGGCTCGTGAAACTTTGGCCAGCTTGTCTCGACCGCCCGGCTATCGCTGCTAGTCGACCAAGCCGCTTGGCTCAAACCCATCGGAGTCGAAGCTGGAGCCGCCAGCGAACGGCGACTCCAGCGCATTCAACATCTCAATCGCGTTCTCAGCCGTGACATTGGACACAAGTTCGGCCGAGACTGTCTCACGGTACCACCGACACGAGCGGCTGATTGACTCGCAATGAATGAAGAACCGCAGGCATACGCTCGAACCGCGTTGGCACCCATCAGCTTGACTTCACCGAAATTGCTGTCCGCTGTATCGGTTCCTGACGATGGCGCGTAGCTCCTAAACCGCCTCTTCCAAGAGCCGTCGTCCGGCGTTGTTCAGGGTGAACGTACCGTCAAACCGGTTCGTATAGGCCGGTCCGTCCTCGACGGGCTCGAATCGCAGCTTTCCGCAATTCCTCAACAAGAGGAGCGCGTGGAACAAAATATCCCACGATTCTTGCGGGTCCACGAAGCGTGCAGCGCCAACCTCCGCAGAACGAGCCAAGCCATCCCGCTCCGGAGAGAACACAAACCGTTGCTTACCATCAAGACCAGCAACAGACCGTTCTGTAGCGATGCTCAGATGCTGTTCAATCACAAAGTGCCGCACCACATGCCGCGCGAATTCCTCAGTCGACTCATTCTTGTAGGTAATCATGGCCTTACGAAGGCGGTTGAGTGATAGCTTGCCTGCGTCCCAGTCCAGAAGCCGCTTCGCACCTTTTTCCCGCGACAAATTTTCGGCTTCAATCGCACAGACAATCAACGTCCAGACGGCCTGCTGGGCGTTGAAGGGCCAGTTGGCTTCGTCCATACCGACACTGCCACGAAGCTCCGCCTTGAGCGCTGCAATCCCGAGATGCGGGTTCCGGTCGACCAGGCCCGCCGCCTGCAGCGTCTTGTATGCGCCTTGCTCCGCTTTCGCCCAGTCGTAATGCTCCTGGATAGTCGGCAGGACCTCATTGTCCTTAGATGGCTTCAAATAGGCCGCTATCGCGTTCGCAATGTCTTCCTTTTGCCTAGCCATGCCCGTTTGCTCCGCAAGCAAAACATGGCGTTCAGCCAGCGCAAGCAAAGTCTCCATTGCTAACCGCTGCAACGCCCGAACCTGCAGAACGGCCCATTGCAGACGCATGCCCTCCAGGCCCTTATCATCGATAGGCGCACCTCCCGGCGTCCAGCCTGCCGCCATCGCATGCCGTATGTCTTCCATCGTTGTGCTGGCATCTTCGTGCTGCAACGCCTGAATGGTTCGGAGCGCCAGCATCAAGCCCATCCGACGGTTCCGGCCGCCTTCCGAAGGTCTGTCGAACTCTGCCCCAAAATACTGTCGCATGAAGGCCTTTTGCTCCCCTGCAGAGGGGTTTTCCAGTTCAAGCACAGGCCTGAGCGCTTGGAGTCGCTTCTTCGTGCACTGCAATTCACGCGGGTCAGCCAGCCATTTAGCCGTGGCTGCCCCCAATGCCTGTACCTCCTCGTCATAGGCTTCTGCCAGCGCTATCCCGGCCGTCGTGCATGAATATGTTCCGCGATACTGTTTTGTGCCCGCGTTGAGAAAGCGCAAACCGTTCAGCAGACTTGGCTTGTACCAGGCCGTGTCCCAGAACGACACCTTGATGTTCGACCACGTTTCTTTTCGCAGTTCAACTTCGTCCGGGTCGTCTCCAAAGCGGTCGTAACCAGGATAACCCTCCACCGCGTCGCACTTAGCAACCCAGTTGAGCAGCAGTTGAATTTTCCAGATACCGCGTTGCGTGTCTTCCCGAAGCACATCGATGTCCGTCTCGCCGGTCGCGAACGCCCGCTGATGCAAGGTATGCACCATCCAGCAAAGGGCCGCGTAGGGACGAATGTGGCGCACAGCGTTATTGAGCCCCGGAAACACGCCACCGTACATCCGCTCTCCGATGGCCCCCATGCCCAGAAAATCACCTGCGCTTGAGCGCTCTGGCACAGTCGTAAAGGTCGGTCCAGCTGAAATCATTGAGCCGCTCCTTCGTCAAAAGTTTTCGCCCGGATATCTCTGACGCAGGCCTCGTCCTGTCTGAAAAGTAGATGACTCGCGGTCTGTCCCAACTTAAGAAAGACGGGCCGCTTGCACACGTCCCTGCAGACCGCCATGCGGCCCGACTTTAGTTTCTTGAACTCGTCCTTATCGAGGGTGGAATAGCACTGCGGACAACCTACCGTCTCCGGCACTTCGTCTGCCACGATAACAGAGTAAAGCTTGCGGTTACGCCCAGGAGCACGCCGCAGCGCCTGCACCACATACTCGATGTCTTTGCTATCTTCCGGTACAGGGCTCTTCGGATTCTCCAGCGCCAGCGTCAACACGCTTTCAATACGGTCTTCGACTCGTGGAGCGCATGCAATCCGCCGAGTCTGCTCGAACAAGTCTTTGATTTCAAAAATGCGCATCAACGGCAGGCGTCCGTCGCGCCATTCCATTTCTAACAAGCCCTGATAATCGACCTCCGAAAGCTGTCGGTCCGCGAAGATTTCGATACACGACCGAATTTGGTCGAAATTGACGGGAAGCCCTCGCCGTTCATAGCACAGCGCCGTAACGGCTCCGGCGCTTGCTACCATTGGCAAGAGATTGTGAACGACCGTCGGCCCGAAGCGCATGCCCATCAAGGTGGATAGCAACCCCATCAGGGGTGACGATATGTTCACCGGGACAGCCTCCGCAAGAACTTCGCGCCCCGTGTCAACGCCGCGAAGTGCCGTCGGTATCGCCATTCGCAAATGATTCCGAATTTTCTGCGGGATGACTAGAATGGCCAAAGCGTCGGGCATCGGTCGCTTCAACCGTTGGTCGATAGCCAATTGCACAGCGGCCCGAGCCTGCGCCACCGATTCTTTGCGCTTTTGCCGTTGCTTGCTGACGCGCCGTTCATCCTTCGAGACGCCTTCCTCCCCTTCACCGACAGAATCGGTATCCGGTTCGTCATCCTCCCCGACTTCATTACCCTCATCATCTGCATTCGCGGCAAAGGCCTTTTCGATTTCCGCGTCGCTCATCTCAAGCAACTTTCCCAGCGCCTTGAAGATGCGAATGGCCTCGTCGCTCGGCTGGCTGTTGCTACGCGTACCCGTGCCTTGCCCTGCGAGCCACTCAGCCTCGGACACCAACGAGTCTTCGGCGCCACTCGTGGTCGCCTCCTTGCGCTGAGCCCGTCCATTGTTGTGCAGCTTGCGGCGCGTGAGTAGCAGGTGTGCCGCATTGAAGAGCAAGTATGCGTCTTCTTCGTCATAAGCATCATCTTCGACCCGCCCAATTGACTTGAACAGGTCAACGTGCGTGGGTTTGGCATTAAGTTGCGGCTCGACATTCACCCAGGTCGTCGCCTCAAAATCAGTTCCCGTTACGGTGAGCCACAGCGCCATGTCTGGCAAATCCCGAACCAGCTGTACGCTCACTCTCACCGAGGCATGCCCTCGCGCGTCCAGCGCTGCAGTCAAAAGCGGGAGATGATGTTCGCCATGGTACAACTTCAGTTGCAACTCTTGCGGGGGCGGCACGGGGGAACAACGAACTTCCAGAACATAGTTGCGCGTGATGTGTGCGACGGCATTCACCGTGGTGTCCGCAGCCAAGGGCGCTGGATACTCACACGGGATGTATTGCGGGATGTCGTCCGTTTTCGCCCAACCCGCTGTCGTGGACTGGGCCACGTGGCGCGCCAGCGAGACCTCGATGTTGTTGGTGTTCCAGAGGCTCTGTTGCGTCGCGTTGACCGACCCCGTCATCACGAGCGCTTCGCCCTCTACGTCAACAAGCTCGAACCATTTGGCATGCAAGGGTCGGCCGTTGTCCGGCGGCTCCACGAAATATCCCGGCTTGTTTCCTTTGGGAATGTCCGCAAGGAAAGGTGCAATCAGACGGTCATCTTTGCGGGCCAAAGCATACTGAACCTTTTTGACGCCCAGCTTGTCACGCAGGCGCACGACCGCTCCCACGTCCTTATCAAAATATGGCGAAAGTACGGTCAATGATTTAGGTGCGGCCAGATTTCGGCGGGCCAGGTCGACGAACTGCGCGCCTGCGTCATCAGCCAGAGTTGTCACCAACCAGACTTTTTGCGGACCAACCGCATTGGCGACATACAGGTCACGTTGCGCGCGCGCCCTGCGGGCAAACCGAGCGAGGATTTCCTCGTCTTCACGGGCCAACAAACTAAGACGCGCCGGCAACAACTCGAAGAAGTCGGCAATTTGACCAAAGACTAAAGGGTTCGTGCTCGCAGAAACGGCGTCCAGCACTTCCAATGACCGGCTCTGCCCCTGAGTCGTCAAGTTGGCGCTGCTGACCACGAATACATCGCCACTATCGGACTCGAGATAGGCAATTTTGGGATGGAAAATTCCCCCGCCCTTGCCATCGTTGGTCGGTGTAGTGCTGACAACCCGATAACGACTTCCTCCGAATCGACTCGAAGAGTTGTCCACACTATGCCGAGCCTCGCGCGCGTCCAGCATGACCGTGATTTGCTCACAATCTCCCTTGCGCAAGAGCGGATAGGGCCCTGCCTCAAACCAAACCGACGAATAAGTGTAGGAGGTAAGTAACGCCCTTTTTGGAGCTACCTCTTCGAGTATGTCGTAGAGCGTTGTCATCAAATCCCCGTCTTAATCCACCGCTTTTTTTTTATCGGCCCAAACCCATGATATCGGCAGTCTCCGCTCCAATATAAGAGAGAAACACTTCACAGCACTTGTCCGCGCCCGAGACTCACGACATCAACGAATTTTTCGTCAGATGCGAAAATCAGCCCGACCTATTGTCGGCGTCTCCGCACGCTACTGCGCAAGCGTTAGCGCAGCAAGTCGGTCAATATCTGCCATTTGCTCTGCCCATCGCGCAAGGCGCGCTTGTCTCATTTCCTTTGACATGTTGCGGCACGCTGGCTCAGCATTCCTGGTGGCATCCAGCCATTGAGTGTACGTGCCGGAAGAGACGAAACTTGCCGAACGTCCGGACGCTACATGGGAGAGCGCCGACCGGAAGCCCTCAGCGATGACAGGATTGGCGCCCAGATACAAAAAGCGAGCTGACGGATGATTTACCACGGCGACCGGCACGTCCCCCGAGAGAGCGCGCACTCGTGCGCCATTACGAGAGCTAAAGCAAATCACCAGCTGAGGCTGCAAGACCCTAATCACCTCCGCAAAGGCGGGTTTGCCTCGCGCCCATGCGTCCACGGGAGGCTCTCTCCTGCTGGCTGGCAGCATTTGCTGGATGAAGTTGAAGTAGGCGACCTTCTCCCAGAAGTCGGAGCGTTCCGCGCGTCGAAAAATCCCGGCTGACGAGCGATTGTTCGTCGCCGCAAATATCTTCGCGTAATGCGGATGCCTGCCGAACTTCCCGTGGCTATGTGGGTGTACAAGTCCGAGGGCTAAGGCCTTGACGATTTCTGGCGTGACGTCGGGGCGCTCGTACTTGATGTTGCCGTAATGCGACTCCGACACGAGGAGCACGCGCAAACCGCGGAATCCGCCACTCGAATAGTGGCTACCGACCCACGGCGCAAATCGAACCGCACTCATTGCGGGCCTTCCGCAACCATTCTTTCGGCGATGTTTGCCTCCGTTAATACCGACGCAGAGCTCACTTCGACGATGCTCTGGGCACGGACAGGGCGCAGTTCCGGCAGTTGCGTGGCGCCCCCCAATCCGATGGTTGCAAGCCACTGCCTCACGGGTCCCAAGCCGACGCCATCCCCGCGAAAAGAGGGGGAACAGTGTGCAAAGTTCTTCCCTTCTATAAGCTCTAGTTGATTTACTGCTTTCAACACCACAATTCGTCGCATTCTAGTCTCAACTCGCACTTCGATTCCTCGCCTTGACTGAAAGGTAGGCTTCGAGAAGCCCATTGAGGTTTGCAGCACCTACCGGATTCGCACTGTGGACCGCAAACTTGAAATGGTCAGGAATGAATCGACCCGAGACATCAAGGTCGGCATTAACCAACCATCTGGCTACGACCATGGCGGTGTCGTCTCCGCCCAAGTCGTGGTCGAATGATATCTTCGCCGGGCAGCCTCGCCGCTTGAGCAGCGAAATTGCTTCCTCCGACGAGCGTACGACGACCCATCTGTCGCTCGGCGGGTCGCGAAGGTCGTCTATAAACAGCCAAAAGTTCGCGTCGCTCATCAAGTACCCTCACCGCAATGGACCTGACAACCTCTGGGGATGCGTGTCGGCGCATTAGGGCTCGCCGATGCGTTTGGCGGAGAGGCCAAATTGCAGTCCCTACGGCCGCAGGTCGACCAAGGCTTTGGTTTCGAAGCCGGTGGAGTCAAAGTGAGAGCCACCGGCGAACCGAGGCTCCAGCGTATTCAACATTTGAATCGCGTTCTCGGCCGTGACGTCGGACACCAGTTCTGCTGGGACCGGCGCACGGTACCACCGACCTGAGCGGCCGAACGATTCGTACTCGATGAAGAATCGCAGCCACACCGTCGACCAGTTTTGGCATCTGCTCAGCGTGACGTCACCATAGCTACTGTTCGTTGTATCGGTTCCGTCGAACAGAACCTCTGGGCTGACTAGACGGCCATTCGGCTGAAAACACCCGCACCCCGTTGTTTTTGTTTGCATGGTCTCTGTACCGTCATTTGTTTTTTCTGGTTCGCTCGGCGCGCGGCCGACCTTGGGCTCGACGGCATCTCAGGATGTCCGCACTTTTTCACTTCCGCACGACGAAGTTCGGTCGAAGTACTCGCGAACAGGAAGGGCCAAATCCGCACGTCTCATTGAGCTCAACGATATAAACGATGCGTTGCTATACAAAAGCGCGGAATCGTTTCCGTGCTCGTGAACGCTACCGCCGTCCTTCACATTCTACGAGATGCGATAACGGCGGTTATTGCGAAATTCATCAACCAAGTGTGCATGAGCAGTTCCCTGGCGGGCCCTTGTCCTGATGGGCCTGTGCTGACCTTTGCCGTTATAAAACGCATAACGGCGCCGTTATTGTTTGACAGAAATCCATGACCTTTTCAACACTTTCTGCCCGGTCGTTTGGCGACGGCGCGCCATCCACTGCGTCCGGGCATTTCATCGTGACATACGCCTCCCTTCAAGGGAGCGTAGCAGATAAGCTTGCGCAGGAGGGCCGTTCGGGTCAGCAGATAGCAAACATGAAATCTGCCCTCCACGCGTGGACCCGAATTCTCAAAATCGAAGACACGGCCGCAATCGGCAAAGAATTCGGCGGTGAGTTCTTGAATCAATTCCGCCGCTTCCAGGATGAATACGCAACACTCGCATCACCGCGAACATGCAAAGACAGAGCCGAGCAGATATTGCTTTGGAAACGGCACTACCAAGACTTCATATTAGTTGATAACCTTCCCACGTCGTTTTCGGAGGCCTTGCGTCAGGCGGTGACCCAGAGCGGGCTCACAAAAGCGGAGATTTGCAGGCGCAGTGGTGTGCCAAAGGCGGGCCTGGAAAATTGGCTCAACGGCGATGTACTGCTTCCGCCCGCCAGCGTCGCCCGGTTGCCTCCGCTGGAAGACGCACTGAGTCTGCCCCGGGGCACACTTTCGAAACGGCTGCCAGCCAAAACGCGGACGCGCTATGAGCGGTCGAAAGGTGCACTCCCGCCTCAGCCGACCAAGTTTGGCATGCGCGTCAGCGAAAACCGCAGGCGCCACCCGATACCCTCGCTGCCGCCTACGGAACGATTTCATGCCCAGTGGATAGACCTTATCCGCTTCAAATCGGACATCACACGGCCCGAAGCCGACAAGCGGAATACGTGGAGAATGAAAGCACCCGCTGCGGTCGGACATCACGTGGTCTGGTCAATGCTCTGCGACGGGCAAGTTTGCGCGACGGCAGCTGTGCATCATGGATTCATTTCACGCTACCTGGGGTTCTTGGTAGCTCCCGCGCCGCTGGGTCGCGGCCGGCCGCAAGCCTCGTGCGACACGCTTGGGTGGCTCGCGTCCGTGCCGAATGTGACTGCCTATGCGCAGGTGCTGCGTCGACGCGCTGGCAATGTCACCCATCACGGGGTTTTGACATTCATCGCTACCGTGCGCTCGCACCTGAGACCTGTCACCGGCTTCGTCTGGAACCGCTCTGACCTCTGCCACGAACTGGCCTCGGCCGGAGAGCCGTTCGCACGGGCTCTAGCGGAGCGCGACATAGCTGCAATGGAGGCGGGTTGGCGGGACCACTGCCGAAGGTCATACGACGCACTCGTCGAATTGGAGAAAACCTATCTCCGGACCACCAATGTTGTGCATTCCCGCGACCCTGCTGAGCCCTTGAGCGGCATCCTTGCGGAGCCCTCACCGCTGAAGGTGCTGATACAGTTGATTGCACGCCTGGAGGCAGACGAGCCACCGATGGCGCACCACCGAGACTACGTCGCGTGGATTCGCGACGTCTGTCTGCTTAAAATGCTCGTCAGTAATCCGCTTCGAGTCAGTCAGCTTTGCTTGATGAGCTTCCGAGGTGCGAAGCCTAATCTGTATTGCAATGCGGAGGGAGAGTGGCGCCTGAGATATGAGCCGTCCGATTTCAAGAATGAGAAAGGCGCCGCACGGGAGCGCTACGACTCCAGTGTTGAGCCCTCCTGTTTTCCCTGGATTCGTCGCTATCTGGCAGAGGCGCGTCCATACATGTGCGGCGCCGAGACCGACCGGCTTTTCCTTCCTACGGTCAGTGGTCCGAGACGGGGCAATGGCGCACTCAGGGAACAGGGCATCGACGCGAGTATTCCCTGGACAGGCGACGCCATGACGAAGCGCCTGAAGGTCGTCACGGCCCGCTATCTTCCCGAGACCCCCGGTTTCGGTGGCCACGCCTTTCGCCACATCATTGCCACCGACCATCTGAAAAGACATCCCAGGGATTATCTGACTGTCGCGCATCTGCTGCACGACACGCTCGCCACGGTGATGAAGGAGTACGCGCACCTTGAGGTCGACGATGGCCTGCGGACACTGCACGCGGGGGTCGCCGAGGCAATGCGTGAGGTCGAACGGGCGCGATATCCACAAGCCTGACCCCGGTTGTGGCGGCTCGGTCGCATCCTTCCGGCTCGAGCCGTAGAATTGCCCCGCCGGATGCCGTCATCTCGAAAATCGAGCGGGCGTCCGGTCACGCGCCAGACGATTGGACGACCGGGTCGGCCCGGTCCGAGCAATGACAGCGCGCAGGTCAAGCGTGGGCATCGCGGTCGAAGTCCTGCATCAGCGCAGCAATAAGTCGCTTGCCATCGCCTTCGAATATATCGATGAGGTCGCGTCGGCCGGGCATGTCACGAAACCACCGCACGACCGTCATCACATCCTCAAAATGGTCGTCATCAATCCACCGGCTTAGCAGATACATGTCGGGACAGGCTATCGAGGCGTTATGCAGGCTCAGCAGAAACGCCGCAATGGGTCGCGTGCCGAACTCGACATGACGCCTGCAAATTTCAAATAGCCGCCGGGCGGCTTGCGCGCCATCGTCTGCGGAAAAATCGGGCGACAAAGCGGGTACTTCTTGCATATCTATCAGAATTCCTTCTAGTGTGACGACGCCTCATTAGCGGACGTCGTGTTGCGGGCGCGCAAGGCAGGACGGTCAGCGTCCATCCACCTGTCTCCGCCCGGTGCGTCATGGATGACGCGTTAGTGTTGACCGTCAGCGCGCATCACGACGCGTGTGCTTGTCTGCTGTTCAGCAATGTCTGTGGCTTTGACATGCACGCCACACGCCCATGGGCAACACAGTCTGTCGTGTATTCGCGGTCCGATGGCGTCCTGCCTGATATCACCGCCTCCCCTGTGCCAGCGGCTGCAGCCTGGTCAATAGCGCAAAGCAGGGCCTGATGTTTGGCAGAGCCTGTTCTCAGACGATAGAGCGTGCCGTCGGTGGCACTCCAGGTTTGTGTGTTGCGGAAATACCCCAGCTCGGCAATGAGGTCACCACCGTCACCCTCAACCTTTACAACACCGTCGCGGCTACGACGGTTCCAGCGCCAGCTGATTTGATAACGCCACCCTTGTGCTTCCAGTAACGAGAGAAAGGCTGCGCGCGTCTGCCGGGCGCTTTGGTCTTCGTAATTTGCCATCATGCGGTTCGGTCCAGTCCGTTGAAAGAGAAGTTTCGTGTGCCCCGATGGCAACACAGCGTGTGTAGTGACTGCAAATCGAGACCCTTAAAGGACAGCACGGCAGTCAAGCCTGGTTGCCGGGTTGTTTTCCGGCGCTGCCCAGTTCCACGCGGTCTTCGCATGGCTGAAAAACGCCCGCAGAATCGCCCGCTCGGACGCGATGGCGTGGGCCGACAAACGTTCCGTGCGCAGGGCGTCCATGAGCTGCTGGATGTCGTCTCGCGTGACGTCCGCGACGGTCATATGCGCGAGACGTTCGCGCAGCTTTTCTGCTGTCCTGCGGCGCGGTGGCCGCTCGCGTCCGAGTGGTCCCGATTCTCGCCGTTCGGTGCATTCGCGCCTCGCGCCCATCTGCTCCGGCCTGGAGCGGACCTTGTCGCGCCCCTCGTCGGATTCGGGGGTGCCGGGCGGCACCGGCTCAATCGCGCCGGTGGCCAACGGCGCGTGCCGGAGGTAACGATGCAGGCGCCGGCGCAGCAGGTCGCCGTTGTTGAGGGACGGCGCGCGTTGCTGCACGTAGTCGCGTAGCGCCATGGCGAGCGTCGTCTCGCGCGGACCAAGACTACAGGGCGGGTCCCCCTCGGTCGCCTTCGACTCATGGCTGTGAAGGGAAGCACCGATGGACGGGTGCGCCGGCGTGCCAGCGGAAACACACAGCGCTGCGGCAGAACGAAACAGACTCATGACAACTCCTCGTTAGGTGGAGTTGCGTGTAGTCAGCGTGGCGACGGGAGTTTAAAAGCGTCGCACGGTCCCGCTCGCTTTTTAAAATCTGCGAGGTTGGCTCGGCTAGCGGAGACGGCGGCTCGGGCTATTCCGCATGAAAGACCGTGCCAGGTATTTAAAAGGCCGGGCGCCTGATAGGCGACTCGTACGCCGCGATGCCAGACAGGAAAATCTTAAAGTCATGGCCAGGCTCGGCGAGCGCGGGTGCTATACGTCGTCTCCAACCTCGTATGAGACGATGACAATGACGCTGTTGACGAAAGACGAAATCTGCACCCAGCTGGGCGTTTCTCCACGCTGCCTCGAAAACATGATTACCCGCGGCGACTTTCCGCCGCCCACCCGTCTGGGCAAAAAGAACTTCTGGACCGACACCGCGCTGCAAGCCTGGCTTGCGCGCTTTTTTCATGCACAGGAGGTATGGCAGCCGGGACGCCGCTAGGCCCGTCGGTCGGGAGGCGGGCGCAGCGCGGACTCACCGGCTGCGCCGTGCTTGCCGACTGCCTGGATGTCGGACCCGACTCAAAACACAACGCGCCGGTCGCTCGGATGAGCCCGGCGCTTTTCTTTATTCGACGGCCGGTCCGCCGTCGGTCCTGCGGCATCACGCGCGCCACCTGGCGAAGCAGGACACGAACAAAAAGCGCCGGTCCCTGTGATGAGACCGGCGCCCGCTTTCATCGACAGCCCGTCGGCCGCCGCTTATGCCGCATGACGTGCGCGCCACGCCGCAAACGAGACGACCTCCGCAGCCCCCTGCTCAGCCAGCGGCGCAGTGCCGCCCTGCATCGCGCGTGGACCCGCGATGCCTGGCGCCGCCGATGCGTCGAACACATCCGACGCCGCCCCCGCGTCGGGCGCCAGCGCATCCGCGGCGCTGACGTCGGGCAGCGCCGGGGCCGTGCGTGACGCTTCGCCTTCAGCCGACTCCAGCGCGCGAACCGCGTCGCCGACCGTGGGGGTTCTCGACGGCGCACGCGCGTGCAACGGCGCTTTGTGCGCATTGCGCGCCGCTTCGGCTGCATCGACCGCCTCGAGCGCGTCTGCGGCGGTCGGATTCACATAGCGCGCCAGTTGCGACAGGGTCTTGTGTCCGCCGAACAGCTTGAGCAGAAAAATGTCGCCGCCGAGCAGCTCTGCGAACCGGGTCATCGCACAGTGTCGAAGGTCGTGTTTGCAAAAGTTTTCGATGCCGGCGCGCGCAATGGCCCGGTTCCACGCAGAGTCCAACGCGTCGAGCGTAATCGGAAAAACACGGTCGTCATCGGCGCCTCGTGGCAGCGCCTCGAGGATGCGCAATGCACCTTGGGTCAGCGGCACGCCTCGCCCACCCCCTTTCGCATCCCATAGCTTGAGCACCCGACGCTTCCAGTCGATATCCCGCCACTGTGCGGTGAGTAGCAACTCGGATTGACGCATCGCGGTCTCAAGCAACAGACCGACGAAGGGCGCGACGTAACGGTTGCGACACGCCAGAAGTTCAGTCTGCAGCCGCGCCTGCTCGTCCGGCGTCAGCACGCGGTCGCGGGCGTTGTCGATAACGGGCATGTCCAGTTGCGTGGCAGGGTTTTCAGTCGGTGTGGACCAGTTCCAGTGTCGTCGCGCGTGATTGAAAAATTCCCTGAGCACGGCCTGCTCATGGGTAATGCTTTGCGCGGCCTTGCCTTCCTCCCGTAGGACATTCATAAATTCCTGGATTTGATGCCGCGTGATATCTGCGACTCTCGTGCAGGCGAGCCGCTCGCGCAGCCGTTCCGATGTGTCGGCTCGCTGCGCCAGGGCCGCCCGATGCTCGTCGAGCCCCTGTGGAATGACGCGTTCGACGGCATAAGGCACGGCGGTGAGTTCGAAATACACGGTGGCCGTGTCACACCCTCGCGCTTCCTGCGTGCGGCGGTCCAGCCGGGTCGGCTGATAGGTCGGCAAGCGGCCAAAGCGAATGAAGCGATTGAGGCGGCGGCACAACTGGTCGCCGGACTTGAGAAACGGCACGCGCTCGGGCGTGTAGTCGTACAGGGCCATGGCGAGCGTGGTTTTTTCGGGACCCAGGCCGTAGGGCTTGCCGCGGTTTTGGATAGCCTGCTCACGCTGGCGCAGCCAGGCCGTCGCTTTGGCTTTGGAGTCGAAACCGGACTGATAGAACGTGTCGTGGCGCGAGCGGTTGCGCACGGCCCAGCCGGCGCCTTCCTGGTAGATGCTCGCCATTACAGCCCCCCGCCGATGAGGACCGTGCTGGCCGGGTGCGCCGGCGCACAGGCCGGGAAAAGAGCGATAACTGAAATGCGGTACATGGCAACTCCTGGTGGGTGGAGTTGCGTGTAATGACCGGGGCGAGGGCGTTTAAAACGGCACTTTTAAATTCTGCGCGGCCACGGCGCCTTTAAATCCCGCGCGGCCCGGTCGCCCGGGCGCGCAGTCAGGCAGCGTGGTGCGCAGTCGGGCGCACCCGTGCGCAGTGGCCGCGCCAGATTTTCTGCCAGAAAACGCAAAAAAGGCCTCGCGAAGGAGGCCTTTTCTGGTGCTGCTGCTGCGCCAAGGTACTGATAACGCAGCGAAATATTCTGGTGGCCTGGGGCGGAATCGAACCACCGACACGCGGATTTTCAATCCGCTGCTCTACCAACTGAGCTACCGGGCCAACGAAGAGGTGAAACTATAGCAGCATCCGACACACGCCTCAAGCCCCCTGACGCAACTTTTTGCTCGCTGCGGTGCAAAGAGGCGTTGGAATGCACGGCGCACACGACGAAGCCAGCGGATCAGACTTCGTTCTTGTTCTTGCCGAGGTCCACGCCCAGTTGCTTCAGCTTGCGATACAAGTGCGTGCGTTCCAGGCCGGTCTTCTCCGCCACGCGCGTCATGCTGCCGTTCTCGCGCGCGAGGTGATACTCGAAGTAGGCGCGTTCGAAGGCGTCGCGGGCATCGCGCAACGGGATGTCGAACGAGATGGACGCCGTTTGTCCCGCCTGCCCTTGCGCCGCGCCCGCTGCCGCCTCGCTCGACAAGCCGGCGCCCATGCCCGACGCGCTCGGCAGCGCCGCGGCCACCGGCACGCCCACCGCGCCCGCGCCCGCCGGCGGCTTCGCCGGGATCGCGACCGGCGCCGGCGCCGTGCCGTGAGCCAGACCCTGCTCGACCGCCTTCAGCAGCTTCTGCAGCGCGATCGGCTTCTCCAGGAAATTGAGCGCGCCGATCTTCGTCGCCTCGACCGCCGTGTCGATGGTCGCGTGACCCGACATCATGATCACCGGCATCGTGAGCTTGCCCTGCGCGGCCCACTCCTTGAGCAGGGTGACGCCGTCGGTATCGGGCATCCAGATGTCGAGCAGCACGAGATCGGGCGTCTGTTGCAGACGGTAGTCGCGCGCGTGCTGCGCGTTTTCCGCCACGTCCACGACATGGCCCTCGTCGCTCAGGATCTCCGAAAGCAGTTCCCGGATCCCCATTTCATCGTCTACCACCAGGATGGTTGCCATTTACGCTGCCCTTGTCTGCACTGTTGCTTTTGTCGTTCCGTGACTCGCCGCCGCTCCGCCGCCCGATGCCGTGGCGCCGGGCGCCGCGGTATCGTCCGCCAGCTGGAGAAACAGGATCGATATCTGCGCGCCTTCAACCACATCCGCGGCCTTCGAGCGGTTGCGTATGTCGATGCGCGCGCCGTGCTCATCGACGATCTTCTTCACCGTTGCAAGTCCCAGGCCCGTGCCTTTCGCCTTCGTTGTCACGTAAGGCTCGAACGCGCGCGACAGAATGCGCGCCGGAAAGCCCGGACCATTGTCCGATACCGTCAGCCGAACCGCGACACGCGCATGTCCTGAGGCATCGGGCTCGCCATATTCTACTGTTCTCGTTTCGAGCAGCACGCGCGGCTCCGCGACGTCCGCCACCGCATCCTGTGCGTTCTGCAGCAGGTTGTGAATCACCTGGCGGATCTGCGTGGCATCGCCGCGGATCACCGGCAGTTTCGTGAGATCGACCTTGATCGGCGTCTTGCCGTCTTCGATGCCATACAAGGTCAGCACCTCGGCGACGAGATCGTTCAGTTGCAGGTTGCCGAGCACCGCGGGCGGCGTGCGCGCGTATTCGCGGAAGTCGTCGACCATCTGCTTCATCGCCTGTACCTGATTGACGATGGTGGTCGACGCGCGCTTCAGCACCTCGGCATCCGGCTGCGCGAGCTTGTCGGCGAGCTTCATCTGCAGGCGCTCGGCCGAGAGTTGAATGGGCGTGAGCGGATTCTTGATCTCGTGCGCGAGCCGCCGCGCGACTTCGCCCCACGCCACCGAACGCTGCGCGGAGATGACATCGGAGATGTCGTCGAACACGACCACGTAGCCGGTGGTTTCCGCATCGTCGGAATCGCTCTCGGTCACACCCAGCAGCTGCGTGCCGCGCACCAGCAGCGTAAGCGGATCGTTCTCGCCCGGCACCGTCACCGCCACCTGCTGCTGCCAGTGGCCGCGGTCGCCGATCCGATGATCGCTGCCGCCCGCCGCCGCATCGCGTTCGGCAAACGCCTTCCTGACCATCGCGCCGAATTCGGCCAGCACGCCGATCTGATCGAGCGGGTGATTCAGCAGCGCGCCGAACTGCTGGCGGAAGATGCGTTCCGCGCCGCGATTCGCGGTAGTGAGACGGAACTGGCGATCGAACACGAACACGCCCGCCGTCAGGTTCGCGAGAATACTTTCGAGATAAGCCTTCGAATGTTCCAGCGCAATGCGATTGTTCTCGACCGCCGCGCGCGCCTCGGACAGCTGGCGCGTCATCGCGTTGAAGGACTGCGTGAGGAAGCCGAGTTCATCGCGCGAATTGATTTCCCGCTTCGGCGTGTAGTCGCCTTCCGCGACCTCCTTCGTGCCCTGCGCCAGCAGGAACAGCGGCCGCGCGAGCTGATTGCCGAGCGCGAGCGCCAGCATCATCGCAATGAAGGTGGCGAGGAACAACGCGAGCGTCAGCGTGCCGATATACATCTTGCGCAGACCGGTGCGCCCGAGGCGCTTCTCCTGATACTCGCGATACGCGCGCTGCACGGCATCCGCGTTGCGCGCGAGCTCCTGACTGACGGGCTGCTCGATCTGCAGGAAGCGGTCGACGTGCTGGAATTCCGTCGTGGTGGACGGATCGGGAATCTTCGTGACCACGCGCAGCCGCAATGCGCCCTTCGGCCCGTTCGAGCTTGGATCGCCGTCGATCTCGCCTTCGATCGCGCCATACGGATGATCCTGCGCCTGCTTGAGCATCGTGCCGGTGGGCTCGTTGGCAGGCAGCAGCGCGTAGTAGTTGCCCGATGCCTGCGCGACCGTGCGCAATCCCGGCACGCGCGACGAGCCGCCATTCACCGACAGGTCTTCGCGGTTGTATTGATCGCGCGGACGCTCGAACACGACGGCATCCTGCACGCCGTACTGGTCGCGCAGACGCAGCAGCGCGAGCGTGAGGCTCGACGGATCCGCGCTCGCGAGCTGGTCGCTCATTTGCCGGCCGCGGTTCTTGAAGTCGGCGAGCGAGGTTTCAAGCATGCCGCGCCCGAGCGTCAGGCCCGACGTGAGGGCGGTTTCCACATTGACGTCGAACCACGACTCGATGCTGCGCGAGACGAACTGATACGAAACCACATAGATGATCGCGCCCGGCACCACGCCGACGAGCGCGAAGATGAACGCGAGCTTGGCGAGCAGCCGCGTGCCGAAGCGCCCCTGTCTCACCCGCGTCACGATGATGATGAACAGGGCGATGACGATCAGCATGAAGACGATGGCCACCGCGACGTTGGCCGCATACAGCCAGCCGTAGTAGCGGTCGAAGAACTCCGTGTTCGCGCTTGCGAGCGCGAGCATCACGAGCAGGAGCACTGCCGTGATCGCCACCGTGGAGACCAGCAAGCGGACAACGAAACTCTTCATGTCCGTGCGGCCGCGTCGAAATCTATTTCGCACGTTCTGCCGCCGTAAAGGTGAAGCGCTTCCAGTCGGAAGCGAGGTTCCAGTCGCGGTTGTTCACTGCGTCGATCTGGAACGGCTTGGGCATCAGCGCGATGTCGAGTTGCATGCGCACCGATGCGGTATAGGTTTCTCCGCCATGCACCTGATTGCGGTCGATCACATGCCACGAAGTGACATGCTTGATGACGGCGAGCGCTTCGTCGAGCGAGGCGAAACGCAACTGCAAGCCGCCCGTGGACACGCGATATTCGTTGGTCAGCGGCTGGAAGGACAGGCGAATGCTTTGCGACACGTTGACCGGCTCTTCGTCGAACCAGTACCAGCGCGGCCGCGACAAATTGAAGTCGATCGTGAAATAGAGCGGCACGCTGCGGTTCACGGCTTCTTCGAGGCTGCTGTTGAGGTCGAAGTCGAAATGCGCGTCGAGGCTCCAGCCGTTGCTGTCCGCCTGCAACGATGCGCGCTGCACGCCGATGGTTTCGGCGTGGGCGGCATTGGGCGCGGCGAAACTCAGCCAGAACGCCAGCGCAGTCCAGATGACAGCCGCGAGCCTGAGCGGAAGGAAGCGTTTGATCGTCACCGTTTCTGAAAGCGCGCGTAGAAGAATCCGTCGTGATCCGCGATGGCCGCCGCGTGCCGACCGGACGATGAACCGGCGCCTGGCGCCTCGACCGGAACAGAGCCTGCGAGATTTGTACCGTCCGGTAAACCGTGCGCCGCGCCCGCGCTTGCGTGCGCCGCTGTCGGCAGCAATTGCCCCGGCGCGTCCAATCGTACCGCATCTTCATGGACCGTTCCAAACCAGCGGGCCTGCTCCTCGCCTTCCTCGGGAAAGATCGAGCACGTGACGTAGAGCAGCTCGCCGCCCTTCGCCAGCAACGGCCACAGCGCGGACAGGATGCGCCGCTGTTCGGCGACGAGCGCGGCAATGTCCGACTCGCGCCGCAGCCAGCGAATGTCCGGATGACGACGCACGATGCCCGAGGCCGAACAGGGCACGTCGGCGAGAATGCGGTCGAACGGCTTGCCGTCGAACCAGTGCGCCGGTTCGCCGGCGTCGCCGGTCTGGATGTGCGCTTCGAGCTTCAGACGCACGAGATTCTCTCTGATGCGCCTGGCCCGCTCGGCGTCGCTCTCCAGCGCGATCAGATCGACATTCGCCAGTTCGAGGATATGACCCGTCTTGCCGCCGGGCGCCGCGCAGGCATCGAGCACCCGCATGCCGTCCTGCACGCCGAGCAGTTGCGCGGCGACTTGCGCGCCCGCGTCCTGCACCGAGACGACGCCTTCGTCGAAACCGGGAATGCGGTCCACGGCAAGCGGCGTTCTCAGCCGCACTGCGTGCGGGCCGGCGACATCGGCTTCGAGATGGGCTTCATGCAGGCGCGACAGGTACGCTTCGATGCTCGCCCGGCGCGCATTCACGCGCAAGGTCAGCGGCCCCTGATGGTTGCCCGCTTCGAGAATGTGTTCCCAGGCCTCGGGCTGCGCGCGCTGCACCGCGTCGATCCACCACTGCGGGTAGTTCCAGCGCGCGACGGGCTGCGCGCGGGCTCCGTCGATCAACGCGTCGCGCTCGCGCAGGAAGCTGCGCAGCACTGCGTTCACCAGGCCCTTCGCGAAGGCGAATTCGCGGCGCGCCGCGATTGCGCCCACCGCCTGATCCACCACGGTGAAGGGCGCGTAGGCGGCGTGGGCTTCGTCATCGGCGAGTAGCGTGAACGCGCAACACAGCACGTTGCCGACGTGCGGCGGCGGCGCCTTCTTCACGAGCTTGCGCAGCAGGGCGTCGGCGAGGGCGAGGCGGCGCATCGTGCGATACGCGATGTCCTGCACCGCACCGCGCGCGCTCGCCTGCTTCGATGCCGCGATGACCGTCTGCAACGCCGCCGGCAATGCCGAGCCCGCACGCACCGCGCCGACGGCCTGCGCCGCGCAATCGAGCGCGAACCCGAGTGAATCGGGCGCGAGGCGAAGCGCGCTCAGGCGTGCGTGCGCGGCGGCGGGCCGGCGGGAAGGCTGTTCGGTCATGAGGAAACGGAAACGGTCGGACGGCAAGCGGACAGCTTGCGTGGAACGGGGATTGTAACGTGCAGGATTCGGGCGCCCGGACACGCAGCGGCGAGACATGTTCGACACGCAAAAAAAGGCCGTTCCGGCATGACCGGAACGGCCTTCGTCACACGCCTGGAAGCGTCAGAAGCGGCCCGTGCGCGCCATTTCCATCAAGCGCGCGACGCGCTCTTCGGTGGCCGGGTGCGTCGAGAACAGATTGGCGATGCCGCCGCCCGAGAGCGGATTCATGATCATCATCTGCGCGGTGGCCGGATGCGCTTCCGCCGCCGGGAACGGCACGCCGGACGCATAGGCGTGGATCTTCTCGAGCGCGCTTGCGAGCGATTGCGGATCGCCCGAAATCTCGGCGCCCCCGCGATCCGCTTCGAACTCGCGCGCCCGCGAGATGGCCATCTGGATCATGGCGCCCGCGATCGGCGCGAGAATCGCCACCAGAATGCTCGCGATGGGATTCGACGGCCGGCCTTCCGAGTCACGTCCGCCGAAGAACATCGCGAAGTTCGCGAGCGCGGAAATGGCGCCGGCCATGGTGGCCGAGATGGTCGAGATCAGGATGTCGCGGTGCTTCACGTGCGCCAGTTCGTGCGCCATCACGCCGCGCATTTCACGCTCGGACAGCACGCGCAGAATGCCTGTGGTCGCCGCCACGGCAGCGTGCTCCGGATTGCGGCCCGTCGCGAACGCATTCGGCGCGTCTTCGTTGATCAGGTAGACGCGCGGCATCGGCAGCTGCGCCCGCGTGGCCAGCTCCCGCACCATGCGATAGAACTGCGGCGCGGTTGTCTCGTCCACTTCCTGCGCGTTGTACATGCGCAGGACCATCTTGTCCGAGAACCAGTATGAAAAGAAATTCATGCCCAGCGCGATGAGCAGCGCGAGCATCATGCCCTTCGACCCGCCGATCACGCCGCCGATCACGGCGAAGAGGGCCGTGATCGCAGCCATCAGCATCGCGGTTTTGACCCAGTTGAACATACGCGGAACTCCTCTCCCTATGTACGGTGCGCCCGAGGCGCGGTGCTCCCGGCCAAGGTGGCCGGAACGATGATTGTAAGCAAAATGTTAGATAGGGGTGTTCGTCGATAATTCAATTGGCCGGACGAGATTTATCGATGCGACGTCGCGAGCTTGATGCCCAGCCCGACAAAGGCGCCGCCGACCGTGCGGTCGAGCCATTTGCGCACCCCCGTCTTGCCGGCGAAGCGTTCAGTCACGCTGCCTGCAATCCAGGCAACGAAGCTGTTCCAGACCGTGCTCATGGCAATGAACACCATGCCGAGCGTCAGGAAGGCGAGCGTCTTGTGCTGACTATCGGCGGCAACGAATTGCGGAAAGAAGGAGACAAAGAACAGCACGACTTTAGGATTCAGCACGTTGGTGATGAAGCCTTGCGCAAACAGCCGGTGCAGCGGCTTCGGCGCGGACCTTTGGGGCGCTTGCGCCTCGCGGGAAGCGGCCGTGTCCTCGTGCGTCGCGAACAGCAAACGGACGCCGAGATAAATCAGATAAATCGCGCCGGCAATCTTGACGACGGTGAAAGCCGTAGCCGATGCCGCGAGAATCGCCGTCAGGCCGAACGCAGTGGCAAGCGTGTGCACGATGCAGCCTGCGGAAATGCCGAGCGCCGACACGACGCCCGCGCCGCGCCCCTGCGCGACGCTCCGCCCGACGATATAGGCCGTGTCGGGACCCGGCGTGACGTTCAGCAGGAAAACAGCGATGAGGAAGAAGGTGAAACCGGTAATGCCGAGCATCGGGAACTCCAGACAGACAGGCGCGTGTTGACCGCTCTTTATTTTAGCGCCGCGCCTGTTTGAACGTCCGTCAGATCAGCGTGAAACGCTGCCCCTTGACCAGCGGTGCGCCGGCAAGAAACTCGCGCACGGGCAGACGCTTGCCGCCCGGTTTTTGCAGTTGCGTGAGCCTGAGCGCGCCGCTGCCGCACGTCACGACAATGCCGTCCGGACCGATCTCTGCGATCGTGCCGGCGTCGCCCTGAGACGCGTCAGACTCGACGGGCCGAGCCGCCCAGATCTTGATCGCCGCGCCGTCCAGCGTGCCGACCGCGCCGGGGAAGGGATCGAGCGCGCGGATCTGGCGCCCGAGTTCTGTGGCGGAGCGTCGCCAGTCGAGCGCCGCTTCGTTCTTGGCGATCTTCTCGGCATACGTGACGCCCTCTTCCGGCTGAGGCGTGGACGGCAGCGCGCCATCGCGTTCCAGGTCGCGCAGCGCAGCCACGATCAGTTCCGCGCCCATCTGCGCGAGCCGGTCGTGCAGCGACGCAGTGGAATCGTCGGGAAGAATGGCCGTGCGCCCTTCGCGGATCATCGCGCCCGTGTCGAGGCCGGCGTCCATCTGCATCAGCGTGATGCCGGTTTCGGCGTCGCCCGCCTCAATCGCGCGATGGATCGGCGCGGCGCCCCGCCAGCGCGGCAGCAGCGACGCGTGGATGTTGATGGCGCCGCGCGGCGCAATGTCGAGCACTTCCTGCGGCAGGATCAGGCCATACGCGGCGACCACCATCACGTCATGCGGCGTGGCCTTCAACAGATCGATGGCTTCGGCGGCTTCCTGCGGATACTTGCCCGCGCGGCGCAGCGACGTAGGTTGCGCGACGGCCAGACCGTGCTCGACGGCAAAACGCTTGACCGGGCTGGCAGTCAGCTTCATGCCGCGTCCCGCTGGCCGGTCCGGCTGCGTCAGCACAAGAGGCACGGCAAAGCCCGCTGCATGAATGGCCGCCAGCGCGGCGGCAGCGAACTCGGGCGTACCGGCGAAAACCACACGCAGCGACTGGCTCATGGATTACAGCGCCTTTTCCAGCTTCTTCATCTTGCCGCGAATGCGCGTCTGCTTGAGCGTAGACAGGTATTCGACGAACACGTGACCTGCCAGATGATCCATTTCGTGCTGGATGCACACGGCAAGGAGCCCCTCGCAGTCGATCTCGAAGGTTTCGCCCTTTTCGTTGAGCGCCTTCACGCGCACCTTGTCCGGCCGCTCCACAAAGTCATAGATGCCCGGCACCGACAGACACCCTTCTTCCCACTCCTTCTTGCCCTCGCTAGACCACACGATTTCCGGATTGATGAAGACCATCAGTTCGTCATGCGCGTCCGAGGTGTCGATCACGATCACGCGCTCATGCACGTCCACCTGGGTTGCGGCAAGGCCGACGCCCGGTGCGGCGTACATGGTCTCGGCCATGTCGGCGACGAGCTTGCGGATGCGGTCGTCCACGACGGCGACGGGCTTCGCCACCTTGTTCAGGCGCTTGTCCGGGTAGTTGAGTATCTTGAGCAGAGCCATGATTCGGATTGTCTACGCGCGCCGCGACGCGTGTAAATCGGCCATTCGGCCAGGTTGCGGGGAAGGGGCGGCCTGCCAAAAAATATGCGGGTGAATCTGCTGGATTCAACGCCGCCGGCAAGCGGCCCGTACGCGTCGCATCAGGCCTGAGCAAGAGGCCAGGCGACGTCTTTCAATGCCTTTCGGATCAAAAATCTTAACATGACGACCGCCGCCCCGCCGACCGAGGCCAGCGCCTCGACGCCCGCCGCCGAAGAACTTCGCGCGTGGCTGCGGCTCGCGCATGCCCGCGGATTGCGGCCACTCGCTCTGCGTCTGTTGCTCGCGGCTTTCGGCGGGCCGTGCGAAGTGCTGGCGGAGAGTTTCGCGTCGCTCGCGCAGGTCGCCGGTCCGGGCGCCGCCGAAGCCGTGCTGGGGCCGCCGGCCGAAATCGAAGGGACACCGTTCGGCCGCTATATTGAAGGGGCGCTGGCGTGGGCGGCCGAGCCGGGCAACCGCATCCTGACGCTCGCCGACAGCGACTATCCGCAGGCCTTGCTCAACATGCCCGATCCGCCCGCGCTGCTGTACGCAAAAGGCCGGCTCGAGCGGCTGCAGGCACGCGCGGTGGCCATCGTCGGCAGCCGGCATGCCACGCCGCAAGGTCTTGAGGACGCGCGCCGGTTCGCGCATGCGCTGTCGGGCGCGGGGCTCGCCGTGATTTCCGGGCTGGCGCTCGGGATCGACGCCGCCGCGCATCGCGGCGCGCTGGGCAGCGCCGCCGGCACCGTCGCCGTGATCGGCACGGGCGCGGATCTCGTCTATCCGGCTGCGCATCGCGGGCTCGCGCACGAGATCGCCCGGGACGGCGCCATCCTGTCCGAATGGCCGCTCGGCACGCCCGCGCGGTCGGCCAACTTTCCGCAACGCAACCGGCTGATTGCGGGCCTGTCGGGCGGCGTGCTGATCGTCGAGGCTGCGATGCGCTCCGGCTCGCTCATTACGGCCCGCCTCGCCAACGAAATGGGGCGCGACGTCTTCGCGCTTCCCGGTTCCATTCACGCGCCGCTGGCCCAGGGATGCCACCGGCTGATCAAGCAAGGCGCCAAGCTTGTGGAAACGCCGGAGGAGATCCTCGAGGAATTCGGCTTTCCGACGCCAGCCACCGCCGCCGCAAGCCGCAGCGCGGCACCGCAGCCGGTCAGCGCGTCGTGGGCTTCGGCGCGCTTGCCCTCGGAAAGCCAACCCGGCGAACAGACCGCGCGAGTGCTCGCCGCGCTCGGCCACGCGCCGGCAACCCTTGAAATACTCGCCGCGCGCACCCAGTTCGACGGCGCGGCGCTGCAAGGCATGCTGCTACAGCTCGAGATGAGCGGCCACGTGGCGCCGCTGCCGGGCGGGCGCTACATGGCAGTAGGGCGACCGTAACGCGGCGTCATGCTACATTCGCGAAAAAATGCGCTGTCCCCGCCGTCGAACAAGAGGATTTCGTTGAAACCATGCCCGCGCTGAATCTCGATACCGATGCCGAGCGCATCGCTGAGCGCGTCGCCGAGCCCGGCACGCTGTTCGTCGCCTGCCTGTGCGCCGAATGGTGCGGCACGTGCCGCGAGTATCTGGATGGGTTCAACGCGCTGGCGGACTCTCATCCCGACATCTGTTTCGCGTGGATCGACATTGAAAATCATGCCGACCTTCTCGACGACCTCGACGTGGAAAATTTTCCGACGATTCTGATCGAAGATTCGGTCACGACCCGTTTCTTCGGCACCGTGCTGCCGCAAGCGTCGATCGTCCAGCGTCTGCTGACCGATCTCACCGCGCTGCCCGATATGGCCGGCGCGCCCAAGCTGCGGCCCACGCTTGCCATGGCGTGACCGTCGCCCGGCCCGGCGCGGGATGTGAAGCGAGCGCGTAAAAAGGGACAGGGAGCGGACAAAATGCGGGCACGAATCGCGCGCAACGCCATGTTCAATTCACCTTTTGAGGCAGCCGGCCGCAACGCCGCCATCGCGCTTCGGCGCCCACCGCGCAAAGCCTGTGCTATAAAGCGGTCGTTGAAGCAGCCCAAACTGGGCCGCTGCCAGTTACCAAATTTATTGAGTCATGTCCAAAGCCCTGATCATCGCTGAGAAGCCCTCCGTCGCGAACGACATCGCGCGGGCGCTGGGCGGCTTCACCAAGCATGACGAGTACTACGAGAGCGACGACTACGTGCTCTCGTCGGCCGTCGGCCACTTGCTGGAGATCGCCGCGCCCGAGGAATACGACGTCAAGCGCGGCAAGTGGAGCTTTGCCAATCTGCCGGTCATTCCGCCGCATTTCGACCTGAATCCGATCGCCAAAAGCGAGTCGCGCCTCAAGGTGCTGACCAAGCTGATGAAGCGCAAGGACGTCGACCGTCTCATCAACGCATGTGACGCGGGGCGCGAGGGCGAACTGATCTTCCGCCTGATCGCGCAGCACGCGAAGGCCAAGCATCCGGTCCAGCGGCTCTGGCTGCAATCGATGACGCCCGCCGCGATCCGCGAAGGTTTCGCGAACCTGCGCAGCGACGCCGACATGCAACCGCTCGCCGACGCCGCCCGCTGCCGCTCCGAAGCCGACTGGCTGGTCGGCATCAACGGCACGCGCGCGATGACCGCGTTCAACAGCAAGGGCGGCGGGTTCTTCCTGACCACGGTCGGACGCGTTCAGACGCCAACCTTGTCGATCGTTGTTGAACGTGAAGAGAAAATCCGTCGCTTCGTGCCGCGCGACTATTGGGAAGTGCGCGCCGAATTCATCGCCGCGAAGGGCCTGTATGAAGGTCGCTGGTTCGATCCGAAGTTCAAGCGGGTCGAGAACGACCCCGAGCAGCGCGATTCGCGCCTGTGGAGCCTGGCGGCGGCGGAATCGGTCGTGGCGGCCTGCCGTGGCAAGACCGGCACCGTCACGGAAGAATCGAAGCCGTCCACGCAGATGTCGCCGCTGCTGTTCGACCTGACGAGCTTGCAGCGCGAAGCCAACAGCCGCTTCGGCTTCTCGGCGAAGAACACGCTCGGTCTCGCGCAGGCGCTGTACGAAAAGCACAAGGTCCTCACCTATCCGCGTACCGATGCACGCGCGCTGCCCGAGGACTACCTGAGCACGGTCAAGGACACCATGACCATGCTCAAGGACAGCAATAACTATCTGCCGTTTGCCAAGCAGGTGCTGGACAAGGGCTGGGTGAAGCCGAACAAGCGCATCTTCGACAACTCGAAGATCAGCGATCACTTCGCCATCATCCCGACGCTCCAGGCCCCGAAGGCGCTGTCCGAGCCGGAGCAGAAGCTGTACGACCTGGTGGTCAAGCGCTTCCTGGCCGTGTTCTTCCCGGCTGCGGAATTCCTCGTGACCACGCGTATCACCGAGGTCGCTGGGCATCACTTCAAGACCGAAGGCAAGGTGCTCGTCGAGCCGGGCTGGCTGCAGATCTACGGCCGCGAAGCCGCGGGCGAGGACGGCAATCTCGTGCCGGTGCAGAAGGACGAGAAGGTCGATGTCGAGAAGGTCGCCGCTCACGGCCTCGTGACCAAGCCGCCGGCGCGCTACAACGAAGCGTCGCTGCTCTCGGCCATGGAAGGCGCGGGCAAGCTCGTTGAAGACGAAGAGTTGCGCGATGCGATGGCCGCGAAGGGGCTCGGCACGCCGGCCACGCGCGCGGCGATCATCGAAGGGCTGCTCGGCGAAAAGTACATGGTGCGCGAAGGCCGCGAGCTGATTCCGACCGCCAAGGCGTTCCAGTTGATGACGCTGCTGCGCGGTCTCGGCGTCGAGGAACTCACCGCGCCCGAGCTGACCGGTCAATGGGAGCACAAGCTCTCGCAGATGGAACGCGGCAACCTGCATCGCGATGCCTTCATGCAGGAAATCGCGCGCATGACGCAGACCATCGTCAAGCGGGCGAAGGAATACGACTCCGACACGATCCCCGGCGATTACGCGACGCTCGAAACGCCCTGCCCGCACTGCGGCTCGCAGGTGAAGGAGAACTATCGCCGCTTCGCCTGCACCAAGTGCGAATTTTCGATCTCGAAGATTCCGGGCGGCCGGCAGTTCGAGATTCCGGAAGTCGAGGAGTTGTTGCGCGAGAAGACCATCGGCCCGCTGTCGGGTTTCCGCAGCAAGATGGGCCGGCCGTTCTCGGCCATTCTCAAACTCGCGCTCGACGACGAGATCAAGAACTACAAGCTCGAATTCGACTTCGGCCAGGACAGCGGCGGCGAAGACGGCGAACCGCCCGATTTCTCCGAGCAGACGCCGGTCGGCGCCTGTCCGAAGTGCCGGGCGCGCGTGTTCGAGCACGGCATGAGCTATGTGTGCGAGAACTCGGTCGCGAATCCGAAGACCTGCGACTTCCGTTCGGGCAAGGTCATCCTGCAGCAGGAAATCGCGCGTGAGCAGATGCAGAAGCTGCTCGGCGAAGGCCGCACGGACCTGCTGACGGGTTTCAAGTCGTCGCGTACCGGACGTAACTTCAAGGCGTTTCTCGTCAAGCAGCCGGACGGCAAGATCGGCTTCGAATTCGAGAAGAAGGAAGGCAAGCCGGCGGCGAAGTCGGCCGCTGCGAAGCGTGGCGCGGCGTCGGCCGAAGCGCCGGTGGACGGCGGCGACGATGCCGGCGACAGCGACGTCGCCGTGGCCGCCAAGACCACGCGCGTCAAGCCTGCCGCCGCCAAGAAGGCGCCCGCGAAGAAAGCTGCCGCGAAGAAGACCACGGCGCGCAAGACGAGCTGAGCGCGTTTCAGTTCCCTGGCCGGCGGTTCAGCCGGTTCCGCCGGTCCCAAAGAAAAACCCCCGCGAAGCATCTTCGCGGGGGTTGTTTTTCATCTGCGCCTGGCGCGAGCCTTTCAGAACGGCGATGCCGCCGGCACCCGCCCGCGCGTCCGTGAGGGCTTGGCGAGCTTGGGGCCCAGTTCGCCATCGATCGGACGCGCACGCGGAGGCGGGGCCGGTTCGTCGTCGGCGTGCTCGTAGTGCGACTGAGCCGCCGGCGCGACCGGCTGGCCACGGCCGTCGCGAATCCATTGCTCGCCGAGCTGGTGATTCGGCGTCTGGCTGAAATGCTCGACCAGATGATCGATGAAGGTACGCACCTTCGCCGGCAAGTGACGCCGGCTCGGATACGCGACATTGATCTCGACCTGCGGCAATTGATGATCGCCGAGCAGGCGCACGAGCTGGCCGCGCGTTGTATCGTTGCCGATCAGATAACTCGGCAGGATCGCGATGCCCATGCCGAGCAGCGCGAACTGTCTCAGCATCTCGGTGTTGTTCGCGATGATCACGTTCTGCGGCCGCACGCGCACTTCGCCTTCCGGACCCGTGAACACGCGCTCGTCGCCCCAGTATTCCGAAGGCAGGCTCAGGCACGGATGTTCGAGCAGATGTTCGGGGCGCGTCGGCGTACCGTGTTTCTCCAGGTACGCGGGCGTCGCGCAGACGGTCATGCAACCCGTCGTCAGGCGCCGCGTCACGACGCTCGCGCTCTTCACCTGCCGCGCGATGACGATGCCGACATCAAAGCCTTCCTCGACCAGATCGACCTGGCGGTCCACCAGCGTCACGTCCGGAATGACTTTCGGATAGCGCTGGGCGTAGGTCTGCAACACCGGCGCGAGATTGTGCAAGCCGAAGACCACCGGCGCGACGATTCGCAGCGAACCCAGCGGTTCGTGATTGCGCGCCACCACCATTTGTTCGACGTCTTCGAGTTCGTCGAGAATTTGCCGCGCCCGCTCCAGATAAACCTGACCGGACTCGGTGAGCGAGAGACTGCGCGTCGTGCGATTCAGAAGACGCGTGCCGAGGCGACCTTCGAGGTCCGCCACGTGACGGGTCGCCACTGCATTGGAGATGTCCATCGCGCTCGCGGCCCGGGCGAAACTCCCCAGATCGGCGACGCGGACGAACACTCTCATCGACTGCAAATGATCCATAAGACAACTCCTGCCGCCATGCGGCTTGAATTCTGCTGCAACGCAATTCAGGATTATCCTAGGACTGGGCGTTTCGTGCAGAAGTTGCCGGGAAACCGGAAAAAGTCGAAAAAAAACGGTCGGCGGGGCCTGTTACGCAGATGAAAGATCACCGATTGTTGCGGATCACACAACGCTTGATCGGCCGGATTCCTGCAAGCGGAATTTTGTCGAGGCTGGCGCGGCGGATTTTGCCGGTGTAGATGCGCAGAAAACGGGCCCGCGACGGCGGGCCCTATATTGGGGATTGATTTGATCGGCGTTACCAATCCGGCACATGCCGCGACTGATCGCCCCGCCGATCAAACCGGTTCAAGCCGCCAGACGCTTCTCCATCCCTGCCTTGGCCTGCGGCAAAGCGCCCGGAAGTCCCTGCTGCAACTTCGTGAAGAGCTCGTCGTGCAGGGCAAGTTCGTCGCGCCAGGCCGTGTCATTGACCGAAATGACCTGTTCGAACTGCTCGCGCGAGAAACCGAGCGCGCCCCAGTCGATGTCCTCGTAGCGCGGCGAAATGCCGAACGCGTGCTCCTCGCCCTGCGCCGTGCCTTCGATCCGGCCAATCATCCAGTTCAGCACGCGCATGTTTTCGCCGAAACCCGGCCACACGAACTTGCCGTCGTCGCCCTTGCGGAACCAGTTCACGCAGAAGAACTTCGGCACTTTCGCGTTCATCGCGTCCAGGCGCTCGCCCATCTTGAGCCAGTGGCCGAAATAGTCCGCCATGTTGTAGCCGCAGAACGGCAGCATCGCGAACGGGTCGCGGCGCACGACGCCCTGCTGCCCCGCCGCGGCCGCCGTGGTTTCGGAGCCCATCGTCGCGGCCATGTAGACGCCTTCGTTCCAGTCGCGTGCTTCCGTCACCAGCGGCACCGTGTTGGAGCGGCGGCCGCCGAAGATGAACGCGTCGATCGGCACGCCGGCCGGATTCTCCCAGTCCGCGTCGATCGACGGACACTGCGACGCCGGCGCCGTGAAACGCGCGTTCGGATGCGCAGCCTTTGCGCCCGTTTCCTTCGCGATCGCCGGCGTCCAGTCGCGGCCCTGCCAGTCGATCAGATGCGCGGGCGGCGTATCCGTCATGCCTTCCCACCAGACATCGCCGTCATCGGTGAGCGCGACGTTCGTGAAGATCACGTTCTCCTTCAGCGTGGCCATCGCGTTGAAGTTGGTCTTTTCGCTCGTGCCCGGCGCGACGCCGAAGTAGCCCGCTTCCGGATTGATCGCGTACAGGCGGCCGTCGCGGCCCGGCTTGATCCACGCGATGTCGTCGCCGATGGTCGTCACCTTCCAGCCGTTCAGGTCGCTCGGCGGAATCAGCATCGCGAAGTTGGTCTTGCCGCACGCCGACGGAAACGCCGCCGCGACGTGATACTTGCGCCCCTGCGGCGACGTCACGCCGAGAATCAGCATGTGTTCGGCGAGCCAGCCTTCGTCGCGGCCCATCGTCGAGGCGATGCGCAGCGCAAAGCACTTCTTGCCGAGCAGCGCATTGCCGCCGTAGCCCGAACCGAAGCTCCAGATCTCGCGCGATTCCGGAAAGTGGACGATGTACTTCGTGTCGTTGCACGGCCAGGGCACGTCCTGGCGGCCGTCCGCCAGCGGCGCGCCCACCGAGTGCACGCACGGCACGAACTCGCCTTCCTCGCCGAGCACGTCGTACACCGCGCGGCCCATGCGCGTCATGATGCGCATGTTCGTCACGACGTACGGACTGTCCGACAACTCCACGCCGATATGCGCGATCGGCGAGCCGAGCGGGCCCATCGAGAACGGTACGACGTACATGGTGCGGCCGCGCATGCAGCCGTCGAACAGGCCGTCGAGCGTGACGCGCATTTCCTGCGGATCGATCCAGTTGTTCGTGGGGCCGGCGTCTTCACGACGCTGCGAGCAGATGAACGTGCGGTCCTCGACGCGCGCCACGTCGGACGGATCCGAGCACGCGAGGAAAGAGTTGGGGCGCTTCTCGGGGTTGAGCTTCTTCATCGTGCCGGCATCGACCATCTGCTGGCAGAGCCGGTCGTATTCTTCCTGCGAGCCGTCGCACCATTCGATACGGTCCGGCTTCGTCACGGCGGCGATGCGCTGCACCCATTCGATGAGCTTGCGGTGCCGGACATGCGCCGGCGCATCGACTTCGATGGACTTGTTATTGTGATCTTCGACTACTGCGGGCTGGTTCATCGAGCTTGTCTCCGTTCTCTGCAATGAAAACCTGGGCCCTCAGACGCTGCGTGCGAGAGGCTTGCGAGGCGAACCGCCGGGCGTTTTCGTGCGGTCGCGATGGACGGATTCATCGCACGAAATGCGGTTCGCCAGCCGTTGCGGCGTCACGGGCATGAATCCTTCAGCATAAGTGCCGTACTGCTCCACGGCTTGCGTCGCGAAGGAACAAACTGTTAAAAAGAGATACTAAGTGGCCGGTCTCGTCGCGGATTACCGTGGTTTCCGCAAGTTGCGCTGAAATTCTTTCTTTTGGCGCTGAGATACAGGGCTCCTGAAATGTGGGAGTCAAGCATAACATCGCATCGCGCGGGTGCCGTGATGCCATCGAAGCAGGGCCGCCGGAGCACAATTTGTCGGTATTAACCCGAATTCAAGTGCTCTATTCTCGCGCTTGCCCGAAATACAGCACGTTTGATGCCTAACAAAAGCCAACCAATGCCCATGAAAATCGCCATCCTCGACGACTACCAGGACGCCGTCCGGAAGCTCGATTGCTTCCATCTGCTCGATGACCATGAGGTAAAAGTCTTCAATAACACGGTGCGCGGGCTCGGACAGTTGGCCAGCAGACTTTCGGAAGTCGACGCCCTCGTGCTGATTCGCGAACGGACGCGCATCAGTTCGCAGCTGCTCGACAAGTGCCCGAAGCTGCGCATGATCAGCCAGACCGGACGGGCAGGCGGCGGGCACATCGATATCGATGCCTGTACCGAACGCGGCATCGCGGTGCTCGAGGGCACGGGTTCGCCGGTGGCGCCGGCGGAGCTCACGTGGGCGCTCATCATGGCGGCGCAACGACGCATTCCGCAGTACGTCGCCAATCTCAAACAGGGCGCGTGGCAGCAATCCGGCCTGAAGACGTCGGCGCTGCCGCCGAACTTCGGTCTCGGCCAGGTGTTGCGCGGCCAGACGCTCGGCATCTGGGGCTACGGCAAGATCGGCAAGCTGGTGGCGGGCTATGGCAAGGCGTTCGGCATGAACGTGCTCGTGTATGGCCGCGAGCATTCACAGACTGCCGCGCGTGAAGATGGTCATGCGGTCGCCGAGAGCCGCGAAGCGCTCTTTGAACAGAGCGACGTGCTGACGCTGCACCTGCGTCTGTCCGAAGAGACCACGGGCATGGTCAAGCAAGACGATCTGATGCGGATGAAGCCCACGGCGCTGTTCGTCAACACGAGCCGCGCCGAACTGCTGGAAGACAATGCGCTGCTGAACGCGCTGCATCACAACCGGCCGGGCATGGTGGCGGTGGATGTCTTCGAGAGCGAGCCGATCCTGCAAGGCTATGGCCTGCTGCGGCTGGAGAACGTGATCTGCACGCCGCACATCGGGTATGTGGAGCGCGAGAGCTACGAGCTGTACTTCAGCGCCGCGTTCAAGAACATCCTTGCGTTCGATGCGGGCGACACGTCGAGCGTCTCAAACAAGGAAGCGTTGCAGCACGTGCGACGGCGCTAGCGCGGTGTCATAGCGTTGATATATCGATGGCGGGCTCGTAACGGACCGGACAGTTCACCGAGTTGGCGATGAAGCAATAGCGATGCGCCTCTTCATGCAGGCGCGCCGCGAGAGCCGAATCGCCGCCCGCGCCGATGGTCACGTGCGGGCGCAGCAGCACATCGACGAAGCGGCCATGGCCCTGCGCTTCCTCCTGCATGGTGCCGACGGCTTCATCGACGTAGCCGGTCACGACGATGCCTTTCGTCGCGCACAGATGCAGATACCAGAGCATGTGGCACGACGACAGCGACGCCACGAACAACTCCTCCGGATTGTGACGCGCGGGATTGCCGCGGAAGGCGGGATCGCTCGAACCTTCTATCGCCGTCTTGCTGCCGATGCGCACGAGGTGATCGCGCGAATAGGCGTCGTAGGCGGAGGTGCCCGATCCCAGGTTGCCCGTCCAATCGACGGTCAGTTCATAGGTGTGCTGCTTCGCCACGATGTGCTCCTCATCTTCAGACAGGTTGCGATGCGGTTTGCATGAGACGCGGCAGGCGTTCGAGGAAGTCATCGGCGTCGGCGCGGCCCAGGTCGTAAGCATGTTGCATCTGGGACGGACTCGTGTAGTCCCAGCTTGAAATCGGCACCTTGCGCGACGGCTGAATGTAGATGCGCCGCTGCGCGCCATGCGGCACGACGAACATGCGCTCGCGCGGGTAGAGCCGCGTGACCATGACGAGGACGAGACCCGGCAAGGCATCGAGCGCGGAGACGGGCACGTTGTCGACCATGCCGCCGTCCAGCACGGGACGGCCCTGGCGACGCAGGATCGGCGTGAATGGCGGCGTGCTCGACGATTGCAGGATGAGGTCGGCGAGATCCTCGACCGTGGCGCAGTCCTGTGCCTTGACGAACTCCGGATGGAAACCGAGCGTCTGGCCGAGCGTCGGATGGAGCGTCTTGCGCAGGTACTTCTCGATGTTGTACGCGATGAGACCGGCCGCGACCGCACTGCGCGCGCCGAGCCAGCGCGGCAGATGCGACACGCCGATGCGGATCTCGGGCGCATGCCGGAGTTCAGCAAAGCGGTCCGCGAAGATGTCGAGCAGCGCCTGCCGGTAGATGCGGTAATGCGGGAACACCGACTCGCCGCGCAGCAGGTTGCCCCAGTAGGCGTTTCTCGTGTTGTCGCGCAGGACGTGGACGTAGTACGCCATCACGCGGCGCGATTCGTTCGTGTAGAGCATGCAGGCCGTGGCGGCGCCCGCCGAGATGCCCGCGATGATGCGCGGCTTCAGATTCAACTCGGGCCGGATGACGTCCCAGAAGCCGGCTTGCCACCAGCAGCGGTTGCCGCCGCCCGCGAATACGACTTGGTCGAACATTTATTGGTTGATGAGTGCGTAGGTTGTGGTGGCGTGGGCGGCGAGCTCGCCTTGCGCGTCGCGCATTTCGATGTCGCCGAAAACGAGATTGCGGCCGCGCTTTTGCACGCGGGCGGTGACGAGGACGTCGCCGGACTTTACCGGGCGCATGAAGGTGGTGTTCAGGGAGACGGTGGTCATCGGCGAGAAACCGCCCATCACGTGCGAGATGGCGACGACCATCGCGGTATCGGCGGCGGCCATGAAGACCTGGCCGCAGATGACGCCGCCTGCGTGGCGCAAGTGATCGGAATGGGGCAGGCGGAGGGTGACGGCGTCGGCGGTGATATCGGCCGGGGTGAGGTGCAGGTCTTTGACCCAGGGCGCGAGAATGCTGTCGAGCAAGGCGCGGATGGCGGGATCGTCCATGAGGTTTGTTTTGGCTTGGGCGTAGGGCGGGGAATTCGCCAATGATAACGGGCGGGTGAGGTGGGTTGGGCCTCTCCGCCATGACGCGGTGCACAGGAATTTTTCAGAAATTTGCGCAAATGGGCTTGCGCTGTCCAGAAAACCACCGCTATAATTTCGCTTCTGTTGGGGCGTTAGCTCAGTTGGTAGAGCAGCGGACTCTTAATCCGTAGGTCGAGTGTTCGAGTCACTCACGCCCCACCACCTAATACCTTGATTCCCTTGAGCTTTATGCCGCTCGGTAAAGCGACTCACTTTAGCGTGGGACACTTTACCGTGGGACAAAAAAGGGGACTGCGTTTCCGCCGGTTCTACCCGTGGGAGCCGTCTTGATCGACTCTGACGACTGGATGGTCCTCGTGACTGAGACCGAAGCGTCCATCTGCCCCTCCTGCAATTCACCCGACATCACGATGGGCGCATGTGCGGTCGGACCTGTCCACGTGCTACAGGAATTCGTCTGTGAGTCCTGCCAGTACGAATTCACCGCCGTCTTCAAACTCACCGGGTATCTCCCGGGCCTTCCTGACTACGGGAAGGCGTAAGTATCTCACAACTCATCAACTTGCTTTACCGTGGGACAAAAAGAAACCCTACCGCCTGCCCAGCGATAGGGTCGTCACCCTGTGTCGGTTTAATCCGCGTGCAGCCCGTCGAGGACCGCGACCGCCTCTGCGCCGGCCATGTCTGGGCACAGATGGGCGTACTTCTGCGTCATGCTGACATTCGCGTGACCCAGCAGGTGACTCACCTTCAGCAGACTCACGCCGGCCTGGACCAGCCGGGAGGCGTAGGTGTCCCGGAAGGTATGCGGCGTCACCTTGTCCTGCCCGAGGTCGTCGTTCAGCCCACACGCCTCAATCGCTGCCTGAATCGTACCGGTCGAATGGCCTCGGTGCGTGTCCTCGTCCGCCCATGTGGTCGTCCCGTCGCCCGTCAGGCGGTGGGCCGGGAAGACGTACGACCGGCCGCGCGTCTCAACCATGCGCCGCTCGAGGATGTCCCGGGAACGGCGCGGGAGTTTCAGGCGACTCTCGTTCCGCGTCTTGCTGCGGTAGAGGCTGATCTCCCCTCGCTCCACATCCACCTGCGCCCGACGTAGTCCCGCGATCTCCTCATAGCGTGCCCCGGTGTCCAAGAGCATCACTGCGAGGTCTAGGCCGTCCTGTGCCGCCCGGTCAGCCTTCGGGGCCTCGTCCACCTTCTTCGCGAGGTGCTCGATGAGCTTGCGCTCCTCACCTAGGGTCAGCCACCGCAGCTTCCCTTTCGTCTCGCGCATCTTCAGGCTCGCCGCGCGGTTCCTCCGCTCCGACCACACGATCGGCTTGCTCGGCATGACGACGCCCAGAGACTGCGCGTATCCCATCAGCGCCTGAACGAGGCTCAACTCGCGGTTGATCGTCCCAGCGGAGTTCTTCTCCGTGAGGCGCTTGTTCTTGAGGTCCACTAGGACAGCCTGGGACACCTCGTGGACCATCAGGTCTTTACTTAAGCCCGGGCGGGCGCCCTCTGCCAGCACCCACGACGTTCCGCGCTGCTGCATCTCGTCGCCGAACAATTTGCGCACACGGCTCAAATTGTTCTTGTGGTCCGTGTGGGTGATCTCCGAGGCCACCAGCCACTTCTGCGCGACCTCGTAGAGGCTCATGCGGTGGATGCCGTCGCGCTCGTTACGCTGATCGTCCTGCGCCTGCTTCCTGGCCTTGTCCTCTGCTGCTTGGGCTTCGCGCTTGTTCGTGCAGCGCGTGCTCGAGCGGTAACGCTTTCCCGTTAGGACAAATTCATACCACCAGATTTCACTGCCCGGTCTTTTATAGAGTCCCATCTCACACCCCTCGGAGGCTAAACCCCTGAGCAGCCATCACGCGGACCAGCGCAGCCCAGAGGGTCTCAATGCAGTCGGTGGCGACGAGACGGTGACCCGCGAAAAGACGGACGTTGTAGCGATCCGTCGACTCGACCACCATCTCAAAATCCCCAGCCCCCAATGAGAACCACGGAGTCTCCGGGTACTCATCCTCGTATTCGCCCACGACCTCAGGCCATGCCTCGTTAGCTTTTTGATGGACGTCGCGCAGTGCGTGGGACGGGTGCGCTCCGAGTTGTTTTCCCCCCTCGGGGAAGTTTTTCGCGTGCATATGGGTCGATTCCAAACATACATTCATAAATGAAGGGTTCGTAGAAGTAGAGGTACTCCTTGGCGAAATCCTTCGGGCTCACTCTCAGTATTTCCGCCCACTGGAGCATGTCATGGGACGGTAGCGCGGACACACCCCGCTCGATTTGGCTCACAAAGACCGGATACGAGTAAGGCACGTGCGCCGCGATGTCTAGCTGGGTCAGGCCATGCTCCTCGCGCTTCGCTTTCAACCACAGGCCGAATCGCTTGCGCAGTGTCTCTGCGGACCTTTCTAACTTCACAGTCATTCACTTTCCCCTGAGTAAAAATAATCGGAAGCATACGATGCGTCTGTTCCCGTCTCAAGCAATGAAATCTCCAGCCCTCTCTTATTGGAGGGCGTGGCTTCAGACTCAGAAGTAACTTCTGTGTATGAGTCTGTAGGAGGACTCTGAGGGTGGCTCCCCCTCTTCATAGAGACCTCTTATAGAGTCATAGGGACGCTCAGAGATCACCCTGTGTCGGTTTAATCCGACCTCCGGCTCAACTGCCGCCAGTGCTCTGAGGAACCCGGTAACGCTGACCGGCTTATGTAACGATGTGTTGCATTACACCGACGAATCGGGACTTTACGCGTCCCTTTAAATCGTCCATTCGTCGATATGCAACAGAAAGGTGCCCCATATCGGTCCATTGATGGACAGGCGCGGAGTTAAACTGCATTTCGTGGGGCATTGGGCGGGCCGTGGTGCCTCTGGGATGGGCGGGTGAATAGGGTGGTAGTCACTCGACGTCCGGCCGCTCAAAACGCGTTTTAATTGACCTCCTCCTCTTTCTCGTCGGTCACCAGTGCCACGCAGAAAACTTGCGTGATGGGCGCGTAATGGGCCGCAAAATCAATCCAGGCCGCGCGTTCTGCGTCCGCATACGCATACCAGAAGTGCACCGCGCCGTCCGTGTGAGTCACCTTGAATCCGTAGCGGTTCATGGGTCACCCCCGCTTCAGGACATCGACGAAGAGAGGAGCGCAGAGGCAGAACCAGCATGCGACAGCGTAGAGGGCGTTGCGGAAACGGTCACGGGGCGTCATTTCGTGACCTCCGCGCCGTAGTGAATCCCCAGTGCCACGGCGAACGCTTCAGCCGTCTCAAAGTCCAGTCCGGACGCTATGACCTCCATGCACCCCGCACCGCACTCTGTCGGATCGACGCAAAGCGACACAGAACCCAGCATGACCTCTACAGCGAGCACGGTGCGGTCTTCATACCCAAACGCGTGATCTGCAAACCACGGCTTTCCTTTCATCTCTTCACCTCTTCGTGTTGGTCTCATCAGTCACGGCGAAACCGTGAGACGCGCCGTGTAGCGCGTTTCGACCTCTTTGACTCGCGCTACTTCAAGCGAACAGAGGGACGCTTTCGCCCGTCTGGATGTAGTACGCGCGTTGCAGGAAGGCGAATGACGTCCCTCCGATCCCCGCGCGGTGCCGGTCGATGTCTTGCTGCCGCCACGCGACATAGGACGAAAGGTCATTGACGCGCACCGCGCCAGACACGGCCTCGTCGATGCACGCTTGCGCGTTGTTCGCAAACCATGCGTGAGTCGCGGTGATGGTCTCGGGCGTCAACTCGACGCCGTTAAAACGGGGCATGGTGCCTCTCCAGTGTTTGATGGTCTCGTCAGTGCCGGCACTACCGGCAGACGCTACGCGAGGTAGCGTTTCGACCTCACAGTGACTCGCGCTACTTAGAGGCGCGTGACGAAGTAGTGGTAATCGCCAAGAGTCTTCCCGTATTCCCCCGCGCCCTCGCGGACGCGCTGGGCCTCGTCAGCCATCTCAGCGGACAGTGCATCATCCTCTTCGCGTACGGTCTCTGAGGCATCTTCGATCGACTCAGCTACGTACTCACGCGCCTCTTCAGCGGACAGGAACCGCGCGGGCGTCTCGTCCGGCATGTAACCAGGCATGTTCCATCCGGACGAATAGACTTCGATGTCGCTCATGTAATGGTCCGCGACCTCGTCCCAATCGACGGACCCCAGCGCGTAACCCATGAGGTCCGCGAAGACGCCCGTGGTTTGCGGCATGGCCTCTTCGTGCTCGTCCTTCAATTGGCCCGCCAGCGTGCGCCGTGCCGCGTCCATATCGAAGTCTTCCGCTTCGACGGCCGCGCGTGCTTGCTCCGCCCAATGCTCTTGCGTCCCTTGCTCGTTATCGAGCCAGAGCGCGACGACCCAAGTAGCGTAGTTGGTCCAGCCGTTATAGCGTGCGTCAGTCATGGTGATTCCCCTTGATGGTTGAGTGTCTGGTCTCGTCAGCGCACGCCTCACGTGCGGACCCGGAGACGTCCCGGGTTTCGACCTGTCATACCCCATAGAGACGAAAAACGATGACGGCCATGAGGCCAGATACGCACGGCATGAGGCCGATAGCGGCATACGTGCAGGCAGCAATGATGCGGTCAGTCATGGTCAGCACTCGATTAAGTTGCGGCCCCAGAGAGGCGCGTTGATGACGCGGACGATGCGCGGCATGTCGTCCATGTTGCAGGTAAAGCGGGCATCCACAATCCAGACGCCGTCAGCGTGCGCGGCCAGCGTGTAGCCTTCCGGCAGGTCAGCATGGTCCGCATAGTCCAAGTCGTTCGCGATGATGTGATTCGCCGCGTCGTTGATAGCCAGCGTGATGTCGATTTGAGTCATGGTAAAGCCCCTTGCACTCAGCAACTTGCGTTAGTCGGGTGGCGCGTTTGAGCACCGTGAGACGGACTATAGGACAGGTCTCAGCGCATGTAAAGCGAGTTGTTGAGTAGTTGAGTGAAACGTGGGGACATTAATCCGATCGTGAGCGGCAGACCCTTAGCCAGCGTAGTGACTCACAGCGATGCGCCCGCCGGTCTTCAGTGGTCGATAGCACCCGCACCCAAAAGAGAAAGCACAGCGCCAATCGCCCGTACTGGCTTAGGCCTTCACCCTGTGGCGGTTTAATCAATGCGCCCGCCGTCACCATGACTCATAGGGACGATGCGCCCGCCAATCGCCCAGGCAGATCAGAGACCATCAGAGGGACTCACGGTGAGTCATAGGAGGGCATGCGCGGCCGGTGAGTCCCTCGTTTGTTCGCGACTGAGGCGAAGCCGAAGGAGCGGCCCTAAGCCGTCCCTAGGACGTCCCTATGCCTCCGGACCGTGAGAGCAATAAAACAGGTGCTCGCAAGTGCACGCATGCACTCACAAACACCCGCTTTGACCATCAGCCGTCCCTCAGCCCAGTGACGTCCTGAGACCCGCCCACCGTCCCCTGCCTCCTCGAACATCGTCATACCAGTCCGATGGTCATCGCCCTCAAACCCTTATGCAGCAAGGCATTGCGCCCGCCGTCCTGCGCTACGTGGGGTCTGCCGTGGGGACTCGCCCGCCGTCTCAGTCCGTCCCGCGCCCTGTCCGCCAGCAAGCATTCCGGGGTGGTGCCGGCCATGAGCCGACCCGGGGGCCACGGGGGATTCGCGGCCGCGCGGGCCAACACACCTTGTCACGCATTTTCGGGATATTTTTTAAGGCGCCCCTCTATTGTCAGGAGTTTACAGCCGATATTACAATCTGCCCAACACCGGGACGACCCGGGGACCTCTGAGAGACCACAATGAAAACAACCGCCATCGCAGCGCTCCTCCTTCTCTCCACCTCCGCCGCATGGGCACATCGCCCGCAGATCATAGACTGCCAGACCTACGCCGAGATCGCCCGTGAGGCCGTGGTGTCCCGGGACGCCGGAGAGAGCCTTGAGACGGCCCAGGCTACCCTGCGACACGCCCGCCCGGGGCAAAGCTTCATCGACACTTACCAAGCCCTCCAGCGAGACGTATGGACGTCCCAGGAGTACCGTGGCGCTTCCCCTTCGGGTATGCAGCAGGCGGCACTCAAGGGATGCTCAGACTTCAATGCGGAGCAGAGGCGCACCAGAGAACTGTACTGACCATGCTCGCTATCCCACTCGTCCTTGCCCTCGTGGCGATCGCCGCGCTCCTCTGGGCCTTCTCGGGGAGTCCCCGTGCCCGGCTCGAAGTCGAGCAGATGCAGAGGATGTATCCCGCCGCCTTCGAGGTCTTCCGGTTATCGGTTGACCCGAAGGTGTACGCGCCTCGGGGACGCGTGAACTACGCCAAGATGGCCCTGGACTTCCGGGCCTTCCTGGACAAGCACGCGGGGGCGTAAGACGTCACAGGTGGCGCCCAGACTCGTAGGACCAGACCTCTTCCCCGTAGACGGTTCGCTGTTGGTATTCACCGGCAGCAGATCGTAGACACCCCTCGATGAACTCCTCGAGCATCTCGTCCTCCTCAGCCTCCTTCATCTCCCGCACCGCCTGATCCTCGTCGACCCGCAGCGTGTTCGCCAGAGCGGCCACAGCGCCCGCCAGTGCGTCCAGGCGGTCATCGTGACTCAAGCAGCCACGCTCGCGCGTGATGTGGGTAAGCTGGTACATCAGGACGGCATCCTGCGCCACTGACTCATCTACGACGAGGCGGTGGGTCGCCATGACCGGCTCGAGTGTCTCGATGATCCGGACTTCCTTCTGCGTCCTGCTCCACTCTGCTTCCTTGACTGAGCATCCAGCGGTGTCGCCCGGCTTCTCGGCCGGCCATACCTTGGACAGCTTCGGCTCGAACGCGTTGATCCAGATGTTGCCTGCGTAGTTCGGCTCGACAAGAATCTCGTGGACCTTGTGACGCTTCGCGGCGGTAGCCACGGCGACCATAGCGGTATCAGGGTCGCCCGAGACACCACCGGACTCCACGACGTACATCTTGCCGTTGAGGGTCTTCACGACGGCCCAGGCGGTCTCATCCTTCCCTCGGCCTGACGGGTCGACGAAGAGCACCGCTTGCTCGAACGGGCGCCACTCGGGGTCGATGAACAGTGGCCCCAGCCAGAAGTCTCCGGTGAAGCCGAAGTTCTGCAGGTCGGTGCGCTTGTTCTTGTTGCCGGTGTCGTGGCCCCACTGGACTTCCGAGGGAGCCTTGGTCGAGTTGCACGACATAACCACGAGGTCGTGGAGCTTCAAGGGATACCGCTCGGCGTCCGAGAGCGAGGTGTCCAACTGGAACTGCAGGGCGAAGTACGAGCGGCCCTTGGCCTCCCGCGTCTGCAATTCAGCCTCGTTGAATCGCTCGGGGTCGGTGGGGGTCCACTGGAGGCTCGGGTCCCGATCCACCCGCTGGGCACGAGGCGCCAGGGCGTCCCAGTCCGACTTACCTTCCCGCTGGAAGACGTATGACTGACGCTTGTCCGCTTGCGGGTACCGCGCCGGGAGAATCCAGCCGAGCGCACCCATCTGCTTGATGAGCTTGGTATAGATGGACTCGGCCGTCTGAGGCGTCCCGAGGAAGATCACGTCTGCACCGCCGGTAACCTTGATGGCGGCGAATTCGTTCGTCTTCTGCAGGAGACGCTCGCGGGCCTCTTCTGTTCGGGCGTTGTCAGCCGATTCCACATCGTCCGCTACGATGAGCGAGGCACGGGAGCCAGTGATCTGCGATGTGATACCCACGGCCTTGAGGGACGGCGACTGTGAGATGTTGGACCCATTGACGTCAAAGGACCACGCGGTGTCACGCTGGTCGTCCCGGGGACGCATGTGCTCGAACTGATCCATGGTCAGCAGGAGCGCCTTCGTCATGGAGATGAACTCCTTGCTCTTGCTCCCGGACGCGGAGACCACCAGCACCTTCTCGGTCTCAGGGTTGCGGTAGAGACGCCACAGGACGTACGCCGAAGTCGCGTAGCTTTTCCCTACCCCGCGAAATGCCTCGATGATGTCTTCGCGGAATGCGGACGGCTCGACGAGTCGCGTGCAACCGGAGCGGTCAGGCTCGACCTCATCATCTCCGTACCAGTCAAAGATGGCGCCATCGGCATCCACGCCGTAGCCGGCCCACCCGAACTGCAGGAACCGCGCAATGTCATACTGCGCGGGCGTGGGCGCGGGGAGACCCATGTGCTCCCACACGAGGAACAGGAGGTTTCTGAATTCCTCCCGTACCGGGTCATCCGACTCCCACCACCACGGGCGTCCGCTCAATTCGCACGCTGCCCGAACGGCAGCTTCGACTTACGCTCGAACTCCGCCAAGAGTCCCTGCGCCTTCCCGGTCGTCGGGGCCTTCTCCTTCGGGGCATCGCCCGTCAGGTCCTTGAGGTAACTTCTCACCACCGACAGGAAGGAAGCCTCGGGAGCCACCATCACCATCTCTTCCGTCGACGGATCGCGCACGACTCCGTCCTTCGTCGTCAGGGGCTGGCCCTTCAGACCCTCGATCAGGCAGTCTTCAAACTTCTGCCGGATGAGGTCACTGTTATCGCTTATGTCTGGTCCTTCTTCAGGATGCGGCCGACCCACCTATACAGCCCGGGGTTGTCGCGGAATACGTTGGTGAGGCCAGTGGCCAGTGAGCGCACGTAGTCCTCCTCCACCTCCCCGCCGTTTTCACGTCCCTGGGTGAAGCGGATGGCGTGCATGATTTCGTGCAGAACCGTGTCCACCTCATCGAACCCCGACATGTCATCGCCGATATGAATCGTGCGGGTGTCGGGGTTCATGAGGCCGTAGACGAGTCCCTGCTGGTCTTCCGGGACTGGGGCGAGCGAGAAGTACCTCCCGCCGATCCGGAGACGCTCAGGGCGTCCCTTTGTCACTGCGATCCGCCAGCGCGGAGATGGATGAGCTTCTCGAGGAACTGCTCGCCGAGTACAGCCGACGCGGCAGCGAAGCCGATGATGGCCAGTTGGCTCAGTCCAGGGATGAGGCCCGCGAGGGCACCAGCCGCAACGGCCAGCCCTGCGGACACGATGGCGCGGCCAATGGCCAGACGCCACGAGAACTTCTCGTCGGATGCCAAGAGCTTGCCGATGCCAATGACGATCCCCATTCCGACCAGCACCGCCAGAAGCTGGCGGAAGGAGAATTGATCGATCATTACGCCGCCGGGGTCTCGGTGACGTCCGCTGCCGGCGCGGGATCAGCCGCAGCCTTCTTGGAGGTCTTCTTGGCCGGCGCCGCGTCTGCAGCGGGGTACACGTCGCCCACGCCGATCTCGACGCTCATGTCGACTTCAGCGACCACGGTGCCGTAGGTGTTGTCGATGCGCTCGCCCGGGAAGACGATTGCCGAGACTTGGCCGTTCTTGACGAGGATGATTTTGGTGTCTGCCATGATTATCTGGTGAGGTGATTAGATGAAGCCGTCCGGACGGGGCGGCGGATTAAGGGGCGCGGTGAACTCACCGGCGGTATAGGAGTACCCCTCGGAGACAGGGGAGTCCGGGGGAAGGAGGACGGCGTCCGAGGACGTCTCCCATTCGGAGGTGCCGTCCCAGAGAACGACGTTGGTGACGACACCATCCGATACAACTGCGTAGCGATTCATCAAGCAAACTCGTAGACGATGAGAACACCTTGACGGCCAGCGCCGCCGATCTGCGCAGCACCGGACGCGGAGGTCGTGGCGCCAGCGCCGCCGACGCCATAGCCGGCCCCGACGATGCCTGCGCCCGTCGTCTGACGGCCTTGGCCTCCGACCCCGAGCGGGCCACTACCGCCGTAGCCGCTGATGGCGACCGAGCCGGGAACAAGGACCAGCGCGTTCGGCGCGGGCTGTCCCGCGAGCGCGTTGATGATCGTCCCACTCGAGATCGTGGGGGCGACGACACCGGCGCTCGGGTTGACGGCTGCTGCTGCTGATGGGTTACCCCCGGCGCCACCACTACCACCCGGGCAGGAGATGATCGTCCCGAAGCTGGTCGTGCCGCCCGCGTTCCCGGAGTTCGCGCCGGCTGCGCCAGGGGTACCCCCCGCGCCCACAGTGACGGTCACGCCGCTGAACCCAGCGGTCAGTAGGACCTCCGCGTAGCCGGCGGAACTACCGCCAGCACCTACTGCGGACTGTCCCGCACTGGTCGCTGCGGTCGAACCGCCTGCGCCGCCACCGCCTACCGACTTCACGATGACCTTGGTGGTTCCAGCAGTCGGGGTGTACGTTCCGCTCGAGGTGAAGACCTGGATGTTGAGCAGGCGCCCGGAGACCGAGGGGAGGTTCGCGGAGTCCCAGGGAGTCGCAGTGCCGAACATGGGCCGCTGCGCAAGGGTGGCAACACCTGTCGAATTCGAAACTGACAGAGGGACATCAACAAAAGCCCCTGAAACATACCGTCGAACATTGAGATCGCTGGCGCTCGTTTTTTGCAGTTGCCAAACCATCGAGCCGTTTGAATTGAATTGCAAGACCGCAACTCCAGTGCCGCTTGTATCGTTTATGGAAAATAGCGGCTGGCTGTAGCTGATCGTTTGGCTGGCAGAAAACGTATTGGATGAAGCAATAGCGGGTACGCCGAGCGCTGTACGCGCCGCCGCAGCCGTCGTCGCGCCTGTACCGCCCGACGTAATTGGGACAGGGAGCGCGATCGAAGCGGCGCTCGCCGCTGCCTGCATCGCGTAATACTTCGCCGAGTAGTTGGCACCGTCAACGGTACCGGACGCCTGTGCCGCCCAGTTGCCAGCCAAGGCGGCCGAGGCATCTGCAGCAGCCTTCGCGGAATCCGCTCCGGACTTCGCCGTGTCGGCCCCGGACTTCGATGTTGCTGCCGCAGAAGCGGACGCCGCTGCGTTGTCCTGATACGTCTTGGCGGTGTCCCGGTATCCCTGAGCCGTCGTAGCGGCTCCCGAGGCTGTCGAGGCGGAAGCCGCCGCGTTGTCCTGATACGTCTTCGCGGTGTCACGGTAGCCCTGAGCCGCCGCTGCCGCGTCCTGCGCGTCCGTAGCGCTCTGAGGGATTTCCTGATAGATCGCGATGAGGTCCGTCACCTGTTGCGCAAGCGTCTTCAGGTTGGACGTCGTCGGGACGATCTCGTACACGGCGGAGGCGTTCGTCACGCCTGCGTATTCGCGCTTGAGGGTCAGCTGAGTCGCGGAGACAATCTGGTCGACCTCGTACAGCAGCCCGTTATCCAGCGCGATGAAGATGTCGCCCGACTTAATGTTCGTGATGAACTGAGTACCGGTCCCGGTGACGACGTTGCTTCCATTCGTCACCGCGACGGTACCCGTTGCATACCATGCCATTGAGTTCCTAGTAGTTGGTCACGTCGAGGACCGTGTATGTGTTCTGTTGCTGGTTGTCCCAGACGCCGCCCCAGCCGGCCGGTATCTGGCTGTTGTTGACAGGTCCGTAGACCCCGCCGATCGTCAAGCTGTTCTGGATCGTCACGGTCTGCCCACTGATCGCCCCGTAGCCCGTGGTGAACGTCTGGAGCAGGTTCTGGTTGCCCGGCTGACCGGGGAGGCCGGCGCCGCTGCGCTCCAGCTTCCCGTACTGCGTGACCGCCGCCAGGGCGTAGGTCTTCCCTGCCGCCCCGACCGTGAACGTGCCGAGGCCCGACACCGTCTGCACGACGCGCATAGGAGGTCGGCCGGTGTCCCAGATGGGCACGTTGTTCGCGTCCCGAATCAGCATCCCGTAGTTGACGCCGGACGGCGTGTAGGGGCCGAAGACCCAGTAGGCGACCAGAGCGCCCTCGCCTATCCCTTGGAAATACACCGTGGTCACCCCGCCGTACCGGCCGGCGATCGAGAACCCGGCGCCTCCCGCTTGAATCGCGAGAATCTCGCCGTTGTTCTGCGCGACCGTAGCCATGCTTGAGGCGATGTCGGTGCGTCCAGATGCCAGATGCCCCGTCGTCATGACGCCAGCGCGGAGCAAGACCATGTGCTGGTTCACCCCGTCGACCTGCAAGACGTTGCTGTCGTTTCTGATTTGAAGCCCTGCCGGCATCAGTTCACTCCGTAGATCAAGGTGCAGGTGGGCGACTGCCAGTTCGTGGGAGTCTTCGAGAGGTCCCGCGTCCAGACCAGTTGATTGCCCGAGAAGTACCAGGAGGGCGTGGTCATCCACGAGTAGATGTCGACGAAGCCGAAGGTGCCTGATGCGTTCGGGTCGATCGGGGACGCGTTGTCCATCACCGGGATGGCCCAGGGAATCCCTTGCGTGAACTGGTCATTCACGATGGACCCCGTGCCGTTCCCGATGACCGCCTGCCCCAAGTAGCGCCCGAGGAACGTGGTCGTGTCGACCTGAAGCCGGCCGGCCTCGTCCCACACAAGAAGTCCTGCGGGCATTACCAGACCCCAAACAGGACGCGCTGGACGTTGTTCGCGTCGTAGACCCGAATCTGGTTCGAGTCGATCTCGAGCCGCTGACCGCTGGCGGAGGTGCGCAGCAGGCCGATCGTGGCCGACAGGGCCGACAGCGACGGCGTGGAGATACCGTACGGCGTGATGGTGGTCCCGAGACCGCCCGGGCTGTACGGTGACAGCACGGACGTGTTCGAGAAGGTCTGGGCGAGCATGGGCTTGACCCAGAACAGGTAGCTGTTGCCGTCAGCCGCCGCGTGGAAACCCTTGCGGATCGCCAAGCGGGCGCTGACTGCCGTACCCGGGGCCTGCGCCCGTCCGCCCATCCGACCGTACTGGGAGAGGGCGAAGCCTGCTCCCTGCCCGTTCGCTGAATACGCCGACGAGAAGCCGGCCGCACCCTTAAAGCCGCTCGAGGCGATCTGTGCCCCGTTACCGTCCAGCCACATGATGCCGATGTCCGCCTCGCACCGCGCGTTCTGGAAGTACGTGGAGCACTCGTACCAGCTTCCGCCCACCACGGGGACAGCATCGGAATAGACGAACTCGTACCCGGAAAGGTCCGTGACGCCGTTGGTCCACGTGGACAGCATGTAGGAGGTGTTGCCGCCCACCACGTTGTACGTCGGGAACGCGATGCGGGCCTGCGCCACCGAGAACCCCACGCTGATGTCCCGGTTCGGCGAGGAACTGTAGTGCCATCCTCGTGCCCCGCCCAGGTCGCCGCCGCCCTCGAACATCTCTGAGAACTGAAGTAGGTTGACACCCAGGCCGACCTGGAGCTTGTCGGTAGAGATCGCGCCGGCCACGATCTTGTCGGCCGTCACAGCGTTCGCCGCGAGCGTCCGCGTGTCGATCGCGCCGTCCACCAGGAGACGTCCGGGATACTTCTTGTCCCCCAGGACGTTCGCGGGGATCACGAAGGTGTTCGCCCCGTCCACGAGGCCCGACTCGAAGATCGGCTTGACTACGCCGTCCGGCGCCGCCGGGTCCACGAACAGAAGCCGGTTGGCCGTGAGGATGATCTCGGAGTTCGTGACGTCCCCGTTGGACGTCGCAGCGAGGCCGATGCCGGCGACGACCGGTCGGCCGTCCGTGCGCTGTACCTGGACCTTCAGGACGTACTGGGCGTTCAGGTTGGTCACCTTGCCGTTGATGGTGTCCACCTGCGTCTGCATGGTCTGCACGACCTGGGCGATGTTGTCGTCCACGGTTGACTGGAGCGTGGTGATCTGCTCCGTGATCGCGCTGATCTGACCGGCGACGTTCGTGTCAGCTTCGACACGCGCTTCGCGCTCGGTCTGTACCAGCGCCTGGGCGTCGATCCAGTTCTGGTCGATCGTCGCCTCGAGGGTCGAGATGTCGTGGGCGTACGCTTCGATCTGCTGCTTCTGGGCGAGGTCCAGCTTCACGCCGGTCACAGCCGTCGAGATGATGGACGCGGCGATCAGGGCGTCGTCACGGTCGTCAGTCGGATCGAGTGGCGTCAGGTCGAGGTTGTCGAACTTGGCTTCGAGGACGTCCTGCTTGTTCGCGAGGATGTCGTTGGACGACTGGAGAAGTTGAACCTGCGAGGAGAACGTGGTGAGGCGGTTGTCGACCGTGGACGACAGGGTGTTCACCTGCGTCGTGAGGATCGCCCCGGCGTCCACCCGCTCCTTGATCTCGGCGTCGATCTGATCCTGTAGGGACTTCGCGCCATTGTCGATGCGTGTGATGCTGGCCTGCAGATCGTCGAGCGTCTGGAGGCCGGCTTCGAGAACCCCGCGAATGTACTGGAGGTCCCCGAGCGCACCGGAGATCGACTGGAGGTCGTTGGTGACAGACTGGATCGCCTGCCCCACGTACCCCGCGATCCCGCCGCTGCGCTCCTGAATGAGAAAGAGAACCTGAAGCCGCGCCCGGTTGAGGTCATCGGCGGTCAGGTTCGAGTTGTCCTTGAACTCTGCGAAGGACACGACGTCGGGAGTCGCCCGGAAAATCTTGAGCGTCAGGCCCGACTCGAAGGGGTCCCCGAACGTCGTGGTGATCTTCAGAGTGTAGTCATCGACCCACACGAACGGACGGGGCGCTTCATTTACCGTCACAAAGACGTGCGTTCGATCGAGGTACGGCCAATCGAACGTGAAGACGGTTTGCGAACCGTCCGTGGTGTAGGTTGTGAGCACGTTTCCTTATTCGCCGTTCATGGCGACGAGGTGTTTAACGAATTGCGTTTGCTGATTGAAGGGGATGAGTCGAGCCGCCTTCGCCGCCGCGTCAGAGAACTTCCCGTTCGCGGAGTCAGCGCCGGACTGCTGGATGGTGTCGAAGGTCGAGTACCACGGACCGAGGAACCCAGCGGCCCACGAGTTGGCGGAGTACTTCGTCGCGCCTCCTTGGAGGGAGGTGTTGAACGATGCCTTCAGCGTGGGGTCGAGGAGCTTCTCGGTGGCGTCGATGTACGGGTTCGAGAACCCGAGGATGCCGCTGCGCTGCACGACGTTGTAGGCGAGCGAGGCAGGGTTATCGAGCATCTTGGTGACGTCACCGTTCGGCTTGCGGAACTCAGCGAGGACGGACATCAGGGCGCCCGAGGCGAGCGCCCACCCCATCGCGTGAGCGAATCGGATGTGGTCGCCGGTCACGAAGCCGTGCTGCAGGCCGGCCCGGAGGAACCGGTCGGTGAACTGGAACGCCATGTTCTGGAACTGCAAGAACATCTTCCCGTACCACTTGTCCATCAGCAGAGGCTGCGAGCCGAGACCTCCGGCGTAGGACGCCCGCTTCTGCGACTTGATGAGCGCCGCCTCGAGGACGTCCTTCATCTCCTCGCCGTTACGGTCGCCGAGCCACTTGTGCATGTTCGGGGAGAACAGGCCACGGTTCTGCTCCTCGCCGTACTTCTCGAAGAGTCCGTTGAGTGCCTTGGCTTCCCGCTCGCCGATCCCGACAGCAGCCAGCCGAGCCTGCTTGGATGCGCCGAGGGTGTCCCACTTGCCGACCCACTCGCGGATGTTCGCCAGTTCGACGAGCGCCACGGTGCGCCGGTAGTTGTCCGAGACTGCCTTCAGACCCGTCAGCTTCGAGCCGAGGGTCGCGGTGGTCTCCAGGCCCTTCTCGATGGCGCCGGTGATCTGCTTCGTGCGGCCGGTGCCGATGCCGATGTAGTCTGCAGCGGTCCCGCGTCCCATCTGACGATCGGACAATTGCATGAACAGGCCGGCCTCGAAGGAACCCATGACCCGCTCGAGTTCCCGGAAGCCCTCGTCGCCCTTCGCCGCCTGCTTGACGATGTACGCGTAGTCCCGAGCGCCCTTCGCCGTGAGAATCTTCAGCGGGGAACTCGGGGACTGCAGCGCCGCCGTGGCGATGTCGCCGATCGCAGCGAACACGAAGCCGCCCATGAACCGGTTGACGCCCAGCATGCGAAGCTGGTCGGCGGTCCAGACGAGCGAGTTGTGGTCCTTGGGATCGTACCTACCGAGCACTCGATCGTGCGCGGCCTGCAGGTCCTTCTGGGCCACCTCCCACTCCTTCTGAAGCTGCGACCGTTCCTTGTCGGAGCCGGCGCGGCCCATACGCTCGCTGTAGTCCTGTGCAGCGTCCTTCATGATCTGGTCCATCTTGCGACCACCGAGGGCCTCGTGCAGCGCCAGCCGGCCACCGATGTCTTGGTGATACATGCTGAACGCGTCCGCGAGGTTGTTCCGGAGGTAGCCCTTGTCCATGAAGGCTTGGCGCTGCTCGGCCGTGAAGTTGAAGCGACGTTCCTTGATCCGGCCAGAGTCCGGTAGCTCGTCGAACGCGAAGCCGCGAGGCGACCGGTCGAGGCCTCGATAGGAGTTCACGAAGTCGTCGACCCACTTCTCCACCGCCGGGGCGCCGTCGAGCTTTCGCTGGGCGTAGACCGCCTTGCGGAGTTCCCGGGCCGTCAGGTTGGTCGTGCGCTCCGCTTCGAGCTTGTCGAGTCCTGATGATGCCCGGGCTTCCCGCGCAGCCCGTCGAGCGGCAGTTGCCTTCTCGAACTCGGCCTTCAGAGCGTCGAGCTTGGCGAGGGTGTCTTCGGATGCCTGCTTCAGTCCGGGGGCCAGGAGTGCCTCGCCCTCGTTCTTCTTCATCTCCTCGACTTCCTTGCCCACCGCGTCGAACCACGAGCGGGTCTCGCGCTGCTCCTGACTGGCGCGGCGCATCGCTGCGTTCGCTGCCTTCAGGTCTTCCTGCGCCGCCTGCTTCTCGGCGATGGCTTCCTTCAGGTCGTTCAGGGTCTGCTGGCGCTCGGCCTGGGTGGCTCGGCGATCCGCATTGAGGGCGGCGCGTTCCTGGTTGTTCGGCGTGAGGGCGCGGGCCAGTTCAGTGCCGCCGAGGTTCTCGCGCATGTCCGCGCGTTCGGCAAGCACGTCCTTCCGCTCGGCCTTGATGGCGCCGAGCTTCTCATTGTGCGCGTCCCGCTGGCCCCGGAGAGCCGCCGTGAGCGCCTCGCCGTCAGACGCCGCCTTGTGGGCCGCGTTGCGGTCAGCGAGAATCTGGTCAACGGCGATACCGTTGTCCTGCAGAATCTGCCCGAGTTCAGCATGCCACTGGTCAGGGTCTACCCCGCCCGTGCGCTTGAGGACTTCGTCGATCCGCGCCTGCGCCTTGTCGGCACGATAGGACGCCGAGGCGATGAGCCGGGTGTACGCGCCGCGCTCCTGCAGCCGGCCGGCGACCTTCATCTCCGACAGCTTGGCCTTGCGCCAGTCACGGTCCGCACCCTTGAATTCCTTCAGGATGTCGGCCATGTTCTCCTGCGCCTGAAGCTGCGCCTTTTGCGCCGCGCGGACGCGGGCATCAGCAGCCGACCGGGCTTCCTCGTCGACATCGCCGCCCCAGAGGCGCTGGGCCTCTGCCGCCTTCGTGGCGTCTCCCGACGCCTTGAGTTCTTCCCACGACTTCGGCAGCGCCTCTTCGCCCTCGGCGAGGGGACGGCCGGCGTCGATGAAGCCGTTGTCCTTGAGCCACTGCTCGTCCGGCGCACCGCGCGAGACTTCCATGAGCATCGCCTTGACGTCCTCGGGATTCGCGTCGATCGCGGCGCGGTCCCAAAGCTGCGGTACGTAGTTCCGGCCCTTGGTGATGGCCTCCGGGTCCACGAGGCCCCGATCGACCGCACGCTTCATCAGGTCGGTCATGCCGTCCATGGCGGTGTTCCCAGCCGTCTCGATGTGCGGCAGGACCTTCGCGGCCTGCTCATTCGTCAGGCCCGAGTCCGTAAGGCGCTTCATCGCGCCCGCGCGGATGTCCTCGATGCTGGAGCCGACGTCGTGACCCACAGCGAAGTCCATAGCGGCCCGGTTGAAAACCTCGGACTGCACCATGTTCTTGTCGACCGCGCCTTGGGTAACCGAGGACAGCATCGACTTCGCCGCGATCCCTGCGCCGGACTGGCCCAGTTCCTTGTTCGCCGCGACGCGGGAGTTCTCCATCGCGTGGAGTACGGAGACCATGCGCTGGTCGAAGATGACCTTGCGCGTCTCCGCGTCGATCCCGCCGCCTTCGCCCTTCAGGTTGGCGCCGGTGAGGAGACCGCCGTGGTCGTAAATCTTGAGCAGGGAGTCGCGCACCGTGGAGTTCGTGTAGCCGTTGAGACGGCCCAGCGGAGTCCAACGAGTCGCGAGCGCCCAGTCGATGGCCTTCGCCAGCCGGGACTTACCCACGGCGAACGTCGTCGCGTCAGCCTCGTCGGCCGCGATGCTTCCCAGCGTCTCGCGGGAGACGGCAGCGGCGCCGATCGAGTCAGCCCCGAAGCCACCGGTGTGTGGCTGGTTCGGGTCGTTGGTGATCTGGTGCCCTTCCTCCGGAAGCTGGCCGACCCGGTTCTCCACCAGGACGCCCTTCTGGACGTTCTCGCGGGCGAAGGGATTGTCCGCGCCGTGCAGGGGATTGTCCGGGTGCATGAACTTCATCATCGGCCCGAGGGCGGCGCCGAGCGCCACGCCGGTCCCGATGTTGTAGTACGCGTCCTCCTTGGGGCGCACGGGGTCGAGCGACTGGAGCACGCCTTCCTGCACGGCCGAGTCGATGCCGACCATCGCGGCACCGGTGAGTGCCCGGCCGGCAAGAGTCGCCGCCTTGACGCCGGATGTCGCCAGCCCGCCCAGGGAGATCAGCGAGGTCACGTCGAGCATCGAGGCGCCCATGCCGAGCACCTGCCCGCCGAGCGTGCCATTCGCGATGGTCTCGCGGTCCTTCATGTTCTGTCGTGCAGCTTTCGCGTAGGCGCGGAGAAGCTGCGGGGAGTCGAGGGAGTTCAGGTTGAACTCGCCGCTGTCGATCAGCGGGAGCAGGTCCTTGAACTCCTCCTTGTGTTCGTTGACGTCCGTGTAGGGGTTATACGACGGGTCCTGCTGTGGGGTCTGGACACCGGACAGGGCGTCGGTAAGGTTGAGCGCCTGCCCGATCGCGGTCTCCGTACGCCACGTAGCAGCGGCCACGTCGAGCGCATGGGACTGGTGGAGGTGGACGTACTCCGGGTCAATCTCGGTGGGCTTGACGGGGGCCGTCTGCCCGGTGACGAGGGTGTCGGTGTAGTCCTGCTCCGGCCCGATGATGTTCGACGTGGGTTCCATTGCTTTACTTGAGGTAGTTGGATTGGGTGCTGGCGACCTGCTGGACTGCGCCGTTCACGCCCGCGTACAGCATCGCCTCGGCCTTGCGGCGCCCTTGGAGCGCCTTCTGATTCGGGGATGCGTTCGCGATCGCGTTGGCGACCGTCTGGTCACTCGCGCCTTGCTTGATGAGATCAGGGATGCCGGTCTTCTTGAAGCCGCCGGGGCCGAAGTTGTAGACCATCGAGACCAGAGCGGCCCGCTGGTTGTCCTTCAGCGGCGCGTTGCCGGTGAGGTTGTTCAGGTAGCCATTCATCTCCTGAATCTTCACCTCGCGCAGACGCAGCGCCTCGTCGGGCGAGATCGTGCCTTCGCCATTGATGATCTTGTCGAATCGCGCGGAGTCGATGCCGATCTGGGCGAACAGCTTGCGGGAGTTCTCGATGCCGTTGCCGGTGATGTTGTAGCCGTAGCCGACCGACACTTCGTCCTTCGTGTCCGCCGTGACCTGCCCGGGCTTCACGTAGATGTCACCGGGCTTCCGGTTCTTCGAGTAGACGCCCCAGTACGCGCGTTCCGCCAGACCTTCGGTACCACCGATGGCTTCGTTCGCCATCGAGACCCACGGGCCTTGCGGTGCGCCCGGGAACGGGGGAGCCGAAGGGGTGTTGTTCGTCATGTGATCCAGAAAGGATTGGAGACTCCAGAGCGGGCCGTGTTCGCCCTGCTGCTGGTTCACCTGATTGAGGAAGAGCGACCCCGCGCTGACCTGCTGATTGACGTTGTCGTCGATCGCTTGGGACAGGACGTGCTCGGGGTCGGTGTTGCGTGGGGGGACTGCGAGTTCCTGGCGAGGGTCCCGGAGGATCGGGGGCTTGCCATCAGCGGCAGGAGCCTCCGTCCACGGGTCGTTCAGGATCGGGGGTTGAGGTGTGGTGTCCATTAATTCACAGGGGTGACTTGGCCTTCATAGCCGACGCCCGTCGTCAGTTCCTTCCACTCCTGCCGGATGCCGGCCTGACTCTGGAACTTCGTCTCCTTCTCGGCCCGTGCCTTCTCAGCCGCCGCCGTGGTCCCTTCGATCGTGTAGCCCTTGTAGACGCCCCACGCGCCCGAGGGCAGGCGTCGGACGATCACGCCGTCGCCAAAGGTGTCGCGGAAGAACTTCTCCGCCTCCTTGGTATCCGAGGGGACCTTCGTGGTCACGAGATGGGACTGAGTCTTCGACCGGAACAGCTTGTCGTCGGCCTCGGCCGTCGCACGCCAGTAAGGGTCTTGGACGGTCTGGTCCACGCGGTTGAATTCGCGCATCACAGCGACGTCCTGGCCCGGCGCGAACTGCACCTGCGCCAGCGAGCCGGTCTTCATGACCGGGGACAGGCCGGTGCTCGTCTCGGGTGCACCGAGGTAGAGGCCGTCGCTGTCGCCGAGTACTCCCGGCGCCCGCTTCTGCATGTCGTCGAGCGACTGCCGCGCGAGCTTCAGGGGGTCCTCGACCACACCGAACGCGTTCTTGATCGGGACCGGCGCGTACATCGGCGCGTAGCCCTTCGTGACGGAGTACGGGTGGCTCGGGTCTGAGTTGAGCGGCGCTCCGACCACACGGCCCGCACCGCTGAACGTGTCGCGCTGGAGGATGACGTTGCCGTCAGGCCCAGGCCGGGCGATACGCGTCTTGGCGTAGGCGTCGGTCGCGATCTGCAGCGCCTGCTTGGGATCGTCCACGCCGACAGACTTGAGGTGAGCAGCGGCGCTGACGAACAGCCCGTTGAACTCGTTCTCGTCATCGGCCGTCATGGAGACGTGCGGGTTCTTGAAGAAGCCGTCCCGGCCCACTGCCTTGAGCAGCATGCCGTCGCGGTCCTTCGTGAACATCGTCTGGATTTCCTCCGGCTTCTTCGACGGGTACAGGACCTTGGCGATCCCGCCGACGTCCCGCTTGTCGTAGGCGTCCGCGAGAGTCTTCGAGTCGATCCGGTTCTCCATCATGAACTTCGCGGCGGAAGTCCGATCCGGGTAGTTCCCGGCCACGAGCTTCATCGCGCGGTAGCGCAGCCGAGCCTCGTCGTCGGAGAAGTAGCGATCGATCTGAGCGTCGCCGACTTGCGCACGCAACTGGTCGTAGAAGTCGAAGGCACGTCCAGCGGCCACCGGGTCGTTCCCGGACAGCGCCTGCCCCATCTGCGTCTTGTACATGGCCGGCATGCCGGCGCCGGAAGCGTCCCGCACCGCCGGATTCGAGATCATCTGGACGAATTGGGTAACGGCCTTGGGGTCCTGCAGCGGCCGGAGTTCTCCCGTCGAGCCGTTGAGGGTGTTCGCCAGTTCGGGGAAGTGATCGCCGGCTTGCTGCGTGATCCACGAAGGCATGGACTGATCGATGATCTTGTCTTTGCCCACGCCGAAGTGAGCAGCCGTGGCCTCGGCCGTCGCGCCATTGGTGATGGCCCAGGAGAACGTGTTGACGTCCGCCTTGACCTTCGCCGCCTGCTTCGCGGCCTCCATGACCGGGGCGAGGTACTGGATGCCCAGGCCGTACTGGCTGTCCAGCGAGTGGAACTTCGCGATCTGGTTGACCCAGTAGGACGCGGGCGTCATGGGATTCATCGACGCCGCCATGTTGTCCGCCTGCCAGCCGGTGAGCGCCTGCTGCGCCTCGAAGGAGTGCGGATGCGTCATGCGCGTCATGACCTTCTCGGACAGATCCGCGTACGCCTCGGGGTTCTGCGCTGCCCATCCGGAGTCGTTCGCGGCCTTGAGGACCGCCGCGCCTTGGTAGGAGTTCTGGACGCCCTGCGCCATCGACGCGATCATCAGCTTGTCGGCCTGCGCGGTGTCGCCGTGAGTCACCGAGAGGAACTTGGATCGCCCGGAGTTCCACGAGTCCGTCGTGAAGCCAGTCGGGGAATACAGATCAGCCACGGCCGACTGACTGATCGAGTTGGTCATGTTCTTCTCGACCGTCTGATGCACCTGCTCCTGCATGGAGCCTTGCATGTTCTTGACGGTCGGGAACAGCTTCACCCGGATCAGCGAATCGAGTTGCGCGTCGCCTGTGCCTTGGCCGAGTTGCTCGTCGATGACCTTCTTGGCGACGTCCTCGAAGTTCGCGGAGCCGTCGAGGGGCATCTTCAGCGCTGCGTCTTGCAGCTTCAGCCCGATCTGGGACGCGGTCTGCGTCGCCAGCGAGTCGGTGTAGGCGTCGTTGTACGCGCCCCGGTCCGACCACAGGACGTCGCGATCCTTGCCCGAGATGGCGTCTGCCTTCCCTTGCTCGGAGATGCGCTTGTTCTCGTCCTTGATGTACTGCACACGCTCGGTCTCGACGTCGCTGTTAAGCTGGGTCAGGGTCTTCTGCGTGTTGTTGAAGAAGTTTCCGAATGCGTCGCCGAGGGCCTTGATGCCCCCGACCTTGGTGGACGGGTCCACCTGAGCAGCCCGCGCCTCCTGATACTGCGTCTGGACCGAGGGTGCCCCGGTGAATTCGTCTTGAGCCATTTATGCGCCGCCTTGGTATCCGCCGAAGTACGAGTACTTCTTGGCGAGTTGTTCTTTCTGGACGTTCGAATACGCCGCGCCGGCCGAGGACACCGCCGCGCTGGTGAGGGAGAGACCGAGATTGGCCTGCGCCGCCGATGCCTGCGACGAGAGTCCGTCGAGGGCGTTGTCCGTGCTGATCTGCGCCGCCGCTTCGTTCTGCAGGAGCGCCGTGTTCGCGTTGTTCTGCGAGACATCGATCCGCGAGAGGTCGAGATCGGTACCGGCCTGGATGTTTCGCGCCATTGAGGCGAGAGACCCACGACCGGCCCCGGCGACCACGCGTGCCTGTGCAAGCTTCCGTGCCGCATTCATGGCGAGGTCGGTGCGCTGCTCCATCGCCTGCCGTTCATTGGCCTGCTGATTGAGCGCGTCCGCTGCGTACTTGAGAGAGAGGTTCTGGTTGGCGGATTCAGCTTGCGTCTTGATCGCCTTGTTCGACTGCGAGTACTGCATCGCCGCCCCGGCAGCGGACACTACGAACATCGCCGCCGGAATCGCTAGAGGTCCGCACATGGGTATAAACCGGGAATTGGGCGTCGGTGTCGTTTGTGAGCGCGAAGCCGCACCACTCGAGCCACTTGATATGGAGGGGGTTCCCGCGCCACGGGGTGGCGACGAGAGTCGTATAGCGGTCGTGGGCCTTGTCGATCGACGGCTCGCACGCACGCAGGAAGGAGATGGCCTCACGCTGGAGCGCCGGGGTCGCCAGCATCCAGATGAAGCCGAAGGACGGGTCCGCCTCGGAGAGCGGCCCGTAGCCCCAGACACCGAGCACGAGGCCGGCGTCCGAGAGCATCACCTCGCACTGGTCCCCATCCAGCCCGCCCATCAGCAGCGCCGACAGGTCGTGGTCACGTCCGTACGCAGCCGCCAGTTCAGCGCGGTCTTCGGGGCGCAGGTTTGCGGCCAGCGTCTTGATGTGATGGGGCTTAGCGGGAAGGAAGATCATCAGTTTCGGGTGTTGATGTACCGGCCGGACAAGGTGTATCCCGTGACGACAAAGGGATACGTGCTGTCGGTCGTGATGGTCACGGTGGCCTTGGGGCCTTCACAGTTGATGGGGAACCCGTACGTCTGGTTGCCATCGGTGTGAGGTCCGAGGCCGGACCCGACGATCATCGGGGAGAGTTGATAGGAGGCGTCGCCGCGATCCTTGCGAGACACTGTGGCCGTGAAGTCGCCGGCCTTGAGGGCGTCGATGTGCATCCGGTGAAGCTGGAGCCGGCCCATCGGCGTATTGCCCGCGTCGCCCGCGCTGGGGTAGAACGGGGAGAACCGCATGGTCCGGATGACGCGCGTGCCGACCATCGCCGACACGTTGACGTTCAGGGACGGCCCGGTGCCCGTGGTGAAGTAGCCGATCCACTGGTTGCCGGTCCACGCGAGCGCCGGGGTGTAGGAAGTCCACCAGCCGCTGACGTCGTTCGGGTACAGGACCCGGAGGTCCGGCAGTTGCTCGAAGCCGACCGGCAGGGCGAACTCATACCGCTGCAGCGAAGGGTTCCAGGACAGAGCCACCGGACGCTTGTAGTCGACCCGGAGGTCGTCGTTGCGCGTCTCGCCGAGGTTCGAGTTGAGCGGGAGCCAGAAGATTTGGACGTAGCCGCCGGCCGTGTGCTGGGCGATGACGTAGAGGTTTCCCTTGTCGACCCAGTGGTGCCAGATGCTGCCCACGCCGTTGAAGCTGATCTTGCTCCAGGCCATCTGTTTGCGCTGACCGTCCTGCCGGAACGTCGAGTACACGTAGAGCGTGCTCGGGTCCAGCGAGGAGTTCAGGAACAGACGGTTGCTCTGTGTCGAGCCAGAGATCGTCCGGATGCTCCCCGGGCAGTAGCGCGGGACGTGCATCGACAGGTCGTCGGCTTGGTTCGCCTCGCCGCTCTGAGAGAAGCGGTACTCCCACAGGACGGACCTGCCCTCTTCCGTGCCGGTGTAGTAGAGCGCGTCGCCGATCGCCACGGGTCCGCAGTTGCCATCGGTGACGTAGCGGGTAGCCACCCCGATCGTGGTGTTCTGCGGAGTCGGGGGAGTCGACCCGTCGATCATCGACTGGGCGAAGTCCGTGAAGACCATCAGCGCGTCGCGCATCGTCTCGAGGTAGTTGCCCTTCCCGAGGTCGCCGTCGAGTTGCTGCTTGATCGGGTCCGACGCCAGGACCTCCCGGGCCGTCCCGGCGAAGCAGTTGAAGTAGTCGTCCGGCTGGGAGGCACAGAGCCAGCCCGTCGAAAGGAACCACAGGCGACCCTTCCACAGCGCGAGGTCGCGCAGGACGTTGTCGACGAACGGCGGCGGCGGGTTGCTGTAGCCGTCCCCGACCTTGCGCTCGGTCCAGTCAACCGGCTGCAGTTCGAACGTCGACTGGCCGGTCTGGTGCAGACGCACGGGCATCGTGCTCTGATCGAGCGATCCCGAGGAGGCGCCGTAGTCCAGCCACGAAGTCTCCTTGTACGAGTTCGACGACGCGTCGTAGGTCACCCAGTACGCCGTCTCCCGCTTGCCGGCCGACAGGTCGACGAGCAGCGGCTCGTTAGAGAACATGACCGGCGGCAGGTCGTCCAGGGACGTCACGTGCCCCTTGGTGAACACCAAGGCCGTCGAGTCCCAGTCGTTGTTCGCCGTCAGGGACGCGATCTGGTCCGCCGTGCCGACGATGCGTAGGACGTTGCCGATCCGCGAGACGCCGATGCCGGGCATGCTGGCCCCGATCTTCTGCAGGAGAAGTTCGGCGACATACTCGCGCGTCCGGGTCTGACTCGAGCCAGCGTACAGGACCGACGCCGACCCCATCGAGCCGCCGATGTAGAACGTCTGGTCGTTGCTTGACAGCTTCTTGATCTGGAGATAGGCGCGGGTGTTCGGCTCGGGCGCCGTAGAGGCGTTGAACCGGACGGTGACGCTCGGGTTCACGATGAGCACCGTGTCCTCGATCTGGAGGAACCGTAGCCCGGCGCCGTTACCGACAGCGAGGTACTGCTGGACGTACGGGCCGGCGGTGACGGTCACTTCCACACCCGCCGCGAGATTGAGCACGCGCAGGGTGCCGGCAGCGGAACCGGGGAGCACAGCCCACTGCTGGCCGTCCGTGGTGCGGAACATGAAGTTGTCCGCGCCCTTGAAGTTCGCCGCCGCCCAGCAGCCGAGGCTCGTGGCGCCGACGCGGTCAGCGAGTCCGCCGTACTCGACCGAGGGCAGCAGGTTGACGATCTCGTCCATCTGGGACGGGGATCGCAGGAGCGGAGCTTGACGGCTCACGCCCGCATGCAGGGACCCGACCCGGGCCTGCACGAGTTGGTCAGATGGAATTAGAGGGTTCCGTTGCTGAAGGTCCGACGACGGAGCCACTGCATGTCAGGGTTGTCGTCGAGCATGTTGTAGTTCTCCGACTCGGACTGCGCGGCCTCGGAGACACCGAGCGCCACCGCCTCATCCTCGCGGAGCATCTGGTCGGACTGCTGCGAGCCGACGTAGGACTTCTGGTATCGCCGCGTCGCGCGTTCCCGGACCTCGATCTGGATCGGAGTCGGCAGGTTCTCGAACGTCGGCAGGGTGACGTACTCGACCTCCACGGGACCCGTGAAGACGTCGGTGTTCGTCCCCTTGTTGTAGAGCCGTCCCTCCGCTTCGAAGATCAGGGAGTTCGGGTCGGTCGTGCGGACCCGCAGGACATTCGCCGGGAGCAAGATGTTCCCATTGGCGTCCGGGGACCACTGGGCCACCCGGGTGTTGAATTCGTAGCCCTTGATGGTGACCTCGAGGGTCACCGCGTCAAGGATGCTGGAGCAGTTTGCGTAATCGCCCTGCCCCGATTGCTCGACGAGGACGATCGCCTCGCTGGAACCGGACAGCATGCGGTTCACGGCCTGCAGTCGTGTGATAGCGCCCATAGGTGATTACGGAAAGAGCCGAGGAGGACAGGTTTGCCCATCGAAAAAAATGGGGACCACCAGAATTAACTGATAGTCCCCATCGGGGTTACGCCGTGGCGAACTCGACAGCGAGTTCCGGACGGAGCGTGCCGTGGCCGACAGCCTGCTTGGACACGATGAAGTCTTCCTGACGACGAACGTCGCGGAAGGTCTCCGTCGAGATGCCCATCAGGGTCAGCACAGCGACGGCGTCGGTCGCCCACATGAGGCCCGTGGTCTTCGAGAAGTCCGCACGGTACTTCGAGTACACCGCCGTGTTGGCCGTGTCGTTCGCGTTCGGCAGCAGGTTCGACGGGAAGATGCTCACGCCTTCGAAGCGAATGCCTTCCGTAACCGCCGAGCCGACACCAGCCGTCGCCAGTTGAATCTGCGACTGCAGGTTCAGGTACTGACCCGAGGTGGCGTCACGCGCGTACTTGATCGCGTCGAACACCGCCGGCGAGACCGCCATGTACAGGGGGATGCCCTGCGGAATGTTCTTCGCTTGCAGACCGAGCTTCGCTTGGCGAATCTGGTTCAGCCAGACCGTACCGTCGATCGCGCCCGAGCCGAGCAGGCCCGCGTTCACGATCTTCTGACCGCCCGGGAACGGACCCACTGCAGCCGTACGCGCCGAGAGGGCGATCTGGCGGAAGTTGTTCTGGTCGTACACGCGAGCCAGGGCTTGGCCCATGTCGGCCGTCATCGGGCCGCGCACGTCGAATTGCGACATGGCGACGTCGAAGTCCCACAGGGCGTGGTGAGCGACCATCGGTGCATCCACGGTCACTTCCACTTCGCCCGTTGCGAACGGGTTGCCCAGCATTTCCTGACCACGCGCGAGGTACTCGGCGGTCGAGGTGCCGGTCTTCGGGAACTGATACGACTTGCCCGAGGTGATGTTCTTCTCGCGAACCTTGCCCTTCGTCACGGTCGCTGCCGTGAATGAGGTGAGCACTTCGCCTGAGAACATCTTGAGGAACAGCGAGCGGTCATCGGAACCCGATTGACCGGTACCGAAGGCAACCGGGTTGCCGTTGTCACCAGAGAATGCCATTGATTAGTGTCTTGATGAGAGGGATTTGCGCTACCTCAGAGCGAGGGAGCGGCGAAGGGGAAGTCCCCCACATGGCAGATCAGCGTTGCGCTGGCGCCAGAGGTGAGGGACGAGTTGCTTTTACGTCCAGCCCGTGGTCTGTCCGCCCGTGGAGCGGACTTCCTTCGAGATGGTCACGACTGCGTCGCGCTGTGCTTCGACCGTGGCGCCTGCCAGTGCAGCGGTAAGCTGCGGGCACGCGTTGACGATCGCCATCACTGCCGTCAGCGTGGTGCTGGCAGGGAGCGTGGACAGTGCGAGAGCAGCCGTCTCGAGAGTTGTCTTCATGCAGGATCAGGTTAGAACTTCGACACCCGGAGACGGCCCGCGACTTCTTGGCGGTACGCTTCCGACGCTTGGTAACGCGGGTCGGCCATCGCCGCCATCATCTCGGACTGGTCCCGGAAGGCGCTGACACGCGTATGGGTACCGCCGTTGAGGTTGACGAGGTTCGGGTCCTTGCCTGCGTTCATCTTCGACGTGAGGAACTCGATCGCCTCAGCGGCATGGGGACCGTTGAGTTGACCGTCGTAGTACTCGCGCTGCTGGGGCGTCAGGTTCTTCTGGCCCCAGGCGATCAGATCATTGAAGCCTTGCTGACCGCCGGCCGCGTCGTACAGCTTCTGCGTCGCGATCGTCTGGAGGGCGACTTGGCCTTCCCGGAACTGCGCGTGCATCGCTGCGACCTGCTCGTTCGACAGGCCCATCGCCTTGCCGAGAGCAGCCGACAGGTCTTCCGGGAGCGTCTCTGCGTTGAAGCTGGTGACGAACGAGCCGTCCTCGAACTTCGCCTTGAAGTCGTAGGCCGGGACCTCGGGGGTCTCCGGGTCCTTCTTCTCGGCCGGCGGGTCGCCGTCCTTGGGAGCATCGGCGGGGGCGTCCGTCAGCTTCGGGGCCGGGGCGTTGGGGTCCAGCGGTACTTCCGGCGCCACCGGCTTCTGCGGGTCCACGGGGTCCGTGGGTGCCACCGGTGCGGGCGGAGTGCCGCTTTGACCTTCAGCCTTCGCGATCATCGCCGCGCGGTACTCGGGACTGTCCGGTACCAGCGCGGGGGCCTCGGGAGTCACCGGGGCCTGTGGGTTTGCGTTGGGGTTCGCTGCTTCGCTCATGCGGGTTGGGTAGCTTGGTTAGCCATAGCGCCGGCCACAGGACCAGCAGCGCGAGAGGCCATGTCGGCCTGCATCTGTTGCTGCTGCTTCTGAGCCTGTTCCTGCTGGACTTCGGCCGAGGTCTTGATGGACTCGGGGAATCCCAGCGCGGCTGCGGCGGGTGTGAGGATCGTGTCGAACTTCACGTACATCGCGGCTTCCTCTTGGTAAGCCTGCGGGGTGTTCGCGAGGAGCGCCAGGAATGACTGGACCTTCTTCAGCTTCGCGTCCTTGCCCAGCGCAGCCAGCCCGGTCGTCACCGTGATCTGCGTGTGATCGCCGATCTCCGGGAGTTCCTCGCGGGACTGCATCTGTGCGATGAGCTTGCTCATACGCCAGCCGACCATCTCTGGGCCGAGGTACGAGTACACACCGCCCATGCCCTGCTCGATCTCCGACACCAGCATCTGGAGTTCGTAGGCCGTCACGCGCTCGGCGTCGCGGCGCAGGTCATTGGTCAGGAGGAACGCTACCGACAGGTCCTGCTTGAGAGTTGCTTTCTCTGCGGCGAGTGCTTGGATCGCGGCTTGGTTGTTGAACTGGAACGCCTGGACGTCACCTTGCGGGCCTCCGCGAGCGGCGATGACATCGCCATTGCGGGCCTGCATGATGCGCTTGCGGAGGTTCCCGCCTGCAGCATTCGGAGCGACGAAGATCAGGTTCCGAGCGGCGATGGCGCCACACTCGAGAATCTGCTGACTCGTCTTCTCCAGCGCCATCAGGTCGGAGTAGTTCAACTCGACGTGCGACCGTCCGTAGTTCTCGCCCGACACCAGTTCCCACGCGATGGCATTGAACGGCATGATGCCGTTGTGCTTGGCGTAGGGCTTCACAGTGACGTCGTCGAGGTCCTGCTGAACGGCGTAGGTCTTCTCGTCTACCAACTCGAACCGCGAGTAGAGCACGACGTCCTCGTTCTCCTTCTTCGCCGTCGACTTTCGGAGTTCGTCGGGAAGGGAGCGGACCTTGAGCTTCTCTGCGGTTACGCCCTCGACCACCTTGCCGTTGAAGTCCCGCACGCAGACGAACTGCGACAGCGGGTACAGCTTCAGGCGGCCATCGGGGGCGATGTACTCTCCGATGTTCCCGGAGATCACGAGGTTGAGCAGGGAGAGATACGTCTGCCGGCGCCAGTTCAATGCTTCGATCTTGGCGTTGATAAGCTGCTCGCACTGGGCCAGCCCCTTGATGATGTCCGGGGGTGGCGACAGTACGCCCTCTTGCATCAGCACCTCAGTGCTGGCTTCGAGGTTGAACGCAGAGTCCCCAGGAGGCATGAACGCCATCATGAGCTTCGAGGCGACCGTGGTCGCGCCGCGAGCGCCGAAGGACGAATACGTCTGGGGCAAAACTTGGGACGGCGATTGGCCGTCAGGAGGGCACACGCTTGCTACGGTCAGAGCCGAGCAGGCTTGCGCTCGCCGGAAGTACGGGTCCCGATCAGGAACCAGTTCCCGGTAGCGGTCCTCCAGCTTCAAAGCTGAACGCCGACACCAGGCTGGGTGGCACTTGACGCGGGTGCGGTGAGGTAACGACGCAGGTTCTGCTTCTGCGCCGCCGTCTCGACCGGCGAATCTTCAGGGGCGTCCACGAGACGCGCAGCCGGCGCTGATGGCTGCGGCGCGTCAGGGGCCTTGTCTACTTTGGGCTTTCCCATAAAGGTCCAGGTTGTAGGTGTAATCGAGCGGGTTCGCCGTGAACCCCAAGCGGGCCAGGAGACCCAGGTGGGGGCCAGCGTCGACGACCGGGACGGTCACCCGAGCAAAGCCGGACGCTCGCGCTGCGTCGCTGAGAACGCGTAGAGCGCGGGGAGACACCCACCGCCCTCGGACGCCCGGAGACGCGCAGAGATGCATGGACGTCCCCGAGCCTCCCAAAGGGAAGAACCACACCGCAACATCGATGCTGCCGCCAGTGCGGCGAAGACAGATCGTGCTGTCACGGAAATGGTCATCGGTCCAGTCTGGGAGGTGGGGGTAGGAGCAGGTGCCGAGGAACTCACGAAGACGCCTGAGCTTGCTCGTCGGCAATCCGCTGGTCATCGTCGATACGATCTGCCAGTTCGAAGATGGCCTGGATGGCATCCTGCGCTCCCGTGAGTTCATGGGCGGCGGTGTAGTCCTTGGCATGCACCAAGTCGATCATCGCCTCCACAGGGAATTGAGTGAGGAGCCAACTGGCGACGGTACGCAGTTGCGTCGTGCTCGGACAGTCGGCCGGAAGATCAGACCCTTCCTCTAGGGGACCTCTTAGAGAGTCTTTAGGTATAGGGCCTCCTCTACCATGTGTCGGTTTAATCCGAGGGGGCTTCCGCGACGGCTCGAGCCTGTCCTGCGGAGTCCCCGTTTCGCAGGCTTTCGTACCAGTCCTGGATCGCCGTAAGCCTTGCAGAATTCTTACGGCAAATTGTGAAATTGCTTTCATCATTCCGCATCAGGTCCGCGAGGGAGAACTGGCTGGGACCGGCGACGACGCTGGCCCCATTTCCTTCAGCGGGATCGCCTTGCGGGCCAGGGCCGGCGGCAGCGGCGGCAGGTCCCGGACTACGACCGGCGACTGCGTCGTTGTGCAGGCTTGCAAGCTGACCACTGAGGCGGACGCCGTCAGCACGAGCAGCGGATAGAGCAGACTCGAGAGCGCCTGCGCGAGCTTTGTGGGCATTGGTTTCGTCCTTGAGTTGAGTGCGGAGGGCGTCGGTCGCCTTGGCGGCTGCGGCGGCATCGGCCGCGTGGGCCTTCTCCAGCGCGGCTTTCTGGGTGGCGGCTGCTTGCGCGAGGCCGGCCGTGACGCCGTCGTTGTAGACGTGGGAGCGGTAGACGAGGAAGGCGGTGGACAGACCGACCGCGAGGAGAATCCCCGCGATGGCCTTCATTGCCCAGGAGGGGATCGGGAGCATCAGACGTTCTCCATGATCTCGTTGACCCGCGTGTAGAGGTCGTCCAGCGTCCCGTCGTTGACGATGCGCCAGTCGTTGCGCTCGAACGGAACACCGGCTTCCGATACGTGCGCTGCCACCTGCAGTGCGTCCGGGCGCGAGACGTGGATGATGATCCCGCCGCGCTGGCGAATAGCATCCGCCTCGTTCTCGAAGCGAACGTCGGTGAACATCGACCATTGGCCGTCGTTCTCCGCAAGTGCGAGGGCCTGATACATCGCCGAGAGAACCCAGAGATTCTCATTGACCATGCCGCGCCCCCACTCCGTCCCAAGCGTCTGCAGCATCTGGCGCGGCGACTTGCCGATCCAGTCGATGACGTTTTCCTTCAGGTCGTCGAGACGCTCGCGCGGGATTCCGGTGATCTGGCAGACGAACTGGCGCAACGGCTCGGCGAACGACAGGTGGGCATAGCCGTACTCGTCCTTCAGGTACTTGCCGATGGTGTCCTTGCCGCTCCGCGCCGGTCCTGCGATCCCGATGATCGGGAAGAACAGGCGCATGAAGTCAGCGTGCTTTGTCTCTTGCATTGAAGTCGATGTCCTTGACCCCGGGGATCGCGTAACTCACGCGGCCCGTCTCGGCGTCGTAATCGGTTGGTCGGAGGATGCGTGCGAGCACCGCCTCTCGGCGGAAGTCGCTGAGGTCCTGTAGCTGGTCGCGGTACTTGCCAGTCTTGGGCGCGAGGTAGAGGTCCTGCGCGGCGCGGGCCATGCTCGGGAGGGACGTCCCGGCTTCGGTCAGCGCAGTCTCGGCCTTCTTCGGGCCGATCCCGGTGCACCCCTTGAACCCGTCCGTGCTGTCGCCGGTGAGGGTCTGGAGCATCCACTGGTAGTTCGCGCGGGACGGTGTGATCTCCACCAGCGTCTTCTTGCCGGTGATGTAGAGCATGCCGGGGACGGTCTTCATGTCCTTGTCGTTCGAGCAGATGATCTTGCCCGGGCCGCTCAGGATGCCCATGACATCGTCAGCCTCGAGGCCGGGATACCAGACTGGGTTCAGGTTCTCGAAGACGAAGTCCTCGACCGGCTTGTACTGCTCGGGCTTCTCACCGCGCGCGCCCTTGTAGGCCGGGTAGATGCCGCGCCGGAACAAGCCGCGCTGCTTGGGCGACAGACAGATGATGTAGTCGTCTGCGTCGACCTCGCGAACCCATGCCGCCACGATGCGGTTGAAAGCCTCGAGGGCTTCCTCGAAGGTCGGGGGACGGTCGCAGATGGTCTCTGCTTCCCAGTCGGTGTCCTCGACCTTGATGACGGTGGCTTTGTAGATCGCCTCGTCGCCATCGATCAGGGCAGTGGTCAATCCCAGCCGAAGATCGCGCGGACCTCGTCACACGCCGTCCGGTAGCCGAGATCGAACCCACGGTCCAGCGTGTCGTTGAAGTTCCCACCGTCGTGCGCGTTTTCCTGCGCATCCTCGAGTTCGTTCTCCTCGAGGGGGCGGGTCTTGCAGACTGCCTTAAGGTCTTCCCATTGAGAGTTGGTCAAGACGATCACAGTTTTTCCTCCGGAATGCAGCAGCGGTACTCGGGATGCGGAAGCACCCTCGCGCACCACCAGCAGCGGATTTGTTGAGAGCCGGTCATGTCAGCGACCGAAGATGAGACGGAACAGCGTGACGGCCACCCAGCCGCCGAGGAGCCAGCCGGCGAGCGAGGTGAGCAGCATGAGCGTCCAGAAGCCGTGGTCCCAGAGGGACGAGAGGAAGCGACTCACAGCGTCCGCTCCCGCTTGGTCAGGCGGACGAGCGCAGACCACGGGTAGTAATCAGTGCGCACATCCCCATGGAAGTCCCCGTGAGAGAAAGCGACCCCACGTTCTCCATGGGAAACCCTCCAGCCGGCGTCCTCGTCGTATTGCTCGGCGATGCCACTGACGGTCCTGACAGTCCAAACGCAGTGTCGCGTCATCACTTGTACTCCGGGTGTTGGCGCAGCGCGTCGCAGTTGAGGAAGATGCGGTTTGGGTACTTCGCCTCGAGGCGCTTGAGTCGCTTGGCCGACGAGGCGATACGCCAGTCCTCGCGGCCCCGATCGCCCATGTAGGTGATCCGGTTGCACGCGATGTCCAGGGCAGCAGCCGGCGTCATGACTGCACCGTGCGACGTCACCGCGATCTGCGACAGCCCGAAGTCGAAGTCGTGGAGGTTGTCGACCGGGTCCGTGATCTCGAAGGGGTCGAGGCAGATCACGTTGATCGCCGGGCGTCCCAGGCCCATGTCGATCTCCCACTCGAACTCCTCCATGCCGGACGGGTCGAGCGGTTCTTCGACGACGAACGTGCCGCCGACTGCCTCGGCGAGACGCTCGAGGACGGTCTTCGTGACGCCGTAGCCGGTCATCAGATCGATGTCCTTGACCGGGACGCCGTGCAGGATGTCGCGCGGGGCGCCACCGGAGATCACGGCGTCGGGAAGGACGTCGCGGGCCTTCACGACGAGGGTCTTCAGGTCTTCAATGGTCAGCTTGTTCATAGGGAATGCTCATAGTCAGCCCACACCGAGCGCTTCCTGTTCGGATGTGTTCCGTCCAGACAAAGGTTGCTCGATGTGATTTGGTCTGCGGGGATGCACCAGAGACGCTTGAACGACGGGCACACCACGACAAGACGGTCGTAGAGTTCGTGAGCGGCGTAGTGCTGGTAGCGGTTGGTAGGACGAGTACGGCACTGCAGGTACTCCCAGGGAGGGGAGCCCCGGTTCCATGTCGCGGTCTTTACTTGAATCCGCTTGAATCCTTCAGGGAGGTCGACGATGAAGTCGGCTGCGCCCTGCTGTACGGCGGGCCAATAGACCGCTCTGTCACTTCGTAGAAACCACGCAGCGGCAACGTGCTCGCTCGCGGAACCCTTGAAGTGACAGGGGCTGTCGCGTTCCACTAGTGTGTGCAACTCCAGTTGTCACCGATTTCATATGCACCATCAAGACGGCACCGGAACCCGTAGTGCTCCCCTGCTTTCGTGATGGCATTCTTGGCGATCCGTCCGATAGTCTCTGCCAATTGAGGAAGCACTTCCAATTGCCATTCGTCATGGCAATTTACGAGATACCCGAAGTGTTCCCCGTGGCGGAAGCCCTGTGCGGTGAGGTCTGCATGAAGGATGGCGAGACCGCGTTTCATCGTTATCGCGCCGGTCCCTTGCAGCAGCGTGTTGAGTGCGGCGTGGGCATGGCGGACGCGGATGCGGCGACCATCGATCCCCTTCAGCCACCCCCGCTTCTTCGCGGCGGCGCTGATGTCGTCGATGAGCTTCCGGAAACCCACGATACCGTCAAGCAGCTTGGCCTTGACGACCTTACCGATCGCCTTGGGGGACTTGAGCTTCTTGCCTACCCGCGCCCACTCGGGCCACTCCTCGACAGGCTTCCCGCTCGAACGCCAGTCAGCGATCCAGATGAAGCCCGCCTTCTCGTCACCGGCCCCGTACAGCGAGCCGTACAGGAGAGTCTTAGCGCCATCGCGACTGAACAGGTCAGTGTTGTCGCGGTTGACTGAGTGCGCGTCGGTGCCGAGCGCCTTGTCGCCCTCGAGAAGCTGACGCGTAAGGCGTCCCCCGTCGTAGCGCGAGAGGTAGTGTGCGAGAACGCGGAGTTCCAGCCCCTCCGCATCACAGCCCATCATCTTCATACCGGGACCGGGCGTCCACAGGGCGCGCATTTCGGGCGCGGAATCTATGTTAGCCACGTTCGGACGGCTATGCGTCATCCGACCGGTAACCGCACCGTTCGAGTTCACGTACCCTTTCACGCGGTGGTTGTCATCCGCGTGGTGAATCCAGCCGCCACCCGTGCCGTTCTTCTTGGGTGGGGAAGCAAGCTGGGTCCACATCTTGTCGACCCGGGCGAACTTGAGGAGCGGTTGCACCTCGGGGAAGTCCAGCTTCTTGAGGACGGCCTCCGTGATGTTCGGGTTGCCCTTCTCAGTCAGCGGGGCCTTCCAGCCGTACTTCTTCTTCAGCCGGTTCGCCACGTGATACTCGGAGCCGGGATTGAATTCTTGCAAGACCAACTTGGTGTATGCAGCGCCGGCTGTGAACGAGCGCCCATCCCGGTTCATTGATCTCTTCGGAACCGTAACCCCGCCGGAGACAAAGATCGGCGGGAACACCCGTTGCATTTCTGCAAGGTACCCATCCCGGCGCTCCCACAAAGAGGCTGCGAGCGTCATCGCCTCCCGCATGTTCAGCGGGAAGCCGTTCTCCATCTGCAGGTCGATCAGGTAAGCGACCGTGTGTTCCAGTTCGCATGACTCACCCCATGTACGAACGACCTTGAGGCGGTCGTAGAGAGCCTTGGTGACCACGATGTCGCCACCGCAGTAATCCCGCATCTCTTCCGAGTAGCGGTCCCACTCGTCATGGGAACCCTTGAGGACGCCCATCTCGACGCCGTACGACTTCAGGCTGTGGCCTCCGAGGCGTTCGGGTTCACGGAGACGGCCCATGACCAGGGTGTCGAGGATCGCCGTGTAGGGGATGTCGACGCCGGTGACTTTCTTGAGAGCCTTGCGGTCGAAGTTGATGCCGTTGTGGGCGGCAGTGAGTCCACCGGCCTCCACGTGAGACACCAGCCTCTGTACCCCCTCCGCAAGCGAGGGGTAGTTCGGATCGTGATCGGTGTAGGTCGTGATCTCGTCACTGCCAATCTCACCGATCGCGAGGACCCAGATGCGGGTCAACTCTTTCAAGAGACCATCGGTCTCCAAGTCCCATGCGAGGATGGGGAGGTTGGCAGTGTCGGTCATGCTTTCTCCGGCGCGACGTAGATGACGATCTCCACCATCACCGGGCGGCGATTGAGTCGATCTGCTTCCGCGTAAGCGCGGCTCGTGGCGTCCTGTACGGCCCGGACGGTGTTACGGGAAAGCGAGTTGATGTCAGCGTCATGCGCTATGAAGGCGTGACGTCGGACAGTGACGTGGCGGTCAACCACCACGTCTTCGGCTTGAACTTTTTCGGTCATGTCAGCGGTCTGAGAGTTGAGTGTAGAACTGCGCGAGGCGCACCAGTTCTTCCGGCGTCGCGTCGCGTTTCAGGGTGTTGGCCCTGTTGGAAATGACCACGACGTTGCCGGCGATGTACCCTTTCGTACTGTCGATGCGGTCCAAACTTGGGCTGTTATCGTTGTTCCCGTACGTCCCGCCTGTGTAAATGGGGATACCCAACACAGGACAAACGTCGGGGATGTGCACGTCGGCGGAGGTTATGGAGAACTCACGTCCGTCGCGGCGCGATCGCCACCGGGCTTGCGCCAGCATGTTTGTCAGGGGTTTGGCGCGGCGACGGGCCTTGGAGTCGGCCTTCTTGCACTCGATGCAGCGGGAATCGAAGCCGGGCCTGTGCGGCCCGCGCAGATGGAAGTGCTGGGCAGTCTCTGGGAAACGGCCCTTGCACTTCGAGCAGACTTTGAATTTCAAATGGTTAGAACGGGGCGTCGTCCCCGTCTGACTCGTCCACTTCCATCTGGTCGACCTCGCGGGGCAGGGGTTTCAATCGACCGGTCTTCGTGTCATACCGAAGTCGGTCGGCCAATCCCGTGCGGCCGGTGTACCGGCACTTGAGCAAACGAAGCTTGGACGTGTCGGGGTCATCCCCCTGCTGGTCCCGCTCTTTTGCCAACACGACGTCGGATAGCTGCTTCAGAGAACCAGAGCCACGCAGGTCGTCGAGGGAAATCTGTCCACCCTCTTCGAAACTACGGCCCTGTCCGCCTGTCTTGCGGAGGTGGGAGATGGTGATGATGCTGGTGTTGTACCGCTCGCAGATGCTGCGAAGGTCCGTCATCAGCTTGTCGATGGCGCGGCGCTCGCCCTCCTCCATGTCGAGACCAGACACCGCGATCGAGATGTGATCGAGATAAATCTGGTGACACCCTTGGGCCGCGAGGTACGTCACCTTGTTAATCAGGTTGTTGGAATCAACCGATCCAAAGTGGTCGTAACTGCTATAGCGTCCGTGGTCGATGAGCCGCGCGTAGCTCTTTCGCCACTGCTCCGGCGTGATGATCGCGTTGTTTTCGCGCAGTTCAGAGAACAGCACGTTATTGTCGATCGCGACCAGCGCCTTCGCCGTGTCGACCACACTTTCCTCAAGAAAAATGAGACCGACTTTTAGCCCATCGATGAGCGCCTTGTGCGCCCATTCGCGGGCGTCCGTCGACTTGCCGACGCCTGAGCCGGCCGTCAGCAGCCAAAGCTGCCGGGGCTTGATCCCTTTCGTCAGGGCGTTGAGTTCAGGGTACGGCGTCTGCCACCCCGGAGTCTCCGGCGCCATCAACCGCTCGAGCGTCAACTCGTCCCGGCCAATGATCCCGTCAGGCCGGAAGTCCTTCGCCTCCCACGTCGCGTCGACGACCGCCTTCGGGCCGTGCTCGCGGAGCAGGTCGTTAGCGTCCTTCAATTCGAACGGGGTCGTGATGAACTTCACCTTGCCCGGTGGTAAGATCGCAGCGCAGTCTTCGACCGCCTTCCGCCCTGGCTCATCGTTGTCGAACCAGAGGCAGACCTCCTCGAAGCCGGACAGCCAGTCAAGCTGCGCTGCTAGGGACTTCGCTGCGCCCTGTGCGCCGTTCGGAACGGACACCACGGGCCACTTGAGGCTCAGGGCTTGCGCCACCGAGAGGCAGTCCAACTCGCCCTCGGTCACGATCACCTTCTTGCCCTTGCTGCGCCAGAGTTGTTGGCCGTACAGGAGCGCCTGCTTCATCTTGCCGAGGCAGGCGAACTCCTTGTCCGGGGTGCGCAGCTTCTGGGCCACGGGATTGCCGGCGGTGTCGTAGTACGTCGCCACCTGCACCGGGTTACCGTCGCGGTCCTTCCCTACCCGGTAGTCGAATTTCTTGCACGTGGCTTCGTCGATCCCGCGCTTGGCGAGAGTCTTGAACTCGCCACCAAGTAGACCCTCCGGCCGGCCGGCGTGCTCCCGGTCGTCACGAGGACGTCCCGATCCGTCAGGCTGGACCGTATTACCACAGCTGAAGCAATGCTGGTGAAGGTCGTCATAGGTTGCGTTGGCGTCGGACGATCCGCATGAATCACACGGACCCTTCGACACGAGGTTGCTTTCGGATTCGTGTGTGTGCTGCATCAGACGCGCTTGCCGTGTTCGATGGTCCGGACGGTCTCGGTCGAGACCAGCTTGAAGACGCGCTTCTCGACGCGGATGCGGGGGACACGCGTCCCTCTCGATATGTTCTTCGCCAGAGCGGTCGCCGGGGCTTGGTTCTGGTAGTCGTACATGTCCGCGCCGGTGTCGGCATTCACCAGCACGTAGAGTTCGGTGGTGTCCTTCACTTCGCACCCCCCTTCTTCTTCGGGCGGGCGTTCAGCAGCGACACGAGTTCAGCGTGGCTGACGTTGCGACGCTCGCCGCGACCGCGCAGGGAGTACAGGTCGGCGCCGATCTTCGCGGCGAAGTAGCCACGGAACTTCACGGTGACCGTCTGGGGTTGCTGCTTTTTCATGCTTACCATCCGTAAGAGGTGTCGGTGATGTACACCTGCGCGTTGCTGCGCAGTTCGTTCTCGACCTTGTGCTTGGAGTTGCGGGTGATCCGGATGAAGAACCGGAAGCCGCGTGCTTTGGCGGGGACGCCTCGGTGCCACGAATGGACGTCGAACTCGACGACGTCGCCCGACAGCGGGGTGACGCGCTCGCAGGTCTTAGCCGTCAAGCCCTTCTCGATCAGTGCGTCGGCCGTCTTGTAGAAGTTCAGCCCTTCCTCGAGATACTTGTTCTCGAGGTAGCGGTCGCAGAGCACTACGGTGCCGCGCAGGAACTCCGTCAGGGAGCCGGTGCCGGCATCGACGACACACAGCAGGTGCTGGGTCTCGTACTCGGGGTCGAAGATGTTCGGCTGGCCGTTGCAGTAATCCTTGCTGCGAGGCGCGTCGTCCGTGTGCCAGCCGGGGATGCACGGGACCATCCCGGGCATCAGCATGTGATGACGGGAGTCCACGATGCAGCCGTCGAGGTCGCCCCAGATGCCGCGTGCGGCGGCGATGAAGTCCTTGGTGATGCGTCCGCCCGTCCGCTCGGCAAAGCCGGGGTCAGCGCGGAACAGCATCGCTTCGTTCTTGATGGTCTCGATCAGACCTTCACGCGACTGGTGCGCGGCGTCGATCAGGTTCGGTCGGATGATTGCGTCGGAGATGTGTCGGCTCATTGTCTGCTCCGTAATGCGTGCGCTGGTACTGCTGCTCGCACGCCTCGTAAATGAAAGAGGCCAGGGTTTGATCCCCGGCCTCGAGTGCTTTGTCTAGGTCGCAGCCCGGCTGGACTAGGACGTCGCGGTACCTACGCATTGCGTTGGCGTGCGCGACGAGCGCGGCGGTAGGCCAACCCCTCGATCGCTACGCCGTACGCGTACTTCGCGGTGGCGCGGGGACCGCCTTCGAATTCACGGCGCAGGTCGCGTTTCGCTTCGAGGGCGGCGTCCTTGATCGCCAGCAGAAGGAACCAGAGGATCGAGAACGGAATGCACACGAACCCGACCACAACGAACACAGCGGCGAGGTAACGGTCCTTGGGCTTGTTGTATTGACTCTTCATCTACTCTCCGTAGTCAGTGTCGGCGTCCAGCATTCCCTGCCGGTACATGCCGTAGGCGTCGGTACCGAACTCGTAGGGGTTGTCGCAGAGTTCGAAGCCCGCGATGGCGTCTTCGTATCCCTGCTCGTACGGGTCAGTCATTGCGGTCGAACCCAGATGATGTTCCGCGCTTCGCGGAGGTGATGGCCTTCGGGGAAGTCTTCGGGAAAGCACGCGTGGGCGTGGCAGTCCGAGACCATGTACGTGCGGCGGTCGGAGAAGACGCAGCCGTCACAGACCTGTCCCCCCGCCGCCTCGTTGGCGACAGGGATGAACGTGACGTGCTGGTGGTTCACTTGCGGGCGATCCAGATGATCCGCTTGCCGTCGACGGGGGAACGGAACGGGTGGCCGTGCGGGAACCCGCGCGGTTCGCATGCGTGCTCCACGCATGCGAACCGGGATAGAGATAAGAAGTGACATCCGTGGCACGACGCGAAGTCTGTGTCCGGATGGAACGGGACCCGCACCGCAAGGTAGCGGGCGTCGCGTGTCTTCGGCATCACTTCGTCAGCGAGTAGCGGACGTAGACCTGCCCGGTGTGGTCGCGGCGACGCACCTTCGCCACCGGGATGCCGGCGTCTTGAATCTCGGTGATCCGCCGGCTGACGCTGCGCACCTTGTGCACGGCATTGGCTTCGACGTTGGTGATGCTGCCCACCGACTGGAGGTGACGGAGGACGAGGGTGGCTTGCGGGGAGAGTTTCATGTTGGTCTGCATGTCAGTTGGGTGTGGTTGAGAGAACCCCCGATTTCTTACGACGCCCTCGGGAGGCACGGACCGCACTGGCTTAGAGGGCCGGTGACTTTGAGAGACGCCCGCTTCTGGTTACGGCGCGGGCGAGGCCGTTACATGCTGCAGAGTGCGCAGCCGGGAGATGCGTTACGCGCTTTGCCGCCCTTCGACGTCCAAACACTCTTGCCGGTCTCGGCGGAGAGGATTTGTACGATCACGTGCTGGCGCTGGCCGAAGGCGTCGTAGTTGAACGCCTTCTCCTTATGCGCGTCACCGGCTGCTAGGCACGGGAAGCAGCCAACACGGGTGAACCCGGCCGCGTACAGCGGGTTCTCGGTACCGTCCAGGAGAGCGAACACGTCTCGCTCCGACCAGTCCAGGATAGGAAGCCGGAAGCGGACGCCGAGCTTCCCGAGGAGCTTGGGGTACTTCTTCGGGAAGACTTCGTGAGGCTCGTAGAGGTCCTCCGATAGGCGCGTGGCGTACCGAGTGGCCCGCTGGGTGCTTTCGTCGGACCGCATTCCATACCAAACCTCGACCCCGCCTTGCTCCTGCGCGAGAGTCCGGAGGTAGTCTCGGGTCACGCGCATCTTGAGTTCGTCGGTGCAGAAGCGAGCAGTCCCACTGGGGAACCGCTGGTACTTGCGGACTTTGTCGATAACCGAGCCGCCTGTGACGGTGTCGATCTGAACGCCGTAGTGCCGGCGCATCCATTCGACGTGTTCGTAGGTGAGCGGGTGCTCGAACTGGGTGTCGCAGAAAAGGCCCCGTACCGCATCAGGGCCGTGGACTTGGATCGCAAGCTGGAGACACGCCTGCGAGTCCTTGCCCCCGCTGATCGGGACGAGGACCTTGACCATTACTTCGCTTCCGTGTCTGTCGTCTCGGCGACGACGACCTTCGGCTGCGTATCTGCCACGACGGCGCCGATCACGGCGGAGACCTTGCGGCCCGTGTTGATGGCGCGGCGGTGGGCGTTGGCCTGCGACACGAGGTCAGCGGCCGACTTCAGCTTGGCGTCGAGCTTGGCCTGCTCTCGGGCGATGGCGGATTCCATGGCGACGGCGAGACGGTCGAGCAGCTTGATGAGGATGAGGATCATGGTTATTCGATCGGTTGAATTGCGACGTTGATGTGTGGGTCTTCGCCCGGTGCGGGGAAGCGCTTGGTCAGCAGGAGAGACATGATTTGCCGGTCGTCTTCCCACCAGCCCTCGTCCGTGAGGGTGTCCATGACGCCCTTCGCGAAGTTGTCGAGGTCGCCCATGGGGGTCGAGAACTTCGACTTCGCGATCGGCTTACAGACGAACTCGATCGCGACGATCAACTCGTCGGTCAGCGGGGTCGGGGGCTTCGTGGGGAGTGCTGCGGCGATGGCCTTCTGGTACACCTTGTACGACGCCGGCATGTAAGTACCGAACTTCGAGACGCGGGGACGCGGTGCCGGCAGGGGCACCACGTTGAGACGGAACTCAGAAGTCTTGGTCGTCATTCGAACCCGACGTACCAGCGCCTTCCGACTCGTCCTCGTCCATCGACGGTTCCGCGTCATCGTTCTCGTACTCGCCGGTCTCGTCATCGAAGCCGAGGTTCGACTGAGCACGACGCTCGAGCAGCTTGATGCCGTTCAGGTAGAGCGTGACGCCCTTGTTCGAGCCGGTGTCGTATTCCGACGCGGCGATCGACATGCGGCCGTAGTCGCCCGACTTGGCGGTCTCGCGGAGGTCGGTCTTGCCGTCCGCCGCCTTCTGCTCCGGCTTCTGCTTCGACTTGGCCGTGATGACCCAGAAGCCGCGCAGCGACTCCTTCTTGTCGTTGCCTTCTTCCATCGCCGCGTCGGCCAGTGCCGAGCCGTCCTTCGCCGGACGGGCGTCGGTCTTACCCTTCGCTGCCTTGTGGAGGTCGTTGAGCTTCTTCGCGAAGTCGTCGTTCTCCTTCACGCCCTGTTCGAGCAGGATCGCGCACTTGTACTTGCCCTTGCCGTACTCGCTGTTGTCCGGCTTGGAGAGCCATGCGTACTTGAAGCCACCCTTCGGGGTCACGAACTTGCCGACGATCTTCGACTTGCCTTTCTTTGCTGCTTCTGCCATGGGAATGCCTTGAGATGATGTGAGATGTGGGTGGACGACCCGCGCCTAGCCGCCGGCAGTCGCAGGTCCGGTACGCATCGGCGTTAGGGTCGTCACCCTGTGGCGGTTTGATGTGAGGAACCCGCTTTACTTGCGGACGGGTTCAGCGATGACGGTCGAGCCGACCTTGGTCGCGTTGTTGTAGCCCCGGATGCTCGGGATCACTTCGCCCTCGCGGATGACGAACAGCGAGCCGTTGGATGCGTGGCGGTAGATGTCGACGCTGACCTGCTTGCGCTCGGGTTCCGGCTTCGGCGGGAGTGCGCCGGGAACCAGGGAGCGGCCCGCGACCCACTTGTGCTTCCCCTCGTGGTTGTAGTTGGTCGAGCAGCGCATGTCGCCCTTCTCGTTGACCAGCCACAACTCGATGCGGCCCGGCAGGAAGTCGACCGAGTGGAGGACCTCACGCGTCGCCGGGACGTGGAAGGATTCCTTGTTCAGCACGCGCTGCAGGAACGGCTTGGGAGTCGCCGGGGCGGTCGGGGCCATCAGCTTCGCCTTCAGTTGCTCGGCGAGGCTCGGGGACGGCGCGGCGGTCATGATGAGCTTGAAGCCGAGCAGGTGCGAACCGTTGGGACGGAACGACAGAAAATCACGACTTGGGACGAAGACACGAATGTTGTCTGCCCCCAGCTTCAAAAGCGACGTGACCTTTTCCTGGGCACCGTCGTGCTCAACGACGAACTTCGCGCCACGCGTGAACGCCTCGACGATCTCCTGCGACGTCTTGAACGGCAGCGGGAACACCCCGTCCTTCCCGATGGTCGCGGGGGCGTCCGCGATCTTCACGAGCTTGAACATGCTGCCCATCCGGCTCGTTCCGTCGAGGTTAAACCCGAAGTACGTCCCGGACGCGGCGCCGAGAATCGTGTAAACGATGAATCGACCCGGTATAGCATCAGCTTCGATGGACGTCACGGGCCTCTGCACGCCGTAATCGATAACTTCGAACTTCGCGCCAGCCTTGAAGTCAGCGATCAGGTCAGCGGCGGATTTGTATGTCAGCTTGGTCATGGTTTGAAAGTCCAGAGGAAATGGAAACGGCCCGCCGAGGCGAGCCGCTGGGACGTTTAGGGTCGTCACCCTGTGTCGCTTTAATCAATGAGTCGCTTGTAAGCGACTCGCTTTACTTCAGGAGAAAAAGAATTCCGAGTCGAATACTGCGGAGACCTCCAAGGAGCCGAGCGCCGGGATCACAGGGACATCCTCCACCCCCGTCAGCCGGATCACGGACTGGCGCCACTGCTCGAGCGTGTCCTCGCGATACAGTTCGACGAAGGCGTTCTTCGTCTCGGTCAGCAGCAGGTCGCTGTGCTCGGCGTGACATCCGAACGAGTCATGGACGAACGCGAGGTCGCGCACTCCGGCCTCCTGCATGCGGACACAGACCATCGCGAGGTGGGTCGCGTCGAAGCTGTGGACGACGTTCGGGGCGGCGCCGAGGATTTGCTTGCCCGGCTTGAACCCAGCCTGCGGCTCCTCGAAGCGGATCATCACCTTGCCGTGCAGGGTGTCGATGCGCTTCTCGCCGGTCTTCCAGTACGCCTGCTTGGCCGTGAAGCCGGACGGCGTCTCCCAGACCAGCGGCAGTCCCTTCTCTTCGAGGTGCGCCGCGACCTGCCGGAAGTAACCCATGGCCGTGCGCGGGGCCTCGATGCTGTCGTCCAGCGCCCCGACGATCTTCTCCGTCAGGTATTGGGCGGCGGCATAGCGCTCCTTGCCGTTCTCGATGTGGTCCGCGAACCCATCCTGGATCAACTGGGTCAGGATGCCGCGCTCCGAGACGCCGTACGGGGTCGTCATGACCGCCCGCTTGACCGTCGCACGCTCGACCTTGCCGACCCACAGCGCCGCCATCTCGGCGGTCGTGGAGTTCACGAGGTCCAACTGGATCGCCTGCTTGACCAGTTCCGCCACCTTCTTGTAGATGTCGGCGCGGACGCCCGTGGGCTTCACGTTGACCTGCTCGGCCGCGAGGGGGTCCTTCATGAGGGCCGCGAGATGCTGGATGCCGGAGCACGTGGCGTCATAGCGACACACCATGGTCGACAGGAAGCCATCAGCCGTCCGATTGGCCATCATGTAGTCGCAGATGCGCTTCACTTCGAAGCAGGCCGCGAGGAACTCCCACGGGCTGTCAGCCTGGGTCCAGAACTCGAACGCCTTGTGGTCTTCGATCGGGTCGTTGGCGACGGCCAGGATGCCCTCGAGGTGATCGATGGTCCACTGCTGGCGCTCCTCGAGCGTCGCCTTGTCGAAGCCGAAGTAGTTCGCCGTGTTCACGCGAATCCAGTACCAGCCCTTCAGATTGGTAATGGCGACCGGCTCGGAGAACCGGAGCAGCCCCTTGACCAGCGAGTCGCCCTGCGTGTGCAGGTCCTGCGGGCGCGGGTAGAACCGACCACGGAAGTCCGCGTAGTGCGGGAACCACAGCGCCGGGAAGTCGGACAGTTCGTCCGCCATGCCCAGCATCGCGAACAGCTTCAGCCGCATGCCGGCGTTCCGCGCGTTCTCGTTGTGAATCTTCTCGCGCTCGCGGATGTGACGCTTGAACTCCTCGGAGGTCTTCTCAAGATGGGCCGGGTATTCCGGGAGGGGGATTTCCTCGCCGGCCGGGAAGCCCGGGACGCTCAGGCCCCGGTCCTTGCACAGGTTCGCGACGGCCAGGACGTCCGCGTTGATCGCCCAGCGGGTCTTCTGAATCCAGTTCAGGGCGGCGAGGTGGGCGCCCTTGAGCGGCACGTCGAGCGCCGCCGTGTGGGCGTTGGTGAAGTCGTTGCTCTTGACCGCGTCGGTCTTGAGGGTCAGGTAGCCGCCGTTGAGCTTCGTCATGGTGTCAGGTCCAGTGAACGGAGAGGTGTGGGTAAGTGACTTGCTTTACTTCGAGGCGAATCAACGACGCACGGAGGCCGTGATGGCGCTACCGCATACAGGGCAGGTGACCGCCAGATAGTCGCCATCGCGCTGATCTGAGTGGTACGTGGCCTCGCTCCGCTGGAACTCGACTTGGGTCGCGCATCTCCAGCACCCCGCGCGGTATACCTGATCTTCGGGCCGCTCGCCTCGGTGGATGATCTTCATCTTGGCTCTCCGTGTAAGTGACTCGCTTTACTTCTGGGCGCAAAAACGCGCTTCGACGGCCTCGCGGACCATCGGGGAAACCTGACGCTCCCACGCGGGGTCGCCGAGGCGGATCGGGACCGGCACTTCGACCGGCATGGTGGCGCCGAAGAACGGCAGGGTGATTCGCTTGGTGTCTTGGGTGTTCATCTCATTCACTCGCTTTACTTTCAGATAAATGAAAGGTCTTCGGCCGCACGGCGGAAGTACCGGACGGGCATCATCGGGCTGTGGTACTTCCCGACCTTCTTCCACATGACGTCGCGGCGATCCTTCGCGGCGAGCTTGGAAGCTGCGCGGGCGACGTCGCCCTTCTGGTCGCTGGTGAGGCCCCAGTCATACACGGCGTCCGCCTCACGACAGGTCAGCCACTCGTTGTCTTTCACGTCCTGCTTCAGTTGATCGTTCTCTTCCTGAAGCGCCTCGAACTGCGCACGGAGTTCGTCGAAGCCGGGGATGTGGCCGAGGGGTTTCGCCTCGCCGGACTCCAGCGCACGCCAACGGTCAACGAGGATGGCGGTGAACTGCGGAGACAACTGGGCGACGATTACGTAGGAGTCGCGTTCGCCCACGAAGTACTCCTCCGTCGTACGGCCCCGGCCTCCTGATTTTTTATCAATTTGAGAAAAATTCACGATGCCCTTGCTCGCGAGCGCCTTGATTGCCCGCTTGACGTTGCCGTGGAGTTTGACCGTGATCTGCGCGATCTCCTTGCTGCCCATCTTCATTTCATTGCTCATGGTGTCTGATCCTAGTCAGGTTGGTTGTCAGTGACTCACGCTACTTCAGGTTGAACGGGTACGACATAATCCACAGGCTCTGCGATCATCGGCGCAAGGAACGGGCGCTGGAGTTCACAGTGCTCGCGCATGGACGCGGCCAGATTCAGGGCCGTCTCGGTCATCCCGAAGACGAGCCGGGGAAACTTTTGCCCCTCTTCGCGCATCTCCTTGACCTCGAACCATCCATTGGTCTCGACAAAGAGCGTCATCACGGCTGACCCGATGTGGATCGCTTGCTCGTGCGTCCACTCGGCCTTGACCAGGGTCGTGGTCTTTTTCGCCCACTTGTCGAATACCCGCTTATCGACATCCCCCTTGTTCCTCTTGAGCATCAGCTTGAACATATTGATGCCGTCCTCGCCGGTTTCCTTGCGGGCCTTCTCGGCTTCGCGCTCGCGAATCGCCCACTGCTGGTACTCGATCTCATGACGCAGTCGGGCCGCGCAGGTCCGACGCACCGCTGTCCATCCGGCCTCAACGGGATTCGCCAGGGCGGTCAGGACGGCGCATGCGGCGATCGTCTCCTCATCGAGACAGCCCCAGATGCCGGCCGCGTCATTGATCCGCTTCGAGTTCGGGTCAGCCAGCTTCCCGACGTAGCCCTCCTTCTGCGCCTTGACCGCTTCGACCATCGGGCCGATCAGGTCGGACGCGATCCGCTGCCCGTGCGTCACTTCGCCTAGATTGCGGGCTACGGGCGTGCCGTCTTGCTTCTGGGTAACCAGCGTCCGGCGGTACCGCTCAATCCCGCGCTGGACCTGATAATGTTCCCACTTGCGCTGCGCCGCGTAGTCGCGCGTCCCCGAAGGCACGGGCTTTCCTGTGGGAGAAATGTGGGGGGTTTGTGTCCCGCTATCCGATTGATGTGCGGTTTCGCTGTCTGATGCGTACATGAATTTATCCCTTGAATTCAAGGATGAAGCGCGAGTGGCTTACATCGACATACGTTCTCTTAATCCGTAGGTCGAGTGTTCGAGTCACTCACGCCCCACCACCAGATTCATGCAAAAGCCCAGTCCTCGCGACTGGGCTTTTTGCTTTGCGGGATCCATCGATTCGGCTATCGCATCACCTACCTCACCCCCACCCAGATCTCCGTGACCAGATCCGCCGGCGCGGTCTCTCTCGGATCATTGAGATACACCTCGAACACCGGCGCATCGCCGGTTTCCCTGCCCGACTTCGGCAGCCACGCCCCATACAGCCACTGATACGCGAAGCAAAGCTGCGCATAAGGCCCGACATGCGTGAGCACCGCAAACTCGCCACCAGCAACCTCAACACGCGACACCGGCGCCTCGAACTTCACCGCGTCGGGCTCGAACAACTCGCAACATGCCATCGAGCGCAAGTCCTCAGCCGGCACCGCTGAGGGATCGTCGAAATAGATGCCGAGCGACCTCGCCCTCGGATCAACCAGCCCGCGCGTCGCCAGCCAGTGAAACAGCATCTCGAACGCGCGACCGATGCCCATGTAATCGCCCCGATGCTCGATCGCCGCGACACTGAATCCTTCCTGCGTACGAATATCGACCCGATGTTGTTGCATCGCTCCCTCCTCCGATCGGATTCCATCGATCGCTCCGAACATCGAAGCGCCGCCCTCGTTCCGGAATTGCCCCGGCGCCATCCGGTAACTCGCCTGAAACGCCCGCGAGAACGCTTGCGCGCTGCTGTATCCGGCCCGCGTGGCGATTGAATCGATCTGCGCCTCACCATGCAGCAACTCGTTCGCCGCACGATGCAAACGCAAGCGCCGCACGGTCGCCGCCGCCGTCTCGCCATAGAATCCGTGATAGATCCGATGCCAGTGATACGGCGACAGACACGCCACCTCGGCGAGACGATTGAGATCGAGTTCGTCGTCGAGATGATCGTGGATATAAGTCACCACGCGCGCGAGCCGCGTCCCGTAAAGCTTCTCGCTCATGCCGTGCTCCGGGAACAAGTCAGTTCGATGCTCAAAAAGTAGCACGACCCGCTTTAGCATTTCTTGCTGACTTTCCACGACGCCCCAAAAGCCCACGCCGACCGCCCGCCTCGCCTCGCGAGACGCGTACACTTCCGTGTTTGAACGAAGCAATCACGCCGCCGAGCGCACACCGCGCCCGCGCGCGATGCAACAACGAGAACCATCGAACATGTTCACCTGCCGAAACCAGTCCTGCGAAGCACAGTGGGAGCCGTCGGACGTCGTCATCAAGAACGAGGGCCAAGGCCTCCTGTTCCGCTGCCCGATGTGCGGCGCGCGCAACTACGTCGCCCGTCACGAAGCGGCCGACGGCCAAGTCTCCTACGAACAACTTCGCGACGTCCCGCCCCACGGCGAGCGCTGATCGACATGACCACCGACACCTCTTTCAGCAGCCTGCCGCTCACGCCCGCGATGCAGGCGAACCTGCAGCAGCTCGGCTATCAATCGATGACGCCGATCCAGGCCGCCAGTCTGCCGCCGGCACTCGCGGGCCACGACCTCATTGCGCAGGCGAAGACCGGCAGCGGCAAGACCGCCGCGTTCACGCTGCCGCTGCTCGCCAAGCTCGATCCGAAGCAATTCGCCGTGCAAGCCCTCGTGCTCTGTCCGACCCGCGAACTCGCCGACCAGGTCACGCAGGAAATCCGCCGTCTCGCGCGCGCCGAGGACAACGTGAAAGTGCTGACGCTCTGCGGCGGCACGCCGATGCGCCCGCAGATCGCGAGCCTCGAACACGGCGCGCATATTGCCGTCGGCACGCCGGGGCGCATCATGGATCACCTCGGGCGCGGCACGCTCGCACTCGACGCCGTGCGCACCCTCGTGCTCGACGAAGCCGACCGCATGCTCGACATGGGCTTCTTCGACGACATCGCATCGGTCGCGCGTCAATGTCCGAAGGATCGCCAGACCTTGCTGTTCTCGGCAACCTATCCGGAAGGCATCGCCAAGCTGAGCCAGCAGTTCCTGCGCAATCCGCGCGAGATCAAGCTCGTCGAGCAACACAGCAACGCGAAGATCAAGCAGCGCTTCTACGAGGTCGCCGATCACGAACGCCTGCATGCCGTCGGCCTGTTGCTGGATCACTATCGCCCGGTCAGCACGCTCGCGTTCTGCAACACCAAGCAGCAATGCCGCGATCTGCTCGATGTCCTCCTTGCACAAGGCTTTGAAGCGCTGACGCTGCACGGCGAACTCGAACAGCGCGAGCGCGATCAGGTGCTCGTGCAATTCGCCAACCGCAGTTGCTCGGTGCTGGTTGCAACCGATGTCGCCGCGCGCGGTCTCGACATCGCTCAGCTCGAAGCAGTCATCAACGTCGATGTCACGCCGGATCCGGAAGTGCACGTGCATCGCATCGGCCGGACGGGACGGGCGGATCAGGAAGGCTGGGCGCTGTCGCTGGCGAGCATGGATGAAATGGGGCGCGTCGGGTCGATCGAACAGGCGCAGCGCGCCGAGGTGGAGTGGCATCCGCTGGCCGAACTGACGTCGGCCGAGCCCGGGCATCTCAAGCCGCCGATGGCGACGCTTCAGATCCTCGGCGGCCGCAAGGACAAGATCCGTCCCGGCGACGTGCTAGGCGCGCTCACCGGCGAAGCGGGCTTCGACGGCAAGCAGATCGGCAAGATCAACGTGATGGACATGGTCACTTACGTGGCGGTCGAACGCGGCGTCGCCGATGACGCCGTGCGCCGGCTCGGCAATGGCAAGCTCAAGGGGCGCAAGGTGAAAGTGCGCCGCCTGTAGGCAGGTTCAGACTTTCTGCGAGGGACCGCCGGCGATGTTGTCCGGCTTGGACGTCGGGTTCGCGGGATTGCGCGTCATCAACCGCAGGCCGCTCGCGATACTGCCCGCGCCCGCGAAGGCCGCGCCCAGCGACAGCGCGAGCGTCGGTCCATGCTTGCCGGCAATGCTGAAACACAAGGCGACGAGCGCCGCGCCCGTCGCCTGTCCGATCAGACGCGAGGTCGCAATCACGCCGCTCGCGCCGCCGCTGCGTTCACGCGGCGCGCTCGACATGAACGCCTTCAGGTTCGGCGACTGAAAGAACCCGAAGCCCGCACCGCAGATGGCCATGCGGATGCAGATCTCCAGCACGTGCGGCTGCGCGGGCAGCATGGCCAGCGACACCATCCCCACGCACAGCAGCGCGAGTCCGATTCCGCCGAGCAAGCCTGGCGATTGCCGGTCGGACAGACGGCCGGCAATCGGCGCCATCAGCGCGACCAGCGCGGACCACGGTGTCATCAGGAATCCGGTCTCGACCTGACTGCGGCCGAGCACGCTCTCGAAGAAAAACGGCAACGACACGAACGCAAGCCCCTGCGCGGCGAAGGAGCAGATCGCGGTCATCGTCGAGAGGGCGAACATGGGGCGGCGGAAGAGATCGACGGGCAGCATCGGCGCGGGATGACCGCGTTCGCGGCGCAACAGCAACACGCCCGCCACCAGCGTCACGCCGAACGATGCGAGCACGATCTGCGTAGGCGCGCGCTGCGACGCCTCGCCGAGCGCGAAGATCAGCGACGCGAACGTAATGACGTTGAGCAAGGCCGCCACGCGATCGAAGCCGTGCTCGGCACGTTTGGTCTGCGGCAACGACGGCCACGCAATCATCAGCGCGAACACGCCGACCGGCAGATTCACCGCGAACAGCCACGGCCAGGTGCCTAGCGAGAGCACGATGGACGCGACCGTCGGCCCGACGGCGAATGCGATGCCGACGACCAGCGCGTTCAGCCCGACGCCGCGCCCCAGCCGATGCGGCGGAAAGATGGCGCTGATGAGCGCGGCGTTGACGCTCATGATGGCGCTCGCGCCGAGACCTTGCAGCAGGCGCGCGGCGACGAGCGTCGGCAGGGACCAGGAGAACGCGCACAGCGCCGACGAGAACAGGAACAGCACCAGCCCGCCCAGGTACACACGACGATGCCCGAGAATGCCGCCGAGCGCGGCGAACGGCAGCAGCGTCGCGACCATCGCGAGCTGATACGCGTTGATGATCCAGACGGACGCGGCGGGCGTCGTATGCAGATCAGCGGCGATGGCCGGCAGCGCGGTGTTGGCAATGGCCGTGTCGAGCGTCGCGAGCGCGACCGACAACAGGATCGCCGCCATGCCGCGCCGTTCGAGCGGGGTCATCGGGGCGTCGGGATCGTGGGGCAGCTCTTGGTCTTGAGGACGTTCTTCGGTGGGCACGGCGCTGAATCCGGATTAAGCGGAAGAAGAATAATCCGAAACGATACGGGATGGCGGCGGTTTTCGCTTAGGCAGGGATGGAGGGCTTTCAGATGGCTTTCCGGGGTTATGCTCGGGCGATGGCGCCTGCCAAGGGAGAACGAGAGATGGCGATTCGAATCGTGAGACTGGGAACGCCGCGCGCAGCGGATGAAGGCTTGCGTATTGGCACGGTGCGCAGGCCGCCGCGTGGGGTGCCCAAGGCGGACTTCGCGAAGCGCGATTTCTATGACGTGTGGTATCCGGTGCTGTCGCCGACGCAGGACTTGGTGACCGCAGCGCTTCATGCCGAGAGCGACAAGGAATGGCACGCGTTCGTGAGGAAGTTCAAGGCGGAGATGGCCGCGCCGGATGCGAGCAGGACGCTGGATCTATTGGCCGCACTGTCGCATCAGACGAACATGGCGCTGGGATGCTATTGCGAGGATGAGGCGCGGTGTCATCGCTCGGTGTTGCGGGAGCTGTTGACGGCGCGAGGGGCGGAGGTGGTTTGAGCTTGGGCTTCAGAGCGGTCGCGCGCTGCCCTTGAACACCTGCTCTCGATGCCACTCGACGAAGCTTCCCGCGGGGTGGTGTTCGGTTCGCACGGGCGCGTTTAGTTGGCCGCCGTGGTGTCGGAGGAGAATCTCTTCGAAACTTCGGCCGCCGTGGGCTTTCTCCGACACCAGCACGCGCCGATGATCGCCGAGCGTGAAGGCGCCGATATCAAAGAGCTTGTGATGCAGGCAGCACAGCGCGATACCGTTCTCGACGACATCCGGGCCGCTCGCCTGGTGCCACTTGATGTGTGCGGCTTCGAGACCGATTGTGATGTTGCCGATGCGCAAGTCCAGATCGCATAGGGCGCATCGATACTGGTAGGCGGTCAGGACCGCTTCGCGGAATGCGGGGTTGCGGCGGCGTTTCGCTTCGGCGATATCGGCTCCATTCGTGTGTGCGGTTGGGTCATCGAGGACGAGACCGACGGCATCAAGAATGTCGCTATGGATGCTCTCCGGGAAATGAGCAGTGAGCAGTACGCGGGCAATCGTCGTGATTGCCTTGGGGTCGCTTTGCAGGAATGTCTGAACGTCGGGTGAGAAATGTCCGGTTGCGTCCAGGTTTCGCAGTTGCCCTTTGGTCAAATCGTTTTCGCGCAGGACGTGCTCGCGATTTGCGCCGAGCGTGACCTCCCAGATCGCGTCATTCTTCAAGCGTACGAAGGGAAGCTCGGGATAGAGCGTGCGGCGCTCGGGCGCGAATTCTCTCAACAGTTCGCAAAGACGACTCTCGTATTCGCGAAAAGGTATGTCCCTGACGCCCTGCTGGAACAAGGCAAGCGCCATCAGTATCAGAAGCGGCTTGTGAGGCGCTCGCTCACCATTGCGTCGCCAGATGTTCAAGTTCTCAACGCTTTGCAGAATCTCGGATGGGCCGATTGCGGTCATGGCTCAGACAATGTTCATCGACAAAGAAAAACCCGTGACGCATCGTGCGATCACGGGTTTGTGGGACCGGGAACGGGGTCTGCCTACCTACCCCTCAAACATCAATATTCCCCGCCCTCAACGCATTGCTCTCGATGAAAGCCCGGCGCGGCTCCACATCATCCCCCATGAGCGTGGTAAAGATCCCGTCCGCGGCGATCGCATCCTCGATCTGCACGCGCAACAACCGCCGCACATTCGGATCCATCGTCGTTTCCCACAGCTGCTCGGGGTTCATCTCACCGAGCCCCTTATACCGCTGCTTCGAAACATTCCTTTCAGCATCCGCGATCAACCACTTCATCGCGCTCTTGAAGTCCGTCACAGCCATCGACCGCTCACCGCGCTTGATCAACGCACCCTCGCCGATCAAGCCCTTGAACGTATCCGCCGTCGACACGAGCTGCTTGTAGTCCGCCGTCAACTGAAGGTCTTCATCGATCACCGAGACCTTCACATTCCCATGATGACGCCGCTTGATATGCAGCGACCGCAGCTCGCGCACCTGATCGTAGGCCGTCTCGACGCTGACTTCCGGCTTCAACGGATCCGCCCGCAAGCGCGCCTCCAGCCGCTTCGCCGAATCCTCCGCCGCCTCTTGCGACGACAGATCGATCACGACGCCATCCATCACCGACTCGAGCGACGCCGAATCGTAGATCCGGCTCAGCCGATCGACCACCGCCTGCGCCAGCAGATAAGCTCGCGCCAGTTCCCCAAGCGCATCGCCTGCGATGGCATCGGCGCCTTCGGCCGGGATCAGTTCCGAACCCTGCAAGGCAAGCTTCAGCATGTGCTGATTCAGCTCGTGCGCGTCCTTCATGTACCGCTCGTCCTTGCCCGCCTTGATCTTGTACAGCGGCGGCTGCGCGATATAGATGAACCCGCGCTCGACGATCTCCGGCATCTGCCGGTAGAAGAAAGTCAGCAGCAGCGTGCGGATGTGCGCGCCGTCCACGTCCGCATCGGTCATGATGATGATGCGGTGATAGCGCAGCTTGTCCAGGTTGTAATCGTCCTTGCCGATACCGCACCCAAGCGCCGTCACCAGCGTCACGATCTGCTCCGAAGAGATCAGCTTGTCGAAGCGCGCCTTCTCGACATTCAGCACCTTGCCGCGCAACGGCAGGATCGCCTGGAACTTGCGGTCACGTCCCTGCTTCGCCGAGCCGCCCGCCGAGTCACCCTCGACGATATAAATCTCCGACTTCGCCGGATCCTTCTCCTGGCAATCGGCCAGCTTGCCCGGCAGCCCGATGCCGTCGAGCACGCCCTTGCGGCGCGTCATCTCGCGCGCCTTGCGGGCCGCATCGCGGGCACGCGCGGCATCGACGATCTTGCTCGTGATGATCTTCGCGTCGTTCGGCGTTTCCTGCAGATAGTCCTCGAGCGCCTTCGCGACGACTTCCTCCACCGGCGCGCGCACTTCGGACGACACCAGCTTGTCCTTGGTCTGCGAGCTGAACTTCGGCTCGGGCACCTTCACCGAAAGCACGCACGACAAACCTTCGCGCATGTCGTCGCCGGTCGTCTCGACCTTGGCCTTCTTGGCGATATCGTTGTCGACGATGTACTTGTTGATGACCCGCGTCATCGCCGCGCGCAGGCCGGTCAGGTGGGTGCCGCCGTCGCGCTGCGGAATGTTGTTGGTGAAGCAGAGCACGCTTTCGTTGAAGCTGTCGTTCCACTGCATCGCCACTTCGACGGTCACGTTCTCGCGCTCGCCCACCGCATGGAACACGTTCGGATGCAGCACCTGCTTCGCCTTGTTGATGTACTCGACAAAGCCCTTCACGCCGCCGCCGAACGCGAAATCGTCTTCCTTGCCCGTGCGCTGATCCGTCAGGCGGATGCGCACGCCGTTGTTCAGGAACGAAAGCTCGCGCATGCGCTTGGCGAGAATGTCGTAGTGAAACTCGACATTGCCGAAGATGGTCGCATCCGCGAGAAAATGCACTTCGGTGCCGCGGTTCTCGGTATCGCCGACCACCGGCATCGGCGAATACTGCACGCCGTTTTCCTCGACGATCTCGCGGTTCTGCACGAAACCGCGCGCGAACTCCATGAAGTGCTTCTTGCCGTCGCGGCGCACCGTGAGGCGCAGCCATTCGGACAGCGCGTTCACGCACGACACGCCCACGCCGTGCAGGCCGCCCGACACCTTGTAGCTGTTCTGGTCGAACTTGCCGCCCGCGTGCAGTTCCGTCATGACGATCTCGGCGGCGCTGCGCTTCGGATCGTGCTTGTCGTCGCGCTTCAGGCCGGTCGGCACGCCGCGGCCGTTGTCGGTCACGGAAATCGAATTGTCCGCATGGATCACGACGTGAATGTCGTCGCAATAGCCGGCGAGCGCTTCGTCGATGGAGTTGTCCAGCACTTCGAAAACGAGGTGATGCAGACCGGTGCCATCCGACGTATCGCCGATATACATGCCCGGCCGCTTGCGCACCGCCTCCAGACCCTCGAGGATCTGAATGGACGAGGCGCCGTAGCTGTTGTCGGGCGTGTTGTCGGGTTGCGAATTTGTGTTTTCAGTCATGGAATTTTCCGGTTCTGCTTCACTGCCTGGGTTACCGCTCGAACTTTTCTGAACACCATTAAAAACGCCAAAGGGGCGCGCCGCCCCTTGGAGTGTTCACCGTGAATGCGCGGGTCAGATGCGCATCGGCATCACCACGTACTTGAATTCCTCGTTCTCGGGAATCGTGATGAGCGCGCTGGAATTGGCGTCGCCGAGGCTGACCGTCAGCGTGTCGACCTTCAGGTTCGCGAGCACGTCGAGCAGGTACGTGACGTTGAAACCGATGTCGACGGTGTCGCCCTGATACGCGATCTCCAGTTCTTCCTGCGCCTCTTCCTGGTCGGCGTTCGTGGACATGATCTTGAGCTGGCCCGGCTCGACGAGACAGCGCACGCCCTTGAACTTGTCGGAGGTCAGGATGGCCGCGCGCTGCAGCGAGCGCTGGAGTTCTTCACGGCCGATTTCGAAGGTGTTCTTGTGCGACTTCGGGATCACGCGCTGGAAGTCCGGGAACTTGCCCTCGACCAGCTTCGACACCAGTTCCACCTGGCCGAAGCTGAACTTCACCTGCGTGGCGGCGATGTCGATCTTCAGATCGTCGTCGATGTCTTCCAGCAGGCGCTGGAGTTCGAGAATGGTCTTGCGCGGAATGATGACTTCCTGGCGCGGGAACGAACCTTCGATCTTCATCGACGAGAACGCGAGACGGTGACCGTCCGTTGCGACCGCCATCAGCTGGTCACCATCCACCACCAGCAACATGCCGTTCAGGTAGTAGCGGATGTCCTGCTGGGCCATCGCGAAATAGACCATGCCGAGCAGCTGGCGGAACGTCTTCTGCGGAACCGAAAGGCTCGCGCCGAAGTCAGTAGCCTGGTTGACGGTCGGGAATTCGTCGGCGGCGAGGGTCTGCAGCGCGAAACGGCTCTTGCCGGAGCGCACGGTCAGGCGCTTGTCCGAAAGGTCGAGCACGACTTCACCGGAAGGCATGGCGCGCAGGATGTCCAGCAGCTTGCGCGCGGCGACCGTGGTGGCGACCTGGTCGCTGCCGACGCCGAAGTCGGCGCGGGTCGTGATCTGGAGTTCGAGGTCGGTCGAAAGGAACGACACGTCGGCGCCGTTCTTGGTGATCAGCAGATTGGCGAGGATCGGCAACGTGTGGCGGCGTTCTACGATTCCGCTCACGGTTTGCAGCGGCCTTAGAAGATTATCTCGTTCGGTCTTGACCAGTTGCATAGAGTTCCTTCGTTGATGTATCGGCCCGTCCGCCGGTTTCGCCACTACTGGGTATGCCACCCTGACCGACGGACAACCTCGTAACCCGCGTTGCCGGCCCCCCGCCGGTCACTCGCGACAGCTTTGCGCCAAGCCGCCCAGGCCATGAGCGGCGAAACCTGTATTGTGCCTCAAAACGGCAGCGCTCCCTAAAAATGGGGGCCGTTTCGTCAAAAAACAGGCCCGCGCACGCAATATCTGACGCGTACGCCCGCAGCGCTCCGTCAGTCGGCCGCTAGCCCTTCAAGGTCTGTTCGAGCACGTGCAGTTCGTGGTTCAACTGCGCGTCGGTGCTGCGCTCGGACCCGATCTTGCGCACAGCGTGCAGCACCGTCGTGTGATCGCGGCCGCCGAACAATTCGCCGATCTCGGGCAGGCTTTTCTGCGTCAGTTCCTTCGCGAGATACATCGCGATCTGGCGCGGGCGGGCAATGTTAGCCGGCCTTTTTTTCGAATACATGTCGGCGACCTTGATGTTGTAGAAGTCGGCCACCGTTTTCTGGATGTTCTCCACCGAGATCTGGCGGTTCTGCACCGTCAGCAGGTCCTTCAGCGCTTCCTTGGTCAGTTCGATGGTGATGTCGCGTCCGTGGAACTTCGAATACGCGAGGATCTTGCGCAACGCGCCTTCGAGTTCGCGCACGTTCGAGCGCAGATGCTTGGCCACGAAGAACGCCACGTCCTCCGACAAACTCACGCCTTCCGACAGCGCCTTGCGCATCAAGATGGCGACGCGCATTTCCAGCTCGGGCGGCTCGATTGCCACCGTCAGGCCGGAGTCGAAGCGCGAGATCAGACGATCGTCGATGCCGGAGATTTCCTTCGGATACGTATCGCTCGTGATGATGACCTGCGCCTTGTTGGCGACCAGCGCCTCGAACGCGTAGAAGAACTCTTCCTGGGTGCGCGACTTGCCGGAAAAGAACTGAATATCGTCGATCAGCAGCAGGTCGAGCGAGTGGTAATAGCGCTTGAAGTCATCGAACGCCTTGCGCTGATAGGCCTTCACGACGTCCGAAACGTACTGTTCCGCGTGGATGTAGCGGATCCGGGCGCCGGCCTTGTCCATCAGCAACTGGTTGCCGATCGCGTGGATCAAGTGCGTCTTGCCGAGACCCACGCCGCCATACAGGAACAGCGGGTTGTACGAGATGCCGGGATTGTCCGCGACCTGGATGGCCGCCGCGCGCGCGAGCTGGTTCGCCTTGCCGGTCACGAAGTTGTCGAAGGTCAGCACCGGATTGAGCTTCGAACGCTCGTAGGCGGAATCGTTTTCACCGCCGGCCGGCGGCGCGCCGCCCGGACGCCACGTGCGACGGCCCGCGGCGGCTTCGTTGGCATCGAGGCTCGGAAGGTCGAGGTCGGCCGGATCTTCGGGCGTTGCCTGGGCGTGCTGGGCGGCTTCGGCAGCGAGCGCGTTGATGTGCGCGGCCGCGTTGGCGTGCGCGACGACCGACGGCGCGGGCGGCACGGCCGCGGCCGGCGCCGGTGCGCGCGGCGCGGCGGGCGCGCTCGGCCGCGGTGCGGCGTTCGGACCGCCGCCAATGGCGTTGCGCGCGGTGGCCTTCGGGTCGAGGACGAACTGGACGTCGATGGGCGCGCTGAAGAAATCGCGCGCGACGTCGGTGATGCGTCCGGCGAACTGGCTTTTCACCCAGTCGAGCTTGAAACGATTGGGAGCGGCGATGCGCAAAATGTGCGCATCGGCATCGAATTCGACCGGGGTCAGCGGCTTGATCCACGTGACGTACTGCTGCGGCGTCAGTTCCCGGGCCAGCAGTGCGGAACAGTGTTCCCAGAAATCGTTCATCGAATGCGGTCGTTTTGGTTGCTCCGCGCACCTGACGGCCGTGCTTGCCGAACGTTCGTCCGTTGACGGCAAGTCCCGGCACAGCCGAGCAGACGTGCTCCGGAGCCTTACGCCGCAAGGGTTTGCGGACGGACAGCGAGCCGAAGCAGCAGGCGGATATTTGGGAGTAAGGCGAGATTCTAACGCCAAAAGAGACTGGCGCGCGAGTTATCCACAGGGACACATCAGGGTCCCGGAAGCATGAAAAAGCGGCCGGCGCGCGCCTCGCGTGCTGCTAACCTATTGACGGTCAAGTGAAAAGCAGTTTAAATAGCGGGTTCCGCGAAAACAGAATTCCTGAACCTCCGGCCATCGCGCTTGCAGTGACCACACTGGAGCCAAGCCCGCGCGGTCAATCAACTCAAGTGAGAGCACCATGAAACGTACTTACCAACCTTCCGTGACGCGCCGCAAGCGCACCCATGGCTTCCGCGTCCGCATGAAGACCGCGGGTGGCCGCAAGGTCATCAACGCTCGTCGCGCGAAGGGCCGCAAGCGCCTGGCAGTCTGAGTCTGCTGGCACTGGCGCAGATGGCCGCTCGCGGCGCTTCTGCCGACGAGCCGCTCATGCGCCGCACAGAAGTCTTGAATCAGGACATCGTTCAGTTGCCGGCGCAGGCCACGTTCCCCAAGGCCGCAAGGCTGCTGAAAACGGATGAGTTCTCATCCGTTTTTCGTTTGCGCCCTTGGCGACGCTCGCCGCACTTCGTCCTGTACGGCAAGCCAACGGGTCATGCAGCACGGCTCGGGCTGGTCATCGGCAAGAAGCAGGCGCCGCGCGCCGTCACGCGCAACCTGGTCAAACGGCTGGCGCGCGATGCCTTCCGGTTGCGGCGCGAACAGCTGAGCGGCTTCGACATTCTCGTGCGGCTGCATTTGAAGATCGACCGCAAGGCCATGCCGAGCGCGAGTTCTCCGCCGCTTCGGGCGCTCATCGGTCAGGAACTGGAAGCCTTGTTCGACCGTGCGGTACGCGAAGCAGCGCGCCGTTCGGCCGATTCCGTGACGGAGCCGCCCAAGGCGCCCGCCGTCGACGATTCATCCGGCCCGAGCAGTTCACCCGGGTCATGAAGCGCAGATGCGCCAGGGTTCGTCTCCGTGACGAACCCGGCGCGCAGCGCGAAGCTTATGCAAACGGCACTCCTCGCGTTGTTGCGCTTCTACAAGCTTGCTGTGAGCCCCCTGCTCGGCAACCGCTGCCGCTTTTATCCTTCCTGTTCCGACTACGCACGCGAAGCAATCCAGTATCATGGCGCCGCGCACGGCACGTATCTCGCCGTTAAACGGCTCTGCCGCTGCCATCCTTTCTCGGCCGGCGGCATCGATCTCGTGCCGGCTCCTCCGGGGCACGTCGGCGAACCCGACAAGCCAGCTTCGCAACCGGATTCCGCATCGTCGGACCCGTCCGCGCGCAACAAGCTTTCAACACTAAACGGCGCTGAAGCGCTTTCCGATCGACACTGAGACAACGCATGGATATCAAACGCACCGTCCTATGGGTCATCTTCTTCGTGTCAGTTGTCTTGCTGTTCGACAACTGGCAACGGGACCATGGGCGCCCGTCGATGTTCTTCCCGAGCGCGACGCAGCCGGCCAAGACCGCCGCCAACCCCGCACCCGGATCGGCGACGCCGGGCGCACAGCCCTCCGAACTGCCGAACGCACCGGCCGGCGCCGCGCCCGGCACGACGACGCCGCCCGCCACGGCCCAGGCGCAGGTCGTCAAGTTCTCGACGGACGTGTACTCGGGTGAAATCGACACGCGCGGCGGCACGCTCTCGAAGCTGGCGCTGATGAAGGAAGGCGACGGCAAGCAGCCGAACCTTTACATCACCCTGTTCGATCACACCGCGAACCACACCTATCTGGCGCGCACCGGCCTGCTCGGCGGCGACTTCCCGAACCACAACGACGTCTTCACGCCAATTCCTGGCCAGACCTCGCTGACCGGTGACGAGAAGACGCTGAAGATCGCGTTCGAATCGCCGGTGAAGGGCGGCGTGAAGGTCATCAAGACCTACACGTTCACGCGCGGCAGCTATGTGATCAACGTCGATACGAAGATCGAGAACGTCGGCACGACGCCGGTTTCGCCGGCCGTGTACATGGAACTGGTGCGCGACAACACGCCGGTGGAAACGCCGCGCTTCTCGCACACGTTCATCGGGCCGGCGGTCTATACGGATCAGAAGCACTTCCAGAAGATCGACTTCAGCGACATCGACAAGAAGAAGCAGGACTACGTCAACTCCGCCGACAACGGCTGGATTGCGATGGTCCAGCATTACTTCGCGTCGGCGTTCATTCCGCAACAGGGCGTGAAGCGCGACATCTACGTCGAGAAGATCGATCCGGATCTGTACCGCGTCGGCGTCAAGCTGCCCGCGCAGACGATCGCGCCGGGACAGAGCGTCAACGTCGATGCCCGTCTCTTCGCCGGTCCGGAAGAAGAGCGCATGCTCGAAGGCATCGCGCCGGGTCTCGAGCTGGTGAAGGACTACGGCATGGTGACGATCATCGCCAAGCCGCTGTTCTGGCTGCTGGAGAAGATCCACAGCTACGTCGGCAACTGGGGCTGGGCGATCGTGCTGCTCACGCTGCTCATCAAGGCGGTGTTCTTCCCGCTGTCGGCGGCGAGCTACAAGTCGATGGCGCGCATGAAGGAAATCACGCCGCGCATGCAGCAGATCCGCGAGCGCTTCAAGGGCGATCCGCAGAAGATGAATGCGCAGCTGATGGAGCTGTACAAGACCGAGAAGGTGAATCCGTTCGGCGGCTGTCTGCCGGTCGTGATCCAGATTCCGGTGTTCATCTCGCTGTACTGGGTGCTGCTGTCGTCGGTGGAAATGCGCGGCGCGCCGTGGATTCTGTGGATTCACGATCTGTCGCAGCAGGACCCGTACTTCATCCTGCCGGTGCTGATGGCCGTCTCGATGTTCGTGCAGACCAAGCTGAACCCGACGCCGCCGGATCCCGTGCAGGCCAAGATGATGATGTTCATGCCGATTGCCTTCTCGGTCATGTTCTTCTTCTTCCCCGCCGGCCTGGTGCTGTACTACGTGGTGAACAACGTGTTGTCCATCGCCCAGCAGTACTACATCACGCGCATGATGGGCAAGAACCGCAAGAAAGCGGCGTAAGTGCGCTGTCACGATTGCATGTGAGAACGCCCGGCTTGTGAACTGACCCCGCAAAGTTGGACAGTTTTGGGCTAGGGCCGTGAGGGCTGAGTTCTGTACATCACAGGACTCAGCCCTTTTAGCTTCAGCTTGATGCG